>NZ_FOCP01000043.1 GCF_900110145.1 Nitrosomonas marina | reverse complement strand
GCCGTTGCAGCACCGGTGATCGTGCCTTTCCTGGGCACATCGCGCGTTATCAGCGTGAAGGTATCCGTAGATTCATCAACGCCCGCAACGTCGACTACAGTAACGGCCACATCCATTCTGGACGTTTTGTTGCCATCAGCCATGAACCTGCTGATAGTGAAAGATGAAGATCCAGCCGGAATCGTGCCGTTTGTGGTCTCAACCCCTCCCCAGTCAACCGAGTATGTCCACCCGTCGCCGTTCGTGTCTTCACCGTCAGTCAAGGTGACAACGCGCTGGAAAGTATTACCCTCGTAGACGAACGCGCGACCACCGGCATCAATGCTTAACGGGTCCGGATCTCCGCCACCACCTGCGGGGTCAATCGTAATAGTGAATGTGTCATTATCAGTGTCGCCAACATCATCCGTGATTGTCACGGTCACAGCACATGAACCGGCTGTATTAAACAACCTGCTAATGCCGAATGATGACTGGCCAGCCGCGACCGACACGCCGTTTTCCGGCGTTCCGCACCAGTCAATATCGACCGTCCAGCCGTCAGAGCCGGCATCTTCACCGTCCGTAAACGTGATTGTTCTGCTGAACGTATCGCCCTCGGTGATGGTTTCATTGCCGCCTACGCTGATTGACACCGGGTCCGGATCTGGCGGCGGCGATGTATCACCCAGGCCCATCAGATAGCCGGCTGTAAATTCAACGGTACGAGAATTGGTAGCTACGTCGCTTACCGTTGCCCTGATTACCTGGTTCGGGTCTGATATAGGCGTGCCGAGCGTGATTGATGTAATACCGTTCATGCTGGCTGGACCGGCAAGGTTCGCACCGCACGAAGCACCAGACATAAGACACACATTAAGCGAATTCGGATCTATGCCTGAACCCAGGTCGACCGTACCGATAATAATGTGCGTTATTTCATCGCTGACATTCTTGGTAACATCCACGTGAATCGTAGGCGGCATTTTATCATCGGTTGCGCCCGGCCCAGCCTGAGCCCCGGTATCAATCCAGCGCGCTATCCACCGCAATTCTTCATCGGTAATGCCTGTTGCCGGGTGCGCAGCACCATAATCAAGGTCGCCTGAATATTCCCCATCCGTGTTATTGTCCGTCCTCTCACCCTTGGCCTTCCAGTACAACAAACTGCGGCGTGAATTGAACGCCACAATGTATTTTGAAATAAAAGGACGGTTGAGGCGTGTATCGCCGTCATACGAATGTTTATAAATTTGCCATGGGCGATTGTCCGTTGGCGGCTCTTCCTTTTCATCCAGCGCGGCTTGATTCCTGTCATAAACCAGACGCCAGTATGTCGACTGGATTGTGCTATCAATATAATCTGCCGGATCTACCGGGTTATGGTCCAGCACCAAACCTTTCTCGCGGCCGGATGTAGAATCACCGTTTATCGAATGACACGATGCGCACCTGCTCAACAGGATCGGCTTGATATGCTGGTCATAATTGACGACAACGCCATACCCACTGATATTGTTATACACCGGATCACCATTACCGTCAGTGCCAGCCAGTAGTGGCACCGTGCCACGGCCTAGCTGGAAAGGCGTATATGACGGGTCCGCAGCATGGGATGCAGCGAAAGTATTGCGCGGCGGGTTCTGTGGCGAATGTCCTACGTGACAGCCGCCACAGGTTTTAATCTCGCCAGGCTTAACGTGTTGCCATGTCTGGTCAACAGCTAAATTACGTCCCTCGCAATCAATAGCCATCATGGTATAGGGCACATTCGCTGGTATCTCGACAAGAAAACTGGTGTCTTCATGAATACCGTCAGTTTCCATGATCGGGTCGCCAAGCCCGTCCTTGTTTCGGGTGTACAAATCGCCAATAATCGCTACGCGCTCGCCGGTCGTGCCAAATATCTCATCAAACGAATTGGCCGAATCATTATGGTGCATCTGAACGAATCGGACGCCGCAAAAATCATCATCGGTAATGCCTTCAATCGTTTGCGTTCCCTGCAGGTTGAATGCATGCAAATCGACCGTAGCAAGGCTAGGAACGCCGCCAGCCGGCTCAATCTCTCTATCCGTGATTGAAGCTGCACCAACAAAACCAAACGGTGCACCCTTCGGCAAATCAGGGCTCTTGATTGGATCTAAAACAGCGGGTTCAGACACACCGTAAATGTTTGTGTACGGCACCACAGCGCGCGCACCGAACTCGTGATTACCCTTGGTATCAACAAGCATTACCAGATCATCCGGGTTTGTTACCGGTATTGATGTGGCTATGTATATCCCTAAATTGCAGCCCGGTATGTCGGATGTGTAGCCGTTACCATACGCCTGCAACGCCTCACCTAACGATGTGATATGGTTGATTGTTAAATCATAGCCATTATTATTGACAGAAAACTGTGGAGGCGTAGCGCCGATAGCTGTAAACGGCGTATCACTATTACCAACCACACTACAAGCACCCTTGCCCCAGACAAGACCTAACTCGCCATCACCTGCAGGTATCGCAAAAGGCCATCCGACCTTTCCAGAATAAGGCAAACCGGATGTATAGTTCGGATGAGTAACCGGGGTATTTGGGAAGCCATACATTACCGTCGATGTATCGTCATGGGTAGTCGCCCACGGCGCAACGTCATAACCAAATTTAGGCAGATACTGATCTGCTTCGTTTAAAACAACGTGTGGGTCTTCACCTTCCTCACCGAAATTGCCAGGCAATGGATAGCAAGGAATTACCCCTAACCCATTATTCCCGCCCCTATAATAGTCAGCAAAACAAATATCCTCATTTGGTCGTTGAGCAAAGAAATGTAGTGCATTGAAGTCTTTGCCGGCACTGGTTACAGCTGCCTGCGGCGTATGCTGGCCGATTAACGGGAAATTTCTCGAGCCATCCGGGAACTGGGTCCATATTTTGAATAAATTAATAACGGTATTAGAGCCGCCCGGCGTACCTTGCGTTTTGCTGAAAGGAATCCCCATCCCTGTTTGCCAGCTGGAGTAAGCAACGCGGCCATCTTTCAGAACGATAGGATGCTGCTCTTGAGTCCTTGCGTGAGCGGACAACAGTTCCATGTCTTTGCCGCTCGCGCTCATCGACCAGATGGCCATAACCGGCTCCGAAGCCTGGGTGTGCTGGATTACATTAGATGTTACGTTTGTCAGGCTAGTGCCTGAGCGGGTAGAAACAAAACCTATTCGACCGTCAGGACCAGGTATAAGGAATGGCGACACATCCCAAATGCCCGGCGTGTATGGTGTTATTGTCGACGTTGCGCCACCAACCACATGTTTCTTGATATGAGCGCCTTGAGACCATATAGACGGATTCGGAATCGGTTTAAATCCAAAGCCGAATTCAGAGCCCTCTTCGTCAATACCCTGTTTTGCATCAGGGTGGTAAATCCTGTCATCAAATTTTTCCCTGCGGTAATACACAGTTCCATGGTGGACCGCGTAATAAATCGTTGTCCCGTCAAACGAAACGTGTGGGTCAAGTGCCGTACATGTAGCAGTACCTTCTACACCGCTACCGGCATTGAATGTTGATGAGCAGTCTTCAATTACAGTCTCGACTCCAGCAGCGTCACGATAGATCAAATCGCAAGGGGTGATGAATGTCAGTCCGATATCATTTGACAGCGGGAAATTAACCTCGTTAAACCTGTCCAGAACGTCTACTTTGAACGTTCTCTCCGCATACACGACGCTATCGTCAGACAGCGTTACATTGCGCCCGTCCGTCCACTCAGGCGTGGCAGGGCAGCGGGAAAACGCAATCGGCACCGCCGAGAACGCCTCGGATGCCACCAACAACATGAAAAACGCAATAAATAGTCTTGCTAACATGGTATCTGCACCTACATCATCTGTTTGATTTTCATTACAATGCCTTCCCAAACAGCCAGGACTAATGCCCCGGCTATCACCGTCACAACAACAGTCATTCCGCGATCGGCGTACTTGCGCATTCGCCCACCAAATCTCAGGTCCTCAACAAACTCCTTGACGCTATCTGGCTTATCAACATCCACACCCAGTTTTGCAAAAACCTCCTTTACCGCCTTGTTTGCCGCAGCATCCGACGCAACAATGCAGTGGTCCGGAATATCGATTTTCTTGTTGCTGTCATTCATGAATTCATCCCCTTGGTAAAGATTTGGCCAGCGCATTTATTGCCCTGATTACGTTATTGATCCGCGCTCCAATACCATCTATGGCCTTGGCTTCAGACTCCCGCGATTTATTCCAGTCTTCAAATTGCTTGCTTTTGAAGAAAGACTCGGCCAGGCTGACCGGCATTGACAGCGCATCAGGCATGGGCGTGTTTGCGTACAGACTCAGGTTAAACGCCATGGCTAACAGGTTTTCCCGCCAGTTCATACGCGACTCTTGCGATGCATCGACGTACCGGAAATCGGGCGGATGACAAGTTTTCTGCCACCCCCTCCCCTTCTTTTGGAACAGACAGCACGACAATACCTTCGTGACTGAAGTCTGTAATGAATAAGTGGTGCATCCTGCCCCGGCCTTCCATGTACATGAACATCAACTGCTCAAACACGCTTTCCGGGTAAGCTGTAATGATTTTTATTTTTTCAAGGATAAATGCGTCAAAATCGTTTGCATGCTGTACCGGATCTGGCATTGCGCCAAGTTCCGATTTTGTTTCGCTATCGCAGAATAACTGGCACGCCATGCCGCCCAAAATCCAATGCAACCGCCCGTCGATTCCATCTATCTGGCCGATAAGCCGCTCAATCGACTCTGCCATGGCGCCGGTCAGGTGCCTGATATGCCATTTGTCTTGATGCAATTCACCCAGTGATATGCTCTCGTCTTTTAACGCAGCATCCTTCGATGCGTCCAGGTAATCCGTTAAATGTGCACCGCCTTCTAACTGGAAATCCGGACCGGTATCGGATGTAACCGACAGGTAATGGCACACTGCCATGATGCGCTCTTGCACGGTCCAGTTCTGCGGGTTGTCCATGCCTTCAATCGTTGACTGGACACCGGCTTTGGTCGAATTCAGGAACGTTGTGCATAAAGCCTCTTCAAGATGCGGCGGCGATGAAGCTATGGCGATCGACTCGCCTATGGTGAGCTCGCGCATTTGTAACGTCATGCGACGCAAGCGCAAAGGTTGAATGTTTAGCATTTTCTCAGTGAATTAATTCAATAGAGAAATTTTGACCGCTCCAGAACTGGAATTCTGTCTGTTTTTCCGACTGCGGCGCATGCTGCAATACATGCGGACGCGAATTATTTTATGATTGCCCTAACATAGGGGTAACTGCGTATGGTAACTACTGAAGAGAAACCGAAAAAACGCAAGAAAAGAGCGAGCCCGAACCGGATCAAGCACAACAGGATGGCCGCGCTCATTGCGAAAACAGAAGGTTTTGGCTTGCTGAAAAACAAAAGTCAAAGATCAGAACTCGCCAGTGAGGTAATGGCCAGGTACGGTGAAGATATCTTCCACAAACGCTATTACGGCATCATTGAAACCGCAGAATGCATTTACTGGTTCGGGATATTGCCCCGGAAAGTGAACGAACTGATTGACACCTATGATTCTGCGAAAGATATAGCGAGAATACTCGGGCATACCGAACTGCGCATTCAGAGGGCGATGGATCACGTTGTTTCGGACAATATTAATAATATTCTTGATGAGGCTGAAAAATGGGTCGACCAGAATAAGCATGTGTCATAACAAATCAACAGTCCTATACCCCGCCCAATCATCCCTATCAATCGCTGTCAAGGTCGCCAGTGTCATAGGTACCGCCTTTTCAATAAAGTGCCCCTCCACATCAATAGGCGATGATATGGGATCTGTAACAGACTCAATCACAAGTGGCGCATAGGTGCGGTTCTTATAACGCAACGCAACCAGCACCGGCGCAATTGACGGGACTAGAGCATCAATAAAACCGGTCTCACCACGCGCAGAATTGACCGATCTGGCCAAAACCGAACCATCCGGCGATAACTTTACCGGCAACGACCAGGACATGAGTTTTTCAAACGGCGCCTCAACTTCGGCATACGGATCTCGCCACGCACGAAACAGCGCAGTTACCTGAAACTTGACTGGCGGCATACCGTTGAATACCTGGGTTGAATTCAGCTTGGTAATACCGGTCCTGCCCTCGAACTGCCTTATGAATTCATTTGACCGTTGCTGCGCTTGAGTAGCGATGTTTGCCTGTTGTTCCTGACTACCACCGAATACAGCATCAATCAACGGCAAAAACGCCCCTGATTGCAGCATGGCAAGCAGTGTAGGCGCTCTGTTCTCGGGTCCGGAATGCTCAAACGCGCTCTGCCAATTCAATGATATTTCCATGCTGGCCTCAGAGAATGGTGTTTGCACAATATCCGGATCAGTATTTTTCGTGCGCGCGTATGCGCCGTTTTCTGTACGCTCAATCTGATAAATGCTGGCTATCAGATGTGGCGACAGCCCGTCCCATGCGGATGAAAGCGTTTTGTTTTCTAAACTCGGTGTATTAGCCATGGCTCAACAAATAAAAAAAGGCGTCACCCTGAAGCTCCCACATCAAGGGCAACGCCGAAAGCTGCAGTAAGGAGAGTTATAGTTATTTCAGTCCCGCCTTTTTGCGAACGCGCATTGATTTTGCCCGGCGCATTTTTGCGGATGCGGAATGACTCTTCATGCGCGCCTTGCGGATAGCCAGTTTCTGCTTTGCAGACAGTCGCACAGTTCCTGATACACGCTTGCGAATGCGTACCTTTTTGCCTCCACGAACAGCCATCTTGTTTTTGTACGCCGCGTCCAGGGCGACAGAATCAAATGCGAAAGAGTCGATGTCCTCACCTTCAGCGTCTTCACCTTCAGGCAGAACGGATGCAACCAGATCGCGTACACGCTCGGCTGCGTCGCTGTCCCACTCGTTCAGCAAGGCGTCAATATCATCCTCTTCAACACCTTTGCCTGACAGGTAGTCCCATGCCGCCTCAAGCGCCATTCCAAAGACTTCCTGCTCGTCATCAGTAATATCGCCGTCCTTGTTTTCATCGGCAATACCCATCATCAGCGCAAATAAACGGTCTGCAGATGTTTCGTTATCATCCAGGTCGTCAGCTTCCACCCATTGCTGAACAGCCGCAGCTGCAGCCATCCTCATTTCAGAATTGGAGAAACTTTCCGACGCCCCCATTTCACCACCCCCGGCCATATCCAGCGCAATATCGCTATGGTCGGGCATGGCTTCAGATCCGGTGACTTTAGGTTTTCTATACGGTCTCATTGCCGATCTAAGTAAATCGCTTGTATTCATTTTTTAAAATGTCCTTGTCAGTTAAAAAACCTGTGTTACCGATTAACGGGAAAGGGTTTGTGTCACAAAGATCTGCCTTACGGTACCGTCATAACGCAGCCAGTAAGAACAATCGATTCGGTCATAAGGCCGCTGCGCATTCGGTCGAATATCAAACCGCCACCCGCGCCCCTCCATTTCCGGCTCGTTGCTTGGTACCAGCCAGCCTGACGCCTCGGCACCTTCAAACAATTCCGTAAGGAAGTTTCTCAGTCGGCTTAGGGCTATATCCATCGGCAACTGAAGCACGTCTTTACCGTACCGGGTGACGTTATCGTCAATTTCAGCCGACATATCAGCCACGGCAATGAGTTTCTTCAGGCTGGACACAACCAGAGCGCTGGTCAGTGAGTCAGTGAATACATACCGGCCACCGCCCGAGAACTGATCCCATAACACCGGGTTGATTTTCGCTTTTGCGAGTGCATTGCGCTCCTGCCGGCTTGGATTGGTTTCCTGTGACATGCGAGCCCGGCGAATCGGCCAGTTACGCCCTGCTATCGGGTAATTTTTCGGCGCAAAACCGCGCGCGTTTCTCTGCGCGTTACGTCCGCATCCGTAGGCAATATTCAGCGTTGCAACGCCGAAATAACCTTTTGGATTGACGCCGGTCGGATCATCAGACTTGATAGGCGACCAGTAAGCATGCAGCAAGTGAGCACTCAGGCTTGCGCCGAAATTAAGCTGCTCTACAAATGTAACCGCCGCATCGACTGTCAGATTGCCGGGCACGTCAAAACGCAATTGCCGGTTAGTGTCATGCGCCAACTGCGCCAATTGCCCGAGTAATGCTGCGGACTGCGAACCACCGGAGGAAATATATTCATACTCGAACGGTGTGTTTTCAAGTTTTACACGCGCAAGCGAGTAATCCTCTGTCACATAACCGGTACCGCCCTCATCGAAACAAACCAGCGTATTGGATTTTGACCATTTCTCTTGTCCGCCCGTATCGTATCCGTATACATCAGAAGTGGTAGCCACGGTCGCATTTGCACCGGTTACACCGACGCTCACTTCAAGTTCATCAGTAAATGACGCGACCACATCAGGCAAATACAGCGAATTGTTATAGTCATCCTTGGCATCGACATCCAGAGACCCGAAAAACTCGTATATCAATACATCCTCAGAATCCAGAATTTGCAGCGTGATTTCATCGTTTGCCTGCGCCACGCCGCCCACTTTCTTTTCATCAGCCCGGTAACGTACCTTGATACCGTC
>NZ_FOCP01000007.1 GCF_900110145.1 Nitrosomonas marina | reverse complement strand
TTTTCCTCTTTTTATTGGTTGATCTGCCGAGATCTATACCAACAGGTTACACCGCTTTCTCTTCCCTTGTCATACACCAGAAATAATCATAGCTCGGGTTATTGCGCCATCGAGAGAAGTGTGCATGGCGACAGTCTTCCAATTGTTGAGTAATAAAGCGTTTGTGTTTTCAATACGCTATAATTCGTTATTTTCAAAGCGAGGCACACTGTAAATGCGTATCGAGGCTATACCCATCGGCAACAACGTTCCGGAAGATGTCAACGTACTGGTAGAAGTGCCGATCGGCGGTCATCCCATCAAATATGAGCTCGACAAGGACTCCGGTACGCTGGTGGTGGACCGTTTTCTGCACACCCCGATGACCTATCCGGGCAACTACGGGTTTGTGCCGAGTACGCTGTCCGACGATGGCGATCCCATTGACGTGCTGGTGTGTAATACCCGTCCACTTGTGCCGGGCTGCGTGATCAATGTGCGCCCGATCGGCGTGTTGGTGATGGAAGACAACTCCGGACAGGACGAAAAGATCATAGCGGTACCTTCTCCGCATCTGACCAAGCGATACGAGAAGATTTTCAATTATGATGATCTGCCGGAAATTACGCTCAGCCAGATCGCGCATTTTTTTGAGCATTATAAGGACCTGGAACCCGGAAAATGGGTGAAGATTGGTGACTGGCGCGATGTTGTTGAAGCCAAACGATTAATCGTCGAGGCCATAGACCGATACCGGAATACGCTTTCTTCATAAGCCAGGGAGCGCTCAGGGTCGCAAAGTTAATGCTGCGGTGCACACCGTTTCGGTGATATTCTGAAGAACAGTGTCTGTGGAACTGGTTTCGGATTCTCGCGGATTGTCCGTCAAATTCCCGTGATGTCTCCATCGTCGGTCAGATCGATACGATAGGCGGCCGGTTCGCGCGGCAATCCGGGCATGGTGACGATGTCGCCGGTCAATACCAGCAGATAACCGGCCCCGGCCGCGATACGTACCGATTCAACCGGCAGCACAAACCCCCGGGGATGACCTACCAGCGCGGGGTCCCCGCTGAGTGACAAATGGGTTTTGGCGATACAGACCGGCAAGCGGTCGTAGCCCAGTGTGTTGATACGGTCGAGATCTTTTCTGGCTGTCCGGCTGAATTCAACGCTGCTTGCACCGTAAATCGTTTGAGCCACGGCTTTTATTTTCGCTTCAGGTGAAGATTCCAGGCTATACAAATAGCGCGCCTCGGGCTGCGGTTGCTCGCTTGCGCTGACAACGGCATGTGCCAGATTTTCAGCACCGGCGCCGCCATCCGTAAATCCGCTGAAGCTGGCCACGCCCAGTTTGTGCTGATTGCACCACTGCTCAATCACATTCAACTCCTGCGCGCTGTCGCCTGTAAAGCAGTTGATAGCGATGACTGGCGCAAATCCAAATGCGTGGACACACTGAATATGATGTTCCAGATGTTTCAATCCGCGCTCGATTTCACCAAGATCGCCACAAAGCCCAGGATTCCCGCCGCCGTGTATGCGCAGGGCGCGTACAGTGACCACCAGAACTACGACGCTGGGCCACAGACCGGAACTGCGGCATTTCAGGTCAAAAAACTTTTCTGCGCCCAGATCGAACCCAAAACCCGCTTCGGTCACTGCGTAGTCGGCCAGGGTAGCTGCGGCACGAGTGGCCGTTACGCTATTGCAGCCATGCGCGATATTACCAAACGGACCGCCATGTACGAAAGCGGGAACGCCTTCGGAAGCTTGTACCAGATTCGGCAGCATGGCATCGTGCAGCAGCGCCGCCATCGCACCAGCCGCCTGCAAACTCTGCGCCGTGACTGGTTCTTCCGTACGGTCGAAGCCAACCAGGATACGGCCCAGCCGGGCTTTCAAATCTGCGGTGTGCTCGCTTAGGCAAAGAATCGCCATGATTTCCGAAGCCGCCGTGATATCAAAACCGGTTTCGCGCGGTACGCCGTTGAGCCTTCCGCCCAGCCCAATAACTGTTTGGCGTAATGCGCGGTCGTTGACGTCCAGCACGCGGCGCCAGAAAATCTGCCGATGCTCGAGATCCAGTTCGCTTCGAAAATGAATTGCATTATCCACCAGCGCGGCCAACAGGTTGTGTGCTGCGCCGATGGCATGCATGTCCCCGGTAAAATGCATGTTGATGCGTGCCGCCGGTTCAAGTTGGCAACAGCCACCGCCGGCGCCGCCACCCTTGACACCGAAAATAGGGCCCAGCGACGGTTCGCGCAGTGCCAGCGCCGTTTTTTTGCCGATACGCGCCAGACCTTGCGCAAGACCAATGGCGACAGTTGTTTTACCTTCACCGCTGCGGGTCGGGTTGATTGCCGAAACCAGCACAATTTTCCCCGGCGGATTGCCTTCAGGGCTGGGTAAAGCCTGCGATCGAAGCTTGGCCATATGCTCGCCAAAGCACATCAGCGATTCGGAATGCAACCCCAGAGTTTCAGCGATATCCAGTATATGGCGCATATGCGGAAAATGTCTTAAAAAATAGTGCCAAGCTTACTATGAGGCTGCAGATAAGTCGATCAATGCACAACTCAGAGATGTGATGACTACTTGTTTTCTTGATCAAACAGCGATCACGCGATACCCGGTTATTAATTCATGTGTCTGTAATGCAATACTATTTTATGTGCCCGGTGGATTGACCGGCTACATTCTTGAGAGAGTATTTATTTAGCATTATGTTGATCTGAATCAATAAATCTGATGTGGTTTCGATTCACAATCACATCTCGATTATTTCTTAACGAAGGGGTTTAGAAAATGCAAATGCTAGAAACTGAAGATGCAAGAACTTTTAGAAAACTGGGTTTCAATATCGCTGCCATAGGTGCAGTAGCCGCCGCTCTGATTATAATCTCAATGTATTTTTCGTAAGTGATTGAGTCAGGCGCCTGGGTTTTTCTGAATTAAGGTGTTTCATTAAAATCCAGGAGTCGGCGATAGTCCGTAGTTGTTCCTCCAGCCGCTCCGGAATCAAATCGTATTTTACTCAGTTTGCGTTTTTTCTGACTGTGAAGGGAGCTTGAGCGGTAGGCATGTATCTGCTGGTTATTCAAGATCGTGACCGCTCAGTTTTCTTGTTTCGAAAAAGCCGTGTCGTTTGGGCAAGATGCCAGAATGTTGGTATGCCTGACTACAAGGGGCTTTGTATAAAGAATGCTCGCTGGCCCGGAATTGGTTTAACGGCTATCCAGACGGTAGTATTGAGTCGCCTCAGTCTCAGCTTTTTGCTGGCTGATGGCTGTCTCGGCATTCGATAATTCTGCAATCATGCACGTGCGTTTGTTGGTGAATGCGGTGACAGGCACGAGTGGACAGGTTCAGAAGGTTTCCCATTTCGTCCTTTGTTGATAAAGCTGTTTCGAATCGTTACTTTATCTTTTCCGGTCGTCGCCGGGTCGGAGGACGACTAGGTGACTATCAGGTCTTGCATCACTATAAATAATCCCGATACTGTCAGCCGAGTTGTTAAAAAATGCAGAGAAGTGATGTTGTGCTGTAAGATCTGGTTCTTTGAGCGCTGGTGTGAATTGTGAATTTCTTAGCTCCTTGGCGCTCTGGCCACTGAACTAAGAAATGTACGATACATTTGATTGCAAACAAACCAGTCTCTTTATAGCTAACGATTGGTTTGCTCTGCAGTTAGTTGTGGTATGTTAAGTTGCTTTGTTCAAATTTTGTGTTACGACTTGATCGTTTGCCCCAGAATCCGCCACTGTCGCAGCGATAAACCCGACAGAAGCAATCACCATTAAGGTACCAATTGACAGAATTAGAAAATTTCTAGTTGTGTTCATGCGAGTTACTCCTTTGTTTGATATTTAACATCCGAGGAAGTGTAAATAAGTCAATATCTGAGGTGTATCGGGGAAATCATTATTGTTCACTAATGGAATCTATTAGGTGCTTCACTGCTACGGTTAGAGTAGCCTGGACGATTTGCCTCTTTTTACTGAGCAAAAACGCGCCGATCTGGGAAAGATGTCTTGCAATATGAAGGTGTCAAATCTATTACAAAGGTGTCAAATCTGTTTTTTAATTGTATTGTCAATTGTACAAAGGTGTCAAATCTGTTTTTTAATTGTATTGTCAATTGTGGCTATACAACGAGGAACTGAAGATTCCTAACCAAACAAGGTATTTAGAGTTGAACTCTTGATTCTGGAATTGACTGCCCGCTGTTAAGGTGCTCGTTAGTAGCGCAGCATAATGTCGCTCACGCTCATTGTGCCTTGTATGCCTTGATTAGCAAGGGCTGATACTAATACCTGTCCATCCGGCGGTACTGAATCGCCTCGGCTATATGCTGGCTGCTGATTGCTTCGGTGTTTGATAAATCTGCGATTGTGCGTGCGAGTTTGAGAATACGGTGATACGCGCGGGCGGACAGGTTCAGACGGTTGATAGCCTGTTTGGCGATTATCAACAGAAGGTCATTGATAGATCACATTATTATGAAAAAGCCATCCATTCACATGGATTGCGTCAGGATCATGATGCGTCCAGTGAATGATGCCACCTTGATCATTCCATTCGTATTCACCAAAGAATTCAATTTGATCATTTAATGCTAACGTATCAATTCTTGGTGCTAAATCAATGTTGTGCGCGATCAATAATGTTTGTTTTGATTTCAGTTCAATGATGAATCTTTGGTGACGGCTTCCATTCAAGTCATCTGACAGTATGGAAATGACAGTGCCCGTTCCATAAACCTGCACATTACTTTGCACATTTGCAAATAACCGAGCAAGCAATTCATCGCTATTGACTTCTGATTCAATGAAATCAGTAATTACCCCTGCATTGAGCAAACCACCGAAAACATTTCCATATACATAAACGCCTTTATCTTTAGTGCCGATATAGGTGTCAGTGTTGGGATAATAGCGAACCAGATACTCATCCAGAGTGGTAGTTTCAACGCCGGCAGGACTAAAAAAATTCGGATAAACAGTCTCAGCAAAATTAAACAGCTTATTGCTATTGATAAGAATATTTTCTGCGGCAGATATTCCAGGAATCAACGCAATGAGTAGCAGGGTCATGGATTTCATAGTTAGCGGTTTTGCTGAAGAAATAATTAAACTTACGACAGGATTCCATGATTCTGTAATGCGGTCTTTATCTGCTTAAAATTGACAACCTGTACCAAAGGAGTCACCCATTAGCCCTCCCGATTCACCCAGATTGCTCCTGACTCGATTTTTCTCCTGTTTTGCTCCGCTCATATCAAACAACCATGATTTAGTAAAATAGTTTTGTTTTTAACAGCTTATTATACTATTGGCTTCCACTGGAAATTTTTCCTAATGTGTGTTCCGGGTTAACCCGAAGTGTTTGGTTTTGATTGGGTAACAGTGGGCAATGACCGGTATTTCCATAGTGGCAGGAAACATCGGCCAGCAGTTGAGATGCTTGCTGTAAGTATTCTAAAAATACTTGCGCCACGACTGACAACTGTTTACCTGCTGGGTAGGCGTAATGCCAATGACGATTAATGGGCAGGCCTTTAACATCCAGAACAATGAGTTGCTTCGCAGGTGCGTCCAGCGCTACTGTATGGTGTGATAATATTGATATGCCCAATCCACCTATTATGGCCTGTTTGATTGCTTCATTACTGCCCAGTTCCATTCTCACTTTTAGTTTCAAGCCCTGGTCGGCAAAAAAACGTTCAGTGGCTATGCGCGTGCCGGAACCAGACTCGCGAGATATAAACGGCTCCTTAACTATGCGGTTTGGCGTGATTTCCTTTTCACTGGCGAGTGGATGATCAACCGATGCAAGCGCTACCAGTTGGTTTTCCAGGAATGTTTCAGCAATCACATCTATTTCTTTAGGAGGTTGTCCCAAAACATAAAGATCATCCAGATTGTTGGCTAAACGCTCCAGAATATTTGCGCGGTTAGTTACTTTCAGAAAAACTTCAATTCCAGGATGTTTGCGGCAAAACATGCCAAGTAACCGGGGTACAAAATACTTGGCCGTTGTTACCACTGCGAGTCGCAGTTTGCCGGTCTTCATCCCTTTCATATCTGCAGCAATCATTTCAAAACGCTCGAAGCATTTGAAAATATCCTGATTCATTTCATGCAGTTCTTTTCCCGCATCAGTGAGGTAAATTTTTTTTCCAATTTGCTCGAATAAGGGTAAACCGACAGCATCGGTTAATTTCTTGATTTGCATGGACACCGTTGGCTGGCTCAAGAACAATTCTTCCGCAGCGCGTGTGTAACTTCCATAACGAACAATTGCTTCAAAAACTTCAAGTTGGCGCAAAGTACCATGACGCATTACTATCCCCCATTTCATAGATTTTAATCTATGATATAGATAGAAAACTTTCATTATTATAAATAAATAAAGTGATGCATGATACCCCTAACCCGCTCCAGGATACTCTTTATCGACTCGGAATTAGAAACTGATCATGTTGATAAGAATGTATGCCCAGTGGGTTTTATAAACATTTGGAGATAGATTATGGCTTCTCAAACTATAAAAGAAGGTAAAGAGCGTTATAAGTCGGGTGTCATTCCATATAAAAAAATGGGTTATTGGGAACCGGATTACAAACCCAAAGACACAGATATTATTGCTATGTTTCGGATTACGCCGCAATCAGGTGTAGACCACGAAGAAGCTGCAGCGGCAGTCGCAGGCGAATCCTCTACAGCGACGTGGACTGTAGTGTGGACGGACAGGTTGACTGCATGCGAGTTATACCGTGCTAAAGCTTATCGTTCTGAACTTGTGCCTAATACTGGTCCTGGTACCGATAACGAAGCACAGTACTTTGCTTACATTGCATACGACCTGGATCTATTCGAAGAAGGGTCGATCGCTAATCTGACTGCTTCCATTATCGGTAATGTGTTTGGTTTTAAAGCGGTTAAAGCATTGCGACTGGAGGACATGCGCATTCCGGTTGCTTATCTCAAAACATTTCAGGGTCCAGCAACCGGTATCGTTGTTGAGCGGGAGCGATTGGACAAATTTGGCCGTCCACTGTTAGGCGCTACCACTAAACCAAAACTGGGTCTGTCGGGCCGCAATTATGGCCGCGTTGTGTACGAAGGTCTCAAAGGCGGTTTAGATTTCATGAAAGATGATGAAAACATTAACTCTCAGCCGTTTATGCATTGGCGTGATCGTTTTCTGTATTGCATGGAAGCCGTAAACAAGGCATCTGCTGCTACGGGTGAGGTGAAAGGGCATTATTTGAATGTCACGGCCGGAACCATGGAAGATATGTACGAACGTGCAGAGTTTGCCAAATCCCTGGGCTCAGTCATTGTCATGATTGATCTGGTGGTCGGTTATACCGCGATTCAATCAATGGCTAAATGGGCGCGAAAAAATGACATGATTTTGCATTTGCACCGCGCTGGTAATTCAACTTATTCACGTCAAAAAAATCACGGTATGAATTTCCGTGTGATTTGCAAGTGGATGCGCATGGCTGGTGTTGATCACATTCATGCAGGAACCGTCGTAGGCAAGCTTGAGGGCGATCCGCTCATGATCAAGGGTTTTTATGATACTTTGCGTGAAAGTCATACTGAGAAAAGTTTAGAACACGGGCTGTTTTTTGATCAGGATTGGGCGTCACTGAATAAATGCATGCCGGTTGCTTCGGGTGGCATTCATGCTGGCCAGATGCATCAGCTCATTGACTATCTTGGTGAAGATGTGGTGTTGCAGTTTGGCGGTGGCACCATTGGTCATCCTCAAGGTATACAAGCGGGGGCAACAGCTAATCGCGTGGCGCTCGAAGCCATGATTCTGGCTCGAAACGAAGGTCGTGACTACGTGAAAGAAGGTCCACAGATACTTGCAGAAGCTGCTAAGTCGTGTACACCGCTCAAACAAGCACTAGATACATGGAAAGATATTACTTTCAACTATGAATCCACCGATACGGCTGATTTTGTACCATCCACTACTGCGAGTGTTTAATCATATTCAGGAGATATTATTATGATGACCAATACAGGCAATCTGCTTACGCAAGGGCAGTTTTCTTTTCTGCCCCCACTGACTGACAAGCAGATCTCGGCACAGTTGAAGTATGCATTAAAAAATGGCTGGGCAATCGGCATTGAATATACTGACGATCCCCATCCACGTAATACTTATTGGGAAATGTTCGGCAATCCTATGTTTGATTTAAAAGACCCTGCTGGGATTTTGATGGAAATCAACAGTTGCCGTAAAACTTTTCCAAGTCATTATATCCGTGTCACGGCATTTAATTCTACACGTGGCGTAGAAAGCCCGACAATGTCATACATTGTTAATCGACCGAAAAAAGAACCAGGCTTCGGTCTGGTGCGGCAAGAAGGCGCAGGTAGACATGTAAGTTACAGTATACATTCTTATGCAACTGATAAGCCCGAAGGCGAGCGTTACTAATATCAGGCGTTCTCTCTCTTCGAAACAGAAGAGAGAGAATTCGTAAATTGCGCGATCGTTTTAGGTTAATAAATAATTTGTTGTATTTACGATAAAAATCTGGCTGACACAATAAACTAAATCAATACAAATTGATGCGTGCTTCCTGTGTCTATTCTATGAAGTCACAAACAAGGGATCAAGCATGTCCAAACAATCAAAAAACCCAACTTCATCCGACGATACACAAATTGATTTGGATGCGGAGTTTCGCAAATCCAACATCAAAGAAGTGTTGGATAAACTGGATCGAGAGCTGATTGGCTTAAAACCCGTAAAAACACGCATTCGTGAAACGGCGGCACTGTTGCTTGTTGATCGCGTTCGCAAACAAATGGATTTGTCTGCGGGCGCACCTAGTCTGCATATGTGTTTTACCGGTAATCCGGGAACCGGAAAAACAACTGTAGCACTACGCATGTCCGAAATCCTTCATCGATTAGGATATGTACGTGAAGGCCATCTTGTTTCTGTCACACGCGACGATCTGGTCGGTCAGTATATCGGGCACACTGCACCAAAAACCAAAGAAGTTATCAAAAAAGCGATGGGCGGTGTTTTGTTTATTGATGAAGCTTATTATCTATATAAACCAGAGAACGAACGTGATTATGGCGCAGAATCCATTGAGATACTGTTGCAAACGATGGAAAACAACCGTGAGGATTTAGTCGTAATCCTGGCTGGTTATAAAGACCGGATGGATAAATTTTTCCACAGTAATCCTGGTATGCGTTCGCGCATAGCGCACCATATTGACTTTCCGGATTATGATGCTGATGAATTAGTTGCTATTGCCAAGTTGATGTTGGCAGAACAGAATTACCGTTTCAGTCCAGCTGGAGAAGAAGCATTTGGTAAATATATCCGCTTGCGCATGAAAATGGAACATTTTGCAAACGCGCGTTCAGTTCGTAACGCTCTTGACCGTGCTCGGCTTCGTCAGGCTAATCGATTATTCATGGGTACGAAGAAGGCATTGACTAAAACTGATCTGATGACACTCGAACCGGAAGATATTCTTGCAAGCCGTGTTTTTCTTGAGGGCAAGCCGGATAGTGGTTCAAGCGCTATTCCGGAAGCAAAAGAACAGGGATAAAACATGTTGTCTTAAATGGTATGAAGCCGCTACCTAAACCGTTACGTATATTTCCTAAAAAAATTGAAGCGGCCTGTTATAACCGGGCACGCCTTGCCCAATTGCGGACGGGGGGTGCTTTACGCGTGTCGTTGCAACAACACCGTGGTCTGGAGGTGATTCTTGATACTGATAATTGGTTATGCGTTGACAGCTTTAACGAAGATCAACCGGTACTGGCATGGTGCGATTTTGAAGTACACGCGCGCAGTGATTTACATCGACCTATAGCCACTAAATTGTGGCTTTTTCATAGCTGTTCCGGTCTGATCATGGGTTCTGCACTAGATGATCTGCATCAAACGCTGAACAAAATGGAGATTTGTCAAAGTGAAGCAGCCGGGTTGTAACGGGATTGTAATAACCAGTCTTTTCAAGACCTGAAAAAGTGAAAAAGGTGTCGTGAAAAAGGTGTCGAAAAAGGTGTCAAATCTGTTTACTAATAATGTTATTAATTATCACAGACAACGAAAAAATGAAGAATTCTTAACTAAACAAGGTTTTTGAGTTGAATTCTTGAATTAGGAATTGACCGCCCGTTGTTAAGGTGTCCATTAGTAGCGCAGCATAATGCCGCTCACGCTCATTGTGTCTTGTATGCCTTGATTAGCGCAACGACTGATACTAATACCTGTCCATCCGGCGGTACTGAATCGCTTCAGCTATATGCTGGCTGCTGATTGTTTCGGCGTCCGATAAATCTGCAATTGTGCGTGCGAGTTTGAGAATACGGTGATACGCGCGGGCGGACAGGTTCAGACGGTTGATGGCCTGGTTGAGCAGCGCTTCACAGGATTTGTCGTGCGCGCAATAGCGGTCAATTTCTTTCACGTTCAGCTGGCTGTTAGCTTTGTTTTGACGCATAAGCTGACGCTTACGGGATTGTTTGACGCGGTGACGTATTACATCGCTTTTCTCACCAGTTGTCTGCTGGCGCATCAGTTCTTCCTGTGGAATGGCCGGAACTTCGATTTGCAGATCGATACGATCAAGCAGCGGGCCGGATATTTTGCCGCGGTATCGGGCAATCTGGTCCGGAGTGCAATGACACTTCCCGGAATGATGGCCCAGGTAGCCGCAGGGGCAGGGATTCATTGCAGCAATCAACTGGAAGCGGGCGGGGAATTCGGCCTGGCGGGCAGCGCGGGAGATAGTGATCTTGCCCGATTCAAGTGGTTCGCGTAATACCTCCAATACCTTGCGGTCGAATTCCGCCAGTTCATCAAGAAACAGTACGCCATGCATTGCCAGCGAAATTTCGCCGGGTCGCGGATGACTGCCGCCGCCTACGAGTGCTACCCCTGACGCGGTATGGTGCGGTGCTCGATAAGGTCTGCGTTTCCAGTTGGCCGTGTCAAAGCTTCCCTGGCTTAAAGACTGCAGGGCGGCCGATTCCAGTGCTTCATCCTCGGTCATGGGTGGCAGGATACCTGGAAAACGTGCTGCAAGCATTGATTTGCCGGTGCCGGGCGGGCCGATCATCAGTACGCTGTGATTGCCGGCCGCGGCGATTTCAAGTGCCCGCTTGACTTTCGCTTGTCCTTTGACCTCGGATATATCAGGATAATCCGGGATATTGTTGTTGATATTCGGCGGATCGTTGTAAACAGTCAGTGGTGCATTGCCGGTCAGATGTGCGCAGATCTGAAGTAGCGATTGTGCGGGGTAAACATGTGCCCGTTTTACCAGTGCAGCCTCGGCTGCATTGTATTGAGGTAAAACAAAACTGCGACCCGATTGCGCGGCATGGTAGGTCATGGCCAGTGCGCCGTGTATGGGACGCAGTTCGCCGGTCAGTGCCAGTTCACCGGCCCATTCGTACTGATCCAGCTTGTCGTCGGGTATTTGACCGGATGCGGCCAGAATGCCGAGTGCTATCGGTAAATCGAACCGGCCACTCTCCTTGGGCAGATCCGCGGGTGCCAGATTAACGGTAATTCGCTGCGCCGGGATTTTAAAATGTGCCGTTTGCAGCGCGGCCCTGACGCGATCCTTGCTTTCCTTGACTTCAGTTTCCGGTAGTCCGACGATAGTGAAACTTGGCAGGCCATTGGCAATATGCGTTTCTACTGTGACGAGCGGCGCCTGCATACCGGCAAGGGCGCGGCTGTATAAAACGGCTAACGACATTGGAAAAGCAGATCTGCTTTAACCGTCTGTGCACACATGCGGAAATCTGTATGCAATGTATGCATGTGTAGAAATCTATTTGTCACCGCGTATGTTTGCGATGCTATACCCAGGTCTAGACGGTCTGCGCCGGATCGGTGTCTGCAGTTTGTCCGGTTCTGGTATCGGTTTCCGATTGTTTTTCCATTTCAGGCAGGCCGAGTTGTTGCTCCAGTTCTTTGACTTTGGCTTCTAGCTGAACCAGTTTTTCACGTGTGCGCAACAGCACTTCGTGTTGTACATCAAACTCTTCCCTTGTTACCAGGTCCAGGCGGGAGAAAACACCAGACATTACGGCGCGCATGTTTTTTTCAACATCTTTTGCCGGGCTGTTTTGCAGAATTTCACTGACTTTTGAATTGATTTCTTCTATGACATTTTTGTTGAGCATTGTGTTCTCCATGATTTGATATTTAGTGACAGCCAATATTAAGGGGAAACAACAGCAACGTGATAAAATCACAGACTGGTCAACTGACCGTGGTGACGACTGGATTGTATACGCATATGATTAATTAGTGTTATCTGCGGTTGTCTCTTTCTGGATAAGTATATACCGGTCAGTTTTTATCGTAACAGGATTTAATGACAGGGTCATCCCTAAACAGTCCGGGTGCGTTTTAACATAGAGTATGAATCGTTTACAACTCCTTGAAAATTGGGTGGCACAGCAGTTCCCGGGTAGGCAGTTTGTGTTGCGGCCTGCTTCGGCGGACGCCAGTTTCCGGCGTTATTTTCGTATACAGGTCGGCCATGAATCATGGATTGCCATGGATGCGCCGCCAGTGCAGGAAGATTGTGCACCGTTTATTCATGTGGCGCAGCTACTGGCAGATGCGGTCCATGTCCCGGAAATATGCGCACAGGATACATCACAGGGGTTTTTGCTATTGTCCGATCTGGGTAATCTCACCTACCTGCAAGCACTTACCGAACAGCCGGAAACGGCGTCCCGGTTATACGGTGAGGCAACGGATGCACTGATCAACATGCAGCTGACACAGATACTGGAAAATTTACCCGCTTATGACGAAAAGCTGCTGCGAAACGAGCTGGATCTTTTTCCAGCGTGGTATATAGCCTGTCATTTGCGGACTGAACTGAATGATAAACAAAAAGCTGTGCTTGAGCAGGTGTTTGCATGCATACTGCAAAACAGTCTTGCACAACCGCGTGTTTTTGTGCATCGGGACTTTCATTCGCGCAATCTGATGGTCTCCGAACCCAATCCGGGTATTCTCGATTTTCAGGATGCCGTAGTAGGTCCAGTAACTTATGACCTTGTTTCCCTGTTCAAGGATGCTTATATTCAGTGGGAAGAGGAGCAGATTCTCGATTGGGCGATACGATACTGGGAAAAGGCGCGCCGGGCCGGATTACCGGTACAACAGGATTTTGGCGATTTTTATCGTGATTTTGAATGGATGGGGGTGCAGCGCCATATCAAGGTGCTTGGTATTTTTGCACGTCTGGCATATCGTGACGGTAAACAGGCTTATCTGGATGACATGCCTGTGGTGATGCAGTATTTACGTAAAGCTTGCGAACGTTACCGAGAGCTGAATTGCCTGCTCAATCTGCTGGATGAGCTGAATGGCTGTAATCCGGAGCGGAGAGTTGGTTACACTTTCTGAATCCGTTCCGTACCGGGCAATGATTCTGGCCGCCGGACGCGGTGAGCGTATGCGTCCGCTAACGGATGCACAGCCAAAGCCGTTGTTGCGGGCTGGCGGACGCCGGCTAATCGAATACCAGATCAGCAGCCTTGCTGATTCAGGTTTCCGACATATCGTCATTAACCATGCGTATCTTGGCGCAATGATCGAAGACGCACTGGGCCGTGGCGATCAATACGGTGTCCGTATTGCCTACTCGCCAGAAAAGAAAGTGCTGGAAACTGCGGGTGGTATCGCGAATGCGCTGCTGCTATTGACTGGGGAAGATTGTAATCGTCCTTTTATGGTTGTTAATGCGGATGTGTATTGCGAGTTCGATTACGCGACCCTGTTGCCGATATTGCAGACCATGCACCGCAGCGCCCCGGCTCAACTTGCACATCTGGTTCTGGTCGACAATCCGCCGCATCATGACTCGGGTGATTTCAAGTTGAAACAGGGAAAAGTGGCATTAACCGGTGAAAACCGGCTGACGTTCAGCGGAATTGGTATTTATCATCCATTGCTGTTCAAGGACGTTATACCCGGCATACCGGTTAAACTGGCGCCCATATTGCATACAGCGATTGATAATGCATGTGTGACAGGTGAATATTTTCCGGGAACCTGGCTTGATATTGGAACGCCAGACAGGTTGATGCAACTGGACAGATTGATGTATACCCGGCATGCGAACAGCGGCCAGTCATGTTAAAGTAAATGGTACCAATGGAAAAGATTGAACAGTTTTTGAAACGACGCAAGCAACTGGCGTCAATGATGGGGAACGGTGTTGCGGTCATTCCGACAGCCCCCGAACGGTTGCGAAACCGGGATGCGCATTATCCTTATCGTTTTGACAGCTATTTCTATTACCTAACCGGATTTAAGGAACCGGAAGCGGTCCTGGCTATAGTAGCGGAGCAGTCGGAATCCGCCAGGTGCATTTTGTTTTGCCGCGCGAAAGATCCTGAACGTGAAATCTGGGATGGGTTTCGTTTTGGTCCGGATCGTGCCATGGAAGAGTTCGGGTTTGATGAAGCGTACCCTATCTCAGAGATAGACCAGAAACTTCCGGAGTTGCTGGCAAATCAGACCGCAGTGTATTCTGCTTTTGGGAATGATGCGACCTGGGACCAGCGTATTGCCGGCTGGCTCAATCAGGTGCGTGCACAAAACCGTAACGGAGTTGCGGTACCCGGTGAAATTCATGATTATCGTATATTGCTGGACGAGATGCGTCTGATCAAGGATGACAGCGAGCTGCAGATCATGCGTCGTGCGGCCGATATTTCAACACAAGCACACCGACAGGCGATGCAGGCTACGCGTCCCGGCAGATACGAATATGAAATAGAAGCCGAATTGATGCATACCTTTTACCGTTTTGGTGCGCGTTCACCCGCGTATACGTCCATTGTCGCTGGCGGCGCCAATGCCTGTATTCTTCACTATATCGAAAATTGCGCGCAATTAAACCGTGGCGATCTGCTGCTGATCGATGCCGGATGTGAACTGGAAGGCTACGCTTCTGATATCACACGCACCTTCCCGGTCAATGGCCGGTTTTCTCCAGTACAGAAAGATATTTATCAACTGGTGTTATCTGCGCAGATGGCGGCGATTGATCAGGCCAGGCCCGGAAACACCTGGGACGATCCACACCAGGCGGCGCTGCGGATTCTGGCACAGGGGTTTATCGATTTTGGGTTGTGTCAGGGAAGTGTTGAAAGCGTGCTGGAATCGGAAGATTACAAACGTTTTTATATGCACCGCACGGGTCACTGGCTGGGTATGGACGTGCATGACGTGGGGGAATACAAACAGCAGGGCGAATGGCGGATATTGCAACCCGGCATGACATTAACTGTCGAGCCGGGTTGCTATATCCGTCCTGCTGAAAATGTGCCGCAGCATTTCTGGGATATTGGCGTGCGCATTGAAGATGATGCATTGATTACAGCTGACGGCAATGAACTTTTAACCGCTGCGGCACCCAAAACTGTGACAGAGATAGAGGAGTTAATGCAATGAATGATGAGCAGCGCAGAATAATCATCAGAAGAATATCCAGCTACGAGCAACAGGGAGAGGATGCCCGGGGCCGCGCGCCAGTGCCACCGATTAATCGCTGGGTCGCACTAGCACTGCTGATTCCGGTTTTGGCGCTGCTGGCGGTGTTGGGTGTATTCTTTTTTACCATTTTTGTGGCCCTGTTTTCCATTATAGCTGTTGTTATTGGTGTGAGAATATGGTGGCTGCGTAAAAAATATCGTCGTTCAGCACATCAGCAGACGAACGCTTCACAGGCTGAATGGTCGTCAGATAGCGAGCAATCTACAAAATCCGGTATTGTCGAAGACGCGGAGATTATTGAAGAAACTACCGTCGTCAACGAACGCAAACAATCAAAGCGGTAAATATCTACAGCAGTTAATTTGCTGATTGTCAGTTATTTCTCTGTCGGTGGTCATTCAGGCGGTCTCAAGCAGCCTTGACAGCGTCAGTCCGTGTCGTAGAAACAGGCCTGGTGCCCGATTAGTAGCTGGCCATCTTAATGTTGACAATAATCGGGCTGCTGGCTCTGGTTTATTTCTTTGTGTCGCTATCCAGACTGTCCTGATATTCCCGGAAATGCTCGTCACTACAGAAAAAGCGCCCATTGAAGCGTATGGCTTCTTCTTTGGGAATCAGTATCTTGCATTGATGACATTCAACAATATCGCCTTCGGCTTCAAGTGGGCTTTTTTCAACCGATATTTTGCTTTGATTGCTTTTTGCGTCGCTTTCTTCTTTTTGAGCAGGTCCGGATTCATCGGGCTCATCTGACCAGTTTGCCTGCTGATAATCTGTTTTCGGGTAAAAATCGTCCGAAATTTTAACTTCTTCACCCAAAAATATATTTTTATAGCTGACATAAATCGATGCGAAAATGGTTGGGATCAGTATTACCAGACCGACTCCGTAGGGCATTAGCGCAAAGATGGAGAAAATGATCAGCAATATGCCATACAGTTGAAACGGAATAATATTCTTTAAACAGGCGAAAAAGCTTTTTTTCATCGCCGGTATCGGCTGTAGATTATGGAAAACGACCAGTAACGGAGAGAACCATGCCGCCATCATCAAGGGAATCGAAAGCAATAAGGCCACCAGTGATGCGGTCAGCATATTGTCCATCACTGTAATCAACTCATTTTCGTCGACTCGTTTACCGTATAACAGCATGTCTGTCATCTGGCTTCCGCCTATCATCATGACCAGACCGATAATCAATACCTGGCCGATCAGATAAATACCGCCAACAGTTACCAGCGAGGCGACGTTGGTTTTAAATGCAATGAACAGATGAACAATTTCGAGTTGCCTGCCTTGCTCTTGTTCCCGGCAGCCAATCATAATACCAGCCAGAAAGACAGGTGAAATCAGTGTAAAAATAAATTGTCCGAGTACTGGAATCAGTGCCAGCGTCATGGCTATCAGCAGCAGCGTGAAGCATACCAGCACCCAGATCATCGGTGCTTTACGGAACATATGAAAGCCATTGGCAATCCAATGCCATCCATATTTAGCACTGAGTTGATGAATTTCCATTAATGTATCTCCAGTTATCAGTTCTTTTTGTGTCTGTTTAAATTTAAGAATACTACACTATAAATTGTGTAGCGCTGCTGGTCCTAGATCCAGAGCTGCTCGAGTTGCGACTCATGCTTTGCGTGATTATGCAGCAATATTTTAAAATCATCAGGGTCTTTGGCATGTGTCAATTCTCCCGGACGAGGTAAATATAAATCATACAACCGCGAGACCCAGAAACGCAGCGCACCTGCTCGCAGCATTGCAGGCCATAATTGATGCTCCAGCGGAGACAGTGGCCGTATGCTGTGATAGGCTTCAAGCAGCGCTAGAGTTCGCGCATCATCCAGTATTCTGTTCTCAGTATTGCACCAGTCATTCACAACAATAGCCAGATCGTATAATAAACTATCGTTACAGGCGAAGTAAAAATCGATTACGCCGCCAATACTGTGGTCGGTAAATAAAATATTGTCTCGAAAGAGGTCTGCATGAATGACCCCCATGGGCAGTTGCTGAAACTGATGGGATAATTGATATCTGATTTCGTTATCAAGCAGCGTTTGATCATCCGTGTTCAGATAAGGTTTGATCTCTGGCGCTTTGTCCTGCCACCATTTTAATCCGCGTGGATTCTCCATATATGCTTGATAGGTTTGTCCGTAAACATGCATTTGCGCCAGCATTCTGCCAACCTGAACACAATGGTCTGTTGTGGGATTCTCCAGCGATTTTCCGGGTAAACAGGTCACAATTGTGGCCGGCTTTCCGTTAAGTTCGCCGAATAGACCACCATCCAGCATGGGTTCAGGGTTGGGGCATGGAATCCGATGGCTGGACAGGTGCGCCATTAAATTCAGATAGTAGGGAAGCTCGGTTGCGGTTAATTTCTCAAATAATGTGAGTACAAACCGTCCTTGGGTGGTGGTAACGAAAAAATTAGTATTTTCGATGCCTGAAGAAATACCTTGCAGACTGATCAGGTTTCCCAGTGCGTAATTACTCAGCCAGTCGGAGAGCTGGTTTTCTGTGACAGGTGTATAGACGGACATGCGTTTGCAGCTGAAATATCAATATATTATGTTATTTCTGTCGCTTAAGTAAAAACAGATAGAAGATTCACAGATACTGCCGCGTTTCACCAATTTTAGAATTCCAGAATACGCCACATGGGCACGCTGACATTGCTGCCAGGTTCGCCAGTGTGCGAATTTAGACGGCCGCGGTTGCGGACCAGGTAATAAGGAAATCCAACACGGGGAATGACCTTGATCATGTGAAGTTCACCATTGATGCGGTATTCCTCAATCGTGTCCTCCCCACGTCTGATAATAGTGATTTGCGGTTCCAGATCCGGATCAATTTCCATGTCGGGTGGCAACGGCGGAGGCGGCGCTAATTCTGGCAAGTCAGAGTCTGAGAGTTCGGGTAATTCCGGAATTTCAGGCAATGGTACCAGATTTTTGGGTATGTTGGATTGCGCTATCAGCGGCATGGCGCAGAACAACGAAATACAAAGCAGTAAAATTGATAATATTCGGTACATGACGGTTGCGCTGATATTGCTGGGTATCGGTTATGTAAGCGTAAAAGTTATCCTTTCAGACAGTACCTGTATTCTACCTAAATTAGTTTCAGTTGGTTACTACAGATTCAACTGGATTTCGCGTTCCTCGGCGTTAGGTTCGAAACCGCGGGATTCATAATATTTAAAAATAGCATGTACTACGTTATCAGGTTCGTCAATCACCTGGATGAGATTCATGTCCTCGGGTGAGATAAATCCTTCATGAATCAGCGTATCGTGGAACCAGTCTATCATGCCTTTCCAGTAATCTGAACAGACCAGAATAATGGGCATCTTGCGCGTTTTTCCGGTTTGTATCAGCGTCAACGCTTCCATAAGCTCGTCAAGTGTGCCGAATCCGCCCGGCATAACAACATAAGCCGTGGCAAATTTGACAAACATATATTTACGGGCGAAAAAGTGACGAAATGACTGACTGATATCCTGATAGGCGTTGCGGCGCTGCTCATTGGGCAGTTGAATGTTTAAGCCGACACTCGGCGCCTGTCCAAAAAAAGCCCCTTTGTTGGCTGCTTCCATAATACCCGGTCCACCGCCTGAAATCACCGAAAAACCGGCATCCGAGAGGAGTCGTGTTATCTGCTCCGTCAATTTGTAGTACGGGTGGTCCGGTTTTGTGCGGGCGCTGCCAAAAATGCTTACAGCAGGCTGAATTGCGTCTAGTCTTTCCGTTGCTTCGACAAATTCTGCCATAATGCCGAACAGGCGCCATGATTCTCTTGCTGACCATGCTTTTTCAACAGATTGAGACATGGCGGGTTTATTTTGCAGGCTCATAGGAATTTAAATTTAATGAAAACGTTATTGCTGGTTGATGCTTCGTCTTACCTGTACCGGGCTTATCACGCGCTGCCTGATCTGCGCAGCCAACACAACAAGCCAACAGGTGCTATTCATGGCGTTCTCAACATGTTACGCCGTTTGCACAAGGATTATCATGCGGATTATAGCGCGTGCGTGTTTGATGCAAAAGGTAAAACTTTTCGCGATGAAATCTATCCGCAATACAAGGCGCACCGGCCGTCGATGCCCGAAGACCTGATCGTACAGATTGAACCGTTGCACGCTTGTATCGAGGCGATGGGGTGGCCAATTCTGGCTATTGACGGAGTAGAAGCTGACGATGTGATAGGCACGCTGGCAAAGCAGGCCGAAGCAGCGGAAATGCGCTGTATTATTTCTACCGGGGACAAGGATATCGCACAACTGGTGAATGCGCATATCACATTGGTCAACACCATGAATAATGATGTGCTCGACGAGCAGCGGGTGTATAACAAGTTTGGTGTCAGGCCTGATCAAATGCTTGATTATCTGATGCTGGTCGGAGACAGTACCGATAATATTCCCGGTGTCGAAAAAGTGGGCCCTAAAACCGCTGTGAAGTGGCTCACCCAGTATGGCTCACTGGAGAACATCATAGCGCATGCAATTGAGATCAAGGGTATCGTGGGTGAAAACCTGCGCAGGGCGCTGGACTGGTTTGACACCGCGCGAAAACTGGTAAAGATCAAGTGTGATGTCGAATTGCCGGTTGCAGTCACTGAGCTTACACAAAACCCGCAGGATACCGAACGGCTGGCAGCGCTTTACGAAGAACTGGGTATGAAAACGGCACTTCAGGAACTCAGGCAACAGGATGGGGAGAACGCCACCGCGCAGCCTCCAGCTACACCGGTTGTGTATCAGACCATATTGACGGAAGCAGCATTGAATGAGTGGGTGGACAGATTGAATAATGCCGATCTGGTGTCTATTGATACCGAAACGACCAGTCTGAATCCCATGGAGGCAAAATTGGTTGGTATTTCATTGTCTGTGGAAAGCCAGCATGCAGCTTATCTTCCGCTGATGCACGACTATCTTGATGCACCGCAACAGTTGGAAATGAATTATGTTGTCGAGCGGCTCAGACCCTGGCTTGAAAATATGGATAAACCCAAATTGGGACAGAATCTGAAGTACGATAAACATGTGTTTGCCAATCATGGCATCCGGTTCGATGGTATCGAGCATGACACGCTGTTGCAATCGTATGTGCTGGAGTCGCACAGGCCCCATAATATGGATAGTATGGCGCAACGACACCTGGATGTTAAAACTGTCAGTTATGATGAAGTAACCGGGAAGGGGGCGCAACGTCTCGCTTTCAGTCAGGTATCCGTGGAAACTGCCACCCATTATGCCGCGGAAGATGCCGATGTGACACTGCGGCTTCATCAGTATCTGTATCCTAAAATTCAGGCTGACCCCAGGCAGGATTATATTTACCGGCATATCGAAATGCCAGCGATGGCGGTATTGTTTGAAATGGAACGTCAGGGGGTGTTGCTCGACCAGCAGCTTTTACGGAAGCAGAGCGAAGCACTGAACGAAAAAATGATACTTCTGGAACAACAGGCATACAAGATAACCGGTCAACCGTTTAATCTGAATTCCCCAAAACAAATTCAAGAAATTCTTTTCGAGCAGCTTAAATTGCCGGTAATTAAGAAAACGCCGAAAGGTGTTCCCTCCACAAATGAGGATGTGCTTCAAAAACTGGCCCTGGACTATCCTCTGCCCAAAATACTGCTTGATTATCGAGCGCTCGCTAAATTGAAATCGACGTATACTGATAAATTGCCGCAGATGATTAACTCGAAAACAGGAAGAGTGCATACCAATTATGCGCAGGCAGTTGCTGTGACCGGTCGTCTGGCAAGTTCGGATCCGAATTTGCAGAACATCCCGGTTCGAACGCAGGAAGGCCGACGAATTCGAGAAGCGTTTATCGCGCCGCCCGGCAGTCAGATTATTTCTGCGGATTATTCTCAGATCGAATTGCGTATCATGGCGCATATCTCCAAAGATAGGGCACTGCTTGATGCTTTTGCAGCTGGTGAAGATATTCATCGCGCTACAGCATCAGAAATTTTTGCGCTGCCACCAGAAGAAATTGATCCGGAACAACGCCGTTATGCCAAGGTCATCAATTTCGGCCTGATTTACGGAATGTCAGAATACGGTCTCGCTGCGCAATTGGGAATTGAACGCAGTGCGGCGCGCATGTACATGGACCGATATTTTTCCCGGTATCCGGGTGTTGCCGACTACATGCAGCGTACTCGCGAGAATGCAAAGTCCTGTGGATTCGTCGAAACAGTGCTGGGCCGCAGATTATGGCTGCCGGATATCGGTAGTGCGAATGGGAGTCGGCGGCAAGGGGCAGAGCGTGCAGCGATTAACGCGCCCATGCAGGGAACGGCTGCAGATATTATCAAACTGGCAATGATTGCTGTGCATCAGTGGTTATCACAGACAAAATTACAAAGCCAGCTCATCATGCAAGTTCATGACGAACTGGTGCTGGAAGTTCCTGACGGTGAAGTTGATATAGTCAAGTCGGAGCTTCCGGATCGCATGTGTCGTGTCATTGATCTTGACGTGCCGCTGCTGGTAGATGTAGGAGCCGGAAAAAACTGGGAGCAGGCACATTGACATCTGCTGACAGATTCTCTGTATTGACCTGGCCCCATATATCTGAATACATACCGGCCGATATAAACGGCTGAAGTGTGAACGCTATTTGCGAGTTTCTATCTGCATTAATTCTTCCGTGTCTGCCGCCATCGTATTTTGTGGTTTGCGTCTCGGTCTTCTTGCAGGTGCAGATTGTTCTTCTTTCAAATCGATTTTTTCGGGTGGCGTTTCAATCATTACCAGACCGCTTTCCTCCAGATCCGGTTTTGCAGCTGGTTGCTCAACACGCTCTGATGGTTCGAATGCGGATGTGTCCCTGGATTCTTCTGGCTGTGATGATTGGGCTGAGAAAGCAGGTTCTGTAATCGCCGTTTCAACCGTGTCTGTGGACTGCTGCGTTTCGTCGGTTGCGGTTTTTTTCCCTGCATTGCGTTGTTGTGTCGAATCCTCTTTAGACTGTTTCCTTGAAGTATCAGGAGAAGGTATTGATGCGATCGGGATTTCTTCAGCAGACTGGTCCGACTTTGACGGTGATTGAGTAGCCAATTCATTTTCGACAGCGGCCTGTTCAGAAACTTCTTGTTTGGCAGCTGTGGCCGTTCGATTACGGGTTGAACGGTCCCGCTGTTTTGTATTGCGGCGCCTGCGTGGCCGTTTCTTTTCATCCGGTGTTGCTGCAGAACTCTCAATTCCTTCGGAATCTGGAGAAGCGGGCGTATCGGGCGACAGCAGTTGTGACGTTGCTCCATCCTGATTCAATGCCTGTGAAGAAGGCTGTTGCCTGTTGTGCGTGTTTTGTTTTTCAGCGTCGACTGATTCAGCAGCTGCAGGCGACTCACTGGTTAACATGTCGCTTTTGCTGTTTGCGGAGCTTTGGCTAGAGGCTTCCCTGTGAGACTGTTTCGATTGAATATAATCTTTACGGTCGCTACGATTGCGCGAGCGGCCCCGTCCGCGGTTGGATCGTTTCGGTTTTTCCTGAGATGATGAAATGATTCGCTCGTTTGTGACGTCCTGTTCCTGGTTGTTGTCGCTTTCTTCACTATGCGCCGGTTTGAACCAACTGAAAAATTTGTCCAGTAAAGAGGCGTCTCTGGATTTTTCTTCACGAACCGGTGCGGGCTGCGCTGATCTGACACCCTGGACGACCGCTTTTTGGCGTTCCTGTTTGGGTTTTTTTTCTGTTAACTCGGGGATCAGATCCTCGGTTACCTTTTCGACCATTTTATAGCTTGCCTGTGACTCGCTTTGCTTGATGTCTTCATGGCGCAGCCTGGTGATCTTGTACTTGGGTGTTTCCAGGTGAATATTGGGGATCAGGATAATATCAACCTTGAGACGCTCTTCAATTTCGTATATTTCCGAGCGTTTTTCGTTCAGTAAATAGGTGGCGACATCAATGGGTAACTGAACATGCAATGCGCTTGTGCGTTCTTTCATTACTTCTTCCTGAAGAATACGCAATACATGCAACGCTGACGAATCGGTTCCTCGAATGTGTCCGGTACCATGACAGCGTGTACAGGCTGTGTAATTGCTTTCTCCCAGTGACGGGCGCAATCGCTGCCGTGATAATTCCAAGAGTCCGAAGCGGGAAATCCTGCCGACCTGTACGCGTGCGCGATCCTGGCGCAGCGCTTCGTGAAGGCGCGCTTCTACCTCTCGTTGATTGCGTGACGCGTCCATATCGATGAAATCGATGACAATCAGTCCACCCAGATCACGCAAACGCAATTGTCGCGCAATTTCATCTGCCGCTTCAAGATTTGTGTTCAATGCGGTATGTTCGATATCTGCGCCACGAATTGCGCGGGCTGAATTAACGTCGATCGCTACCAGGGCCTCTGTATGGTCAAGTACGATTGATCCGCCTGACGGTAAAGTTACCTGCCGCGAATAGGCCGTTTCGATCTGGTGTTCGATTTGAAAACGGGAGAACAGAGGAACATCATCATGGTAGAACTTTAGACGATCGACATTGGCAGGCATTACGTGCGTCATAAACTGGCAGGCCTGCTCGTATATTTCGCGGTTATCGATCAGGATTTCACCAATTTCATAATTGAAGTAATCCCGTATCGCGCGAATCACCAGACTGCTCTCCTGATAAATGAGAAACACACCGCTCTGGTTGTTGGCCGCTTCTTCAATGGCGTGCCAGAGTTGTGTCAGATAATTCAGGTCCCATTGCAGTTCATCTTCGCTGCGTCCGATACCTGCGGTGCGCGCGATGACACTCATACCTTCAGGTATTTCCAGTTTACCGAGAACTTCGCGCATTTCATTACGCTCGTCACCTGTAATACGTCTGGAAACTCCACCACTATTGGGGTTATTGGGAATGAGTACAAGATAACGCCCGGCAAGCGAGATATACGTGGTTAATGCCGCTCCTTTCAATCCGCGTTCGTCTTTGTCTACCTGAACAATCAATTCAAGGCCTTCATGAAGATAGCTCTGGATACGATTTGCTGATATATCGGATTGCTCTCCAAAGCAATACGGTGAAATTTCCTTGAATGGAAGAAATCCGTGGCGTTCGCAGCCATAATCGACAAACGCCGCTTCAAGACTGGGTTCTAGTCGCGTGATAACGGCTTTATAGATATTGCTTTTGCGTTGCTCTTTACTAATTGATTCTATATCAAGGTCAACCAGTTTCTGACCATTGACGATTGCAACACGCAACTCCTCGGGTTGTGTTGCATTAAATAACATTCGTCTCATTTATATGCCTAACGTGTATTTACACAATGATAAATTTTTAAAAACATAATTGAGATGACGAGGTTTGAGCCGGATTGGTATTGTGTTTTAGTTTTATTGTTTTTAATAAGCAATTTTTTGTTATAAGCAAGCTTTTCTGGATGCTAGTCTGACAGAAACAGACTTTTTTGTTTATTATATTATCTATTATGAGAAATTATTGAACTAAATTTGTGAATCTTGGAAATATATTTCATTCACTGTCTTTAAAAAAAGACAGTTTGATTTGGCGATTTGGCTGATGTTAAGTAAAATAGGCGCTATTGGGGAGGAAGTGAAGCAAGAAAGAATAATTAGAAAGCGGAAAATCCTGATACCACAACAAAAATAAATTCCTATAATCTCATCCGGATACTACATCGATCAATTTTTATTTTATTAATTTACTACTACGAAATATACAGACTAACCGCACTTTAACTTTAATAAAATACGCTGTACATCACAAAGACGTAATTATAAGTAAAATCCAGCATACAGGCAAAATTTTCTTTTGAATGCATCAGTTGTAATTGAAAGCATCGTTGAAGACGGCGATAATCAGCGAATTGATAATTTCTTTTTCAAACGTTTTAAAAACGTACCGAAAAGTCATATTTACCAGTTGCTACGCAGTGGACAAGTGCGCGTAAATGGAAAGCGGGTAGGTTTTCACTACCGTTTGCAGGAAGGCGACCAACTACGTATTCCACCAGTTCGCACTGCTTCGACACCCCATCCGCAGCGGTCAAAGAAACATCCACCCACCTTTATCACTTTTGATGTTGTCTTTGAAGATGCGGCATTGCTGGTCGTGAATAAACCGTCAGGAATTGCAGTCCATGGTGGAAGCGGTGTCAGTTTTGGCGTGATCGAGCAGTTGCGCGCGCAGAGACCGGAGTGCCGATTTCTTGAACTAGTACATAGACTGGACAGGGAGACGTCTGGCGTATTGTTGCTGGCAAAAAAACGCAGTGCACTGGTCGAATTGCATCGACAGATTCGTACAGGTCAGACGCAAAAGCATTATCACGTTATGGTAAAAGGAAAATGGTCCAATCCCAAACAAAATGTAACAATGCCGTTAATTAAATACAAGACTGCGGAAGGTGAGCGGCGTGTAGCAGTCGCGGCAGCCGGTAAAACCCGGTTTCATGGTCATGATGCGCCTAAAGTGATGGCTGCGCATACACAGTTCAAGCTGTTCACGGCGTGGCAAAATTTCAGTTTGCTCGATGCAGAACTGAAAACAGGACGCACGCATCAGATCCGTGTTCATCTGGCTCATCTGGGTTATCCAATCGTTGGTGATGACAAGTATGGTGATTTTGCTTTAAACAAAAAGCTGAATAAAAATCGCAACCAGTCTGGTGAGGTGCCCGCTTTGGCCAGAATGTTCTTGCATGCAAGCAGTTTTACGTTTCAACATCCCTCAGACGGGCAATGGCTAAATCTTAAGGCACCCCTGCCTGAGGAATTGCAGGCGTTTATTACACGGCTTGATACGGTTGAAAATAAATGAACATAATAATGAAAAAACTACAGAAATATAAATTTGGAGAAAATTTGTATCTTATAATTGTTAGTCTGGGTATCAGCTTCCTGAATGAATGGTTGCCAAATCATCGTGAATCATGGTTCGCAGGACAGTCCAGACATTTTCCGCGATTTTTTCCTGGGCCAAGGCGGTTGGGTGGATGCCATCTCTCTGGAAAAACTCGTGTTTTTCACCAAACCCGGCCAATAGAAAAGGAACCAGACCAGTTTGATGGTCGTGTGCAAGCTGCGGGTAAATATCTTGGAACTTCTGCGTATAGGTCATGCCATAATTGGGCGGTAGCTGCATGCCGACGAGCAGGACAGAAGCATTGTTTTGCTGGCAGATCTTGATAATCGCTTCAAGGTTTTCGTAAATTGTTTTGATAGCGGTACCACGCAGACCATCATTGGCGCCTAGACCCAGAATGACAATATCCGGACGGTGTTGTTCGATTGCCCGGGTGATTCGATTTCTTCCGCCGAGTGTGGTTTCGCCACTGATGCTGGTATTAACTACGCGAAAAAAAGGGGACAGTTCCTGCAGTTGTTGTTCAAGCAAATGAACCCAGCCGGCCTCTGTTGGTATACCATAGTTTGCAGAAAGACTGTCTCCAAACACCATAATGGTTATTGTTTGCTGACTGGTCGCTGTTGCAGCGCCGGGTGTCACAAATAAGATAAAAATTATAATTGTTAGGAAATGTTTCATGGCTTCACCTAAACTTGTTAAAGAATTATTATTACAGACTGATGCGCTTACTAAACAGGTCAGTACCGGCGACAAAAAACTGACTATTTTAAAGGACATTACCCTTGAAGTGAAAGCCGGTGAAGCTGTCGCAATTGTTGGCGCGTCTGGTTCAGGAAAATCTACCCTGTTGGGCCTGCTTGCAGGTTTGGATGTGCCAACGTCCGGTAAAGTTCATCTGGATGGGACAGACATTTTTGCATTGGATGAAGATAGCAGGGCCGCCCTGCGTGGAAAAATTCTGGGTTTTGTGTTTCAATCGTTTCAATTGCTGCCTGCTTTGACGGCATTAGAAAATGTCATGCTGCCGCTCGAGCTCTCCGGTAGTCCCTCCACCGATTCGATTGCCCACAAGTTACTCGAACGCGTCGGCTTGAAAATGCGCTTAAATCATTACCCCAAGCAATTATCAGGCGGTGAACAGCAGCGTGTTGCAATCGCGCGGGCGTTTGCCACTGATCCAAAACTATTGCTTGCCGACGAACCGACTGGTAATCTAGATTCGTCAACAGGTAAACAGATCATCGAGCTTATGTTTGAACTCAATCGTGAACACGGCACGACGCTGGTGTTGGTGACGCACGATGAAGAATTGTCTCAACGCTGCTCTCGTCAGATTCGACTGGTCGATGGTATGCTGGCGTGAACGACCTGCTGAATATTCAAGTATCCATTAGACCAGGTGGGCCAGATTTCTAATTGGGACCGCTTAATTGAGCATAAATTTCTTCCGGGTATGCTTGTAAGTGTTGAACTTCGATTTGGCGGCACTGAGAGTACAATGAGGGGTTAAAATGGAGTTGATAGTGGTTTTTAGCGAACAGGTCTTTTTAAATGATCCGGTTCGGCGCGACATGCATTAGCGAATGCAATAAAACTGATAATACTTGTTTATCACCTGGGATCAGTCAGTAGTAGTCAATCACGTCTTGACTAAAATTTATCAAGTTCGCTATTCGGTGACATCGAATCCTGCATCTTCGATAGCGGTCTTTAACTGAGCAACGCTCACAGTGGACGGGTTGTGCTCAATGATGGCCTCACCGGGGTCGAGAGAGACTTCAACCCGGCTGATATCCGGCAGCTTTTCAAGCACGGTTTTGACACTGCTGACACATCCCTGGCAGGTCATTCCCTGAATTTTTATTATGGTGGTTGTCTGCATATAATTTGCATTTCCTTTAATGATTGGCTTGCCAGCGCTTCAATAATAGTGAATTACTGACTACAGATACTGAACTCATTGCCATGGCAGCGCCGGCTATAATCGGATTCAGCATGCCGACTGCAGCCAACGGAATACCCAGTGAATTATAGATGAAGGCAAAAAACAGATTCTGCCGTATTTTTCTGAGTGTGGCGCGTGACAGTGAAATGGCATCAGCCACGCTCATCAGATCGTTGCGTATAAGAGTAATATCTGCTGTTTCAATTGCCACATCCGAGCCCGTGCCGATAGCAAAACTAACATCTGCTTCGGCCAATGCCGGTGCGTCATTGATGCCGTCACCCACCATGCCGGTAAACTCTCCGCTTGCTTTCAGTTTTCTGACTTCTTCCGCCTTGTCCTGCGGTAATACTTCAGCCCGGTATTCAGTGATGCCGGTATGCTTGGCGATCGCGTCAGCTGTGACCTTGTTATCGCCAGTTAGCATAACTACTTTTATATCCATTTGCTGCAAGCGTTCAATCGCGCGCACAGATGTATCCCTTAGTTGGTCTGCAATAGCTAGATAACCCAGGACCTGCGGATTGTCATCCAAACCAGTTTTCGCTACAGCGATGACTGTTTTGCCTTCCGTCTGCAACGTGACAATTAATGATTCGTCCAGTTGTACGTTATGTTGTGTTAGGAATCTGGGCGAACCAAGGATATACAGGCTGTTCTCTATTCGACCCTTGATGCCGCCGCCGGCGACAGCAGAAAATTCCGCTACCGGTTCAAGCATAATCTTCATATGTTTACTGCATTCGCTTACAGCCAGAGCGAGCGGATGTTCTGATCCTTGTTCCAGCGATGCAGCAATCTGTATCAAATCAGTCTTGCTGATCGACTGGGCGGGCAAGATATCGGTAACCTTGGGTTTTCCTTCGGTCAGTGTGCCGGTTTTATCTACAATGATTGTTCGAATTTTTTCAGCGTGTTCCAGGGCTGCTGCATTCTTGACCAGAACGCCCGTCTGAGCGCCACGTCCGGTACCAACCATGATAGCCGTTGGTGTTGCCAGTCCCAGCGCACACGGGCAGGCGATGACGAGTACAGAAACGGCATGAATCAACGCTGTAACGAATATGCCGGTTAGCCACCAGGTTAAGCCAAGTGTGAGGATGCTGATAACGACGACGACTGGCACAAAGATGCCTGAGATAGTATCGGCCATTCGCTGGATCGGAGCTTTTGAACCCTGTGCTTCTTCGACTAAACGTATAATGGCGGCAAGCTGTGTTTGTGCACCGACACTGGTTGCCCGACATTTAAGCATGCCCTGCTGATTAGTAGTTGCCGCAAGAACCCTGGTTCCGGGCTGTTTGTCAACCGGCAGGCTTTCACCGGTCAGCATCGATTCATTGACACTGGATGAACCTTCTACAACAATACCATCGACCGGAAGGTTTTCACCGGGGCGAACGATGAACACATCGTTTACCTGCAAAGTATCTGCAGTTACCTCAACTATTTGACCATCTTGTTCGATACGCGCGGTTTTTGGCTGCAGCTTGATCAGCGCCTCAATCGCATCTGAAGTCCTGCTTTTGGCACGCGCTTCCATCAATTTTCCCAGCAGTACCAGTGTAATAATCGCCGCACTGGCTTCAAAATAAACATGCTGTTCCAGTGAGAATGCCGTTACAACAGCGCTGAAGACATACGCCATACTTGTTCCTAGTGCAACCAGGACATCCATGTTGGCTCCGCCGCCGCGCAGTGCATTCCAAGCACCCGTATAAAAACGCTTGCCTATCCAGAATTGCACCGGCGTTGCGAGCATCCATTGAAGCCATCGCGGCAGTACATCCATATCATGACCGGTGAACATGGCACCCATCTGCGATACCAGGGGCAGAGTGAGTGCGGCTGAAATCCAGAATAAGCGCAGTTCGGCCTGATAGGCGGCCTGTCGACGTGCTTTCTCTTCGGCATGATTTGTTTCGCTGATTTCTTTGGCGCCATAACCAGCATTTTCGACCGTGGTGATGAGCTGATCTTTGTACACCAGGCCGGGGATGAAATCAACTTTCGCTGTTTCTGTCGCAACATTAACCTGTGCTTTGACACCGGGCAACGCATTCAGTGCATTCTCGATATGTCCTCCGCACGCGGCACAGGTCATCCTGTACAGTTGCAGTTGCAGCGTCTGCGGTGCGATCTGAAAACCGGCCTTTTCGATGGCTTGAATAAGCGTACTTGTTTCTATTTGCTGGTCGTCATAGTGAACACGCGCTTTCTCGCTGGCGAAATTGACAGCCGCCTCTACGCCGGGCAGTTTATTCAGATTTTTTTCGATGCGGGCCGCACAGGCCGCACAGGTCATGCCCGCTATTGGAAGCTCAATTTGCTTGAGCGTGGCTGTATTCATTTTCGTTCGTCAAATTTCGGACCCGTCAATCGATAGTTTGTCATCGACACAAATAATGTGTCAGTCATGACTATCATATGGCGTGAAAAATTGTGAAATCAAGTGTGTAACCGACAATTTTTAATGATTGAAATGATTCGGTACCAGCATGCCGTCAATCAACTGAATGCTGTCGCCACGGTGCAGGTAAGATGCGTCGGGAACCCGGATAATTTGCTGTGTGCCATCATTCATGGTAACGCCTACGTGATAATCCGGATGATGTCCACCAGTACGGCCGGAATGCGGATGTGCACCGTGCTCGACAATTTCTTTTGCAATGGTGCCCGCCACGATACCGCTGGTGATCATGTTGTGTGTGTTTTCCTGACCAATGGTACGAATGAAGTCAATGACCCCGCAATTAATACAGCCGGATTGCGCTGATGCTTGAGGAAAAGGCGTGCTTTGAGGGATCGTTGCAGGTGGATAATGAATGATACCCGCATCGGTGCTTTTGATACTGATGCTGTTCCTGGCCCCTTTAATTGCAGTACCTGTACGCTGCATGGTTCGGGGCGGCAGGTATAAGTCGGGTTTAGAGCCAGGAACAGGTGCCAATGATTGCCTGGCAGATGGCTGCGCTTCGGATTCATCGGTTTCGCCAGGCTGACCCCAGGCAGCTGTGGCAGCTGAAATTAAGGCGGCAGTCAAGGCAGCCAGAATCGAGTTTCTGCTAACGCGCATTATATTACCTCACCGTATTGATCCTGATTTGTAATAAAACTATTACAGAAGCCAAACTTTGAGTCTAAAAGAAAGGATAAGTTTCTTCAACTTTATGCAATAGCCATTGCAAGGAATATCAGTAATAACAATAACTATGATCATTAATCATGGTTATGTGTTGTCATTTTCAGACTGATCTGACGTGGTTTTATCGTTTTCTTGTCTGTCTTTTTTTAAAGTCAGCGCGGCAATAATGATGCCGGCCTCATATAACAGGCATAATGGGACTGCCAGCATGAATTGGGAAATGACATCAGGTGGTGTAATAATGGCTGCAATGACAAAAGATCCAACGATAACGTAAGGACGAATCTCCCGAAGCTTTTCTATCGTAATAAAGCCGGTTTTGACGAGAACCATCACGACAACAGGCACTTCAAAGGTTATGCCGAACGCCATGAACATGGATAAAACAAAACTCAGGTATTTATTGATGTCGGTCATTACAGCAACACCTTCCGGTGCAAAATAGGTGATAAATTCGAACACCAGAGGAAGTGCTGCAAAATAAGCGAACAGCATGCCTGAAAAAAATAGCAGGCTGCCGGCGAACACGAGCGGCAGTGCCAGTCGCTTTTCGTGTGAATACAGGCCAGGGGCGATGAAGGCCCAGGTTTGATACAGCGTGTGTGGCAGCGCAATGACAAAGGCGAGCATCATTGCGACTTTCATTGGTACAAAAAAAGGGGTGGCGACATCTGTAGCAATCATTTGTCCCCCCTGGGGTAGTTTTTCCAAAAGTGGCTGTGCCAGCATTGTGTAAAGTTCCCGGGCATAAAATGCGCAGGGTATAAAACCGATCAACAGACCGCTGACTATGCGAATCAGCCGGGTGCGTAATTCCACCAGATGCGATAAAAGCGAGCCTTCAACGGTCATGGCGACTTAACTGAGGAGTGTGGGCGATGAAATATTCATGATTGGCGCAAATCAGAAATATGAGCGACCGTTAAGGTGAAGACTGGTTGTGATCAGATGATTGCCGGCGAGATGCTGAATTAGTCGGTTCTGTTTTCGACTCCGGCTCCGATCGCGAATCATCCGGCTGTGCCTGAACAGCCTTATTGTTTGATTCAGATTCTGTCATCGATTTGATTTCGCTTATCTCCTTGCGTACGGAGTCTTCTATCGATTGCGCGGTATCCTGCATGGTGTGATGCATCTGCTTGAGCTCCTCCATGCGTATTTCATTGTGAATGTCGGTTCTGACACTGTAAACAAACTGCCGGCATCGACTGATCAGATGACCCAATGTCCGCGCCACCTGGGGTAACCGCTCTGGACCCACGACTATCAGAGCAATGATAGATATGATCAAAATTTCAAAAAAACTGATATCGAACATGTTACTGCCGTAAATAGCCGGATACTGTCAAGTCAACAATGCTGGAAGTATCTATTGCCTGTATATCATTGTTTAGCCGAGTATTAATCGCAATGAATTGAGTCACGTTTTAGGCTGGGAATTTTCCTTATCCTTGGTTGTGCCGGTGGTATGATTGCTGCTATCGGATTTCTGTTCGTTTGGTTTATTGGTATTCTGAGCCGTTTCCGTGTCAAATGTTTCTTTATTTGCAGGCCCATCATCAAATGTGAGGCTGTCAGGGTCTGATGTATGGGATGCGTTTTTCTCAGAATCTGCATCTTTCATGCCTTCTTTGAAGCTTTTGATGGCGCTGCCAAGATCTCCGCCAAGATTACGCAGTTTTTTTGTACCGAAAACCAGAACAACGATAATTAATACAACGATCCAATGCCAGATACTGAATGTGCCCATTTCTGCCTCCTGTGTTCTATCGAACAGTATTAGCTTTTTTGCATCATGGCAGGCAGACGCTCCTTACTGCCGATAATATGGATATGCAAATGAAAAACTTCCTGGCCACCAACACGGCCAGTATTAATAATCGTGCGAAAGCCTTCAATACACCCCTGTTCTTTCGCAAGCTCTGGTGCCAATAATAGCATTTTTCCGAGCACCGCCTGATGAGTTTCTTCGCATTCCATAAGCGATGCAATGTGCATTCTGGGAATAATCAGAAAATGTACCGGTGCAGCCGGATTAATATCATTAAATGCCATGAGATCATCATCTTCATAAATGATCTGTGCTGGAATTTCATTACGCAGAATTTTGCAGAATATGCAGCTGTCATTTTCCATCATGTTTGTCCTTTTTCGCCAGCATCCCGAGAGGCTTTTTCGACGATGCCGGAAACACCTTCGCGTCTTTCCAGTTCCTGTAGTACGTCTGCGGGCGTCAATCCATGATACGCCAGCAGTATCAGACAATGAAACCAGAGATCTGCTGTTTCCCGGACAACATGCTGCGCATCGCCATCTTTTGAGGCCATTAATGTTTCTGCAGATTCTTCTGCGATTTTTTTTAGAATTTTATCATGCCCGCTGTGAAGCAGTTTTGCGACATATGAACTGTCAGCATCAGTATGCTTTCGCGTTTCGATGATTTCTGCCAAACGGTGCAGTATGGTAGGTTGCATTATTTCTTATAAATCGTATCCGGGTTTTTTAGAATTGGTGATGTTATAACCCATTGTTTATTTTCAAGCTTCCTGAAAAAACAATGATGCCTGCCGGTATGGCAGGCGATGCCGCCATTCTGTTCTACGCTTAACAGTACAACATCGCCGTCGCAATCAAGGCGGATGTCTTTTATTTTTTGTGTGTGGCCTGATTCTTCACCTTTGTGCCAGAGCTTTTTGCGAGAGCGGGACCAGTAGACTGCTTCGCCTTTTTCTACCGTTAATTTAAGTGCATCCCGGTTCATCCAGGCTACCATTAAAACTGTTCCGCTTCCGGCTTCCTGTGCAATCACCGGAACCAGTCCATCATCAGACCAATTAATTTCACTCAACCATGTCGAAGTCATCGGGTGTAAACAGTAAGATAATTTCGTTTTATTCTATCACTATAGGCGGACTTCGATACCATTATCGGCCATACGCTGTTTGGCCTGGTTGATGGTGAATTCTCCATAATGAAAAATACTGGCAGCCAGTACCGCGTCCGCATGACCCTTCAGAATGCCATCGACCAGATGGTCCAGGTTGCCAACACCGCCGCTGGCAATAACAGGAATGTCGATGGCGTCTGCAACAGCGCGCGTCAGTGCAATATCAAAACCATTGCGCGTGCCGTCTCTATCCATGCTGGTCAACAAAATCTCGCCTGCGCCCAGTGTCTGCATTTTGTTAGCCCATTCAATCACGTCAATACCTGTTGGTTTTCGTCCTCCATGTGTGAAGACCTCCCAGCGGGGTTCGTGATTATTATCGTTAACCCGCTTGGCATCAATCGCGACCACAATGCACTGCGCGCCGTAGTGGCCTGAAGCGTCCGACACCAGCTGTGGATTGAGAACAGCCGACGTATTGATGCTGACCTTGTCGGCCCCAGCGTTGAGCAGTCTGCGCACGTCTTCGACTTTTCGAATCCCCCCGCCGACAGTCAGCGGTATAAAAACCTGTGACGCCACAGCTTCAATAATATGAAGAATCAGGTCACGGTCGTCCGAGCTGGCGGTAATATCCAGAAAAGTCAATTCATCCGCGCCCTGTTCATCGTAGCGGCGTGCAATTTCGACAGGATCGCCGGCATCGCGTAACTCGACAAAGTTAACACCTTTTACAACGCGTCCATTGGTAACGTCAAGACAGGGAATAATTCGTTTAGCAAGGCCCATGGGTTGGATGCCTGAAAAGGGAAAAATTAGGATAGTGCATGCAGCAACGAAAACAGTAAGACAACCTGATCAGAAACCGTAGTTCTTATGGAGTTCGTCGGCGAGTGCCTGCGCAGCTTTAAAATCCAGTGTGCCTTCATAGATGGCACGACCAGTAATTGCGCCCATGACACCTTCGGTTTCAATTGAGCACAATGTTCGCACATCTTCCATATCGGTAATGCCGCCGCTGGCGATGACAGGGATGGTCAGCTTGCTGGCCAGATCAACAGTTGCCTTGACATTAACGCCATTGAGCATGCCATCGCGCCCGATATCGGTATAGATAATGGCCTCAACGCCGTAATCCTCGAATTTGACAGCCAGATCAATAACATCATGGCCGGTGACTTTAGACCATCCGTCTACGGCGACCTTGCCCTCTTTCGCATCAAGTCCGACCAGAATATGACCTGGGAATGCGTTACAGGCGTCGTGCAAGAAACCGGGAATCTTGACTGCGGCCGTACCAATAATGATATAACTGACACCTTCGTCAAGATAGTTCTCTATGGTATCCAGATCGCGGATACCGCCGCCCAGTTGAATCGGGATTTGGTTGTCGATCGCCTGTACGATTTCTCGAATTGCATTTTTATTTTTGGGTTTGCCGGCAAATGCGCCATTCAGGTCAACCAGATGCAACCGCCGTGCGCCCTGGTCCAGCCAGTGTGCCGCCATTTCTCCCGGATTCTCCGAGAAGACGGTGGCGTTTTCCATCACGCCTTGTTTCAGACGTACACAATGTCCATCTTTTAGATCAATTGCAGGAATAATCAGCATACCAAATTCATCAAGAGTTGAGTTGTTAAACCGAGCTTGTCTGTACCTACATGTACGAAAGAGGGTGGTTTCAGGTTTCCGGTGTCCATCTTGTAAAGTTGCGCAAGAGCGCCAGTCCCGCATGATCACTTTTTTCAGGGTGAAACTGTACCGCGAAAATGTTGTCTTTTGCAACTGCGCAGGTAAAAGCAAATGGATAATGGCTCTGTGCGGCAATAATGGCGGTGTCCGGTGTGTCAACATAATAGCTATGGACAAAATAAAACCGTTCATCGTTTGCGATATTCGACCAGAGCGGATGGTCATGCGTATGGAATACCTGGTTCCAGCCCATATGGGGTACTTTAAGTTTTTGTCCGTCAGGCATCGTCATGGCTGTTGCGGGAAAATGTACAACTTTGCCGGGCAGGATACTTAACCCCTTGACATGGCCTTCTTCACTTTCCTCGAACAGCATCTGCAGGCCGATACAGATACCAAGAAACGGTTTGTTTTGGGCCGCCTGCACGACTGCGTCGTGTAATCCGTGTGTGTTCAGCGCATGCATGCAGTTTGGCATCGCTCCCTGACCGGGGACGACAACCCGCTGTGCGCGACCAACAACTGCTGGATCACTGGTCACGGTGACTGTGGCCTCAGGCGCAACATGCTCGAGTGCCTTATGGACGGATCGCAGGTTTCCCATTCCGTAATCAACTACTGCTATATCGGTCATTGCTGGTTAAAAAGGGAAGAATGAGATCAGCTTATAACATGCCTTTGGTTGATGGGATGACGTCAACGGCTTTCTGGTCATGTTCGAGCGCCATTCGCAGTGCACGGCCAAAGGCCTTGAATATGGTTTCAGCCTGGTGGTGTGCATTGTTACCGGCCAGATTATCAATATGCAAAGTAACCAGTGCATGGTTGACGAAGCCCTGAAAAAATTCATTGATCAGGTCGACATCGAAATCGCCAATGCGGGCACGAACGAATTCGGCATTCAGCGACAGGCCGGGGCGTCCTGACAAGTCGATAACAACGCGCGACAATGCCTCATCAAGCGGCACATATGCATGTCCATAGCGGCGGATGCCTTTTTTGTCACCGAGCGCCCTGGTGAAGGCCTGGCCGAGCGTAATGCCGATGTCTTCCACGGTATGGTGCGCGTCGATATGCAGATCGCCTTTGGCCGAAATTTCCAGATCCAGCATGCCGTGACGCGCGATCTGGTCGAGCATGTGTTCCAGAAACGGCACGCCTGTAGTCATTACGGCGCTGCCGCTGCCATCCAGATTCAGGCTGACCGCGATCTGGGTCTCCAGCGTGTTACGAGTGACTTGGGCCTGGCGCATGGATCGACAAGGTTATTGAAGCAGGTTTTGCGGATTGGGATTGGTTGAATCTGAATTTATTCACTTAACACTTAATAATAATGTTTTTAATGCTGTAATGAATTGTGCGTTTTCCTCTGGCGTGCCAACTGTAACACGCAGGCAATTATCCAACAAGGCATGCGTGTGATCAAGATTTTTAATTAAAATATTGCGTTGTTTAAGCTTGTGAAACAGATCGCTGGCATTATTGGCTCGAAACAGGATGAAATTGGCGTCTGAAGGAAATACCTTCAATCCATCGATGGCGCTTAACTGTGCATGCAATCGCGCACGTTCGTTTTTGATAAGTTCCGCTTGATTCAGCAGTACATCCATGTGGCGTAACACTGTTTGAGTGACGCGTTGCGTCAATATGCTGACGTTATACGGCAGGCGCAGCTTTTCAAATTCGGACAGCCACGCCGGGCGGCCAATGAGCAATCCCAGCCGCAGCCCCGCCAGTCCAAGCTTGGACAATGTGCGCATCAGCAGCAGATTGGGGTAATCAGCCAGTTTGCCCATGACACTGGCATCGGCAAACGCGTGATACGCTTCGTCGATCACCACGATTCCGGGCGTTGCCTCAATGATTTTCAGTATGGTGCTTTCGTCAAACAGGTTGCCGGTAGGGTTGTTGGGATAGGCGAGAAAAATAACAGCCGGTTGATGGCGCGCGATAGCTTCCAGCACGGCGTCGCGGTCAAGTGCAAAATCCGCGGTCAAAGGCACGCCTGTGTATTGCATGTTGGCAAACGTCGCAATCATGCGAAACATGACAAACGCAGGTTCAACACTCATCACAATGGCGCCGGGCCGTGCTGTCGCCATGGCAATAATCTGGATGATTTCATCAGAACCGTTGCCGAGCATGACATCCATTTGGTCCGGAATCATCAGCGCTTCGCGCAGCGCCGTTTTCAAATCAGTTGCGTTCGGATCGGGGTAGCGGTTGATCGGTGCGGCAGCTGCAATGCTCGAGATCTCGCTTTGCAAAGCCTGTGGTAGCGCATACGGATTTTCCATTGCATCAAGCTTGACCATGCCGGTTGCCGGCGGAACATGGTAGGCCTTCAGCGCGAGGACTTCAGGACGGATAATGTCGGATGGGTTGTAAGAATGTGGCATCCAGGCATTTTAACTTGGATGGGACAAGTTTTGTTGCGAAAACGAAAAATATGTGTAGAGGAAACTATTAATTTTGATTGGCGGCCATCAGTATCAATATTCATTGTTGAAATAAAAAAACACCCCTCTAGGGGTGTTTTTTTAGTTTCATTTTTAGCAGATTGGACCGGCAGCTCTTGTTATACAGGTGCTGGCAGCATTGACCGCCCAAATAATTGGTCTTCCGACAGCTTGTGATACTCCATCAAGTTGATAAGTTTCACCAGCTAAGCCATTAATGTTAGTGGCTGTCATGGTGATATTTGCTACTAATGGACCATTTCCAGCAATGGCGCCTGAACCGGCTGCTAAATTATTATCATTGGCTGCGGTTACAAGTGGTATGCCATTTTGTCCATTGATACAGTTAGTCATGTCAGCCAATTGTTGAAAGCAAACTTCTACACCCAATTTATAAGGTGCGACTGCTGCTGTGACTTCAGAAAACTGGGCTCTAGCAACATAATTCTGATATGCAGGTACTGCAATTGCAGCCAGAATGCCGATAATCGCTACAACGATCATCAATTCAATCAATGTAAAACCTTTTTGTACTTTGTGCATGTTGAGTCTCCTAAAATTAGTTTTTTTCATTCCACACAGTGTGTGTGCTTTATTTAAAGCATGAATCGTGCCAGTTTTTATTGCGAACACTTTTTAATTGCCAAAAACTTCATTCCACAGTGCGATAACGGCAAGGCGGTCGTCGTTTAACTGCGCGGTTTCGACACGGTTCAGTGCCTGCACAGAGCCGTCGGTTGTAGGCGTGCCTGTCAGGTTGTCGTCGCTGTTAAGCCGCTGGCGGTGCTGGGTGCGACGGAATTCGCGGTAAGCGCGGCGGGCTTTCTCTGCGTTTTCGGCCGAGATCAGGTTCAGTTGCGCAGCCAGTTTCAGTAACGCGATATTACCGATGTTGCCCGTCAGTTCGGGGTATCGGTGTGCATGACCGAGGATGAGGAATTGTACGATAAATTCCACGTCAATAATGCCGCCGCGGTCGTGTTTGATGTCAAACAGTGCGGTCTGGTTAGGATGCGCATCGCGCATTTTTTCGCGCATGGATAATATGTTTTCTTTCAGTTGCTGTAAATCACGTTGCCGGCAAAGTATTTCTTTTCTTGTTGATTCAAAGGCCTGTGCAACTTCCCGGTCGCCGGCGGCGCAGCGGGCGCGGGTCAGCGCCTGGTGCTCCCAGACCCATGCCTGGCTGTGCTGGTATTGCGAAAAGGCCTCGATTGAATGTACCCATAAACCGCTGTTGCCATTGGGTCTGAGCCGTAAATCGGTGGCATAAAGCAATCCGGCCGATGTCTGGCTGGTGAGCCAGGTATTGACGCTGTGTGCCAGTTTTGTATATGTCTCCGCTGCATCAGGATGGTCATCGTCAAACAAAAAAACGATATCGAGGTCGGAGGCATAACCGAGTTCTTTGCCGCCCAGCTTGCCGTAACCGATGATGGCGAAACGCGGTGTGTTCCGGTGTCGCTTTCTGAGACCATTCCAGGCCAGCATCAGCACGGTTTCCAGAACCAGATCTGCCAGGGCGGTCAATTGATCGCTTAATGTTTCCAGTTTGAGCGAGCCTTCAAGGTCTGTTGCCAGCAACCGAAAGACCTGCGCATGCTGAAAGTGACGCAAATGGTCCATTTGCCACCCAATTACGTCACTTTTGGGTTTGTTGACATGATTGAACTGGGAAGCCAGCTCGTTTTTCAGTGCTTCCCAGTCCGGCAGGGGATTGGGTTCCTGATGCCGCAGCAGTTCGTCGAGTACAATTGGATGTCTGCCCAGGTAGTCGCTGGCCCACTGACTGATGCTGACAAGTTTGGCCACGCGCGGCAGTGTATCGGGGTGCTCCAGCAGGAGCGTCAGGTAGGATGCCGGCGATGATTTCTTCGAACTGATGGCTTCAAGCAGTTTGAGCATACGTTCCAGCGTGGTTTCCACGGGTGGAAACCGGACAATTGTCTCAATCATAGCGGGCAACAGCATGCGGATTTTGTGCTGGCTCAGTTCGGGAAGTTGCAGATAAAACTGGCTTTGATAGAACTGTTGTACGCGTTCAGAGATTTTTGTGGGCTCGTCGAAACCCAGCGTGCTTAATTGTGATGCGGCAGCCTCTTTTTGCGCTGCATTCTCCGGCTGGGTTTGCCACAGGTTTGACAAAATATCGTGTGTGGCTGATTTTTTAGGTGCTGCAAAAATCAGCTCAAAATGATGAGAGACATGCATGCGGTGGACTTCGAGTTGCTGCAAAAACTTTTCGTAGCTTTGAAATCCCATTGACGTTGCGATGAGTTCCCGATCTTCGTTGCTGCCTGGCAGTGTCTGCGTTTGCTGGTCGTCGAGAAATTGCAGGCGGTGTTCAAGTTTGCGCAAAAAACGGTATGCATCCACCAGTTCTGTGACTGTACGGACGGGCAGTTGCTGTTTCCGCTGCAGCTGCTGCAGTACGTCCAGTGTCGGACGGATACACAGGTCGACGTCATGTCCACCGCGTATCAGTTGAAAAACCTGGGTGATGAATTCAATTTCACGGATGCCGCCCGGACCCAGCTTGATGTTGTCGTGCATTTCACGTCGTTCCACCTCTTTGCGCACCTGTCTGTGCAGACTGCGCATTGATGCGTATGCGCCGAAATCCAGGTACTTGCGAAATACAAATGGTTTGACGATTTGTTCCATCAGTCTGGACTCATCGTCTGCAGATGTGTTTTCGGAAATCACGCGTCCCTTGATCCATGCATGGCGCTCCCATTCACGCCCTTGTGTCTGAAAATATTCTTTCAGCATATCAAAACTGATTGCCAGTGGACTGCACTCGCCATGCGGACGCAGCCGCATATCGACCCTGAAAACATATCCGTCAACGGTGTAGTCGTTCAGACTGGCAATTAACTTTCGGCCAAGGCGTGCAAAGAATTCATGATTCGAAATGGATTTTTTGCCATCGGTTTCGCCATCTTCGGGATATGCGAATATCAAATCGACGTCGGAGGATACATTGAGTTCGCGGCCGCCGAGTTTGCCCATGGCGACGACCAGCAATTGCTGGGACTGGTTAGTGCCTTTCCTTTTTGGCGAACCGAAATGTTCAGGAGCGGACAACCATTTTTCATGGTGGCTGAGTGCGTAATTGATGCTGATTTCAGCCAGATCGGTCATGGTTGACATCACTTCTGTCAGTTCGGCGCATCCGCTGATGTCGCGAACAGCCAGCCGTGATATGACCTGTCTGCGTAATATGCGCAAAATACTGTTTAACCCGAACTCATCATGCATTGCGATGCTTGTGCCACGTTGCAGAAAATCCAGCATTTCGGTCTTGTGGAAAGGGCGGGATGCGTTGCTGAGTAACCTGGTTTTTTGCGAAGGATCGCTGTTGATAATACGTTGAAGAAACCGGCTGAATGAGATTGCCTGTTCGAAATCGATAGTGATTGTCGGATCGTTTGTGTGCATGGCTTATTTTAACGCGAGTGAAATGATTTTCGAAAAAATGGTGTTTAGTTATATGCCGCAGTTATTGAATTGCATAAAACAAAGTAATGCCATCAGGCAATTGAAATTAGAATCACACCAGAGTAGATGTTAGAATCAGTGTTTGGTTTTAGTGCGAAGCATGTCGTACCGATTGTTTTGCGTATCAATCAATTTGCAACTAAAACTCCGGTATTTCTATATAAGAATAAGATAGTTGAAAATAAAAACTGTTTGACCATGTTGAACGATCCAGAAAATTATAGCCATGTTGCTTCCGAAGTTGACAAGGGATTTTTGGTTGCAGCCATACAAATGGCGTCGGGCCCCAGTGTTGATGCGAATCTGGAAGAAGCGGCCCGCCATATTGAAGATGCAGTTTCGCAACAGGCAAGACTGGTTGTACTGCCAGAGTATTTCTGCATTATGGGGATGAAGGATGCTGATAAGTTATTGGTGATGGAACAGTTTGGGGACGGACCGATTCAGAATTTTCTCAGCGAAACTGCAAAACGTTTCGGCATATGGCTGGTCGGTGGTTCTGTGCCCCTGGTTTCTCCCGATCCGAATAAAGTCTACAATAGTTGTCTGGTATATGCTGACGATGGCAATCTGGCAGCGCGATACGATAAAATTCATCTGTTTGGTTTGAGCATGGGGCAGGAAAACTATGCGGAGGATAAAACCATCATGGCAGGTGATGAAATTGTGACCCTGGATTCCCCTTTTGGCCGAATCGGGTTGTCAATCTGTTATGATCTACGGTTTCCGGAACTTTATCGCAAGATGGGAGCTGTAGATATCATTCTTGCACCTGCGGCATTTACCGCCGTTACCGGTAAAGCGCACTGGGAAGTTCTGCTGCGTGCCCGTGCGATTGAAAATCTGGCATATGTGATTGCTCCAGCGCAGGGCGGATATCATGTCAACGGGCGCGAAACCAATGGGGACAGTATGATTGTGGATCCCTGGGGGGGTGTAATTAAACGTCTGCCGCGAGGATCGGGTGCGGTCGTGGCTAAACTGGATCCGGAATACCAGGCCCGGATACGTAAAAGTCTGCCGGCGCTCAAACATCGTAAACTGCATTGTATGTAAACATAACCGCAATTGTGCTGGTTGAATTCAAATAAAAAGCGAATAGTGAGATCATGACCGAAGTATCCGATTTTTTTGTTATAGCTGATAATTGCTTGTTATCGCCTTATAATATCGACACAAATAACCTGCAACAGGTTTTCGGCCAGATACTCAGGCATAAAATTGATTATGCGGATCTGTATTTTCAGTATCACCGCTCGGAGAGCTGGGTGCTGGAAGAGGGTATTGTCAAGTCCGGCAGTTTTAATATCGAGCAGGGCGTTGGTGTGCGGGCAATCAGTGGTGACAAAACGGCTTTTGCGTATTCAGACGATATTAGTATGGCAGCGCTGGAGTCAGCCGCTAAAGCGACACGGGCGATTGCAAATCAGGGTGAAAATCGATCGGTAAAAGTAGGTCGAAGTGTGAATATTCAGGGCCGGTCTTTACTGTATGCACCCGAAGATCCTTTGTTGAGTCTGGGCGATAAAGACAAGATTTCAATCCTGGAAAGACTTGAAAAGTTTGCCCGTGCACAGGATACACGTGTGATTCAGGTGATGGCGTCTCTTGCCGGTGAATATGAGGTCATTCTGGTGACGAGAAGTGACGGTGTGCTGGCAGCCGATGTCAGGCCGCTTGTGCGTTTGTCGTTGCAGGTTATTGCTGAGGAAGATGGGCGCAGGGAACAGGGCGTGGCCGGTGGCGGTGGCCGGTTTGACTATGATTATTTTTCAGATGCCGTATTGCAGGAATATGCGGCAAAGGCCGTGCATCAGGCTGTAACGAATCTCGAGGCGCGTGCTGCGCCGGCAGGAACGATGACAGTTGTTCTCGGCAGCGGCTGGCCTGGTGTATTGCTGCACGAAGCGATCGGACACGGTCTCGAGGGTGATTTCAATCGTAAAGGAAGTTCAGCGTTTTCAGGACGAATTGGGCAGCGCGTAGCAGCTCCGGGTGTCACTGTGGTGGATGACGGAACGATCCCGCGCAGAAGGGGTTCGTTAAATATTGATGACGAAGGTAATCCTACGCAGTGTACGACACTTATTGAGGATGGCATTCTCCGGGGCTTTATGCAAGACAGTCTGAATGCGCGCCTGATGAATTTGCCGGTCACGGGAAACGGGCGTCGTGAGTCTTTTGCACATATTCCGATGCCTCGCATGACGAACACCTACATGCATAATGGCGATATGGACGTAGAGGAGATTATTGCATCCGTTAAAGACGGGCTTTATGCCGTCAACTTCGGCGGCGGTCAAGTTGACATTACCAGTGGTAAATTTGTCTTTTCTGCCGCCGAGGCCTACCTGATAGAAAATGGTAAGATTACCAGCCCGGTAAAAGGTGCGACACTGATAGGTAACGGTCCCGATGTGTTGACCCGTGTATCCATGATCGGAAATGATTTGTCTTTGGATCCGGGTGTTGGTACCTGCGGTAAAGACGGGCAAAGCGTTCCTGTTGGTGTAGGCCAGCCAACACTGCGTGTTGATGGCCTTACAGTGGGCGGTACAGGACATGAATAACCGCTGATAAAAGGGTGTTTTATATTTAACAGAAATTGATTTTGGGATGCAAACAGGATGAATGAGGAATTAACCGGAGCGGAGATTACAATTCGCTGCCTGCAAGCGGAGGGAGTTGATTGTATTTTCGGCTATCCCGGTGGGGCAGTACTGTTTATTTACGATGAATTGTTTAAGCAGGACAAAGTAAGACATATTCTCGTCAGACATGAGCAGGCTGCAGTGCATGCAGCTGACGGATATGCGCGGTCCAGCAATAAAGTGGGCGTGGCGTTGGTGACATCAGGGCCTGGTGTAACCAATGCCGTTACAGGCATAGCAACAGCCTACATGGACTCGATTCCGATGGTTGTGATCAGCGGGCAGGTGCCAACCAATGCGATCGGGCTGGACGCTTTTCAGGAGGTCGATACCGTTGGCATCACACGCCCCTGTGTAAAGCATAACTTTTTAGTCAACGATATCAGTGAATTGGCCATTACGATAAAAAAAGCGTTTTATATTGCGGCAACCGGTCGGCCAGGTCCGGTGCTGGTCGATATTCCCAAGGATGTGACACAGCAAAAAATGAGTTTCACATACCCGGAAAAAGTTTCGATGCGGTCATATAACCCCGTCATTCGGGGTAATCTGAAACAAGTCAAAAAAGCAGTGGAGCTGATTCTGAGTGCGCAAAGACCGGTTGTTTATACCGGTGGTGGCATTATACTCAGTGATGCCGCGAAACAGTTGACCGAGCTGGTTAAAATGCTGGATTTTCCCTGTACCAACACATTAATGGGGTTGGGTGGTTTCCCTGCCACGGACAGGCAGTTTATCGGCATGCTGGGTATGCATGGTACATACGAGGCCAATATGGCGATGCAGTATTGTGACGTATTGATTGCCATTGGGGCGCGTTTTGATGATCGTGTCATCGGGAATCCCAAACATTTTTACAATGAAAACCGGAAAATCATCCATATTGATATTGACCCGTCGTCGATTTCAAAACGTGTAAAAGTCGATATACCGATTGTCGGTAATGTGCCGGATGTCCTGAAGGAACTGATTAAACTGCTAAAGAGCACCAAGGAAGATCCGGATCAGACTGCATTAGCCGAGTGGTGGAAGCAGATTGATTTGTGGCGCGAACGCGACTGTCTCAAGTTTGACAGACAAAGTGAAATAATCAAGCCACAGATGGTCGTTGAGAAACTTTATGAGATTACCAAGGGAGATGCGTTTGTAACATCCGATGTTGGACAGCATCAAATGTGGGCTGCACAGTTCTACAAATTTGATAAGCCGCGTCGATGGATTAATTCGGGTGGTTTAGGCACGATGGGTTTTGGAATGCCAGCCGCCATGGGCGTGCAACTTGCCAATCCCAAGGGTAAGGTTGCATGTATAACGGGTGAAGCCAGCATTCAAATGTGCATACAGGAATTATCGACATGCAAGCAGTATAAACTGCCGCTAAAAATCGTTAATCTGAATAATCGTTATATGGGTATGGTAAGGCAATGGCAGGAATTTTTTCACGGTAACCGTTATGCCGAATCCTATATGGATGCATTGCCTGATTTTATCAAGCTTGCAGAAAGCTACGGCCATGTCGGTATGCGAATAGAACGTCCTGAAGATGTGGAAGGTGCGTTGCAGGAAGCATTCAAGCTTAAGGATCAGCTGGTATTTCTGGACTTTATTACTGACCAGGCTGAGAATGTGTTCCCAATGGTGCCGGGCGGTAAAGGTCTCTCGGAAATGATTCTGGTATAAAACAAATGCGACATATTATTTCACTGTTAATGGAAAATGAAGCGGGCGCGTTATCTCGTGTAGCAGGCCTTTTCTCTGCTCGAGGGTATAATATTGAATCGCTTTCGGTGGCGCCTACCGAAGATCCGACGTTATCTCGGATGACACTGGTAACATCTGGATCCGATGAAGTGATTGAGCAGGTTACTAAGCAGCTTAACAAGTTGATTGAAGTTGTTAAAGTGATCGACCTGAGCGATGGAAATCATATTGAACGTGAGCTGATGCTGGTAAAAGTAAAAGCGGTCGGTGCGGATCGTGATGAAATAAAACGACTGGCCGATATTTTTCGCGGCTGCATTATCGATGTTACGGATAAATCGTATACGATTGAAGTGACGGGAACCAGTTCCAAGCTGGATGCATTTCTGGAAGCTATTGATAATAGCGCTGTGTTAGAGACGGTTCGAACGGGTGCTTCCGGTATTGGACGCGGAGATTGGGTTTTGAAGGTATAATCTGCGTTTATTCTCAACAGATGGCGGTTCAGTTACTCGAGACCAGAAACAGCCTGCCTGGCTTTGGCTGATTGTAATTACTTATAAAGGGAAATAATGAAAGTTTTTTACGATAAAGATGCGGATTTATCTTTGATCAAACAAAAAAAAGTAACCATTGTCGGTTACGGCTCACAAGGACATGCACATGCAAATAACCTGAGTGAATCCGGTGTTCAGGTGACAGTTGGACTGCGTAAAGGAGGAGCATCCTGGGGCAAGGCTGAAAAAGCAGGGCTGAACGTCAAGGATGTAGCGGATTCAGTCAAGGATGCGGATGTCGTCATGGTGCTATTGCCCGACGAACAGATGGCGTCCGTCTATATCAACGAAATTGAACCCGGGTTAAAGCAAAATGCTACATTGGCTTTTGCGCATGGTTTCAATATTCACTATGGCCAGATCTCTCCACGCGATGATCTGGATGTGGTTATGATTGCACCAAAGGGACCTGGTCATCTTGTTCGTTCAACATATCTTCAGGGTGGCGGTGTGCCGTCGCTGATCGCGGTACATCAGGATAAATCCGGTCAAGCCAGAGATGTGGCATTGTCGTATGCAGCTGCGAATGGAGGTACTCGCGGGGGCGTTATTGAAACAAGTTTCCGCGAAGAAACAGAAACCGATTTGTTCGGAGAGCAGGTCGTTTTATGCGGTGGATTGACAGCATTGATTCAGACCGGATTTGAGACGTTGGTTGAGGCAGGCTACGCGCCGGAAATGGCCTATTTCGAGTGTCTGCACGAAGTGAAATTAATTGTGGATTTGATTTACGAGGGCGGTATCGCCAATATGCGTTATTCGATTTCGAACAATGCTGAATATGGTGATATTTCAAGAGGGCCACGAATTATCACAGAGGAAACACGTGCCGAAATGCGGAATATTCTGCGCCAGATACAGACTGGAGAGTATGCCCGTGAATTCATTCTTGAAAACCAGTCAGGTGCATCGATGCTGAAATCAAGCAGACGCCTCGCGTCCGAGCATCAAATTGAACAGGTGGGTACCCAACTGCGCGCTATGATGCCATGGATTAAAAAGAACCAACTGGTCGATCAAGGTAAGAACTAATTCGATGTGATGCGATCATTAAGGTTATGTCGGTTACTACACACTTTTTGTTATAGAGTCTTATGTCAAATTATCCGCATCCATTGATTGCCAGAGAAGGCTGGCTTTTTATCGCGATTGCTTTTCTGGCCGCTATCCTGGTAAACATTTATGCCGGTTTTATCTGGGCGGTATTTTTCTGGTTAATCGCTGTTTTTGTTCTGCAGTTTTTCCGTGACCCACCACGTGAAGTGCCTCTGGTTCCCAACGCAGTACTATCACCAGCCGATGGCAGGGTCGTTGCTGTAGAGCAAGTGCGCGATCCTTATTTAAACCGAGAGGCCGTCAAAGTCAGTGTGTTTATGAATGTTTTTAATGTACATTCCAACCGTAGTCCGGTAGAGGGTAATGTACATGACAAATGGTATTTCCCAGGAAAATTTTTTAATGCGGATTTACCCAAAGCTTCCCTGGAAAATGAACGTAACGCATTATGGATCAAAACCGATGATGGCTCTGATGTGACGTGTGTGCAGGTGGCGGGCCTTATTGCCAAACGAATATTATGCAGTGTAGTACCTGGTGATCATCTGTCTAAAGGCCAACGATTTGGATTCATTCGGTTTGGTTCGCGTGTTGACGTATATTTGCCGCCCGAAACAAAAATTAACGTCAATATTGGTGATAAGGTGTACGCGACGACAACAGTTTTGGCGGAACTAAGAAAAGCATAAACCGTAGGGTTACACGTATTGCTAAATCAGCCGTATTATCCATATCTTCTGTTAGAGGAGTTTGATATTGATTCACGTGATGTCCGAATAATTTGTGGTATAGCATTTTTATTTGATTTTTCTGAGAAATCACAACATGTCTGAATCTCAGCCGGAACCTGTCGTGACACAATCGCGGTTACGCCGCCGCGGTATTTATTTGCTGCCCAATCTGTTTACAACCGCAGCGTTGTTTGCCGGTTTTTATGCGATTGTTCAAGCGATGAACGGGAATTTTGAGCATTCTGCAGTTGCCGTTTTTATTGCTATGGTGCTTGACGGCCTAGACGGCCGTGTTGCAAGAATGACACATTCACAAAGCGAATTTGGCGCTGAATACGACAGTATGTCAGACATGGTTTCATTCGGAGTTGCTCCTGCACTGATAATGTACGAATGGGCGTTAAAAGAAATGGGACAACTGGGTTGGATTACAGCATTTATTTACTGCGCTTGTGCGGCATTGAGACTGGCACGTTTCAATGCCAATATTCATGTTATTGATAAACGGTTTTTTCAAGGGCTACCCAGCCCTGCAGCCGCCGCCCTAATTGCAGCCCTGGTATGGGTGATGCTTGATTTTCAGGTGTCGGGAACTGATATCAAGTGGCTTGCGTTAATTGTGACGCTGTTCGCCGGATTGACCATGGTCAGTAACATTCCCTTTCACAGTGGTAAAGATATTAATCTGAAAAAAAGAGTACCGTTTGTTACAATTTTGCTGCTGGTACTGTTCTTTTTCGTATTAATTCCAAGTCATCCGCCTGTGGTGTTATTTTGTCTGTTTTTGGGATATGCGTTGTCAGGATATATAATTAAAGTATGGCGGTTCGGTAAGAGCAGAAAAAAAAATGATTCTTCGGATTTATCATCATAGCTATTGCACAAAATAAAAAAAGTATTTATATTTCTGAATTATGATGTGTATACCATTCTCATATCCTAATTATTTCCTTGCCCTGTTGCCAAGTTCTTTAGAATTCTGGTGGCTGCTGCGCCTTGTGCGCTGAATATCTAGAATCCCTCCTTTTTCTTTCAAACTTATAAAATCCCACTGAACGGGTTTTATATCCCGAGTATGATATTTCATCCAGGAACGGAGCTACAGATGCAAGAACATTTAATTATTTTTGATACGACATTGCGTGATGGTGAGCAAAGCCCAGGTGCTTCCATGACCAAGGAAGAGAAGGTGCGCATTGCATGGCAACTGGAGCAAATGGGTGTAGATGTGATTGAAGCAGGCTTTCCTGCAGCGTCTAATGGTGATTTTGAGGCGGTCAGGGCTGTGGCCGAATCGGTCAAGGAAAGTATAGTTTGCGGTTTGGCACGTGCAATAGAGGCGGATATCAGACGAACAGGGGATGCCCTTGATAATACCGGCCCTTCGCGTATTCATACATTCATTGCGACGTCTCCCATCCATATGAAAAATAAACTGCGTATGTCGCCAGAGCAGGTGATAGAGCAAGCGGTTAAAGCAATCAAATGGGCAAGTGAATATACCGACAATATCGAATTTTCACCTGAAGATGCGGGACGTTCTGAAATTGATTTTTTATGCAGAATCATTGAGAAAGTTATCGAGGCTGGAGCTAAAACAATTAATATTCCGGATACTGTTGGTTATACCATGCCTGAGCAATTTGGCAAATTAATCCGTACATTGCGTGAAAGGATACCCAATTCGGACCGGGCTGTTTTTTCAGTCCACTGTCACAATGATCTTGGACTTGCTGTCGCAAACTCATTATCAGCAGTATTGAATGGAGCGCGCCAGGTTGAGTGCACCATTAACGGACTTGGTGAACGCGCTGGAAACGCATCATTGGAGGAAATCGTAATGGCTGTTCGAACACGCCAGGATTACTTCACGTGTGATACAAAAATCAACACGAAACACATCGTGCCAGCCAGTAAACTCGTTTCAGGTATTACAGGTTTTCCTGTGCAACCCAATAAGGCGATTGTGGGTGCCAATGCATTTGCGCACGAGTCTGGCATTCACCAGGATGGTGTATTAAAGCATCGTGAAACTTATGAAATTATGCGAGCAGAAGACGTGGGTTGGGGAGCGAATAAATTGCTGCTCGGCAAACATTCCGGTCGTAATGCGTTTCGTAGCCGGTTAAAAGAGCTCGGTATTGAGCTGGATTCTGAAGAAGTGCTGAACAATACATTTATGCGATTTAAAGAGTTAGCAGATAAAAAGCATGAAATTTTTGATGAGGACCTGCAGGCGTTGGTTTCGGATGAAGCGCTTGTGCCGCAGGAACGGTATCGTCTGTTGTCTTTAAAAATACGTTGTGAAACGGGTGAAACTCCATATGCTTGTATCGTTATTTCCGATCATGGTAATGAAATGCAGGCGGAATCGGACGGTAGCGGTCCGGTTGACGCGACATTTTGCGCCATAGAAAAACTCCTGAGAAGCGGAGCGCAGCTTCAACTGTTTTCGGTTAACAATATTACCAGTGGAACCGATGCACAAGGAGAAGTGACTGTCCGTTTACAAAAATCCGATCGTATCGTCAACGGTCATGGCGCAGATACGGATATAGTCGTCGCTTCTGCTAAGGCTTATTTGAGTGCACTGAATAAATTGCACAGCAAGCTGGAACGCGCGCACCCACAGGTATAGAATATCGCTATTACCCTGGTTGCTGGCGACAGCGCCATAATTGAAAATGCGGTGCAGGAATTGAAATGAAGACCAGACGGATTCCTGGAAGACATTGAGAGACAGTGGCGCTGACTGTTTTAGAGCTGTAGGTGTTTTGACTAAAAATTAAAAGGTAACGACTAAGCATGTCCGGACGAATTTTCAGTTTTTCGTGTGGTATTCTGATGCTGTTGCTCGCGATTGAAATCCAGGCATTTCAATTCAAAGACACTGACGGAAAAGTCCATGCGCTGGCTGACTATAAGGGGCGCTGGGTAATTGTCAATTTCTGGGCAACATGGTGTCCTCCCTGCCTGGAGGAAATTCCTGACCTGATAGCTTTGTATGAAGACCGTAAGGATGTGATGGTAATTGGTGTTGCCATGGAGTTTACTGATCCGGCCGTGGTAATGGAATTTGCCCGGTCTTTGGAAATTACTTATCCGACAGTGCTTGGTAACAGGCGAATAGCTTCGCAGCTAGATGATATTTCACTGCTGCCAAGCACCTATTTTTTTGATCCTGAGGGAAAGCCTGCTGCTCGTCAGCGAGGGATCGTAACGCGTGAGAGCATCGAGGATTTTATCAACTCAAGATAAAGCCTGCGTCGAACATCGATCGCCTCGTTTATATGGCTGGTTGTGAATATTGCCAGGTGCTGTGTAATAAATTAAATACAAGCTGTGGGTATGTGGCTTGTCCCAGACTGCCATTGTAACGGCCGAGTGCGCGAAAATAGTCACCGTTTTCTTTGTTGAGATAATGCCTGAGTATCATGCAGCCATATCTTAAATTGACACGAAGATGAAACAGGTTATGCGTTTCGTCTCCGATTGTTTCAATCCAGAATGGCATAATTTGCATATATCCTCGCGCACCGGCATGAGATATAGCGTATTTCCTAAATCCGCTTTCAACCTGAATTACACTGAGCACAAGCTGTGGATCGAGACCGGCACGTGCTGCTTCATAATAAACGGTTCGTAAAAATGATTCGCGTTCGTCCTTATTTGGTTTAAAGCGTTTAAGGCGTTCGCTCATTACAGTTAGCCATGTATTGTCTGTCGCTAGCTTGGCATATTCCTGGTTAGTCACTGCAATATCATTAATCTCCGTTTGTGTGAAGATTTGCGTGCTGATAATGACGTGTTCATAACGCTGAATGCTGGCGTATGCGGTGACAGGAAGTAATAAGAGTAAAAAAATAGCTGTTAAGTGATACATAGTTTTGCTTTGACAAAAGTGTTGATTTCATCCAGGGCGACTGTTTGTGCTTCTTGATCGGTGCGTCCTTTATATTCAACGCATGACTGTTTTAAACTGCGTTCACTGACGACGATCCGGTGAGGTATGCCAATCAACTCCATGTCGGCAAACATGACACCAGGCCGCTCATTGCGGTCATCCAGCAATACATCAATGCTTGCGCCTAAAAATTGCGTATAAAGTTTTTCAACTTCGGAACGTACCTGTTCACTTTTATGCATACCGATGGGGATAATAGCCAGTTGGAACGGCGCCATGGATTCAGGAAAAATAATACCTTGATCATCATTATTTTGCTCTATTGCCGCTGCAACGATACGAGAAATACCAATGCCATAACAACCCATTTCAAGGTTTAGGGCCTGTCCGTGCTCATTCAGATATTGCGCTTTCATCATCTCTGAATATTTTGTGCGCAATTTGAATATGTGACCTACTTCTATACCTCGACAGATTTCCAGAACTCCTTTGCCATCAGGTGATAACTCACCTGCGGTTACGTTGCGAATATCAAATACATGCTGAGGCCGCTCAAGATCACGCCCAAAGTTGACATTTATGAAATGAAAACCTTTCTCATTGGCGCCACAGACGAAATTATTTATATCCATGACTGCGGTATCAGCAATAACTGTAGTTTTCAGTCCCACGGGCCCGATATAGCCCGGAACTGTGCCGGTTTCATTCTGGATAGCTGCCTCATCGGCCATCTCATAATCAGTTAAAAAAGGTATTTTCCGAACCTTGAGTTCATTTAGCTGATGATCGCCTCGTAATAATAATAAGTACAATGTGCCGCTTGCAGAGACTGCGAGTGTTTTAATCGTTTTGTGTAGCGGTATAGCAAGAAAATCCGCAACTTCAGTGCAGGTTTTCTGATCGGGAGTGGATATTTTTTGTATTTCATCGACTGGATCTTCCGGTGTTGTATCAGGTAACCGCGATGTGGCAAGTTCTATATTTGCAGCATAATCCGAGTCAGGGCAAAAAACTATGATGTCTTCTCCCGATTCTGCCAAAACGTGAAATTCATGTGACCCGCTTCCGCCAATAGCGCCTGGATCAGCCGAAACAGAACGGAAGTTGAGCCCAAGCCGGGTAAAAATCCGGCTATAAGTTTCATGCATTAGTTGATATGTGTCATCCAGACTGGTGGGATTGGCATGAAATGAATAGGCGTCTTTCATTAGAAATTCCCGTGCCCGCATGACCCCAAAACGGGGTCTGATTTCATCGCGGAATTTTGTTTGTATTTGATAAAAATTGAGTGGCAGTTGACGATAACTGCTGATCTCACGACGGGCAATATCAGTAATAATCTCTTCGTGGGTCGGGCCAAAGCAAAAATCATGATCATGGCGGTCTTTTATTTTTAACATTTGTGGGCCAAACACATCCCACCTGCCTGATTCTTGCCATAATTCGGCAGGCTGTATGGCTGGCATAAGCAGTTCGATAGCACCACTTCGATTCATTTCTTCGCGGACGATAGACTCAATTTTCCGTAAAACCTTCAGGCCGATCGGCATCCATGTATATAGACCGCTGCCCAGTCGTTTAATCAACCCTGCACGTAGCATCAGCTTGTGACTGATAAGTTCGGCTTCAGCAGGTGCTTCTTTAAGCGTGGAGATAAAAAATTGCGAGACGCGCATGCCAGATTCCATTATGATTAAAAAGGAAGCAATTCTACCGTGAATTGTATTTGCAGGTATAAATAGTCATTCTTGTTTGTAACACAGGGATTATTCTTGATTTCACATAGAATAAATGCTTATTGCGTCGGTTTAATCTATTGCTGTTTCAATGATACTTTTAATCTGCACCAAAGTATGAAAAAATCCACATTATTTTAATGGGTCAGATGGATTGTTTGCATGATTGACCGTAATGGATATCGCCCAAATGTCGGCATTATTTTGCTAAATTCGAAAAATGAGGTGTTTTGGGGAAAACGAATCAGGCAAAATTCATGGCAATTTCCACAAGGGGGCATAAAATCGGGAGAGAGCCCTGAGCAGGCTATGTATCGGGAATTGGCCGAAGAGGTCGGTTTGCTTCCCGACCATGTCAAGATTGTAGGTCGTACCCGAGATTGGTTGCGTTACGAGGTGCCAGAAAAATGGATCAGACGCGAATGGCGTGGGAACTATAAAGGACAAAAGCAGATCTGGTATTTGTTGCGACTGATTGGCAAGGACAGTGATGTGTCTTTGCGTAAAAGCGCCCATCCCGAGTTTGATGCTTGGCGGTGGAACCAATACTGGGTGGAACTTGATTCCGTGGTTGAATTTAAACGTAAGGTATATAAGCAGGCATTGACGGAGCTGTCTCGCTTGTTGTCTGTTAACGTGGAGAACACGACTGATAAATAGCGATACTTCGGCATGTCTGGTCTGGTTATTGTAGGTTTGTGTGTATGGATCGAAAAAGTTTATAGAAATGGAAAGATTTTTCGTGCGTATCCTTTACTTTAAGGATACGCAGGACAATAACAAGAGGAACAGGGGCAGGATCATGCTCCTTTTTTATTGAGTTCCCGCTGAATTTTTATATTAGGCGTAATCGGCTGCGCCTTTATTAGCCGTAGGAATTTAAGGGAGATTATCGATGATGATACGTACACTGATGGCATCGTTGCTATTAATCAGCACGCTTGCCGTTTCGTTCACTGTGTCTGCTTCAAATGAACCAATTCAACCCATCAAGGCTGTTACACCAAAAGAGCCTGCTCTTGTAGAGTTAGGTAAAATGTTGTTTTTTGATCCGCGATTATCCAAGTCAGGCTGGATTTCCTGTAACTCATGTCATAATTTGAGCATGGGTGGAACAGATAATATTCCGACATCAATAGGTCATGCCTGGCAGCAGGGACCAATTAACGCGCCGACAGTGTTGAATTCAAGCATGAATCTTGCGCAATTTTGGGATGGGCGCGCTAAAGATTTGAAAGAGCAAGCTGGCGGGCCAATCGCGAATCCAGGTGAAATGGCTTCTACACATGAACTGGCTGTTAGTGTTTTAAATTCGATACCGCAATATCGGGCAAAATTTGAAAAGGCTTTTGGCTCTGATAAGGTTGATATCGATCGTGTGACGACGGCAATTGCTGCGTTTGAGGAAACTTTGGTTACCCCGGGATCACGCTTCGATAAATGGCTTGAGGGAGACAATAACGCACTGAATAAACAAGAGCTTGATGGTTACAAGCTATTCAAGAGCAGTGGCTGTACAGGTTGTCACAATGGTCCAGCTGTGGGTGGGGCTCTCTACCAAAAATTTGGTGTTCATCATCAGTACAAAACGGATAGTAAAATTGAGGGTCGTAAAGCTGTAACCGGCAAAGATACGGATTTAAATGTTTTCAAAGTGCCAACGTTGCGCAATATCGAATTGACCTATCCCTATTTTCATGACGGTGCGGTTTGGACGCTTGAGGAAGCTGTTAAAATAATGGGTAAGCTGCAGCTCGACCGTGATTTCAATAAAAAAGAGATCGACAGCATTGTCGCCTTTCTGAAAACACTCACAGGCGAACAACCTGATATTCAATTACCTATTCTTCCACCATCCAATAACGATACACCAAGACCCCAGCCATTTTAGGGATTAAATGACTTGGTTTGTTTCAGAAAAGGAAGTAAACTATTTTGTCAGTTAGTTAGTATTTCCCAGGCTGTTTAATCAGTCTGGGTATCTTGATAACATGAAGCAATTGCTTTATTTAACCGGGCTGGGAATCATTTTAGCCTTACGCTTTTTAATTATATTGAGGTGCTAATGACTTGCTAAGAAAAACTAGTATTCTGAAAAGTATCAGGGGTACTGGATTTGCAAATCAAAATCAAGTAGAGTCATTACTCCTATAATTAATAATTAAAACAGGGAGCCACGCATGGGTACCAAGGGCCAGTTATTGCAGGATCCGTTTCTGAATATTTTGCGTAAAGAACATATACCTGTATCGATTTATTTAGTAAACGGCATTAAATTGCAAGGACATATTGATTCTTTTGATCAATATGTTGTGTTGTTAAAAAATTCGGTGACACAAATGGTATATAAACATGCTATATCAACTGTCGTACCTGCGAGAGCAGTGACCCTGCCTATTGAAGTTCCTGAATCGAGAGATACTTAATGCCTGACAGGTCAGGTATTCAACATACACGAAACATGAATGCCGCGATCTTGGTCAATCTGGACTTTGGTGACGGCATGAGCAAAGAACGCCTGCAAGAATTGCAGCAGCTTGCAGCCAGCGATCAGATTACAGTGTGTGCTGTCGTTGAAGGAAAACGTATATGCCCAGATGCGAAAACATATGTAGGCAGCGGAAAAGTTGCAGAAATTGAGCAACTGCTCACAAGCGCTGGTGCTAACATGGTAATTTTTAATCATGATCTCAGTCCTGCACAGCAACGTAACTTGGTGCAGCAGCTGGATTGTCCAGTAGTTGATCGTACCAGTTTGATACTGGACATTTTTGCGCAGAGAGCCAAGAGTCACGAAGGAAAATTGCAGGTTGAACTGGCGCAACTAGAACATCTGGCAACACGATTAGTCCGTGGTTGGACTCACTTGGAACGACAAAAAGGTGGCATCGGTCTGCGTGGACCAGGAGAAACGCAGCTGGAAACAGATCGTCGCTTATTGAGAAAGCGTGTCAAACTGCTTAAGGAAAAGCTAGTGAATCTGGAGCGCCAACGCAAGGTTCAACGTCGTTCTAGAAGACGATCAAAAGTTTTGTCGGTTTCCATAGTAGGTTATACCAATGCAGGGAAATCAACGTTATTTAATCGGCTGACGAGATCAGAAACATATGCAGCGGATCAATTGTTTGCGACACTGGATACGACAACGAGAAAACTGTTCATTCCTGAGCGCGGCCCGGTCGTCATTTCGGACACAGTAGGGTTTATTCGAGAATTACCTCATACACTGGTTGCAGCATTTCGGGCAACTCTTGAAGAGACTGTAGAGGCCGACATATTGTTGCATGTCGTGGATACTTGCAGTCCAAATAAAGATGAGCAGATAGAAGAAGTAAATAAACTTTTGGCGGAAATAGGAGCAGACAAAATTCCCCAAATTATGGTGTATAACAAAATTGATTTATGCGATTCGCCAGCAAAGTGCGTGGGTTTTATGCGGGATGAATATGATAGAATATCGCGCATACGACTAAGTGCTAAAACAGGGGAGGGGCTGGATTTTATTAGACAGGCCCTGTCTGAGGCGCTTTCGGAAGAAGTTGAATCAATGAATAAGACGCTGGCGGGCTGTAATAATTGAGCGCGGAAGTGCTGTGGTTTGATTTAATTTTAAACAAATGAAACAGGAAGAATTATGGGTTTAAATGATCCTCAATGGGGAAAAAACAAAGGTGATTCCGGGCCACCTGATCTGGATGAGGTTTTACGTAACGTTAATAAAAAAATTAATAACATATTTGGTTCTAAGGAAGGCAAAGGCGGTGGCGGTTCACGAGGTAAAGAGCCAAAGCAGCACAGCCGCGGTAGTATTATTCTGATCCTGGGTTTATTGCTTGTTGTCTGGGTTGCCAGTGGGTTTTATATTGTCAACGAAGGTCACCGAGGTGTCGTTTTGCGTTTTGGCGCATATGTCAATACGACTCCGGCTGGTTTGCGTTGGCATTTGCCATATCCGATTGAGCAAGTTGAGCTTGTTAATGTCAGCCAGGTCCGTACGGTAGAAATCGGTTATCGTAATAACGTCAGAAGTAAAGTTTTGCGCGAGTCACTGATGCTGACTGACGATGAGAATATTATTGATATACAGTTTGCTGTACAGTATATCTTGAATGATCCAGAAAAATTTCTGTTCAATAATAGGGACCCAGACGATTCCGTACTACAGGCTGCTGAAACGGCGATCAGGCAGATCATCGGTAAAAGTAAAATGGACTATGTTCTATACGAAGGTCGTGAGCAGGTTGCGTCGGCTGCAACAGTTTTGATGCAGGAAATTCTTGACCGCTACCAGGTCGGTATAGCAATCAGTAGAGTAACAATGCAGAATGCGCAACCGCCTGAACAGGTCCAGGCAGCTTTCGATGATGCTGTTAAAGCTGGCCAGGATAGAGAGCGCCAAAAGAATGAAGGTCAGGCATATGCTAATGATGTAATACCAAGGGCGCGAGGTGAAGCTGAACGCTTGATTGAACAATCGCAAGGTTATAAAGCGCGCGTTGTTTCAAGTGCAATAGGTGATGCGAGCCGTTTTGAACAAATTCTTCAGGAATACAGCAAGGCACCGGGCGTGACTCGTGAGCGTCTTTATCTGGATATGATGCAGCAGGTACTGTCCAGCACCAGTAAAATTATGGTCGATCAGCAAAGCGGCAACAATTTGTTGTACCTGCCTCTGGATAAGTTAATTGGCAGTGGCTCAGCCTCAACAGGCTCGCCTGCAAAGAATACAACACAATCATCCATGGTACCTGAGACGATGACAGACAATAATAGTATCCGGTCGCGCGAGTCGTTTCGTGGACGCGAAAGGGAGATGAGATAAATGAAAAGTGTTACATCAGTTTTAATGGGTATTGTAGTGGTGGGTTTTTTGCTGGCCACTTCTGCAATTTATATTGTCGATGAAAGACAGCAGGCAATTTTGTTCCAACTGGGTGAGGTTGTCGATGTCAAAACTGAGCCTGGTTTGTATTTCAAGATTCCAATCGCACAAAATGTACGTTTTTTTGAAAAGCGTATTTTAACGATGGATTCAGAGGAGCCGGAGCGCTTTATTACTTCTGAGAAAAAGAACGTTCTTGTGGATCTGTTTGTAAAATGGCGTATCATCGATGTGAAACAATATTTCATTAGTGTCCGCGGAGATGAAAGCTTGGCACAGATCCGTCTGGCACAAACAATCAACGCGAGCTTACGTGACGAATTTGGTAATCGAACGGTTCATGACGTGGTGTCCGGTGAAAGGGACGTGATCATGGAGATTATGCGTCAGAAAGCTGATGTCGATGCACGAACCATTGGCGTAGAGGTGGTTGACGTGCGCTTGAAACGTGTAGATTTGCCGCAGGAAGTAAGCGAGTCTGTCTATCGCAGAATGGAGGCAGAACGTAAGCGCGTAGCGAATGAACTCCGTTCGACGGGTGCAGCCGAATCAGAAAAAATTCGTGCTGACGCAGATCGCCAGCGTGAAGTTATTTTGGCAGAAGCCTATCGGGAGGCCCAGACAACTATGGGTGAGGGAGACCGGGAAGCTGCAGCGATCTATGCGAGTGCATTTGAACAAGATGCTGAATTTTATTCATTCTGGCGTAGTATGGATGCCTACAAAAATACCTTTAAGCATAAAAACGATATGATGGTATTGGAGCCTAAATCAGAATTTTTCAAGTATCTTAAAGATCCGACTAGCAATTGATTCGTGATGGCAAAAATTTTGTTGAGAGACAATTTTTATACAAGCTTTACTGATTCGATAGCTAAACCTGTTGCTTCGTTGTGGCAGTAATTACGTTCGTGACAGAATAGTGAATCTGATTGATTATTGGTATATCAGCTTTTTACCTAGATCAGTTTATCAATAAAACAAAAGGCGCTCGCTGAAGAAGATAGTTTTACTTCCATTTGCGGCGCCTTTGTTTTTTTACAGCGTAATAATCCTATAAATTTCAACTATTCTGAGTTTGGTGAGGGGAAGTGTTTTATGTTTGAGACTTTTCTGATGGCATTTGCACTTATGCTGATTCTAGAAGGTTTGTTACCATTCATTTCGCCACGCATTTGGCGTGAGACATTCAAGAAATTAACTGAGATACATGATGGTCAGATTCGATTTATCGGATTGACATCAATGCTCATCGGGTTGGCGTTGTTTTTGATACTGAGCTGATTTTTTAAATTTTACTCATTTCTATAGTTTTACCATGCGTAACTGGCTACTGCCTGAGTATATTGAAGATATTCTGCCTGCAGAGGCGTTGCATATTGAAACGATGCGACGACGCATTATTGATTTGCTGCTGCTCCATGGCTATCAACAGGTTTTTCCGCCCTTACTCGAATATGAGGAATCTTTGTTGACCGGTAGTGGAAGCGACATGAGTCTGCAAATGTTCAAGGTAATTGATCAGCTTAGTGGCAGAATGATGGGTTTGCGTGCTGATATGACTCCACAAGTAGCGCGGATTGATGCGCATTTATTAAACTGTGATGGTATCACTCGGCTCTGTTATGCGAACAGTGTGTTACATACGGTCCCAATCAGTCTGACACAAACACGTGAACCGTTACAGGTCGGTGCAGAGCTTTATGGTCATGGGGGGATGGAAAGCGACATTGAAATCCAGCAGTTGATGTTGGCATGTCTTGCGATTGCCGGACTGAATCAAGTACATCTGGATCTTGGACATGTGGCAGTCTTCAGAGGAATTATCAAAAATGCCAATATTTCATCAGAAATGGAAGCTGAACTGTTTACAGTACTGCAGGCAAAAGATATTTCTGCGCTGAAAGAAATTTGTCGAAAACTTAAACAAAGTACGCGGGAGGCATTGTTGTTACTGCCCGAATTATATGGCGGTATAGAAATTTTACAGGAGGCAAAGAAGCGTCTGCCTTCGCAGAATGAAATTTTATCAGCCATTGATCAGCTCGAGTGGATCAGTGAAGAACTCGAGCCGATTGTGGAAACCGTTGCCTTTGATTTGGCAGATTTGCGTGGGTATCACTATCATACTGGCATGGTTTTTGCCGCATACGCACGAGGCTGTTCGAATGCCATCGCACTGGGCGGGCGATATGATGAGATTGGTAAGGCATTTGGCAGGGCTAGGCCTGCTACTGGCTTCAGCATGGATTTGCGTGAGTTATCCAGGCTTGTTGAGCAAAAATCATATCCGAAGGGTATAAGTGCTCCCTATAACAAAAAAGACAAGGAATTGAATTCTATAATAGCGCGTTTACGTCAGGAAGGGCATATTGTCATCATTGAATTACCGGGGCAATCAGAAGTTGCCTTGAATTGTGACAGACGACTTGTCATGCATAACGGTACGTGGAATGTAGAGCAGATTGAATTCATTGAAAATTAGAGGATGAATCAAGAGATTTTGTATGGTAACTAAAAATGTTGTTGTGATTGGCACACAATGGGGAGATGAGGGCAAAGGGAAAGTTGTTGACTGGTTGACAGATCATGCCCAGGGTGTAGTTCGCTTTCAAGGCGGTCACAATGCGGGTCATACACTAGTAATTGGCGAAAACAAAACAATTCTGCATTTGATTCCGTCAGGAATTTTACGCGATGATGTGATCTGCTACATAGGAAATGGCGTAGTCGTGTCGCCTGAAGCGCTATTAAAAGAAGTAGACATGCTTGAGCAAATGGATGTTGATATCAATGGTCGGCTACGTATCAGTGAAGCATGTCCGCTGATATTACCTTGCCACACCGCACTTGATCATGCCCGCGAGCGTGCCAGAGGTGTGAGTAAAATTGGTACAACCGGACGTGGTATCGGTCCGGCCTATGAAGATAAAGTTGCGCGTCGTGCAATACGGTTGCAGGATTTGTTTCATAGAGACAGACTTGCAGCAAAACTGGGTGAAGTATTGGATTATCATAATTTTGTTTTAAAAAACTATTTCAATGCATCTATAGTCGATTTTCAGAAAACGCTGGATGATTTGATTATGCAGTCAGAGCGCATAAAACCGTGGATCGCAGACATACCTCAACTTTTATTTGATGCTTGTAAGGCTGGTAATAATCTATTGTTTGAAGGTGCTCAGGGAACGCTGCTGGATATTGATCATGGTACTTACCCCTTTGTAACATCCAGTAATTGTACAGCTGGAGCAGCAGCAGCCGGGAGTGGGGTTGGGCCGCAGATGCTGCATTATGTGCTAGGTATTACTAAAGCCTATACAACTCGCGTTGGTTCCGGTCCGTTTCCTACAGAACTGGAAGATGAAATTGGCCATCGTCTGGCTGAACGTGGCCATGAGTTTGGTTCGACAACAGGTCGTCCAAGACGCTGTGGTTGGTTTGATGCTGTTGCAATGAGGCGATCAATACAGATTAATGGTGTGACAGGACTGTGTATGACCAAGCTAGATGTACTGGATGGTGTGGAGGTATTGAATATCTGTGTTGGCTACCGATTGAGTAGTGGCAAAAAATCTGATGTGTTGCCGGTAGGGGCGGATGATTTGCATCAATGCGAGCCAATTTATGAAGAGATTCCGGGGTGGTCAGCCGGGACAGGTGGTATCCAGAATTTTAGCCAATTGCCCAAAGCGGCTCAAAATTATTTAAAGAGAATTGAAGATATATGTCAGACGCCGATTGACATGATTTCTACAGGCCCGGATCGAAAGGACACCATTGTTTTACGTCATCCATTTGAATAATCGGAAGAGTGTCATTCATTAGGGTCATATTTCAGTATAACGTTTGGTAATTGAACACGTGGCAATATTTGTAGATCAATGGAGTTCAGCATAATGAAAAATATGACTGAAGCTGGCTAGCAGGTATTTAATTCATTTTGAGTTTAAAATTTGAACAGACAGGTACATCGAGTCACAAAATATTTCGACTGTTATTTGGGTTCAATTGTAACGATCCATTCATTCTGCTAGGGTTTCATTTACACAAATTCTTGGTGACGTTCATTCTTCTGAAAATCTCAATTCTTAGAGTAAATATGCATGAATAATTTATACCTTACTGATGTGGCTGTAGATACATGGGTGCAAGACGGTCCGGCAAGGATGGAGGATTTACTGGGCTCCGTAGTGCTGATTGAGGTTTTTCAGGTAAATTGCCCGGGTTGTTTTTTGTATGCACTTCCGAATGCAATACAACTCCATGAAAAATATAGTGACCATGGCCTTGTAATAGTTGCCCTGGCAACTGCTTTTGAAGATTATGATAAAAATACATTGGAAAATCTTCGTCAGCTTGTTGGAACCGGAGAGGTGATCGGGGAAACACTTAAAGCACTCAATCAACGCGGCTTGCTGGTTGATCATTCCAAACTGCCATGGAGACTTCCTTTTGCAGTGGGTATGGATCGAATAGAACCGGATAATGAGCCGGTAACAGAAGAACGTGTGCTGGCTTACGCGCGACAGTTACTGGAGCAATTTGATCAGTTGCGAGAGGATCAACAGCAGGCAATCAAGAACCAAATCCAGACTTTTCTTGAACAAAAACATATGAAAGCTGAAACATTTGAGCGTTTCTCATTACAAGGGACGCCTTCGGCTATTCTGTTTGACAGAAAAGGAACGCTACAGGATGTATCATTTGGTCAAGTTGCTCATAAACAGTCAGCCATTGAACAGCTTTTGGCCCAAAATTGAATATGCTGATTATCAAAGCTAGCAACATTATGATAAGTGCATAAAGTTTCATGCCAGATTAATCGGTAGTTTTGAGAGATCTTCCTGCCAGCATTTTGCAGAATTCAGTTTTGCCGGCCATGGAACTGTCAGGGAAGCTGACACACTGTTTTACATGCTTATATGTACACACCGCTTATATGTACACACCGCTTATATGTACACACCATATATCCCGTCCATTCAGACTGTTTGCGGTTCGGAGGAAATGTGTTGACCCACACATAATAGTACATTTTTCAGAGCAGGCCAGCTGCTGAATGGATTATTTAATCTGTGCCTGAATATAATGCAAGCTCTTAAAACAACAGTCTTAACTGGAACGGGTGCAGATTAAAATAAAAGGGGCTCCCCGCAGATGCCGTCAGGCCATCATCTTGAACCTGATGGTTCAAGGTGGTCGTTTCCCGGGTACATCAGGCAAGCCCGTACAGGCTCGCACACCAGCACCACTTTAGTCAACAACCAAATATGATAATTGGTTCAAAGAATTTCAGCCTTAAACGTACATAGCAGGGAGCTATTTTTATTAAACGGATATATGCTTGATCACTAATAAACAGATACGCTGATTATCAAACATCAAAGCTATTTCTTAATCAATACATCATTAATTCTTTTACGTATATGGGCTATTCTACGCTTAATCTCGTCAATGTCAAAGCCGCTTGATTGGCGCAGAACAAGCAGTTCGTGCGCTATGCTCAGTGCGGCGGCAATAACAATTCGGTCAGAATCAATCATTTTGCCCTCCTGCCTGATTTTTTGAATTTTGCTTTCCAGTAATTCTGCAGCTAATAATAGTTCGGCGCGTTCTTGCTCGGAACAGCTGATATTGAAATCGCGTCCCATGATTGTGACTTTTAGAATATCTTCCTTATTCATGATCAGGTAGATGCTGTAAAAGGATTTCTAGACGACTGCTGGCAATATGAATTTTTTCTGTTAATTTTTCGTTCCTGGCACTGGTTTCTGCAAGCTGCTGACGTAGCTTTGTATTTTCAATGCTGATCTCCTGATACAGGCGTATGAGCCGGTCGACTTCCTCCGCTAGAAATTTGAGTTCTGAGTCCATGAATATCCTAGGAAGATCTGCAAGACAATGCTCAGGTAAGACTATTCGACAATAGGGATTACTTCAAGTCTACCACACCCATTATAGTTTGTTGTGTGTACCATCACAGAATGGTGCATTACCTGTTTTTTTGCATGTACAAAGCCAGGCTGATCTATTTTCATTGACGGAGAAAGCTCTGGGTGTAAAAGTCGTATTTTTATGCGATCCATCACAAAATGGCTGTGATTGACTGCGACCACATGTGCACCAAAAGTATTGCTTGCTTGCTTCCAACTGAACTTCGATCGGCGAAAAGGTTTTTTTACTTTCTTGGTTCATATGCGTGCTCCAGTTTATTTGTTATGGTATTCGGTTGATTTAGACGGGCGGATTAAGTTTGTGTAATCGGTTTATGAATCAGGAATCAGTACAGTTTTTCAATTGAATAAACGCAATGCATTAGAGCTGCCAGCGACAATATTATTTTCTTTCATGGATGTCTGGATATTGACCAACTGCTGCTTACTTCTAGCAAGCCCATTCTCACTGAGTGGAACGCGGTTGTCATCAACCATAATACCCCCAAGTGTATTGGCAAAAATCTTTGCCAGATGTGTCATCTGATCAAAAACTTTTTCGCCATTGGCTACCCGGGGCACGTCCAGTAAAAAGGTAACACCGTGCGTGGTAATTGCTTTCATATTTTCAGGTTTAAAGGAATCCGACTCATAATTCGTAAGTGTAAACAAAACATGATTATTTTCATCACGATATTTGAAAATACCATCGGCTTCGAGCTTGAAACCGGATGCCTCTGCGAGTGCTCTGATTTTTGTGCCGACAAAAGCGCCGTTGTCTTTGCTGATAATATTGATGCCAATCATCACATCGACATCAGCGCAAAATTTATCGAGAATAATAGCCTGTTCATGAGCGTTTACGATATCAGGACAATCGGCACTCGCTCTGACGTGCGAAGCAAAATCCTGTACCGTATCCCGAAACTTCGATAGATCGATTTCTCTGATCGGTCCCGATCTATCAGCCAATAAAAGACAGCCTTTCAGGCTGATATAATCTGAATTCTCTGCCGTTGTTCCCGCAGCAATTTCTTCCCATGTGCTGGATTTTTCTCTTCTTCCCAGCCAAATCAATGGTTTGCTAAATTCATACTTTCTTTGTAGTAGCTTGTTTAGTTCCATACCGGGAATTATTTCGTCTGCGGATATGATAACAACATAATTTGAACGGCTATCATAAACGTCTGCAGTAGGTAAAGCTTCTGTCGAAGAAGATGTGTCAACTTCGGAACTGTCGGTTTGCAAGTTATTTTCTTCAGAGAGACTGTCTGGTTCGTCGACTAGAGAATGCTGGGGCGGGGATGGATTGTTTGAAAAGAAGCCTTGACCGAGTTCTGGTTCTATTCTTTTGTGCGGTTCACGCTGTTTGTGGTCACTGTTTTTTTTAAATAGGGCATCATCATGTTGATGATCCAGGGTAGATTCAATTTTGCGTCGGTAACGTAATTGCTGTACCCAGTTAAAAATAGCAACGCCGACAATGATAACTATGCCGATAAAAATCAAACTGACTTGTAAGTCGCTCATATTCAATAAATCCATACTATTTCCTTACCATCTCGATACACATGAATATTCCTGAAAAGGCAATCATTTTCATGGCTGCCGGGTGAAACTTTTCACTACTATGATAGTGCAGTCTCCTTATTTCTGGCCGGATTTACAGCGTTTGCAATATCAACTGCAACAACACTTGAGATTCCTTGATTCTGCATTGTAATGCCGATTAGCTGCTGCGCAATTTCCATTGTAATTTTATTATGACTGATAAATAAAAACTGTGTTTGTTGTGACAGTTTTTTGACCAGTTCGCAAAAACGTGTCGTATTTGTATCATCAAGGGGTGCGTCAACTTCGTCCAGTAAACAGAAAGGGGCAGGCTTTAAGCGAAATAATGCAAAAATCAATGCTAATGCTGTAAGTGCTTTTTCACCACCGGATAACAGGTGCAGCGAATTGTTTTTTTTGCCGGGTGGTTGCGCGGTCAACATCAATCCGGATTCAAGTATTGTACCTTCGCAAAGAATCAGCTCGGCTTTTCCACCAGAGAATATAACTGGAAAAATTTCGTTTAAATTGTGATTGACTGTATGAAAAGTTTCCTGCAAACGTTTCCTGGTTTCTTGATCGATTTGGTCGATGGCATTTTCCAGGATGTTCATGGCTTCTTTAAGATCCCGAACCTGAGTGTTTAACGTGTCTGAACGTTGACTGGCAGCTTCGAGTTCCTGAATTGCCGCGAGGTTAACGGTGCCCATCGCTGCTATGTGTTTGTTGATTTGATTGATCTCAGCCTGCAAAGCGGATATGCCTTTCTGATTTACGAATTCCATCAATTCAGCTTCAGTCGCCTGAGATTCGATGAGTTGCTCTGCATATCGTTCTTCCAGCAGGCCGTATTCCTGTGTTTTTAAGTGCAGTTGGCTCAATGATTCTCTTATTGCTGTCTGTTTTTGTTCTGATGCCATCAGCATGTTTTCAATCGTCTGAATCTGCTTTCTAGCAATATCTAGCAGACTTCGTTTCTCCGTAACGCTTTGCTCCAGGGCTGCGCTTTGTAACCGGCATTCGTGTAGTTGATTTGTTAGCAGCGTGTCGTCCTGCCCGTTTTTCTCTGATGATACTTGATTGTGTTTTGCTAAGAGATGTGTAATTTCTGTTTCACATGCTTTGATTGAGTTTGATATATCACTGATTTTATTCTGACATATTTTTTCGTTAAAAACTGCTTCTTGAATTTTTTTATTGTAGCTTTGAATTTTTAACTGACGGTCTGCAAGCTGTTGGCGGGCAATTGCCAATGCATTTTTTGCTGAATCAACTTGTTGCTTTGTAGTTTCGATCTGGCTCTGAAAATCTGATGATCGTGTTTCAGCACGTGCTTTTTGAGTAGTTTCTGTGACCAGTTCCTGATCGATTTCTTCAAGCTCTTTCGTGATCATGCTTTTACGTTGATCGACCTGTTGATGAATTTGAGAGAGTTTTGTTTTTTCAAGCTGCAAATGATGTTGTTGCTGTGTCAGTTGCTGCAAGCGTGTGCGCTCCGCTTGGGTGGCTTCATAGAGCTTGTCCAGGTTTGTCGAAGACTGATCAAGAAGTGACTGTTGAACTTTTAGTTTTTTTTCCAGCGCTTTTAATTCAGTTTGTAATTGGTCGAGTTCGCGCTGCCTGGACAAAACGCCATGCAACTGTGACTCTGGAGAATGAAAGTTGATGCTGCTGCGGGAAATAATGTGGCCCTCAGGTGTAACAAATTTTTCATCTGAACTAAGATGGACTCTTTGCTGAATGGCGTCATGTATATGATCTACGGCAAACATGTGTCTAAGCCATTCATTAAGGACGGGTTTAATAGATTGATCGCTGCACGACAAAAAGCCTGCCAAAGCTCGCCAGTTTTTACGATTGGCAGGAAAATCCAGATGATCAGCGTATTTATGGTCTTCATGCTGACGAAACTCAAAGATAGACAGTTTTCCTGGAGGGATATCATCCTTCCAGTCGTGGACGAGTTCCAACTGCGCAAATCCCAGGCTGTTGAGGCGTTCGCGTAAAATGGATTCAAGTGCGTTTTCCCAATCTTTCTCGATATGTATGCACTGCCATAAGCGCGGCTGAGTTTCCAGATTATGTTTGTGTAGCCAATCTTTTAGCGCATCATTATTTTCAATTTTTTGCTGTAAACTCTGCAGCGCATTAAATTGGGCCTGTGAATGAGATATTTTTTTCTGAAGTTCGTATACTTGTGAGGCGACTTTATCTTTACGGCCGCTCTCTAGAGAATAATCCGCCTCTGTCTGTTTTAATGTATTTTCTGCCTGGCACAACTGATCGCGTATGTGCTCAGAATTCAGTTCAAGGTTTTGTAATGTCTCGTGATCAGGAGTTGGCAGCGTATTGAATTCTGTAAGCAAGCGGTTATTGCGCGATTGTAGTTGCTGAATCATTCTGTTTGCATGCTGAATGTGGGTTCGCTCCAGACTACCGGCTCTTTCAGCCATGATTAGCTTTTGTTGAAGTGAATCGAATGCTTTTTGACATTGATCATAAGCTTTCTCCGATTCAGGTAACTTGTCATTTTCCGCTTGGCAGATTTGCATATCGGCTTCGCGCAAGGCCTGTGCCTGATTATTTTCCTCATGCCAGTGCTTCAGGTTGTCTTTAGCAGCGTCGATTTGTTGTCGATTTCGAGTGATCTGTTTTTCTAGATCAAGTATCTGGGCTGCAAGTCGTTCCCTGTTTTTATGAAATTGTGTTATTTCCTGTTCGATACGCGCTTTGTCTGCGTTGGCTGCATATAATTTTCCCTGCAGCTCATGCAACTCTTCGCCAAGTTGATGCTCGTGTGTCCGTGCTGTTTCCCTTTGGGCTCTGCAGGATTGTGTTGAGGAAATTTCTGCTTCTAGTGCCTGTTCGACTGTCTTAATTTCTTTTTCTATGCGCTGGCGTTTGTGAATGGCTTCTTTTTTTTGTTGTAGCCAGAGTATTTGTTGTGTTTTATTCAGCTGCTGCTTGAGTGAGTTGTATTTGCAGGCGATCTCAGCCTGACCGCTTAGGTGGTCTATCTGCTTGTTAAGTTCACTCAGGATGTCTTCAACGCGAGTGAGGTTTTTGCGAGTATCAGCAAGCCTTAATTCTGTTTCATGCCTTCTTTCACGATATTTGGAGATGCCCGCTGCTTCCTCAAGAAAATATTTTAATTCCTGGGGTTTCGCTTCTATGATGCGTGAAATCATGCCTTGCTCAATTATGGCATAACCGCGGCCACCGACACCGGTGCCGTGAAAAAGATCGGCTACATCGCGGCGCCTGACATGAATATTGTTGATGTAATAATTCGAATTACCCTCTCGTTGAATAATGCGTTTTATGGCAATTTCCGTGTAACCGGACCAGGCGCCGACTGCTTTACCCTGACTGTTGTCAAATACCAGTTCGACGCTGGCCCGGCCAACAGGTTTTCGTTGCGCAGTGCCGCCGAAAATAACATCCTGCATGGATTCGCCGCGTAATGCCGAGGCTTTGGATTCACCCAGTACCCAGCGTACAGCATCTATTATGTTGGATTTGCCGCAGCCATTGGGACCTACAATACCGACCAGATCGCTGTTTACCGGAATAACAGTCGGTTCAACGAATGATTTAAAGCCGGCAAGTTTGATTTTAGTAAGGCGCAATTTAATGAGCTGGATACAGTTATAATAGGACAATTCATTAGTATGTACTGCATGCGATAACTGCATGTAGCGATATTTGTTTTATTGTAACTGAATTAACCGTAATAAGAGAATGCTGAATGTCAACTAAGCCCAGCAAACAGTTAGAAACATTTCCCAACCCTTTCGTTAAAAGGGATTATCAAATTCATATGGAGATACCAGAGTTTACATGTGTATGTCCTAAAACCGGTCAGCCTGATTTCGCCACTTTGATATTGGATTATATTCCAGATAAAAAATGTATCGAGCTTAAAAGCCTTAAATTGTACATCTGGTCATATCGAGACGAAGCTGCTTTCCATGAAGCGGTGACTAACCAGATACTTGAAGATCTTGTAGGTGTGTTAAAACCGAGATATATCCGTTTGACTGCACGCTTTTTTGTGCGCGGTGGTATATTTACCAATGTGATTGTTGATCATCGAAAATCCGGTTGGACCCCGCAACCGATTATATCGCTGCATCATTGTGATGAGCAGTCAAACACAAGGAAATGACGGATTTAGGCTGTATACTGTATTGTAATCATTCCGAAGATCGTGGATTCAGACAGAAGTGAACAGCAATAGCGCATTTCTTCGAGCCAGAATCCACATACTATGGTGCATAGAGCTCCAATAATCATATGAGAGAGGTATTTAATAATCTTTTACGCTATTATTATGAGCAAAGCTTCAGTGTTGTAGCAGAAACTATTTCAAGCGGTTGTATTGCCGGATAGTTCCGAATGATGTTTGTAATACATGTGCAGGAATTCCGTCAGGAATTTGGCATTAGTTATCAATTGTAGCGGATGATCAATGAACTATTTCACTTGGTTTGTTGTCTTCAGTAAAGTAGCTGATTGGTTTTCGTGATCCCTTTGAATAGGTATACTTGATCCCGCTGGCTTTTAATCAAGGCCATATTGCAATTAAAGCAGTTTTATTAATTCTTAATGCGCAAGGATCAGGCAGGATGGGCGATCGTGAAATCGATCAGCAATTAGTGGAGCGGGTACAAAATGGCGATAAACGCGCGTTTGACCTATTGGTAGCTAAATATCAACGTAAGTTGACACGTTTACTATCACAGTTCATACGGGATTCGTCCGAAGTTGAAGATGTAGTGCAAGAGGCTTTCATCAAAGCTTACAGGGCACTGCCTTCGTTTCGAGGTGACAGCGCCTTTTACACCTGGTTGTACCGAATAGGTATAAATACTGCTAAAAACTATCTGGTGTCTCAAGGTAGAAAAGCGCCGACCTTGCATGGCATTGATAGTGACGAAGCTGAAAATTTTGAAGAAGGCGGCGTTTTGCGTGAGATGCATACGCCTGAAAGTGAACTGATGAGTAAACAGATTGCTCAAACAGTGAACCAGACGTTGGAAGAATTGCCGGATGAGTTAAGAACTGCAATTATATTGCGAGAAATAGAAGGGCTGAGTTATGAAGAAATTGCAAACATCATGGAATGTCCGATAGGTACAGTTCGTTCGCGTATTTTTAGAGCGCGTGAAGCAATTTCTGAGAAACTACGCCCGTTACTGGGTACAAGCAAAGACAAGAGGTGGTAAAGTGAAAAGTAAGGTTTCCGAATTAATGGATGGTGAACTCACTGGCTCAGATGCCAGTAAAATAATTGAAGCACTCAAAAAGAACCAGGAATTGCATCAGGATTGGGAAACTTTTCATTTAATCGGTGATGTCCTAAGGCAACCGGACACTTCACCGGCAGACCTCACCTATCGTGTCAGACAACAACTCGAAACAGAACCTACAGTACTTACACCAAACAAGCCCGTCTATAGAAATTCCAAAACAAAGGTATTCGCATTTGCAACAGCAGCATCAGTAGTGGCAATGGTAACCGCGTGGTTTGTCATGCATGATGTATACTTGCAAACACAACCAGTCGTTGTGGCGGATCAATCACGCAGCCAAGTAGATACTGATAGGCCTGTAGGTTCAGGTTCGATGCTGGTGTCTCATCCACAAACTGCTCGACCTTATCAGGTTACTCATCCATATCCAAATACCTCAGCAGAGGAAATGAACAACTATCTCTTTTATCATAATTTTCAAAACCATTATAAAGAGTTATCTTCTGGACATGCCAAATACGGCAGTCAATCAGCCTATATTTATCCAGTGACTGGCGCTCACGATAATTTCCATGATCAATATGGTAGATGAAAAACCCTGCATTACCCGTTTTTTTGTTACTTGTACTGACATTCCAGGCGGTTGGCGCTGAACCTCAATCCCAGTCCTATGCACGTGCATACGACTGGTTACAGAGAATCGCTGAAGCACCGCGTCAACAAAATTATCACGGAACCTTTGTGTATTATGCCGATGGTCATATAGAAACATCACAAATTACGCATCGCGTGGATCATGATGATGAGTATGACAAAATAGAGATTTTGGATGGCATGGCGCGTATTGTTTATCGCTACAACGATGAGATGAAATGCTACATGCCGGGCAGCAAGAAAGTCTATACTGAAACACGTTGGTTTAGAAAGTTTTTTCCGGATTTGCTGCCGCATCCAACCGTGCGAATACGTGATAATTATAAAATGGAGGTTGACGGCCAGGAGCGTATTGCAGGACATGACGCCCAGATGATAAAACTGATACCAAAAGATAACTTGCGATATGGGCACAAGTTCTGGATTGATATTGACAGCGGCCTGCTGTTGAAAGCCGCTGTAACAGACAAAGAAGATATCGTTGAACAGTATGCATTTGCTCAGCTGAAAATTGGTAAAGATATTGACGAAGAATTGCTGAGTACAGAGTCAATATCAACCCAAAACTGGAAGCAGGTAGATCTAACGACAGAGCATCTGGATAAAGGTGAGCTGAAATGGCAATTGGAAGAACTGCCCGCGGGATTTGAAAAGCTTGCTGAAATGAGACGTAAGCTGGCAGGAAAGAGCGCGATGATTGATCATATTGTTTTATCTGATGATATAGCTACCGTGTCTATTTTTATTGAACCTGTCAAGACAGATGATACGCCTCCGGTTCCAGGTTTCTATTCAAGTCGTGGCGCGATAAATATTTACGTGCGCGAACTGGAAAATAACAAAATAACAACTGTAGGAGAGGTCCCGCTAAACACGATTAAGCTAATTGGTGACGCCGTGTTTGCACGCAAATGAAGGAAACTCCTGTCACAATCTGTCGTAGTTTCGACAATACGTGAAACAAAATTGCACTTGCTATGAATCGCGCTATGTAAGCGCTTTTTTATTGGCGGGTCAAATGAAATAGACCTGTTATCACTCTCAGCAGCCGGACGGGAAATGCGACGAACTCCCCGTTCCTTTACTTTATAGAAAAAACTAGTTTATGTTATACACAGCTTAAATATGATGGAAATACAGAGGTTAATAATAATGGTGCGTAACTTAATAGGGATGTGGTTAATTGTAACCACAGGGATTGTTGCTGCTCAGACGAATGAGTTGCCAAACTTTACAGGTCTCGTGGAAAAATACGGCGCGACTGTCGTTAATATTAGTACAACGCAGTCACAGCAGAACGCAGTTACCCAATTTTTTCCAGAGATCCCAAACCTTCCCAAGGATTCACCATTTTACGAATTCTTTCGACGACACATGGAGCCATTTGCTACGCCCAGAAAATCTGAACCAAGATCAATGGGTTCCGGTTTTATTATCAGTTCTGATGGCTACATTTTAACAAATGCGCATGTCGTTGAGTCAGCGGAGGAAATTACCGTTAAACTGAATGATAAACGTGAGTTTATTGGTGAAGTGATCGGTACTGATAAAAAAACTGATATAGCGTTGATTAAAATTGACGCCGAAAATTTACAAACTGTCAATCGAGGCGATCCGGAAAAACTCAAAGTCGGAGAATGGGTGGTTGCGATTGGATCGCCATTTGGTTTTGAAAACAGTGTTACAGCCGGTATTGTCAGTGCAAAAGGACGGTCTTTGGCACAGGAAAATTATGTGCCGTTTATTCAGACTGATGTTGCCATTAATCCGGGTAATTCCGGTGGCCCCTTATTCAATATGCATGGTGAAGTGGTTGGTATCAATTCACAGATTTACAGCCGAACAGGCGGATTTATGGGACTGTCATTTGCTATACCGATCAATGTTGCAACAGATATAGCTGATCAGCTTAAAATATCCGGGGTTGTTCGGCGTGGAAGAATCGGCGTGCTAATACAAGAAGTAACCAAGGAATTGGCTGATTCATTTGGTCTGTCTGATACACGTGGAGCATTGGTTGTGTCAGTTGAAAAAAATGGTCCTGCAGATGTCGCCGGTGTACAGGCGCGTGACATTATTTTGTCTTTCAACGGTGAGGAAGTTGAGGCTTCAGCTGATTTGCCGCGCATCGTTGGAAATACAGCGCCCGACTCGAAAGTAAAGGTAAAAATCTGGCGTGATGGCTCCATCAAGATGCTTCAGTTGAAAGTTGGGGAAATTCCTACCGAGGAATCAGATCAGCACACTCAAAATAAACAAAATCAAAAAACCGATAAATCCAATCGTCTGGGACTTGTGTTGATCGAATTGACTGGTGAACAGAAAAAGCAACTGGAAATAGAAAATGGTCTGCTGGTGGAAGATATACAACCGGGAATTGCAAGCCAATCAGGTGTGCGCAAAGGTGATATCATTTTAGGTTTTAACAGTAAAGATATTGGTAGTGTTAAACAATTTAATCAGTTACTGGAAAAAGTGGAAAGCGGACGCAATATTGCCCTGTTGGTCAAACGGGGTGATCTGACGACCTTTATTACTATGAAATTAAATAACGACGAATAATGGTGTTTAGTTAGTCATGATAAAAACAGATTCGGCTGTCGACGATCTGGTTGTTTACAGTCGTGAAGCGTGTCATTTATGTACACAAATGATACAAGCACTGAAGGAGTGTCAGGCACGGTTATCGTTTGATTTTAAAGTAATTGATATTGATGCGGATCCAGAACTGGTGAGTAGATTTAACGATAAGATACCCGTTTTAGTGTCACCCTCCAATCAAGAGATAATCTGTCATTATCATCTGGATATGAATGCTCTGGATGATTATCTCGCCAGATTTCGATAAAATGCTGCATCGTAATTCAGAATCATGGATGGTCCGGCTGTTAAATAGCCGGAGCTCAGATAACTTCTGTTCAATTGACTAGTTGGATCATTCCCTCGGAATCATAATGCAGCGAATACGTAATTTCTCCATTATTGCCCATATTGATCATGGCAAATCGACACTTGCGGATCGTCTTATTCAATACTGTGGGGGTCTGTCGGAACGGGAAATGGAAGAGCAGGTTCTGGATTCTATGGATCTGGAGCGTGAAAGAGGTATTACCATTAAGGCACAGACAGTCGCGTTGCAGTATAAAGCGAGAGATGGCGAGATCTACCTGCTTAATTTGATTGATACGCCCGGCCATGTGGATTTCTCGTATGAAGTTTCACGATCCTTGGCTGCTTGTGAAGGTGCTTTACTGGTGGTTGATGCATCTCAAGGCGTGGAAGCGCAGACTGTTGCAAATTGCTACACTGCAATCGATCAGGGCGTAGAGGTGGTACCTGTTCTGAATAAAATTGATTTGCCGGCCGCCGATCCTGAAAGAGTCATTGAAAATATCGAGGATGTTATTGGCATAGATGCGCATAACGCTTTACATGTCAGTGCCAAAACGGGCGTTGGTATAGAAGCAGTCCTAGAGTCTGTTGTGAGCCGGATTCCAGCTCCGGTGGGTGATTCTGATGCGCCGTTAAAAGCGCTCATTATTGATTCCTGGTTCGATAATTATGTCGGTGTCGTCATACTGGTGCGTATTTTCGACGGCGTACTCAAACCCGGAGACAAGATTCTGTTGATGGCCAGCAACGTTACCCATCTTTGTGAACAAGTCGGTGTATTTATACCCAGGTCTTTAAATCGGGATGCACTGAATGCAGGCGAAGTTGGCTTTGTAATTTCTGGAATTAAAGATCTTGACGTTGCCAAAGTGGGCGATACCGTTACATTGGCACAAAATCCTGCAAAAAAACCTTTACAGGGTTTTAAAGAGATCAAGCCACAGGTTTTTGCCGGATTATATCCGGTGGAATCCAACCAATATGATGCATTACGATCAGCCCTGGAAAAACTCAGGCTCAATGATTCTTCTCTTCAATTCGAGCCGGAAACTTCTCAGGCACTCGGTTTTGGATTCCGCTGCGGGTTCCTGGGGCTATTGCATATGGATATTGTGCAAGAACGCCTCGAAAGAGAATATGATATGGATTTGATCACGACAGCGCCTACCGTTGTCTATCAGATTCAAATGCGGGACGGATCAGTAATTGAAATCGACAACCCATCAAAAATTCCGGACCTGTCAAAAATCGCCGAAATTCGGGAACCTATTATTTCGACGACCATTCTGGTGCCTGAAGAGTATGTCGGAGCTGTAATAACCCTTTGCGTCAATAAGCGTGGTATCCAAAAAAACATGCAATATATGGGTAAACAGGTCATGCTGACCTATGAAATGCCTTTAAATGAGGTTGTGATGGATTTTTTTGACCGACTAAAATCGACCAGCCGCGGTTACGCATCACTTGATTATGAATTTAAAGAATTCCGTGCATCGGATCTGGTCAAGTTGGATATACTGATAAACGGTGACAGGGTCGATGCGTTATCGTTAATTGTTCATCGCAGCAGCAGTCAATACCGTGGTCGGGAACTGGTGCAAAAAATGCGACAACTTATTCCCAGACAAATGTTCGATATAGCCGTGCAGGCAGCCGTAGGCGCACATATTATTGCCAGAGAAACTGTCAAAGCTTTGCGGAAAAATGTACTGGCAAAATGCTACGGAGGTGATATCACCCGCAAGCGTAAATTGCTAGAAAAGCAAAAAGCTGGTAAAAAAAGGATGAAACGGGTCGGTAATGTGGAGATTCCTCAGGAAGCTTTTTTGGCAATTTTACAAACTGACGCCAAATCGTAAAAGGCAGCATGCCGAAAAATACAAGATTCAATCCCAAGGGAAATGTAATTGAAGCCGGACTGATCGTTCAATATATTCGATGCAGTTGAGAAACAAGGCTAAAGCAGGTGAATCGAGATGTATGGGCTGTGTGATAAGCGAACATGCTACTTTTTAACGCAGCAGTGTCAACATGGATGGTTTCTCGGCTGCCTGATAATAATTACATAAAAAAACACAGAAAGGTAATTACATGAATTTTCCTTTGATTTTGTTTTCTTTGCTGGTGATTACCGGTGCCGTATGGGTGCTTGATTATTTAATATGGCGCCATAAACGCAAGCAGGATGAAGATGAGCCTTGGTGGATTGAGTATCCTAAGAGTTTTTTTCCAATCATTTTAATTGTATTCTGTTTGCGTTCGTTTATTATTGAACCATTCAAGATCCCATCAGGTTCCATGATTCCAACTTTGATTGTTGGCGATTTTATCCTGGTCAATAAATATGTGTATGGTATTCGGCTGCCGGTTATTAATAAAAAAATAATCGACATGGATAGCCCGGAAGCCGGAGATGTTCTGGTGTTTCGTTTTCCTGAGGACCCTTCCATAGACTACATTAAACGTGTTGTCGGTGTTCCCGGTGATGTTGTTACTTATCATAATAAGCAGTTGTTTATTAATGATCAAATAGTTGAGCAGGCGTATGAGGGTGATTATAAATATGTAGAACCCGGACTGGGTTACATTTATTCCGAAAAATATACTGAATATCTTGGAGAAGCCAATCATTCGATTTTGGTGAGCCGAGAAGTCAATGGCTTGCAATATGCCAGCGTGCGCGAGTTTCCTTTTCGCGAAAACTGTCAATACAGCCGAACTGGATTTACCTGTACAGTTCCGCCCGGAAACTACTTTACTTTGGGTGATAATAGGGATAGCAGTAGCGATAGTCGGTATTGGGGATTTGTGCCGGACGAAAATATTGTAGGCAAGGCATTTATGATCTGGTGGAATTTTGGTGATTTTGATCGCATCGGTCAGTTTATTCAGTAGTCTGGTCCATTTTTCTCGGGAGGTGTCATGAATCTGTGTGGGCAACATGCAAATCAATACGGTGTTACTTTGACAGGTATGCTGTTCTGGTCTGTAGTGCTGATTCTGTTTGTGTTGCTGGGCATGAAAGTAGCGCCGGTTTATATTGAAAATGCATCGATTAAAAAAAATCTGGTGGCGGTTGCTAGTGATTCCACGCTAAATAAAGCAACTCCCACCCAGATCAGGCTTGCATTCTCCAAGCGTGCACAGATCGATGGTATTACGGCGATTACAGCAAAAGACATTACGATAGCCCGTGAGAACGGACAAAACATTCTGAGTGTGGTTTATTCAGAAAAAGTACCTCTGTTTGCAAATATTTCTTTGGAATTCGATTTTGATATGCAAACTAACTGACGAAGCAAAGAAATTGAAAATTATTACTATAGAAATAACATGCAGACCAATCGGGAAAACAATGTGAATTTATTCTGCAACCGGCTTGGATACCAGTTCGCCAGCCCCGAGTTGCTGCATGAAGCCTTAACGCATCGTAGTCACAGTATAGTGCACAACGAACGTCTGGAATTTTTGGGTGACAGTGTGCTCAATTGTGCGGTTGCCGCGTTAATCTACAAAAAATTTCATGACCTTCCTGAAGGACGACTTTCCCGCTTGCGTGCGAGTATGGTTAATCAGAAAGCTTTGTCTGAAATGGCAATGCAGTTGGGGATGGATCAGTTGATTCGGTTGGGCGAAGGCGAAATCCGAAGCGGAGGAGACCGGCGGCCGTCAATTCTGGCCGATGCTCTGGAAGCTGTTATTGGCGCGATTTATCTGGATAGCAGTTTTACCCAGGCAGAGACTGTTATTGCCAGGTTATATACGCCCGTCCTTGAAACAATCGATCATTCCACACATGGAAAAGACCCCAAAACCCTGTTGCAGGAGTTAATGCAAAGTCAGAGGCTGAATTTGCCGGCATATACTGTGGTCACTACAACAGGGAAAGCACATCAGCAAAAATTCAGAGTGGAGTGTGTCATACCGGAATTCAATATTCGTACGTTTGGAGAAGGCTCCAGCCGCCGCAATGCTGAACAGGCCGCTGCAAAAAAAGCTTACGAGATTGCCTGCGCTGCTGATTCTCTTTCTTAGTCGTTTTTGATGATAGCTTGTATTGGAAAGTATATAGAATAGCAGATCTCGTTATGCAGTCTGATACTCATTTTCGCACCGGTTATGTCGCTATTGTTGGTCGGCCAAATGTTGGCAAGTCGACCTTGCTTAATAGTCTGATTCAACAAAAAATCAGCATAACATCCCGGAAAGCTCAAACAACGCGTTATCGAATACACGGTATTTTGACAGAACAGCATTCACAAATCATTTTTGTGGATACACCAGGCTTTCAGGTGCGATACAAAAATCGTATGAATACCGCGATGAACAAGGTTGTGGCTCAAAGCATGCAGGAAGTCGATGTGATTTTATTTGTCATTGAGGCGTTGCGTTTCGATGAGCGAGACAGTCTTGTGCTCGAACGATTACCCAAGACAGTGCCGGTTATACTGGTGGTGAACAAAATTGACCGGTTAACGGATAAAAACATGTTGCTGCCATTTCTTGACAAGATGAGCAGGCAATTTGATTTTGTGGCGTTGTCTCCGGTCAGTGCAGCTGGTCGATTGCAGCTGACGGATCTGGTTGATGCAATTCGTCCGTATTTGCCGGAAAACCCACCTTTGTATAATGCAGACGATGTAACCGATAGAAATGTCCGCTTTATTGCAGCTGAACTGGTGCGAGAGAAGCTTTTTCGTTTGATTGGAGATGAAATACCTTATTCCACAAGCGTGATTATTGATCGGTTTGTCGAAACAGATAAGCTGATCACGCTATATGCGACAATTCTGATTGATAAACCCGGTCAGAAAGCTATTATTATTGGAAAAAATGGTGAAAAAATGAAGCTGATCTCGAGTCAGGCGCGTAAAGAAATGGAATTGCTGTTTAATAAAAAGGTTTTTTTGCAGGTTTGGGTGAAGGTGCGTAGCGGATGGGCAAATGATGCGCACGTTTTGAAACAGCTTGGCCATGAATAACCCTGCTTTAGTAGCAATTCACCTGAGGAATCGGCAAGCAACATTTTGAAAACCGATTAGTAACAAGTCTGGCTTTAAAAGACCTTAAACGTGGAATGAAACAATATGGTGGAACTTGGCGTTAATATTGATCATGTGGCAACACTCAGACAAGCACGTGGCACAATCTATCCGAGCCCAATCGAAGCGGCACGCATCGCTGAATCGGCAGGTGCCGATGCGATAACGCTGCATTTGCGTGAAGACAGGCGTCATATTCAGGACAGCGACGTGGAAGAGTTGCGCACTTTACTGACAACACGAATGAATCTTGAAAGTGCGGTGACAATTGAAATGATTGAAATTGCGCTGCGCATCAAACCGGAAGATATATGCCTTGTACCAGAGCGCCGTGAAGAGTTGACTACGGAAGGAGGTCTTGATGTTGTTAAACAGTTTGAACAGATTAAACGCGCTTGCCGGCAATTAAAAGAAGCGGGTATACGTGTTTCACTTTTCATCAATGCAGATCCTGAACAGATCGATGCTGCCGCTCAATCGGGTGCATCTGTCATTGAAATTCATACGGGTAGTTATGCCGATGCAACAACTGAAGAATCAAGAATCAAAGAGCTGGAGAAAATAAAGCATGCTGTTGCTTTTGGGATTCAGCGAAATCTTAAAGTTAATGCCGGTCACGGGCTTCATTACCAGAACGTGCAGGCGATAGCTGCAATCCCAGGTGTATCGGAGCTTAATATTGGTCATGCCATTATCGGTCAGGCTATTTTTGTGGGGCTTGATAAGGCAGTAAGAGAAATGAAACAGTTGATTTCCGAGGCAAGTTGGTGATTTATGGAATCGGTACCGATCTTGTCGATCCGGCGAGGATCGCGCGTTCGATAGAGCGCTACGGCGATAAATTTGCGCGTCGTATATTAACGCAGCCTGAATGGCAGGAGTACCAGAGCAGTAGTAAGCCTGTATTGTTTCTGGCAGGACGGTTTGCAGCCAAAGAAGCATTTTCAAAAGCAATAGGCACAGGTTTGCGTCATCCTGTAAATCTTGATTTCATTACGATTGCACATGATAAGCTTGGCAGACCTTATTTTGAATTTCATCCCGTACTCAACCGGTATGTTTGTGATCAGGGAATTGTTGGTCATTTCCTGTCTATCAGCGATGAAATGAACGCCGCCTGTGCCTTTGTTGTGCTGGAGAAATAGCAATATGGCTCTTGGGCCAATCATGTTGGATATCGGCGCCACTGAACTGACAGATGAGGATAAGCGGCGATTGATGCACCCTCTGACCGGCGGCGTTATTCTATTTTCGCGAAATTACACTTCCCGGAAACAGCTGATGGCGCTGACTCAGGAGATTAAAGCACTCAGAACACCGCATTTACTGATCGCTGTTGATCAGGAGGGTGGTCGGGTACAGCGTTTTAAAGCAGATTTTTCCCGATTGCCTGCGATGCGTGAACTGGGGAAAATATGGGATCAGAATCAGGTGCGGGCGCGTCATCTTGCCAGACAGGCAGGGTTTGTACTTGCAGCTGAATTAGTGGTCGCCGGAGTTGATCTGAGCTTTACTCCTGTACTGGATATTGATCATGGACAAAGCAGTGTCATTGGCGATCGGGCGTTTCATCGGGACGTTCAGATTGTCTCAACACTTGGACATGCACTAATGACCGGCCTGAAAGCCGGCGGGATGCAGGCAGTTGGCAAGCATTTTCCAGGTCATGGCGGTATACAGGCCGATTCGCATCTTGAGAAATCCGTTGATCTGCGTCGGTATGCTGATATCGAGATGGACGACCTGGTTCCGTTTCAGCGCATGATCAATTTTGGATTGGCTGGCATCATGGTGGCGCATGTGATTTATCCACAAGTGGATCAATATCCTGCAGGGTTCTCGAGCAGATGGCTTGAAAGCATACTACGACAGCAGCTGCAATTTGAAGGCTGCATTTTTAGTGACGATTTAAGTATGCAAGGTGCGGCGTATTACAGTTCTATTGTTGCGCGCGCTTCGGCTGCGCTTAAGGCGGGATGCGATATGATTCTGGTTTGTAACAATTCCGATGCCGTTGACGAATTACTGGATACACTACAATGGGATAGTTCGGCGACTAGTATCGCTCGAATGGCGCGTATGCATGCTAAAAGGTATTTTACTTCAATGGTGAAGCTGCGGGAGAATGAAACGTATGCCCAGGCTATCCGAGAGGTGGCTGCTATTGGTGATCCGAACGGATTATTGCCTTTCTAGTTTGGATCGCACTACTCGCGGCGACCCCGTATAGATCCCTCGCAGGTGTTCGACTTTTATTTTTGGCGTGCATCAATTCAACCAGTGCATTATAGGGAACAGGGCGGCTGAAATAATATCCTTGTTGATGATAGCACTGATGCTGCAGTAATATCTGGTTCTGCTCTGCCGTTTCGACACCCTCTGCGACAACCATTAGCCCCATGTTATTTCCCAGGCCAATAATGGCCTGGACAATTGTTAGATCGCTTTGATTCTGATCGAGTGTACGCACGAAGGACTTATCGATTTTTAAAATATCAATCGGCAGTTCGCGCAATAGCGTTAGTGAAGAATAACCTGTGCCAAAATCATCCAGTGCAATAAGAATGTCCAACTGCTTGAGTGTTTTCAGGATAATGCCTACGCGCTCAATGTTATTGACTATGGAGCTTTCAGTGATTTCAAGTATCAAATAACCGGCAGGTAACTGAGTATCCTGCAGCGTTTTCAAAATAGTTTGTAGAAAATTTTTATTCATTAACTGGCGAGGATTAACATTGACTGCTACATTGACCTGATATCCCTGTTGCAGAAGTCGATAAGCTGAGAGGCAGGACATTCTCAGCACCAGTTCGCCCAGTTGTTCAATCAAACCAACCTTTTCTGCCAGCGGGATAAATTCGCTGGGAGATAAAAATCCCCTCGTGGGATGCGGCCAGCGAACCAGTGCTTCCATGCGGGTTATCTGGTGGGTTTTGGCATTAATGATGGGTTGAAAAAAAACCTGAAGCTCATCATTAAGAATAGCAGTCCGCAGTTCCTTTTCCAGTTCCAGACGATCACGGGTCCACGCTATGGATGATTCGGGAGAATAGTATTCAAAACGGTTGCCTCCATCCCGTTTTACAGTGTGCATGGCCGTTTCCGCTCTTTTTAGCAAAGTTTCAGTGACCAATCCGTCATTCGGATAGAGACTGATTCCGATACTGGCGGCGACAAAAATTTCCATACCATCAATTTCGAATTTTTGTTTAACGGCATCTAAAATCTGCTGCGCCATTTCAGCAGACGAATCAATATTATCCAGGTGATTGAACAACACAATAAATTCATCGCCACCCCAGCGGGCAATACAATCGTTGTGCCGTACTGTTTCAAACAGACGGAAAGACACCATCCTAAGTAATTTATCTCCAGCCTGATGTCCCATGGCATCATTGATTTTTTTAAAATTATCCAGTGCAACAAAGAAAACAGTGATTGTTTTGCCAGTATCTTCAGCTTCCTGGATCATCTGGTCAAACTGTGATAATAATTTTGAACGGTTTGGCAGTTTGGTCAACGCGTCGTAACTTTCCTGGTATGCAACCTGCTGGGCCAGTTCGATTGTATCGGTAAGATCAGTAATTGCGATAACAGAACCGATCAACATTTTTTGTTCATCATATAATTGATTACGCGTAATTCTTATCGAACGTTCATCGCCATATCGGGTTTTCAGGTTGCATTCCAGGGTACCGGGCTTGTCGGGATCGCGGGTCAATATTTTGTTCACGGCGCTTTTGTCGGGCTGGCTGGCGCAATTTGAGTGTATATGCAATATCTGCTGAAGATTTCTATCCTTGATATGTTTGAATTCTGTACGCAATATATTCTCTGCACCTTTGTTGACATAGACGACAAGATCGTTGGCGTCGGTTATGATGACGCCATCTTTTATCGATTCCAGCGCCGTGCTGGAACGTAATTTATTGATCAGGAAAGAGCGCACAAACTGATTAATGTGCCGCCAGTTTGCCAAGGGATAAGCCGCCAGTGTCCCCAGTAAGGCCGCGCCGGGGGGGATCCACACATGAACGGATTTAAGTAACTGATAAATTGAAAAAATACCGATTATCGACATGAGAGTCAGTAGTGGAACAGTCAGGTTTTTTTTTGTCAAACTGATGCCCAGCAGCACTAGCATGATCCATGCGATAGAGATGATGACAACCCACGTGTTTGGAACCGGATGTATAGCGCGATCATGCTGCAACATTGAGTAAACATTCGCATGCCACTCGGCTCCCGACATGAACTGATGGTTCAAGGAAGATACCGGCGTTGCAAAACGTGTTCCGATACCTGCAGCGGTCATTCCGACAATGATTGTCTTGTCTTTCAGGCTGGCGAGAATATCATCATCGAATAGAACACTTGCGTAGGATATCTGAGTAAAACTGCCAGGTCTGCCGAGATAGGGTATTAATACTTCATCGGCACGATACCATTGTTTACTTTGTTCTGACGGTTTTTCATCTTCTTCTCGGAGAAAATCCTGTTTTGCTGATGCCGGACTGATCAGTGCCTGCGCCAAGGCGGGCCATGTCGGAGAATTAATGCCGGCGTTGAGAAACACGCGCCGGACTACGCCATCACTATCAATTTCTACATCGGCATGCCCCATTATGGCGTGATTTCTGAAAAGCGGAAGCGGAGCGACGATGTGAATCGAATCGGTGTGCGCTGTGGATACCGGTGCCAGTGGGAGCACGATATTGCCATGCGATGCAATCGCCGAAGCCAGTAACTGATCGGCATGCGGATTGCTGGATTGCGGTTCTGAAAAAAGCAGATCAAGAGCGAGACGCTGATTGTCAATCAAATTCATACGGTTGATAAACGCTGCATGAATGTCTCTAGGCCATGGCCATCTACCGATAATACCGAGACTCTGATCATCTATGGCTATGATAACGACATCCGAATCTTGTGAATAGGGGATAAACGTCGATAATTTATCGTAGATCATGAAATCAAGTCGCTCCAAAATCTCTGTAAACGCTAGAATACCAACACTCGTCAGGAGTATCGTAATACGTAAAACATACGTATTTATGTAGCGTCCCGGATTTTGAGGAGCAATCATATCAGCACTAACAGCGGGAGAAGCAGCAATAACATCATCCAGTAAGGAAAGTCGCGCGGTATTTCAACTATTTGTGGCAACCCCCAAGGCCCTTCAAAACCATCGGACTCAATTGTTTTGATGCGCAAAAAGTATGTCCCGCCCGCAGGCTTCTGGATTGTGATACTGGAAGCTTCCGTTGTTTCTTCATGGATAATGTCAGAAAATGATTCGTCGCGCGCAAATTGAAAATGAAATCGCTGCCCTTCTGCAGCGGCTCGCCAGGCAAACGTCAGATCCTGCTCATCAATTTCTGTTTTTTCCAGAGCGGGACCGGGGAAAGGGACTCTGAAGGGCATGGCATCACTGAACGGACCTGCACCTTCTGTTGGTGAAACTGCAGCAATTTGCCAGAAGTAATGGCCGGGTGCGAGCGACTCGGCCTTGGATAGCGCCAGGGCATTTTTTTTCAGTTCAGGATTATAGTAGACCAGATCGCTAAAATCGGCGTTTTTACTAATCATCAATATATAATGTACCGGTTCGGATTGACTGGTCCAGGTGAATTCCTGATTGTCGGGTGTCGTTGCACTTCCGGGAAGCGGAGCTGTGACAAAAGGTGGCTCGGGGCGGGCATTCAGCGCAAAAGGCATGACGGCGTCTTTTCCCTCTAAACCGAATTTATCAATGCCACGTATCCGAAGCCAGTATTCACCGTCAGGTATGTCGCCATCGCGAAATGGGAGCGTCGTTGTAGTAAATTCAGAAACAAGATTGTCGAAGTCCGGATCCAGTGCTATTTGCGTACGGTAGGCATGGGCCCCGTTAAGGGCGTTCAAATGAATAACCAGTGGAAGACTCTCGTAATAACCGGACGTCCCGGACAAATCAGGTGGCGGTAAAAGGACGACGGGTGTCATGGGAGGCTCATCCCGGGAAGTGACTGTGCCAAAACCGGCAGGAACAATGACGTGTTTTTTGGAGCCACTGACATTGATGATGCCGGATAGCACCTCGCTGGCGGTTCCGGATCGCATTTCAACTGTACCAACACGGAAATCGGTGCCCCTAACGGAACTGACAGCCGATGGTGTTTGAATACGAAAACGCTTATCCTGCTGAGTGCCATGTGGTACAGAGTTTTCAGTTCGCCCCTGCTCAAGCTGAATCAGCGTGTCGATCAGGCCAAAATTACCGTATATACGCATTTTATCCAGACGAATTCGGCTGTTATCCTGAACGCGCATACGAGAATTGTCTGCGAACTCAATGGTGACAAACGAGTCATTCTCGGATCGAATAGTGTCGCCTGTATATAATTCCATTCCCGGTTCTGCAAAAATTTTACCACGGTTGCTACGTTCAATGAGTACTGTGCCCTGGACATGGATGACTCGTGCAGTAACTGCATCGGATATACGTGACCAGGCAACCGGTATTCTGAGTTTCTTGCCTGGAGGAATGACATAAGGGTCTTCGATGCGATTCAACTTTTGTAAACGCTGGACATACTGTACACCTGTCAGATGACGCTCCGACAGATTCCATAGATTGTCCCCGGGTTTTACCGTATATATCCATTCATCAGCGATCGCATGAGCTGGTAAACATAATAAGAGAGTATACAAACAGCAAAGTAAGCGGTTTTGAAGCAGGTTTGTTCCGTGATAAATAAAATCCAATTGCATGCCATTTCCTCGTCAAAAATTACAGATTGGAAAGATTTGCCTAATGTATATTCTCAGAATTTCGGTGTTAATGGATTTAATTGCAAAATAGCAATCTGGGCCCCATTGTCAATGAAAATCTGTATTCAGGAAATCAAGCAATAATGTCGACCTGTGTGCCGACAGATACTCTGTCAAACAAATCCAGTAGATCGTGATTTGAGATACGAATACATCCTATAGAACCCGGTTTTCCCATTTCTACGCTATCGGGGCTGCCATGGATGTAAATATATCGCTGCATGGTGTCGACTGTTCCGAGTCTATTGAAACCCGGTTCGCAGCCCGACAGCCATAAAATTCTTGTCAGAATCCAGTCCCGGGCCGGGTACTGTTCTCCTAACTCGGGTGAATATATTTCTCCGGTTGGTCGGCGGCGAACGAACACTGTATTGACTGGTTGCCCGGAACCAATTTTGGCGCGAATAATATGTCTGCCCAGGGGTGTGCAGAAACTTCCGTATTGTTGGCCAGTGCCGTTTTTTGCGGAAGAAATCTGATAATGGTGGACGAGTTGACCGTCGTCACTGAATAATTCGAGTTGTTGCTTGCGGATGGAGATATTTATTTTCATCATTGCGGGGTTGCGTTGGAGCAGGTTATATCGTTGACTGTTTTTTTGCGGCGTTGAGCAAAGAAATGTTTAAGCAACATACTGGCTTCCTCGGCTAAGATACCGCCTTCAACCTGCATATGATGATTCAGTCTCGCTTCTGCGGGCAAGTTGAGGACGCTGCCGCATACACCGGTTTTAGGATCGGTCGCGGCGTAGACCAAACGTTCTATTCGTGCGTGAAAAAGTGCACCGATACACATCGTACAAGGCTCCAGCGTGACATACAGTGTACAGTTGAGAAGGCGGTAATTATTCATTTTGTAACCGCAGTCACGTAATGCCATGACCTCAGCATGTGCCGTGGGATCTCGTGTTGTGATAGGACAATTAAAACCGCGCCCGATAATCTTTTCGTTGTGTACGATTATGGCGCCAACTGGCACCTCGCCCAATTTTTGCGCTTTATTGGCTTGCTCGAGCGCCGAACGCATGAATTGAATATCTCTCATTATCTGTACCACTTGTGACAGTTTAATGCAATCTCGTAAAGATTCAAATCCCTAAGTAAGTTTTATGATACATTTCGGCAGTCTAGTTCTGTTTCGGTTTAATGACAGTTATTGGTATATGAATATACAGGCAACAGATCAGTTAATCACCGTCCGCGACTGGTTACGTTATGCAGTCAGTAAATTTAACAAGGCCGGACTTTTTTTCGGTCATGGCAGCACGAATGCCTACGATGAAGCGGCATATCTTATTTTGCATACGCTGCATCTTTCTTCGGATCAACTCGAGCCGTTTCTTGATGCTAGACTCACTCGTGATGAACAGAATGAAGTTGAAAAAGTACTTCAAAGGCGCATTCAAGAAAGAAAGCCAGCGGCCTATCTGACACGTGAGGCCTGGCTGGGTGACTACTCTTTTTACGTAGATGAGCGAGTAATAATTCCACGTTCATTTATTGCGGAACTGTTACATAGTCACCTGGAACCCTGGATCGCAGAACCCGAACATATTCAGCATGCATTGGATTTGTGTACGGGTTCTGGCTGTCTTGCCATTCTGATGGCGCAGGTGTTTGAAGAGGCTGAAATCGACGCAGTAGATATTTCTCAAGATGCGTTGGCAGTTGCGAGAAAAAATGTTGACGATTATCAATTGTCACATCGAGTCCATTTGATACACTCTGATATGTTCGATGGTTTGTCCGGGAAGCGATACGATCTGATTGTCAGTAATCCGCCCTATGTCAATGTAGTGTCGATGGCAACTCTGCCTGATGAGTATCGCCATGAGCCATCCGGTGCGCTGGCCAGTGGGAAAGATGGATTGGATGCGACTCGTTGTATTCTATCGGTCGCGACCAACTATCTGACTGATCGAGGAATGTTGATTGTGGAAATTGGCCACAACAGGGATGCATTGCTGAACATGTATCCAGAATTGCCGTTCACATGGTTGGAAACCAGTTCCGGTGACAGTTTTGTCTTTTTGATAAGCCGCGAACAGCTTGCAGGCTGACAAATTCATTCAGGCTAGCAACGTTAACAGTTTCCGGGTTTCTTTTTCTTCAAGTTCCAGCCATTTCCCGCGCTTGATACGTGCTGGCAGATTAATCGGACCAAACCGCACGCGTATCAGACGGCTAACAGTTATCCCAAGTGCTTCAAACATGCGCCTGATTTCTCTGTTTTTGCCTTCTTTCAGGATAACTCTATACCAATGGTTGACGTTTTCGCCGCCCTGTTCGATCAGCTGATCGAAAGATACGGTACCGTCTTCGAGCTGGATGCCGGTAGTCAGCTGGGTGATGTGTTCGTCCGATAATTTCCCGATTATACGAACGGCATATTCACGTTCTACTTCAAATCGCGGATGCATGAACCGGTTAGCGAGCGACCCATCGGTAGTGAAAATTAACAGGCCACTGGTATTAAAATCCAGGCGGCCGATTGCGATCCATTTGGAAGATCTAAGATGAGGCAGTTTGTCGAATACAGTCGGACGGTTTTCAGGGTCAAGTCGACTGACAATTTCACCTTCAGGTTTATGGTACAGTAAAATCCGCGGTAGTCGATCGGCAAAGTCAAAACGGATGATGCGCTTACCGATCTGGACTCGGTCTTGTGCGCCAACACGGTCTCCCAGAACAGCCTTTCTGCCGTTGATGCTAACCTGGCCAGTGGCAATCAGCGCCTCCATTTCGCGTCTGGACCCCAGCCCTTTCTGGGCCAGCAATTTCTGCAATTTGTGGGTGACTGCAGAGGCCGGAACACCATATTTGTCTTTATCAGATGCCCGAAGTGGAGATTTGGATTTACCTGATCTGGTCGGTTTATGTGTGCGCATAAATCTGTTTGATCGGTAGTAATCAGAACGGAAGCTTCATACCGGGCGGTAAACCCAAACCACCGGTTAGTTCGGCCATTTTTTCCTGAGTCGTGGTTTCAACGCGTCGAACAGCATCGTTGAATGCCGCAGCTATCAGATCTTCGAGCATTTCCTTGTCGTCGCCATCTCCAACCAGGCTGTCATCAATCTGTACGCTTTTGACATCATGGCGACAGGTCATGACAACCTTAACCATTCCAGCACCTGACTGGCCCTCAACTTCCAGTGTGGCCAGTTTTTCCTGCATCTGTTTCATGCTTTCTTGAACCTGCTGTGCCTGTTTCATCATGTTTGCCAGATTAGCTTTCATGGTAAATCTCCTTTAATTTCGAATAGGTTTGATGGAGGATTCTATGATTTTTGCGTCAAAACTGTCTACCAGATCCTGCACGACCGGATCTTTTTCAATGGCGGCAATTGCCTCTGTCTGTTTTTGCTGGTTTTCTAGTTGCTGTAATGCAACCGGTGTCATCCCCGTAATGCTGCCAACTTTGAAGCTTAGCGCGACCGGTTTTCCGAAGTGATCGTTCAGTGCGGTCTGAATGGCATTCTGGTATTTTTTGTCGAGTAAATGTTTATGGGCATCGGGAACCAACAATTCAATGGTATCTGTTGATAATAATTTTGCTTCACTATGCTGCGCCAGCATTTTGGCCATGCCGATCAAATTCAGTTGTTTAACCAGGTCATGCCAATTTGATACCGGTGCGGTTGCAGACATTTTCTGCGCTGCCGGTAGCTTCTCGACGCTTGCTGAAGAACCGGAAGCAATCATTGTATGACTGGTCTGAGCCGATCCATTAAAAGTATTTATTGTACCTGGCTGTTCATGTGTTGAGGTTACCTGTTGTATTGCCGGATTGAGTGGCGGGTTATCAGGCATAAATGCGAGCATGCGGACTAGCGTCATGGTAAAGCCAGAAAATTCGTCGGGAGCAAGGCTTAAATCACGGCGTCCATGCAGTGCTATCTGGTAAAACAGCTGAATATCCTCGGCTGTAAATGTTTCCGCGAACTCCTTTATGCGCTGGTATGCCGGCATGTCTTCATGAACTGACTGGGGCACTGCTTGCGCCAGCGCTACTTGATGTAACAGTGCTGAGACATCATGCAGTACAGTATCAAACGATAAGCCATGCGATGCAATCTCATCTGCAATGGCTAACATTTGTGATCCGTTTTTTTGTTTCAGCGCGTCCAGAAGGTCGTGTAGATAATGCTGGTCAACGGCGCCAAGCATGTTTCGGACAGACTGCTCCGTTACATTTCCTTCACCAAAAGCAATCGCCTGATCCAAAATACTCAAAGCATCACGCATACTGCCCTGGGCTGCCTGCGCAATAAGTGTCAATGCTGCCCCATCCACCGGTATACCCTCATGGGTCAGAATCAGTTTGAGATGCTCCGTAATTAACGCTACTGGAATTTGCTTTAAATTGAACTGCAGACATCGGGAAAGAACGGTTACGGGGATTTTCTGCGGGTCTGTCGTAGCCAGAATAAATTTGACGTGTGCAGGTGGCTCTTCGAGTGTTTTCAGCATTGCGTTAAAAGCCGACTTGGACAGCATATGCACTTCGTCGATTATATAAATCTTGAATCGCGCTCCAGTCGGTGCATATAGAGCATTTTCCAGCAAGTCGCGCATATGGTCGACCTGTGTATTTGATGCAGCATCTAATTCGATCAAATCTATAAAATGTCCATGATCAATTTGAGTACAGGCGCTACAGTTGCCACATGGTGCTGCTGTTATTCCGGTTTCACAATTCAGCGCTTTAGCAAGAATGCGTGCTACCGTTGTTTTACCCACACCGCGCGTTCCTGTGAACAGATATGCATGATGTAAACGGTTATGTGCCAGCGCGTTCGTCAATGCCCTGACGACATGATCCTGCCCGGTCAGTTCAGAAAAGCTTTTTGGTCGCCACTTGCGTGCAAGGACTTGTGATTGTGACACGTCGAATAATTGATAAATGGTGTGCCTGTCGCATATTATATCAGGTCACGTAATTGCTATGCATCAATTCGTCAATCAGGGTTTAAATAAGAATGTGACTGCGTACGCGAGATAAAAATTCAAACAACAGGGCAGGGTGGCGAGCCAGACCCCCGGCACTTGCAAAAATTAGCTGTGGCTGCTTCCTTCCGGACCTGACCAGGTTCACTACCTTGCAATGCGGGGAGGCCCGCCTTTGATCTTGGTCGGGTTGTGTGCCCAAGAAGCGAGAGTATACCAGTACACGGTTACTAAACAAAGTGCTTTGCGCGATTTGAGCACGCGATCCAAATTGACACTGAAGTTAGCAGATTGGGCTTATTTATCCGTAGCCGGTTTGGGTTTGGATTCACGGCCGTTTTCCTGTGCGGTCCGGAACAGATAGCCTGCGATAGCGCCAAGTATGCCGATAGCCGCCGTCAATTGTTCAGAGGTGTCTACGATAAGAACCAGAATAATTGTACCGAAAACAATCAGGATCAGACCCGCGCCGCTGACAATATCCTGAGGCTGGGCGTCATCTTTAAGCTTAATCAAGAAATACAGCACAATACTGAGAGATAGCAGGCACATAACGGACAAAATAATGACATAATAAAATTCATTTGCTACACGTATGTGCCGAATGGAACTAATTGAATCAGCGGAGTCTACCGCTGGCGCCGACTCCTCGCGTACGATTTTGTCGAATACCTTGTCAAAAGAGAGTGCGTTAAGTTCGGTTGCACCGTTTTGTTCACTGCTTTCGGTGTCAAAATCCTGAGCGTAGATGGTTGAGCAGAATATTGCCAAGAAACAGAATATATTCAAGGATTTCATGCGTTAGCGCTCAATTTGTTCCAGAATGCCCCTGTAGTAGGCTGCCTTTAAATAATCGCCGGCCTCGACTGCCTGTTCCAGCCTTCTTTCATATTCCCGAATCCATTGAGATTTTTCCTCTGCCTTCATATTATTCAAAATTTGAATTGAGCGCTGCATTTTATCGTTAAGGCGCCGCCTGATATCGTCGGGAGCAGGCTGCTGCTGGATAAATGGCGTTGGTGAATCATCATCCGTATATTTATTCAGCGGAGCGGCAAGCACAGGTGAAATCTGGAGGGCCATAACCATTGTTGCGGCAAATCCTGATACAATTCCCATAGTATTTTTTATCCTCTTCTCTTTTAATCAGCTGCGTTCATGCTTGCGTATCCTGGAATCTATTGCAGTTATCATTACCTGATCTGTAAAAATAGTCAATCTGTAAGATCGGGATGGTAAATCGAGAAATTTTTACATGCACATTACCAGTTCGCCAACGATCAAAGCCAGTGATGCCGTTACATGGGTTTTCTGCAGGCGACGCATGTGGCTGGAATTTCACCAGCCGATCAGATGTGAGGTCGATCCATTCATTCAGTTATTGAGTGATGCAGGTTTGCAGCATGAGCGCCGTGTCTTGCAACGGCTCCAAAGCGAGCATGTTGTTCAACAGGCGACATCGTTTGACGATACACTTGCATTGATGGAACAGGGTGTGCCGGTTATTTATCAGGCGCGGTTAAAGGATTATGAGATAGGTCTGATAGGTTTTCCTGATTTTCTGATTCGTCAAGAAAACGGCTTTTATCAGGCTGCCGATGCTAAACTGACGCAGCGTGAAAATAAAAAAGCGCTTCAGATTCAACTGGGTGTGTACCGGCGATTACTGGGGAATCAGTTGCCCGTTGTCGTTTTTCTTGGAAATGGGCGTACTGCGGGTATTGGCTGCGAGGTTGATGTGCTTGTTGATGAATTTATCGGGGACATGCATCAGTTGCGTACCTTGTCGGAACAGCCGCCTGCACGATATAGTCACAGTCGTTGCCGTATTTGCCCTTATTTGTCGCGGTGCCGTACAGAATTTGAAGCCAGCCAGGACACTTCTATGCTCCACGGCATGCACGGGCGTACAGCCGAACTTCTTGCGCAGACAGGAATCAGGACAATTGCGCAGCTCGCTGCTCAGGACCCTGAAAACATTCCTGATGTTCCACATCTGAGCAGTCTGAAAAAGAAACAGCGTATTGTCCGGCAGGCACAATCGGTTTTGCATGATAATATCGTTCAATTAAACGCTATCAATTTGCCGGATGGCACCTGGGTCCATTTTGATATTGAAGACAATCCAATGGCACGGACGTGCGACAGGCATGTTTATTTATGGGGATTGTTGGCGCCACCTTATAGCCATGACGATTTTGATTATGTATGGACAGATGACGAGACGCAGGATTACACAGGCTGGCAGGTGTTTCTGGAAAAAATCCAACAGTATCGTGCAAAGCATAATTCGCTGGTTATCGCGCATTATTCGAACCATGAAAAAGTCATTATCAGAAAATATGCTGAACGATACAGCATGATCGACGACGATACTGTAAAGTGGCTGCTGGGTCTGCATGGTGAAGCAAGCCCGCTGTATGATATACAAAATGCGGTGCTTGACAATCTCGTGCTGCCGGTAGCGGGTTATGGATTAAAAGAAATCTGTAAACATCCGAAACTGGTGAATTTTCAGTGGGAGCTTGAGTCATCCGGTTCACAGTGGTCTGTTGTACAGTTCAACCGGTTTCAGAAAACCACTGACAAGTGGACTAGGCAACAGCTAAAAACTGAATTGCTGACATATAATCGAGACGATGTAATAGCTACGCGCAAACTTGAGTTGTGGTTGCGCGGTTTTTCAAATAGAGAAAATGTTCATACAATCAGCGCTTATTAATACTTCCTGGTGCTTTTTTACAGCAGTTTTCGGGGAACGGTGCAGATGTAACTTACACAAGCGTTTTTGATGAAAAAGTATTAAAATTTTCCCTGCGAACGGAACAGTACGTATATCTGTCTGACAATCAATACGGTATCGAATATGGATATTGTAGTGCTTATTTATTCAATTTTTGGGTTCTTTTATGTTCATCAGTGTTCTTGATCTTTTTAAAATTGGCGTTGGTCCTTCCAGTTCCCATACCATGGGGCCGATGGTTGCCGCTAAGGATTTCCGTACTCGCTGCACGAAGTATATGGACGATGACAGCAGCGATCAGCCCTTTCATGTGCGGTGTACGCTAAAAGGTTCGCTGGCATTTACCGGCAAAGGTCATGCAACCGACCGTGCTGTTATATTGGGTCTAAATGATTACACACCTCAGGAACTGGCCAAAGAAGATGTCAATACATTGATTGATGATCTTTCCTCACGAGCAGTAATCGATTTCAAAGGCGTGGATGTCATCTTTTCTCCAGTAGATGATATTGTATTCGACCGTGGTGAACCGCTTCCGGAACATCCGAACGGAATGATTTTTCAGCTGATGAATGCAGTTGGAAAAACCGTATTGCAGGAAACCTATTTTTCAATTGGCGGCGGTTTTATTGCAACATTGGCCGAGATCAGCCAACTGGTGGCGCCGATCAAACTGGAGGTGACAAATTCCTGTGGTTATCCTTTTGAAAACGCGAACCAGATGATGAAAATGTCGACTGACAGTAAACTATCTGTTGCCATGATGAAACGCAGCAATGAACTGGAGCGTTTTGGTGAAGAGGAATTGAATGCTGGGCTGGATGCTATCTGGGAAGCCATGCACACCTGCATACAGAATGGGCTGTCAGCTGATGGCACTCTACCTGGCGGACTCAAGGTGCAAAGGCGCGCCAAGGCGTTGTACCGCCAATTGCAGGAAAAGCCACAACAGGCAAGTCTAAATGACTGGTTGTGTGCCTATGCAATGGCTGTGAATGAAGAAAATGCCGCTGGCCATATGGTCGTCACAGCGCCGACGAATGGCGCTGCCGGTGTTATACCTGCCGTTCTTTATCACGCGGTAAAGCATGAGGGAGCGACACATGAACAGGTGCGGGATTTTCTGCTGGTTGCAGCAGCCGTTGGCGGACTGATCAAGCATAACAGCTCTATTTCGGGTGCTGAAGTAGGGTGTCAGGGAGAAGTGGGGTCAGCTTCAGCGATGGCGGCTGCTGGACTTTGCGCAATTAAAGGTGGTACAACTGAACAGATTGAAAATGCGGCGGAAATTGCACTCGAGCATCATCTGGGAATGACCTGTGATCCGGTGGGTAGCCTGGTCCAGGTACCCTGTATTGAACGCAACGGGTTTGGTGCGATCAAGGCATATACTGCTGCATCGCTGGCGATTCGTGGCGATGGTCAGCATTTTATGTCACTGGACAACTGTATTGCAGCGATGAAACAGACCGGGCTGGAAATGTCAGTCAAATTCAAGGAAACATCACTTGGCGGTCTGGCTGTCAGTATTACTGAATGCTAATGTTTAATGGCGGGCCGTGCGGGCGGTGTTATTTTTTTGAATGCTGCTTGTTTACCAGGTTGCGGATGCGCCGGACAGCAAGAAATACACCGATGACGACAACCGGAATGGCAATGCCAGTGATCAATTCGACATTGATCATATAACCGGTTGCTTTGATGGCCTTGAGTCCATAACCAATCAGGCCGAGAAGGTAATAACTCAAAACTACTACAGACAGCCCTTCTACAGTTTCCTGCAAACGCAGTTGCAGATGCGCGCGATTGTCCATCGATTTGAGCAGATCGCGAATTTGCGCTTCCATGGAAATATCAACGCGCGTTCTCAACAGCTCTGAAGCGCGTGCGACATGCAAGGATAAATTTTCCAGTTTCGAATGCACCAGTTCGCAGGTTCCCATCGCTGAAGATAACCGCTGTATCATGAACTCTTGCAGCATTTGCAAACCTTCAATGCGTTCCTCGCGTAATTCCCTGATGCGTAGTTTGACAATATCATAGTACGCGCGGGAAGCGTTAAACCGATGGCTGGTCTGGGCCGACAGCACTTCAATCTCGGCTGCCAGCGTGGTTAATTCGTCCAGCAGTTGCTGTTCATCATCAATGTTGTTGAGTTCTGCGTTTCTTAGCATAGCCAGACGGTGATCAGCTTGTGCGAGCTTGGGTATCATATCCCGGGTCAAAGGCAGCGGCAGCATCGCCAGCATACGATATGTTTCTATTTCGAGCAGTCGCTGGACCAAGCGCCCGACCTGGCGACTGCGTAAATTGTCATCATGTATCAGTATGCGGCCGAAACCATCTTGATGAATTTGATTATCGCTCCATACACTGGCGCTACCGCCGGCCACTCTGGAACCGATGACGGTATTGGAAGAAAACAGTTGCGCCATCTCATTTAAGCTGCGCTTGGGACGTGCACGGTCGTCGAGCGCTATATGTGTTGCAACGAGGACCTCTCCCGGCAGGCTGGCCAACCATTTGCGTGGCAGTCGTTTGATCGGAGGCTGTTCAAAAGGGATTTCGAATGATCCCGCCTGATAAACTGTGTATGTTGAATATTCTGTGTGGCGTTCCCATCTGAGTTGTACTTCACCCATTACGACAGTGAATTCATTGGTGTTGCTATTGGGTGGTGTGGTATTGTACTGGTCGCACAACTGGCCAAGCAGCTTGCGTTCCTGGCCGATAAATTGCCTGTCTGATAAGAGAACAAGATGCGAAAGCTGTGCGGGAATGGCCAGGAACTCATACGCGATTGCGTTCAACTCATAATGAAGCTCCTTTCTTTGCTGGTACTGGGCAATACCCAACAGGTCATCGTTGAAACGATGGTTGGCCGTTTGTGATGACAAGGGATCAGCATTCATAGACGTAGGTTATGAGAAAAAAAGACAGAAACCCCATACTATAAACAGAATACCGACTGCTTTGGAAAAAAAACGGTACCGGGGCGGGGCGATTTTCTCAACGAAAACAAGCAGTGTGATGAGCGCCATACCCAGCAGGCTCATTACACCGATTGCAAACATAATCAGCATTTGCGCCCAACAGCAGCCAAGACATGCGCTGCCGTGCTTTATACCCATTTGGAAAGCGCCAATGCCACCTTCACGCCATTCGGTCAAGACAAACCCCATCGGCGTGCGGCATAACTGTAGAAACTTGTTTTTCTGTGGCGTGAATTGATAAAAGCCTGCCAATAAAAAAAGGGTCGCTGCCAGCTGCTCATGTTGCAAGTCCATCATGGGGGTTAAGAAATTCAGACCATGCATCTGCCATTGCATTACTGACAGGGCTATACTGAATACGAGCCAGACGACAAGATAAGCAAAAACAAACAATAAGGTATTAGGATAGGCTGTTTGGTAGCGTTGTTCGCAAATTTTTGTGTACACAACCACCATTGGGATCGCGGTTGGCAGCATCATCGCGATCATCATCACGGCCCACATTGTGTAAACCAGCCAGAAGTCCGTCCACTGCCAGTTGTAAATGTCAGCCGAAGGCATCCACATTTCCGACATCGGCAGCGATGTCATCAACCAATGCTGGTAATATAAATAAAACCAGGCGGCAATAATAGCAATCAACAGGGTTAAGAGGATTGTTGCTTGATTTCTGGACATGATTTGAGCTGAACGACCACACAAAGGATTTGCTGCCGGCCAATGATGGGACCGGCAGTATTGTGCGAGTAATCAGGGTTGATAGGTAAACTGGGAAAAATAGCTGTTACGGTTTGAGAATTTCCAGGATTTGTTAAAATCATGATACGCATAATTGGATGAGCGTGCGACAACTGCAGGATGACTGGCAACTACACATAAAGGTGGATTTTCGATTGTCGCTTCGCCGTCCTGGATGCCCTGGATGGATTCGACTGCCATTTCCGCAATACCGGGTATTGACAGCTCACGCTGATTGCCACGCGCACAATAGTCGATTTTTACCTTTCGGATGCCCCAGATTTCGGTGACGAAGCTCATAAGAACGGCGGGATGGCCGCCATGCCTGCCGCTGTAAATTTCAGTAACCGCATTAAACTGTCCGTCACTGGCGCGCTCGTCTACATAAAGCGCTGCTTGCCAGTTGCCATCTTTCATGTGTCCGGGAGAGAAACAGGCGAGTGCTACATTCAGGTCGTCCAGCGACTCTCCATTTAAATAACCGCTATCTATGTGCCAGGCCACCAGTAGTTTGCAATTACCTTCCGAAGGCGGTTGCAACCAGATACACGGGCATGCGGTTTCACAGTTACATGCCTCAAAATAACTGCCATGCAGTTTCCAGTCTGTTATTGTATTCATTGTTAAAGTCCAGTAATGGTTTCTTCAATCCACTCGGTTTCAAAAAATTTCTTTGTACGGTCTCAGATCAAGCTCGTGTGTCCATGCGCTGCGTGGTTGTTGATGTATCGCCCAGTAAGTTTGGGCGATTGCGTCGAGTTTAAGCAAACCGTCGATGCCTTTGGCCTGCACAAATTCAGGAAATTGCTGTCGCGCCCGATCACCGTCGATCACGCCGTCAATAATCGTGTGCACGATATGTATGCCTTGTGGTGAGAATTCCCGTGCAAGTCCCTGCGCCAACGCCCGTAATCCTGCTTTGGCAGATGCAAACGCCGTGAAAGGGGGCTTGGCTCTGAGCGATGCGGTTGCACCGGTAAAAAATACCGTTCCCTGTTTCTGGGTCTGCATGATCGCCATCAATTGTTTGGCGAATAAAAAAGCGCCCAGACAGTTTTGTTGCCATAAACGCGTAAATGTTTCAGTGCTGGTTTCAAGAAAAGGCGCGGGAATATTGCTGTCGACGTTATAAGCTGCAACATGGATCCTGTCGCAACGTGCGCGTATCTGGTCAAACAGCGATTGCACGCTGTTTTCAATTGTAACATCGGCTGTAATCGGGGTTACAGCGCCGCCTGATCGCTGAATATTTGATGCAACACGATGCAGTCTATCTTCACTGCGACCGAAAATGAAGACATGCAAACCGTTTTTGGCGAAACAGCGTGCAAGTGCAGCGCCCAGGCCTTGTTCGGGTCCGACGCCTGCAACGATGGCTGAACCGGATGACGTCATCAGTTATTTTTTTCCGAAGATTAATGAAAAGTTGTTGCTTGGCATGTCAATGATTTCTTTAAGCTCCATACCATGATCTGCGGCCGCTTTCTTTAAATCAGCGATATCCTTGAGTCCCCATTCAGCTACACCGGCGGAACTCAACGTATCGTGGAATTCCTTGTTGGAGTCCGTTGTGAATTTGCCTTCTATCTGGAAGGGACCGTATATCAGCAGAAAACCATCGTCCTTCAGCAGATGTGATGCGCATTTCATCATACTGTCTGCAATTGAAATGGGTGCAACCTGGAAAATATTGATACAGAAAATCACAGCAAATGATTTTTCCGGGCCGGGATTGAACCAGGTGTCGGGGCTGGTCAAATCCAGATGCACAGGGTCGGCGATATTGTTATTACCTTGCTGAGTGGCCAGGTTCCTGATATTGTCAAACACTTCGGTATCCATGTCGGACGGGTGAAAATGTAAATGTTCGAAATGTGGTGCGAAATAATTGATATGCATGCCACTGCCGCTGGCCATTTCCAGCACCCGTTCCGGGTCTTTGGGTAATTTTTCCTTTAGTACCCCTAATATCGGTTCGCGGTTACGTCCGCCCGCCCAGGCAACATATTCACTGAGAGGATGCGGATCTAACGGAGGTGTTTCCTGATTCATATGACTTGTCCTTTATTGAGTAATCAGTTGAAAATGCAAAAACAGGCTTAATGTTTTTAAAGTTGAAAGCGTATCAGCTTCAGTTGATATAGCCAATACCCTGTTGATTCCAAATACAGTAATGGCGCGAAAACGCTTAATGACGAACATGCCGATAATGCGGTAATTTTTCAACGCAACTGTTGCCCCTCTGATAATATTATTACTGCTGCGAATGGTAAATAACGCCTAGAATCACACTGTACTGCATCTCTACAATTGTCTGTTGTAAGGCGTGTGTAATTTAGAACGCAATTACACTATGAAGGGTTCGAGTAGTTCAATCTGGAAAAAATTAACTAAAATGCTGAAACATCTGCCAAATACATTGTCCTTGTTACGTCTGGCGCTGGCCTTTGTTTTTCCGTTTGCGCCAGAACAATACCGCTTGGCTATCGTTGCTTTGGCGCTGGCAACTGAATATTTCGACGGTGCCTTGAGCCGCTGGTTTAATCTGCAAACACCTCTCGGTGCGTTGCTGGATCCGATAGCCGATAAATGCTTTGTTCTATCAGTTGCTGTAATCATGTTTCTGGAAACCAACATGACCTGGTGGCAGTTTTTATTATTTGGTGCGCGTGATATTGCTGTATTTTGTGGTGCAACGTTTATCGCATGGGAAAAAAACTGGCGGGCTTTTTTTAATGTGATTCCCAGAGTTCCCGGTAAAATCGCGACTGTATTTCAATTTCTGGTTTTTTTAAGCTTTGTCGGCCTGCATATGATTCCACAATGGCTGCTGATTTTGACAATTGTCATGAGTGTCGTCTCGGCACTGGATTATGTTCAGTTGTTTGTCAAAAATGATTTTTATCGTGGTATGAGGAATGCATAGTCGGTTGCAAACACCCGCAAATCGAATTGTTTTACTCGGTGCAAGCAATCTGATTTTTTCGCTTCGTATGATTATCCAATTGATGCAACAGCATTGCGGGTCACCAAGTGAGGTGCTGGTTGCAGCGGGACATGGGCGCTCATACGGACAAAATAGTCTGGTCTTGGTGCGTGAATTACCGGGGATTGTTCAGTGTGGTTTATGGCGACAGTTGGATTCAGCAAGGCCGATGCCTGTGTATGCCTTTTTGACGGATGTTGGAAACGATATTCTGTACGGTTATTCGCCAGACCGGATTCTGTCCTGGGTATCTTGGTGTATTCATCAGTTGCATCAAAGTGGTGCGCGTATTGTTATGACGAATTTGCCGATGGCCTCTGTCAGGGCGATGTCTGAACGCCGGTTCATGTTATTGCGAAATATTTTGTTTCCAACATGCAGACTCTCCCGTGACCAGATAATTGAGCGAGCGTCCACAGTGTATCAGGGTTTGCATACATTGGCTGAGCAGCATCAGCTGGTATTGTACGAGCCAAAGCCAGAATGGATGAGTATTGATGGTATTCACGTTTCTATATGGAAGCGTCGAACATTTTATCGGCAACTGTTTTGTAGTTGTGCAGATTCCGGACAGTTTTTGCTTGATCAGACACGCCAGGTTTCTGATCTGGACGGACAGGTAAAGGATGGATCTTTATCAAACTGGCAGCGGCGTCCCCGGTTCGCTGTGCGCAGACTGTTTGGAAAAACACAACGTGCTGAACAACCCAGTGGCAGCCTGGAAAACAATACTACAGTTGCTTTGTATTAGTCTGACTGGCATTAATTGATACGCTGACTGATTTCGAAAAAGACAACTTTACGGAGTATTCCTTGCTGAATATTGGTGGCAGAAAAAGTATCAGTGGGGGTAAGATATACAATTTTCTACCGGCGCCTATGGTAGAAGGTGGATATTGAACTGCTATGCTGGATAAAGCGAAAGAGCGGACAAACTATTTGAAAACCGAATCATGCAGGAGGCAGAATTGAATAACGCTCAATTTATTGTGCGCAAGGTAGCGGTGCTGGGTGCGGGCGTCATGGGTGCACAAATTGCAGCCCATATGGTTAACGCCAATATTGAAACCATATTGTTTGAATTACCGGCTGAAGCAGATGATCCTAACGCCAATGCTGTTAAGGCGGTTGAAAAATTGAAAAAACATGAACCGGCGCCGTTGGCGGTGAAAGCCAAAGCCGGATTTATTCAGGCAGCCAATTATGATCAGCATCTTGAACAGCTTAAAACGTGTGATGTCGTAATCGAAGCGATTGCAGAGCGTATGGACTGGAAACAGGCACTTTACGAAAAAGTTGCTCCGTTTCTGGGTGAACAGACAATTTTCGCAAGCAACACATCCGGTCTTTCCATAAATCAGCTGGCGCAGGCATTTCCGGAAACATTGCGACATCGTTTTTGTGGGGTTCATTTTTTCAATCCACCACGGTATATGCATCTGGTTGAATTGATACCTTGTGCGAACAGCGATGCGCTGATGCTCGATAACCTGGAGTCGTTTCTGGTTACTTACCTGGGCAAGGGTGTTATCCGTGCAAAAGATACTCCAAATTTTATTGCCAACCGTATTGGCGTGTTTTCATTGCTGGCAACCATGCACCATGGACGGTCATTCGGACTGGGATTTGACGAAGTAGATGCTCTGACAGGTACGCTGATTGGTCGGCCAAAGAGCGCCACTTTCAGAACTGCAGATGTCGTTGGGTTGGACATACTGGCGCATGTCATTCATACCATGCGCGACACGTTGAAAGACGATGACTGGCATGCATATTTCGAAACACCTGACTGGTTACGCGGACTGATTGACGAGGGCGCGTTCGGGCAAAAAACCAAACGGGGAGTGTATCAGAAAGTCGGCAAAGAAATTCAGGTGTTAAATCTGGCCGATAATTCATATCGGGTTTCCCGCGGCGAAGCTAATGATGAGCTAAAACAGCAGCTTAAATACAGCAAGTCAGCGGATAAAATCGCTGTGATGCGTAACAGTCAACATATGCACGGTCAATTCCTGTGGGCTATTCACCGTGATTTATTTCATTACTGTGCCGTTCAACTGGCGCATATCGCCGATAATGCACGTGATCTGGATCTGGCTTTACGATGGGGTTTTGGCTGGGAACACGGCCCATTTGAAATCTGGCAAAGAGCCGGTTGGAAACGGGTGGCCGGTTGGATCAATGAAGATATCGCAGCAGGTAAATGTATGCGTGATACACCGTTACCTTCCTGGGTTACGAAAATCAGCGATCAAGAGGTAGCAGCTGTACATACACCCCGTGGCTCCTTCGCTCCGGCATCGGGTTCGATGCATAAGCGTTCGGCACTGCCCGTTTATCGACGGCAATTGTATCCCGATCTGCTGATCGGCGAAGATAAGACCTACGGTGAGACCATTTTCGAAACCGATGCGGTCAGGATGTGGCATACAGGTGATAAGACAGCCATACTGAGCTTCAAGAGCAAAATGCATACTATAGGCAAGGATGTGCTCAATGGAATTCAGGATGGACTCGAGGAAGCCGAGAAAAACTGGCAGGCCCTGGTGATCTGGCAGACGGAGCCACCTTTTTCTGTGGGTGCTAATTTAAAACAGGCAACTGAACGTCCGAAACCGCCTCAAGTTGAAAAACGTGAGCCGGCGCCGCCATCCGTATTTGAAAGGTTTTTCAAACAGTTTAAAAAATCAGCACAGGCGACTGTCCTGAAGGCTGCCCGAGAGCTGGATATGGCGGATGCGCTGATGGCAAGGAAGCTGGCTGAAGTGGAGGCCATGATTGCCCAGTTTCAGCAGATATCGCAGGCACTCCGATATTCTATGATTCCAACGGTTGCAGCTGTGGACGGTATGGCACTTGGGGGCGGGTGTGAATTTATCATGCATTGTGACCATACTGTCGCTACTATGGAGACCTATATCGGTCTGGTAGAGGCGGGGGTCGGCTTGCTGCCCGCTGGCGGTGGTTGTAAGGAACTGGCGTTCAGAGCCGCACAAACCGCGGTGGAAAATGATCCGTTTCCACAATTAAAAAAATATTATCAAACAGTAGCATTGGCAGAGTTGGCAAAAAGCGCGGAACAGGCTAAGGAATTCGGTTTTTTACGTCCAGCCGATACTATTATTATGAATCGTTTTGAATTGCTGCACGCTGCTAAATTACAGGCATTGGCCCTGGCTGAGTCGGGCTATCGTCCACCGCTAAGACAACGGGCAATACCTGTGGCCGGAAATACCGGTGCTGCAACGATTGAGAGCATGCTTGTCAATATGCATGAAGGCGGTTTCATTTCCGATCATGATTTCCTGATCGGAAAAAAAATAGCATTTGTCATGTGTGGGGGTGATCTGACACCGGGAAGTCTGGTCGATGAAGAATGGTTTCTCGAGCTTGAACGCGCTGCGTTCATGGAACTACTCGCGACGGAGAAAACACAGGCTCGCATTGAACATACATTAAAAACAGGCAAACCACTTAGAAACTAAACGGTAATCCACACCTGGTAAAATTTGTAACAGGACGAGTGGCGTCTGCAATCCAAGGAGAATCTGATGGTCAAGCAAATACAAGATGCTTATATCGTGGCTGCTGTACGCACGCCAGTCGGTAAAGCACCGCGCGGCATGTTTAAGCATGTACGCCCTGACGACATGCTGGTTCATGTGTTGAAATCCGTGATGGAGTTGTGCGAAGGGGTTGATCCGGCTGCAGTTGACGATGTGATTGCCGGCTGCGCCATGCCCGAAGCAGAGCAGGGAATTAATGTGGCGCGTGTGGCTTTGCTGCTGGCGGGTTTGCCCAATAGCGTACCGGGTATGACCGTAAACCGGTTCTGCGCGTCAGGCTTGCAGTCGGTTGCAATTGCGGCCGATCGTATCCGCCTGGGTGAAGCTGATATTATCATTGCAGGCGGGACGGAAAGTATGAGCATGGTACCGATGATGGGAAACAAAGTGTCGATGAATCCGGCGATGTTCAAACATGACGAAAATGTTGCTATCGCTTTCGGTATGGGTATGACTGCTGAAAAAGTAGCCGAACAGTGGAAAGTGGATCGTGAGGCACAGGACGAGTTCGCACTGACAAGCCATCAGCGCGCTCAAGCAGCAATTGAAAGTGGCGAATTCAGACAGGAAATTGTGCCATATACCATTGATGAGAAATATCCCGACCTGAAAACACATCAGGTACGTGAAGTAAGCGTGGCCAAGGATACTGATGAGGGGCCGCGAGCGGATACAAGCATGGCAGTGCTCGCAAAACTTAAACCCGTGTTTGCAGCGCATGGTTCTGTAACAGCGGGTAACAGTTCACAAATGTCTGACGGTGCCGGTGCGGTGATGTTGATGAGCGAGTCTGCCATGCAGCGTTTTAACCTTTCTCCATTGGGAAGGTTTGTCGGTTATTCGGTTGCCGGTGTCCCACCGGAAATTATGGGCGTCGGGCCTATCAAAGCGATTCCGAAGGCGTTGGAGCAAACTGGTATCAAGTCAGATGATCTTGGCTGGATTGAATTAAATGAGGCTTTTGCCGCGCAAAGCCTGGCAGTTATTCGTGAACTTGGATTAGACCGTGAGAAAGTCAATCCCTTGGGTGGTGCGATTGCACTGGGACATCCTTTGGGTGCAACTGGATCCATCCGTGTAGCTACACTTTTGCACGGTCTTCGCCGGCACAATATGAAATACGGTATGGTAACCATGTGTATCGGCAGTGGTATGGGAGCTGCCGGTATATTTGAAGCGCTATAACCTGTAAAACAACACGGCGCCTGGAAATATCGGGTGTAAAAAATTTTCGACAGTCACCGGGAAGCGTTTAGCGTATCTTGATGATATTTCAGGTGCTCGGCTATAAAAGTGCTGATGAAATAGTAGCTGTGATCGTAACCGGGATGATAACGCAGCGTTAGTTTCTGGGCGGTATTTTGACATGCTTTTTCCAATTGGTCTGGGCATAACTGTTCGGTTAGAAATGGGTCCTCCAGGCCCTGGTCTATCAAAATGTCAGCGATTTGATTGCCGTCTTCTATTAAGGCAGTCGCATCATGATTGCGCCAGACTTCCTGGTTGTCGCCCAAATAGTGCGTGAAGGCTTTCTGTCCCCACGGGCACTGCATGGGTGCGGAGACAGGTGCGAAAGCAGAAACAGAACGGAATTTTTCTGGATAACGTAACCCTAGCGTCAGGGCGCCATGACCGCCCATTGAATGGCCTGATATGCCAATTCGATTCGGGTCCGCAGAGAATTCATGGATAATGATATTGTACAGTTCGTGTACGATATAACTTTCCATCAAATAGTGTTTTGACCAGGGTTCTGCAGTTGCATCTAGATAAAAACCAGCGCCTGAACCAAAATCCCAAGTGTCATTTTCGCCGGTAATACCGGTTTCTCGCGGGCTGGTATCCATAGTGACAAGCGTAAGGCCTAATTTCGCCGCATACTGTTGGGCGCCTGCCTTGATCATAAAAGTTTCATCAGTGCAGGTCAGGCCGGCAAGAAAGAATACCGCTGGATTAGGCTGACGATTCGTCTCAGGTGGTTGATATACCGAAAAACGCATCGGTAGGCCGATAGTGGATGAATTATGCTGACAGAAGCTTTGAGTACCGTCAAAACAGCGATGCTGGTTGCGTATTTCCAGTGATTGTTTCATCAGTAAACAACAACCGAGCGTATGGATTTTCCAGCTTTCATCAACTGAAAGCCTTCATTTATATCCTCCAGCTTCAGGGTGTGAGTGATTAATGCATCAATATTGATTTTGCCTTCCATATACCAATCAACTATTTTAGGAACATCTGTTCGACCGCGTGCTCCACCGAAGGCGGTGCCTTCCCATTTGCGACCGGTTACCAGTTGAAATGGGCGCGTGCTAATCTCCGCACCAGCTTCAGCCACGCCAACAATTACGCTGCGTCCCCAGCCTTTGTGGGTGCATTCAAGCGCCTGTCGCATGACTTTTGTATTGCCGATGCATTCGAAGCTGTAATCTGCGCCTCCGTCTGTGAGCTGTACAACAGCATCAACAATATCAGGTTCATTATTGGGATTCAGAAAATGTGTCATGCCAAAAGCGCGTGCCATAGCCTCCCGCTCCGGGTTGATGTCTATGCCAATGATTTTATCAGCGCCTACCATTCTGGCCCCTTGTATGACATTCAGACCGATGCCGCCTAAACCAAAAACAGCGATATGACTGCCCGCTTCCACCTTTGCTGTAAAGAGTACTGCTCCGATGCCGGTTGTAACGCCGCAACCGATATAGCAGACTTTATCGAATGGGGCATCAGGGCGAATTCTGGCTAATGCGATTTCGGGTACAACTGTAAAATTTGAGAATGTTGAAGTACCCATATAATGAAACAACGGTTTGTTGTTGAGCGAAAAGCGAGATGTGGAATCGGGCATTAAACCTTGACCTTGTGTGCTTCGAATCGCCTGACAGAGGTTGGTCTTTTGCGATAAACAGAATTTGCATTCGCGGCATTCCGGCGTATAGAGCGGAATTACATGATCACCGGGTTGTAAGGATTTGACATCCTTGCCAACTTCAACGACTATTCCGGCGCCTTCATGCCCAAGAACCGCGGGAAACAGGCCTTCGGGGTCAGCGCCTGATAGTGTGTAGTAATCGGTGTGACAGATGCCAGTGGCCTTGATTTCTACTAGTACTTCGCCTGTTTTGGGTCCATCCAGATCAATGTGTTCGATAGTAAGGGGTTGTTTTGCCTGCCAGGCCACGGCTGCTCTAGTTTTCATCTAAATTTTCCTGTTTGCTTTCATAAAATAAATGCGTGCCACTTTCTCAACAATTTTAAAATCCAGAATCAATTCTATCGTGTCTGATTTCCATTTGTACACCGGCTTGTTATCAATAGACGCGGTTTATTCAATCGTATTTTTATCGGGACACGCAGCGTATGTTTAACTGTTAATTGTCGAAAAGAAATAAATGTTTTTGATTATTTCCGGCATTGTGGATGAGTTGTTTTGGTACTGTAGTCCAATTGTTTTTGTGATATGCACTGATTATGATCAAATAAAACCTGCTCAGAACAATTGATAATAATATGTGTATTTTATTGTAACGGATGTTTTGAACGGGCATATATTGACTGGGATCGGCCAGTGCACAATCCTGAGTTTTCGGCTCATGATAAATTATGCGGTTTATTTCGGCTTTATTCTTGCTTAAGAAACTTAGTGTATCGATTAGTATCTGATACTATGGCATTATGTTATAAATGGTTTTCTTTGGCTTTTCTTGGTTAAATGTATAAGAGGAAACTTCTGTGAAAAAAATCTTCTTGAGCGCAGGCGGCCTGTTGCGCTTTCTTTTTTGTTGTTCATTTTTTCCGCTTCTGTTTGGTTGTTCTACATATCCACTACTAAGTGATTCAGAAAACGAAATTGTATCCCGTGATTATTTGATAGGCCCTGGCGATAATGTGGATATTATTGTGTGGCGTAATCCGGAAATTTCTATGTCAGTTCCGGTAAGACCCGATGGAAAAATCACAACGCCACTGGTTGAAGATTTACCTGCTAGCGGGAAGACATCAACGCAGCTTGCACGCGATATTGAGGAAACATTATCCAAATATATTCAGGAACCAGTAGTTACAGTCGTTGTAACCCAATTTGTAGGGCCTTACAGTGAACAAATCAGAGTAATAGGAGAAGCCGCAGAACCTCAGGCGTTACCTTATCGGGAAAATATGACGTTGATGGATGTCATGATTGCAGTCGGCGGCATGACAGATTTTGCAGCAGGAAACAGAGCAAGAGTAATTCGCAGTATCAATGGAGAGCAAAAGCAGTTCCGTGTTCGATTAGATGATCTAATAAGAGACGGTGATGTTTCTGCCAATGTTCCCATGTTACAAGGCGACGTGCTGGTGATACCAGAAAGTTTCTTTTAGTTCTAGTATTTAACATATTACGAACATGTTCTGTTAGGAGTATTGGTTCGGAAATATGGTTAAAACAATGTTACATAGATTGCATCTGGAGCAATTTGTTTGAGATGTTTTGTTCAATTTCAGTATTAGCCCATAAGCGACCGAGATTTAAAGAGAGTATTCTTCATGGATGAGTTAATAACTCGATTGTATGTCAGTATCAAAGGAATTTGGAAATATCGTTTCTTGGCAGTCATTGTTGCATGGATGATTGCAATTGCGGGCTGGTTTTTCGTGCTTAAATTACCGGATAATTTTGAGGCATCCGCGAGAATTTATGTTGACACACAAAACATTATCAGACCGTTGATGGAAGGCATTACCGTCTCAACAAACGTGCAGCAGCAAATATCCATAATGGGACGCACATTAATCAGTCGCCCAAATGTTGAGAGAGTGATACGTATGGTTGATCTCGACGTGCAGATCACGAACGAGAAGGAAAAGGAGCAACTGATAGCCAGCCTTATGGAGGAAATCAAGTTGGGAGCAGCTGTCGGCGATAACATTTTCACAATCACCTATAACAATAAAGATCCTGTATTGGCCAGAGATATAGTGCAATCGTTATTGACAATTTTTGTTGAGGAAGGTCTGGATGGCAAAAAAGATGATTCTTCTTCTGCACTAAGATTTATTGATCAGCAAATAGCAGCCTATGAAGAAAAGTTAATAGCCGCAGAAAATGCCTTGACAGAATTCAAGCAAAACAATCTGGGGCTGTTACCAGGGCAGGGTGGCGATTATTATGCGCAATTGCTAAAAGCCGAGGAAGACATGAGACAGGCTCAATTGGCGCTCAAGGAAGCTGAAAAAGGTCGTGACGCCATCAGGAAGCAAATTAGCGGTGATGAGCCGGTCTTGGTCTTGGAACCATTCATCGTTGAGGACGAAACTATTGTTAATCCGGAAATTGATGCGCGCATACATAGCCTGAATGAGAAACTGGATACGCTGCGGCTCAATTATACTGAATTACATCCGGATATCGTTTCCACCAAAAGACTCATAGAGCAGCTCGAAGAACAAAAAAAAGAAGAAGCCAAACATAATTTTTCAGGTACCAAGGATCCCGGCAGAAACTATAGCCCAATGCTGCAGCAATTGAATATTGCGTTGGCAGATGCAGAGGCTATAGTCGCTTCAATGGCTGCGCGGGTTGAAGAATACACCGCTCGATATGAGCGGTTAAAGTCATTAAGTGCGGCTATTCCACGAGTGGAGGCGGAATTTACCCAGCTCAACCGTGACTATACCGTCAATAAGACAAATTATGAACAATTGCTGGAACGTCGTGTTTCCGCAAGAATGTCGGGAGAACTGACATCGGCTTCCGGGCTTTTATCATTCAGGATTATTGATCCACCCCAGGTTCCTGAGATTCCTGTTGGTCCAAACCATAGAGTTATGTTCTCTATGGCATTTTTTGCCGCGCTGCTGGCGGGTGTTGCCGTTGCGTTTGTTATCAGTCAGGTCAGGCCTTCATTTTACAGTCAGAGTAATCTGCGAGAAGTTACAGGTCTCCCAGTATTAGGGTCCGTGCCAATGATATGGACGTCTCAGCAGAAGGCCAAGCGGAAGCGGAGGCTTTTTATCTTTGGAGTGGCTATTTTGTTGTTAACGGTAGTATATGCGCTATTGATGCTGTATTTCAGAAAACTGAGCGGAATAGTGAATATGCTACCTTTTTAAAAGCAACGCCGGTTTAACAAGCAATACGCGGGATTTGTTCCGATTTCATCAAGGATTAACATGAGTATCATTGAAAGAGTGATTAGTAAACTGGAAAAGGAAGTTGGCAATAAGGCGGCAAAGGCTTCCGGTCGTTCTAAATCAAGGATAAAGTCTGATAAAGAACAAAAGCCAGTTGCGGTACCAGAGTTTGATCGCAAGCCGGATAATGGACCAGTTCTGAATGCGCATTTAACCGATTCGACCAATACAAATTATATCGATATTGACCTGGACCGGCTCAATCATTTGGGAATTGTGACTCCGATACAAGGAAAAACACAAATTGCCGAGCAATTCAGAATTATCAAAAGACCTCTGTTAACAAAAGCGTTTGCTAAAAAAAATAACAATCTGATTATGATTTCCAGCGCGCTGCAAGGGGAAGGTAAGAGTTTCTGTTCAGTGAATCTGGCAATGAGCATAGCTTCCGAGATGGACCACAGGGTTTTACTGATCGATACGGATGTCGCCAGGCCTTCTATACCCAATCTGCTGGGTTTTCAAACTCAAGCAGGGTTGATGGATATCCTGCTGGGTGAAACAAACGATGTTTCCGATGTTTTGATAAAAACCAACGTAGAAAAACTGAGCCTGATTACTGTTGGAACCGCGCATTCACATGCTACAGAGTTGCTCGCTAGTCAAACGATGGCCTTGCTGCTTGAGGAACTCGCTCAGCGCTATAATGACAGAATAGTGATATTTGATGCACCACCAATTTTGCTAACAAGCGAAGCGCGTGTATTGGCTGAGCGGATGGGGCAAATTGTTCTGGTTGTTGAAGCTGAACGCACAACGCAACAGGCGGTGAATCATATGATCAGTCAATTTAATTCCCGGGCTAATATAAATCTGATTTATAACAAGGTTAGAACGTTCGCCAGTGGTGAATACTATGGGTATTACTACTCATGAATTTCATAATTAAACAGAATAACAATTATCTGTTTATTAATTTAAGCGTTGTTTGCGTTTTTTTTCTGTTATTTTATGCACAAGTTGCGGTCGGAAAACTGGAATTTAGCCCGACTTTGACTGTCAGTGAAACCTATACTGATAACGTACGGTTGGGTGGTGGTTTGATCGCAGGCGGTGCTGGTGGTATCGGTTTTGGCGGTGCTGGAGCAAGTGGGGGCGACTTTATTACGCAGATCAATCCGGGTATGCTGGTGACTGGTCAAGGAAGGCGGTATGAAGTCAATGCACAATACGTCATGAACAATCTCATTTTTGCCAAAAATAATGAGTTGACCCAGATCAGGCATATGCTTAATGCCAACGCAACAACGGAAGTTCTGAAGGATTTGTTTTTCATTGACGGCGATGCCAGAATATTACAACAGAATGTCAGTTTGCTGGCGCCGCAGACGGCGAACAACGTTTTTGCAACAGGAAATCGTGCCAACCTTGAGATTTACAGTGTCAGTCCATACCTTCGACATCGTTTCCAGAGTTTTGCTACAGCCGAAGCGCGCTATACGCGGGGATATGTAAAGTCTGGGTTCAACGGATTTATCAACAGCCAAAGAGACAGTTATCAGTTTTTATTGAACAGCGGTAGCGCTTTCAGGAAACTAGGCTGGGGATTCAATTACAACAACAATCGTATTCATCTGGATCGTGCCAATACTACAATTGAACTTGAAAGTTATATAGGGAATCTCCGTTATAATTTAACGCGACGCTTTGCATTGACTGCTACTGGCGGCTATGAACGAAACAGTTTCATTTCAATTCGAGGAAAACCAAGCAGCCCGACCTGGACCGCAGGTTTTGCCTGGGCGCCCAATAAAAGAACGGATTTGCATTTTAGTGCAGGGCAGCGATTTTTCGGTGATACTTACTCAGCTACAGTTAATTACCGAACACGTTTATCCACCTGGCAGATTATTTATATCGAGGATATTACAACGCTTAACCAGCAAGCAGGTCAGTTTGGTGCGCTAGGCGCTTTGAATCTTGGGAGTATTGATGCCCAGAATTTGCTGTTGGGTCTTAGCAATTTTCTAACAAACCGTGTTTTCCTGCAAAGACGCTTTAATGCATCGGTAACCTTAAACGGATCAAGAAATGACCTGACACTGAATGTATTTCAATTAAAGCGAAAGCCTTACACTGCCGAAGAGCTTGATGAAGATTTGCTCGGCCTCCCTCTGTTTTTTAATGATACGCGACAGTTAGGTGGAAATGTTGCCTGGCGTTACAGGCTATCGCCACGGACAAATTTCAATATGAACTTTAGTTTTGTTAGATTCGACTTTTTGTCCGCAAATAGTACAAATGATAATCTGTTTTTTACAGCGAATGTGACCAAGGATTTTTTTCCAGATTTAATCGGTATGCTGCAATATCAGCGCATAGACCGCCTTTCGAATATTCAGTCTGGCACCCAGGATCTTGATTTGTCAGCCAATGCCGTTACTGTTTCCTTAACCAAGAATTTCTAGTGGAATCGTGCAATGTATGAATCGTTTTATGGATTAAGCGCCAAACCGTTTCAGTTAAAACCTGATCCCAGTTTTTTTTACGGCAGCAAGGGACATAAACGGGCAATGGCTTATTTGGAATACGGACTTTCGCAAGGAGAAGGGTTTATAGTCTTGACCGGCGAAGTTGGCGCAGGGAAAACCACATTGATGCGCAATTTATTCCGAAGACTCGAATCAGATAAGATTGTTGCGGTTCAGATAGTAAACACGCATATCGATTCCAATGATATTTTGACGTTGGTAGCTGCAGCTTTTGGTTTGCCGTATGCTAAAACAAGCAAGGCTGCTTTGTTGCTCGAGATTGAACAATTTCTGCAGCGTTGCGATCGGCAGGGAAAGCGGGTACTGCTGGTTGTTGACGAAGCGCAGAACCTTACATCTGAAACACTGGAGGAACTGCGAATGTTATCCAATTTCCAGACGGAAAATGCGCCGTTGCTCCAGACATTCTTGCTTGGCCAGCCCGAATTTAAGAAGACACTTTTGAATCAAAAGATGCAACAGTTGAGGCAAAGGGTGATTGCTACGTATCACCTGGGTCCATTGGATGAGCAGGAAACCAAAGCATATATTGAGCACCGTTTAAAAACCGCTGGTTGGCAGAATGATCCTGCTATAGAAGACAATGCCTTTCGATTAATCCATCTATCAACTGGCGGAATTCCACGAAAAATTAATTTGCTGTGTGACCGGATGTTTATGATGGGCTGCCTGGAAGAATTGCATCATTTTGGAGAAGATGCCGTTAAGATAGTAGTCAATGATTTTCAACAGGAATTTGACTCACCCAACGTTGAAACCGAGACAAATATGACAAAGCAGTCCGTGACAGACGTGCAGGTGGATAGCTATCCGGCAAAAGCTGATCTTGAAAAAATGGAAAGCCGGCTAGTCAGAATGGAAAAATCTGTACTTTTTGTTCTTGATTTATTAAAGCAGAACCTGTCATTTGGTAATGCTAAAAATGATTTTAACAAAAGATAGACTATGAACCAGACTAATGCCCGTACCTTAATTAAAAACGCGATGACCATTGATGTCGAGGATTATTTTCAAGTATCTGCTTTTGAAAAACATATCCCAAGATCATCTTGGGATAGTATTCCGTGCAGAGTGGAACACAACATTGAAAAAATTCTTGGTCTGCTGGATGAAAAGCAAATCAAGGCAACCTTTTTTACCTTGGGGTGGATTGCAGAAAGATATCCACAAATGATCACGCGGATGTCTGAAAACGGTCATGAAATTGCCAGTCATGGATGGGGGCATGCACGCGTTACAGATTTGACACCTTCGGAATTCAAAGAAGATATCATTCGAAGCAAAGCGGTACTGGAGGATATCAGCAGTCGGGCTGTTGTGGGCTATCGTGCTCCCAGTTTTTCTATAAACAGTAAAAATTTGTGGGCGCTTGATTGCCTTGCTGACGCGGGATATCGATACAGCTCTAGCATCTATCCAGTGCAACATGATCACTATGGCATGCCCGATGCACCAAGGTTTGCATATTTCCCAAGGGGTGAGAGCGGAGTGCTTGAATTACCCGTGACAACTGTAAGATTATGGGGCAGGAACGTACCCGCTGGCGGTGGTGGATATTTCCGGTTGTGGCCATATACAGTTTCTAAATGGTTTATTAAAAGATTGAACGGTATCGAATCTCATGCTGCAATTTTTTACTTTCATCCGTGGGAAATTGATGTGGATCAGCCTCGCCAACAAGGAGTCGGGTTTAAAACCCGGTTCAGACATTATCTGAATTTGCACCGCATGGAAAAGAGATTAAGGGCGTTGATCCATGATTTCCAATGGGACAGAGTAGATAAAATTTTTCTAAACTAACAAAATATTCTATAAATGAGTGTGTTGGCAGGGGTGTCAGATACAAAAAATCCAAGTGTGCAAATAACTGTTAATGAAATGCAGCCGGAAGATAGTGAACGCTGGGACCAGTTTGTACTGACGTGCCCAGAAGCGACTTTCTTTCACAAAGCAGGCTGGAAAAATGTGATTGAACGCGCGTTTAATCATAAAACATGGTTCTTGTATGCCGAATGTAACGGCGAGATACAGGGCGTGCTGCCGTTGGCTGAAATCAAAAGTTTTCTTTTCGGACATTTCTTGGGCTCCCTGCCTTTTTGCGTTTACGGTGGTGTTGCTGCCTGTAGTGATACGGTAAGAGAAAGACTTGAGCAAGCAGCTATTGAACTTGCCGATAAATTAAAGGTTGACTACCTTGAATTCCGTAACATGAAACCTGTACACCAGAACTGGCCTACCAAGGATTTATATGTCACTTTTCGAAAAACGCTTGATGCCGACATTGAGAAAAATCTTCTGGAGATACCGCGCAAGCAGCGCGCGATGGTAAGGAAAGGAATCAAGTTTGGATTGAAAAGTGATATCGATGAAGATATCGAACGCTTTTTCTTTGCATATTCAAGCAGTGTGCACCGGTTGGGTACACCTGTATTTTCAAAGAAATACTTTCAGCTACTGAAACAAACATTTGCACAAGACTGTGAACTTATGACTATTCATAAAAACGGCGTTACGCTAAGTAGCGTGATGAGTTTTTATTTTCGAAATGAAGTGTTGCCCTATTATGGCGGCGGAACAGTAGAGGCCAGAAACTGGGCTGCGAGCGATTTCATGTACTGGGAACTAATGCGGCGTAGCTGTGAAAATGGTTATAAAACTTTCGATTTTGGGCGAAGTAAACGTGATACCGGCTCTTATAGTTTTAAAAAGAACTGGGGATTCGAAGCGCAACCGCTTCATTATGAATACAAGCTAATTAAAGCATCTCATATCCCTAATCATAGCCCTTCAAATCCGAAATATAAATATTTTATTCAGACCTGGCAAAAGTTGCCGCGTTCTGTCGCCAATTGGATTGGTCCGTTTATCGTTAAAAGTTTGGGCTGACTTTGTACGTGAAAAATACTAAATTGTTAGAGTGAAACCGGATGAATACTGTTTTTGTATCAGAAAATTCAAATCGTAATTCGATTCATTTTGCCATTCTGATGACAGTAATGGCTATTGCCGGGATTCTGATCATTTATTATCAGACCATTTGGTCCATGGTGGAAACCTGGTACAGGTCGGACACTTATGCACATGGATTTCTGATACTGCCATTTGTAATCTATATGGTATGGACCAAGCGACACAGCATTGTCACTCTCAATCAGCAGCCGAGCCCTGTTGCCTTATTTGGTTTATTTGTTCTGGGCGCGTTTTGGCTGATTGCAGAATTGGCAAGCGTTCAGGTTGTGATGCAATACGCAGTTGTAGCCATGTTGCCTATAGTGGTTGCTGTCATTCTAGGCTACAGAATAATGCTTGTGCTGGCATTCCCTCTGGCCTATCTGTTTTTCGCAGTGCCATTTGGGGACATGCTGATACCACCCTTGATTAATTTTACAGCAGATTTCACTGTGAGTGCTTTGCAGTTCAGTGGCATACCGGTTTACCGTGAAGGCACGTTTTTTTCTCTGCCCACTGGAAACTGGTCTGTAGTTGAGGCCTGCAGCGGATTGCGATACCTAATTGCATCGGTTACGCTGGGTGCGCTATATGCTTATCTAACCTATTACAGCTTGGTCAAGCGTATTATTTTTATCGCGTTTTCGATACTGGTGCCAATCATCGCGAATGGTATACGCGCGTATTTAATCGTTATGACCGGGCACTTGAGCAACATGCAATTGGCTGTGGGTGTGGATCATTTGATATATGGCTGGGTTTTTTTCGGTTTAGTCATGTTAATACTTTTTTGGGTTGGGTCTTTATGGCGCGAAGACAATGCAACTGCACATACCATTCAAAGTAATGACAATCGTAGAGTCGACGAGCAAACCTCGGATGTTTCGGCCAGGAAAACTATTTTGTTTACCGGTTCAGTACTTGCGGTCGCATTAGTATGGCCGCTGTACGCAGCGTATCTCGATAATGATGAGGATTTTCTTCAACCAGAATTTAATTTCTCTTATTCAGAGAAAAAATGGCGCATGATAGATGAACCGGTATCTGACTGGAATCCAGTTTACATTGGTTCTCCAGGGAAGTTCGAGGCGCATTTTACCAACAATGAAAATAAGCAGGTCAGTTTGTTTATTACTTACTATCAAAATCAGCGTCAGGGCAATGAGTTAATAAACTCGGGAAATGCGCTGGTATATGAAATGGATTCACCATGGAGGCAGATTGGCGAGAGCGAACAATCATCTATGATCAATTCGGACAAGGTCAGCTATCTACAGGCACAGCTCAGTTCTTATGATAAAAATCTGCTGGTATGGCGCTGGTATGTATTAGGTAATGATGAAACAATCAGTACATATAAAGCAAAATTGTTGCTCGCTAAGAACAGATTGCTGACAGATAGTGATTTTGGCGCTGAAGTGATTATCGCAGCACCTTTTGCACTGCAACCCGATGAAGCAATGCCGGCACTTCATCAGTTCCTTGAAGATATGCTGCCTGAGATTACAAACAGTTTATACGCGGTGAGCGGACAATAATGTTTATTCATCTGGAATTGTGCGAATCTGTTCAAAATTTGAGAGCACCGTAAGGACTTGGCGAATTTTGTAAACAAGAGGGTTTAATGCAAAATACTCCTTTAATTGCTCATGTCATCCACCGTCTGGGCGTGGGTGGTCTCGAGAATGGCCTGGTTAATCTGATTAATTCTATTCCCTCCAGTCGTTATCGCCACGCAATTATTTGTCTTGAAGGATATACCGACTTTCGAAACCGAATTACTCAAGATAATATTAAGATCATAGCACTGAATAAACGTGAGGGATATGACCTTAAATTATATCTGAGGCTCTTTTCTGTATTACGTGAACTGAAACCGGATATTATTCATACACGTAATCTGGCAGCGTTGGAGGCACAGTTGATTGCTGCTGCTGCACGAATCAAGAAGCGAGTCCATAGTGAGCATGGCCGCGACATAATGGACTTAAAAGGTGAAAATTTTAAATACAATATGTTGCGCAGGGTAATATACCCATTTGTAGGGCATTTCATTACGGTGAGTAAAGACCTGGAATCGTGGCTTACTTGTTTGCTGAATGTCTCGCCTGAACGTATAAGCCAGATTTATAATGGCGTTGATAATCGCCGTTTTTCACCAAGCATAACAAACTATTGTCGGCAGGGCCCGAAAGGTTTTTTTACAGATGATGCATTTATAATCGGTAGTGTGGGAAGAATGGAGGCTGTCAAGGATTATCCAAATCTGGTGCGCGCTTTTTCACTTATTCTGAAAAATAATCCTGAAACTGGTAAAAGATTGCGCCTGATGATTGTTGGCGATGGCAGCACCCGGAATGAATGTCTTGACATGGCGCGGGAAGCCGGCGTAGCTGATTTTGTCTGGTTCCCAGGAGAACGTTCCGATATTTCGGAGCTTATGCGTATGATGGATTTGTTTGTTTTACCATCTCTTGCAGAAGGTATATCGAATACAATCCTGGAAGCGATGTCTTGCGGATTACCTGTTGTTGCAACTAGAGTAGGCGGAAATACAGAATTGGTCGATGAGAAAAGTACGGGTAAACTGGTTGCATCCGGTAACACCGTAGAGCTTGCAAGTGCGATTCTCGATTACTACATGACACCAGAGTTAGTCAGACTGCAGGGTATCTCAGCACGTCAGAAGGTCGAATCAGAATTTAGTATGAAGGCCATGACAAATAATTATCTGGGTGTTTACGATCAGATTATGTCAATGTAAACACAATATGTGGTTTATCAATGCGCATTGTGTTTGTCAATTCTGATTGCTTATAACCAGTAGTTTCAAATAATCACTAATGCCAGGATAGCTGTAATAATACCTGCTAGCGTCTTCAGTAAATGACTACTGATCAGCTAAATGATCCGAGGAGTTAGTATTAATTTGCTGAGTACCATTCGGCCATTTGCTGAAAGGAAACGGTCGTTGTTCACTGTTAAATGACAGAAATTGAATTATTTGATAAATATAAGCACTCAGTCCATTCGAAAATTTGAGGATTTGTTCATTTGGTTTTTCTGTCATTAAAATCGTACCAAATTGGAATAGCATAACGCCAATAATAAGAAATTTTGAGATGCTGTAGATTACGGTAAAAAATAACATAAATAATCCACGGACCAGAATTTCATTTTTTTGTAAAGATTTTTCAGTCACTTGTATGGTTGAACTCCATCAATAGAATAAATAATATTTGGTGAGTTTTGTAGTTTATAACCAGCGCCGTACGCTTCGTTTGTATATTTCAAATTGATCTCCAAAGATTTGGCTCAACAATTGTTCCTCGAGTTCAATCTGAAACCGATCCATATAGAAAATAAAACCTGCAATCAACAATAATGCGGGTATGTTGTTTAGGTACATGCCCCACCCAGCCAAGATAATGACAAACCCCAGATAAATAGGGTTGCGACTGTATTGATACAGGCCGCTGCTTATTAAAATTGTGGTTGACTCCGGTCTTATCGGATTTAGCGTGGTTTTTTTGCGTATGAATGTAGCGGCGCATAACAGTATTACCAATAACCCAACAGCTATCATCAGTAATGGAAACAGTGCATGCGGTTCCGTTTTAAATAGAGAAACAGGAAATAAAATGGCAAGAAACCACATTGCAATCGCAAAAAGAACCATTACCAGCGCTGGAGGAATCAATCTTATTCGCTGGTGCTTCATTGGTTATATGCTTATACCCGGACCGATTTCCAGTATTTTGCTCTCCAGTAGACATTATCTAATCGAGAAATTGTAACCCCTTTCTTTTGAGAGACATGGAGAAATTTGTTTTTTTCTATATAAATCCCGACATGCTTTGATGTCGGCCCGGTGCGAAAAAATACCAGATCTCCAGCGTTTAATTCATGCTTCTGAATCACTTTCCCCATCTTTGATTGTTGACGTGTCGTTCTTGGCAAATGTATGCCCATTTTTGATTTGTATGTCAGGTAGACGAATCCTGAACAATCAATGCCGTTTTTATTAATCCCTCCCAGTCTATAACGGACACCTGCCCATTCCTGGTGTTGATGATACAGTTTATTAATAACTGATTTTATCGGTGATTGTTCTATAGTTCCGGATTTCAGCTGATAAGGGCTACCTGCCTGTTTTTCAGAAAGTGTACTACATCCTGAAGCTGTCAATATCAATATGAAGTAGATACAAAAAATATATGTATTTTTCGTAAAGCGTTTTGTATTTTGATAGTACATGGTTGATGTTTTTTTTAACAAAACATTTGTAATCTTACCAAAACAGATTGCAAAATCAACCTTGTCAGCGACAAATCACGAAGTTAAACATGTTTCATTAATCAACACTTTCGTCGAGATTGAGAAAGACGCGTATATGCGCTCTTCCTCTTATTAGGCAGAGCGCACATGTACTCAATTAGCCTGTGGCGCTGTTTTTACGTCCATGGATGCGATGAATATTGGCCGGGCGTTTCCCGCTTCTCCTATCGGAGTTGTTTTGCAGAGATGTTTTCCATGCGAGTCTCGAATTATTGCGACGGTCAAATTCTGTTTCGTCGTGTTCGATTGCATCGAGTTTTAGTACTGCTATGGCCTGAGCGAGGTTATCGGTCTGTTCTTGCAATGATTTCGCCAATTTGGCAATTTCCTGCCCTAAAGAAGTGTTCTGCTGGGTCACAGTATCCAGATTGATCAGCGCTTCGTTGATTTGTTCAATACCCGAATTCTGCTCATGCGATGCATTTGCGATATCAGCCATGATTTCGGTTACTTTCTGGACTGAATTGACGACCTCGTTCATTGTCTGTCCAGCTTTGCCCACTAACTCTGTACCGGTTTCAATCTGATTTACTGAGTTATTGATTAACGTTGCAATTTCTTTGGCAGCAGTTGCAGAGCGCTGGGCAAGCATGCGAACTTCAGAGGCCACAACTGCAAAACCGCGGCCATGTTCTCCTGCACGCGCTGCCTCAACACCTGCATTCAATGCCAGTATATTGGTTTGAAAGGCGATTTCATCAATGACGCTGATGATGTTGACAACCTGTTTGGAGCTTTCATGAATTGAATTCATGGTATGCACGACGTCATTGACGATTTCACCGCCTTTGGATGCAACTGTACGCGCCTGAATTCCAAGTTTATTGACTTCTTGTACATTTTCGGTATTTTGTTTCACCGTTGAAGTCAGTTCCTCCATTGATGCCGCGGTTTTTTCAAGATTAGCCGATTGGTTCAGCGTGCGCCGGTTCAATTCATCATTTCCTTGAACCAGGCTTTCCGAACTTTGTGAGACGATGTTAGTGCTGGAATAGACATTCAATATGATACGGCGCAGGTTTCTGCTCATAGTATTCAATAATTCAAGCAACCGGCCCAGTTCACCCTTAGAAGATGGATAATCTGTATGAGAAAAGTCGCCGGACGCTGCACGTGATACAGCGTCGGAAATATTCTCTAAAGGTTTGACAATGGAAGCGATTGTATAGCAGCTCAACAGTATCGAAACCAAAAAACCGCATCCGATACCGGCTAAAAATGCAGTCGGGTGTTGTGTTGCAAATCCACTCAATGCAGTTGCTCCAACCAATAGGAAGGCGAAAGTTGGAAACGCAAAAGCAAGTCCTAGTTTTACTTTCAACGATGGACTGGTCAGGTTGCTCAACACTTCTGCAAAGCCCTTTTTAACGGATTTGCCTTCTTTTAGAATAACCTTGCCGTCTTTTATTTGTTGATATAGCGTCTCGGCACTTTGAATCTGCTCGTCCGTTGGTTTGTTGCGAATTGAAACATATCCTGTAATTTTACTCCCTTCGCGCAGTGGGGTTACATTAGCTTCAACCCAGTAATAATCACCATTCTTGCATCTGTTTTTTACAATCGCTGTCCAAGGCTTGCCGGATTTGACGGTATTCCACAAATCTTTGAAAGCTTCTTCCGGTACGTCAGGATGGCGCACTATGTTATGCGGTTTTCCCAGCAATTCCTCGCGCGAGAAACCGCTGACCTGAACAAATGCATCATTGACGAAAGTGATTCGTCCCTTTAAGTCAGTTTTGGATATTAATCCATCCTGTTCGCGAAAATCTTTCTCGATTGTTGTGATTGGCAGGTTTACACGCATAATTCATTTCCTCCATTAACATACTGCGACCATGAATACCTGGTTTTCAAGGTAATATGATTTACAGTCCACTTGCATAATCTGTATGCAAGCAAAATTTCGTTGTAATATGTTTTCAAACGCGTACCGCTTGCGCACCGATATGAAAGGCTCGTGATAACACTTTTTTTGCCATATCAGATAATGGAATGATTTCGTCAACGCCACCAGCAGCCACCGCTTCTTTAGGCATACCATAGACCACGCAGCTGGCCTCGTCCTGCGCAAAATTGTAGGCTCCTGCTGCATGCATTGCTAACATGCCGGCGGCACCATCTTTGCCCATACCTGTCAAAATCACGCCAATTGCATTTTTTCCTGCGACTTTTGCAGCGGAATGGAAAAGTACGTCTACGGAGGGGCGGTGCCGGTTGACGGGGGCGTCCTGATTTAATTCGGTCATATAGTTGGCGCCGCTTCGACGCAGCAAGAGATGGGAATGCCCGGGGGCGACAAAAGCATGGCCGGGTAATACGCGTTCGCCGCCCTGCGCCTCAACGACTCTTATTCTGCACAGTTTGTTTAAGCGATCGGCGAAAGATTTCGTAAATAACTCTGGCATATGCTGCGCAATTAATATGCCAGGACAGTTAGACGGCAGTTGTATGAGAAAATCCTTTAGAGCCTCTGTTCCACCAGTTGATGCACCGATAACGATCAGTTTCTCGGTTGAGGCTATATGATTTTTAGGTGTAGACAGTGTCTGTAACGATGTCGAGGTATTTGAGACAGATGCGGGAGTGAGTCGCTTAATGCGTGCATGCCTGGCAATACGCAATTTGGCGACAATTTGATTGGTATAATCTTGCAGGCCTGAGACAATATCTATTTTGGGTTTTGCAATAAAATCAACTGCGCCAAGCTCAAGTGCACGAAATGTTACTTCTGATCCTTTCCCGGTCAGTGTTGAAATCATTAATACCGGCGTGGGCCTTAATCGCATTAGTCTTTCCAGGAAATCAAGGCCGTCCATTTTTGGCATTTCGACATCCAGCGTTAATACATCCGGATTCATTTCGCGAATCATTTCCCGTGCTATCAACGGATCGGGTGCGGCACCAATTACCTCCATATCTGCCTGACTGTTAATTATTTCAGTAAGCATTTTTCGCACGAGAGCGGAATCATCAATAATTAGAACTCTGATTTTGTTCATGGTCTTCTAGATACACAAGAAAAAAGCGCGCGTTATCACGAAAAAAGTTCGACCGTTCCGCCTGAATTCCCTGACTGACTAAACTGATTAACCCGTGTAAAGTATCTCTTTTCGTTATCTGAAACGTTGTTGAACTGACCCTCTTTGAGTTTCTTGACCATTACTTTCCCGGTCTTGGGAAAGAAAAATACTTTTCTCGGATAAATATCGATCAAATCCTTCGCTGCTACACGAATATTCTCAGTGGCAAGAAACGCCAAAACAAAATCGGAGTTACGCTGACCTATATTTGAGTTGGTCAGCTCCTTTAAAACATTGCCACCGCCAAAAACTTTTGCTTCAAGATTCGTACGGCGTGCGCCTGATTTCAACAACTGATTAATCAGTATTTCCATAGCGTAGGTGCCATAACGGGCGGAAGCGCTTAATTGAGCGTTGGCATTTGAAGAGCCGGTATCCGGCAGCATAAAATGATTCATGCCGCCAATCCCGCTACGAATATCCCGTATGCAGGCTGCAATACATGATCCGAGAACCGTGACAAGTAGTTTGTCTTGATCTGTTACAAAATATTCGCCAGGTAACAGTTTGACTGCTTGCGCTTTAAATTCGTTGTCGTAGTAAAAGTGAGTTGCTGCCTGCTTATCAGTCAATGTGATGTTTTTGTTTTCTATTTCGATCATGCTGGTTCCTGTGTTTTGGCAACTTCATAGACAGTATTTGAACGCAGCCTGAAAAGGTCTGACGCATGCTGGAGGCTTTCAGAATGACCGGCAAACAGCAAGCCGCCTTCATCCAGCAATGGTGCAAATTTCTTCAGTATTTTGTATTGTGTCTTTTTATCAAAATAAATCATGACATTTCGACAGAATATTGCTTGAAAGACGCCGCGCATATACCAGTTTTCGTCAAGCAGGTTAATTCTTCTGAACGTGACCAGTTTACGGACATCATCCCGTATTCTTACAAGACCTTCGTTGCGTCCCTTGCCTTTATAGAAAAATTCTTTAAGTACGCTTTGTGGTAACTTATCAACACGGTCAAGTGGGTAAATTCCTTCGCTGGCTTTTTTTAGTACCTGGGTATCGATGTCAGTAGCCAGAATATGAACCGGGGGTGTTAGCGTATTGAACGCTCTGATGGCTGTGATAGCCATAGAGTAGGGTTCTTCTCCAGTGGAGGATGCTGTGCACCAGAGATGGGTTTTATGCTGGTTCGCTCTTTCGTGAAAATTTTTGCCCGGGCTGGAAAAATCGTTTGCATCAGTTGAACTGGATCTTTTGCACGATATCAGGTGTTGTTCCAGAATTGAGAAATGATGATTTTCACGAAAAAAAGATGTGAGATTTGTAGTCAGCGCATTAACAAATTCCTGCCATTCCAGGGAGTTTTTACGTTCCAGTAATTTTAGATATTCCTTGAAACTTTTAAGACCATGAAACCGTAGCCGACGGGTCAGGCGGCTGTAAACCATGTTTTGTTTGGAGTCTGATAATGAAATGCCGGCGTATTCATATATCATTCTTTTGGTTTTTTCAAAATCTGCCTGAGTGAAAACATATTCACGGGATGCTTCTTCCTTTTTTTTTATTTCAACATCCCACATTTTGCCTTCGGTCCGGTTGAATGATGATCGATGAAAAAAACAAACTGATACAGCAAGGCTGTTGATCTGACCAAAATGGTCGGGATATGACAAGCGCTATCCGCGGTCAGATGGCCAGATCAATAATAAATTACTTGAATCTGTTAAAATTCTTCCCAGTATTCATCATTACCGCCTGTTGCAACTTTTTTGGGCTTTGATGCAATTGAACCTGCGGTATTTTCTGTATTTTTATTTGCAGCGTTTTTATTCACTGTCGTACGATCAGGAAGCTGGGTTACATTTGTCTTTTTCTTGTGTCTGTTAACCGGTTTTATGGCCATATTCTCAGATAATCTGAACAATGAGATTGCCTTGGTCAGTTCTTCTGCCTGTTCTTTCATGGATTCTGCAGCAGCAGCAGCTTCTTCTACAAGCGCGGCGTTTTGTTGTGTCATCCCATCCATTTGTGTGACAGCCAGATTAATCTGTTCGATTCCAGAGCTCTGTTCCTGAGAAGCCGCAGAAATTTCAGTCATGATATCTGTTACACGTTTGACAGCACTGACAATTTCATCCATGGTTGTCCCGGCTTCGTCAACCAATCGCGTACCGTCTTCAACTTTGCTGACAGAATCACTGATCAGTTCTTTGATTTCTTTGGCTGCGGCAGCTGAACGTTGTGCCAGCGTACGCACTTCTGTAGCCACGACAGCAAAGCCGCGCCCCTGTTCTCCGGCACGAGCGGCTTCTACAGCGGCATTTAATGCAAGTATATTTGTCTGGAATGCAATACCGTCAATGACGCTGATAATATCAACGATTTTTCTTGAGCTATTGTTGATTTCACTCATGGTCTGGACGACCTGGCCGACAACAGATCCACCTTTAATTGCAACCTCTGATGCTCCGGATGCCAGCTGATTGGCCTGGTATGCATTATCTGCATTTTGCTTAACTGTAGAAGTCAATTCTTCCATGGAGGAAGCGGTTTGTTCCAGACTCGACGCCTGTTCCTCGGTACGTTCGCTCAAATTTGAATTGCCGGCAGATATTTCACCCGCAGCGACGAAGATAGAATCGGTTCCAATGCGTACTTTGCCGACCAGATCGACCAGATTGTCGTTCATTTGCTTTAATGCATGCATGAGACGACCTGTTTCGTTGGTTGAATTGGCTTCTATCCGGCTGGTCAGGTCTCCCGAGGCAACGGCATTGGCAACAGCAACTGCTTCGTTGATAGGTTCTACGATCGCGCGAATAAGCATCATGCCAATTACGATTGCCAAGATAACACCTGTAATTGCAGCACAGCTAATTATAAAGAAAAGAAATTCAAAATTTTCTTGTGCTCGTGCATATTCTTCACTGGCGACTCTGCCTTGCAAATCAATTAAATCGAAAACAGTTTTATGAAGAATGTCGAATTTCGGTCCTGCATCACTCATTGCGTTATCCCGTGCGCCTTCAAAATCACCGGCACTTGCAAGCCTGAATGTAAGATCGCGTGAATCAACATAAGCTTTTTCATGTTGAATATATGATTCAGCAAGTGCCGCTTCTTCCGGTGTCAGCACCGTTTGCATGTAAACCGACCATATCTTTCGGACTTCAGCATATCTATTGGCCGTATCCACTGTACGTGTCTTTGCAATTTCAACATCATTCAGGTTGGCAGCTACCACTGCATTCATTCGCATGATCTGCCAATGATCGTTTATCTTTCCCAGATCTACAGCCGGGATCGTACGGTCTTCATAGACAGTTTTTAATCCTTGGTTGGATTGATTGACGCCAAATAATCCAATACTGCCAACACTTATAAGCAGCAGCGACAAGATGCTGATCATTATTATTAAGCGTGATTTAATTGTCATATTGCTAAACATCTGAATCTCCTGTATATGCTCGTTAAGTGCTGCCTAATTGAGTGTTTGATCAATCAATCCGATGTCGTCGCTGGCCATCAGTTTTTCAATATCAACCAGAATTAGCATGCGTTCATCAATGGTTCCCAGCCCCATAATGTATTTGGTGTCAATGACTGAACCGAACTCTGGTGTTGACCGTACGTGGTCCATATCGAGACTGATAACATCAGATACTCCGTCAACCACGATACCCATTACACGCCCTGATACATTCAGAATAATGACGACCGTAAACTGGTCGTAATCGGTGTTGCCTAATCGAAATTTGATTCGCATGTCGATAATGGGAACGATAATGCCACGCAGATTGACAACACCTTTTATAAAATCAGGTGAATTGGCTATTTGAGTAACGGCATCATAACCACGAATTTCTTGGACCTTTAGAATATCAATGCCATATTCTTCACTTCCCAGTCTAAAGGTCAGGAATTCATTGGTGCTTACTGCTGGCGCGTTGCTTGCTGTTTCGGGTTGGATGAGTGTCTGTTGCTGTGACATACCGTCTTCCTCCTTAATTAAAAATATTGGAATTTGTCCATAAAGTTTTTTGAGTAACCGGTTACTTTGATGCTTTTTGTGAAGCCATGACCAGGCCGGTGGTATCAAGAATGAGGGCAACTGTGCCATCACCCATGATTGTTGCTCCGGAAACACCCATCACTCTGCGATAGTTTTTTTCAAGGCTCTTGATGACAACCTGGTGCTGGCCAATCAGTGCATCTACGAACATGGCTGCCTTATGTCCCTCTGCATCCAGAATGACAAGAATGCCGTCTTCGAGATTGGTTGAATTAGGTTTGATATTAAAAAATTCATGGAGCGCGATTACCGGCAGGTAATCACCGCGCACGTGAACGACACGACCTTTGCCTCCAACAGTTTTGATATCGGTATTTTTAATCTGGAGAGATTCGGTAATGTAGGTTAAGGGAACAATAAACATCTGATCCCCGACAGCCACTGAAAGACCGTCCAGTATGGCCAGTGTCAGTGGTAAGCGGATCGTGATGCGTGTTCCAACACCGAATACCGAATCAATCTCAATGCGCCCGCCCATACTCTGAATGTTACGTTTGACAACATCCATGCCGACACCTCGACCGGAAACGTCAGTGATTTTTTCGGCTGTAGAAAAGCCGGGTTCGAAAATAAGCATCCAGACTTCTTGATCTGACATGTTTTCATGGACGGGTATTCCGCGTTCCAGTGCTTTTGCGATGATTTTGTCACGGTTGAGCCCTGCGCCGTCGTCCCCAACTTCGATGACAATGCTGCCACCCTGGTGAAATGCCCGTAAGGTAATGGTTCCTTTGGCTATCTTTCCTGCTGCAATTCTCTTCTCGGGCGATTCGATGCCGTGATCAAGACTGTTCCTTACCAGGTGCGTCAGTGGATCAGCGATTTTCTCAATTAATCCTTTATCCAGTTCTGTACCTTCGCCAACTGTTTTCAGTTCAACCTTTTTGTCGAGTTTGGCGGCCAGATCACGAACCACTCGCGGATAGCGGCTGAAAACAAAGCTGATTGGCATCATACGAATTGACATAACGGCTTCCTGCAAATCGCGAGTATTACGCTCGAGCTGATTCATTCCGCTATTCAGTTTTTCATAGAGAACCGGATCAACCTCGGAAGCTGTCTGTGCAAGCATGGCTTGAGTGATGACCAGTTCCCCGACCAGATTAATCATTTGGTCAACTTTTTCGATACTGACACGAATGGATGATGACTCATTGACTGAAGTGCCTGATTTGGCCTGTTTCTGGGCAATACCGGAATTGACAGGCTCGGTTAAGGTTTTTGGTGATTCGGGAGCCTTTGAACCTGCTTCTTCTGGTTTTATATGATTGGATTCCTTTGGTGCAGCTGGCGCACCCGGGAAGAATCCGTAGGGCTGGGTTAGTTCAGATTCAGTGCTTTCGATGTTATCTGGTTCGATTTCTTGAGCATTTTCAGACGTTGTGTTGTCGGCCTGGCCTGGAACAGCGTCGTGTGCATCGACAGATTTTGATGATATTGGGAAAAACTGCTTTTCGATCGTTAATTGTGACGGATTAACGATGAATGCCAGAGCTTCCCAGATATCTTCTTCTTCCAAACCGGTGGTAAGGCGTATTCTACAATTTTGTTCTCCGTCGATCTGAGACAGCTTTACCAGCGTACCAAGCATGTTTAAATTGGCAAGCAGGTTATCCATGACTTTTTGACTGATACCATCTGAGGAGAACGCTATTTCATAGCATTCGTTTTTGGTTTCAGGCGCGGTTCCGGAATCAGAAGAATTTGTTATATCAGCAGGTTCCGTTTCATTCGGTGTATGCTTCGTCTGATCTGTTGATGCTGTTGCTGTTTCAGTATTCATCCTGGCTGGTTCGGACGCCTGTTCAGAAAACCGCATCAATTCACTGCGGACTGTTGCATCTGCATCTTCATCGGCTGTTCCATCGCCTCTGTGAGCGGCCAATTGCCCTTTGATTACATCGCCAGCTTTAAGAAAAGTGTCAATCATTTCACTGTGAATTACGATTTCGCCCTTGCGTAGCTTGTCCAGTAACGACTCCAGCATATGCGTCATCTCCGTCATGTCTGTAAAACCAAATGTGCCTGCCCCGCCTTTGATAGAATGTGCAGCACGAAAGATAGCGTTTAAGTCTTCTGGGTCCGGAGCGTTAATATCGAGCCCAAGCAAACGTGCTTCCATCTCTGCAAGTAATTCCGAGGATTCTTCAAAAAACACCTCATAAAATTGTTCAAGATCTGCACTCATTTCTTATCCTAAATTTTGAAACATCAATTGAATGAGAGAGCATGATTTCATACTGTTTCAAGTTGCAAATATGCTTGAGGCGACCGTCTGCAATCAAAGCTGATCGAGTTTTTCTAGTTGCTGAGGGCGTTATAGCTGATACGATATTCTGGAAGCATCGATACGTTGTAACCAATCTACACAGTTTCATTCTATGAAAGCTCGATTTATTGTCTAAAACAGGTATCCCTGAAAAGACTGACCGGATTTGATAAAAATTTATAACTGAATTTTGTATTCATAATTTAAATTTTAAAAAAAGCATGATAGTGAATTCGATCCTGAAGCAAATTAATAATTAAGCTGATAATTCAGTGTCTTTTTCATTTTAATTGGTGACTTTTTTAATAACTTCCAGCAGACTTTCAGGGTTGAAGGGTTTGACAAGCCAGCCTGTAGCGCCCGCTGCACGTCCTTTGGCTTTCATTTCATCATCGGATTCTGTCGTCAACATCAGAATCGGTATGTTCTTATAGCTTGCAAGATCTCTTAATTTCTCCAGCAATTTAAGGCCATCCATGCGGGGCATGTTGATGTCGGTAAGTACTAGGTTAAATGATTGCCGGTGTGCTTTTTCCAGTGCATCCTGACCGTCTACTGCTTCAGTAACCTGATACCCTGCGCCTTTAAGAGTGAATGAAACCATCTGACGGATTGAGGCTGAATCATCCACAGTTAAAATCGTTTTTTCCATTTGCTTGCTCTCCTGCTATCGAACCAATAAATATAACGTGTTAAATAAAAATCAAAACCTTTATGTGAATGGCTAAAATAATTCTATTTCGCCTTTTTGCATTTCATGTTGTACAACGGGTTTGCTTGATTCGTTCGTCTTGGCGCGTTGTACCGCCATTGAAAGTTTGGTATTTGTCGTCTGAAGCGATGTCGAATTCTTCACGCTGCTACTCGCATGATCAATGTGCAGTAACGACGCATTCAGGTTCTCAATTTGTTTTGCCGTATGCGCTAGCAACTGAGAAACCAGATCGCCAAACTGCAAAGAAATTACTGCTGAGTCCAGCTCATGTTCAATTTTGCTGGCGATTTCCATTTGTTTGCTTAACAGTTCCAGCATGGCAGTGTTTTCTTTAGGGATTGACATTTTCTCAATCGCGACAACCATTTTATGGTGCGATTGGGAAAGTTCATTGATGTACTTGAAATTGAACACCAGATTTGAAACCGCATCGTTTACCAGTCGATCGATTTGATGCAAATCCTTTTGGATGATTGAAAAATATTCATTGATCTCCTCCGTGTAAATAGGATCGCGAGCGAGACATTCAGCATCAGTTTTACTGTGCTGACACTGCTCGTCATTCTGGTTTTCGTTTGTCGTCATGTTTTCCTCTTTGGAAGCTTTCAGAATATTCGACTCCCTCTGCTAGTTTGCAGCTTCTCCGATCCTGTTCACCCATCCCAGAGCTGCAAGTTCCAGGTTGGTCAGTTCGCTGAGATTCAAGAAATCCAATTCTTTCAGCAGGGATTGAATCGTTTTGACTTCACCCGTTTCGTTCGCTTCAATTAATTGAAGCTCCAGACCTAATCTGCCTTCGCGGATTAGCAATGCCTGACTCATATCCTCAGGTATGCTCAATTTATCGATAATCTGCTGCATTTCGATGCCAAGTACTGTATCCAGTAAAGACAGAATGCCGACCATAAAGGCTCTTTCCTGATAATTTTTGTCATGTGGTCGTTCAACTGCAGCAATAAGCTCCATTAGCTTGCCTCGGGCCGCTGCCGTTTTAAGCAGTGCATTGTCCATACTTTCTTTGTTTTTGGAATTTTCTGTGGTATACAACAGCAGTTGGATCCATCGCTGCAGCTGTTTGCGTCCCAGCAACATGATCGACTGTTTAATGGAATTGACTTTTTTTGGCATGCCGACAGCTGCCGAATTGACCATACGCAGCAGGTTATAGCTCAAACCGGGTTCTCGTTTGAATTCTTTGTCAATTTCATCCAGATCACTGTCGCTCATCACCAGCGTCAGTAAATTCAACAATGACAGTTTTGCCGGGTCGGCACGTTTTCCGGAAATACTTTCAGGTTTGGCGTAGAAGTAGCCCTGAAACATTTCAAAACCGATATGCATGCACTGGTTTGCCGTATCATGGCTTTCAACTTTCTCTGCAAGGAATAGAACCGGCCAGCGTTTCATTTGCTTGACAAGTTCGGTGAGCTCATTTTGACTCAGTCTTGAAACATCAATTTTTACAATATTGATCAGGGGAAGAATACGTTGAACATTTTCATTGATCGAAGTGATGCCTGTAAGTGCAAACTGATAGCCTGATTTTTTTAATTCGGTACAGTGTGCAATCAGTTCATCATCAATTATTTCCGAACTGTTTATTTCAAGTACGACATGTTTTGAAGGCAAAAGATTGATCAGGTCACTTCTGATCAAATCCCCGTTAATATTGATGAACCCGCGTTGCTGACCGAGTACATTCTGAATTCCCAGGTGGCCATATGCATTCACAATGACATTTGCAGTTGCAGAAAGTCCGTTTTCCGGGTTTGCTGAGTTTTCCAGTTCTTGCGACCTAAAAAACAACTCAAATGCAACCAGATCTTTGTTTCGATCCAGAATAGGTTGTTTGGCCAGATAAATATTTTCCATTCAGTTCTCCGCAATAACAATTAGTTATAACAAGTACAATTATTTGCTATTGATTATCGACTGCGGACGCTGATTCTTAAATTTATTCTTTTGGAATGGCCTTCTTATGCATTGCTGCGAATTGGGGGAATGGATATCTGTTTGAATGACCCAGAAGTGCAGGCCAGCAATTAAATGGGCAGAATTGCTCTTGCTGATATTGACCCATTCATTGGTAGATTGAAACGACTGGATTCATTTGTGCCGAATAATTAATACGTCAAAACAATCAACTGAGTCTGATTGCTATGTGGTTTTGTGTGTCTGGCTTGATGGTTTCGGTCTGCGCAATATGCGTGCTTCCGTGGAACTGTTTATTAACTGCAAGTACAAATTTCGCTTTTTTACGGTAATACGTTGGCACCAAAGAAACAATTAAATGGCAGAAATTCATTCTTTTTATGGATTCAAAAATTCGAAGCGAGGGCATAATGCGATTCAGTGTGAAATATGTAAACATCGTTAGAACACAATGTCTGAAACTGAAGATGTTTAATTGTGCAATCTTGCTTGAAAATACTTCAGCATGAACATGCGATAAGCCGTACATATTTTTTTGCTGGAAAAAAGTTGTCATGACCGGGTCTGCTCGTTACAACATCTACAATTATCGCAGCGATGTACAGCGGGTCCAGACCAGCATGCTGTCAACGTAACATTATCACTTGTTGAATGATTAAACTCATGATCTGATATCCGGTATGGATTTTACATTGTTGATCCATAAGGTAGCTTCGCTATCACTCGGGGCACGATAATCGCCTCGTGGCGAGAGCGAACCTCCCGAACCAACTTTTGGGGAATTGGGAATGCAGCTTCGCTTGAATTGATTTTTTTGAAAAAAACGATATGCGAACACCTGCAACCAATGCTTGATTTCACCTATGGTATACTGATTTCGACTGTTTGCTAACGGTTCTGGCCAGTTGCCCCGGGTTCTGTCATGCCAGCTGCAGTAGGCAAGAAAAGCTATTTTAGTAGGAAGATAACCAAACCGGGTTGTGTAATACAAGTTGAAATCCTGTAATTCATAAGGACCGATGATCGCCTCTGTATGTTGTGCAGGCCGTCCATTTTCTGTTTCTCCGGGAAGAAGCTCAGGACTGATCCTAGTTTCCAGGATTGATAAAAGGATAGTGTTTATTTCTTGACTGAACTGCTTGCTATCGATGATCCATCGAATAAGAAATTTAATCAGTGTCTTCGGTACACTGGCATTAATAGCATAATGAGACATCTGATCGCCGACGCCGTATGTACACCAGCCCAGTGCCAGTTCACTTAGATCGGCAGTACCGAGTACCAACGCATTGTGATAATTCGCAAAACGGAAAAGGTATGATGTTCGTTCGCCTGCTTGTACATTTTCAAATGTTACGTCATATACCGGCTTGCCATGCATATAAGGGTGATTGAGAACCTGAAGCATTTTTTTACAGCCCGGTCGAATATCAATTTCATGTGCTGTACATCCCATGGCCAGCATAATGGCGTTAGCATTGGCAAGTGTGCGATCGCTGGTAGCAAATCCGGGCATTGTATAGGCCAAAATTTGTTTGCGCGGCAATTGTAGCGTATCCATGGCACGGGCCGCGACCATTAAAGCGAGAGCCGAATCCAATCCGCCTGAAACTCCAATAACAATCTTTTGGATACCTGTATGTCTGAGCCGTTTTACTAAACTCTGGGTCTGGATGTTGAAGATCTCGTTGCAGTGGTCATTTCGCGTTTTGGGGTCAGAAGGAATATAAGGAAAACGATCATATAACCTCTGGCAAAGCAATTGCTCTTTAACAGGCAGGTCAGTTTTGAACAATATTTCCCGGAACTGGTGAATATTTTCTCGATAGAAATGCACGCTTTGGCTGAAACTGTTCTGGCGCATCCGTTCCTGTGTTAATCGATCCAGATCAACATCGGCAGATAATAACTGTGAGCCATTGTGGAATCTTCTGGACTCAGCAACAAGCGCGCCATTTTCGTAAATTATTGCATGCCCGTCCCACGCCAGGTCTGTGGTCGATTCTCCTGTCCCGGCCGAAGTATAAAGATACGCAGAAAGACAGCGCGCTGATTGATTGGCCACCAGGCTATGACGATAATCGTATTTGCCAGTCGTAATATTGGAAGCAGACAAGTTAAGGAGTACAGTTGCACCTGCCAGGGCCGCATGTGATGAAGGCGGGATTGGTACCCACAGATCCTCGCAAATTTCCACGAAGAAACAAAAATTTGGTTTGTTATCTGCTCGGAATATAAGTGATGTGCCAAATGGAATGGCGCTTTGACCGCATAGTGATATTGTGTTCCGGTTAGCGGCAACAGCGGAAGCGAATTGTCGCAGTTCATAAAATTCCCGGTAATTGGGCAGAAATGTTTTCGGGACAACACCCATAATGCTGCCTTGACAAACAATTACCGCGCAATTGAAAAGAGAGGAATCAATTTGCAGCGGTAGTCCTATGATTGTCACCAGGTTGAGTGATTTTGAGGCCTCTAGTACTTTATGAAGTGCTTCAATCGCCCCAATGATTAAGGGCTGCTGATGGAATAGATCGTCGCATGAATATGCGGTTAATCCCAGTTCCGGAAAAAGAACAAGCGCTGCATGCCGGTCGACCGCCTGATGCATTAATGCAATTGTAGCTGCCGCGTTGAATTCGACATCTGCTACGCGAACTTCGGGTATACCAACAGCAACGCGCACAAAACCGTGGTTGTATAGGTTGAAAAATTCTCTATTTGTCTGCATTTGAAAAAGCCAGGGGGTGAAAATTAGTGCCAGTTCATCGCATTATGCATTAAATGACATCGATTCAGAACGCCTGATCCCTGTAATTGGCGCTGAAACTATCTTGTAATAACCGGGGTACGAACTGATTGACAGTCAGTCGCAGCACAATATCACAGCTCGTATATCCCATGGATTGCGCCATTTTTGCAATAAATCCGTTTATGAGCTTTATTGGCGGATATGCCAGACCCGAATCAGCGCCTGATCATGGGTAGAAAACCGCCAGACAAATGACCAAACTATATCAACTTTTGTCATGGTATCAGGCTGTCATGTCGATGACTCATGCCAATCAGCTCCAGAGTGCCCGTTTTGTAACCTTGAGAATTGTCCGCCTGGTTTAGTCGACTAGCCGATCCTTGTGCATGATTTTCAATGATTGACACGAAAAAAATCTTCACCGGTTTCCGGCAGGTCTAGTGGAAACTTCAATGCCAGAAAATCACAGACATTATTTACACAAAATTAATATGAAATTATGAAGCATGGGGTTTCTGAAATCTTGATCAACTAGCTTTTATGAAGGTGTTTGTCGGCTAGTTTGGCCAGGCTGGTGCAGCAACAGTGATTACCGTATTGTCGTTGTGGTTGATTACTCTTTGGCGTGCGTGTAACCTGCTGATACTTAGGTGGTCTTGATCAGTCCAGAATGTTATTTCTAATAAAATGGAGAATAAAATGAAAAAAACAATATTAGTTGCATGTGGTGTTTTATTTATTTTTTCAGGATGTGCAACGATGATTAGAGGTACTGAACAAGAAGTTTCTGTGAATACAAACCCACCAGGTGCTGATGTTCAATTTAGTAACGGACAAAGTTGTATATCTCCATGTGTGATCAAAACTAAGCGCAATCAGTCTTTGCAAATATCTGTAACAAAAGATGGATGTCATCAGCAAACAGCTACTATGATGCCAACTTTAGCTGGTGCAGGTGCAATGCTTGGTGGGTTCATCGATTATGGTACGGGGGCTGTATATGATCTTCATCCAAACCCGTTAACGATCAGTTTGATATGCGACAAAAAAATTGCGGCTGAAAATTAATTCAGATTCTCAAGTAATTATTGGTTTTTATCAGTTTATGGAAGTTTTCTTAATCATCAGAAAGATGGTTTTTCTAATGCAATAATCGGTAGGAAACAATTTGTGTTTTTTGATTGCTTTTCGGTAATGCTGTTGAGTGACTCGATAGTGTTGACAAACCTGAGGTATTTGAAGATCGTATAAATTTGCTCCAATGTGCATGCAATGACCTGTTGATCTAAGGTTTTTTTCGTTTCAACTTACGACTAATTGGTAAAGCGCTAGTAAAGCCTCATCCTCAATTACTGTTTAATAGAAGTGTTTTAAGTAGGTAGTAACAGCTTTCTGGATAAACTGTGGCAATGGCGTTTTGAAAGCCTTTCTGACCATCGATGTAGTTAAACACTATTTACTTGACGCCACGGTGCTGAACTTGCGTCAGTGCAATTTACCAGAATGCATATCTGACAGCTACATACCCGGCAGCTCCGTGTAACCATCTGTAAAGATCAAGCGTCAAACAGCAGCTTCTTGATCATCCGCCTATACCCTGGTGTGTAATGCAGCATGCAAAATTATGTGGGATATGCTGGATTCAACATTGAAAAAATATTCTGGAAGTCGATGAAAAAAAGTAGGGGTATTAGCCGCACATTGGCACGAAAAATACGGCGTGTGTCAATTCCCGTTTCCAGGTTCTTATGGTCGATTTGTTACTGTTGTCTGCAGTAAATTCTAGCATTAGATTAGAGTGGCAGCTATTTTGGGGAATGATTGAATAGCAACGAAAAATGATGGATTCCGTGCTCTAATCGAATCTATGGAATTGACACCTTTCGATTAGCATAGCTGCCATCAAAATTTTTTTGTTGCAGCATAAATGTATACCCGATCACTTCCTTTCCATATACGAAGATTTGCAAAAAGACTTCCATTCAGTCTGGCATTGATATTGGCTTTTTGTCCGTTATCGGTTTTTTCCAATACGGATGTCTATTCTCTGGATTTAGAGCAGTTAGTGAATGTTGAAGTGACTTCGGTCAGTAAAAAAACTCAAACCCTCATGAAAACTGCTGCAGCCGTTCATGTAATTTCGCAAGAGGATATTCGCCGTTCCGGTGCCACTTCGTTACCGGAAGTCTTGCGCGGCGTTCCGGGTGTTCAGGTTGCGCAGGTTGATGCCAATAAATGGGCGGTCTCAATCCGTGGTTTTAATGACCGTTTTGCTAACAAACTGTTAGTGATGGTTGACGGTCGTAGTGTCTACTCGCCTTTATTGACGGGCGTATTCTGGAACATGCAGGATATGCTGTTAGAAGATATTGAGCGTATCGAAGTGATTCGCGGTCCTGGCGGGGCCATTTGGGGCGCCAATGCAGTCAATGGTGTAATCAATATCATCACTAAGAGTGCAGACCAGACCCAAGGCACACAGATCACGCTACTGGGCGGTTCACAGGAAAAAAATCTGAGTGCACGCTATGGCGGGAAAATAAACGACCATACAAGCTTTCGATTATTTGCCAAGGGTAAGCACGTGGAAAACTTTAATGACACGCAGTTGCATCAGGCAAATGATCAGTGGCGTAATTTTCTGGCTGGTTTTCGTGTTGATAGTGATTTTAATGCACATAATCAATGGATGTTGCAGGGTGGATATTCTGTTGGTACGGCCGATCAGTTTGCATTGACTGAATATATCAGTCGTAATGGAATTGAAAACCAGATTGATTACCAGTCTGGGAATATTCTGTTTCGTTGGGAAAATTATCAATCAGAAAACAATAAATGGCGCTTTCAGGCCTACTATGATCATTTCAACCGTCATAGTCTCGGTGTTTCGAACGAGGTTAATACGCTGGATCTTGACCTTCAGAACCAGTTCAAGTTGCTGGACAGGCATGATGTGGTCTGGGGACTGGGCTATCGCGCTGTTTTTGATAATCTGGAATCAAATTATATTTTTACATTTGACCCGCAAAAACGTTATACCCGAACCTTCAGCGCTTTTGTTCAGGATGACATCCAACTATCGAATACAGTACGGTTCACGCTGGGTTCAAAAATTGAGCATAACAGTTTTACCGGATTCGAATTTCAGCCAAATACCCGGTTGCTCTGGGAAATAAACGAGCGTAACAGTGTCTGGGCCGCTGCTTCGCGAGCAGTTCGCATACCGTCCCGGTCTGACAGCGATGTTCGTGTCAATCTTGAAACGATACCGAGCAGAAATCCTTTTATGCCGCCTACCTTGATCAGCGCTTTTGGAAATAAAAATCTAAATTCAGAAAAAGTATATGCGTTTGAATTAGGCTACCGTAGCCAGCTGTCACATGCATTTACTGTTGATACAGCTTTATTTTATAACTATTACGATGATTTGGTGGATTTCGACGTGAATATCGTCGGTATTGAGCAACAACCCGCGCCAGCCCATTTATTAGTTGCCAACAATTTTGCGAATCGACTAAAGGCATCAACTTATGGCGCAGAAATAATAACGAAATGGCAGGTTACCAGTTTCTGGCAACTTATTTCCAGTTATACCTGGTTTGAATTAGATGCGCGTTTAAAAGGAACAGGATTGTCAGACAGTATTTTTAGAAAAGAGAATTCGGACCCGAGCCACCAGTTTTCTGTCCGCTCAAATATACAACTGCCTTATAACCTGGAATTAAACAGCATGTTCTACTACACAGACCGGCTCCGTGCGCACAATGTTTCAGACCAGGCCCGTCTTGATTTAAGGCTGGCCTGGTCACCAAAACCCGATCTGGAGTTATCGGTCGTCGCACAGAATATTACAAATAAACAACATCAGGAATTCACCGCGCAGGATGTGCTGAATTCCGGGATTCCTCGTAGTGTATATGGAAGAATTTTGCTGAGATTTTGAAGGCAACAGATTGTTTGGTTTCATTTTTTTGCATTTCAGTATTTGGATCCTTGTCAAGGCATTCTCTAATAATTTTAGTTGATAAAACTCAATGGTTTATTTTAAAAACATAAATGAATTTTATATTGTTGGTGATTTTCGCTGGCGCTGGCAGATGAAATCTCATTCATTTGAAAATTTGGTAATCGATGTTGAGTTTGGTAGTAGCGCGGAAAGTATTCGAATAGCTGAAAATCGACATGGAAAATTGAATAGAGCCTGCTGCTTTAAAAATAGATCACGGTGGGTTGATCAACTCATCTGACGAATCTATTGATTTTGATAATGACCAAAAATCAATTATTCCACCAGGTTGCTGGACTGAAGCGGAAGAACAGCCCGCTTCAGAGAGTTTTCCTGCCAAAGGATTTAATGCCACAGGTGATGCCTGACGAATACCCGTCAAGCTGCCTGAAGAAACTGGAGCAGCTTGCACTAATACTATTGTTTTTGGGTTTCTTTCATCTGAATGTTTCGTCAGCAGCCCAGGCAGAGGCATTACCTGAATATCAGGTAAAGGCTGCGTTTCTCTACAATTTTGCGAATTACACACAATGGCCTGATGATATTGGTAACAAATTTGATATTTGTATCCACGGTGAACATTTCTTTGGCAGCGAGCTGAATCAAATGCAGGAAAAGAAAATCAATCAGCGTGACATTTCTATCAATTATACAAATCAGATAGAAGATCTGGGTGATTGTCAAATGGTGTTTATCAGCCATACATCTGCTTTTATTATCAAGGCAATCCTTGATCACTTGAAGGACAGGCCGGTACTAAAAATAACAGATAACCTAAACAGGCTTCATGAAGGTGTCACCATAAATATTGTAGTAGTACATGGAAAAATCAAGTTTGATGTTGACCTGTCAGCAGCAAAAAGCTCGGGTCTTGATCTCAGTTCCCAATTACTGCGTTTTGCCAGAGAGGTGTATAAATAATGTTCAGTAACTTATCGGCTGCTATCACGCTGCAAAAGAAATTACAGCGAATCAGCCTGACTACTTTAAGTATGGCATTACTGCTCGTGACTTTGCTTATAATTGCCAACAGCTATGTAATCGGTTCATATGCTTTAATTGAATCCAGTAAATCTAAAGCAAAATTGCTAACAGACAATGCTGCTTCAACACTGATGTTTCAGGATCTTGGTTCGGCTCAAACCCTTCTGCAATCGCTGAGCAATTCCAAAGAAGTGAGTGCCGCTGCCATTTACAATGAAGATCAAGAAAAATTTGCCTCTTACTCAGTAAATGACCGTTCATTTCCCGCATCTTTGGGATTTATGCAGGAAGACATCATAGAAGACCTTTACAGCAAGACATTCATACAACCTATCTTATTTAAGGACCAGAAGGTAGGCGGTCTTTACCTGGAAATAAGCCTGATTCCGCTCTACTGGCAATTGCTATGGCAAATTCTATTCACAATCGGTGCGGCAGCAGTCTCTTTGTTTGCTGCCTACCACCTGGTACAGCGCTTGAACAAATCGGTACTGAATCCATTAACAGGCCTTTCAGATGTCATGGAGCAGATTTCCATAAATTCTGATTACCAGGCGCGTGCCAAACAAAGCAATATTATTGAATTGAATGCACTTGCCATCGGCTTCAATAAAATGTTGGATGGTATACAGCAACGGGATACGCAACTTGCGAATAACCTCAATATTCTCGAGGAAGAGGTAGTCAAGCGTACACTTGACCTGGAACACAAAACCAATGAAGCCTGTCATCTCGCTGAAAAGGCCCAGGCCGCCAATAAAGCGAAAAGTGAGTTTCTCGCTACTATGAGTCATGAAATACGCACACCTATGAACGGTGTTTTGGGAATGACAGAGTTATTACTGTCAACGAAACTGAACGTTCGCCAGAAACGATTGGCAGACATAGCTTACCGATCGGCTGAATCTCTGCTGAGTGTCATTAATAACATACTGGATTTTTCTAAAATTGAGTCGGGCAAGTTTCAGTTGGTCACACATGATTTCGATGTGCGCGAATTATTGGAGGACACGGCTGAAATAATGGCGACTCAGGCTCATCACAAGGGTCTGGAACTGGTATTGGATTTGCCATCTGATCTGCATGCCACTGTTCAGGGTGATGCAGAACGGCTGCGGCAAGTTCTCGTAAATTTATTGGGAAATGCCATCAAATTTACACATCATGGAGAGATAACTTTAAAAGTCAGTTGGCTTTATCAAGGCGTGTCTGGAGATCAGATGCGTCTGTTATTTGAGGTCAGGGATACCGGGCCTGGTATTGCATCTGATCAGCAGGCAATGATCTTTGAAAGTTTTACACAAGGAGACGGAACTACTACGCGCCGTCATGGAGGAACGGGACTGGGGTTGAGTATTTCCAGACAAATTGTGGAAATGATGGGCGGCGAACTGAAATTAACCAGTTCTTTGGGCCAGGGTGCCTGCTTTTATTTCAGTTTACAACTGGGATACGGTATTCAACATCTACCGGAAAAAGCGGATGTCTCTGCATTGCAAGGGAAAAACATTCTGGTCGTTGATGATAATGCAGCAAACCGAGAAATTCTGTCTGAACAGCTAAAATATTGGGGCGTGTATTCATATTGCGCTTCAAGTGGTGCTCAAGCGCTAAATCATTTATTGGACGCCAAAAAGAATAATAAATTATATCATGTGGTTATACTCGATTTTCATATGCCTGAGATGGATGGTCTTACGCTGGCCAAAGCAATCCATGACGAACCACAACTCGAATCACTACCACTGGTAATGCTCAGCTCTGACAGTATAACCGTTGATTCCGTTCAAAGCAGGCAATGCGGCATCAGCTATTTTTTAAATAAACCGGTCATTCAGCAAAAACTGTTGAAATGTTTGTTAAGTCTGATAGGTTCGCAGAAAAATCCTGTGCAGAACCGTTCAGAATCAGAATCGAATTCCGTCGGTGTGTCTCAGATTTCTGGAAAACTGTTGTTAGCCGAAGATAATTTGATAAACCAGGAGGTTGGTGTTGGAATATTGCGTTCAATCGGGTGTCAGGTCGAAGTGGTCAATAATGGCCTGGAGGCTGTCAATGCTGTATCGGAAAGTGAATACGATTTGATATTGATGGATTGTCACATGCCTGAAATGGATGGCTTTGAAGCAACAAGGAAAATTCGTGAGCTTGAAAAAACACGAAATACACACAAGTATATTCCCATTATCGCATTAACGGCTGATGTTCAAAAAGGAATCGTAGAACGGTGTCTTGATAATGGCATGGATGGCTACCTGAGCAAACCCTTTAACAAAAAACAATTACGCGAGCAATTGGAAAAATGGCTGGTGGACAAAAGTGCAGATCAAGACAAGGCGCCGGCAAAACATTTTTCTTCGGGTGGCGAATCTGGTAGTGAATTGATAAATCCGGATGCGTTGGACACCTTGCGTGAAATCACTACAGTAGATGGTGAAAACCTGCTCGCCAAAACTATCACAATGTTTTTAGATGCTGCTCCCAAAGATATTGATGCTTTGCAGCAGGCATTGGATCGACAGGACACAGCTGAATTAACCAGGATTGCACATTATTTCAAATCAACTTGCGGAAATCTGGGTATACAGTCATTTGCGCAAAACGCTGCTTCACTCGAGGCGGTCGCCAAACAGGGTCATGTTTCAGGCGCCGATGAATTTCTAAAAGCCATGCAATCGGGTCTTCCCGAAGTTCTATCAGCACTGCGAAATGAAATCGCTTTATTGCCGGATGTGTCCGCGTCATTGCAGGAAGAGCCGACCAATCCACCCGTATTAAAAGATCAATTCAAAATGCAGAGCCGACGTATTTTGCTGGTGGATGATGATATCAGCTATCGTATGATTACCGGCTCAGTATTAAGGGCGTCGGCATTTATTGTTGATGAAGTTGAAAACGGGCTGCGGGCGCTGGAAAAAGTCAAGGAAAGTAAGCCTGATGCGATAATACTTGACGCACTCATGGCGGAACTCAATGGATTTGATACATGCAAGCTGTTGCGTAGTAACCCCGAACTGATCAATGTTCCAATCATTATGTCCACGGGTCTGGGCGATATCGATTCCATCAATCGTGCTTTTGAATGTGGGGCCACTGATTTTATGGTCAAGCCACTTAACTATCCAATATTAATACATCGTTTGTGGTTTGTTCTCAGATCTGACCTGAATGCCAACGAACTCAGAAGCAGCAAATTGCAGCTTTCCACTGCTCAGCGTATTGCCCGCATCGGCTACTGGGTGTGGGATTCAAAAAATAATCATTTCCAGATCTCGGAGCAGTTGGCAGATTTATGCGGAATTGATCTGGAGACATTTGATGCAAGTCTTGAGGGATTTGTGCGCCTGATTGATGCCAGGGACAGGGAAATAGTAAAAAACATGATTCTGGCTGCACCTTATAATAAGACTATACAACACATGGAATACAGGCTGCAGGGATCCAAATCTGAATCCTTCTTTGTCCACCAGGAAATGGTCAAGATAATCGAACATAATCAGGCCAAAATTACCGGTACAGTCCAGGATATCAGTCTATACAATGAAAATGAAAAGCAGATTCATCACATAGCTTATTTTGATAATCTGACCGGCATCCCCAGCAGAAGTTATTATCAGGAGCGTATCCAGGCTATTGTCCGCATAGCAAAGTATCGTAACGAACAGTTCGCCTTGCTGTTTATTGATTTGGACGGATTCAAAGATATCAACGACAGCCTCGGTCATGATCTGGGAGACCAGTTGCTGATCATGATTGCCAAACGAATACAGGAAGTAATCCGCGATGAAGATTTTGCGGCCCGTCTGGGCGGCGATGAGTTTTGTATTATCGTTAACAATGTTAAAGATAACGAATCTGTCTCAGATATGGCCGCTCGTTGCTTGAACAAGATCAATATGCCTCTGTTTCTCAATAATCATCAGATAAAGCCGCGTGCAAGTATCGGTATTGCTGTTTTTCCACATGATGGAGACGATGAGGTGGCGCTATTAAAAGCTGCAGATACAGCAATGTATGCAGCCAAGAAATCTGGCAAGCAGTGTTTTGTTTTTTATTCACATAACATGGCCGCCGAGGCAGTTTCTCGTTTGGAAAAAGAGCAAATGTTACACGAGGCGCTAGAAAAAGAGCAGTTCTCTTTGCATTTTCAGCCGCAAATATGCCTGCTTACCGGGCGTATGGTCAGCGTCGAAGCGCTGGCAAGGTGGCGACACCCCGAAAAAGGAATGATTCCCCCAGGTGAATTTATACCGCTGATTGAAGAACTGGGTTTAATTGTTGAGTTTGGAAACTGGGTGCTCAAAGCCGCTTGCCAGCAAATTGCTAAGTGGCATAAAGCTGGTTTGTCTTCGTTGCAAGTAGCTGTCAATATTTCGCCTACACATTTCCAGGATTCCCGATTAATCGAGATAGTGAAGGACTTGCTTGAGAAATATGATATTTCAGCACAATATCTTGAGCTGGAAGTTACCGAGAGCGCATTACAGTCAAAAGAACATACCGATATTCTGAAACAGCTCAGGCAAATCGGAATAAAAATTTCTATTGACGATTTTGGTACGGGCTATTCCTGTCTGGCATCATTAAAGGAATTGCCGTTGGACTGTATTAAAATTGACAAGGTTTTTCTGGATGATGTGACAACAAACCCGCATACAGCAGTACTCCTGGGCACGATCATTGGGCTGGCCAATGCGCTTGACTATACCCTGATTGCAGAAGGTGTTGAAACCAGGGAGCAATTATTGGTCATGCATGGTCTGGGCTGCCATATCATACAGGGTTATATTTTCAGCCCATCTGTTCCGGGCGATAAAATTCCGGAATTGATGAGCATGGATTTTACTCATTTGATAACAGACTCAAGAAAAATGGCATAGAGACAGTTTGATAATGATAACCGATCACGTAAATTGTACTAGTCAGCTCTTTATCCAGCGTACTCGAAGAAGTACAAATCTGCCCTTATTATCAAAAAATATAAATAAGCTGTTGAAAGCACTGGATGATACTGAATTAAATCATCAGAAGTTAGCAGAAATAATCATGAAATTTCCTGAAATTTCAGCGCGACTGGTTTATTTGGCCAATTCCGCATGGATTTCATCTGCAAAGCCTGTAACAAGCGTAGACCGGGCATGTTTCATTTTGGGTCATTCAATTGTCAAGAGTGTAAGTCTGGGCATGTCAATTTCTTCTTGTTTTGATACAAGAAAATGCCCCGGCTTCAAAGTAGACCGCTTCTGGACGACTTCGTTGCTGGTCAGTAAGGGTGCCGGTCTGTTGGCTTCCAGAATATCTCATAAAGTGGAATGTAATGATTTTGAACAAACCTCCCAGTCCGCTGGCCTTCTGCATAATATCGGCTTACTGTGGCTTGCAGATCAATTACCCAAAGAGACCAACAAAGCATTACGAGAGTCCCAGACAGATTCAGGATTAACAGTTAATAAGGCTTTGATAAAACATACAGGAACTGATTACTGTGAAGTAGGCAGCTTGCTCTGTTGCCAAATGAAATTTCCTGATGTATTGAACACAGCCATTAGATTTCAACGTGACAACCATTATCGGCAATCGTTTTGGGAGGTTGCTGTTCTGGTCGGAACAGCGGCTAACATGGTAACAGCATTGCATAATAAATGCGAAGATGTATCTGAAAACACCCGTTTAAACCAGTTAGGTATAGATTGCTGTGAGCAAAACGCTGTTTATAGACAACTTGTCGACAGTTTTGAGAAAACACAAGAACTGGTAAAAATAATGTCTGGATCGAGATAGTATTAACTAACAATGATTTTTAGTAAGCATACACACTGAAAGAAAGCGGCTTGATTTTCTACGGCTGGTATCGAAATCAATACCATGCAATTTTCATTCTTATATTGACAGTATGTCTTGAATGAGGATAAATGCTTTACATATCTCAAAACTACTCTGTTTATCCTTTTGTTTTGACGCTGATTTTTAAAAAAGCGCGGGTCCAATCGCATGATAATTTCATGACTGCCTTACGACTGTTGTTTTGCTGCATACCTGGCATCAAGTTGTTCCGCCAGCTGTTTTATTTTTCCGGAGATCCTGACCGGATAAGCGGGTGCGGTATCCAGAAGCTTCATGGCATGCGGCAGTTGAGAATAGTTCGATACCGTTTTCCGGCGAATCTCATTCAACGGCAGGTTATTCTGTATGCGCTCGCCTGACTGCATGTATTGTTTGAGCAAAGGTTCGCCGGTGTGCGGTTGCTCATCCTCCAGCGCCACGACATCGCCTGCAAAACAAATGCTGTCGTTATAGCAGCGAAATACCTGCTTTCTGCCAGGCCAGGTGGCTTTTCCTTCCGAGTGCTTACGGCGTGGTTTGTCTGCATATTCCTGAAGTTTATAAGCGCAGTCAAGTGCAGGTGCGTCACTGGATATATCGAGTGCTGTTCCGATCCCGAAACCGTCGATCGGGGCACCGGACTGTATGAGCGCGTGTAAACGGTACTCATCGATATTACCGCTGGCAAAAATGGTGGTTTCGTGCAGGCCGCCTTGGTCCAGTATTCTGCGTACATTTCTCGCATGTTCGGCCAGATCGCCGCTATCCAGTCGAACACCGTTGATTTGAATTCGTTTCCGTGCGAGCTTGTCGGCAAGACCGGTAAGTTTGGCCGCGGCTTTTTCGGTATCGTATGTGTCGATGAGCAGTACGGTATTGTCTGGATGCGATTGCACAAAGTGTTTAAAAGCCTCGAGTTCGTCGTCATGTGCCTGAATATACGAATGAGCCATCGTGCCGTATAGCGGCACGCCGTAAACAGCGTCGGCAAGTACTGTCGCAGTGCCGGAGAATCCTGCCAGGTAGCTTGCACGCGCAGCCAGTAGTCCGGCTTCTGCGCCATGCGCACGGCGCATGCCAAAATCAACCAGTGTTTTATCAGGTGCAACCAGAACCGAACGGGCTGCTTTGGAGGCAATCAGTGTCTCGAAATGTATCAGATTAATAATCCGGGATTCGACCAATTGAGCTTGTGGCAGCGGGGCGGTAACCCGGATTATTGGTTCATCCGGAAAAAAAACTGTCCCTTCCGGCAGCGCGTGAACATCTCCGGCAAAGCGAAACTCTTTCAAATACTCGATAACATGAGGTGGAAAACGTGAAGCAAGCCAGGTAAGTTCGTCCTCGGAAAATCGTAAATACTCGAGATAATCCAGCACCTGCTCAAGTCCGGCAACAACCAGAAAATTACGGCCTTCTGGCAGTTTGCGTACGAACATTTCGAATACTGCGGTATCTTCCATGCCGTGTTCTATATAGCTTTGCAGCATGGTCAGCTGATACAGATCGGTCAGCAACGGACTGAATTGCCCATAGGGATTTGAGTACGGATTCATCATTCAATCTCCTCGTGATTGACCGGAACGACCCCGATTCGTTGCATTTTCAGCAGTGCATTGCGACCGTCATCTGGCTGTTGGTTAATTGCGCATACCGCATCCGTGAGTATAAATGTCTTATAGTGCAAGCGAATGGCGTCTTCCACTGTACTCAAAACGCAATACTCGGTTGCCAGTCCGCTAACAAATAACCGCTTTATGTTGTGCGATTGAAGCAATTCATTGAGTTGCGTCCCTGAATATGCCGAGTATGCGTCTTTTCCCTGTGTCGTGGCTTTGGAAATTATTGTGGCGCTGTCAGGAAGTTCAAGCGCTGCCGGAAACGCGGCTCCCTCAGTGTGTGCAACGCAATGCGAAGGCCAGGGGCCACCGTTAGACTCAAACGAGCAATGATTCTCTGGATGCCAGTCGCGTGTCGCAACAATTGGAAGTCCGCGACTTTGGAAATCGGCGATATATTGATTGATCACCGGAATAATCCTTTTTCCTGCAGCAACCGGCAAACTGCCACCAGGCAGAAAATCGTTTTGCATATCGACAATAATCAGCGCATCTCCGGATTGAAGTCTGGTTTTCATCCTGATGCCATGAGCCCTTCAGTAAATACCTTTCTGAATAATGTTTCCGGCAAAACAGTTTGCATCACGGCCCCATGCTTGAATTGCATGCCAGATCGCAATCAAATGGGTGTTTTGGCTTCAGAAAAATTTATCTGAATCTGTAGTTATTGATTGATACTGTTGTCAGGTCATGGCTTTATTTCGTTTCAGAGAAAGCAGCAACGGCACCCGGCCGGCGCAGCATTTTGTCCACTTCGCCCTGATGCATTTCTTCCGCAGCAATCAGTCGGCGTGCATACTCTTCAAGCATCACGAATTTACCCTCAACCAGAGACAATAATTCTTTATAGCTTGCTAAAGCAGTCCGCTCATGTTCCAGTGACTCGCGCAGGATATCTCCAATATCGTGCTGATGCGTTTCAAGCAAAGGACCGATCGTCAGTGGCGGATGATCGCCGAGATGTGTAATCATTTCACCTGCTTCACGGGCATGAAGCAGTGATTCGTCTGCCTGTGCCTGCAGCCAGGATACGATAGGTATACGGTTGTAGCCGTAAACCATAAAAGCGTAGTGGGTATAGCGAACTACCCCTGCAAGCTCGAGTTCGAGGATTTTGTTAAGGCATTTCAGTACGGCTTTTTTGTCAAATGTCTCATTCATTTGCTTTACCTCCTATACTTTATACATGGTTCTTTACCAAACGGCCTGTTCGATATTCTGAGAATTCGTCTTGAAAATTCGATCGAATTCGAAAGATCTGATCATATTATTGAAACTGACTCATTGCTTCTCCTGAAAAAACGGTTGTATCAAGATTGTTCTGCTTTAGAGCCGCCAAGACACGGAGGTGACTCTTTGGATTTTCCATCGTTTTCATGCCATTCTTCGGTTGTCAATGTATGCAGTGCGAGTGCATGGATAGAATGGGCAAGTTCATCGGCCAGAATATTGTTGACCAGCTGATGCCGGGCCACAAGTCTTTTTTCATTAAATTGATCGGAAACGATAATTACCTTGAAATGGGATTCTGATCCTGCTGGCACATTATGTTTGTAACTCTCGTTAACGACTTCCAGATAACGCGGCTGCAGTGTCCGTAGCTTGTTCTCGATTGAGGTTTTCATGTCCATATTATGGTTGTCTACACGTGGTTCAGTTCTTTTACTGCATTATTAAAATAGACTGCACAGATTCAAATACGTTTCAGTTGTGTTGGTGCTGGCCTGATTTGTAGTTTGATTAGGCGAAAATTATGCCTTCAAGACAGTAGCTACGAATCATCAACAGCATCAAGTGTATTGTGCTTCTGAAATCATTATTGCATGATTATATTGTTTTAAACATTGCTAAATCATCATATTTTTACTAAAGAGACAAATGTAATTCATGCATTGTTGAATACACGGAAGCGGGCGTGCCCGGTTGTCAAAAAAACTGTTCAGAAGCAAACTGGCGGTAGAAGAGCCAATCGGTTAGACTGTTGGTATATTGACTTTTCTTCCTATAACGTATCATTTTCCGGGAGCGAGTGAATTATGGTGCAAGTCTATGGAATTAATCATGTCGCACTGGATGTCGATGATCTGGACAAGGCCATTGCATTTTACAGGGACATACTGGGTGTCAATGTCATGAAACGGACCGAGAAGGCAGCAATGCTGGACTTGAACGGCCGGTTTGATTTTCTGGCACTATTTGAAGACCCATCCATTAATCCGGATACACCCAAGGATGGACACTGGGGCGTTGTTGTCGATAACCTTGAAGCAGTGCGCGAGCGCGCCGAGAAATGGAATCTCACGTTTTACCCTGATTTCGAATGCGATTTCAGGGACCCTTTTGGCTACAGAGTACAGGTAATTCGTCAGGCGGATATTACCAAGCAGCCCGTGCCATACGATCCTGAGAACAAAAACTCTGGAGTGAGTGATGGTTAGTTCGATTTTGAAGGCATGACGGTCGCAAGGCCGCTCTGTCACTGGCGGTCGAATGCAAAGAACAGCTGGCTTTGCCCATCGGGTCCGGCCGGATCCAGATACAGACTGTTCAGATTAAAATTGACGGCGGGTTCGAGCAATGCGCCTTTTACGATATCGGCATAGGATTCGCCCCCCAGTATTCGGCTGGCGTATGTGATATACAATCTGTTTAACACCTTGCTTGCCATCAATAAGTGAAAGACTTTTGGTCCTGCAGACGAAAAAATTATGCGGTAGCCTTGTTCGGTCAAGTAATCGATCATTGTGTTGCCGTTAACACCTGTGCGATCTCCTGCTGCAATCACATGCACGCCTTTTTTTTCTATTTCCCTGGCCCGGTCCGGATTGAGATCGGCGGTTGTAAACACAAAAACCTGCCTGCCACCGGCTGTCAGTACATCAGGAACAGGAAAATTCAGATTGTTGCTGATAAAAGCAATATCGGCCTGTGGCGAGAGTCCGTTCGACTGCCTCCATTCGCGCAGTTCTGCAAACCTTGGGTCGTCAATCTGTAGAATTTCCTGTGCGTTTCCCTGTGACCATTCACGCAAATAACGGCCGCTGCTGATTATGATGTCAGCCTGGCTTGCCAATTCCTGAAATAGCCACCAGTCCCGTTCGTTTGCAATTGACTGTGGAACTTCCATACCTTCTCCGTCACTGCGGCTTATCGCAATACGGTTATCCAGGCTAGCGATAAAGTTGGTATAGACATATGCCTGGTCTTTAGCAGCAAATTGGCGCAGATCATGTGCGAGATAGGTGCCTTTGAGGCGTTGTGCGCCGCCCGGTTGTGGGTACAGCTGAATAATGTGTTTTTCCATATTACGCTTTCCGTAAGAAACTGCGTCAAGTCAATAGTGGCTGTCTGGCACAAGCATGCATCCACCACGATCAAATTTACTCATAGCTCTCTTGATTCCCGAAGTGCCGCTGTGAGTATTTTTCGATAGCCGAACTCTTTAAGGCTTGCCGGTTTATTCAATTGCATGCGTTCCAGGCATGCAGTTTCGGCTGAAGTCAGGTCTCCTGACATGAATCCATCGATAAACAGACGCAGCAGCGCATGTTTTGAACGGGATTTCTGTTTTAAAACTTCCAGTGCCGGCAGCAGGCGCTGTTCGGTTTGTGTGAAGTCGGTGCCAAATGGAAATGTCGGCAGTATACCCGCTTCTCTGGCCGGTTGCAGTGCTGTCCTGATTCGATCCGGTGTATTGTTGCGGTAGGCCTCTGGTATGGTCCAGTGCGGGTCGATCTTGCCGGCCGCTTTCGCTTTTTTCAGCAAATCGCCCTGAAAACGTGAATCCGTAATGGACAGCATTGCGGCTATGGCTTGTGCGTCTGATTTGCCACGCAACTTTGCTATGCCATATTCTGTGACTACTCGGTCACGCAGATGCCAGGGTATCGTTTCATGGCCGTAGGACCAGGTAATATTCGACACCGTCTGGCCTTGGGACTGACGTGTGGCATTCAGTGTGATAATAGAAAATGCATCGTCGAGCGACAAAGCCTGAGCAACAAAATTATACTGTCCACCGACCCCGCTCACGACAGCGCCATCCTCCAATGCGTCCGATATGACAGAGCCGCGCAGGGTTGCAAGCATGGCGTTGTTGATAAAGCTGGCTTTATAGCGTGCACGACGCTTGCTCATCTCATCGCCAAAAATCTCATTGGTAAAACTGACAGCCTTCATTTGAAAGCGCGCCCTTTCTTTCTCGGTCATTTCGCGTAAACGATGATAAAAGTCCCTGCATTCAACAAAAAAAGCGCCATGTAGAACAGCACCATTGATTTCGCGTTTGAGTATGCCATTTTCTGCCAGTCTCAGAAAACCATCAACGAACATCTCGCTCATGCCGTAAATACCGTCCCGGAACGGCTGGTCATCATAGTGGTCACTGTTATCAGCAGTATGCTGACCGGCAAGATCGTCAATCAGTTTTCTGAAAGTGGCGTTATGTTTGTGGCGTAGAATCAGCGCATGCGAGACTGCGTCGCCAATCGAGCCGATCCCGATCTGAAGTGTGCCGCCATCACGCACCAATCGGGATGCATGAAGTCCGATCGCCTGATCCGCCAGGCTGACAGGGCGTTTGGGTGCACTGTACAACTCGTGTTCACTGTCCGGGCTTTCAAGCAACAGATCCGGTTCCTGTGTTCCGATTTGCGAATCACCGTACATGAACGGTAGCTGGCGGTTGATCTGTGCCGCAAAAAGAAACCGGGCACGTCCTGTGCGCCGGGCTCTTAATAAATCCGCCGTAATATCGGGATTGCAACTCAGATTGTATTCATCACCTTCGTGCGTTACCAGCTGCGCCAGAACATTCACGCCGTTGTCCAGAAGGCAGTCCAAAGCATGTGAATAATTGACCGGGATATATTGCTGCTGCGCTGCTGGGATTTTCAGCCACTGTCCCGCAAGAAAAAAGAACTCATTCACCACAATATTCTGTGGCAGTTTTCCCATCCGCAGCAATTTCGCATAAACCAGATCCGGATAATCGCCAAAAAGGCGGTTGAGTGCGGGTTCAAAAAAACGGCGCTTGAGCTCGCTGTTCAGTTCTGGGCGTTCCAGTGTCAAGGCGGTAAAGATCTGTAAATTGATACTCGGGTCTGCTAGCGCACGTTCGACCAATGCGTTGGCAATATGGTTGGCTTTTCCAAGACCAAGCGGCAAAGCAAGTTGGATGCGTTTGCCCGCCCGCCTGATAATGTCACTCGCCAGCGCATCGGGACACGAGTATACAACTGGCTTTTTTTCCATGAAACAGTTATAACGACTGCCAGCCCTGATCCGGCTTGAACCGCTCGCCATGCTCCTGGCACAGCTTTTCAAGTGTCGTGACAATTTCGTTTGCGCCTCGTGTGCGGGCGTAGTGGATAGGGCCGCCCCGGAAAGGCGCAAAGCCGGTCGCAAAAATCATTGCGCCATCAAGATGATCTGGATCATTGACGATCCTCAAACGGTGACATTCCACACAGGCATCAAGCATAGGCAGAATCAGCCGATCGGTTAAGTGATCATCGGGTGTATTCGTTTCCTGTTTGTTGGCGCTTTTTTTGTCACGTTTGATTTTTCCATTTTCCCATTGATAAAAGCCCTTACCGGATTTTTTACCAAGTTCTCCGTTTTCGGCTTTTTTGCGAACATTGTCTGGAATCCTGGCCATCGGTTTGTCCAGTAAGTCAGCCAGCATATCTGCCACATGAATACAAATATCCAGGCCGATCTGGTCGATCAACTCCACTGGACCCATTGGCATACCGAAGTTTTTAGCTGTCTCATCAATACGTGTTTTGTCGATACCTTCCTCGAGCATGACAATCGCTTCCAGCAGATAAGGTGTCAATGCCCGGTTGACCAGAAAGCCGGGATAACTCGCTACCTGTACCGGAATTTTTCCTATTTCGCGAGTAAACGCAAGCATTCGTTCAACAACATCCGAACTGGTATTGTCATGAGCAATCGCTTCCACCATAAGCATTCTGGAAACCGGATTGAAAAAATGCAGACCCATAAAGCGCTCCGGAGTTCTCAGGCTGTCTGTAAGTTTTTCGATCAGGATGCTTGAAGTGTTGGTCACCAGAATGGCATTGGCTTTCATGCGCGGTTCAATGGTTTGATACAGTTTTTTCTTGATCTCGATTTTTTCAGGAACAGCTTCGATTATCAAGTCCGCGCTTTCGAGACCGTCATTGCGCATGTCCGGAACCAAACGGTCAAGTGTATCGCGTGTCTCAGCGCCGGTTTTGTGTTTGTCCCGGCAAAGCTGCCCGGTGTTGTTGACGGCCTTGGCGACAGGCTCAGTCTGTTGATCGGACAACGTTACCTTCAGGCCCTGCATGGCGCACCAACCCGCAATTTCACCGCCCATTGAACCGGCGCCGATGATATGGACGTGTTGAATATCGGCGCGCGCTTTTACCTGATTTTTTAACGACTGGTGCAGAAAGAAAACGCGCACAAGATTCCGGGCAGTTTCGTTCGTTATCAGATTGGCAAATGACTGAATTTCCGCTGCCTGCATTTTATGTGTGCTGCTGCCGAATTTTTCCCAGAGATCGATCAGTGCATAAGGCGCAGGGTAATAGGTGGAAGGTGCTTTTTTTTCGCTCTCGGCACGCATCTTTTTTGCGGCAAATCTACGTACTGCCAGCGTATTCAGCATAAAATTACTGAATTTGCGTCTGCGCTTCCTGGCGCCTTTTTCAATCACTGCGCGTACAGCATTTTCGACATGGCGGCTTTCGACCAGATCGTCAACCAACCCCCGGCTTTTGGTTTGCCTGTCATATACTGATTTACCGGTCAGCATCATGGTCATGGCAGTGACTGGGTTGATCAAACGCGTCAAACGGTATGTGCCGCCCAGCCCGGGGTGTACGCCGAGACGAATCTCGGGAAAACCCATTTCCAGTCCGTTTTTGACACCAATGCGTTGCTGGCAGGCTAACGCCAGTTCCAGACCACCGCCAAGGCAGTGTCCGTGAATTACGGCAACGGTAGGGATGTCCAGCGACGCCAGCCTGTCTAAAACTGCATGGCCGCGTTGCAGCATATTTGCCATTTCGGATTCATCGTAGCTCTCGAATGATTTGATATCAGCGCCTGCGCAGAATCCCTTGGACTTGGCGGAACCGATAACCAGCGCCGTAGGCGGTTTATTGTCGATATCATCAAGTATTTCACTGAGCTCCTGAAGTACGTCTTCGGACAGCGTATTGGCGCTGCTGTCCTGCTTGTCCAGCTGCAGCCATAATACGCTACGCTCATCAAGCCGGGAGAGCCAGTTAGGCTTTACTGATGAATACGATGGTCCGTATTGATTCAGGTTCTCTACATGCTCGAGTACGTCAACTTTCATGATTTATACCTTTTCTATTAGCATCGCGCCGCCCTGTCCGCCGCCGATGCATTCTGTGGCAATACCGTTTTTTTTATCCAGGCGGTGCATCGCGTTGACCAGATGCAAAACAATACGGTTGCCGCTGGTGCCAACAGGGTGTCCCAGTCCAATTGCGCCGCCATCTACATTGAGAATGGACTGATCCATTTCTCCCATCGGTTGTTCGAGTCCCAGCACCGATTTGCAGAAATCCGTATCATTCCATGCTTTCAGACATGCCAGTACCTGTGCAGCAAATGCTTCGTTAATTTCCCACAAATCAATATTATCCAATGTAAGCTGATGGCGTTTCATGATGGCCGTCGAGGATAAAACAGGCCCCAGTCCCATGATGGAGGGGCTGAGCGCCGACCATTCGCTGTCTTTTATTATTGCTCTGGGTTCCAGCTTGTATCGGTTGACAGCATCTTCTGAAGCGAGGATAACCCATGAAGCGCCATCGGTTATCTGGGAGCTGTTTCCTGGCGTTACTTTTCCGTGTGGCGGTTCAAAAGCAGGCGAGAGCTTCGCCAGTTTCTCAAGTGATGAATCCGGACGCACACCATCGTCATGTTCAAAAACCTGCCCGCAACTGCTGAAAGCCGGTTCGATTTCGTTCTGCAGGAATCCTTCCTGCTGCGCCCGGTGCAGCCGTGAATGGCTGGCTACTGCATACTCATCAGCCTGTTGACGTGTGATATCGTACAAATATGCCAGCTTTTCGGCGGTTTGCCCCATGTTCATTTCGACTACAGGATCGGTCAGGCCACGCAGCAAGCCGATGACGGGCTTGAGGTACCCCGGTTTGAAGGCGGCCAGGGATTTGATTTTCTGGACCAAAGAACTGGCCCTGTTTAGCGAGGCGAACCACTCAACCGCCTGGCGCCTGAAAAGCAGTGGCGCGTGACTTAATGCTTCCGCACCACCCGCGAGTATCAGGTCGGCATCACCGGCGCGGATGTATTTATATGCGGTGTCGATGGATTGCATGCCCGAACCGCAATTAATTTGTACGGTAAACGCCGGCATGCTGTTACCCATGCCCAAGCGTAATGCGGCGATGCGAGCCGGGTTCATCTCATCGGATATAACGCTGACGCAGCCGAGAATAACCTCGTCGAAATCGCTGGGGTGAAAAGGTTGGCGCAACAGCAACGGGCGACCGCATTGCACGGCAAGATCCACCGGTGTAAACGGGCCGGGCTTGCCGCGCGCCTTGATAAACGGTGTGCGGGCTCCGTCGATGATATACACCGGGCGTCCCTGACGTACCTGTGTTTCATTGTGTTGATGTAATGTTGTCTGCACCATGGTTATCCCTTTTGTATTTCTGTTAATACTCCGGCATCAAAGTCATCCACCGCGATGACCTGTGCTACAGCTGCTTCTGCTGCTTTGAGTTTCTCGGCTTCGGTATTCGACAAAATGTTTTGCTCGAGCGCCTGTTCGATATTGTAGATACGCGCTTTTTTCATTTTTTCAGTTATCGGGCTGCTTGCATCGACTAATCTGAAGGCCTGTTCCAGAATCGACACGGCGCCGTGCTCATTACCGGCATGCAGGCCTTCAGTCAGACGTTCCCGCTGCGTGGATGGCTCAAGCAAAAATTCCGCGCATTGCCTGGTCAGATTGTCCGAGGGGCCGTAGGTTCGCGGTCCCAGAGGCATGGTGATGAAGCGGGCCAGCCAGGCCATGAAGCGGTTCGGCAGATTTCTGAACACGGCGTCCAGCCGGTTTTCAATAACGGTAAAACTTTCCTGTACACAATATTCAACCAGGGGCAGGTCTTCGTTTTTTTTACCGTCGTCCTGCCATCGTTTTAATACGGCAGAGATAAAATAGAGTTCTGAGAGGATGTCGCCCAGACGCGCGGACAACATTTCTTTGCGCTTTAATGCTCCCCCCAGTGTCAGAAACGCGAAATCGGCAACCAGGGCGAAAGCAGCCGCATAGCGGTTTAACTGCTTATAGTACTGCAACAGTTGCTGAGGGACGGATGGTACGGGTGAATATTTTCCGTTTGTCCAGCTGCGAAGCCATGCACGACCGAGAGTTTTTGTGCTGTGTCCAACATGGCCCCAGAACGCTGTATCGAATTCGGCAAGCGCCTTTTTCTGATCTTCTTCTTCCAGTGCCAGTATTTCACGCAATAGCCAGGGATGACAGCGGATAGCACCTTGTCCGAAGATGATCATGTTGCGTGTCAGGATATTTGCACCTTCAACCGTGATTCCGATCGGTACCGCCCGGTATAGGTTGCCAAGATAATTTGACGGTCCATCGATTACAGCCTTGCCGGCATGTACGTCCATAGCGTCATTGATCGCATCACGCATCCGGTAGGTTGTGTGCGCTTTCATGATTGCGGAAATTACGGCGAGTTTGTAACCCTGATCAAGTCCGGCACAGGTTAATTGACGTGCAGCGTCAAGCAGATAGGCGTTTGCAGCCAGTTTTCCAAGGCGGGCCTGCACACCTTCGAATTTTCCAATCGGAATATGAAATTGCTGTCTGATGCGGGCATAGGCGCCTGTTGTTCGTGCTGAAAAAGCGGTTGCAGCGGCTGCAAGTGAAGGGAGTGAAATGCCTCGCCCGGCTGCAAGTGCCTCCATCAGCATTTTCCAGCCTTTACCGATCTGCTGCGGTCCGCCGATGACGAAATCCAGTGGAATAAATACATCCTTCCCCCAGTTGGGGCCATTCTGAAACATTTGGTAGCATGGCAAATGGCGTCGACCGATATTGATGCCGTTCAGGTTAGTCGGAATCAAGGCGACTGTAATGCCGAGTTCTTCCTGGTTACCAATCAAATGCTCGGGATCATACAGTTTGAAAGCCAGGCCCAGTACGGTTGCTACAGGCCCGAGCGTGATGTAACGCTTATGCCAGTTTAAACGAATACCGGTCATTTCCTCGCCCTGAAAAGTGCCTTTGCAGATGACGCCGTTGTCATCCATGGAGGAAGCGTCTGAACCTGCCTGCGGACTGGTTAATCCGAAACAGGGAATTTCCGTGCCGTTTGCCAGCCTTGGCAGCCAGTGGTCCTGCTGCGCTTTAGTGCCGAATTCCATGAGTAATTCACCCGGACCGAGTGAATTGGGTACCATGACTGTGACTGCGGCTACAACGGACCGGCTGGCGATTTTGCGGATGACCTGTGAATTGGCATAGGCTGAAAAACCGAGCCCACCGTATTGCTGCGGAATAATCATCGCGAAAAATTTACGGGTACGGATGAAATGCCAGATTTCAGGTGACAGATCTTTATGTTCCCAGTTGATTTCCCAGTCATTGAGCATACGGCACAATTCTTCGACCGGGCCATCCAGAAATGCCTGCTCTTCTTGTGACAGCCTGACAGGAGGTGTCTGCAGAAGCTTTGACCAGTCAGGATTGCCGGTGAACAGTTCTGCGTCCCACCAGACATCCCCAGCTTCCAGCGCTTCACGCTCAGTATCTGATATGCCTGGCAGAGCCTTGCGCATACGTTTAAGGATAGGACGGGTCAGGAGGTGACGGCGCAGTGTCGTGAGCATAAAATATCCTTGTTTACGTGCGCTTACAGCGCATTCCAGTATTTGTCTCAGTTAAGCGTGATCGGTTGACAGCCGGTAAGAATACATCTGATACAGGCGATCCTGCATTGCCATAACTATTCTGTGACACGTAGCCCTCTGCGTCAAATGCGATTATTTGCCCGGGTTGGTTTTACACAAACAGTACCCAGGCACCCATGATAGCCATCATTGCATTCTCGGTAAAGCTGACGGCACCCAGCGGAACATTTGAATTGCCGCCAACGCATGCGCAGTTCAAATCGGTTTTGTCGATATATACCGCCTTAAACACTGAAATACCGCCGGCGATACCGACAAACAATGATACCCATCCGGTAATATGCAGATATTGGGGGGTCAAAAAACCCAGGCCTGCGATCAGTTCGGCAAAAGGATAGACTTTTCCATAAAACGGCAGACGCTGTGTGATCAGATCGTAATTTTTAAACCCTGATATGAAGCTGTTTATGTCCATCAGTTTCAGGCATGCCAGAAAACATAGCGCATATCCCATGAAGCTGAACATGATGGTGTCGGTCGACAATGCCATCAGCAGAGCGATACCAAATACGGCGATTACCGGAATATAGGATGTTTCATCGCTGTTATCATTTTGGTCATCGGTATCGATATCAAAATAAGCAGCCAGTTCGGTATAGCCGCCAATGCGCTCATTGTTCAAAAATATCTGGGGCGTTGTCTCTACATTCCATTTTGCCTTGAATGTATCTTCATCGGTTGAGGATGCGAAGATGTGATCTTTAAAATCAATATCTTTTTCGCGTAATAATTTAACGGCTTTTTTACCCCAGGGACAATCATTACGGCGAAATATCTGATTGGATTCTTGTTGATTCATGGCAGCTCCTGATTTTATCAATGTGAATCGTGGCCAGGTATAAAAGTTCCTGTCCTAAAAGCGGTGACTGGTGCGCCATAGGGTGTCGACAACATGATTCGGCGCCGTCAGACCGGTTTTTACTGCACAGTAATTAGCATATGGTACGCGATTGTCTGATCTTATATGATGCAATTGATTGTGCAATTGTTTGCGAAATCGACTGGACGATATGCTAATGTTTGTATTTTTTTAACGTGAGTAAGTGATTCTATGAGAAAAAGACTGTACATCTCCAATTTTTTGTCAGGCATGTTTGCCCGCGTTCTGCTATCGGTACTGATAACAGTAATGTTTGGCTTTGCCAACGCAGGTAAAACAGATTTTATCACTGAGGATTTCGTGCTGTCCGATACCGAAAAAGAAAAGCGCGTCGGCGAAGCTTATTACCGGGCCGACCAGAAATGGATGGTTTATCAGGCGGAAGTGGCAGACGAAAACCCTTTTTACCAGATTTATCTGAAGCATCTTGAGACCGGCAATATCCGTCAGGTATCACCCGGTATCGGGAAAACCACATGCTCCTGGGTTCATCCATCGGTGGACAAAGTGCTGTTTTCCTCGACGCACGAAGATCCGGATGCAAAGAACAAAATGACAGCGGAACTGGAGCGTAGAAAATCGGGTGAACGAAAATCATATGCCTGGGATTATGATGAGCATTATGATATTTACGAAACCGATCTGGAAGGCAAAAACATCAGGAATTTGACCGATGTTTTGGGGTATGATGCGGAAGCGTCATGGTCTCCGGACGGTAAATATATTGCATTTGCTTCAAACAGGCGTGCCTATACCGAGAAACTGACTGAAGCCGAGACGGAATTGTTCAAAAAGGATCCGTCTTCAATGATCGATATTTATATCATGGATGCTGATGGCTCGAATGTAAAACGACTCACGCATACCAATGTCTACGATGGCGGTCCTTTTTTTAGTCCGGATGGCAAACGCATCGTCTGGCGGCGCTTTTCTCCAAATGGCAGGGAAGCGGAAGTATACACAATGAATATCGACGGTACCGATCAAAAACAGGTTACGCATCTGAAGGCACTGTCATGGGCGCCGTTTTATCACCCGTCCAACGAATATATTATTTTCTCGACCAATATACATGGGCACAGAAATTTCGAATTGTACATCGTAGATGTAGAAGGAAAAAAATCGCCTGTCCGTGTTACCGATAAACCTGGATTTGACGGTTTGCCTGTTTTTACACCGGACGGAAATTACCTGACATGGACCAGTGATCGTGTGCCGGCCAAAAAAGGCCATTTGTTTCATGGCAAGTGGGATCATGAAAAGGCAATGCAGAGCCTGTCTCTGAAATGATCGGAGTGATCTGAATACAGAGTTAAAAACACGTTATTGCGCTGATTACATCTTGCTGATTAATCAGCAAAATGATGCGTTTACGTATGCGCTATTACAGCGCGTGACGTGTTTTTGCGCTTGTGTTTGTCTGAAACCGGTTTTTCAGGATCTGGCTGAATTTGTTAAGTGTCTGATTACTTCTGTTCCTGACGCTTCTGTTTACCCTGCGCTACAGCGCTTCGTAAAGCTGCCAGTTTTTGCGCAAGTACTGCATTTTTTTCATTCGTGGCGATCGGGTTCTGATGGATAAAAGCAGTTGCTGCAGTTGCAGGCGTTTTTTCGTTTGCAGACTGCGCTTTTTTGACGCGCCTGACACTGAAGACATGACGTACAAGCAGCAGAATAATAGCAGCCATAATTCCGGCTGATGCGGGTATCAAATATGTCGAATACCGGGAGAAGAGAGTCCGCCAGTATTGTACATCCAAAAAGGATATATTCGTTTCGGAGTGAATTTGTGTTGTTGCTGAGCCAACCATGAACCGGTCGGGTTCGGCCTTGGCGGTTTCCTGGGAACCGCCCTGATTGTCCAAATCGCTTTCTATCTGAATAGTCTGCACCGGTTTTTGCTGATCGATGACCGCAGTATTGAGGACGGCAATTTTTTGTTCCAGACGTGCTATACGTTCGTTCAATGATTCGATAATTCGGGTTTCTTCAGCAGCTTTCTGTTCCAGCGCGTTAATCGCCTGCAATAATCGTGTATCGATAGGGGTTTCGTCGGAATGATCTGGATGATGCTGCGGTGCCGTATCGCTTGATACGGCACCGGAAAATAACAACACAGGGACAATAATCAAAAATGTTGTTAATTTGATATGCGGCATTTAATGTTCGATAAATTGCTGTAAATTAAATTTTACTTGCAAAACGTTTTAATGCTTTCATTGGCTTCATCAATTTTTTGCTGACGCAGGTTGTCATCGGCATAGACCAGACCTCCTTTGCCATCCGGTATTCGTAACCGGGGTGACTCAGAAAATACTCTTAATCTGCTCTGTGCGTCAACACATTTTTTTTGATTCTCGGCTGCTTCAGTTTTTCGCTGTGCTTCTTTTTTAAATCTTTCCTGGCGGCGTTTGTCGTATTCGAGTCTTTGTTCGGCCAGCTCATCAGTCTTGTCCGTCTCAGTGTCGCTCATCGTGCTGGCAGCAGATACAGGTGTGGGCGATGCTTGAATTTTAAGCTGCTGTTCGTTCTGAACATTGGCAGACGGGGGCGGCTGATCTGAATACTGTGTTTTGCCCTGTTCATCGACCCATTTAAAAAGCTGTGCCGATACCGGCAAACTGAAAAACAACATCCATACTACGAAAATAAGATAACGCATTTTTTTCTCCAGAAAACTGATAAGTCAATATAAAATGACCGACATTAACAGTATTCATTACGGATCAATCCATCATAAAGTGAGCGTTAAAACGGTAATAATTTGAAAAACATATCATTCGATGGTTGAATTGCTGCAAAAAATATTCATGAATTGGATATAATACCGCTTTGCAATGAATCGATATTTCGTATGCAGTTAATTCAAGAAGCGCTTACCTTCGATGATGTTCTATTAATTCCCGCATATTCTGCAGTCTTGCCGAGAGAAGTCAGTCTCGTAACGCAATTGACGCGCACAATTTCTTTGAATATTCCATTGGCGTCCGCAGCGATGGACACCGTTACCGAGGCCGACCTGGCAATTGCCATTGCCCAGGAGGGCGGTATTGGTATTTTGCATAAAAATATGCCGATTGAAGCGCAGGCAGCTCAAGTGGCAAAAGTCAAGCGTTTCGAAAGCGGTGTTGTCAAAGACCCTATTACGATTCATCAGAATATGACGGTGCGGGAGGTGCTGGAATTGATTCGTGCCCATAAAATCTCCGGCCTGCCCGTTGTGAACGGAAAAAAAGTTGTCGGTATCGTAACCAATCGAGATCTCCGTTTTGAAACCAACCTGGATCAGTTGGTGAAAAATATCATGACGCCCAAAAAACGGCTGGTTACCGTCAACGAGAATACCCCACGCGATGAAGTGATGAACCTGCTGCATAAACACAGACTTGAGCGCGTGCTGGTTGTGAATGAACAGTTTGAATTAAAAGGGCTGATTACAGTCAAGGATATCACCAAGATTTCAGAATATCCGCTTGCCTGTAAGGACGACCAGGAACGCTTGCGTGTTGGTGCCGCGATCGGCGTAGGCGAGGGTAGTGACGAGCGAACTGAAGCACTGGTAAAGGCAGGTGTCGATGTGATTGTCGTGGATACTGCGCATGGTCATTCGCAAAGTGTGCTCGAGCGCATTAAATGGATCAAACAGCAGTACCCGGGGATTCAGGTTATCGGTGGCAATGTGGCCACCGCAGATGCAGCACGTGCACTTGTGGATTGCGGGGCTGATGCCGTCAAAGTCGGGATCGGGCCGGGTTCGATCTGTACGACGCGTGTCGTTGCCGGTGTCGGTGTTCCCCAGATAACGGCGATTCATAACGTTTCCGAGGCGCTCAGCGGAACCGGCGTGCCGGTTATCGCGGATGGCGGCGTTCGTTATTCAGGCGACATTGCCAAAGCGCTGGCAGCCGGTGCCGATCTGGTGATGCTGGGCGGCTTACTGGCTGGAACCGCAGAATCGCCCGGTGAGATTGAACTGTATCAGGGACGTTCCTATAAAACCTATCGCGGCATGGGATCGCTTTCAGCCATGCAGCAGGGTTCCAGCGACCGTTATTTTCAAGAGAAAGAGCAAAAAAATAACGACAAGCTGGTGCCGGAAGGCGTTGAAGGGCGTGTGCCATTTAAAGGCAGCATTGCATTAATCATTCATCAGTTGATGGGTGGCGTACGTTCCAGTATGGGCTATTTGGGTTGCTCCAGTATTGCGGAGATGCATGAAAAAGCTGAATTTGTCCAGATAACTGCCGCAGGAGTACGGGAGTCTCATGTACATGATGTGCAGATTACGAAAGAAGCGCCTAACTATCATATCAAGTAAACCAGGCCGACATGCACCAAAAAATTCTTATCCTGGATTTCGGGTCCCAGTATACGCAGCTGATTGCCCGGCGTGTGCGTGAATCAGGGGTGTATTGCGAGCTGCATCCCTACGATGTAACTGCTGAATTTATTGAATGCTTTTCTCCACAGGGTATTATATTGTCGGGCGGGCCGGCTTCTGTGGTTGAAATGGAAACGCCGCGTGCACCACAGATCGTATTTGAGCTTGGTGTACCTGTTCTGGGTATCTGTTATGGCATGCAGACGATGGCTGCCCAGCTTGGTGGAATCGTTGAAAATGCAGTCGTCCGCGAATTCGGGTATGCCGAGATTTCGACTACAGGCAGCGGCACACTATTGATGGACATTCAGGACCGTACCGACACACAGGGTCAAAACATACTGGATGTCTGGATGAGTCACGGCGACAAGGTCGAAACGATGCCGCCCGGTTTCCAGGTAATGGCGCTGAATGCGGCAACACCGATTGCCGCGATGGCCGACGAGCAGCGCCGTTTTTATGGCATCCAGTTTCATCCAGAAGTGACGCATACGTTGCAGGGAAAAGCGATTGTTGACCGTTTTCTGCATGACGTTTGCAATCTCGGTCGCGACTGGAATATGCCTGATTATGTCGAAGAGGCAATCGGCAGGATACGTGCGACAGTCGGGCATGATGGCGTAATTCTGGGTTTGTCGGGCGGGGTGGATTCCTCGGTTGCAGCGGCACTGATCCACAAAGCGATTGGCAACCAGCTGACCTGTGTGTTCGTAGACAACGGATTACTGCGTGCTAACGAAGCCAGGCAGGTAATGGATACTTTTGCCAATCATCTTGAGGTTAAGGTGATTCATGTGGATGCCAGCCGTATTTTTTTTGAGCGGCTTAAGGGCGTCACCGATCCTGAAGAAAAACGTCGTATTATCGGTCGTGAGTTTGTCGAGATTTTTCAGAGTGAGGCGGCTAAAATCACCGATGCCCAGTGGCTGGCGCAGGGTACGATTTATCCGGATGTGATTGAGTCGGCTGGCGGCAAGACCAAAAAAGCGAATACCATCAAATCACACCACAATGTTGGCGGTTTGCCGGAAACACTTCATTTAAAGCTCCTCGAGCCTTTACGTGAACTGTTCAAAGACGAGGTGCGCGAGCTTGGTCTGGCGCTTGGCCTGCCACGCGATATGATCAATCGCCATCCTTTTCCTGGCCCGGGGCTGGGCGTACGAATCCTCGGCGAAGTCAAATACGAGTATGCCGAGCTGCTCAGGCACGCCGATCAGATTTTTATTGAAGAGCTGCATCGCGCTGGCTGGTATCAAAAAACATCCCAGGCGTTTGCCGTTTTTGTGCCGGTCAAATCGGTCGGTGTCATGGGAGACGGTCGCACCTACGAATATGTAATCGCTTTGCGCGCGGTGCAAACCCAGGATTTCATGACCGCCAACTGGGCCGAGCTGCCGTATTCGCTGCTCGGCAAGGTTTCAAACCGTATCATCAACGAGATCCGGGGAATCAACCGGGTCGTATACGATATCTCTGGAAAACCACCGGCGACGATTGAGTGGGAATGATTCCACGTCTGGTACTGGCAGGCACCTGCAGGCATCAATCAGAATATAACTTATTGTATTAGCTGGTAAATTATCATTTCCGTCTGGCACCTGCTGGCACTGGCAGGCACCGCTAAGCAAACTTTTTCAATGGTATAAATCATGGTATTGTCGCCCTCAAGATCAGGGGTTCGACAAAATACCATGCCATGTTGTTCAGCACATTCATGGTATTAAAAATCGCCAAGTCACTGATATAAAACGAAAAACATAAGAAAAACACGCCATGAACGATCATGGTATTTTTTCCCCTAGGGGGAGGACTTGTGATGCTGACAGATTCCAAGCTGCGAAATTTGAAACCGCAGGACAAACTCTACAAAGTGAACGACCGCGATGGGCTCTATGTGGCGGTGACACCAGCAGGAGGTATCTCCTTCAGATACAACTACGCGATTAACGGTCGACAGGAGACGCTGACGATAGGCCGGTATGGTGTTCGTGGCGTTACGCTTGCGGAAGCGCGAGAACGACTCAGCGAAGCAAAGAAGATGATTGCGACCGGGAAATCACCAGCCAGGGAAAAGGCACGCGACAAGAAGCGCGTGAAAAATGCTGTGACGTTCGGTGCATGGGCCGAAAAATGGCTGCGTGGCTATCAGATGGCTGAGTCAACGCGCGACATGCGCAAATCGGTATACACCCGCGAATTGAAAAAGCGTTTCGGAAGTCAAAAGCTGACCGAAATCACGCATGAGGATCTGCGCGCATTGACCGATGCCATTGTCGAAAGGGGAGCGCCAGCAACGGCGGTGCATGCCCGAGAAGTGGTGTTGCAGGTCTATCGTTGGGCCATCGAGCGCGGACAGAACGTGGAGAATCCGGCGGAAATGGTGCGACCGACCACCATCGCCAGATTCGAGCCGCGCGACCGTGCGCTGACACCGGCAGAGATTGGCCTGATGTATCGGTATATGGACCGGGTAGGAACATCACCGCAATACCGGGCTGCCATCAAGCTGCTGCTACTGACCATGGTGAGGAAATCTGAGCTGTCGAATGCGACGTGGTCAGAGATCAATTTCAGCGAGGCGCTTTGGACGATTCCGAAAGAACGGATGAAACGAAGAACTCCGCACCTGGTGTTCCTGTCTCGTCAGGCGCTCGACATCTTCATCGCGTTGAAAACCTTTGCTGGTGGATCCGACTACGTGCTTCCGTCTCGGTATGATTCTGACTTGCCTATGAGCGCTGCAACGTTGAATCGTGTTCTATCGTCGACGTATAAGGCTGCGCAGAAAGATGGTGAGCAGCTTGGAAAATTTGGTCCGCATGATCTACGCCGAACTGCTAGTACGCTACTGCATGAGGCAGGTTACAACACTGACTGGATCGAGAAGTGTCAATCGGCATTGAAAATTTTCCAGTTATCGGCGTCGAAAAGTTTCCACCTTGTTTATAGTTGGTTAATCGGTCTTTATGCATTGTTTTCGATGCTTGAAACGGTAAGAATCATTGCCAGTTTCAAGAATGTCGCAATGATGTGTAATTCTG
>NZ_FOCP01000031.1 GCF_900110145.1 Nitrosomonas marina | reverse complement strand
ACAACCCGCTCGACTGCCACGCCCTGATATGACGTAACTGTTGTTCCTGTGTTGTCATCGCTCATCCTCCTTTGAAAATGCCCGAGGATAAACAGATCTGATTCTAATTTATAGATGGCGGGGTTGGACGCTTACCCAGAATTTGATATCACTGCAGAACGATCCGCATTGCAGGGTTCAGACGATTCCAGAATTGCCTATAACTGCGACTATTCAGTAAAAGTAAAAGAGGGAAAGAAAGTTGCAGCAGAATGGAAATGGCGCAGATCTGCATACAATGAGTCACCCGCATAACAATGACGTGCAGACGGATCAAATTGACCGCTACGCTTGCAATTTGGCCGCTGATGCCGGATGTTAGGCCGCTGTTTCTTACTGCAGGTTATTTGGAGCCACCAATCAAGTAAGATCCTTTTCCGCCGTTGCGCGATCAAAGATCAAATAACGACTATCTACGAAAAATCTCAGGGTTTTTTGCCATCACGCCCCGACAACAGTAATTGAACCATGGTCATCGCAGTGATCACCATGCTTGTGATGCAAGCGACCATCTACCAAAAAGTCGTAGTGGTCGCCATGTGGTACGAGTTCGTGCCCACAGTCGATGTGATCACATTTGCAATCTGTCGGCGCGCATTCAGCCGGATTGGTTTCGTCCACCTCGATGACGTGTTCATCGTAATGATCGGCGTGAGCATGATGCAAGTGTCCATCATGCAAATAATCGACATGGTCACCATGTTGGATGCGTGTATGGCCACAGAATTCGGTGTGTGTATGTGTATGAGGGGTATGGATTTTGTGTGTCATTACATTCTCCTTGTGATTTATTGATTCTGATGATTGATATGCTCAAGTCCATAATCGAAAATCGCCTGGACATGTTCATCATCCAATTTGTAGATCACATGCCGGCCTTCTTTGCGATAAGTAACCAGCCCAACGCTACGCAATACACGAAGTTGGTGCGAGATCGCGGACTGTGATACCCCAATCAACTGCACAATTTCGTGAACACATAACTCACTGACAGCGAGTGCTGAGATGATTTTGATTCTGGTTGGATCACCCAGAGCCTTATACAGTTCATATAGTCGTGCAATCTGGCGGTCAGACAGCAAGCGTTCTGCTATTTGTGAGACAGAACTTTCATCATGTGTATGGTTGCAAGGTTCAATTTTCATGGCAAACATATGAACAATTATTCATATGTTTGCAGTTTATTCCGAAGTATTGGAGAAGGCAAGCTTTAGACGCTAAGTAGTCCTCGTCCATACACGGGCTATGTGAATGGTCCGGGTACTAAGGTGAATGCGGTTTGGTTTTATGAACGTGTCTAACTGTCGTTCCAGTCGACCCGCGGGCACGTGGTTAAGCCCGAGTTTCTAGTTTGTGTATTCGGACGAGCCGCGTACAATTTTGAATGACAGTTGCCCACGGTCGGCTTAACTTAACGTTAGGCATAAGCAGAAACTTTTTCAGGTCTGACTATCCAGACGATGAAGCGTTTGTCAAAAACATGCATCAATTTGTGCAAATCGATTAAAACATCAGTGAAATTCCACGCGTGCAGAGAAGAGTACGGGCCAGGCCGCTTTGGTATTATTCGTCATTTAGTGACAGAAATGAGGGAATTGCCGCAGCCTATCAAACGGGTGGCTATACGATGAAAGCCACCGCGGACGAATTTGGGTTGCATTATGCTGCGGTTAGCCGGACCGGATTGTTAAAAAGACAGGAGCCAACGAGTACTGCATTACAAGACCTGACCCCAATTTGTGCTTGAAAGCCCAGGCTGTCAGGCAAATTCGTACCGTTCAGGGAATATAGACATGATTATCAAAATCAGATGCTTGGATGACAATTACAAAGCGTAAACGCCTTCTGCATGCCATTGCTGTTGTGTTCAGCTTGATTGTGGCTGATATGGTTTCTGCGGCCAGTCCTGACGAGGATTTTTATACATGGGGCGGTTTTGAAATGACGGGCAGTCTGCCTGTTCACAATCCTTACCTGAAAAACCTGAGATATAAAATATTTGTGCAGGGGCGCTTTGGCGACAATTCGTCACAATTGTCTCAGGGATTGATACGCGCAGGCACCGGTTATCAATTCAACGAGAAGGTCACAGCATGGCTTGGGTATGACTGGGTGCCGACCGGTCGGCCGCTGGCGCTCAGTCCGTTTAACGACCATGCTGTTTGGCAGCAACTGTCGTGGAGTAACAGCTTTGCATTCGGCACATTAATCAGCAGAACGCGTTTAGAACAGCATTTTTTTGACGTTCCGGGCGGCTCAGATGCCGCTCATTTATTCCGGCAGATGCTCAAACTGGCAATGCCGGTGCCAGTTGTTTCGCCAAGAATCAGCGTTGTTTTGTGGAACGAAATATTTGTCAATCTGAAAACGACGGATGCAGGCGTCAGAAGCGGTTATAACCAGAACCGGGCATTTGCCGGATTCGGCTATCAGATAAACAAGAAAATAACCCTGGAAACCGGTTACATGAGCCAGCATATCAGCAGGTCGAGCAGTCCGCGCCCCGATCAACTGCTTCATGTATTATCAATTACGCTGCCGCTAAATTTTTAATTACTCATAAATCATTGAATGGACGGGATCTTCGCGTAAAGATCTGCTTTTTTATCTTGAAAAAAATTTGAAAAACCACATATCAAATGCAGTAGTAAGTCCATCAATTTTTTATTAAAAGGAGATAAAAAATGGCAATTACGCGTTATGAACCCTGGGGCCTGCTAAGTCAATTGCAAAAGGAACTGGAACGTGGCGCTGCCGAAGGCTCGACGGCAACTGCTGAATGGGCGCCGGCTGTGGATATTAAAGAAGAGAAAGACAAGTTTGTTATTCACGCTGATATTCCGGGGGTGAAACCGGAAGATATTGATATCAGCATGGAAAATGGTGTTCTCACCATAAAAGGTGAAAAGAAAACCGAAGCGGAGACGGAAAAAAATGGTTACAAACGTGTCGAACGGACATATGGTTCATTCTATCGCCGGTTTAGCCTGCCGGATACAGCAAATCCGGATGCGATTTCGGCTGTATCCAAACATGGCGTGCTGGAGTTGACCATACCGAAAAAAGAACACGTGCAACCCAAAAAAATCAGTGTTTCTTCCGCTGAATAACAACTCGCGCCAACGCAAAGGAGTCGGCACAGGATCATCAATCAGCCAGCTCGGCTCCTTTTTCTTTATTTATTAAACCATGTCATAATTAGCCTATTAGGCTTGGCAACAAGCCGCTTCGTTTTATCTGCTAATCAAGTACATTTCCTTTTTATGCCTTTAATTACGCTGGAGAAAGCCTGCCTGGCCTTCGGACATCATGCATTGCTGGATCAGGCCAATTTTCAGCTTGATCCGGGCGAGCGCGTCGGTTTAATCGGCAGAAACGGCGGCGGTAAGTCCAGTTTGTTGAAAATCTTGTCTGCCAGCATCAAGCTGGATGACGGCAGACTCTGGTGCGCGCCCGGCCTGAAAGTGGCGTATGTTGCACAGGAACCGGCCTTAACGGACACCAATACGGTTTATCAGGAAGTCTCAAACGGTTTGGGCGATATCAGCCAGGCATTACTGGACTATCATACTGTCTCTCATGCGTTAACCGATAGTGAAAACGATACGGAGTCGATGCTTGAACGGCTTCAGGAATTGCAAAACGCACTGGATGCGCAGGATGGGTGGAATATTCAGGCCAGAATTGAAACCGTAATTGATAAGCTGAGTCTGTCTGCAGACGCATGTGTTGAACAGTTGTCAGGCGGATTGAGAAAGCGCGTTGCATTGGCGCGCGCGCTTGTTATTTCACCCGATGTGTTGTTGCTGGATGAACCGACAAACCACCTGGATTTCGCATCCATAGAATGGCTGGAAGCTTTTCTGCAGGGTTTTTCAGGCAGCGTTTTATTTGTCACGCATGACAGGCGTTTTCTGGATAATGTGGCAACACGGATCATTGAACTCGATCGAGGTGTCTTGACGTCATTTTCAGGAAATTTTGCGGCATATCAGTCTAAAAAGAATGAAATTCTGGAAATAGAAGCGACACAGCGGCAGAAATTTGATAAGTTTCTGGCTGAAGAGGAAATATGGATACGCAAAGGTGTTCAGGCACGATGTACGCGTAATGAAGGGCGGGTCAGACGACTTGAAACGCTGCGCAAGGAGCGAGCGCAAAGAAGGGAGCGTGTTGGCAAGGCCAGTCTTCAGGTTGATGTGGGTGATCAGTCGGGTGAACTGGTTGCAGAACTGACGCATGTCAGCAAAACATTCGGCGATAAAACGATTATTGACGATTTTTCCTGCCGAATAATGCGCAAGGATCGTGTGGGCTTGCTAGGTCCCAACGGTGCAGGAAAGTCGACACTGCTTAAACTGATACTTGGTGAAATGGGGCCGGACTCCGGGCAGGTTCGGCAAGGGACCAGGATGTCAATTGCTTATTTCGACCAAATGCGTGAGCAGCTGGATGATGAAATGACATTAGTCGAGACAATCAGCCAGGGGTCTGAGTTCATTGAAATCAATGGAAAACGCAAACATGTAATCAGTTACCTGGAAGATTTTCTGTTTCCACCGCAACGCGCGCGTTCACGTGTTAAATCGCTTTCCGGTGGAGAACGCAATCGCCTGCTGCTGGCACGTTTGTTTACCCGTCCGGCCAATATACTCATACTGGATGAACCGACAAACGATCTGGATATTGAAACACTGGAATTGCTGGAAGAGCTGCTGCAGAATTATGCTGGCACACTTTTTCTGGTCAGCCATGATCGAGAATTTCTCGACAATGTCGTCACCCAGGTCATTGTCTTTGAAGGTCGAGGTGTGTTACGCGAATATGTGGGAGGTTACGCCGAGTGGCTTCGTGATCATCTAATTGAAAAACCGGTGATTGCGACTGACAATGCGGTCAAACAGACCGAGAAGCATTCTTCTCCAGGTAAAAGAACAGACAAATCATTATCGCGAACCGACAAGCTGAGTTATCAGGAAACCCGGGAGCTAAATGCTTTACCGGACAAAATTGATACACTTGAGCAGGAGCAGGCCAATATCGCCCAGTATTTAAACAATGCCGATATTTATCGGAATAATCCAGATGAAGCAAAGACACTGCAATTACGCTTCTCAGCCATAGAAAAAGAGCTGGCTGAATGTCTCGAAAGATGGGAAAAACTGGAAGCAAAATCGTGTAAAATCAATCAACGAATCTAATGGCATGCAAGGTCAATTTCCCTATAAACAACATGGACATAGTTCGTTTTTTCATTGACCAAATTGAGCACTTCGTATAAAGTTTAGCTTTTGAGAGGAGGAGGCTTACAATGAAACAAAAAATAATGATTAATTTATTACTTGCCTCGAGCATGCTGTTCTTTTTATCAAGCAATGCTCAAGCTGAAGGTGATGCGGCTGCTGGAAAGGAATTGAATTCAATGTGTGTTGGCTGCCATGGGATTGAGGGATATCGTACCGCTTTCCCTACAACTTATCATGTACCCAAGATTGGCGGGCAACATGCTGAATATATCGTCAAATCACTTGAAGGCTACAGAGATGGCACACGCAGTCACCCTTCCATGACGGCGTTAGCAAAAACTCTTTCAGATCAGGACATTAAAGATCTCGCTGCTTTCTACGCAAGTAACTAATTAAGTCATCATCTATAGAGGGAAGAAGGAATTATGAAGAAATTTATGATTGCGACACTTAGTGGCGCAGCTTTGATACTATTTGGAAACGCTGCTGCGGCTGATATTGATGCAGGTAAAAACAAAGCTGCTGAAGTCTGCGCATCCTGCCATGGCATAGACGGAAACAGCCCGGCGCCAAATTTTCCACATATTGGTGGTCAGCACAGAACATACCTTGAAAAAGTTTTAAAAGATTATAAATCCGGCAATCGTACCGACCCAGTCATGAACGGAATGGCGGCCGCCTTAAGCAATGATGATATTGAAAATCTTGCTTTCTATTATTCTAGCCTGCCAGGTAAATTGAATTCAAATAAATAAAAATCAAAAAAATATAAGAATGCAACATAATATTAATTTTTAGCTAATTGATATTAAATAATACTTCTGAGTGCTGACTATAAACGGAATGTGGACGAATTGCGATGCAGCCACATTCCGTTTTTTATTTCTGCGTTGTTTAATTCTGTTAAGGCATATTTTGAATCAAAGTGTAAAACAATTGTGTATCTGTCAATTCCGGATTTATTGTACACATTAGCTTGAGTATGGTTTTCTGTCACACGCCATGGCAGCATTTCTCAGGGCAGCTCGATTGAAACAAAAACACCCGCATGATCTGATACGCCGACCTGATTTTTATCGACAAGATCATTAAATACAACGCTGCTTTGCAGAATGCGACCTGGTGTCTTAACAAAAAAATAATCAATGCGCCTCGCAGAGTCACCGGCATCCAGAGTGGAAACACCTACAGTACAATGCTGGTCGGCAATTACTGTATTCTCGCACAATTTTTCCAGGGGCCTTCCATTTGCATAAGCATCAGTGAAGCCAGTTTCAATAATACTGTCATAATATGTGCGTTCTTCAAACGGATCGGTCCGGAAGCGATCAATATTAAAGTCACCGCCAAGAATAACCGGATTAGTTTGTGGATAATTACGCTCGGTATCATTAATGAACGTTAACAATACCTGAAGTTGAGCACCTAGTTCATCGGCACTGCATTGCGCGCATAAGTGCGTATTGTATACATTGATAAATCCGAGTTCGGGAATTTTCAGGCGTGTCATCATCACATTTCTGGGTAGTTTGATGTCATGTCCCTTGAATTCCAGTTCTGAAGCTTTGGGCAACCGTTTCGTCATTTTAAAATCAATTTCGCAGCGGGACAGAACCGCGTTTGCTACCATTAAAAGTCCCGGCAGTCCAGTTTCAAACGCGGTTTGCAGATCGTATGCGTGCCCCCGTTCACGCAGCTTACCTTGAAGATCAAGCGCGCTGTTGGCGGTTCCTGCCAAAACGCCGCCGGCGACTTCTTGTAACAGAATAACGTCTAGCGATGTATCTGAAGCAAATTCAGCGATTGCCTCCAGCCGTGAATCACGCGTCCGGGTCTCGGAAAACAACAGATTGATTGTCAATAAATTTAAGTGTCCACGATCTGCAACGTCATTACAGCTATTTAACTGTGTACCTCCTCCAGAATCCGGCGGCAATCCGCTGCAACCTGATATACCCAGAATGCCCAGCAATATTACAAACCATAGTTGTTTCATAATTGATTCTCCATTCGTAGTCGCATGATCTGTTGAATAGGATAAAATTTTTCATCAATCCTGTATACCTGATCGCTATACAAACGCTGATATATCGGGAAAAGATAATTTATCGTACCACTGTCAGCGGCTGTTCGGAGAACTGCTTATATCCTGGGTGGTTAACAACGTGGTCAGAACCACAGACAACAAGTTACTCTGAAAAGACAACGTCAGATTTTTGTTTACGACGGGTTGATTTTAATCGATGACTCAGGCTGTGAGGATTCGGGTAAAATAACGATTTTTGATATAAGTGCAAACCGGTAATGGTGAACTGTAAAATAGTCATCTGGTTAGGGTTGGCCGTATAGCTAAAAAAATTTTTAGAATGCACACAATAGGGAGATATTTATGAATCTTAAAAAATACAGCACTATCTGCGCCATCGGACTGAGTATTGTCTTGTTTGGATGCGACAGTGTGCCAGAGGCGAACGTGGTGAATTGCTCGGGGAGAGGAATGGAGCAATCGTTGACTGCCTTTAAGAATGACGAAGCAGCAAGACAGGCATTTCTAGACAAATGCAATGCGCTGTCACAAGAGCAATAAACTGCGCATCAAACCAGATACTATCCCAGCGACTGTTCCGGTGTTGTTTCGATCACAGCCGGAACAAACTGGGGTACAACAAAAGCAGGCAATGAGATTGATAAACAGATTTTTTAGCCTGGCTTACACAGTTTTCTTCAAAACCATTCGTTGATGATTGTTCTGTTTTAGGCAAGCGATATGACAATGTGAATTTTGCGTAGCCATAAAGCTATGCCGGCAGTCTTATTCGCTCAGTCGTCGCCGGAGGAAATTGATTCCAGATTTTCCGCTGCTTTCCGGTACCCCAGTTCGATCATTTCTGAAGCGCGCTCAAACTCCAGTGTGCCGCATGCATTCCTGGCAATTTCAATTGTATGGTCTGGAGGGTAAGCTGCCAGCTTCTGCCTGGCGATTGTGCTTTGCATGGCATCGATTGCTTGATTAACCACATCATAAGCATCCAGATCAATACCGTCTTTCAAAACAACTTTTTGCTGAAGATTTTTGATAAAACTCGCGATTCTTTCATGAAAACTATCCGACTCGTTGGGTAGTTTGACCGGCCTCTCATCCGGCGTCGGCGTGTTTTTGGGTGGACCGCACAGATTGACTGCGATGGTTATATCAGTTCCATCGCCAAAGGTTGGTGCGATGGGGACCGGATTTAGCACACCCCCGTCAATCAAGTTGACTCCTTTGTAATTATAGGGTGTAAACAGCATCGGCAGCGATATTGAGGCCCGAATGGCGTTGAACAGTTCTCCGGAATTTATCCATATTTCTTTTTCATTTGTAATATCAGCGGCTACCGCGGTATATCGCACCGGGAGATCTTCGATCAACTGGTTACCTACCAGGTCAACCAATGTATTGATGACTTTATCACCTTTAAAAAAACCAGTTGTGCTCCATGATATATCAAGCAGCGAAATGATATCCATTTTAGTGACTGCCTTAATCCAGTGCTCGAATTCCGACAGTTTTCCAGAAGCATATATGCCACCGACGAGTGCGCCCATGGAGCAGCCAGTGATGGATTTGATCTCGTAACCATTCTCTTTCAGCCAGTGAATAATCCCGATATGTGCCAGTCCACGTGCTCCGCCACTGCCCAATACAAGTGATACGGTTTTTTTCATAAATTAGCCGAATCCTGTTACAAAGGGCGACATTATCCATGAACGGGAGTGTCTTGACCAGTGAACGGGCAATGATACTGAGTTTTGTTGTTTTATTTCTGAAAGTGATCGGCTACGAGTACCGGAGTTTCTGTGTTGGCGCTGATCCAGTTTTGTCGTTTCTGCAACGGGCAGAAATGCAGAACTTCTGCCCCGTATGACAAAACAACCTATATTGCTATGTTTTACGCGACAGGCGGGCGGTGATGACAAAAAACAGTGGCACGAAAAAAATGGCTAGAAATGTAGCTGCCAGCATGCCGCCAAATACGCCGGTGCCGATTGAATGACGACTCGCCGCGCCCGCACCGGATGCCAGCACTAATGGCAGCACACCGAGAATGAAGGCCATCGAAGTCATGATAATCGGCCGGAAGCGCAGGCGGGCAGCTTCCAGTGCTGCTTTTGTCAGTGACATACCTGAGGCGTAACGCTGACTTGCGAACTCCACGATCAGTATGGCATTTTTTGCGGCAAGGCCGATCAGCGTAATCAGTCCGATCTGGAAATAAACGTCATTGCTAAGCTCTCGTGTCCAGATCGCCAGTAATGCGCCAAGTACGCCGAAAGGTATGATAAATATAACCGCCAAAGGTGTCGACCAGTTTTCATATAGCGCGGCGAGTACCAGAAATACCATGAGTAACGCAAATGCGAAGATCATAACAGACTGGCCGCCGGCTTTTTTTTCCTGCAGAGAAATGCCGTCCCAATCGATAGTGTAACCATCGGGTTTGAGTATTTCCTCGGCCAGTTGCTCAAGTGCGGCAATGGCCTGACCTGAACTGTAGCCAGGGGCGGCCGCGCCGAGAATGAGGGCGGAATTGAATCCGTTAAAATGCGTAACAGGGTCGGGGCCGCTGCTAAAGTATGTAGAAACAACGGTATCCAGTGGAACCATGGTTTGCTCGGCATTATTCCGGGTGCGAACAAAAATCTTGCTGATGTCCCCGGGACTAGAGCGGTATTCCGGGGGGGCTTCGGTCTGTACCCGATAAACCCTGCCGAATTTGATGAAATCGTTGATATACATGTTTCCGAAATAGGCCTGCATGGTATCGAACACTTCCGAAATCGGCACGCCCAGTGACTTGGCCCGTTCCCGATCTATCTGCGCAAAAAGTCGCGGTGTGTTGACACGGAAATTTGTACTGGCTTTGGCAATTGCGGGGTGTTCGGTCGCTCTCGCAGTAAATTCTTGCGCTGCTGCTGCAAATTCACCAAAATCGCGGCTGACTGGATCCAGCAGCTGTAACGAGAATCCACCCGTGGCCCCCAGGCCGGGTATTGCCGGTGGATTGAAAGCGAGGATCAGCGCGTCGGGAATTTTTGCAAATTCTGTGAATGCTGCATTGATAAGCCCCTGGGCCTGCTGACTCTGATCCTGACGCTCATCCCAGTGATGCAACGGTACGAACATGGTTGCCTGATTGGTACCGCGTGTATTGAAGACGAAATTCTGGCCTGCCAGTACGTCGGTGGAATGTACTGCCGGATTTGATGTGAAATAATCTTCAAGTTTTTCGACTACTTCGATGGTTCTGGCTTTCGAAGCGCCTTCGGGCAAGTGAAAGATTGTAATGAAATAACCCTGATCTTCCTCGGGCAGGAAACTTTTCGGGATAGTCTGGAACAAGCCGGCTGCAACCACGATCAAGACCGCAAAAAACGCAATTGCGATAAATGAGCGTTTCAATATCGCATCGACTGTCCTGACATAACGTTTTTGCATCCATCCAAATATACGGTCAAACAGTTTCCAGAATTTATTTGGAGCGTCATGACCCGGTTTGAGTACCAGAGCACACAGCGCAGGACTCAGCGTCAGTGCAACAAATCCGGAAATAGCAACCGAAACGGCAATAGTGATGGCAAACTGTTTGTACAGCTGTCCAGTGATGCCCTCCAGAAATGCAACGGGAACAAATACAGCTGCCAAGACCAGTACTGAGGCGATTACCGCACCGGTCACTTCGTTCATCGCCTTGATAGCTGCGTCTTTGGGCGACAGTCCGCCTTTGGTGATATTACGCTCAACATTCTCGACTACAATAATGGCATCGTCGACGACGATACCGATTGCCAGTACCATCCCGAACAGTGTCAGCGTATTGATCGAAAAACCGAGTGCATACATGCCTGCCATAGCGCCGATCAGTGAAATGGGTACTGTAACTGCGGGTATCAGGGTCGCACGCCAGCTTTGCAAAAACAGGAACACTACAAAAATGACCAGAATTGAAGCTTCTATCAGTGTTTTAAAAACTTCGTTGATTGAAACTTCAATAAATTGTGTTGTGTCGTAGGGCACATCGTATGACATGCCTGTCGGAAAACTGCTTGCGAGTCTTGCCATTTCTGCGCGCACTTTTTTTACAGTTTCAAGTGCGTTTGCACCGGGTGCGAGAAAAGTCAGTAGAAACGTATTGGGAATGCCGTTCCAGCGTCCTTCGAGATCGTAGGACTGGGCGCCAAGTTCGACGCTGGCAACGTCGCGCATGCGCACCATGGAACCATCAGGGTATGCCCGGATAATCATTTCCTCGAATTCCTGAACTTCGCTCATGCGACCACTGGTGATTACAGGAATAGTCAGCTCCGTTCTTTTCTCGGTTGGCTCTCGACCGACTCTGCCCGCCGGAAAATCCCGGTTTTGTTCACGTACTACGTTGGCAATCTCGGTGGGAGTAATGTTGAGCTGTGCCATTCGCACCGGGTCCAGGATCAGTCGCATGGCATAGTTCTGTGCACCATAAACAACTGCGTCACCCACGCCGGGGATGCGTTTGATATTATCCAGTACCTGGATCAAGGCATAGTTGGAGATATAGACAGGATCGTGCTTGGGGTCGGTGGAATTGAGAGCAACAACCGCAAGCAGATTGGGCGACATTTTTTTAACTGTTATGCCCTGACGGATCACTTCATCCGGTAACTGCGGCTCGGCCAGTTTTTGCCGGTTTTGCGTCTGGACCTGTGCAATATCAACGTCCGTTCCGATTTCAAATGTCAGACGCATCACCATGTGTCCGTCATTAGTGCTGGTGGAATCATAATACAGCAGATTGTCGATTCCCGGCAGCTGTACCTCAATTGGACGCGCCACCGATTCGGCTACAACTTCCGCGCTCGCACCCGGATAGTCGGCTTCAATCTGTATCATGGGTGGCGCAATTTGTGGAAATTGCGCCACTGGCAGTTTTTGTGACGAAACCAGACCGACTATAACGATGAGTATGGACAATACCGATGCAAATACCGGTCGTTCAATAAAAAATCGTGGATTCATAACGTATTCTGAGTGCCTGTTTTTTCCTCGGGTGTATCATGTGTGGTGACAGTAACCTGAACTCCCGGCTGAACGCGGTGAAAGCCCGCTACCATGACGCGTTCACCGGGTTCGATGCCGCTTTCAATCAGCCAGTCGTTGTCGTACCACATACTGGCCTTCACCGGGCGCAGCTCGACTGTGTTTTGTTCGTCGATCACGTAGACGAACGCTCCGTTAACGCCGTGCTGTACCGCGCGCTGTGGAATCAGTATGGCATTTGGCCGTACGTAACCGATTAGGCGAACCTTGACAAACTGCCCCGGCAGAAAATCTGACAATCCCGGTACGAAATAGCCGGATGGGTTCGGAAATCTAAAGCGGCCCTGCAGTGTGCCGGTTTCGGGTCGAATCGTGACTGCGGTAAAATCCAGAACGCCCTCTTCCTTATACACACTGCCATCGGCAAATGTCATCACGCCCCGCAACTGATACAGGTCCGGTCGTTCTATTTTTTTTTCCGCCAGTTCCTTGCGTCGCCGAAGAATATAACTTTCCGGAACATTGACGCTGACATACATCGGATTGAGCTGATCTACTGTAGTGAGCAGCGTTGTCTGGGCTGAGACCAACTGGCCTTCATAATAGTTGCTGCGGCCTACTCTACCGTCGACAGGTGCTTCAATACGAGTATTATCCAGGTCGAATTTGGCCTTGACGAGATCGTTCTGAGCGGCTTCCAATGCAGCTTCTTCGCTGAGTACGTCGGCTATCGCATCATCAACATCTTTCTGGCTGACAGCCTGTTCCTCGAGTAGCGGTTGTACGCGCGCAAGGTTCTGCTTGACCTGAACCAGGCGAGCCTTATGTTGCGCCACTTTCGCTTTCATGGCCTGATAGATCGCCTTAAAAGGCACGGGGTCAATCAAGTAGAGCCTATCCCCTTTTTTAACATTCCGGCCCTCAGTAAATAAAACTTCCTTGATGATTCCGGAGACCTGTGATCGTATCTCGACAGGGCGAAAAGCTTCTGTCCGCCCGATAAATTCGGGCTCGTCGGGAACGGTTCGTGCTGAAACCGTAATTACTTCGACCTGGGGCGGTGGTGAATTTTTTTCTGTGGCTTCATCCGCAGCACAACCGACAATTAGTATCAGACAAAGCCCGAACGATAAAATCCTGAGAAAGATTTTATCCGGATTAATAATAGGTTCGAATGTCATGATTTGAATATTAAGTATACTGTTATTGTCTGTTTTCATATTTGCTCGTACATTTTTTAAGCTGATAAAAGACTATCGGCTTTATTCACTGGTTTCGTTTTCATGGGGCCATCCTCCGCCCAACGCTTTGTATAATTGAACAATTGATACCAGGTGCAGGCGATGCGTTTCAGTCAGTGAAAATTCCGCCTCAAATAAATTACGCTTGGCCAGCAATACATCGACATAACTCGTGATACCGCTTTTGTAACGCAAATCCGCGACATGTAATGCGGATCGCAGTGCTTCGACCTGTTTCTGACGGGCTTTGCGCTGCTCGCTGGCGGTTTGAATCGTGATAAGTGCGTCTTCGACTTCTCTGAAAGCGAGTAGAATGGTTTGTCTGTAATTCGCCAGTGCCTGCGTAACCCGGGCTTCGGCAGCGCGTTGCTCGAAACCCAGAATAGTTGCATTGAACAATGGCGTGGCAAGACCTACGCCACCCGTGCCAAAATCTGAATCCGAAAGCAAAAGATTGGACAATGCGGGACTGGCTACACCCATCAGCCCGGTTATCGAGAAACGGGGAAAACGCATGGCTTTTGTCATGCCGATGCGGGCGGTTGCTGCTGATAATGCCTGTTCGGCCTGCAGAATGTCCGGGCGACGCTGTAACAGCTCTGATGGCAATCCCGCTGGAATTTCAGGCGGAATTTGCTGTTGGATTAAAGACTGCGCTCGTATTATCGGTGCCGGATTTCTGCCCAGTAGCACATTGAGTTCGTTTTCTTTGTTGACAATCAGACGATCAAACTCGGCCAAGCGGGCAACTGCGTTTGCACGTTCGGCTTCAAACTGGTCCAGGTCGAGACGAGAAATCAGGCCGCCTTTCAGTTGCGCCCGGGAAATTGCGACAGATTCTTCCCAGGAGGCCAATGCGCGATGCGCGATGTTCCGTTGCATGTCATATTGCAACAGATCAAAGTAAGTCTGGGCGACTGTGCTGATGAGCATGAGTATGATTGCACGGCGATTTTCCTCCTGTGCAAACAGATCTGCGCGCGCTGCTTCGTTTGACCGCCGGATTCTGCCCCAGATGTCAATTTCCCAGTTTAATGTGCCCATGCCGAAGTAGTTAAAATCGGTCGGGAATCCTGCGCGGGGAAATCCGCCGAGCGTACCAAAAAACGGGGCGTTAACGCTGCCATCCAGTTTTGGCAGAAAATCCATGCGTGCAATGTGTGAGCGTGCCTGAAATTCTTCAACAAGGGCGGTAGCCTGTTTCAGATCCTGATTGTTCATCAGCGCCTCTAGTATTAATTTCTGTAGTGTTTCATCCTGCAGAAATTCCCACCATGGCAGTGTCGCGATTGACTCCCCTTCATGTTCTGTCATTCGGAATTGTTCATTCACTTCAAGCGCAGGACGTCTGTAGTCCGGACCCATAGCGCAGGCCGTCAGGAACAGGCAGAGAAGTAAAATGGTAATGCGCGTCCGGTGTTGTTGAAAGAGTAGCATCATGAAAAAAACTGTAGAAGTGCGTTTGAAATAATTAGTCCAGTGCTTCAGGCAATTGTCTGAATATTATCATTTTTGTCTTTTGTTTGATTCCAGTGTTTTTGTGTGACTGAAACTGCTGGCCTTTAAGTTTACTTGATACAGCAGATATACTATAAATACAGACCCAAGCAAAAGTTTGGAGTTTTTCATAAATAAGATCAGTATATACAAGTCGATCAAATACAAAATCCAGCTGACAATAGCTGGTATTGAGTTTGATAACGACGGTTTTGATAAACAATGCGGATACCGAATATTTTCAAGCCCTTTGTTGCTGTTATCAGTATTGTGTTGCTGGGTAGCTGTGCCAATCTGACCTACTATGCACAGGCAGTAAACGGCCATATGGACGTCATGCGGCGCGCCGAACCGATCCGTAGCATCATCGACAGCCCCGATATTGACTCGGATTTGAAACAGATTCTCAGTCTGGCCGAAGCAATGCGAAAATTCGCCAGTGAGGAACTTCAACTGCCTGACAATCAAAGCTATACCCGCTATGCTGATTTGGAAAGACCTTATGCAGTCTGGAATGTTGTCGCGGCGCCAGAGTTTTCTGTCCGACTGAAACAGTGGTGCTTCGTCAAAGCTGGTTGCGTAAGTTACCGTGGATTTTTTTCGCAGGCAAGAGCCGAACGTTTTGCCAGCCGCCTTCGAGCACAAGGTTACGATGTCCATGTTGGTGGCGTGCCGGCATACTCCACACTGGGGTGGTTTAATGATCCCATATTGAATACATTCATCCGCTCCGAGCTGGAACTGGCGCGCCTGATTTTTCATGAACTGGCGCATCAGGTTGTTTATGTACCGGGTGATACAGTCTTCAATGAATCTTTTGCTACGCTGGTCGAACAGGAAGGTATACGACGCTGGCTTGCCCATCAGGGGAAATCCGAAGAATATGCGGCATACCGTGCCCGGCGTGATATGCAAACAGCTTTCAGTACACTTGTTATAAGTCATCGTGAGCGTCTCAAAACATTGTATGAGAAGGATGTCAGCGATGCCGAGAAACGTGTAGCCAAAACGCATATTTTAAACGATCTTCGTGCTCAGTTTTTATTGTTGAAAAGTAGCAGACCCGGTTTGGGCGGTTATGAGAACTGGTTTGTTAAACCGCTCAACAACGCACGCCTGGCGACTGTGTCCGTATATACGCAATTAATTCCTGCCTTTCAGGCACTGCTTATATTGCAGGATGGCGATATGGCGCGTTTTTTTGCTGAGGTCAGAACAATCAGTAAGCTTCCCCGGCCAGAACGTGCTGATGCGCTGCAAAAGGCGGTCCATACCAGCCGGCAAAGCAGTCTTGCCGGCATGATTACACAGCAGCCTCAATGACGGACAGCTATTCAGCATGAATTGTCAGCGTCGCCAGCGATCAATGCTGTAAGTACCTGCGCCGTACACAGCAAGCAGTATTAAACCACCTGCGATAGCAATATTTTTCTTGAACATAATGAGCTGCATTTGATCACTGAGGTCATTATGGAAAAGTGCTGCGGCTGCGATAGTGAAAAATGCCAGTATGATCGATATCCAGCGGGTTTTCCAACCGGCTAAGAGTGCTAGTCCACCCCCGAGTTCGAGCAGAATGACAAGCGGCAGCAGTTCGCCGGGTACGCCCATCGCATTCATATAGCTTTGTGTATTTTCATATCCGCCGATTTTGCTGTAGCCAGCCAGAAAAAATATTTGGGCCAACAGTATGCGCGCGGTTAGTTCGCCGATTTTTTTCATTTAAATATCCTTTGGTAAGTTACGGGTTATTTGTTTCGATGAAGTAATGCTTTGTCGCGTACAAGCTGATTGGTTTGATAATCATGCGCAGCCTGTTCAATTTCCGCTCGAGTGTTCATGACAAACGGACCTTGTCTGACGATAGTTTCGCTAATCGGTTTGGCGTTAGCCATCAAAAATCGGGCGCCATGCTCCCCTGCGATAAACTCGGCTGAATTGCCTGCGCTACCGGTAATCTCGGGGATGAACAGCGATCGGGATGCCATATCATGGCCAAGCAGTTTGCCGCCGCCTTCAAAGACATATATAAATTGATTGTGTCCGGCGGGTGCTGTGACGTGAAATCGTGCACCGGGGCGTATTTGCACATCGTAAAGTGACGTGGATGTAACGTCATCCTTGATCGGCGCAATAACGTTGTCAAAGCTGCCCACCAGCACTTTGACTATATAGGCGGTTGTGCGAACAACCGGAAAAGCTGTTGCCGCATACTCCTGGTATTCCGGGCGATCCATTTTGCGTGCCGCCGGCAGGTTGATCCATAGCTGGAAGCCGCGCAGCAGGCCATCCTTTTGCTTCGGCATTTCCGAATGGATGATGCCGCTGGCCGCTTTCATCCATTGAACCGAACCGGGACCCAGATCGCCGCTGTTGCCAAGACTGTCTTTGTGCGTCATGATGCCATCCAGTATGTAAGTCAGGGTGACAAAACCGCGGTGCGGATGAGATGTGAATCCAGCGACATAGTGATCCGGGTCGTCGCTGTCGATATGATCCAGCAATAGAAACGGATCAAGCTCTCGTAATCGAGGTGTGCCAATGGTGCGAAATACGGTAACGCCTGCTCCTTCTCGAGTGGCTGTTGCCGAAATTGATCGAAGGGTATCTGTTGCGATGTCCATGACTTTTCCTCCGTTTTAAAAATGATCAAATCTGTTTTTTTGTGACACGTACATTATTGCTGTTATATTATTAGGAATAAACATGCATTTATGGAAATAATTGTTCTCGATATAGCAACAAATACGTATGGATCGGTTTGACAATATGTATACATTTATCCGGGTCGTTGATGCTGGCAGCATCAGTGGCGCCGCTGAACGGTTGAATGTTGCAAAATCGGTAGTCAGTCGGCGTTTGAAAGAGCTGGAAACGCATCTGGGTGTGGCGCTGTTTCATCGAACAACGCGAAAGATGAATCTTACGGAGACCGGCCGTGCTTTCTACCAGCAATCCGTGCGTATCCTTGATGATCTGGAGGAAGCCGAGCACACTGCGTCCCAGGCGCACGGTACACTCAAAGGTAGCCTGCGTATTGCATTGCCGCTCAGTTTCGGCTTAATGCATCTGGGGCCTGCGATTGATGAATTCTTGCACCTGCATCCGCAAATTGAATTTGATCTTGATTTTAACGACCGGCAGGTCGATTTGGTGACCGAAGGTTTTGATCTGGCAGTTCGTATTGCAAATCTTGCTGATTCCAGTCTGATCGCGCGCCGTATCGCAGATATACATGCTGTGATATGTGCAAGCCCGGCTTACCTGGAACGCAAAGGGGAGCCCGAGACAGTTGCTGATTTGGAAAACCATCAATGTCTGGTATATAACCTGTTACGCGACTTCAATCACTGGCATCTGCACGATAAGAACGATCAGCAAATCAAAGTACGTATACATCCTTATTTAAAAGCAGGTAATGGAGAATTCCTTCGCGATGCAGCCGTTAATGGACTGGGCATTAGCTTGCTGCCCACGTTTATTGTATACCGGGAAATTGAACGGGGTGAGTTGCGGCCGGTCTTGACGCATTATCAATGTCCGCGAATAACGGCTTACGCTGTGTATCCACAAACCAGGCATCTATCTCACCGTGTCCGGGCTTTTGTCGACTTTCTGGCAGAGCGTTTCAAGGAAACGCCATATTGGGATGCCTGTCTGCAGCAGACAACGCAGGAATCGGTTTTTCAGCCGCGATCATGATAGCGATCGACATCGTGCGTATGGAGAGGCACTATCTCTGTGGACACTTGAGATCAAGCAGATAGGAGAGGGTCGGTATGCCTACAATACAACATGAAACTATCGACCTGCTAATTGCTCAATTCTCGTATAAAACTTAACTAACAAATGTTTATTCTTGTTCAAAGCTGATCAGTGTAAACTGCATTCGGGCCGGATCGCTCAGCGACATCACTATATTTTTTAGTATCGTGGTTTCGTCGACGATAACCGACGGAATTACCAATGTTCTGTTTTGACCGGAAAATGCTGCCATATTTGCGGACCCGGCTACAAGTGGCGTTACGCTGGTGGGGTCCAGTTCAAAGACGATATTCGGCTCCAAGGCCACTAGTTGCAGGCGCACAGAATAGCTATCGTTGCCTCCGGTATTTACAATAAAGGTTACCGCGTTTTTGTCAAAAACTGCAGTAACGTCGTGTAATTCGACAGCATTTATCATTACAAAATTTTTCACCTGAACCGGTTCAGACACGTCAAAATCTACTGTAGGCGTGCTCGATAATGCACCACCAAAGTTGACGCGCTGCAGGCCAGCAATCGTATCAAATACAGCCATGCCGTCATACAGAATTTTTGCAAATACGGTAAAGCCTTCATTTTGAGTGTCCAGGAACGCCGGAGGTCCGGAGTTATCAGCCAGATTGACAAACCACTGGCTGGTAGCGCTGTCTGGATCACTGCTCAGCTTGGCCATCGCTACTGTGCCGCGTGTATTGGAAAGGCCAAATTCGTTTGCAACAGGTTCAAACGTAGTTATCGGCGTCACATTCACCTGGGAATTATTACTGGCTACTTTGAAACCGCCCCCCTGAATTACGAAACCCGGTTCGCTGCGGTGAAAAATATTTTGCAGGTAAGCGCCACTGTCAATATAACGGATAAAATTTGTAACCGTCAGAGGTGCCTGCTGTTCAAGCAATTCCATACAAAAACCACCCACGTTCGTGTTAAAACAGGCAACCGGATTTGCTGTTGCCGTGTTTGCGCTGAGCACCATACTCAAGGCAACGATAATTTTTGTGAAGCTTTGGATTGAAGGGATGTCTGACAGATTGATGATCATAAAAAATAAAGATGATTGTAAAGAATTACTGCTGTATGGGAAAAACCGAATATATCCGAAAAGCGGGATGACATGCCAGAATTTTTCTGGTCCATTTGGTTTTTTGTTAACAATCCCATTTTACAGTTAAAGTAGCCAGCCGGCAGTCCAGATGGGTAAGTATTTGCCCATGATGCCGGGTCCACTGCTTGCTTTACGGCCATGATGAATGATAAATGCAGCATTACGCGCACTTGTCGCGTCTCAGGTATGCACTGATCATGTTGTTGCACCGAATGTGTAGATAAAAGACCTGCCTGTATTTGCCAACATTGCTGGACGTCATTGAACTAATTTGGCGATCACGCAAACCGACAATTATCAGGAGTGACTGGATAGTCTCTATAACAAAGTACTGTATCTCCTGCATTGCGACGCCAAAGGCCAAAGGGCCAAAGGGCGTTATTCCGGTGCTGTTTGTCACCGTATCAGCCCCATTTATTTGATATTGTACGAACATGATCAGTTAAACCGCTTGAAGCCTGGTTATCTGCTCGATCAGCAGATGCTGCTTCAATAAACTGAAAGCAATCAACTGTCTTGAGTGCTATGTTCCTCACGTTATTCTCAATTACAGGTATATAGACTGTATTTGTGGCAAGAGCGCTGCTAAGCATGTGAATTCGCATACTCTGTTCGCGTTGGATCAAACAAACCCGGCTGCATCGTATGCAGTCCCCGGGGTTAAAACGATACGGCAGCAATTCTCAATCTGCCTGCTTCTTAACTTGAACAGTGCTAAAGACCGTTTTTTGACGCAAGAGGTGAGCCATGGTGATTGCTGTTGATCAGCTTGGCAATCTGTGCGACAAAAATGGGATTGCCATGCTAGTCGTCCACACTCTTTTAGGATCAGCTTTCTTATTCGTCATCACAGAACAAGCCATTGCAATGGCGCAGCATGACAATCAGATCGCAGCCGGTAATTTGAACTGAATCGAACCGTTTTGGGTTATCAATCGTATAACTGATAAAGCCGGAACGAATTTCGTGTTCTGAATGAACAGACCGGTTTTTTCGAACTTTTTCATGTTTTCGGAGATCGTCATGCCAGTCAAAGCCTTTTTCCAAACAGGCTGTCGGCAATACCGAATTATGGCAACGGCTGATCCCGAGGTCGGCAATGCTGCAAATGCGAAATGTTCTTTTCTGGTCAGATTGATTTTCAATCCCACGGGATTTAATACTTTAGTAAGGAGATTATCATGTCTACTATTGGCAATAATGCACGGTTGCTTTCAAATGACGTTCAGGCAAAATGGCTGATTGAAGATTTTCCGTTTCGCATTCAACTGGCCAGCGTATTTCCTTTTTATCCGGTTGCCGGCGATGCGCTGCGTTACACTACAACGCCAGTGTTGCAGCCCGGCGTTACAATTGGATTTGAAGAGGGGATAGTCGAGGACACAAAAATGCCTAATGATGCATCTCGCGTCTTTTCATTCGCCGAGATTGCCACGCAGTTCCGGGTCTCGTATAAAGCCCAGGATATTTTTTCATCGAATGTCAACGACCAGGTATCTGTTCAAATGGCACTGGCTATCCGTGAACTTCTATACAAGTTCTGGACATTGTTCGAATCGGGCGATTCAGCAAATACTGGTGAATTTGATGGTTTGCATCGATTGGTCGATTCGTCGCGGGTACTGGATCTCGGTTTTAATCCGCTTACGCTGGAAGCGCTGGAACAGGGTAAGGAGCTGGTGCGCACCAACGATGGTCGGGGCACGGTACTGTTTACCAACAGCATCGGTAAGCGCGCGATTCATGCGGCGCATTGGACGCGTGGGCTGACGCCGCAGTACACCGACATGATTTTTCCATGTCCGCGCAATGAAAATCAGGGAGAACGTGTTTTAACTGTTGACGGTGCGCCAGTTTATGTCAACGACCTGAATCAGAATCTGAGCGGCAGCCCGGACACGCCGGACGGGGAACCCGTACCGGAAAATCCACTGGCGTCTGACAGCACCGGAATAGGCACCAACATCTGGTTTTTTTCCATGGGTGAAAACAATCTTCATGGCATGACGCCCGCAGCGCTGGATACAGGGCTGTTCGTGACGCGTTCGACAATGCTGCCGGATGGGTCCACGCTGGTCTACCATGTAACAATGCCCGCCAGCATTGCACTTGGCAGCGCCAGCAGTCTTGCCGTGATCAAAAACGCCGTGATTCCGGCACACCGCGGTCCATTAATTGATTTTGATATCCAAGGAGCATAACCATGGCCGATAAATTATTGACCGGAAATTTTTCCGGTGTGCGTCTACAGGATGCGGTTGCGTCAGGAATAAAACAGCCAGTGTTGCGATACAACAAGGAGGCTGCCAGAACACTGTTGCAGCACGCTCCAGTGCCAGTAGGATTCAAGCAGTGGGCGCAAAGCGTCCTGCCCGATCCGTTATTGTCTTATACTCCAATAGACACATGCGCTGCTGACAATGATCCCTGTCCATATACGCTGGAAACAACGGAATGGGAATCTGCCGGTTTTTCAGCAGCATCGGGGAGTAGGGATATAACGCAGCCGTTTTATCTGACGGATGCAACGGTCAACCTGACTCTGCCGGTGCACTCCGCCGCAGGGTTGCAATGGTTCGATGCACGTCCATTATCGGCGCTGGTCACGAATACGTGCTTTCTCGAAGCTTGTTTACCTTCGCCTGTGTATTGGTGCGTTCCGTCCGGAACTTGCTCACAAAAATTTTTAAACAAAAGACGAGGTAAAGTTCACTGTGACACTCAAGTGATGATAAACATACCGAACACAAAATCTATACCCATTTATTGGGTTCTCTTGGGTTCGAGCTGGACGATAGATAAATGCAATGAAAAGCTTAATGAAGCTATAAATTGGTTTAAGAAATATTGTATTGAATTGGATCTTCGTAAACTGGATGTCGATAAAACGATTGCGAGGATTAAAAGAAAACATGCGCGACAGAAGGCAATACAGGCATTGAAGGGTCAGAAAGATATTATTGCGAGTCTTGACGGTCCCCGAAAGAATCCGGAATGGAGTCCATATCATGATGCCGTGGTTACAATTTACAAACGTATGTGGCGGCATCTAAGAAAGACTGGCATATATGTTTTTTTCGTTGATGAATATAAAGCTATCAAATCTTACGATCGTATTGTAAAAGCTTCTGCAAATATGGGGAAGCTTCCGGTAATTTTGATAAGTAGCAAAGACATAAACGCTGAAAATGTTGCAGCACATGAATTAATCCATGCTTTCGGGAAAACTTGGTACAAGCACGAAGGCGGAGAAGAGTACAAGGATTTAAGTGGGGAAGATTATCAAGGAATGCCTATGACCAACCCTTGGAAAACACACCGCGATCTTACCTGGGAGCATGGAGATTGCGACAATGATATGGGGAATTGGCTGGGTGGAGGAAACCCTGATGAGTATTTTTTGGATTGGTCAGCTTACAAAGAATTTGTAAAGTGTAGGTCGATTAATAAGAAAGAGTAAAATATGACTGTTTCATCAGTCATGTATCACTCTATGCAAGATTGCCTTATTATTCTAATCCACAACAAATTCCAGACCTTCAATTAACACAGCGGCAAAAACAAGTGGTTTCTCTCCAACAGATTGCAGTGCATGCACCGATCCGGCGGGCCGGTGTATGCAATCGCCCGGGTGATAGACTGCGCCGTTGACTTCTTTCATCTGGCCCTGAAGTATGAACGACCATTCGTCGCCCAGATGCCGGTGAGCGGCAATCATTTTACCAGGTTCGACGTAGACCAGCCCGCAATCAGCATTTTCGGCAATCTGTGTCCCCCCTTCAAAATGGTATAAATGCGTGCCAGGAAAGGCGTTGAGCTGCCAGGCTTCTGCTGACACATGATTCAGAGTGGATAAGTGTTCTTTAATGGATTCCTGGTTCAAATCAAAAAAAATGCATAGCCGGTCTAAAAATCCGGTAAATCGTGTTTCGTGCTGGACGGATTGCATGATGCGCTCTCTCAGGTTTTGTGAGGGCGCAAGTGGCTGTTCTGATTCGGCCAGCAACGTCAATACATGCTCGATATCCCGCAATGCTGACTTGTTCTGAGCGGATGAGTCGATTTCAGCCTGCAGCGTTTCTGCGGTTTTTTCATCGAGAATACCTAACGCATACTCGATCAGTTTATTATCGTGGTCTGGCATGTGCTTTTTCTCCACTCGATTCCAATGCACCGCGCAAATGCCGGATTGCGGCTGATAACCTGGATTTCACTGTGCCGACCGGTATTCGGCATCGCTCGGCAATTTCCGTACATGTTAAACCTTCATAGTAACTTAGCACAATAACGGTGTACTGTGACTCGGGCAGTTGTTCGACAGCGGAACGCGCACACCGCCATTCGGCTAATTGATCCGGTGCCGGCTCGGTTGTCTGAATCGCATCGGATTCATCGTAAGCATCTGACGAAAAAAATTTTTGCGTACGCGCAAGTTGACGCAGCCGATCAATTGCACGGCTACGCACCCGCATCAGAATCCATGTCCGGACCGAACTGCGTTTATCATCAAAATCACTGGCCTTGTTCCAGATTTCAAGAAATACATCATGAATCAAATCTTCGGCATCTTTGCGGGATTTCAGTATTCTGCATGCAACCGCCAGCATTTGTGTCACATGGCGCTCATATATCTGCGCCAGCGCATGGTGTTCCTTGTTTGCTATCTGCTGCATTAATTGTGTATCAATGTCCACAATGCATTTCCACTTCGATTGAATGACGGAGCGTAACGTGCCTGAGCTAAAACAGACACGATCTTTATCTGCATGACATGATACCGTTGAAGTCGCTATTTCGTATACTGATTTAACAGTAGTTACGTACACGAACGTTTGCCGGTTCGCATTGGAACATATGAATTGTGCTATTGGTTCCGAATTGATTTAGTAATAAACGCTTTGGTTGAGGGTGTTGTTTTCAGTTTTTCTAATCTGGGCTGGGATAGATGCCTGAGTTGGTTGAATAACACGTATTTAATTCTGATTCGATGAGCACGGCGATGCTTTTGTCGACACGCCAAAACAGCAGTTTTTGCCGCCTCTTACGATGCATGTTTTATGTTCAATATCGGCGTTCAGCAGGGAAGTAAGCAGGCTCAAATCCAAGGTGCAGACATTGTGACATTCTTCCGCGATTCTATGATAGACACAGTTGTTGGCAACGATTTCGGCATAAGAATCAGAGTTATGTGCAGTGCTTGCGTCATAGCCCAATTCTTGCAATATCGAGACTACTTCGTGGACTTTGTTCGTTAGTGACGGGTGTTTGCCGACACGCCCAGTGAATTCCAGCGCGATTTGTTGACCTAACTCTTCCAGGCAGGATTCCAGTTCATTTTCACTCAGGTTTTTTCTGAGCCAGCCAAGCAGGGTACTGGCCAGCAGCGCATAGTTTCTGGGAAAAAGTTCAAGACCGCTGGGGCTCAGCATATATATTTTGCTGGGTCTGCCGCCTGTGCTGTGCAGCAAGGTGCTTTGAATAAAACCGCTGCCACCCAAGCTGGATAGGTGTTGATTAATTGCATTGCGGGATATGTCGAGCAGACCGGCCAATTCATCGATTGTTAATCCCCTGCGATGGTGAAGCAAAACCTTCAGCAGCGCCTGTTGACGCTGTCCTAAACTCGAAATTGTGGATATCATGCTGTCATTATAAATAATTTTTTATTCATTTTTTCAATTAAATGTAGAGTCTTGCAACTTTTAACATATAAATATTGTAAAAGTGATAATAGCTGCAGTATAGTATGCACTTTTAATTCTTTTGAGGGAGGTAAGAAAGAATGTTGACCTATGCGATTGTCATTTTTGCCATAGCGGCTATCGGCGGTGTATTTATGGCTACCAAGGTATTGTCGGGGCAACTGGCGCCTTGGCCGTTATCGATTGTCCATGCTTTACTGGGCGCAACCGGCTTGATTATGCTGATTATGATGGTTTTGGAGGGTTCCGCGGCGGGAGCGGTAACAGCGGCACTCGGGTTACTTGTTGTGGCGGCGCTGGGCGGTTTTTATCTGGCTTCGCTGCATATGAAGCAAGTTGTTGCTCCTAAGAATGTTGTTATTATTCATGCTGGCGTTGCAGTCGTTGGCTTTCTTATTTTATTGAGTGTTTTCTTGGGATTATAAAAAAGGAACTTCATTATGACACACCCCTTGCATCCCGTATTGGTTCATTTTCCAATTGCCGCATGGTTTTTTGCAACTGTAGGTGATGTTGCCAGTTTGTATTACGGAGAGCAGGTAGGCTGGGTTGCTGGGGTGCTGCTGGTCATCGGGGTGATCACGGCCGTTCTGGCCATGGTCGCAGGATTGCTGGAGCTGGCAAGAATTGACCAGCAAAGTGATGCCATGAAGATGGCCAATCAGCATATGATTTTGGCAATGGTAAGCTGGTCGCTCTATTCGATCAGTCTTTTTTTGCGCCTTGATGGTACAACACTCATGCAACCCAGTGGTGCCGCAATTCTTTTTTCGATACTGGGACTAATGTCATTGTGTGCTGCAGGGTGGTATGGTGGCAGACTCGTTTTTGAACATGCAATCGGCGTTCAGCAAAAACGGGATAATTAACAGATCGTATCAAAAGTTAAATTCTTTTACCATCGACCTGTTTTTTACGGAGTCGGTGCGTCATTCAAAAACCAGTCGACCGTGCGGTAAACCTCGGTGGTATTACCGGCCATGTCCTGAACCCGTGCGTAGATTTCCGTATCTGGATCGCTCAGCGCAGCACCGAGATTGACGACGGTAACGCCGTGTTTTTCAGCGGTACCGGCGAGATTGTTACAGCTGCCGCCGGCGCCCAGGACGCATACGACCAGGCTGTTGGGGTTAATGCCGCTGCCAAGATCGACAGTGCCGACGCG
>NZ_FOCP01000061.1 GCF_900110145.1 Nitrosomonas marina | reverse complement strand
CCAGACTGTGTGAAAACCCAATTGGTTATATAATTTTACTTTCCAGTTAATTGGAGTATTCCATGAGTAGGTTCATTGAGGGCGAAGCACGGACTCAAGCTACTTTGTTTCCAGAAATACTCGACGATTACATTTCAGAAGAAAATGCCGTTCGAGTAATTGATGTATTTATTGATAGCGTTGACCTGTCAGGCATGGGTTTCAAAACGGAATCCAAAGTTACCGGTCGACCGGCTTATCATCCGGCAACCATGCTAAAGCTCTATGTCTACGGCTATCTTAACCGAATACAGTCAACTCGTCGCCTGGAACGAGAGGCTGGACGCAATGTTGAACTGATGTGGCTACTTGGTCGTTTAGCGCCTGACTTCAAGACTATTTCTGATTTTCGTAAAAATAATGCCAAAGCGATACGTTTAGTCTGCCGTGATTTTGTGATGGTTTGCCGCAAACTGGATTTATTTAGCGATGCATTTGTTGCCATTGATGGCAGTAAGTTTAAAGCCGTAAACAATCGTGATCGAAACTTTACTCGTGCCAAATTAAAACGCCGACTGGAACAAATTGATGAGAGCATTGACCGGTATTTAGCTCAGATGAATAGTGTTGATCGGCAGGAAACCACTATTGCAAAAGATAAGACTGAACGGCTTGAAAATAAGATAGCCAAACTCAAGAAAGAAATACAACGACTCAATAAAATCGAAGAACAATTACTTGCCACGCCCGATAAACAAATATCACTAACCGATCCAGATGCACGCTCCATGATAACGCGTGGGTCTGGCATAGTGGGCTACAACGTACAGACTGCAGTGGACACAAAACATCATCTAATCGTAGCACTCGAGGTAACCAATGTCGGCAATGATCGTGCACAATTGGCAAATATGGCCATGCAGGCAAAAGAAGCAATGGCAACTGATGAACTGGCCGTTGTCGCTGATCGAGGTTACTTTAATGGTAAAGAAATAAAGGCGTGTGAAGACGCCGGTATTAAAACTTATCTCCCAAAATGTGAGACATCTAGCAATCAGGCCAAGGGTCTTTTCGGTAAGCGTGACTTTATTTATAAGCCTGAAGATGATGAATATGAGTGCCCTGCAGGTGAGCGCGCTATCTTTCGTTTTAGCCGACAAGAAGATGGAAAAATGATTAGGCGTTATTGGTCATCGGCATGTATTAATTGTTCGATAAAATCACAATGTACCACAGGGGAATATCGGCGCATCAGTCGATGGGAGCATGAGGCCGTACTTGATACTGTCGAGGATCGAATTAACAAAGAGCCCGAACGAATGACGGCAAGAAGAAATACAGCCGAGCATCCATTTGGGACAATAAAGTTATGGATGGGCTATACGCATTTTCAGACCAGAACACTAGAACGTGTCAGTGCGGAGATGAGCTTGCATACTCTGGCCTATAATTTAAAGCGTGTGATGAATATCATGGGCATCGGTACATTAATCAAAGTATTGCAGACGTAATACCTGTGTTTGCCGTATAAAAAGGTCTTCGTCCAACTTTTGGAAGAGACTTCTAGCGAAGCGCTTCCAAAAAATGCATTGCCGTAAAATAAATGATGACGGCTGGTTCTAACCGCTTAGATTATTTTTATACGCCGCTATGATTGCAAGTTCAGCTACAAAAACACAGATTTTGAGTTTTCACACAGTCTGG
>NZ_FOCP01000003.1 GCF_900110145.1 Nitrosomonas marina | reverse complement strand
CTAATAGCCGTATTGATGAGTTGTTGCCGTTAACGCCGGAATTTATCGAAGCATTAAAACAAGAAAAATTATAGATGGTCGCGCCGGACGCTTACGAATTTTCTTGTAATTTATAGACAGGAGGTTCTGCAATGAAGAAATCGAAATTCAGTGACAGTCAGATCATGACGATACTCAAACAGGCTGAGGCAGGCGTACCGGTGCCTGAATTGTGCCGTGAACATGGGTATGAGTAGTGCGACATTTTACAAATGGCGCAGCAAATACGGCGGTATGGATACATCGATGATAGCGCGGTTCAAAGAGCTTGAGGAAGAGAGCCGCCGATTGAAAAAGATGTATGCCGAAGAGCGGTTAAAGTCCGAGTTACGCAAGGAGGCGCTCGAAAAAAGTGGTAGCGCCCCGACGGCGGCGCGAACTGGCAATACAGGCTGTTAAGCAAAGAAAAGCGAGTATCCGTATGGTTTGCGAGATCTATGGTATCAGTGAAACCTGCTATCGTTACCTGGCCAGGCTCTGTGCTGATAATCGCCTCATAGCTGATTGGCTGTTACGGCTGACACACAACCAGCGGAACTGGGGGTTCGGGTTATGCTTTCTGTATTTGCCCAACGTAAAAGGTTTTCCCTGGAACCACAAGCGCGTTTACCGTATATATCGGGAGCTGGAATTGAATATGCGGATTAAACCGAGAAAGCGGCTCAAACGTGACAGACCTGAAGAGCTGACGGTGCCATCAACAATCAATGAAACCTGATCAATGGATTTTATGCACGATCGGATGGAAGATGGCCGCAGCTTTCGGTTATTAAATATACTCGATGACTGTAACCGAGAGGGGCTGGGTATTGAAGTGATTTTTCCTTACCTTCAGAGCGTGTTATTCGTACGCTAAACCGCTTGATCGAATGGCGTGGCAAACCCAATCGGCTTCGCTGTGACAATGAGCCAGAATACATCAGTGGCGCGCTAATTGCCTGGGCGGAAAAGAACGACATACAGCTATCATTCATTCAACCAGGCAATCCTCAACAGAACGCCTACATCGAGCGCTACAATAGAACAGTGCGCTATGACTGGTTGAACCATCACTGCTTTGAGTCTATCGCTGAAGTTCGGGACTATGCAACTAAATGGCTGTGGCCCTATAATCATGAACGGCCAAATACTGCCATCAGGGGAATAACACCAAAACAAAAACTTGCTCAATTAGCGCATTAGCTTCTACTTTTGGCTTCGGTTAATAATGGGGAGATTACCTTGCCACTGGCCGCGTTAATGATCGGTACGCTTTGCCCACAATAATCGACCAAGTATTTCTCACCAGCCTTATGCGTCTGGCGCATGGAGCGCTTTTGCTTTTCCAGCCAGTGACGGTAACGGTCGCAGTATTGCGAGTAACTGCAACAACGGTTGGGATGGGCGGCCGTATATTCTTCCCACAGCAACTGCCTGGTCATGCCTTTGCGTTTGAGCTCCTGGTGAACGACTGACCAGTCAGGCTTAATATGCCGCGATGATACCGTGGTGTCAGACGATGGATAAAACAGGCGAGCCAGGCCGGCATCGTCCAGGTTATCAGGCAAAGGCCAGGACAGGCCCAGTTCCCCCGCGCGAGATAGCGGCTTCTCGATGCTGCCCATACTCACTTTCGTGCTTTGACTGATCTGCCGGTATTTCAACCTGGCGCCCAGTCGCAAGCGTAAAACTTCTCTGATATTGCGCATTGTTATCCTCTTGGCTGCCAATGTCTGCCGCCCAAAAGGCGGACAGCTTAGCAAACTAAATTAAAAACAATGCGTTGAAAAAATTCTGGCCATGTTGAACAGCGATTCCGGAAAATTAGCAAAAATGTTCATCTTCAACCAGAATATTTGTTCACGTTGGGCCGGAATATACAGCTCGCTTTACCTGGATATTTTCGTTCGTGTCTAAGAGCTCAGCAAGATGTTGCAAATTCACATCATAGTATTTTTCTTTTATAAGAGACTGAACCTGCCTTTTCAGGCATTCAGGTGTTTTATTGGAAGGTGCTCTGCCAGTATTACGATGAACGACAAACTGAATACCAGCTTGTTGATACCACTGAAGGTAGCGTTCTATTGTCCGACGTGATTTATTCAACAGCTTGACAGTGTTAATAATACTCACTTTTCCTTGTGAGACTTTAGCAATCACATCTACAACGAGCTGAGCTTTTGAATCCATAATAATCATCCTTTGTGACCTCCGAATAAACACAATGGAATATTTAGAAAATCACTGATCAAATAGATCCGTCAATTTCCCTTGGTAATTATTGAATACGACAAAATCGCTTGGCAGTTAAAGTACGACAAAGTCCCTTGGTGTTAACACCGTTACATATACTGATTTAAACTTGATCGGACAGTTACCGGTTTATCGGGAGTGACTATCAGGTCAAATTCAATTCAATAATTTTTCTTGGGCAAATTTAAGATTTTATTCAATTATCCGTTTCTAATAAGTTAGATACTTGCTTCATTGAGGTATTACCGTCCATGCCTACAGATTTTAGAACTCCCTGTTTTCTAGACATTTTATTATGTTCATTTAATAGAATCGCTGAGTACTGTTTTTTCGTTGAGTGTGTGGATTGCAACGAGTTTATTGACGATTCCATAATCTTTAAACTGGTCGAGAGCGAATAGAGGTTTAGGGTTTAGGGTTTAGGCTATTAGTTGATTCTATCTAAGAAAAGTTAGATTTAGACAAATTACCACTAATAAGTGGTCAACATGGATTTCGAATAATTCTGTTTATTGCTTAATTGTTGAGCTAATTAATTTTTGATTCTTAATTTTAGAATAATTTCAAAACTAAGGAGGCCTGATTGATGAATTTGTGGACAAGTGTGTTTCTAATTTTGGGGGCATTGTTTGCCTTTACTATTAAGATATTTCCAGTTTTAGCTAATCATCCATGGCTCAAGTTGTTGTTTATTAGCATTGTAATTTCTGCATTAATTTCAAGATTATTTTTTATGAAAGATGGATTTATTCTAGAAATTAAAAATGCTGTACCTAGAATAACTGGACGTAGAAAAGAGAATAGTAAGTTGGAGAAATATTTCAGATTCTTTGAGGGTATTGGGATAGCGCTTTGTGTTACTACTTTGTTTATCTTGTTTTTTGAAGGTGAAACAATAAGATTAAGACAACAATTTGGGGTCGTGAGTTGAGTAGAAAAATTCCTGATAGTTTGATCAATCAATATTCTGATGAAGCTCATTCTGCAATAGAGTCGGCAGCAAGTGGTGCTGGGGCAGTGGCTTCTTCTGTAGATATAGGAAAGGATGCTACCGATACATTAGTGGTTAATGGTGCTCCTACTGTTACCATAAATAATATGTCGGCCGCAGTAGCCTATATGGTAATAATTCCAAGTGTTAAAAACTGGACTGCAGTTTCATTTCCTTTAGGTAAACTTGCACAAGTATTATCATTGGGCCAAATGGCACAAGCGGGATCAGATAATGAATATACCTGGGAGGACTACGCTGCATTGTCAAATGCTATAGGTAGTACGTTGGTAACATTTCCAGTTTCCGCATTACCGGGTTCGATATTCATAATTCTAGGTGCTGCTACACCAATGTTAAATAATCTGGGTTATTTGATAGGGGACAGTTTTTTTGGTATTAATTCTTCGATCGACAGCTTCTACAACCAATCTAAAAACTGGATGCCACCCCGCACAGATCCATTGGTGCTCGATCTTGATAACGACGGCATCGAAACCATTGGCATTGGCAATACTGTGGTGGTCTTTGACCATGATGGCGACGGTATCAGGACCGGCACAGGCTGGGTTAATAGTGATGACGGTTTCCTGGTACGTGATCGTAATGACAATGGTACGATCGATACCGGTGCGGAATTGTTTGGGGTTGATACGGTAACAAACAGTGGCGTATTGGCGACAAACGGCTTCGATGCGCTGGGCGATCTGGATTCAAATGCTGATGGAGTGTTTGATACGAGCGATGAAGCGTTTGCATTGGTTCAGGTATGGCGCGATTTCAACCAGAACGGGATTTCAACCGCTAATGAATTGTTTTCCCTGGCGGAACTCGGCATTGTGAGTGTCGACCTGAATGCCGCCAACCAGAACGTTAATTTCGGCAACGGCAATGTGCAAACGGCAGCAGCAGCGCATTTAACCGTCGATGGCGAGGGGCAGACGGGCAATCTGGATTTGGCGAACAATTCGTTTTACCGTGAATTTACCAACAGCATTTCGTTGACCGAAGAAGCCAAAAGTCTGCCCGATAGCAAAGCATCCGGCTTAGTGCGCGATTTACGTGAGGCAGCTAGCCTGTCGCCGGCTTTGGCAAATGTGCTGACAAATTATGCCGGTCAAAGCAGTCTTGCTGGCCAACTGGCTTTGCTTGATGATTTGTTATTTTCATGGGCGCAGACGTCTACGATGAAGACCAGCGTCGAACAGGCCGCCGACCAGAATTTTTTATTGTTATACCTGTTGCCCGGTCAATCATGGTCGGATCATGATGCGCACCTGGCTTACTGGAACACCACGGACACCGCTTTTCTGGATTCGCTCAGCGCTGAAGCGCGCACTGAATACCAACAGATGTTGCAACAACAGCAAGAGATTGTTGAGACGATCAGTATCCTGGAGCGATTTAACGGTACATCTTTCGTGACTGTCGATGCTGACAAAGTAACATTGGGTAATGGATTCAGCAATACGGTCAATCCGGTACCCGGCATGCTGGGAACAAAAAGAGTCTATGTTACCTTGTCAACCCAGCAGATCGAATTCATGCATCAAAGCTATGAATTATTGAAAGAATCAGTCTATGGCAGTTTGATTCTGCAAACGCGGCTTTCACCATATCTGGATGAAATCGCGCTAAAAGTGAATGAATCATCCGAAGTTTACGTGGATTTCTCGGCCATGGTTGCATTGCTAGACAGTCAAAAAGCGGCTGACCCCGCTGCTGCATTGGCTGATTTGATCGAACTGAACAAATATGCCGGTGAAATATTGCAGGATAAAGGTTGGAACGGTCTGGATTTGTTGAGAAACTGGATTGATGCAGACGCTGCTGGTGAACAAACCAGTACGATTCTGCAGGGTCTGGGTGTGAGTATTATCTGGCGCGATCAAATGACCGGTGCGAACGACGATATTGTTTTCAGTGAACCGGGCTATGCCAGCTTATCCGGGTTTATCGGTAATGATATTCTGAACGGCGGTGCCGGTAACGACAATTTAAGCGGCAGTAGCGGGGACGATATCCTGTTTGGTGGAGGCGGCCGTGATTTACTGATGGGTGGTGACGGTGATGACATCCTGCGCGGTGGCGGTGGAAATAACGATCATTTGCGCGGTGACCGTGGTAACGACACGTATCTCTTTGCACTGGGCGATGGCGATATATCCATTAATAATAATTATGGGGACGATAACCATGATGTATTACGCTTTTTGGAAGGTATAACACCGGAAAACGTCTCAGCGGCCCGTAATCTAAACAGTCTGGATTTAATCGTAGAAACCACTGGAGAAGTAGTGTCGATTTTTAATTATTTCTATGGTGATCTTGCCGGTACATATGTGCTGGAAAACATTGAATTCAGTGATGGAACCAGTTGGGGGATTTCAACGGTCAGATCGATGGTGATAGAAAGTACAACTGGTGACGACAATCTGACGGGATTCGAGACGGACGATATTATTGAAGGTTTAGCCGGAGACGACATCATTGCCGGAGCCAGCGGTAACGATAACCTGAGTGGTGGTGATGGTAATGATTCATTAACCGGTGGTGAGGGCAACGACGTATTATCTGGTGGTGCTGGCAATGATGGTTTATATGGTACTGGCGGCAGTGACAATTTGGATGGCGGTGACGGCACCGATATGCTTTTTGGCGGTGCTGGCGATGATATTTTGCGCGGTGGCACCGGTGCAAATGATCATATGAGAGGTGATGCAGGCAATGACACCTATCTGTATGCGGCAGGTGATAGCAACACTACCATTAATAACCATGATAAGGGAGACAGTCATGATGTTCTTCGGTTTATGGAAGGTATCACTCCGGCTGATGTAACGGTATCGCGCAATACGTATAGTTTGTTATTGTCAATACTGACAACCGGAGAACGAATCACAGTCACCAATTATTTTTATCTGGATACCAGCAGTAGCTATATGCTGGATGCGATTGAATTCAGTGATGGTACCAGTTGGGATTCATCAACAGTTAAACAACTGGCGTTAACCGGTACAGATAGTAACGATACCATGTACGGATTTGCTTCAGACGACATTATTAATGGTCTGGGTGGTGAAGACACGATAAATGGCAGAGAAGGTGAAGACATCATATACGGTGGCTCGGGAAACGATTATCTATATGGGGTTGAAGGAAACGATACACTCTTAGGCGGTGACGGTAGTGACTCAGTCCACGGAGGTATGGGTGACGATATTCTCAGTGGAGGGGCCGGTAGCAATGATATTTTGAGTGGCGATGAAGGTAACGATATTTACCTGTTCTCGGTTGGTGACGGCAATACTACCATCAGTAATTATGATACCGACACAAACAGCAATGACGTTTTGCGTTTTGATACGGATATTAATCCTGATGACGTGCAAGTATCACGAGTCGGTCAAAATTTGTATCTGACGGTGCTAGGTACCGGTGAGATCATCTCAATACAGTATCATTTCTATGGTGACCAATACAAACTCAATTCAGTTGAGTTTGCCGACGGAACTAGCTGGGACAGTGAAGTCCTTGCATATTTGGTGCTGACGGGAACGGAAGGTGCGGACTATATCACCGGTTTTGCGACAGATGACACAATCAACGGTCTGGATGGTAACGATATATTACGCGGTGATGGTGGCAACGATGTCGTTAACGGTGGAGATGGCGCAGACCAAGTGTACGGTGGCGCCGGTGATGATACACTCAGCGGCGATTCTGGTGACAATGATACATTAGATGGCGGTACAGGCAATGATATTTACCTGTTTGCGGCAGGTGATGGGAAGACAACCATCAACAATTACGATACCGGTGCAAGTCGTCACGATGTGTTGCAATTTGATACCGGAATTGGCCCAGGTATTGTACTGGTATCCCGATTTGGTAATGATCTTAGACTTTCGTTAGAAGGTACTAGTGAAATCATAACTGTAAAGAATCATTTCATTGCCGGCAACCAATACATGCTCAATGCCGTTGAATTCGCCGATGGTACTAGTTGGAATAGCATTGTCCTAGCGCAAATGGCACTGATGGGAACTGAAGGAAATGACAGTATTATTGGTTTCGCTTCAGATGATACTATTAACGGTTTAGACGGTAATGATACGTTGTATGGTGGAGACGGCAACGATGTAATTGATGGAGGTGCTGGTGCGGACAGGCTCTATGGGAATTTGGGTGATGATATACTCAGCGGCGGCTCTGGCAGCAATGACACATTAGATGGCGGCGCTGGCAATGATACCTACCTTTTTGCGGCAGGTGATGGTAATGTCATGATCAGTAACTATGACACTGATGCAAACAGCCAGGATATATTGCGCTTTGATTCGGATATTTCACCTGATGATATTTTAGCGACCCGAACCGGAAGTTACGATCTTGCGCTAACGCTGCAGAGTACTGGTGAGAAAATCACGGTTTCATACTTTTTCTACCTGGATACGGCACATCCAACATACAGGCTGGATGCAATCGAATTTGCCGACGGTGTCAGCTGGAATCCAGATACCGTGATGCAAAAAGTACTTCAGGGTACCGATGGTGTAGACGTCATTAACGGGTCGGCAGATGAAGATACGATAGACGGTTTGGGCGGAAATGATACGATCTATGGTAAAAGCGGTAATGATATTTTGTATGGAGGTACCGGAGATGACTACCTGAACGGTTATGCTGGCAATGACAGACTTGATGGTGGAAACGGTAACGATCGGCTTTTTGGCGGTTCAGGTGATGATATTCTAAGTGGTGGCACGGGTAGCAGTGATACGCTGGACGGTGGTGCAGGTAATGATACGTACTTGTTTGCGGCAGGTGATGGTAATGTCATGATCAGTAACTATGACACTGATGCAAATAGCCAGGATGTATTGCGCTTTGATTCGGGTATTTCACCTGATGATATTTTAGCGACCCGAACCGGAAGTTACGATCTTGCGCTAACGCTGCAGAGTACTGGTGAGAAAATCACGGTTTCATACTTTTTCTACCTGGATACGGCACATCCATCATACAGTCTGGATGCAATCGAATTTGCCGACGGTGCCAGCTGGAATCCAGATACCGTGATGCAAAAAGTACTTCAGGGTACCGATGGTGTAGACGTCATTAACGGGTTTGCAAATGAGGATACGATAGACGGTTTGGGTGGAAATGATACGATCTATGGTAAAAGCGGTAATGATACTTTGTATGGTGGTTCCGGAGATGACTATCTGAACGGTTATGATGGTAATGATCTGCTTGAAGGTGGAGAAGGGGCAGACCGACTGTACGGAAGCTCGGGTGATGATATTCTTAGCGGTGGTGCGGGCAGCAATGATACGCTGGATGGCGGTTCGGGTAACGACACTTATGTATTTGCAATAGGTGATGGTAATGATTCAATAAGCAATTATGATACAAATGCGTTAAGTATCGATGTGCTTCAATTTGCCAATATATCATATGAAAATCTTTGGTTTAGCCGCAGTTCGAATGATCTGGAAATATATGTGGTTGGTACAAATGATCAGATAACGATCAGTAACTGGTATTCTAACAATTCATTCAAATTGGATCAGATTTATGCTGGGACATCATCGCTGTCGAATGAAGAAACTGATCAGCTAGTTTCTGCAATGTCGTCATATTCTGCGCCGATCGGCGAAGGCGCAGTTATTTCACAGGATGTGATGGAGATATTACAACCAGTTTTTTCAGCAGTCTGGATGTAGACAATATTATGTTCAATTAAAATCGAAATGATATTCCTGTATCGGCTCTTATATATAATATTCTGTATTGTGAAATCTTGTTGTATTGGTTGTAGATGCCGGTTTGAATTGATAGTCATCTGGCTGTCCTCCTTCCCGGCTGTAGCAGGAAGCGATTAAGTTAATGGTTTGAACTAACCTTATCGATAGAGGGCAAGATGAGATTTTTGGGATAGACCTTCATTCAAACAATAGTTTTATAGTGATTATTGATGATCAGGATAGAATGCTGTGCACAGTTGGCAATGTGCCAACTGATTGACCGAGATTTTTAAAGCCATGACCTCTTATATCCGTAATACTCGGAATGCAGACAAATCTGGCCAGGATTAAAATCTTATACTTTCAATACGCGAATAAGGTCTGTACCGCCAACTCGATGTTGAGTGCCTGCTGTTACGACAACGACATCTCCTGCTTTGATGTAACCCAGTTTCTTGGCCCTGTTTATTGCAAATTCAAGTTTGGCGCTGTCGTCACTGCCTTCCTCGCAGAGTAAAGGGATGACGCCCCAGTTCATGGATAGCCGTCGCGCTACAAGGGGAGAATAGGTTACTGCCAGGATCGGGCAGGCAGGGCGGTTTTTGGAAATCAAACGGGATGTCAGTCCGGTTTCAGTAAGGCTGAAAATAGCAACAGCCTGGAGCTTCTCAGCCATGTTTACCGCCGACTGGCTGACTACCTCTGGAATAATATTTACCGGATCCATACGGGTTTTTTGCAAATACCCATATTCATTCAGTGATGCTTCTGCTCGCTGGGCGAGAATCGACATGGTGCGCACCGCTTCCACCGGAAACTTGCCTATCGCGGTCTCTCCGGAGAGCATGACTGCTGATGTGCCGTCAAGAATCGCATTGGCCACATCGCTGGCTTCGGCGCGGGTGGGTTTGGGATTGCGTTCCATGGAGGCCAGCATCTCGGTGGCGGTTATCACCGGCTTTCCATTCATTACTGTGGTACGTATGATTTTTTTCTGGAACCCGGGTACTTCTGCTAGCGGCAACTCAACACCGAGATCGCCACGTGCCACCATTACACCATCTGCTGCTTTGACGATGTCCTCAAGGTGTTTGATACCTGCTTTGTTCTCGATTTTTGCAATAATCGGTGTGCGACGATCAGTTTCCAGAAAAATATCCCGAATACGATGGATATCCTCTGCACTTTGTACAAAAGATGCCGCCAGATAGTCCACATCATTGTCAGCTGCAAAATTGATTTCCCGTACAATATCATCCCTGAATTCGGGGCTTACAGCGCTGACGGCCAATTCAGTGTCTGGTAGATTGACGCTTTTGTTTTCCTTCAAAACGCCGCCATGGATGATCTGGCAGATAATTTCGTTATCCACGATTGATGTTACTTCCAGCTCGATCGCTCCATCGTCTATCAGAATCGGAATGCCCGATTTTACCTCACTGGGCAGGTTTCTATAGGTTACGGAGACACCCTTATCGGTACCGATACGTCCATCGGTGTACAAAATAAATTTTGCACCGCGCACGAGTTCTGCCGAGATGTTTTCAAGCTTGCCGGTTCGAATTTCGATCCCTCGAGTGTCGACCATTATGGCCAGATGCACCCCCATCGTATTGGCAGTATCTCGAATCCGATCCAGTCTGGCCTGATGTTCTTCGATGGTGCCATGAGACAGATTCAGGCGGGCGACATTCATGCCCGCAGCAATCATTTTCTTTAAAATATCGGAAGAGTCACAGGCCGGGCCGATGGTTGCAACGATTTTTGTTTTACGCAGGCTGTTCAGATTATTCATTGAGTATTGTTTAGAGACGCCATCTTGTCAAAAGGTAACGAATGGCTTGATAGATAATTAAATTATAAACTAATCACGGCCGCAAATTAACGCCGGATGCAAGATTTCAAAAATGGTGACATTTATACAAGCTTGTGATGTAAACATCTTGTAATTATTTTTGAAACTACTGATTGTTCAAACGTGTTCTGTTTTTGCAGCTTTTTTTGTGGGCGGGGTATTACAATCAGTCTCGATAGCATCCTTTAAGCTCAACAAGAATCAACAGTTTCTGAGTGCACTTATCGTCGCTAATTCCTCTTTTGGTAAAGCTGAGAATGGCTGTGGAGTTGTTGTTCATGCGCCGATTCAGGGTCTGGTTGTTCTTTAACTAAAAAAATCACTGATTTTTGGCCGTTGCCTTAGGCCGTCATAATAACCAAGATTAATAAGTTCACGGGCGAAAACACCTTCAAACAACAAAAAACTTGGCAATCGCCATTCATGGCCCCAACCACCAACAGTGCGCAAAAACAGGCGAATTCCACGCGGTAGTTTAACAGCATACCGTGCTGCGATAACACGCAAGTCTTGGGATGGACGGATAACCATCACTTTGGTTTTTCTGAGGCCGGTTTTCTTGCGTTGCCACCAATTCATATGACCGAGCATATGATTGATTTGCTGCATGCGCTCTATGTCAGTGTTCAGGTTTTCGGCAAACAAAGAATCGAGTGTAAAGCCGGCGATTTCGGCAACTCCGGGCTGGTAGTTACCTTCGTCTCCAAGGGGAAGTGTCTCATTGCGCACGCCAATTATCAGGATTCTGTCAGCCCCCATTTTGATGGCTGGCCGCAATGGTTCGGTCATACGTAATGATCCATCAACGAAATATTCGTTACCGATACGTTGCGGTGGAAACAAAAGTGGCAGAGCGGCAGACGCAAGCAAATGAGGTACTCCGATTCTGGTACGAACACTATCACGTCGATGATCGTGCCAGTACAGTGATTCAATGCTTGATTCAAAAAAAGTTGTGGCTTCTCCAGTTGAGTAGTTTGAAGCGGTAACCGCCAGCCCCTTGAGATGACCTTTTTTCAACTGTGCTTCAACCAGCTGGTCATTTCCTAACTCACGTTGCAACAGCTCAGCCAGGGGGGAAACATTGAGAAACGAGTGGGGTTTGTTGTTTTTTGTCATGAAACCGCGCATCAAGTTGTAGTCCAGTGTGAAGACATTGTGTGTATACAATCCGGTCCAGATGCGTTCCAATCGTAATACCGCGTCTAAAAAATTGTCTGCATCCTGGGCAAGAGCCGTAGCATTTAGTGCGCCAGCACTGACGCCTGATATCGACTCGAATGGCAAACATCTGCTGCCAAAGAGTTCAGCTATAGCTTTTAACACGCCGACTTGGTACGCAGCAAGTGCACCTCCTCCGGGCAAAATGAGGCCGGCTGAGCCTTTAATCTGCACGTATATTCTCCTTCAATCCGGATTATTCATTTATGGTCGGAAAAGTGTTGCCGTCTTTCCTATACTGTTTTTCAGTCTGGAAACAGGCCACTGTCCGTAAATCAGTTTGTACCATTGCTGTACAATGAAACTTATCAAGTTCTGAATACTTGTCATGCTCAGTTCAGGGAGTGTGGGTTTTAGAATCATGATTGGGCATGCCCAATGATTCCTCGAATTCCAACCGCGCCTCATCAATGGCATCAAGGATTTGTTTTTTAAATTCATCGCGTGAATAGTGTTCTTCCAGTTTAAGCAGCAGATGCTCGACGCCGAGGCCGACAGATATGCCGCCTATGATTCCGCCAAGTGCTGCACCGATTGCTGTGCCAATACCGGGAAAAACGGAGCCAATAGCGGCGCCGCTGGCAGCGCCGGCAGCGGCACCTCCGAGCACGCTGGCCGCTTTGCCGGCGGCTACTTTAACCAATGCTTTGGCGCCCAGGCTGATTGCGCCTTTGGCAATGACTTTTCCTGTGACCTTGCCGGCAATCGCACCGGTGATCGCACCAGCCGCTCCGATACCGCCTGAAATCAGCAGCCGGTTCTCCAAATTGATGATAACGCTGTTGCTGGGTGGTTCCTTGATAGCATCCAGTGGGGAATACTGAATGATTTCCGGTTGCTGTGTTACTGGTTCAATCTGGTTCTCAGCGAGTATTGCGCTGATCTTGTCAAGATATTCGGCACGCAATTGTTCATTTTTGTGCAATGCGTCTTCTATGGACTGCTGTACCGGGCCAAATGCATTGCCTTGCGTCAGGTATGCCTCGAGTTTTTCTGTCATCCAGAGCTCCAGTTTGCCAGTTGCCAGTGCTACGATTCGTTCATATTCTCCAGGCAGACTGTAATACCAGTCGAGGTAGTCGTCCACATTTTGTGCCATAAGCATAAAGCTCTGATCTGATGTTTTTTTGAGTTGAAGCACTGATGCCTCAAGCTCTTGAACAACTTCAAGGTAGGCCTGTCGTGTTTGAGCGATGGTGCCCGGTTTGTAATAATCGTCCCCAATTTTCTCCAACGATTCGATTTTTTTTGTAACGGTACGTTGGGTATCCTGCAGGCGCTCTACAACCTTGGGTGTTGAACGCAGCCAGGCATCGATATATACAGTAGACGGTACGTAAATAAACAACATGAAAAAAGTTAGCAGTGCAGAGGAAACGGCCAGTGAATGTGACGGAATACGCGAAGGAACATCCACGTCCTGCAATGGTGTTAGTACGCGGCGATATTCGGATAGCGGCACCATAAAACTGGAGATGGCAAGTGCTATATTGTAGAAAAGAACGGCGCTGCAAAGAAAAACCGCAAGCAGAAAAAAAATATCGCTGAATGAATGCAGATTGCCCAGTATATATGCTTTCAGTCCCTCGATAAATCCAAGCAGACGAGCGACTTCCAGTATCAAGATGCTTTGGCTTGTGCCAGTGATACCTGGACTGTTCGCTTCAATTGCTGCGGATAACGAAGCATAGGATGGATATCTGCTTGCCAGTTTGATATAAAGTACATAAAAAGCGGCCATTGCCAGTGCTGTTGCCCAACGCGTCCAAATCAGTGATTTGTGCAAAGCGATATAGGGTCTGAATTCCCGTGCTGCCAGCGGTGCGAAAACAGCGTGAAAACACGAAAACACCGGGACGGTCAGAAGAAAGACGATCCACTCGATTTTTTTTGTAACGCCCAGATAAAACACCAGCAAAAAAGTGAATGTGACAGACCAGAGCGCCCAACCGATATATGGCATGAACCGTTTGTTCAGAAACCAGTATAAAACGCCGAGATTGCGAAATTGATTGGCGCGATGAATTCGTTGAATAGTCACTGAATAAGTTGCAGCCATATACAATGGCAGGCCGAACAAAAAGGTCACCAGTAAAACAAACCAGAGCTGTTGGTCGGGGATCATTCCGCCGGCATGATAAGCAGATACCAGCCAGCCCAGCGATAGCACCCAAAAAATAATTATCCTGTTGATTGAAACCATGAATTCAATGCTCTTATTCCTTTTCTTTGAACAGAGTTGGCCGTTAATCCCCGGTACAATATGCTTTTATAGCGGCCAGACCCAAATAAGCATGGGAATACTGACGCTGACAACCAGGATTTCCAAAGGCAGTCCAAGCCGCCAGTAATCGCCAAAACGGAAACCTCCCGGACCGAGTATTAATGTATTATTTTGATGGCCGATCGGTGTCAGAAAGGCGCATGAGGCGCCTACTGCAACGGCCATCAGAAAGGCATCAGGATTGACGCCAAGCTGATTGGCGGTACCTAGCGCAATCGGGCACATGACTGCTGCCGTAGCCGCATTGTTCATGACATCCGATAATGTCATGGTAACGATCAGTATCAATCCCAGTGCAATAATCGCATGCCCCTGTGCCAGGCTTTCAAGTAATCCGCGCGCAATCAAATCAGCTACGCCGGTACTTTGCATTGCGCTTGCCACCGGTATAAGTGCAGCCAGTAAAACAATGACGGACCAGTCGATCACTTGGTATGCATTGCGCAGCGGTACGATCTGGAGCCCGGTGACAGCTAATACACCGCACAAAAATGCAATGGCTGGCGGCAAGACTCCGGATACAATAATGCCAATTGCCGACAACAAAATCAGACCGCTCAGCAAAGCCTTACGCTTGTCCGGAATGCGCAGCGTTCTCTCTGCAAGCGGTACACAACCCGTATTTTCAGCAAATTCAGCAAGCGCATCAGGTGGACCCTGTAACAGCAGTACGTCGCCGGCTCTGAATTGGATAGTACGCAAACGCGCCATAGTTCGACTGCCGGTTCGAGATAATGCGAGCAAATTAACTCCATATCGCGTGCGCAGTGCTATCATACTGGGCGATCTATTTACCAGAAACGAAGCAGGCAATATGACATATTCCGCTAAAATGAGTTCGCTGGATCCGGGTTTTTTGTCTTTTTCATTATCTGACTGCTCGTTTTGCGCCGCTGCTTTTTTTTCGTTCTTTTGGGGCTCAGAATTATCCTCGTCGCTTGTCTGTTCATCAGTTTTTGCTTCCTCCAGCACTAAACCCAGGCTGGATAAGGCATTGGCAAGAGGCTCCGCTTCCGCTTCGATAATCAGAATATCATTTGCGTAGATTTTTCGACTCAGACTTGCCGGTGTTACGCGAACATCGTTTCGCACCAAACCGACAACCTGCGCATCCGCTGCGCTCAGGGCTGCTTCGGCTTCGTGCAAACGCATGCCGACGGCTTTGCTGTCTTCAGGGACACGGGCTTCAGTCAGGTAGGCGCTGAGATCGAAACCCTCGGAACCCGCCTGCTTGCGTTCAGGGACGAGTCGCCAGCCAAAGAGCGTGATGAACAGTACGCCCACTATCGCAACACTTATACCCACGGGAGCAAAGTCAAACATGGAGAAATATCCCAGTTCTGTGGTTTCTGCGCGAATGCCCGAAACGATCAGATTGGGTGGTGTGCCGATCATCGTGGTCATTCCACCGAGAATTGAACCGAAAGCTACCGGCATCAAGATTTGTCCGGGCGGCATATTCAGTCTGGCCGCCATTTGCAATGCAACCGGGATCAAGATTGCGAGTGCTCCCACGTTGTTCATAAAACCAGAAAGTACTGCAGCCAGACAGGTCAGTGCGACCATTGACAATGTCGGGCCAGATTTAACTGGTAAAAGCCATCTTGTCAGCCAGTCAACGGCTCCCGAGCTTTGCAGACCAGCGCTGAGAATCAATATACACGCGACTGTAATTACAGCGGGATGGCTGAAACCCAGGAAAGCATCAGTGTAACTGACGAGACCAGTTATCGCACAGGCCAGCAATGCTCCAACGGCAACCATATCGTGACGCCAGCTTCCCCATAAAAACAATGCGGCAGTTATCAGCAGTATACCCGTGATCTGTAACTGTTCGACCGTCAATTGGATGCTATCCATTTATATTCGACACTACCATCCGTCCTGATAAAGCGTTAGAAGTGAGGATGCGTTATCAACAAGCGTTGTGATACTGTGACGGTTGAATCTTAGTTCATCCAGTTTTCGCAATTCCGGGGGCAGGATTTCTTTCAGATCAAAATCAAATTGTATCAGCGAGGATACATGCGCTGCGTTCCGATAGAATTTGCCGGTTTCATCGGTGTTGGAAACCGGGTCGTGTATATCGGCGAGTACATGGATAATGTCATTGAGTGTTTCTTGTGGTAGTGCGGGCGGATACTCGTCGAAAAAATCATCTGGAACTGGTGCGGAATTAAAAGCGAATGTTTCCAGTCCGAATGCTGAACCAACTGCCTGCGCCAGCCCGCCACCAAGCGAGTGTCCGGTTACGATGATTTGCCTGCCTTGCGCGCGCTCGATGACATTCCGGGCATAGTCCATGGCATCTTCGAACTGTGTGTCGACAAGCCCAAATGTGAGCAAGGTGTCAGCTGCCGTATCTAGTGCAAGCTCTGCAAGCTCGCTGAGAGAGCATGGAAAATCACAGGTTTCTGTTCCACGGAAAGCAAGCGCTACTTCATTGGTGTTCGGGTCATAGTAAACGCCTGCCTGCATTCCGGAGTTGTTATCTTTTGTTTCAATCAGTATCCACTGATCGATGACTGTGTTGTCAAAATCATAGACCGCGTCAGCCAGTTTTGCATAAGGCAGCGAACGGCCCAGCAGATCGACAGCATGTTTTTCTTCCTGGTCGAGCATTCCATAGGGCTTCCAGGTAACATTGGGAATAAAATCAGGGTTGATGTACACCGATACGGATACAAGCTCGAATATTGAAAAATCCGTTTTGTCAGTCAAGGCCAGATTGACCACATAACGTTCTGTGCCGTAGGTGCCGGGTACATCGACTTTGGGTAAACTAAGCAAACCGTTTATTGTTGAAAAAGACGGACTGTTTAGATCAGCGCTTATATCCGGGCCTGTGTTCAATAATCTGAACTGATTGGGATTATTGGTATCTGTCCATGCCAGAGAAGCAGTGTAAAACGCCATTTCAGGCTGTTCTTCAATAATGATTTTCTGCAGGCAAAGTAAGCCATTATCTATAACAAAAGTAGCAGGGGCGGTGTGTTCAGAGCAGTCAACAGTTGAGGCTCTTGCCGTTGAGATGTTGAGCAGAACGCAGCTTGCTATTATCAGCAAGTGAGCAAAACAAGTATTTCTGGGCATTATTGTTTCTTTTACAGTTTTGTAGATTCGATGACGATTCGGGAAAATTATAACTCTGAATGCCTCACACGTGATATGTATTTAGTTTAATAATCAGTTGCTAACTCGAAGATACATTTTGATAAAACGCATTCTATGCAACGAGAGCGACACAGCTTTGGGTGGAATTTTATTTTTAAAAGCAAATGTTGTATCAAACAGCCATTTTTATGCTTGTGTTTGAACTTGATCGCTTACTGATTAACTGAAAGAATACCGCAACCAATGTTCGAGAGTTATGCCGTGAATGACAAGGTCGATAATAAACAGGATTTGCCAATTGAGTTGGGTGGGCTCAGTAACGAGGATACGCAAAGAATATTGGCAGCAGCAAAGCGTCGTACCTTTAACAGCGGTGAAAAGCTGATACAGCAGGGTGACATAGGTACTAGCATGTTTATTATTTTATTCGGACGGGTACGTCTAAGCATGCTCCAGGAAGACGGTAGTGAACGGGTTGTCAATATGCTGCAACAGGGGGATCATTTTGGTGAACTGTCATTGCTGATCGGTGGTCGTCGTGCAGCAACAGCGACGGCCGTCATGGATACAACGGTACTGGAGATTTCCAAGCGCGACTTTTATCAGTTGGCTAAAACTTTGCCTGAGTTTTCAATCAAGCTAAGCCGTACTATTGGTAAATGGTTGCTGGGCGCTCAGTCTCGAAAAATTGTGCGCCATAAGCAGGATATAATCGGATTGATTCGTACCTCCGAATTGACATCATTGATTGCGCCTTCCGTGGTGCATTTTTTTTCCCAGAAAAATAAAACAATAGAAGTTTTTACTGATCGAATGTCATTCTGGGAACTAACTGCGCATAAAAATTCGTTTCCAATCCATACACTAAATTCCTCGACGGACAAAACAAAATTTTTACTGGAATTAATATCAGCTACGAAGCGTTGTGACCATGTGTTTATCGATTTGCATGGGGGGCGGATAACTGCGGAACTGTTATTGCAATGTGAACGAATCTGGTGGTTGATTGAGCAGAATCGACCAGTCAAACAAGCCTTCATCGAACTGGCCGAAGCGATGCTTCAGCAGCATTCGGAACTTAAAAGGCGCATCCAGGCTGTCTGGATACAATCAAAATCTTATAATCTCGCGGATAATTCCACGTATGTAATGCCGACAGATCTTGAAGCGGTACGATGTATCTATAGCGCGTATAACAATGAAATGCGGACTGCGGATCTAACACGTCTTTATCATATTGCAAGAGACGTTCACATGGGGCTGGCGCTGGGCGGCGGCGGTGCACATGGTCTGGCGCATATTGGTGTTATTGCGGCATTTGAAGAGCACGGGCTATATTTTGATCGTGTCGCAGGTACCAGTGCGGGCGCGATCATTGCCGTGGGACTTGGGGCAGGATTTAATCCAAAGCATCTACTGAACCTGTTTAACAATGAAATGCAACCGCCCGGAATTATGCGCTTCATACCTAAAATGAGTCAGTTTTATTTGTGGACGTTATTCAGGTTTGGCTTGATAGAACACAGGTTAAGAAAATATTTGAAAGGCCTTATGCTCGAGCAATTGTTGCTGCCGGTACATACGATTTCGGCTGATCTGATCAGCGGTCAGGCAGTTATCCGTTCAAACGGGGGAGCGGTCAATAGTATATTGGAGAGTATTAATTATCCGGTTTTTGGCAAGCCGATCTGGCGAGACGGGCTTGCTCTTGTAGATGGCGGCGTATTGATCAACGTACCAAGTTCCGTTCTCAGAAAACAGTGTGCGGACTATATAGTCGCCGTTGATGTTGGAACTAAATTGCACCCTACATTCGGCAAAAATAATGCGCATACTCTTGAAAGTGAAATGCAGCATGTTGGATATTTCTCAACACTCAACCGCGTTCTTGAGGTCAGTTCACATGAATTGGCCAAATTGCATATGTCAGAAAGCGATTTTCTGTTGACTCCGGATACTTCAGCCTTTCCCTTTGCCGACTTTACGCGTGGTGAGCAGCTTTTCGAATCAGGATATGCAGCGGCAGAGAAGGTTATGCCGGAATTGAAGCAGCGCTATGAGCGCTTTGTGGAGATGGAATAATATTTGTCTTATTGCCGGTTCAGATCAAGCGCATTAACGTTATTGCCTGAAATTGTTTGAAATTACCCAGGCTGTATAAAAACGGTCATACGAGAACAATTAAAAGGCAAGGAAATCAACCTGAGTTCAATCGGTCTAAATGAAATTGCGTGGAGATACGAAGATGCCCTTACAATTATCGGACATTGTGAAAAAACAGAATATTTATTTTAGGTGGTGATGTGCTGGCTAAAGAGGGTGCTGAATACCGTCACAATTACGACAACTGGCACTTAATTAAAGATCGGGCAACCTGTAAAGACAGCATTGCTAAAACTTAAGAAGTTATCACAAACTATTCTGATGGAGCGTATATATTTGCTTTTGTCACAGAACAAACAGTCAACAAGTTATTCAGGTTGGATGCCTGAAAGCGCTTCGCATTTTACAAGCACCATACAATTCCAACGTTAGATGATTACAGGATACAGTGAATGAGTGATAGTTGTTGCGATGGACACCTGGATGCTGCCGAGCTTGAATATCGGCAGCGACGCGTATTGATCATTGTGCTTTTAATTAATGTCGCCTCTTTCGTTGTGATGGCCGCAGGTTCGATTTTTAGTGGTTCATCATCCTTGCTTTCCGGAATGCTTGATAATCTTGGTGACGCACTGACCTACGGACTGAGTCTCGCAGTTGTCGGAGCAAGTCATTTGGCAAAAGCAAGAGTGGCCCTTTTCAAGGGAGTACTCATCGCAGCAGCTGCATTAATCGTCGCTACTCAAATTTACTGGCATTTCCTACATCTTGAGGTTCCAAAGGTCGAAACTATGGGTATCGCAGCCTTAGTCAATCTTTTTGCAAATCTCATCTGTCTGTGGCTTCTGACTCCTTTTCGCCATAGTGATATCAATATGTCTTCGGTATGGGAGTGTTCCCGAAACGACACTTTCGACGGTGTGGCGGTGTTAATTGCGTCATTCAGTGTATGGATCTTGGGTTCGGCCTGGCCAGATATTCTGGTAGCTGCCATACTGCTCATGTTGTTTACCAAATCCGCCATACGAGTTCTTCGTGGTGCGTGGATCGAACTGAAGAATTCCTCTTAACAACCATGCGGCCAGGTTGCTACTTGCATTCAATCCTAAACAGGCAGTGAGAGTATTGAAAACTGTTTAATGCTTGCAGGTTGGGTGACAGAGCGCATAGTTACGCAGGTGCCCAGCGGCGATCAATGCAGCGCCAATAAGTGTTGCAGTACGTTCTACGTCCTTGCCCAACGCTTCATGTCCCATAATTGCAGTGAATATTAAAACAATTAATCCGGTCAGACCTAATAGAGCGACGCTCCAGCTCTTGTGTTGTTTGCAGCTAGATGAAAGAGATATGAGGCTAAGCGGGACAACTAACCCTAACAAGAATTCATGAAAAAATTCTTGTCCGAATACAGAAACAGCCAATGCCGGAAAAAAACTCAGCAAGAAAGGAAGACTGAGACAGTGAAAGGCGCAGATTGCTGAAGTACATATAGCGCATTTATCCAAAAAGGGAGTATATTTTGAGAAATTAAGCATCAAAGTTCATCAATTAAATTATGATACGTTATAACATAACAAAATTTAATTGAGTATGTCTACGGGTCTCTTTCTGGTGTCTGTCTAAAAACGTATATGAATAATTCTTGTTAGCCTGGAAAACACGTTCAGACGAACAGCCAAATGCACGCAGTGCTTTAAATGGCGCTGATGCGAGGGTTAGATTTTAAAGCGGGAGGGAAGGTGTAAAAAAGTCCGGCTATTCACAATCGAGAACCTTGAGCGTGTATTGGTTGCCCATAATACCGGGCATTGGCTGTCGCTTGGCGATGACCTGAAAGACCTTGAAGGTGTGTTGGTCAAATAGCTATTGTTTCTAGATTCACAGCTTCCTTAAACTCATTAATTCTGGCTGGGGTAGGGTGATTGCACAGTGCACGATTTGTTTTATTAACTGCTTCAAAAAGGTGGCTGGTCTCAGATATGTGTCATCTTGCATAAGAATCTGTAAGAAATGCAGAAGTTACGGATGCGTAAACAGATAAATACGTAGCGTTAGTTGATTATTTACACCAATGTGTGAAGAACTGGCGCGACATAATTTGCTCATTGAAGTATTCACGTGCGCAGATGCGACAATTTGTCACATTTTCAAGGAAAGTAGCTGACATTACAATCCTTTCCCACTGCAGATAAAAATATGCTTATAAGAATTTCTTATTGAATAGTTTCCAATTTAATGGAACAGGTCCTAACTGCCTCAATAAAAAAAACTCTTAATTAAAGGAAATACATTGTTCAAATGATTAAAAATAATTTTTTACATAATGCAAATTATGCATTGATCTTGCTAATTCTTTCAATGGGAATCAACCTTAATGCTTATGGGCACGGCAATGAGGATCACTCAGGATCTACAACGGTTGTGCCTGGTCTTCCGGAATGTCAGATTCTTGCAGCTGCACGATTATTTGACGGTATCAATTTTCCCCAAGATAACAAGGCTGTTCTTATCGAAGGAAACAAGATAAAGCAAATCGGTACCTTGGCAGAGTTAAGTAGCCAGTGCGCCAATCAATTGGATCTGGGTGATTCAACCATATTGCCGGGTTTTATCGAACGACACGGCCACATTGCATTTCAGAATGTCAATAAAGGTGTTGTGTTGAAAAACGGTATCACGACGGCACAGGATGTCGGCGGTCCTTTGAAAGCTATGGAGGGTGGCCAAGGCACATTGCGATTATTAAGCTCGGGACCTATTATCCAAACTGTAGACGGTTATCCACTTAATATTTTCGGTGGTGATGGCGGCTATGACAAAATTGGAATTACCGTTTCATCAGTAACCGAAGCAGAAGCAGTCGTACAGGAATTAGTGAATGGTGGAGCTTCCGCCATAGTCATTTCTTTAGAACCCGGTGGCGAACCGGGAAGACATTGGCAGACGCATGGCAATCCAATTCCGGCTACGCCTTGGCCAATGCTTTCTGCGGAGATTACGCAAGCCATCGTGACGAAAGCACATGCGCTTGGAAAGCGTGTAATGGCGTTTGTAGGTGAGGAAACTGGCTTGATTCGCGCCCTGGATGCCAATATTGATGAGCTGGTTCATATACCGTGTGATGAGATCAGTGATGAACTGCTACAACGAATCGCGGACGACGGTGTTACGGTCGTTTCTACGCTCGACACACATTCAAGTTGCGAACATATGTTGGATAATGCTGCCGGACTTGGTATGAAAGGTGCCAGGGTGATTTACGGTTCCGAAGTTGCACATGATAATGTTCCATGGGGAATCAATGGGCAGGAGTTACATACCATGTTACACGCATTGAGCGGAGAAACGATTGATTTTGCAGATGTTGTCAATGTTATTAAAGCTGCAACGTCAAAAGCCGCGGAAGATCTTGGCATTCCCGGCTTGGGTACATTGGCTCCGGATGCTCCGGCAGATATAATTGCAGTAAAAGGTAATCCATTTGAGAGATTTAAAATCCTGGAATACCCGGATTTGGTTTTGTCCGGCGGACGTGCGATTGTCAACAATTATATCAATCAATCATCCGAGGAAGCGATCAACTGCTTCTTTAATTGGGCGGAAGGTAAATATTCCGGGGTTTTGGCGCCTGCTGGCGTGTCAACGCAAAATTCAGGTGTTTACAGTTATCGCTATTATCCGGGTACTAATGCTTACTTGGGTGTTTCCTCGGCCGACCATCATCTTTATTACATGAATGAAGGCGAAGGCCAATTGCACGACCAGGGCTTGCTGGTTAATTGGCTGCCGGTATCTGAATGCACTATATAACTTTTCAATCCAGAAAATACAGACAGGGATTCGATATTATTTGTAAATAGATGAATTTCCAGATGAGCATTGACTTGCATGGCAAAGCGGCGTTGGGAAATGCCGTGCATTTTGACACAACGGTGCAAGAGAAAAATATCCCGTACCCCACGGATAGTATGTTCGCGATCAGGATAATTAACTGCTTGAACAGAATTGTCAAAGCACGCAGTATTTCTCAGCGTCGCACTTTCGTCAAGGAAGTCAAATCGCTCCGACTGGATATCTGACATCCTCATCATGTTAAAAAAAGCCAGGGACAAACGCGCGCTAAAGCAACTGAGAACCATTGCAGAGATATTGATGCGGAAACTACCGCAGCAGAGTTACCTTGAATGCTATCAGCAAGACTGTCAGTTGTATGAGCGCATTTTAAAACAGCAACTCAAGGATACAGACAAATTCTATTCCCTGCATGAGCCGCAAGTGTATTATGGTGCTAAAAGGAAAGGCCATAAACAATACGAGTATGGCAGCAAGGCATCAATTGCCTGTACGGCTCAAAGCAATGGCATTGTTGGGGTTGTCAGCCATGAACAGCACTAGCACGGCAGCCGTACGTTACCATAAATATTCCAGCATATTGGAGTTCGCGCGGCAAGGCAGTCAAAGTAGCTGCGTGTAATCGCGGTTGTCGCAGCAATTGTGAAGTGAATGGAACGGCTATCATTTTGCCGGGCACAGCACTCAAGCGATACGCCCGATATCAGAAAAAACAGAAACAAAATTAGTGCCGCAGGCGCGCAGCAATTGAACCCATTATCGGCCATTTGAAATCGGACTATCAAATAACGAGAAATTATCTGAAAGGCGCAGTGGATGATGCAATGATGCGCTGAAAATTTTCAGCCAAAATTTTTTCAGATTTGATTCAGTAACCCACGCGTCTGAAACAAAATTTGGATTGTAGGAAATACATACCGAAGTGTTGTTTTAATTGATGAATGGAATCTGTTCATTGAAAAACAAGTAACAGTCCTATAAAGTATGAAGTATTAATTATTAATCATACTGATTACTTGTCATGGTTTTCGTTGATTTTCCTGTTCGGACGAAATCGAGTGCACTCAATATCCTTGGGGCGATACTGGTTGAAGTATTTGAGAAATACGATGCGAAGCTTCGGTTAGTTGTATACACAGCACAAACACATTGTGAACGACTGAATCTCAGTCTAAAAGCGAGGTAGATGTTTTGCAAAGTGCAAAGAGATGTCTGTGCCAGATAAGCGAGTATGAAAATACTGCTCCTGATAATTGCACATTTGGGAAAAAATTCTCTGCATTTCTGCTGATCTCGATGGCGGTCGTTGTATTCAATACGAGTTTTGCAGCGGGTATTCCAACACTGAGTGAAATCGAGGTACGCGCGAACACCAGAGAACTAATTGGTGTAGCCGATTCTGCGAATGAGGGTACGGTGCTCAAAGAACAACTCGACCAGCGTGTGGTATACCGTCCGGGTGAGCTGCTGGAGACAGTGCCGGGTCTGATTGTTACACAACATAGCGGCGAAGGTAAGGCTAATCAATATTTTTTGCGCGGATTCAATCTTGATCATGGTACCGATTTGCGGGTTATAGTGGACGGAATGCTAGTCAATCAGCGTTCACATGGACATGGGCAGGGGTGGGCCGATACAAATTTCGTCATACCGGAATTGATCAGCGCTGTTCAGTATCAGAAAGGCCCTTATTACGCAAATCATGGAGATTTTTCATCGGCGGGTATTGTTCACATGCGGTACTTAGATACGCTTCCTGCTGGTATTGCCAGTTTCAGCGCTGGCGATCAAGGCTTCAATCGGGGTATGGTTGCAAAATCACAGGCGATGGGTGGGGGCAATGCGTTATTTGCACTGGAGCTGCTCAGAAAAAACGGTCCGTGGACTAATAAGGAAAGATATAAAAAGTTCAATAGTGTTTTGCGTTACAGTCAGAATACGGGCAATACCCGATTCAATATCACTGCAATGGGTTACGGTGGCCGGTGGAATGCAACTGACCAGATTCCTCACCGGGCTGTCGCTGATAATCTCATTTCGCGACTGGATACGATTGATCCGACCGATGGCGGCGAGGCGCATCGATTCAGCCTGTCAACAGCGGCTGAGCATCAAAGCCGCTTCGGTATCACAAAGGTCAATTTGTATACTTTGCATACCAATCTTGCGTTATTTTCAAATTTTACTTATTTTCTGGATGATCCGGTCAACGGTGATCAGTTTGTGCAAATTGACAAGCGTTTCCAGTCAGCGCTGGATTTGAGTCACGCATGGATCAATGAATTTGCCGGTCTGGCATTGGAAAATTCTATAGGCTTTCAATTTCAAAATGATGTCATTGATAACGGATTGCTGAGAACGAGAGAACGCAAAACGCTCTCAACTACCCGTAAGGATCACATTTTACAGAACAGCATTGCGGTTTATTACCAGAACAGCGTGCAGTGGCTGGAAAAATTTCGAACGGTAGCGGGTGTGCGCAGCGATTTTTACTGGTTTGACGTTAACAGTAATCTGAATGTGAATTCGGGCCAGGTATATGACAGTATGACCAATCCCAAGTTGAGTGTAATTCTGGGCCCCTGGCTGCAGACGGAATACTATTTCAATTACGGCAGCAGTTTTCACAGCAATGATGCGCGTGGTACAACTACGACAATTGATCCCAAAACAGGTGAAGCCATCAATCGAGTGCATCCGCTAGTGCGCTCAACAGGATTCGAAACAGGATTCAGAACAGCAATATTGCCAGGGATACAGGCGTCGCTTGCTTTTTTTCGTCTTGATATTGATTCAGAGTTGTTGTTTGTAGGTGATGCGGGCACTACGGAGGCTTCCCGGCCTAGCAGGCGGGACGGGCTTGAGGCTTCAATTTTTTATAAACCCTTGGATTGGTTGACGATTGATCTTGATTATGCGATCACACGGGCGCGGTTTACAGATTTTGATCTCGCAGGCAACCATATTCCACAGGCAATACGAGGTGTTGGTAAAGCTGCAATTGCATTGAATAATCTGGGTCCATTTTTTGGCGGATTGCAATTTCGTTACTTCGGAAAACGAGCACTTATCGAAGATAACAGCGTGCGTACTGATCCTACCATCACTTTAAATGGACAGCTTGGGTATAAAATTGGCAAAAAAGCACAGCTTGTGTTGCAGGCGTTCAATATATTGAATTCACATGATCATGCTATAGATTATTTTTATACATCCAGATTGCCTGGGGAGTCGGCGGAAGGTATTAATGACACACATTTTCATCCTATCGAAACCCGTGCGTTACGGGCCAGTATTGTTGCTCACTTTTAACCGCCGGGTTGCAGCACTTAACTGTGAAACGGACAGTGTCCCCTGATTTGTTAAAATACGAAAAATCTTGTTGCCATTTATCTCAAAAAAACAGTTGAAAAAGGATGAAAATTTTATTGAATGGAAAATGTATGCTTAAATGTGTAATTATATTTTAATTATTATCTGGAGAGAATAATGGCAAGAGCAAGTGCAAGGCATATCCTGGTTAAAACTGAAGGCGAGTGTAACGACTTGAAAAGCGAAATTGCAAATGGTGCGCATTTCAGTGATTTGGCTGAAAAATATTCGTTGTGTCCGTCCGGTAAACAGGGTGGGGAGCTGGGTGAGTTTGGTCCTGGCCAGATGGTCAAGGAGTTTGATACCGTGGTTTTCAGTGCGCCAGTAGGCGAGGTGCAGGGGCCGGTAAAAACCCAGTTTGGCTATCATCTCGTAGAAGTGACTGCACGAGAGGAGTAGCTTATTGAAAAAATCAGGCGACTTTGGGATGTCAGTCGGTATAGTCAGGGGAGCGACAGGCTCCCTTTTTAGTATTCAGCCTGCTGTTGGTTTTGCGCGTCAGTTCGATGGATTTGTTCTCTGCAGAAAATAACCGGTGGTCGACGATTAGAAAGCTGTTCGGCTTTGTTTCACCTTACAAACGACAGGTTTTATATGGGCTGTCAGCTCTACTGCTTACTGCAGCCATCACCCTGTCGATTGGCCAGGGAATTCGTCTGCTGATAGATCAGGGTTTTGCAACCCAGTCAAAAGACCTATTGGGTCAGTATGTATTGGTTTTTTTAGGTTTGGTATGTGCATTGGCCGTAGGTACATTTACCCGTTACTATTGGGTTACCTGGCTCGGTGAACGTGTGATTGCAGACATTCGATGCAAAGTATTTAATCATCTTATTCATCTGCATCCCGGTTTTTTTGAGAATAATCGTGGCCTTGAAATTCAATCGCGTTTGACTGCAGATATGACGCTGCTGCAATCGGTGATTGGTTCGTCGATTTCGTTTGCATTGAGAAATTTTATTATGATGCTAGGTGGCATCGTCTGGTTGTTTATTACCAATGCGAAACTCACTGTGATCGTAATGGTGTGTGTTCCGTTAGTGGTCGTTCCCATTTTGGTATTTGGACGCAGGGTCCGCGGTTTGTCAAGAGTAAGCCAGGATAAGGTGGCTGCGGTCGGCGCTTATGTCGGGGAAATTCTCGGACAGATTAAAACGGTGCAGGCCTATAATCATCAACCTATCGATCAGCGCAGATTTTTCGATTATGTAGAGGAAGCTTTTAGAGTCGCGAAGCATCGGACTATACAGCGTGCGTTATTGGTGACAATGGTGATAGTGCTGGTTCTGGGCGCTGTTGGTGTCATGCTCTGGATCGGAGGTATCGATGTAATTGAAGGCCGTATCAGCGGTGGAGAGCTGGCTGCATTTGTTTTCTATAGCGTGATTGTCGGATCGGCAGTAGCCTCGATATCGGAAGTGATTGGTGAATTGCAACGTGCGGCGGGTGCTGCGGAACGCACTATGGAATTGCTCCATGCGCCGAACGAAATTACATCGCCACAAACAAAACAATTACTTCCCAGAGTTTCCGGTCAAATCGAAATTGATCGAATATCCTTTGCTTATGCCTCGCGTCTACAGGTTCCGGTGATCGACGCGTTGTCACTGCGAATTCATGCAGGTGAAACTTTAGCACTGGTAGGCCCGTCAGGCGCTGGTAAATCGACGCTGTTTGATCTGCTGCTGCGGTTTTTTGACTGCCAGTCGGGGTGTATCAGACTGGAAGGAATTGATATACGCCAACTGGATCTTTTCGACCTGCGCCGATGTTACGCATTGGTATCACAGAACCCTGCATTGTTTTATGGCACTATTCTTGAAAATCTGCAATATGGAAAACCTGATGCCAATCAAAAAAGTGTTGAGGCTGCAGCGAAAGCCGCATATGCGCATGATTTCATCGTAGATTTGCCGCAGGGATATCAGACAAAAATTGGTGATTTGGGACAAGGGTTATCCGGTGGCCAAAAACAAAGGCTGGCAATTGCACGTGCAATTCTAGCCGACGCCCCCGTTCTGCTGCTTGATGAAGCAACCAGCGCGCTGGATGCGCAAAGTGAGTTCTGGGTACAACAGGCATTGAAGCGATTAATGATCAATCGCACTACACTGGTGATTGCGCATCGATTATCAACTGTGCAGTCAGCCGATCGCATTGCGGTGCTCAATCATGGGCGATTGGAGGCACTGGGCACACACGCTGAATTAATGACAACCAGCCATTTGTATGCACAATTGGCGACTTTGCAATTTCAATCTGAATGACGCTGTAAATAGCCAGAAACGTTTGCCAAAATATCCAAATGTGAATATGAAATTGTTAAAATACGCAACCAGGCAAATAAAACTTAATAGTAGGGGCGAACAAGATTTTTACATTGACTGAGCTAGCAGATCAGTATAGAATCCCGCTTTTTTTAGGCGTAGAGAAGATTATAAGGTCCTGTTCCAGGATAGACAGATAGATGGCATCTTGGATAACAGTTAAACCACTTGTGATTGTTCTGCGCTGGCAGTTGTTAATTACAATTGTCGCGACATGTGTGTTAGCACTGCTGATGGATTTGCAGTATGCCGTATCGGCATTTCTTGGAGGAATGGTTAGTATTATCTCCTCAGCGGCATTTGCGATAATAGTCTCGCGTCACAAAGGTTATTCAGCTGGCGGGACAATTAGGACAGCTTTAAGAGCAGAAGCCGTAAAGATTTTTTTAACAATTACCTTGCTGTGGATTGTGTTCAAAACGTACGACGGCGTCAAAGCATATGCATTCATTGGTGTTTTTATATTAACGGTGATTGCGCACAGCTTGGCATTGTTTGTATCGGATAGCAAAAAAAATACAGACCGCATCAACTAAACTTATTCTTACTATATAACAGGTTGCGAATGGCAGCAGATTCAGAACTAACCCCAACGAAATATATCGATCATCATTTGACGCATATGACGGTGCAAGTCAGTGAAGGCGCATTCTGGACATTGCACATAGATACCCTGGTGACATCAATACTCCTCGGTTTTCTCGGCATCGGATTTGTATGGCTTGTTGTGCGTAAAGCAACGCCGGGCGTGCCGAGCAGGCGGCAAGCATTCGTTGAATTGATGATCGAATTTATCGATAACGAAGTTAAAAATACATTCCATGGAAACAGGCATGTGTTTGTTGCACCTACCGCGTTGACAATTTTTGTCTGGGTGATCTTGATGAATACCATGGACATCATGCCAATCGATATCACAGCATGGGTTACGGAAAATGTTTTCGGCTTGCATTACTGGAAAATTGTACCCACGACGGATGTGAACACAACGTTTGCGCTGGCGCTGTCCATCTGGTTTTTAATGATATTTTTCAGTGTAAAAGTTAAAGGGCTGGGCGGATGGATGCACGAGTTGTTTTGCACGCCTTTCGGAAAGAATCCACTACTGTGGATTTTGAATCTGCTTTTTAATTTTATTGAATATGTATCCAAGCCATTGTCGCATTCGCTACGTTTGTTCGGAAATATTTATGCAGGCGAGATCATTTTCTTGCTGCTAGGCATGTGGGCTGCGACTGGGGTAGCGGGTGCGTTCTTTGGTGCAATACTCGGTGCGGGTTGGGCTATTTTTCATATTTTGATTGTGACACTACAGGCATTTATATTCATGATGCTTGCGGTGGTTTATATTTCGATGGCGCATGAGTCGCACTAATTAATTAAAAGTTTTTTATTGGAAATCTTTAATCATAAACTAAAGGAAAAGGCATGGAGAATATAGAGTATTTGGCATTGATTCAAGCATACACCGGGATCGGTATTGGTCTGATGATTGGATTGGGTGCTGCAGGTGCTTGTATTGGTGTGGGTGTGATGTGTAGCCGTTTTCTGGAGGGTGCAGCGCGCCAGCCTGAAATGATTCCGACTTTGCAAGGTAAAGTGTTTCTGCTGCTCGGCTTGACTGATGCATCATTTATTATTGCAGTAGGTTTGGCAATGTTGTTTGCATTTGGTAATCCATTGTTGGCAGTTATACAATAATTAAATTTTGTTTAAAACCAATATGGGTTGGTCATGAATATTAACTTTACATTAATTTCTCAGGCGCTTGCGTTTTCAACATTCATATGGTTTACAGTTAAGTTTGTCTGGCCGCCATTGTTAAAGGCAATTGAAGAGCGTCAAAAAACGATTGCAGACGGTCTGGCGGCAGGAGAGCGCGGGAAGCATGAGCTGGAATTGGCAAGTCAACGATCATCAGAAATCTTGAAAGAGGCGAAACAGCAGGCGGCAGAGATTATTCAGCAGGCTGAGAAGCGCGCTTCAGAGATTGTTGAGGAATCCAAAAAAACGGCAAAAGAAGAAGGTGGTCGTATTATTTCAGGCGCAAAGGCAGAAATAGACCACGAGATCTTCAGTGCAAAAGAAGCGTTGCGCCAACATGCTGCAGAACTGGCAATTGCAGGCGCATCAAAAATTCTTCGTAGGGAAGTCGATGCAAAAGCACATGCAGATTTGCTTGCAACAATTGAGGAAGATTTAAAATAATGGCAGAAGCAGTAACGGTTGCCCGGCCATATGCTGAAGCGGTCTACAAGCTGGCAATAGCTAAAAATAAGCTTTCTGATTGGTCGAATATGCTCAGTGATGCTGCAGATATATCTCAGCAGGAGCAAATTAAGGAGCTCATAGGAAATCCAGTCGTGTCGGCAAAACAGCTCGGAGAATTGCTGCTTGAAATTGGCAAGTCCAAGTTTAACCAGGAAGGCCGTAATTTTCTGCTTATGCTGGCAGAAAATAATAGAATCGGTGTTCTGCCACAAATCAGTCAACATTATGAGCATCTGAAATCGCAGCATGAAGGGATGCTCGAAGCTACTATTATTTCGGCGTTTGAAATGGACAGCGGACAATTAAAGAAATTAGTGGCATCGCTGGAGCGTAAATTCGACAGGAAAATAGACGCAAAAGTTCAGGTGAATCCAGAGTTAATCGGTGGCGTAATAGTAGAAGTTGGCGATGAAATATTCGATGCTTCCATTCGCGGTAAGCTACAAGCAATGGCTAGTGCCCTTAAAAGCTAGGAGTTAAAAAGAAATGCAGTTAAATCCATCCGAAATCAGTGAGCTGATTAGAAATAGGATAGAAGGACTTGCTGATACAGCAGAAGTACGTACGCAAGGAACCATTGTCTCGGTAACAGATGGTATTGTTCGAATACATGGTTTGTCGGATGTCATGCAAGGTGAGATGCTGGAGTTTCCAGGTAATACCTATGGGCTTGCACTTAATCTGGAGAGGGATTCAGTAGGTGCTGTGATCATGGGTGCATATGAGCATATTTCTGAAGGGGACACTGTTAAGTGCACTGGAAGAATTCTGGAGGTTCCTGTAGGAGAAGGATTGCTTGGGCGTGTAGTAAATGCCCTTGGACAACCGATTGATGGAAAAGGTCCTATTACTTCTGAAAGATCGGAGCCTATTGAAAAAATTGCTCCAGGTGTAGTATGGCGCAAATCAGTTGATCAGCCTGTTCAAACTGGTTTAAAGTCAGTGGATTCTATGGTGCCTATTGGTCGAGGCCAGCGCGAGTTGATAATCGGGGATCGCCAAACGGGTAAAACCGCTGTAGCAATCGATGCGATTATTAACCAGAAAGGCCAGGATATGCTTTGTATTTATGTGGCTATTGGGCAAAAAGCATCATCAATTGCGAATGTGGTTCGCAAACTTGAAGAGCATGGCGCTATGGAGTATACGATCGTAGTAGCAGCCACCGCATCGGAATCAGCAGCTATGCAATTTATTGCGCCCTATTCCGGCTGTACGATGGGAGAATTTTTCCGTGATACCGGTCGCGACGCGCTAATCGTTTATGATGATTTAACAAAACAGGCATGGGCATATCGCCAGATTTCACTGCTGCTTAGGAGGCCACCAGGTCGCGAAGCATATCCGGGTGATGTGTTTTACTTGCATTCACGCCTGTTGGAAAGAGCAGCCAGAGTTAACGTCGAATATGTAGAAAAAGAGACGAATGGCGCAGTAAAAGGGAAAACAGGATCGCTGACGGCTTTGCCTATTATTGAAACACAAGCTGGTGACGTTACCGCGTTTGTACCAACGAATGTAATTTCAATTACGGACGGACAAATATTTCTGGAAACCGACTTGTTTAATGCCGGTATACGGCCTGCTATCAATGCAGGCGTTTCTGTTTCGCGTGTTGGTGGCGCGGCACAAACGAAAGTCATTAAAAAACTTGGTGGCGGTATACGTCTGGCGCTGGCGCAATATAGAGAGTTGGCGGCATTTGCACAGTTCGCATCCGATCTGGATGAGGCGACTCGCAAGCAGCTTGATCGCGGTAAAATGGCTACAGAGCTGATGAAGCAGCCTCAATATGCGACCTTGAGTGTCTCAGAAATGGCATTGACATTGTTTGCAATCAACAATGGTTATTTTGATGATGTGGATGTAAATCGCGCACTTGCATTCGAAGCTGCGCTGAAAAGTTATATTCGTGGTCAGCATGGATCAATTTTGGAAAAAATTGAAAGTACCAAGGAGCTCGATGCGGAAACAGAGAAACAACTTGTTGCTGCAATTGAAGAATTCAAGAAAAACGGAACCTACTAAGCGATGTCAGGCAGCAGAGAAATACGCAATAAGATTAAAAGCGTAAAAAATACGCAAAAAATTACGCGCGCTATGGAAATGGTTGCTGCATCAAAGATGCGCAAGGCGCAGGATCGTATGAAAAAAGCCAGACCCTATGGTGATAAAATACGAAATGTAGCTGCGCACATGAGTCGGGCAAATACCGAGTATCGGCATCCATTCTTGGTTGAACGCGATACCGTTAAACGCGTTGGTATAATCGTGATAACTTCTGACAAGGGTTTGTGCGGTGGGCTTAATACTAACGTGCTTCGGCGTACACTAAGCGAAATCAAAACATGGCAATCTGAAGGCGAAGAGGTAGAAGTCTGCTGCATAGGTAGCAAAGGCCTGGGATTCATGAACAGACTCAAGGCAAATGTCATATCACAGGTTGTCGGGTTAGGCGATAGACCCGATATGGAAAAACTGATTGGAGCAGTTAAAGTCGTGCTGGATAGTTACACTGAAGACCACTTTGATCGCGTCTATATCTTTTATAATCGCTTCATAAATACCATGAAGCAAGAGCCTGTTATGGAAAAACTGCTGCCACTCAGTGATGAGAAAATGCAATCTGAAGCAGACAGCGATAAAAATGCATCGTCTACCGGCTGGGATTATATTTATGAGCCTGAAGCGAAACCGGTTATAGATGATATTATGGTTCGTTATGTAGAAGCGCTTATCTATCAGGCGGTGACGGAAAATATGGCCTCTGAACAATCAGCGCGAATGGTGGCAATGAAAGCTGCTTCAGATAATGCAGGTAACGTAATCGATGAATTAACGCTTGTTTATAACAAGTCACGACAGGCGGCAATTACCAAAGAGTTGTCAGAAATAGTGGGCGGCGCAGCAGCTGTTTAAATATAAAGTATTTAGGATAAAACAATGAGTCAAGGAAAAATTGTTCAGTGTATTGGTGCGGTGGTAGACGTGGAGTTTGAACGTGATTCCATTCCAAAAGTTTACGATGCATTAGTAATGGAAGGTTCTGATCTGACATTGGAAGTTCAGCAGCAGTTGGGTGACGGTGTGGTACGCACAATCGCATTAGGGTCTTCCGATGGATTGCGTCGCGGCATGACAGTTACGAATACCAAAGCGGAGATTACGGTTCCGGTTGGTACTAAAACACTTGGACGGATCATGGATGTGCTTGGCCGCCCAATAGATGAAATGGGTGAGATCGGCTCGGAGCAGGCAATGTCCATACATCGTCAGGCGCCAGCTTTTGATGAATTATCGGCGTCGACTGAATTGCTCGAAACCGGTATTAAGGTTATTGATCTGATTTGCCCATTTGCTAAAGGCGGTAAAGTGGGTCTGTTTGGTGGTGCAGGTGTTGGTAAAACAGTCAACATGATGGAGCTGATCCGGAATATTGCTATCGAACATAGTGGTTATTCCGTCTTCGCGGGTGTCGGAGAGAGAACACGCGAAGGTAATGACTTTTATCATGAGATGAAGGACTCGAACGTACTGGATAAAGTAGCATTGGTTTATGGTCAAATGAACGAGCCACCCGGGAACAGACTTCGCGTTGCGCTGACAGGCTTAACCATGGCTGAAGCATTTCGGGACGAAGGCCGGGATGTTCTGTTTTTTGTTGACAATATATACCGGTATACACTTGCCGGCACGGAGGTGTCTGCATTGTTGGGACGTATGCCTTCTGCAGTAGGTTATCAACCCACACTTGCAGAGGAAATGGGGCGCTTGCAAGAACGCATTACATCAACTAAAACGGGTTCAATTACTTCGATTCAGGCAGTATATGTACCTGCCGATGACTTGACTGACCCGTCGCCTGCGACAACCTTTGGCCATTTGGATGCTACCGTAGTGTTATCGCGAGATATTGCATCACTTGGAATTTATCCGGCAGTAGATCCGTTGGATTCAACATCGAGACAGCTCGATCCCTTAGTTGTTGGGGAAGAGCACTATAATACCGCTCGCCAGGTTCAACAAACCCTTCAGCGCTACAAGGAATTAAGAGATATTATTGCGATTCTGGGCATGGATGAGTTGTCAGCCGAAGACAAACTTGCTGTTGGTCGGGCACGTAAAATCCAGCGCTTCCTTTCCCAGCCATTTAATGTAGCTGAAGTATTTACCGGTGCACCAGGCAAATATGTACCATTGAAAGAAACCATTAAAGGATTTAAAGGCATTGTTACTGGAGAATACGATGATTTACCAGAACAGGCATTTTATATGGTTGGCAGTATTGAAGAAGCTGTAGAAAAAGCCAAAAGCATTCAATAACGAGTATATATAAAAATGGGTACAGTTTTTCATCTGGATATTGTCAGTGCCGAAGAATCAATTTATTCGGGTCCCGTAGAATTTCTCGTTGCGCCCGCACTCATGGGTGAACTGGGTATATATCCGCGACATACACCTTTATTGACGAAGATTAAGTCAGGAATGGTAAGAATCAAAGCGCAGCTAAAAGAAGAAGAATTGGTGTATGTCTCAGGCGGAATGCTTGAAGTTCAGCCGGATGTGGTTACAATATTGGCCGACACAGCGATACGTAGCGACGACCTGGATGAGGCGAAGGCAATAGAAGCGAAACGTGCTGCTGAAGATGCAATGAAGGATCGCACCTCCGAACTGGATTATGCGCGTGCACAGGCTGAATTAATGGAAGCTGTAGCACAGTTGGCTGCCATTGAGAAATTAAGAAAACGCAGACATTAGTACACTATTCATGTGTATAAGCTAGGGGCGACAATTGAATGTCGCCTTTTTTTTTATATCAAGTGCTTTTGTTGTTGAAATTAAAAGGATTAATTGAACTCAGATAACCGTTTTGTCTCCTGAAATACGTGTGGTATTGTGCTGTTTCAGACGCATCGATGGTATACGAAATAATAATACAATCTATAATTGATCTAGTAAATTGCATAGTTTCGCAAGAGGAGTATTTATAATGACGTCTGAACTGAATATAGTCATTTTGGCTGCAGGCAAGGGGAAGCGCATGCATTCATCTATGCCCAAGGTATTGCATACATTGGCTGGTAAGGCTTTACTCGCGCATGTTCTGGATGTGGCCAATAGGTTAACTCCTAACCAGATTTGTATTGTAATCGGTCATGGTGGAGAAAGCGTAAGGAATGTTACCAGTGATACAAGTTTGATATGGGTTATGCAAGAACCTCAATTAGGTACGGGACATGCTGTTTTACAGGCACAGCCATATTTAGATAGGGAGGGATTGACTTTAATTCTATATGGAGATGTACCTCTTGTCAGCCTTGCATCGTTAAAAAAACTCATCGACGCGACGCAAAATCGTGTATGTGGCATATTAACGGCGATAGTTGACGATCCTGATGGCTATGGGCGGATTATTCGTGACGAAAACAACGGCGAAGTCAAAAATATCGTAGAGGATAAAGACGCTAACACCGTACAAAAGGCCATACACGAAATTAATACAGGTATCATGGTTATTCCGAATCAATATTTGCATTCATGGTTGCCAAAACTGGAATCAAATAACGCCCAGCAGGAATACTACCTGACAGACATTGTTAAGATGGCAGTAGCTCAGAATGTGCCCGTCGTATCTTCACCCGCCATGCATAGTTGGGAAATAATGGGCGTCAACAGCAAGGTGCAGCTGGCAGAACTCGAGCGTATTTATCAGCACAATTATGCGCAAAAATTATTGGAAAAGGGCGCACTTTTGCGTGATCCTGCAAGGATAGATGTTCGGGGTGAATTAATCTGCGGTGCAGATGTTGAGATTGACGTCAATTGTGTTTTTGAAGGAACAGTCATATTAGGTGATCATGTAAAGGTCAAGGCTAATTGTCTGTTAAAAGATGTCTCTGTTTCAGAGAAGACAACGATACTGCCATTCAGTCATATAGAAGATGCAAAAATTGGGGCTAATTGCAGAATCGGCCCGTACTCAAGAATTCGACCGGAAACGGAACTTATCGACAACGTGCACATTGGTAATTTCGTTGAGGTGAAAAAAAGCAGAATTGCGTCTGGCAGTAAAGTAAATCACCTTAGTTATATTGGAGACACCACGATTGGTGAGAATGTCAATATCGGTGCGGGCACGATTACTTGTAATTATGACGGCGCCTATAAACATCAAACGATTATCGAGGATAATGTGTTTGTTGGTTCCGATACGCAACTTGTTGCACCGGTAACAGTTGCATATGGTTCAACCATTGGTGCTGGTTCCACGATAACCAAAGATACTCCCAAAAATGAATTAACGCTTTCAAGATCAAAGCAGGTCAGTATATCCGGATGGAAGCGACCGTCAAAATCATAGCTCTTTTGCAAAAAAATTACTGGTACAGGGATAAATCGTATGTGCGGAATTGTGAGTGCTGTTGCAAATAACAATGTAGTTCCCGTCTTGCTCGAAGGGTTGTTGCGCCTGGAATATAGGGGTTACGACTCAGCAGGTCTGGTGATTACCAATAATGGGCTGCAGAGATTGCGAACTGCTGGGCGAGTTGCCGAACTGAAAAAAAAGGCTGATGAACAAAGTACGTACGGATTAGCGGGTATTGCGCATACACGGTGGGCGACACATGGTGAACCCTCTGAACGAAACGCGCATCCGCATTTGTCTGGAACTGAGTCCAGAATTGCTGTTGTCCATAACGGTATTATCGAAAATCATGAATCAATGCGCAAGCAGTTGCAGGCAGAAGGCTATGAATTCGTATCGGATACGGATACCGAAGTTATTGCACATCTGATTGCATATAATTTAAAAAATACGACGGATCTGTTGAAAGCGGTTTGTTTGTCGATATCTGAACTGCAGGGTGCGTACGCCATCGCAGTGATGGAAGAAGAAAACCCTGAACGAATCGTAGTCGCGCGTAACGGCGCCCCGTTATTATTAGGATTGGGTGAAGATGGTATTTATGCAGCCTCTGATGCATCCGCTCTGCTGCAGACAACCCGCAATATGATTTATCTTGAAGAAGGTGACGTTGCCGAGCTGTATAAAGATCAATACCATATTTTCGATTGCTCGGAGGGATATATAGGCAGCGAAGTTCAGCGACCTGTTCATCAAAGCGATTTGACGAGTGATGCAATCGACATGGGCCCATACGATCACTTTATGCAAAAGGAAATCTTCGAGCAACCGAGCGCCGTGGCTAATACGCTTGAAATGGTATTTAATGCTCAATCCGTTTCTCCCGGCCTGTTTGGTAATGCTGCCGAGAAAATATTTTCGAAAACGCATAGTTTGCTTATTCTTGCTTGCGGTACAAGTTACCATGCTGGTCTCGTAGCGCGGTACTGGATGGAATCCGTCGCTGGACTGCCATGTACCGTTGAGATAGCCAGTGAATATCGTTATCGTAATCCAGTTGCAGATCCTCATACGCTGGTTGTAGGTATATCTCAATCTGGTGAGACTGCAGACACGCTGGCCGCGATGAATTATGCGAAGCAACTGGGCCATTTGCACAGTCTGGCAATCTGTAACGTAGCAGAAAGTGCGCTGATCAGGCAGACAGATCTGCGGTTTTTGACGCGTGCAGGACCGGAGATAGGCGTTGCTTCGACAAAAGCATTTACCACGCAACTTGCTTCGTTATTGTTATTGACCGTGTTGCTGGCAAAGATGCGCAGCAAGTTATCGGTAGAAAAAGAGCGCGAGATGATTGCCATGCTGCGGCATTTACCAGCTGCGCTGCAAGCATCGTTGCAGATAGAACCAGAAGTCCAGGAGTGGTCGCAGCGGTTCTCTGAGAAACGTCATGCACTCTTTCTCGGTCGTGGAATGCATTATCCGATTGCGATGGAAGGTGCTTTGAAGTTAAAGGAAATTTCATATATTCACGCCGAAGCGTATGCATCGGGTGAATTAAAGCATGGCCCGCTGGCGCTTGTAGACAGGGATATGCCGGTTGTCGCCATAGCGCCAAATGATCAGCTGTTGGGAAAGCTTAAATCAAATTTGCAGGAAGTAAACGCCCGGGGCGGGGAATTATATGTTTTTGCTGACGCAGATACTGAGATTGAAGAGAGTGATAGCCTTCACGTTATTCGACTGGCTGAGCATGCGGGAATTTTGAGTCCGATTTTACATACGATACCGCTGCAATTGCTGGCTTACCATGTTGCCCTTGTCAAGGGCACCGATGTGGATAAACCTAGAAATCTTGCTAAAGCGGTAACGGTAGAATAAATGAAACTGTTTGCATTCTTAGCTTGGATTCATGCTGTATTGAACGCTGTATTTTTCTTTTTTCCCGGTCGTGGCGAATGGTAAGATTAACTTTCTTAATACAGGATGTAAAATAAATGGCAGGTCATAGTAAATGGGCGAATATCAAGCATAAGAAAGCAGCACAAGACGCCAAACGCGGTAAAATTTTTACACGCTTAATTAAAGAAATAACCGTAGCTGCCCGATTGGGCGGCGGAGATCCAAACAGTAATCCGCGATTGCGTCTCGCCATGGACAAAGCGTTTGGCCAGAATATGCCCAAAGACAATGTGGAACGTGCCATAAAGCGTGGTAGTGGCGATCTTGAGGGCGTCAATTACGAAGAAATCCGGTATGAAGGTTATGGAATTTCAGGTGCTGCGGTGATGGTCGATTGCATGACGGATAACCGGATGCGAACTGTTGCAGATGTGCGCCATGCATTCAGTAAATTCGGTGGCAATCTGGGCACTGATGGTTCGGTTGCTTTTCAGTTCAAGCATTGTGGGCAGTTTATATTTGCACCGGGTACACCGGAAGACAAGCTTATGGAAGCGGCGCTGGAGGCTGGGGCCGAAGATATCATCAGCAATGATGATGGAAGTGTTGAGGTTGTTACAGCACCTTATGAATTTGTTTCTGCAAAGGAGACAATGGAAAATGCCGGTTTTATCGCTGAATTGGCAGAAGTGACAATGAAGCCTATCAATGAAACTGTTTTAACTGGTGACGATGCGGCCAAAATGCAGAAGCTGCTTGACGCACTGGAAAACCTGGATGACGTTCAGGCTGTTTATACCACAGCGGTACTTGATGAGTAATTTCAAACACAGGTGGTCATATTCGAATTCTAGGTATAGATCCGGGATTGCGTACCACAGGATTTGGTGTCATTGACTGGTGCGCGCATCAATTAACGTATGTCGGTAGCGGGTGCGTAAGGACTCACGAAGGCACTTTGCCGGCTCGTCTTAAGTTAATAATGGATAATCTGCGAGAGATTATTTCACAATACCGGCCCGATCAGGTTGCTGTTGAACAAGTGTTTGTCAATGTCAATCCCAAGTCGACGTTATTATTGGGACAGGCCAGGGGGGCAGCAATCTGTGCGGCGGTGCTACATAACCTTGATGTGTCTGAATATACTGCACTGCAGATTAAACAGGCAGTTGTTGGAAACGGACATGCGCACAAAGACCAGGTGCAGTCCATGGTAATACAGTTGCTTAGTCTCACAGGTATTCCCGGAAAAGATGCTGCCGATGCGCTGGCTTGCGCAATTTGCCACGCGCATGGAGGTGCAGGGTTGGGTAAGCTTTCATCGGGCTTGCGTATGAAAAGAGGAAGACTGGTTTGATCGGTAGACTACAGGGTATTCTTCTGACAAAGCAGCCGCCACGAATCGTACTGGATGTCGCGGGTGTCGGTTATGAAGTTGATGTACCGATGAACACTTTTTTTGATCTTCCGGCGGTGGGTGAGCAGGTGACACTGTATACGCATCTTATGGTTCGGGATGATGCGCATTTATTATTCGGTTTTGCAACCGAGAAAGAGCGAGAAGCTTTTCGTCAGCTTGTCAAAATATCAGGAGTCGGTGCAAGAACTGCATTGGCATTACTATCCGGTATGACCGTCACTGATTTGCACCATGCTGTCGAATCGGATGATAGCGCAAGGCTGGTAAAAATACCCGGAATCGGAAAAAAAACAGCGGAACGGCTTTTGCTGGAATTGCGAGGGAAACTGATTGCCGCTGCTGACGACCTGACTCTCGCAGTTGGAACCGCTGACCAAACTCTTGACGTTATGAACGCGCTGCTGTCTCTGGGTTATAATGAACGCGAAGTTGACTGGGCCATTAAGCAGATACCACCGGATGCGACTGTGACTGAGGGTATTCGCCGTGCTTTGCAGCAATTGTCAAAAGATAAATAAATTCCGGCGTTATGATTGAAACGGACCGACTGATCAAAGCTACTACATCTTCAGCTCAAGAAGAAGTTCTGGAGCGCGCATTGCGTCCGAAAATGCTTGAGGATTACGTCGGTCAGGAAAAAATCCGCGGTCAATTGAGTATTTTCATCGAGGCTGCACGCCGACGCCGGGAAGCGTTGGATCATGTTTTGCTGTTTGGCCCGCCGGGACTCGGCAAGACCACGCTGGCGCATATCATCGCCAGAGAAATGACCGTCAATTTACGTCATACATCAGGCCCCGTGCTGGAGCGTCCCGGTGACCTGGCTGCTTTGCTGACAAACCTGGAGCCGAATGACGTGTTGTTTATCGATGAAATACACCGTTTATCGCCAATGGTTGAAGAAATTCTGTATCCGGCGCTGGAAGATTATCAGCTGGATATTATGATCGGTGAAGGCCCGGCAGCACGATCTGTCAAACTGGATTTGCCGCCGTTTACACTAGTCGGCGCAACTACACGTGCCGGTATGCTGACGAACCCGCTGCGCGATCGCTTCGGTATTGTTTCGCGGCTGGAATTTTATACAGCGAATGAATTGAGTAAAATTGTGGAACGATCGGCCGGGTTGATAAATGTAGAGATGACGCCGGATGGTGCTTTGGAAATTGCGCGCCGTTCACGGGGCACGCCGCGTATTGCAAATCGCCTGTTGCGCCGTGTGCGTGACTACGCAGAAGTCAAATCCAATGGTCAGGTGACGAAACAAATTGCTGATGCTGCCCTGAGTATGCTGGATGTCGATTCGACTGGTCTGGATATCATGGATAGAAAGCTGCTATTGTCTGTTTTGGAGAAATTTGAAGGTGGGCCGGTCGGTGTTGATAATCTTGCCGCTGCTATCGGAGAAGAACGTGACACCATTGAAGATGTTCTGGAGCCGTATTTGATTCAGCAAGGATTTCTTAAACGTACACCACGGGGCCGTATGGCGACAATCATCGCTTACCGTCATTTTGGGCTGCCATTGCCCAGAAGCGGCATACAGGGAGAGTTATGGGAAGAATGAAAGCCGTTCATTACTCGATTTAATCATTTTAATTGTTTTCAATTATGCAACAAGCTCATACATTGCGTTTTATTATTGCCATTCTGCTGACTGTAGTGATTATGCTGTATTTTTATACGGACCGCGAAAAAAGACAATACAGCCAATCGGCAGAGCCTGCCGTAGCAAAAATCCTGGCGGAAATCTCCACCTGGGAAAAGGAGCCTTTGCTCAGGCACCTTGCGCCGGAAGCAAAACAGACCATCACAGACGAGCAACTGGATCAATTGCTTGATCACTATCGCAGTTTTGGCAGATTTTATTCCATTGATGAACTGGATTTTTCACGCATATCGAGTGTATTTTCCTTGTTTGGTGAAAAGCGGCTTAATTACTCCGGTGTGGCGGCGTATTCGAGCGGTCCGATTAACATCAACATAACTCTGGTTGAACGAGGCGGTTATTATCTTGTTTATAATTTTACTTTGAGCAGAGCAACATAGCAGAAATGGGCCCTAATTCTTGGCAGGTGGTTTAGATTAAGGTATTTCTCCTCATATTTTAACCATTACTTTCAACATCGACGAAGAACGATAAGATAACAGAAATAACCTTATAATCAGATGGTTGTTTAAAAAATTGCTCTCGCAGTTGTGCCGCTCCCAATTCGACGCATTGCCCCTTTATCAATGTATTCAGTTACTACTGAATATTTTTCCATGCGTCATTGGTGCAAATATGTCTGTAGTAAGAGCAGGTCGGTTCCAGCACCGCAGACTATTTTTCCAGTAAACAAATGATCATGTTTGTTATAGATTACCTATACTGATTAGGCAATCATGTCAGATGATGTTGCAACGGCAGGATGGTCAGGCATGTTCAACGTAATCCAGTAAGTGAATTCACCTTTGTTGTTTGGCAACCAGACTATAACCGGTGTGAAAGCGTTGCAGACTGCCTAAAATAACTCTATGTGATTACCACCGATTCAAAAAGGGTAAAAGTTTTCGTGTTCTTATTGAATCAAGGCTGTTTCCCATCGGTGTGATGTGTTCATCGGAAATCTTAACTGGTCCACAGTCATTTAAAATTTAAATCTTATGTATTGTCATCGGCTATGTCTTGCACTGATTGTTCAAGTACATTATTCAATACAATGCTTGTAAATTGAAACGTCACCCATGAAGAAGAAAAAGAAAACAACGAAAAGAGTTGTTAAAGGAAGAACAGCAGGATATACAAAGACACTCAGGTGCTGGCTCTGGCGGTTGTCTCTGCTGTTGATTTACATGTTGTTTTTGTATCAACTTTGGTTGATGAGTCATGTGCTTTACTGGAAACACAATAATCCGCCGAGTAGTGCGTTTATGGAATCCCAACTGAAAATTTTGCGTGAGGAAAACCCAGTTGCATCGCTGCATCATACATGGATGCCTTATAGGAAAATTTCTTATGAAATGAAACGGGCAATTATTGTAGCTGAGGACAGTAAGTTTCTTCAGCATCAAGGTTTTGACTATGATTCAATTCGGAATGCGTTGAAGAAGAATTTATCACAAGGTGAAATAACGGTTGGCGGTTCGACTATCAGCCAGCAGCTGGCTAAAAATCTTTTTCTTTCCGAGCAGAAATCCATATGGCGGAAACTTCAAGAAGCCATTATTACAGTAATGCTTGAGACCGTAATGTCCAAGCAGCGTATTCTGGAGATTTATCTGAATATGATTGAGTGGGGTAACGGCGTTTTTGGCGTAGAGGCGGCGGCACAGCATTATTTTGGTCGATCGTCAGCATCTTTAACAAAACAGCAGGCAACATATCTGGCGGCTATGGTGACCAATCCACGTTTTTATGACAAGAATCAAAACTCTCCACATTTATTGAGAAAGCGAGATATTCTGCTCGATCGGTTGCATTCGGCAAAGATACCCTGAAGATTCAATTGAATAGAATTCAATCATGCAGGCATTGTTTTGCCTGTTTATTACGTTTGTCAGTCTTGCTTCAAACCGTTTATGCTATTGCAAGAATAACGACTAACGAAGTGCTCTTTGTTTCGTTGAAACCTGTTTTTCTGTTTGCTTGCGATAATTACGAGAATACACAAGGATTGACCTGCTATGACTGAAGAAAATAATAACGAGGAAAACGAGAAACTGCATACTCAGTTACAGCGTGTTATTTCACTGCTAAATAAATACAAGTTGTTGCAGGGTTTTGTCGATTTGCAGAGTGAAACAGGTAATGCTCTTGCTGAATCGGCCATCCAGAAAGAAAATCTGGAAGAGTTGCAGCGACTGGTGGACAAACTTCATCCGGCGGATATAGCAGACCTTCTGGAATCTTTACCGCTGGAGGACAGGTTACTGGTCTGGGGACTGGTCAGGCCGGAATATGATGGTGACGTATTGCTAGAAGCCTCCGACGCCGTGCGGGAAACATTGATTACGGATATGGGAGCGCATGAATTGGTTGCAGCTGCTGAGCAATTGGATGCAGACGAGATCGCGGACCTTGCGCCTGATTTGCCTCAGGATGTGATGGAGGATGTATTTCGGTCGCTTCCGATTGCTGAACGAGAACAGTTGCGTGCAGCCATGTCATATCCGGAAGATGCAGTGGGTGCGTTGATGGACTTTGATGTGATTACGGTCCGTGAAAATGTGCGTCTCGAGGTTGTATTGCGCTATTTGCGCCGTCTTGAAGAACTGCCTGACCATACGGATCAACTTTTTGTTGTTGACAGAAATGAACATTTGAAAGGGGTGTTGTTGATCAACAAGATATTGGTTAGCGACCCAGAAATGCTGGTTGCTGATGTTATGACCAAAGAAATGATCACGCTGCATCCGGACGATAAGGCGCAAGATGCCGCGCACGCATTTGAGCGTTATGATCTAGTTTCTGCGTCTATCATCGACCATGATAAAAAGTTGCTGGGCCGAGTAACCGTAAATACGGTAATTGATTTTATACAGGAAAAAGCTGAATATGACGCGTTGAATCTTGCTGGGTTACGAGAGGAAGAAGATCTTTTTGCGCCGGTGCTGCGAAGTGTAAGAAACCGCTGGGTATGGCTTGCGATCAATCTGGTTACTGCATTTGTCGCATCACGTGTGATTGGCTTGTTTGAAGATTCTATAGAAAAGCTGGTTGCGCTTGCGGCGCTCATGCCGATTATTGCCGGTATAGGCGGTAATTCCGGTAACCAGACAATTACCATGATTGTTCGTGCGCTTGCGTTGGAGCAAATTAAGGCGGGCAGTACCTGGAAACTGATTGGAAAGGAAATTGGTGTCAGTGTCGTCAATGGCCTCATCTGGGGCGCTGTGGTTGGTCTGTTTACATTTGCAATTTATCAGAACGTAGAACTGGGTCTTGTCATGATGTTGGCGATGTTGCTGAATCTGCTTCTTGCTGCATTGCTCGGTGTGTTGATTCCGCTAACATTAAGGAAGTTTGGTCGCGATCCGGCATTGGGTTCCAGCGTAATGATTACTGCGGTTACCGATAGTGGTGGTTTTTTCATTTTTTTAAGCCTTGCAACCCTGTTCTTGATATAAGCATGTTAATGTAATTAAGCCAAACGACGTAACAGAATAATACAGGTGTTTGAGAATAACAAAAAAATACAATGACCATATTTCAAGATATCACTTTGAATTTTTTGCCTCTTGACGAGTGTAACTTGTCTCTTTAACATAAGGCTGGGAAATAGCTTTCCAGGCTGTTTTCGGGTTTTTCGTTAACCATTTAAAGGGCTTATTATGTCAAAGTTCAAGAAAACTATATTTTGCGGTATTGCTCCACTGTTAATGGCCGGTATGTTGAGTGTTACAACACAAGCTGTTGCATCTGGAGAGCGGTTGTACGGTCGATTCACACAAGATAACGAATTGTATACACCTAGAAATTATCGTGAGTGGGTCTTCATTGGTTCAAGTGTTACACCAAATGATATGAATGATGGCGCCGCTGCATTTCCAGAATTTCATAATGTTTATATAGATCCGGGCAGCTTCGAATATTGGAAGAAAACCGGTGAGTTTCGTAACAATACTGTAATAGTGAAAGAACTTGTCAGCATTCGAGGAAAAGAATCTCCGAGTGGAAATGGTTATTTCCCAGGTGAATTTAATGGCATTGCGGCTATGGTCAAAAGTGAGAAACGATATCCCGATCGCCCGGGGAACTGGGCTTATTTTGGATTTCCTGAGGGTGCAAGACATGGCGCGATTCAGGAAGATTCGGCATGCTCAGCATGTCATCAAGAACATGCGGAGCAAGATCAGGTATACACTCAAGGCTATCCAGTATTACGTGCAGCCAAACCATAGAAACCCAAGCAATCTGGTTTGAAGTCAGTCATTTATAGACTGATACCTTCACTTTATCACGGACTTCCGGTCAATCGGCCAGAAGTCCGTTTTCATATGCTGTTCCAGAAATAATACGCTTAAAAGTTATTTTTCCATTCACGTAATGCGGTAAAGACGTCAAGCGGCTCCTGCAGCTTTTTTCCGGCATATAGACTGGCAGTTTTGATTATTTCAGGGCGAGTGCAGCGTAAAAACGGGTTGCATGCTTTTTCCATTGCTATGGTTGAAGGTAGTGTCGGTTTGTTGTTGCAGCGTAGCTGACTGGCATGTTGCTCCAGTTGCTGAAGATCGACGTTATCGGGTTCTGCAGTTCGGGCAAAACTGATATTGCTAAGCGTATATTCGTGAGTACAATAAACCAGTGTGTCATCAGGTAGGCCTGCCAGTTTTTGTAGCGAATGGTACATTTGCTGGGCGGTTCCTTCGAACAATCGACCGCAGCCACTGGCAAACAACGTGTCTCCACAGAATAGTATGTGTTTTTGATCTGGCCCGGGCGGAAGCCCAAAATAGGCAATATGTCCTCGCGTATGTCCAGGCACTTCTATAACCGAGAGCGAGAGAGATAACGACGGCAGACAAACTGTTTCTTCATCACGCAAAGGATGGGACACGGTTGAAATCGCTTCGTGCTCTGGGCCGTATACCGGCACATCTAACCGGTCTAGCAGCGCCTGGATGCCGCCAGTATGATCATTGTGATGATGTGTGATCAATATGGCATCAAGTTGCAGTTTTTTCGACTGCAGATAGTCAAGTACGGGATGTGCGTCTCCCGGATCAATAACTGCAGCAGACGCTGTGTTGTGAACTATCCAGATATAATTATCTCTGAATGCGGGTACGGGATAAATACGCAATGTCGTCATGTCAGTTTTTAATGATGTAGAATTTGAGTGAGTATCCTTATAGCTTAAATTAAAATATAAGCTCTGACTAATCTATATAAACCGTTTAAATTTATGGGCATGACTGCAATAACCGCTCGGCAATGGTTTGCTACACCCCTCGGACAGTATGTTGTCGAACATGAATTTCTATACTTTGATCAAGCAGTTGCAAATATTTTTGGTTATAACGCTATGCAGTTAGGCATGCCATACTGTGATTTTTTGAGAATGAACCGCATGCCGTTACGTTTCACAGCGGGTACTGAGTGCGATAACGCAATGAAAGCAACCTGTGATCATCTGCCAATAGCCGGTGATACGATTGATCTGGTAATCGTACCCCATGTTCTTGAGTTTAATAAAAATCCGCATCAAATTCTACGGGAGGTTTATCGTGTGCTGATTCCCGAAGGTCATGTCGTTATTTCCGGCTTTAACCCACTTAGTTTATGGGGTGTACACAATTTTTTTGTGTCAGAGCAAGAAGAGTTTCCATGGAATGGAGATTTTATTGCGTTACCAAGGTTGAAGGACTGGTTAAAACTTTTCAATTTTGAGATGAAAGGCGGAAAATTGTGTTGTTATACACCGCCCTTCAGACAGGATAACTGGCGTCAGCGATTCAGGTTTATGGAAGATGCAGGTGATCGCTGGTGGCCTATTTCAGGTGGCGTATATTTTTTGCACGCGGTTAAGCATAAATATGGCATGCGTGTAATCAAACCCAGCTGGAAAAGCAGTTTGGCCGGAAAAAAGAAGATCGCTGCTGCTACGCAGCGCACTAAGCAAAGGAATTCATAGCCGATCTGTAAATTAAACATAAGGTGACGAATTTGTGGCTACTGTTGTACAGATCTAACAATAATGAAAGAAGATAGGGTAGTTAAAATATTCACTGATGGTGCCTGTAAAGGAAATCCGGGTATCGGCGGGTGGGGTGCTGTTTTGAGATATGGCGCGCACGAGCAGGAGATATTTGGAGGGGAAAAACACACAACCAATAACCGAATGGAGCTGCTTGCTGCAATTCGAGCGCTGGAATTGTTGAAACGATCCTGCAAGGTGCGTTTATACACAGATTCACAGTATGTGCATAATGGTATCAGTCAATGGATGCAGGCCTGGAAAGCGCGAAAATGGAAAACAGCTGATAATAGACCGGTCAAAAATGAGGATTTGTGGAGACTATTGGATCAATTATCGCAGAAACATGATGTGGAATGGCTCTGGGTTCGTGGTCATGCTGGACATGAAGGTAACGAGCGTGCCGATGCGTTGGCAAATCGTGGTGTCGATAAAGTTATAGCCGAACAGTTTTCCTGATCATGCGACAAATTGTACTCGATACTGAAACTACTGGGCTGGAATACAAACTTGGGCATCGGGTCGTTGAAATTGCTGGAGTAGAGATCAGCAACCGGCAGCTAACCGGGAATCATTTTCATCATTATCTCAACCCAGGGCGCGACAGTGACGAGGGCGCGCTGCAAGTCCATGGTCTAACCCGTGCATTTCTCGAAGATAAGCCAAAATTTAAGGAAATTGCCAAAGATTTCCTGGATTTTATTTATGATGCAGAACTGGTAATACATAATGCACCCTTTGATGTGGGTTTTTTAAATCATGAGTTGGGTCTTGAGAGATTGTCTGCTATAGATGCGTATTGCGCGCGCATCACCGATACGCTCAAACTGGCGAAGGATCTGCATCCGGGCAAACGCAATAATCTTGATGCATTATGTGAACGTTATAAAATAGATAATTCGAAAAGAACGCTGCATGGAGCATTGCTAGATGCAGAATTGCTCGCCGAAGTTTATCTTGCGATGACTCGCGGCCAGGAAAGTCTGATGATGGATCTGGACAGTGATATGCAGACCGGCAGCCAACTTGAATATGATGTCAGCAATCTGAATCTGCGAATAGTAGTTGCGAACGCTCAGGAACTAGAGCTGCATAACCGTTTGCTGGAAGAAATTGCCAAAGAAAATGACAATCGATGTATATGGAAAAATATGGAGTGCTAAGTTTCTATTGAGTATCAATGATTATTTCCATTTGCCAGCGGCAACCAGTTTGTTTTTAAGGCCGGGTAATGGAAAATTTTGTTCGTATGCTTTTTTAGCGTGAAGCAGGGCCTTTTCATAGTTTCTCTTTTTTAAATAGAGTAATCCCAGGTTATAGTTAGTTGTGGGGTTGTCTGGTTCTATATCGTTGGCGATTTGTAATTGCTCCAGAGCCATGTCCAGTTTGTTTTGTTTGAGCAGGTGGTTGCTAAAAATCACGCGGACTACTGGATCTTTTGGCTTGAAACGGATTGCTCGGTCAAAATAGCATAAAACAGTATATCGGGTTCCTTCAGGTCTGGATATTTTGTCTCTTAAAGCAAGTCTGCTTAATGTGTGCAGCGCTTTGTGATGGTTAGGAAAGGCGCTTAGCGTATAGTTCAAATCTCCACCAATTGAGCTTGTCGTACCTGCGATCAGATTCTCAACATTACGATCAAAGTGATGTGTTTCGACAACCTTTAGTTCTTCTTTCTTTGTTGGGTCAGTGTAGTCAAATGGTCCAAATGTCGTATTGTCCACTTCACCGCAATATGGCCCGGCAAAAACCGGTCCTGTGATCATCACAAACAGAAGTGCTAAGATCCGAACAATTGGCTGATTGATGTATTTGATTGTATCCATAGGTGGTGAGTGCATATAATTGCCTGGATTGACCTGACTGAAAGTCTTTTGACTAGAACTAGATTAACTAGATCTTTCAGGATATCAGGATAAAAAGATAATGCAATCTTGCCATTAAAAGGAACAAACTGACAATAGTTAATGGGTAAAAAAGTAGTAATACGATTAAAGCGGTATCAAAATCTTATGAAGATTCCACCAAACCTGAGCAAGAGTTAATGGCATAGCTTTATCTGGTGCGAAGAATGTGACTGTTAAACCGTTTTTTTTTTGGAATGAGTTCAGGAATCAGAATGAAATGGATATTGATTCTGAAACGGTATCGGAACTGATCTTTGTTGTTTAAATATTTTAATTCGGGAAGCGGCTGGCCGGATATGAAGAATAAACAATATTGTTCAAAAGCCTGAAAAAGCGATGGAAAATGATAAGCAGTTAAACGAGGCATTTGCCGGTAAAAAAAAACCTTCATTTATTCATGCTGTGATTTGCTTCATAGGCGTGTTTTTAATGATTTCACTGGGGCTGTTTGTTTTCGAGGCTAGTTTGCACGCGATTATATTTCTTGCTTTGGTCTGGACAGCCATGCAAGCGGCCTGGCTTGGTCACTCTTTTCTTGCGATCAGGCAGATGATGAATCATGGCATTTATAAAGCGCTGCCGGCATTGTATATTTTTATGCTGATTGGCATGGTAATTGCCAGCTATATGCAAAGCGGTACGATTGCCAGTTTGTTGTTTTACGGACTTGATTTCCTCAATCCTGTAATTTTTTTGCCTGTTGGACTGATTTTATGCTGTCTGATGTCAGTGGCAACCGGTACATCGTGGGGTACCGTTGGTACACTGGGGGTGGTTCTGATGGGTATTGGAGACGCAATGGGTATTCCATTGCCGGTTGTCGCCGGTATGATTATCTCGGGCGCTACATTTGGCGATAAATTGTCGCCGATTTCAGACACAACGAACCTGGCCGCCATGAGTGCTGAAACAAGTCTTTACCGCCATATCTATTCTATGTTGTTTACCACGGTGCCTACGTTCATGATTGTGTTGTGTCTGTTTGTTTTTATTGGATTAAAGTATGCAGACGCACAACTCTACGATACGACAATTGAAACTGCTAACGAAACTGTCAGGTTGGCGTTAAACAATGCGTATATGCTAAATCCGGCGATTACGCTGTTGCCGTTATTGGTCATGTTTGTTATGAGCATCAAGCGGTACGCACCAGAGGTCAGTATGTCGATCAGTATTTTTATCGCCATGTTGATTGCAATTGTGTATCAGGGGAAAAGCGGTATCGATGTTCTGAACGCGCTCTGGTTAAATTCTGAAGGGTCAACCGGTATTGAAAATCTGGATGACTTGCTCGGACGCGGAGGCATTTATAGTATGGCATGGACACTGCTATTGTCGATTATGGCACTGGCATTGGGTGGCATTTTGCATCACGCCGGGTTTTTGCGGGTCATGCTGATAAACATTATTATGTTTATCAGACGCATCGGCACGCTGATCGCAACTACAATTGCGGCAGGGTTTGTCTGTAATCTTGCTTTGGGTGAAGCGTATATCTCGATTATCTTGAATAGCCAGTTATTCAAAGGGTTCTATGAAGAAAAAGACATCGATAAAGCGATATTGTCCCGTTCAGTAGAGGAAGGTGCGACGCTGACAGCGGCACTGGTTCCCTGGACAACTACTGGTACTTTTTATGCTGCTACCCTTGGTGTTACGACACTGGAGTATGCGCCGTATGCCTTGTTGAATCTGCTCAATCCATGCTTTGCCATTATCATGGCATATCTTGGCATCGGTTTGTTGAAGAACATGCGTAAAATTGTGTGAATAGAATGCGGTGTAACTTGAGAACCAGTGGTGGGACGATCATCGGTACCGCTTGTATGTTTGGTTTGTTTCAGTATATACTCCTGAACTGGCTGTTGTTTTATTAATCAGAAAAGAAATATAAATAATAATTACAGATAGTTTTTTGGATTAAATATATTATGGCTATCTTTCAAATATTCGATAATTATTAGGAGAAGCAATGAAATTTTCAGTTTTTTTAGCAGCGTTACTCGCACTTGTACTGTCCGGCTGCGGTGGTCTGTTTGATTCCGCAGATATGGGTGATCCCAATATGATAGATATGGATTGTGAATTTGGTATCGACGGCAATGGTAACTGCCTGGCTGAAGGTGCAGATCCACGTCCTTACGGTGGTAAAAGCAAACCAGGTCATTAATTCAGACTTTAATAGCCAATATCTGTCCTCACATAGTTGAGGTAAATAGAACCGCCTCCAATCAGGCGGTTTTTTTTCTGTAAAAAGTCAGCCGGTTGCTATGTCGTCGGTATCGTTATTCGTTGCATTGTATTTGTCATATAGGAAAGACAATGTTGATGGATCTGGACTTGTGCGATTGGTGAGGCGCTAAAACGATAGCGTGGTATGGTAATGAATTATGTCAGCGTTAATACATCCGAGAATTTGCTGTGTGCGATACTCTCAAGATACCTTCTGGCTCTTTGACTGACACCTGCGCCATGTAGAAGGTAGGATTGGGCGGCCTGGCTGGGTGAATATTGGCTCACTTTATACCCCTGCGTTTCCAACTCTTTAAACGATATTGATGTTACCGTGAGACGGCCTTTGCCTAATTTGATGATTTTATATTTACTGCCATTTCTGGTGACTATTATTGCCGTCTGGCGATGATGATTGACGACCACGGTTGGTTGCATAGTGTTTGACTAAGCAGTTTAAGATACGGTCTGCACTGATCTGAACATGTTTTGCATCATCTGTAATAAGAACCGATTGCGGTTGATATTCCAGGGTGTAAATCTCGGTAGCTGATAAATATCTGTACTTGTGGTTGCGGTTCCCCAGGCGGTTGATACAGCTGCATCAAAGCCGATTCTTTTAAGCATGTCAACATGTTCGGTTAAATAATCCCGACCAGGTTTGCCATTTGGATATGCGAAATAACGAACAGGCGCCTGTAGGATATTTTCTAATATGGTCTTGCCGTGTTCAATTTCGGCGTATGCTGCAGAAGTTTCCAGACGCGTCAGAATCGGATGGGTAACGGTATGTCCGCCGATCTCCATACCGGCGCCATGTAGCTGTCTGATCTGATCAGGATTCATCATAACATTTCCTGGCAGTGTTTCGGGTATTAAATTGCATAATCGATCTAATTGTTCAGATCTCTCTGCATACGGCATGTACTTGAACGTTTCAATCAGTGTTAATACAGTTTGCCGGCGTTGCTCCAGTGTGCCGATTTCGTACTCACCCAGTCCGATTTTATCTAAATTCAAAACAGAGCCAGATGCACGACGTAAGAGTTCAATGAGTTTGTCATTCCACATCATACTGCCGTCAATAAAACCGGCTGCAATAAAAAAAGTTGCAGCTACCTTGTATTTTTGAAGAATAGGCAAAGCAACTTCGACGTTATTTGCGTAGCCATCATCAAAAGTAATACAGGCCGCCCGGCTCGGGAGTGTCTTGTCCTGCAATCTTTGAATGGCCTCATGTAACGGAAGTACATTGAAATGACGGGATAAATGACAAATTTGTGTTTCAAAGCTATGTGCATCTTCCTGGCCAGGAAACAGTTCATCGGGTTTCAGTGGAACCCGGTGATAGAGGACAATGGATAACCGCGCACGACTTCCTGCTGGAGAAAGCAACGAGGCGAACGTATTGACAAAGGTCGTTTCCATTTGGGCTAAAAAACTAGGCACTGTGTATATCCTGCTGGCGCTGTCCGCTTATGATAAACGAATGGCTGAGTAATTGTCCCAAGAAAGGGAAATAGTTAAAAAACCATCTGGCAACACGCGTTTCAATGATCCACTGATAACGGTACCAGCGGGCCGGTAATATGGGTAACCAATGTAATTGGACATTAACTAAACTGTTTTTTTTCATTAAATGACGCAGATTTTCCACTGATTCATAGCGTAAATGCATCGGTTTATTTTGAATCCGGCGGCTAATTTGTTCCCAAATATGGGGAAGACACCGGCTATTGAGAGCATCTATACAGATGTATCCGCCGGGTTTGACCGCATGGGACAGACTGCTAACTGCATGGTTTGAATCATTCAGAGCCTGTATTACACCAAAACAAATCGCACCATCGAAATAACCCGGTTTTAGCGGTATTTTATTGATATCCGCTACGCACCATACAATTGACGATTCTCCTTTTAGTCTGGCTTTCTGTAAAGATGGTAAGGAATAATCCAAACCAACAACTTCTCCGCCCTGTTGTACGATAAATCTGGAATAAGTACCGGCTCCACAGCCGGCATCAAGCCATTTTTTTTTATTCGTAAAATGACTGTTACTGTGCCATATTTCCTTGAATTTGCGCAGACGTGCATCCAGACCTGTAGGTGACCATCCGGCAATACCTGCATCATCCTCTGCCTGCTCGGCAAAATTTTCAAATCTTTTTCGCCATAGCTTTTCAAATGAGCGTGGTTTGTTCACATCTAATTTGTTTAGTGAGATTGATGTTTAATGTTGTCCAGCCAGTGATTGATAAATAGCCTGGTAAGGTGCGACACAGATTGCCCAATTGCGTTGGTGTCGCACTTTTTCGATCCCGTTCTTGATCAATGTGGCAAAGTCTGATTGAAAATAAGCGGTTCTTAACAGTGTAATCAGATTGTCCAAATCGCCGGCCTTGAATAATAAACCATCTTCATGGTCAATAATCAATTCCTGATGACCGCCAACATCAGAAGCAATGCATGGTTTTCCCATTGCCATGGCTTCCAATGGTTTCAATGGTGTAACCAGATCAGTCAACCGCATGGGCAGTCTGGGATAAATGAGTAAATCGATTATGCTGTAATATTTCATAACCTCATCATGATTGACTCTGCCTGTAAAAGAAACGCGGTCAGAAATGTCAAGCCGGGAAACCATTGTTTTTAATGCGGACTCAGCCTGGCCACCGCCTACCAGTAGAACGTGGAAATCCGGACATTCATCTTTTAAGACAGCAACTGCTTGTATCAGTAACTCCAGTCCTTCGTATTCATAGAATGAACCGATAAACCCAAGTACTTTTTTGTTGCCCAGGTTTAACTGACGGCACAGAAGCGAATCTTTTTCCTGAATAGGATAAAATTTCTCTGTATTGACGGCGTTGGGTATGACCGTAATCTTTTCAGGGGAGACGCCGCGTACCTGAATGTCTTTTTTGAGGCCTTGACAGATAGTAGTGATATGGTTTGCACGTTTGAGTACATAAGTTTCAAGTGTTCTGGATAATTTATAGCGCAAATCATTTTCCTGGCATGTGCCATGACTGACTGCGGCATCTTCCCATGATGCGCGCATTTCGTATAGTACGGGAATATTATATTTCTTTCCGATGTGTAAAGCAGCCAGGCCATTAAGGCAAGGAGAGTGAGCATGGATGACATCGGGTTGCTCAATAGGTAAGACCAACTCAATCCGTTTTATTAATGTCAGTACAACATCAAGCTGATTGAGCAACGGCAGCCTGTTTAGAAATGAAGGATAAGTCCGATAAAATGACAATCCGTCGACAGTTTCGATCGCATCAATACATCGACTGTTTTCAGAATGTTTGCTGCCGGTGACTAACGCCGTTTGTATACCCATCTGGTGCTGAATTGACAAAATTGCACGGGTGCGAAAGGTATAACCGCTGTGCAGGGGCAAAGAATGATCAAGCACGTGCAGTACTTTGATTTCTTTATCCATGGCTTGTGCGATTATTGAGCATTCGGACTAGAATAATTAAGAAAAGAATGCCTGATATAACGTTGAAGAAAATAATAAAGATGACGGTGTGTTTAAGTGATAACAACTCTTTTTGCTGTTGAGCGCTGTTGGGGTCAGGATATAACCGGATCTCCTGATTAATGCCCAATATTATACCTGTTATCTGTTCGGCCATTCTGGAAAAGGATCCCGTTATCTGAATAAGTGGATTGGAATCATAACTGAACACATCATTTGCCCATATCAGGAATAACTGGGGCATGCCGCGCTGATAATAATCCAGTGCAACCGAATCATTCTGAAAGCCGAATTGTATTTGATTAATTTTCTGGATGATCAACTGGGGTCGGTCAGTGTTGAGTAGCTGCCGAAACTCTAAAACAGAAAGCGGTTCTCCATGACGATTGGTGACATAAAAAGCGTTATAGGTGTCAATAAAGACCCACTTGTCAAGTTTCTGGTCATAAATCTCATTAAAGGCATGTCCGTTTCCGTTATAACGATCGAAGGACATTCCCCATTCCCTGACAGGAATACCGAGTGTATGCGCGATACCATTAAAAACCTGGGTGTAGTCCGAACACCACCCAGTACCTTCATCCTGCAATTTCTTTAAAGCATCCTCTGTATTGGACTGGATCGGCCCACCGTAGCGCTCACGCTCAAGGATTTTTTGTGCAGCAAGCAGGAACTTATCCATTTCGGACATGGTTCGGCTTGTGGACAGAGAGTCAACAAATTCTTGAAAATATGGCGGCGGAGTATGAGTTTCATTCTTGAAATCTGCCGGAAAAGCCGACGGCCCCCAGTTAAAATCTTCGAGTTGACCAGGTTGGTGCACGAGGGAATTACGTATTCGTGCTGCTTCTTCCGAGGGGGTTGCTATAGTGAATAAATAGACGCAACTGGTTGCTATGCCCAGAATCAACAAACCCAACTGCAGAAAATACCGTCTTTTGATCATTTCCAGCACATTCCTATATAGGTTGCACGAAGTTTATCCCTTTCCTTCATATTGACTAAGTCTAAGATAATTTGTTCTTTACGGGAAGATTCAATTAGTGTTGTTGTCAGATGTGGATCCGAAATGCCGACCACTATGATTTCACTTGTGGAAAGCAGGTTTTCATAGTCTGTTGTCATCAATGATCCGATATGCGGAATGCTGGTCTCGATAAAATATTTATTTGCACCAATTAATTTCGAAATATTGACCTCAGGATCATAAATTTTCAGCGAAAAACCCTTTCCAATCAGTTTTTCGGCTAAATCCACAAGCGGACTTTCGCGCAGATCATCTGTTCCGGATTTAAAGCTGAGCCCTACAAAACCGATTTTTTTTAATCCGGTTTGTGTGATTTTCTGTAAAGCACAATCCAGATGTGCTCGATTGGAAGGCAATACACCTCTGAGCATGGGGATGTCGACATCGTTCTGTTTGGCAATGTAATTAATTGCTCTTAGATCTTTGGGAAGACAACTGCCGCCAAACGAGAAACCGGGTTTCATGTAGGCGCTGGAGATGTTCAACTGTTTATCTTTGCAGATCAGGTTCATAACCGCGTGCGGGTCGACCTGTATCGATTCGCACAGACGAGCAACTTCATTGGCAAAGGTGATTTTGAGTGCATGAAAGATATTGCAGAAATATTTCATCGTTTCTGCTGTGGCTATGTCTGTGTAAATGATCTCGGCCGGCAGTCCTGAGAATAATTTGTCAAAAACTGCTTTCGGTTTGTCAGAAGAGAGACCGACTACCGTAAATGGCGGCTTATAGTAGTCCTTGATGGATGATCCCTCACGCAAAAACTCGGGTTGAAAGCATACGTCAAAATCAATGCCGTTTGATTTGCCTGAAAACTTTTCCAGTAGTGGTATTAATATGTTGATGACTGTGCCTGGAAGAAGGGTCGAGCGAAAAACGATGATATGATGATCGGTTTTTGATTTTAGCGCTTCACCTAATTGTTCGGTTAATCGCAATACTGCTGTTTGATCCTGGTTGCCATTTGATTGAGACGGTGTCCCAACACATACAAAAGACAACTGGGTCTGCGATACAGCATCCTGAGTCGATTCGGAAAGCTTTACCCGACCTGAGGCCACGACCTCCTGAACGAGCTCCGGCATGCCGGTTTCAATGACTGGGGATTTTCCCGATTGGATCAGCTCCAGCTTGGTTTTGTCTATATCCACCCCTGTGACATTGTGACCTTCTTTAGCAAGACAGGCTAGAGATACTGCACCAACATAACCCAAACCAAATACGCTGATATCCATTCCAACTCCTAATTTTTTGAATTCAAATTCCGGAAGCTTTGCAACTAGATTGTTGCCAGTTTGTTTTACTGTAAATTTATTATATGGATCGCTATTTACTGTTTACGCAATTCAAAATAAGCGATTCCATTTTTTTCATACTTTTTTGCCAGGCATGATTGGTCAGCATTCGTTCCCGGCCAGCCTTGGCATACTTTTCTCTTAACGGCGCTGATTCCATAAGATTGATCAGTTTTTGGGCATACTCTGCAGGCGTGTCTGCAGTTAAAAAATGTTCATCTGGTATTGCGTCAATACCGCCTGCCGCCAGCTTGCTTGATACAACAGGGACACCCATTGCCATTGCCTCCAAGATTTTATTTTGTGTTCCTCGGGCGATATTCAGGGGTGCAACCATTGCTGCGGTTTTCAAGATATAAGGACGCACATCCTTAACGCTGCCGGTTACGACTACACCGTTTATTTTTTCTAAAAATTTTATTTTTTTGGGAGGTTCAGCACCTACAATATAGAGCTTTGTGTCCGGTATTTTTTCCTGGATTAGCGGCAAGGTCTGGTGACAGAACTCAAGCATGCATTGTTGGTTGGGGAAATAATCCATTCGGCCAATGAACGAAATGCTGTGCGGGTCGTATATGGAACCGTCAGGCTGAAAAAAATCGGCATCCACTCCGTTGGGAAACCAGTCGGTTTTTAAAGCGGTACCATAGCTGTTAAGCGTATCCAGTTCAGCTTTTGTTGTGCAGGTTGTCAAGTCAAACTTTCGTGCAAGGTTTTTTTCGGAAAATTTCATTTTTGTACCTTCCCACCAATAACCCAGGTTGAAAGGAAAAGGTTTGAAACTCCTGTAAGTCAGCCATTTTTGGGAGTCCATATCACCATAATCGAGTATTTTTGGAATTTGTCGGACATGTTCAACGTATTGGGCGACGGACGAGCAGTGTACAAAGATCAAATCGAAACTTTCTTCAGATAACCATGTATTGATTTGTTTTTTTAGCTTTCGACTAAAAAAATAGGCCAGTGAAGAGGGTGTTGGAGTTGGAAGATTTATAATCATTCGGCTCCACTGTACCGTGTCATTAACCAGGCCAATTGTGTATTGATGGCAGTAGTCCTTTATGCCAGAGCACTCATCGAATTCCTGTTGAGATCTTGCCAGCGATGCGACCCATACCTGGTGTCCCTGCTGAGACAGGTATTTGATCATATTGAATGGGCGGATCTTGCCGCCCCGCTTGGGTGGATATGGAAAGCGATGGCAAATGTATAAAATCTTCATTGGATCAATTGCTTTAATTCGTTTTCTAAAGCTTCTGGTCGGGTTTGGTCAAGCATCAATCTTGACCAGACTTCAAAATTCAACAAACCGATCAGAATGTCTGTGTGATCATGCCTTTGGTCGAGATGTTCTTTTATCAATGACTGCACCACTGCCGCGTTAAAAATTCCACGTGCGTTGATGACGTCGGGACTTAACAGTGTCTGCAATAACGGTAGCAATTCCTTTTTTATCCAGGCACCCATCGGTGCTCCAAAACCGCGCTTTTTACGATATAGAATATCTCTGGGAAGCAAGTCGGATAAACATGCTTTTAAAACATATTTAAGCTCTCCGCCTTTTATTTTGAGTTCGGGTGGCATGCTGCACGCTAGTTCGACCAGTTCATGATCCAGCAATGGTACTCTGCACTCCAGTGAGGTTGCCATAGTCATTTTGTCTGTCAGCATCAATAGATCGTCAGGCAACTGCGTTACCCGGTCGACTTCAAAGAGTTTGTGCAACGCAGGAATATCAGCGCAGTTATGAAAGGCATCTGAAACGATGTTGTTTGCATCCCAGTCAATCATGTCAGCCAGTAACTGGTTGCGTAACTGCTCGTCTGCGATTTCAATATAGGACTGATACCGTTTCTCAAAAGGCAACTCGGCTGTCAGCAAAAAACTCTTTGCAAGACGGCTGTAGTTTAGCCATTTTGAGTGGCGATCACTTGGCAGCAAGCGCGCCAGTGGCTGAATTACATTTTTTCGTGCCCATGACGGTATTTTTTGGTAATACTGATTATAATATTCTCCCTGGTATCGCCGATAACCGCCAAATAATTCATCGCCCCCTACGCCACTAAGAATAACCGTCACATCTTTTCTGGCGAATTCGGAAACCAGGAAGGTAGTGATAAACGCGGTGTCTGCAACCGGTTCATCCATGTGCCATAACAGCTTGGGCAATAAATGAACGATGTCGGGCTTAACGATGATTTCGTGGTGTTCTGTGCCGAATAAATCGGAAACCTGTCTGGCATAGGGAAGTTCGTTGTAAATTTGTGCCGGTCCATTCATGTCAAAACCAATGGCATAGGTTTTCACCGGCTGTGAAGTATGCTTTGCCATCAAACCGACAACCAGACTGGAATCGATACCACCGGAGAGAAACGCGCCTATCGGTACGTCACTGACCATTTGCGACGCGACAGACGCTTCCAATTGTTCGCGAATCGCGCTTTTCCATTGACTGACAGAGTAGGTGCGCTGGTTGTAATCTGGCCGCCAGTATTCATTTATTGTGAAACTGCCCTGAGTCGCCTTGATATATGAAGCGACCGGTAGTTTTTTTATCCCTTCAAAAATAGAATGTGGTGCCGGGACATAACCTAGTTGAAGATATAACCCGGTAGCAATAGTGTCCAGCTTTGGTGTCAACCCCCGAAACTGAAACAGCGCTTTTGCTTCCGTTGAGAACAAAAGGACATTGTCGTCCAGGTAATAATACACGGGTTTTATGCCAAGTCTGTCACGGGCAATTATCATAACTTTTTTATCTGCATCCCACAGCGCGAGTGCATACATGCCGTTTAAATGGTGCAGAAACGCTTCCCCGTATTGTTCGTAGAGATGAATTACAACTTCCGAGTCGGAATGCGTGGAGAAGCGATGCCCTTGATTGATTAGTTGTTCTCTAAGCGTTTGGAAATTATAAATTTCACCGTTACATACAGCTGCAATACGCTTGTTTTCGTTAAATAAGGGTTGGTGTCCGCCGGACAAGTCGATAATTGACAGGCGGCGCATGCCAATAGCAACGTGGTCGGTGACAAAGACACCCTCATCGTCAGGTCCGCGATGGGCTGTAACACGCCCCATACGATTCAGTAATGAGACATCAAGTTGAGTGTTGGTACGTAACGCAATGCCGCCGTAAATTCCACACATAGATATGGACTCAGAGTTGTATTATCGTAAGAAGAAAAAAGTTGAATGTTTGTTTATATTGTATCTATAACACCTGGATAAGTCTGTACACAGCTTAATGCAGGCTTTTACGCCAGAGGCAATAAATTTGGCTAGACGGGTGCTTCATGTTATTTCGTTGCGGGTACTGTTGTAGGTGCCGGGTCGTTTTTTTCATCTTCCAGGATTTTTAACGTCATAACCAAAATGGCCAGGTAGTGGTAAAAAAGATCGAAATAAGCCAGTCCCAAAAAAGCGCCTCCGACAGCATATCCAATAAATGAAACCTGCAGCATTGCGGCCAGATCAAGTGCCCATTTGTTTTGACCGGTATCCTTGCAGGTTCTAATGATTTTGTTCGCAGTCCGCCAATATTGAACAAACAACATCAAAAAAATAAACAAACCAACAAAACCATGTTCTGCCAGAATCTCGAAATATATACTATGATAATCGTGAAATGTGGCAATGCCCTGCTCTATCTGATGCGGAACATAGCGCTCATAATTTTCAACTGTATGACTTTCATAGCCGCCACCGGTGAAAGGTCGGTCAAGTGCCATGGCATATCCGAACTCCCACGCTTTCAAACGTGACATGGCTGATCCATCCTCTTCATAATTTTGTATGGTTGCCATACGATCGTGCCAGGATTGAGGCATAACCATGTAAAAAAACGGGGACAGCATCAGCAATGCAATAAAGATTACCATCTTGCGTGAGCTTTTAAGCCACAAGAAAGCTGAAACGGCAGAAATCGCCAGAAATGCACCGCGGGACTGTGTTCCGAGTATTCCGATTGCAATAAGGAACATAGATAGCACTAATCCATAACGTATCCATTTGTTTTGAGAATGTAAAAATAAATACCAGACCAGCGGCAGGATCATGACGAGAGCCAGGCCGATCTCAGTATTGCCAGCTATAAAGCCACCCCGCGGGCCCAGTACATGCGAACCGCCGCCTGTTGTCAAAGTAAAAATACCGCCTTTAAAGCCATAGAAACCGATAGATATAACGATGATCCAGACAAAAATGTGAATTTTTTCCCTGTCGACCAATGCAAACAGAGTCAAGAATATAACTAACTGTATTTTTATTATTTTTTCCCATTGAGACCATGCAACATCCGGGTACATGGCAAATAGAGTCGATATCAGCATCCAAATATTGAAAAATATCAGCCATCCCATTGTTGGCGACCAGAAAAATTTCAGTTTCTTTGATGATACAAAAAAAGAAATCAGGGTTACCAACCCGATAATCTGTGCAAATGGGAAATAGAATGCAAAGCTCCATCCTAATCGGTGAGGGTTCATATATCCGATCCATGACCAAAGATAGATTCCCCAGTGCGGCCTTTTCAATACATAGGGCAGCAATCCAAAAACGATCAGGAAAATCAATAAATCTCTCAATTACCGCCTCCTCTGGCAGCCCAGCCATCAGACGCCTGTGCTAAATGAATTATTACATTTGGTTGGTGCATGCTTGGTAAACTTGTATTTTTAATTGTTGCAGGCAGGGTCGTAAATTTTGTCAAGCATTCGGTCTAAATTATAATCAGGCAATATATACAAATGTGCTAAATGTGCTAAATGTGCTAAATGTGCTAAATGTGCTGGTTAGATTGTGAGCGAGTACGGCGTGAGTCTATACCTCTGAATAATATTGCTGACAAGACTCAGAAATCCGTAGTGGAATTGTTGTTAATTGTAATGCAGGGTTGTTTATGTTAAAGGTTTGATTTATGCGCATTGTCTGCCGCTTCTCGTGCTTTAAACTGGTGTTGCTGTGCCGAAAGATAACTGTCAGTTAATTTTCTACGCAGACAAATCGTGATAGATAAGTCGGGATTTTGTCTATGTTTGCTGGCCGGCATAATTTATATTGTTACTGTGTGACGTTAAGTGCTGTAGATAAACCGGATCAGATAATATTTATTCCTTCATTGCTGAGCATTTCAATCAAAGCAATCAATGGCAAGCCGATCAATGCATTGGGGTCGTCACCGCGCATGTATTCCATTAATGCAATGCCAAGGCCCTCTGATTTGGCACTGCCAGAACAGTGATAGGGCTGCTCTTTACTCAGGTAATTTTTAATCTGCTGATCGCTCAGATACCGGAATTTTACATGATAGGGAATTACGCGGGCCTGCAGTTGATTCGTATGACTGTTGAGCAAGCACAAGGCTGTATAAAAGGTGACTTCATTGCCGCGTATCAACTGTAATTGTTTGAATGCGTTTGCATAGGTCAGCGGTTTGCCTAGATGTGTTCCATTAAATACAGCCACCTGATCAGAACCGATAACCAGAACCTGCTGTCTATATTGTCTGGCTACTGCATGAGCTTTGGCTTCAGCCAGACGCCGGGCAGTTTGTTCTGGCGCCTCATCCGGCAGGATTGATTCTTCAATTTGAGGACTGACCGATTCAAAAGGTATTTGCAATCGCTCCAGTAATTCCCGGCGGTAAACAGAACTCGATCCAAGAATAATGGTACGTGAATTTTTTTTTTTGTTTGAAGCATCCATTTTCATTTTTTGACACTTAAAGATAAAGAATATAACATGCGCGCCTTATGTCTGTGCGATTTGTAATCAATGCTCTTGATTTTGTACGCAAAGCAGGAGAACGTCATGGTAAAATACAGCTCGCCGATTTAGAGCGTATTCAGGATTTTCTTCATGAGAATAGCGGTGACGTCGAATACAGGATCAATGGGATTGTCGGGCGGGACAATAAACCATATCTGCAATTGCAGATAAATGGAGAGATGCATCTTTGTTGTCAGCGCTGTCTGGGCAGCCTGGTTCACCAGCTTGAGATACAGACTTCGCTGTTGTTGGTCGAAACTGAAGCAGAATTGATCCAGGCGGATGAGGATGAAACTGTTGATGCATTATTGGCGATTGCAGACATGGATGTACAAGATTTAATTGAAGAAGAGATTATTCTGAGTCTTGCGATTTCCTCGCGCCACAAAGAGGGCGAGTGCGATGTCTATGATTCAAAGCGGTATAAAGCGACAGAAAATTCAGATTCTGAGAGTCCGTTTTCGGCATTGGAGTCACTGAAAAAGATACGCTGAAAACGATAGAGTATTTGTAAAGGAGTTATTGTATATGGCTGTTCAACAAAATAAAAAGTCACCATCCAAGCGCGGCATGCATCGATCGCATGATGCGTTGAAGAATCCTCCCCTGGCTATAGAGCCGAGCACTGGCGAGGTGCATCTGCGTCATCATATTAGTCCAAACGGTTATTATCGCGGAAAAAAAGTTGTAAACACCAAGTCGGACGATTGACCTTTCTCTTCATCTTCTGTTTTCTCCGTTTCAAGTGTTGATATACAGCTGGCCAGAAAGGCTTCGAAATTGAATATAACAGTAGCGATCGATTGTATGGGGGGGGATCATGGCCCCCATGTGACTGTACCTTCGGCAATTAATTTCCTTCGTCGCGATCCTGAAGCCAATATTATTCTGGTAGGTATTCCGGAAGCGATCGAATCGGAGCTGCGGGTACAAAAGATTAATTCCGATCATCGCGGCATACAAATTCATCCGGCCAGCGAAATTGTCGGTATGGACGAATCGCCTGCGCTGGCGCTGCGCAGCAAAAAAGATTCATCAATGCGTGTTGCAATCAATCTGGTTAAAACAGGTGAGGCCCAAGCTTGTATCAGTGCCGGCAATACTGGTGCGTTACTTGCTACATCGCGTTTCGTTTTGAAAACGATTCCAGGAATTGATCGTCCCGCATTGGCGGTGATTTTGCCAACTGTAACCGGCCACACATATGTGCTGGATATGGGTGCCAATGTTAATTGCACAGCCGAACATTTATTGCAGTTCGGCGTCATGGGCGCTTCATTAGTATCTTCCGTTGAAAATAAAGCTGCGCCCAGTGTCGGATTATTGAATATTGGCGAGGAGGAAATCAAGGGTAATGAAATCGTTAAACGGGCGGCAGATCTGCTTCGTAGTAGCGGGCTTAATTTTTATGGTAATGTAGAGGGCGATGATATTTATAAAGGAACTACGGATGTTGTCGTTTGTGATGGTTTTGTCGGTAATGTCACGCTTAAAACGTCAGAGGGGCTGGCACAGATGCTCGCAACCTATTTGCGCGAGGAGTTTAAACGTAATCTGTTGACAAAACTGGCTGGTGTTTTTGCGGTGCCGGCTATCAATGCATTCAAGCGCCGAGTAGATCATCGACAGTATAACGGAGCAAGTTTTCTTGGCCTGAAAGGCATCGTTATTAAAAGTCATGGTTCTGCGGATATCATTGCTTTTACTGCTGCGATTAAACGAGCTTCGGATGAGGTGCGCGGAGGAATGTTACGTCGCATCAGCGAACGTGTAGCCGAACTTTCCCAATAACCCTGAATGATATTTTATTGTTACGTAAAATTTATAAATAATGTATTCGCGAATCACAGGAACCGGTAGCTATCTGCCCGAAAAGGTTTTGACCAATCATGACTTGGAAAAAATGGTGGAGACAAGTGATGAATGGATACGAACACGCACGGGAATTACGCAACGGCATATTGCGGAAAAAAACCAGAAGGCAAGCGATCTTGCTTTGTATGCCAGTCGGGAGGCCATGAAAGCTGCGAACATTGCCAGCAGTGACATTGATCTGATAATAGTGGCGACAACGACGCCGGATATGGTCTTTCCAAGTACAGCCTGCATTTTACAGCATAAGCTGGGTGCGGATAACTGCCCTGCCTTTGATGTGCAGGCCGTGTGCAGTGGTTTTGTATATGCACTGGCTACTGCTGATCAGTTTATTAGTTCGGGAAAATGTAGAAATGCGCTGGTGGTTGGTACCGAGATTTATTCCAAAATACTAGACTGGAATGATCGCAGCACCTGTGTTTTGTTTGGGGATGGCGCTGGTGCAGTTGTGTTGTCTCAAAGCGAGCACCCCGGCATTTTATCGAGCCACTTGCATGCAAGTGGCAGTTATAAGGACGTATTGTCGGTGCCTGGCAACATAGAAGGTGGGGCTGTTCAGGGTAATCCTTACATTAACATGGAAGGTGGCACGGTTTTTAAATTTGCAGTCAAAGTACTGGAAGATGTGGTGCGAGAAGCTGTTGAGGAGAACAAGTTGAGCCCTTCAGATATCGACTGGCTGATACCGCATCAGGCCAATATACGTATTATACGTTCAACTGCGCAGAAGCTGGGCATACCGTTGGATAAAGTCGTTGTGACAGTTGATAAGCATGGTAATACATCTGCCGCGTCCATACCATTGGCATTGGATATTGCGGTTAAAGATGGACGTATCCATAAAGATCAGCTAGTGCTGCTAGAGGGCGTCGGCGGCGGTTTTACCTGGGGAGCGGTGCTACTTCGCTGGTGATATTTATGAAATTTGCATTTGTTTTTCCCGGTCAGGGCTCGCAGTCAGTCGGCATGATGAATAATTATGCAGATATACCGGTTATACGTGAAACATTTGACGAGGCGTCCGATTTATTAAGTCAGGATTTCTGGTCGTTGGTGAGCGATGGTCCGGCAGAATTACTGAATCTGACTGTCAATACGCAACCGCTGATGCTAACGGCAGGCGTAGCGGTATATCGATGTTGGCAGGTACTGGAGGGTGCCCGGCCTGCGTTCCTGGCTGGCCACAGTTTAGGTGAATATACTGCACTGGTTGCAGGGGGGGCGCTTAACTTTTCAGATGCGCTTGAGTTAGTGCGTTTTCGTGCTCGTGAGATGCAACAATCGGTTCCAGAAGGCGTTGGTGGAATGGCCGCGATACTGGGTTTGGAAGATGCGGTGATTGAAGCAATCTGCCAGGATATTACAGAACAAGCCAATCAGGAATCCATTGAAGCGGCCAATTATAATTCGCCAGGTCAGGTGGTTATCGCCGGCCACAAGAGCGCGGTGCTGAAAGGTGTTGAGATGGCCAAGGCAAAAGGTGCAAAGCGGGCTGTAATGCTGCCAATGAGTATTCCGTCGCACTGCCGGCTGATGAAACCGGCCGCGGACAAAATGCAGCAGCAGCTAACTCATACAGCCATGCGTTCCCCCGATATACCAATTATTCATAATGTCGATGTGCGCGCACATGAAAATGTGGATACGATCAAGGGGGTTTTAACGAGCCAACTTTATAGTCCGGTACGATGGGTTGATACGATAAAAACACTTGCTGCTGAAGGTGTTACACATATTGCTGAATGCGGCCCGGGGAATGTTTTAACCGGACTTAACAAGCGTATCGACCGTAGTATACAGCATCTGTCGTTTTCAAGCAGTGATGCGGTCAAGCAGGGGCGTGATGTTCTTTCGTGATAACACACTGGCATTATTCGGGCATAATACGTGCCAGCATGGATTTTATGGAGTCAGAATTTGCAAAATAGGATTGCATTAGTAACAGGTGCGAGCCGCGGTATAGGGCAGGCAATCGCACAGAAGCTTGGATCGCATGGCGCCATTGTAATCGGCACGGCTACAACGCAGGCAGGTGCGGATTCGATTGACCAGTATCTGAGTAATGCGGGAATTCAGGGAGCTGGAAGCGTTCTGGATGTAGGTGATGCTGATCAGGTTAAATCCACGTTCGAAGCTATTCGTGAGAAATTTGGTGAAGTTGAAATTCTTGTCAACAATGCAGGGATTACGCGTGATAATCTTCTGGTGCGCATGAAAGACGAAGAATGGGATGAAATTATGGAAACAAATCTCAAATCTGTTTATCGATTGTGCAGGACTGTGTTGCGTTCCATGATGAAAGCGCGTTATGGGCGAATTATAAATATTTCTTCTGTAGTAGGTGCAATTGGAAATATAGGGCAGACAAACTATGCAGCCGCCAAGGCGGGTATGTTTGGTTTTAGTAAATCTCTCGCGCGAGAGGTTGGCAGTCGTAATATTACGGTCAATTGCGTGGCACCCGGTTTTATCGAGACCGATATGACCAGGGCGCTCAGTGAAGAACAACAACAAAGCCTGATCCAGCACGTCCCGTTAGGAAGGCTGGGAGGCACTGAGGAGGTTGCATCGGCAGTTGCTTTTCTGGCCTCTTCTGAGGCTGGTTACATTACCGGTTCAACGCTGCACGTCAATGGCGGTATGTATATGGATTAACAACGTGTTCGGATGTTACTCAACTATCTGTTTTTATGCAAAAAAATATTCAAGTTGTTGTTGATCGCTTGCGCGGGCACACGCCAGATATTTGTTTTGCAGAATTTTAAAATTTGTTAATATATCAAAATCTTTTTCTTATTTTGAAGGAAGCATTTAAATGGAAAACGTAGAACAGCGCATTAAAAAAATCGTAGCTGAACAACTTGGTGTAAAAGAAGAGGAAGTCAAGAATGAGTCATCATTTGTAAACGATTTGGGAGCAGATTCACTGGATACAGTGGAATTGGTAATGGCGCTTGAAGAAGAATTTGAATGCGAAATTCCAGATGAACAGGCTGAAAAAATCAATACTGTTCAAGAAGCAATTGATTATGTCACTGAGAACGCAGGTAATTAATACTTATTTGTAATAGAACGGAGTTATTTTGTCCAAACGCAGGGTGGTTGTAACCGGGATGGGTATTATCTCACCCGTTGGCAATACAATTTCAGAAGCATGGGGAAATATAACCGCTGGTAAGTCGGGTATCCGCCGTATTACCCGGTTTGATGCATCAGCTTTTACCTCACAAATTGCAGGAGAAGTAGAAGGTTTCGATGTCAGTGAATATTTACCAGTCAAAGAGGCGCGCCGTATGGATGTTTTCATTCATTACGGTATGGCAGCTGCAATACAATCCATAAAAAATGCAGGTATAGAAGACATATCCGGTCTGCAGGCTGAACGTATCGGTGTAAATATTGGTTCTGGAATAGGTGGTTTGCCTATGATCGAGAATACTGATGAAGCCTATCATAAAGGTGGACCACGTAAAATCTCTCCTTTTTTTATTCCCAGTACAATCATAAACATGATTTCGGGTAATTTGTCCATAAAATATGGTTACAAAGGACCCAATCTTGCGATTGTAACTGCATGTACAACAGCAACGCACAGTATTGGAAATTCTGCACGCATGATTGAATATGATGATGTCGATATCATGATTTGCGGAGGAGCAGAATCCTGCGTTACTCCGCTGGCAATAGGCGGATTCGCGGCTGCCAAGGCGTTGTCAGTGAGTAATGATAATCCACAATCCGCGAGTCGACCTTGGGATCTGTCACGGGATGGTTTCGTGTTAGGAGAAGGCGCAGGGGTATTGGTGCTGGAAGAAATGGAACATGCCAAAAGCAGGGGAGCGACTATTTACGCAGAACTAGCAGGATTTGGTATGAGTGCGGACGCCTATCATATGACTGCACCCAGTGAAGACGGAGAAGGTGCATCACGATGTATGGAAAATGCACTAAAGAATGCCCGTCTGAGTCCATCAGAGATTGATTATGTTAATGCGCATGGAACGTCAACGCCTTTAGGCGATATTGCAGAGACAATCGCAGTCAAACGTTGTTTTGGTGAACATGCTACGAAGCTGGCGGTGAATTCGACAAAATCAATGACCGGACACTTACTGGGTGCTGCGGGGGGAATTGAAGCTATATTTTCTACATTAGCTGTTTATCATCAGATATCACCGCCGACAATCAACCTCGATAATCAGGATCCGCAATGCGATCTTGATTATGTCGCCAATGAAGCGCGGGAAATGAAAATTGAGGCTGCATTGTCCAATTCTTTCGGTTTTGGTGGTACCAATGGCACGCTAGTATTCCGTAAAGTGTAAATTAGATTCGTTGGCGCATGCTTTCGCTAAAACGCCTGTTTATATTTCTCTTCGGATTTGTTTTTATTGCCATCCTGACCCTGGGGTGGCTTTATTATCATTATCATCGTAATTTACCTTTGCCGGTTGTACCTTATGAGTTTTCAATTGAGCCAGGCAGCAATTTAAAGCAGATAAGTAACCAATTGGCTCATGAAGGTATACTTCCGAACAACTGGTCCTTTATTTTGTTATCACGTTTGCTTGGAAAAGAGTCGGCCATTAAGGCTGGTGATTATCGGCTGACACGGGAAATTTCTCAAATAGCCTTGCTGGAATACCTGATTAAGGGTGATATACGGCAAAATGAAGTCAGATTTATTGAAGGATGGACATTTTCTCAGTTCATGGAAGCGCTGTATGAGCACCCAAACATACAAAATACAACCCTTGGACTGAGTGAAGAAGAAATTCTGCGGTTAATTGGTGCCAGCGAAAATGCCGCAGAGGGTCTTTTCTTTCCTGATACCTATTACGTTATTAAAAACAGTAAGGATGTAGATGTTTTGCAGCGCGCCTATCGGGCTATGCAGAAACATTTACAGGAAGCCTGGTCGATGCGGGGGGATTCATTGCCACTGGAATCTCCATATGAAGCGCTAATTCTGGCATCTATAATCGAGAAGGAAACCGGATTGGACAGTGATCGTGCAGAGATTGCTGGCGTTTTCATCAATCGGTTGCGTATCGGTATGCGTTTGCAAACTGACCCGACTGTGATTTACGGTCTTGGAAACCAGTTTGATGGTAATTTGCGTAAAATAGATCTGCAGACGGATCATGATTACAATACTTATACACGCTCCGGTTTGCCGCCAACTCCGATAGCAATGCCGGGTCTTGCATCTATTTATGCAGCAGTTAATCCGGCAACAACCGATTCACTCTATTTTGTTGCAAAAGGTAATGGAGAATCGATTTTTTCTACAAACCTTGCAGACCACAACCGGGCTGTCGTTAAGTATCAGCGGCAGCGAAAAAAATAAAAATGTTAAGTCAAAAATTTATATCTGAAGTCTGTGAGTTTGCATGACTCAATTTTCGATTGTTGTTCCGACACTGAATGAGTCAGAAAATATCGATTTGCTGTTAGCACGTCTTTTTGCATTAAACATTCCATCCAGTACATTTGAAGTTATTTTTGTCGACGACAGTTCAAACGACGGCACCCCCGAGAAAATACGCAACTGGCAGAAACATACCAATATACATCTGATCGAGAGATCCGGTAAACCGGATTTGACGGCTTCGATCCTGGCCGGAACGGACGCGGCACAAAGCGATATCATTGTTGTCATGGACGCTGATCTAAGTCATCCGCACGAGCAGTTGAAAGCTTTGGTAGAACCTTTGCTGCATGATCAATATGATGTGGTTATTGGCAGTCGGTATATTGATGGCGGTGGTGTTCATGGATGGCCTTTTTACAGGCATATGCTGTCGCGTATTGGAGGATTGCTGGCTCGCCCTTTTTGCGATGTCAGTGATGCGACCTCAGGCTTTTTCGCATTTCGGCGCGAGTTCGCCGCGACCGTTTCAAAACAAGCCCACGGTTACAAGATTCTACTCGAGATTCTGATGGCCAACGACGATAATCTGCGTATCAAAGAGATACCAATCTGTTTTCGTGATCGGGCACATGGCACTTCTAAGCTTTCATTTTCTCATCAGCTGACTTATTTACAGCGCTTGATGACACTGGCAGGCGGTTCGGTTTCTGCAGGTACTGCGGGTCGTTTTACAGTAGTTGGATTGTTGGGTATGGTGGCCGATGTTCTGATGTTCCAGTGGATGATCGGTCGCGAAACCGGGCTCGCTCTGGCGCATATTGTCAGTTTTCTGGTAGCGATTTGCATAAATTATGCAATGAACGCAACCTGGTCTTTTCGTGCCAACGATAGATACTGTTTACAATGGGCTCCGTTTATACGTTTTCTTACGATTGGTGCGCTTTCGTTATTGCTGCGTGGCGGAGTGCTGGCGTTGTGTGTGCATATGCTGAATATGTCACCGTCATTGGCAATTTTTCCCGCCATTGCTGCAACTGCCCTGATTAACTATCTGGGTACCGCTTTTTACGTTTTTCCAAACGGGCAACATTCTCCGTCGCAGCATATGCGCTGGCGTGTTGCTGCAATCGGTGTCGTGGGATTCTGTATACTGTTACGCCTAATTTATCTTGGCCTTGCGCAACTAATCCCGGATGAGGCGTATTACTGGCAATATGCTCAACATATGGATTTGAGTTTTTATGATCATCCACCCATGGTTGCTTGGTTGATCTGGTTGAGTACCGCCATTTTTGGTGATAATGAAGTTGGAGTGCGTGCAGGAGCATTTGTGTGTAGTCTGTTGGTATTGGGGTTTCTATATGCTTACGCGCAGAATCTATACGATAAATCAACTGCATTTCGGGCAATGTTGCTGTTTTCAGTGTTGCCAATGGGTTTTGCATCAGGCTTTTTGATGACACCGGATGCTCCGCTGGCAGCCGCCTGGATGGCTGCGCTCTTTTTTATGGAGCGGGCGCTTGTCGCGGATCAACCATCGGCGTGGCTGGGTGTAGGGGCGGCATTCGGCGTCGGAATGCTATCCAAATATACATTAATTTTACTAGGGCTGGCCGCGTTGGTTTTTGTGCTAATTGATCCTGTGGCACGCCGTTCAATGGCGCGGCCGCACCTTTATCTGGCGATTATTCTTGCACTACTTATTTTTTCACCAGTGTTAATCTGGAATTTTCAGCATGATTGGGCGTCTTTTGTATTTCAATCAACGCGACATGTGGCAAACAGCAGTCAGTTTTCAGTTCATTTTTTGATTATTTACATAATCATTTTGTTAACACCTGTTGGGTTTCTTGCAGCAGTTCTGGCGCTTACTCAAAACCCTGATAGCGAAAAACAGAATACATTTCCATACAAATCAGTAGCCAGAAAACAACTGTTTATAAAGGTCATGACCGGTGTGCCGCTTTTGGTGTTTCTGGTTTTCAGTACATTCGACCATCCAAAATTTCATTGGACAGGACCTGTCTGGCTTGCGGTATTGCCGTCTATCGCCTGGATGCTTGTCAAAACGGAAAATGTGAACAGATTTGCTGCCTGGGTGCAGCGTACATGGCAACATACAATCGCGATTTGTCTGCTGGCGTATGCATTTACTTTGCATTATCTTGTTCTGGGAGTACCTGGAATCCCTTATCATTTGTTTACAGAACATTATTTTTGGCGTGAAACAACCTATGCGGTTGAGCAGATTGCGGAAGAAGTCAGAAAGCAATCCGGTATGGAGCCAATAGTTGTCGGTATGAGTAAATGGTCAATTGCAAGCAGCCTGTACTTCTACAATCATGCGCGCGGTGATCTTGATATTCGTTCGAGAAATTTGTTTGGCGACAGTGGCGCAATGTACAGTTACTGGTTTCCATCTCAGCTACCTACAAGTAGGCCCATTATTCAGGTTGGCATGAAGCCGACTCATCTGGATCAAATCCGTGAAGGTGATAATTTGAAACAAATGCTAATTCAACCCGGTGCAATTCAGTATCGTACGATCCATAGTAATGGAGTTGTTCTAAGACGTGTCTATTTTCGTGTAGCCAGAGGATTTAAAGGAGTGCCTGCTTGAGAGATACTTCATCTTTTTTCTGCTTGCTGAACAGCATCCTCATAATATTTCGTCAAACTAATTTGCATCAACCTAGAGTTATGCTCACTATTTGATGTACGACAAAGTCTCGGATTATCTGGGCTAAGAACGACTTTTTCTGCTTTTAAATCGTATCATGCGAACTGATTTGTAGGCCAGATGTGGCACTAAAATATACAGCGGCATACGAATCAAATGGCTGCGCAGGTACATTAGCAGTCGTGCAAGTGATGCGGACAGCATCGGTTTGTCCGGGTGTTGCGGAAATAATGCTAATGGCACCAGCCGGTTCATTATCCACAGTTTCAGCCTTCCGGGTCTCGCATGAAGACGAACAGGGACTTTTTTTGGTACAGGTGTTTTGAATATCAGTTGACTGAAATGCAGACTATAAAACACAGCCCTGCTTAATTTTAGCTGGTTGGAGCGATCAATTAGCTGTGTCCAGAAATCAATCGTCCGTGCACTGAAAAAAACCATTAAATCATGCAAGTCTAGCAAATCCCTGAGATCATTAGCTAATTCATTATTCTGAAACAGATTTATTGCGCAATGAATGACCATGTCAACCGGATTCAACAGTCTGATTGTTGAGTTATTAACTGGAATGGCAGTGTCGAACAGCAATTCTGGGTTGATTTTTAGCCGACTGGTCAGGGGTATCAGTGTATGGTGAATATCGACCTCAGTTTCTCGTTCGGCATGTACCAGCGGCGGAATCTCATGGCTCCAAACGCGGTAATAGTGCTCATCGTAGGCTGAAAGCGGGCGGTGCTTCCAGCCTTTGACCATAAGTAATGACTCAATGTCAGCCAGATCCGATTGGGGGACCAGTAAATCGAGATCGATGGATAAACGTCCCGATGCGTATGGTATTTCTGCTAAAGTGTATGCGACACCCTTTAGCGCGATAATCGAAGTGTCTAAGTCATTTAAAGCCCAAAGAACTCTGTTTAATTCCCATCGGTTAAGCTGTTGAAGTTTTTCAACCTGAACAAGTGCCGATGCCATTTGAGTAGTTATTCTTGGTGGAACCTGATCCCAGATACCATATTCCTTTACAAGTAATCCCAATCGTCCGAGTAGCTTTACACGCCTTGCCATCCGAACCAGCAGTTCCCAATCCGAGTCACAATAGCGTCTGAGACAGGCCGGGTCGGTTAACCCGTTGAGTAAAATCTGACAATGCAGGGGAAGATCAAGTTTCATTGGTCAGTTGATGCAAAACTTCCATGACGCTGTCAAAATCAGAATATACCAGTTTAAAACAATCGCAACTGCGAATCAGATTGGCAACTGCGCCAAACCCAGCCGCACCTAGTGCTTCATAATTGAACGCATTGCTTGCCAGCATCATAAACGCTTCGGCATCGGAAATTGCTTCAATTTTAACCGATGTATCAGCTATCCATTTGGGAAAAATTATCCACCTGGCTTTACAGGTATGTTTCGACAGTAAAATACTTTTTTCTGGTGGTCGGACATGCGCAACGGTTCCTTTTTGCGTGTTGGGTATGGGCCGGCCCATAACTATATCGGGCAGGTAATTGCGGATGACGGCTATAGATTCGTTTTTAAGCGGCATTAAACGTGGAATCGGAAGAAAAAGTTGCCGCTGAGTGTCCATGAGTCCAAATTCGTCAGAGAACAGACGAAATCCGTGATAAGACAGAACTGTACATAAAGTTGTTTTGCCGCTTCCAGGCCAGGCAGGAAATAAAATTACGTGACCGTTTTTTTCAACTACAGCAGAATGTAGTAGCAGCAAGTGATTGACCCGGACTGCTATGGCCAGATTAATGCCCCATTCCAGTGCTGCAAGTGCTTGTTCCTGAGGGAAACTTTCAAAAGGAGACTGGCCATCCAGCAGAAAACGAACATTGCGTTTGAATGGATTCCTGAGGGAACGTTCTGTCACGATGCGTACATGAAATTCGGCGATTTCATCTTGAACTATCCGGTAATGACTGTAGAGTAGATAAAGCTGTTCAATCAGTGGCTTGTATGACGTATGGATGCATACATTAAAAGGGCCAATTGCAACTCTCAGTCCTTGTCTGCGTATTAGCATGCGGAATTCTTCAAATGGAATCTGGTTGACTACCATGCCAAGAACTCACAAATGATTTTTTGACTAGTCCCAATGTGTCAAAATGATAAAGCACCTTTTCTATATTTCGCTGAAAGCTATGATCTGGTTGTTGCTGAAACTGCGCTGCCATATAAGCGCTGATTTCTTCCAGTGTGGCCGGTTTTTGATCAAGGTAAATGAGCATTTCCATACTCATTTGATTTAAAAAGTGAGTTTTTCCGGAATCTGGCTGGAAAACAGTATACTCTTCGTTCCAGTTTTCGATCAGCAATGTTTCGAAATGATTTGTTCGCCAGTGCATGCTTGTGCAGAATCAATCTAAAAACTGGAGTTTATCATTAGACTGAATCAAAGGAACAATATACCGTCAATTGTTAAAACGGCTTAGGTGCTTGTGGAAGCAGAATGTTGCAGACAAAAATAATTAATCAATTAAATGACCGTATCTACAATCCTGTAAGATACGGTCATGATGCGTTTTCTGAAGACTTGCCTACCTTATAGTCGACTATATCGCCGTATATTCAAGTAAGTCCAAATTGGCAGAATGTGTAAACAGGTTTTGCCTGCTACCAGGTCGGATTGATGTTGATACCCGTTTTACTCATGATCGAAGTATATGCAACAGCTGAAATCATGATTCCTCCGCGGGCATGGCATTCCTCCAATTGCTGCATTTTGCTGGTTAAAACTGTTTCAGCGCTTGCGGTGAGATCAATCTTAGGCTCTTGAATAAGTGTCGCCTGAGGAAACTGACCGAGATCATAAGGGCCGCCAGGAATTTGTGTTTGCATTGGGTCGGGAAAAACACACAGTAATTGAGGGCCATTGATTGTGTCTTTGAAAACGGCATTTTCGATAGAATCCGCTTCTCCCGTAATATTACTGGTACGGGCTAAAGCCGCGCCGCTATATAGCGTCATAACAACCGGAACCGCCACTGTCCCTTTTAATAATTTCCTTCTATTACGCTTGTGCGTGTCATTCATGGACGCTTTAAGTGGCTGCTGCGCAGTGTCAGTTTGTAAGTGTGATCGTTCTTCAGTCATGCTTGATAAATCTCATAGGTATATTCATCAACAATGGATACAATATAGTCTTATCAATAAATAAGCAAGTATCGGGCCAGTTTAATTGATAAATAAATTAATTCAAAAATACAACAAGTTGCTGATTGATCGTTATCTCTGCTTGAGCGGTTGATAAAAAGGTGTCAAATTTTTCGACATTCTTTATCAACCCATGTTCACTTTTTTGCCGATATTTTCTGTTGGTTGCGAGCTTTTATTGTAAACTATATAGTACAATACTGGTAGTACCAGCATGGTTAGCGTTGTTGATGTAAACGTTCCGCCAATGACGACAGTAGCTAACGGTCGCTGTACTTCTGCGCCAATACTGATGGCCAGTGCCATCGGTAGAAATCCGATAGCATCGGTCAGGTCTGTCATCAATACCGGCCGCAGGCGTGTCAATGCGCCCGTTTTAATTGCATCGTCCAGTGTATAACCTTTTTCTCTTAAGTTGCGAATAAATGTTAACAGTACCAACCCATTCAATACAGCGATACCTGATAAAGCAATAAAACCAACAGCCGCAGATATCGAGAATGGAATGTCGCGCAGCCATAGCGCCAAGATGCCGCCTGTAAATGCAAACGGTACGCCAGTGAAGACCAGCAGCCCGTCACGCAGGTTTCCAAACATCAAATAAAGTAGAATAAAAATAAGGCCGAGTGCAATGGGTACAATGATGATTAAACGTTCCGTTGCTGAAACCAGTTGTTCGTATTGACCGCCCCAGACAACCCAGTATCCAGGTGGAATTTTTATTTCTTCTGTGATTCGTGCCTGTGCCGCGTGTACAAAAGTGCCGAGATCGGTGCCGCGGACATTTGCGCTGACAACCACCCTGCGCTTGCCATTTTCACGGCTGATCTGGTTCGGACCTGCTATGATTTCGAAATCTACAACGTCATCAAGTGTCAGATAGGCTGGTGAGGGCAACGCATCTGGTTGCAGGTTTAATGTTGCACTGGGCAGTTCGATGGGTAACCGTTTGAGCGCTTCTATATCCTCGCGTAACTCTTCGGGCAAACGTACCAGGAGATTGAAACGCCTGTCGCCCTCGTAAATAAGGCCGGTAGGCATGCCGCCAATGGCGATAGTGACAATATTCTGAACATCCGATACATTTAGTCCATAACGTGCCATTTTTGCGCGATCCATATGAATAGAGAGCATGGGCAGACCGGTTAGCTGTTCTATTTTTGCATCAGCAGCCCCCGGAATGGTTTCTATGGTCGCCAGAATTTTATCGCCAACGTCATGCAAGATATCCATGTCGTCACCAAATATCTTTACTGCGACGTCGGCGCGAACGCCTGAAATCAGTTCATTAAACCGCATTTGTATCGGTTGCGTGAATTCATAATTGTTACCGGGCACATCGAATACTGCTTTTTCCATGGCGGCAATAAGCGCGTCTTTGGTTTTGTATGGGCCTTCCCACTGGCTCTGGTCTTTCAGAATAATGAAAATGTCAGCCACGCTGGGTGGCATAGGATCGGTTGCGATTTCTGGTGTGCCAATTTTTGAAAAAACCCTTTCAACTTCGGCGAACGATTTGATTTTCTTCTCCAGTTCATTCTGCATTTCGATCGCGGTTGACAGACTGGTTCCAGGAATGCGGATAGCGTGCAATGCAATATCACCTTCATTCAGGCTGGGCACGAACTCGCTGCCAAGCCGGGTAGCGAGTAATGCGGAAAGAATCATAACCGTTACTGCAAGTGTTATGGTCAGCGCTTTGTTGCGCAATGCCCACAGCAGCATTGGTAGATAAATCTGTTTAAAACCTTTTACGGTCTTGTTTTCCGTATCTTGTATGTCGCCAGTCAGAAACAGGGCAACTGCTGCGGGTACAAAGGTAATGGATAGAATGATTGCGCCGAGCAGGGCGGCTACGACAGTGTAGGCCATTGGGTGAAACATTTTTCCTTCTACCCCTGACAAGGCAAAGATAGGAATATAGACGATCAGGATAATGGTTTGACCGAACAGCAGTGCGCGCCGTGTTTCTTTGCTGGCCGAAAAAACAATTGCCAGGCGCTCGGGAAGTGTCAGAAGTCGTTTTAGTCTCGCCTGTTCTTGCGCCAGATGCCTGATGCAGTTTTCAATAATAACGATAGCGCCGTCGACTATGATGCCAAAGTCCAGCGCGCCAAGGCTCATCAGGTTGGCGCTGACGTTATTTGCAGCCATGCCGGTTAATGTGAAGAGCATGGATAACGGAATCACCAGCGCGGCTATCAGTGCAGCGCGCAGGTTGCCGAGAAATAAAAACAGTACAACAATAACGAGAATAGCGCCTTCTGTTAGATTGGATGCGACAGTCTGAATGGTTTTGTCAACCAGTGTGGTGCGATTGTATACAGGTGTCGCCACAATACCTTCTGGCAGGTTGCGGTTGATTTCCAGCAATTTCTGTGCAGCCGCTTCAGACACTATCTGGCTGTTTTCGCCGATTAACATATGGACAGTCCCGAGCACAACCTCTTTGCCGTTCTGGGTGGCGGCGCCGTTACGCAGCTCTTTGCCGAGAATGACATCTGCCACATCCTTGATACGGATTGGAATGCCCTGCCGGTTATCGAGAATAATTTCGCCGATCTCGGCAAGGTTGGTGACTTGTCCGGGTACCCTGACCAAATATTGTTCGCCGCTTTTCTCAATGTAACCGGCGCCGATATTCAAATTGTTTTTTGCCAGAGCGGACACAACATCCTTAAGAGTCAGGCCCCTGGAAATAAGCTTCTCCGGGTAGGGGGTTACGTGAAACTGCTTGACGTATCCGCCGACAGAATTAACTTCCGTGACACCTTTGACGGTAAGTAGCTGAGGTCGAATTATCCAGTCCTGGATTTCCCGAAGATCAGTTGCAGTGTAGTCGGTGCCATCTGGTTTTTTTGCACCTTTTTGTGCATCAACAGTCCACATGAATATCTCACCCAGGCCGGTTGAGATCGGTCCCATGCGAGGCTCGATTCCAACCGGCAGCCTGTTCCTGACTTCCTGTATACGCTGGCTGACCAGCTGGCGTGCAAAATAAATATCGGTTCCGTCTTTGAAAACTACCGTGACTTGCGAGAGCCCATAACGGGAAATTGAACGCGTATAGTCGAGATCGGGAAGCCCCATCATGATAGTCTCGATTGGAAAAGTGATCCTTTGCTCGGCTTCCAAAGGTGAATAACCGGGTGCTTCCGTATTGATCTGTACTTGGACATTGGTAATGTCCGGTACGGCATCAATAGGTACTTTTTGATAGCTGTAAACTCCCAGTAAGATCAAGGCAAAAACCGCTACCATGACTAGGCCGCGATAATTTATTGATATCTGTAATATCCGTTCGAACAAGATGTGATCCTTTGCTTGGTAATGATAGATCGCGAATGCTGCCAGCTAAAATGTGATGATGCCCGAATCAATGATCATGCTCTGCACCTGATTTGCCTAGCTCCGCCTTGACAGCAAAACTATTGCCTGCGGCATACTGTTCTCCAGCATGGAGTCCACTTAGTACCTCAACTTTTTCACCATCGTTTATGCCGAGTTCGAGTGGACGCGCTTCAAAATAGTCACCATAGCGACCAAAAACGACAGTCCAGTCGAATAGTGTCTGTAAACCATCCATATAGACGGCAACTGGCACCTCGATTTCTTCGGTACTGATGTTTCCGTTAACAAACATGCCATCGCGCCAGAGGCCTGCAGTATTGTCAAGAATGATGCGTGCCATTGCAGTACGTGTTTGAGTATTCAGCATCGCGCTGATGTACGTAATTTCACCGGTTCCTGTTATGTTTGTGGCTGTTGACTTGATAACCGCTTTTTGTCCGAGTCGAATAGCGCCCAGATCTTTGGGGTATACTGTCAAATCCGCGTACATTGTGGAGGTGTCGACCACTGTAAAAATTTCAGTATCTTCTTTGATAACCTGACCGCGCGCGACGGATTTGGTCGTGATCAAACCTGATATAGGTGATCGAATTTCGTATCGTGTCAGTTTTTTCAAGGTGCTGACTGCTTCGGGCCTGTCGCCGATGGCATGTAGTTTTGCCTCGGCGAGTTCCAGGGCGATTTCAGCTTCTGCTTTTAATTGCTGTGTTGTCAGATACTCCTGTTTTGCTGTTATTTTTTCTTCCCATAACTGTTTTTCACGCTCGAAATTGATGTTGGCTAAAGTAATTCTTTTTTGTGCGGCCAGATACTGACTGCGCAAATCGGCGAGTAATTGACTCTCAACAACCGCAAGAACAGTTCCCTCGCCGATTTGTTCGCCGAGATGGCGCGGTACTTCCAGCACTATTCCCGGCGCTCGGGGAACGACACGTACGATGTTGTGATGATTAAATGCGATGATGCCAGGTAGCTGTAGATTTGGACGGATAGTTGCGGGTCCGGCGGTTTCAATACGGATGCCTGTACTGGATAATGTGTCCGTAGTCATTTCGATACGTGCTTCCGCTTGACTGTATCCCCAATTAAATTCTTTGCCATGCCGCTCGGCAGTTATCGCAATATCAAATGAGTGTGGTTCGTCGACAACCTGATCGCCCAGTAAATAATCGCCAACAGGCCTAAACGAAAAAAGTTGAGCAGATCGGCCCAGTCTGGATAAGGTAATTCCAACATTTGCCTGGTCAGGCGGAATTGGCTGATCGTTTTCGTAAAGATATAGACGAAATTGCGGATCTACACCTTTCTCGAAAATAGTTACTTCCACGCTGAAATTGTCAGTAGTGAAAATCTTGCCGCCTCTGGGGCCAATTTGTTCTTTATGGGCGAAATCTTCACTAGCGGAGTTGGAAAAAGCATGATGGTCGTCGATTTCTGCTAAATCTGATTTTTCCAGATTTAGAATTAGGGTGCCCAGAATCGTACCAATGACAATGACGAGAACGATCGGCTTTATATTGGTTTCGCTCACAGCTTGCTCCTTAAATTCATGCAGCGATAGTTTGTTTTCAGGGTTTGTTGAAATTTTCTATGGGTTCGGCAATTAACCGTTCAATCTCATTAATCAATCGCTGGTAATCAGCCAAAGCCTGTAAATACAGCGTCTGATTCTGGAACAGGGTGCGTTGAGCATCCAGTAATTCAAGAAAATTAAATCTTCCCAGCTCGTAACCTCTGCTTGCCATTCTGAAAGTTTCTCTGGCGCCCGGCAGTATTTCGTTTCGCAATTTATTGATTTGTGTATCTGCTGCAATTAACGATTCGTATGTCTGGGCAAGTAGAGCCTTTAATTGCAAATCGACAGCTGCCTGCTCATCCGCTGCCCTGTTTACACGCTGTTGAGCTGCCAGGAGATTGCCTTGATTACGATCAAATAAGGGGAGCGGAATCGACAGGCCCACCAATGCGGTCGTATCGTTGGGTATGTCATGGCCGTACCGCCGGATACCAGCAGTAATGGTGACATCCGGGATGCGGCGCGCTTTTTCCAGTACGAACAATGCCTCGCGTTGTTCCAGATTCTTAAGGCTGCGAAGCGCTAGCGGATTTTGCCGTACCCGGACTTCAAGTAGCTGAAAATCGGGTACGGCTACAAATGATTCAAGATTGCCAAGTGCCCGCTCAAAGCGCGGTTCTGGATTTCCCCAGAGTAATGCCAGCTGTTTGCGAAATGAAACCAGGTTACGCTGCGCCTGTTCTACCTCGATTTCTGCTGTGGCAAGCGCTACTTGTGCTCGTGTTTTCTCCAATGGTGGCGCTTTACCAGATTTTACGCGCTTGGAGGCGGCGGTTACTACTTTTTTGGCCAACTCCTGTCCGGCCAAGGCAAGCTGCATTCGTTCCTGTCCGGCCAGCACTTCCAGGAAAATATTGGCAACTCTTGCTATAAGATCCAGTTGTTTTGCTGCGTAGTCCTGCTCGGCACTTTCCTGTGTCAATTGGGCGGCAAGTCTGCGTGCAGATCGTTTTCCGCCAATTTCAAATAACTGGCTGATGCGAATAGAATCGAACCTTGCTGCGGGTCCATGCGTGCGGGAGGTGACATCTTCGGTGTCTAATTGTATGACCGGGTTAGGTAATAGCCCTGCCTGTATAACGAGGCCATGTAATGCCAGCGTCTCTTTTGCAAAAGCGGCCAATTCGGGATTATGCAGCAGTGCCAGTTCGATTGCATGACTTAATGTGAGTTCATTTTCCTCTGCTGGTGTGTGCTGGTTGTTCGATGTCTCGGTTTGATGGCGGGCAGAAGCTCCTGGCGCATTGCTTTTCGCGACAGAAATTGCAGCAATAAAGAAGTTGAGCATTAGTAAAAGCAACAACCGGTATATCAAGTGGCGTGGCAATGACTCTATCGCTAATTTGTTAATACGCATGTTGAACTCTTGGGAGATCGCCATTTCGTTGTACTGAAGCAAAATGTACCGACAACAAGTTGCAAACGAGATACTGACAATTGTTAAAAATCGGGTGGTAAAAGATTGCGGCTTGGATGTGTCGAAGTGATAATTTAGTTTTAGACTTGGGTGCAATGCAGTATTTAGAAGCGTTGACTCTTTTCTCAATTTTGGTCAGCGAAGGTATTGATGTAACGGTATAATAGTTGATCGGGATCGGGTGTATTCTGGTAAAGATATGCTGATGTATTGAACTTCGTTTTATCAGCGGATACATGATATATCTGTACGTGTCAGTGCGTCGCCCGGCAAGGCAGTTTAAAAATGCACGAAGAATATGCGTAATTCATCGGTGAAGACTGTTCCATTGATCGGTATGCCAAGGATATTTTCAGTATGGCGATCAATACAGTATTAACCGTATTAACAGAATAATTTCTCATAAAAAGTAAAACGGATTTTTAAGCCGTGTTTTTTTCTACACCCCTTTTGCCCTCCGTTAATCTTATCACATGACCATGTTTTTTTTCGATTTGCTGCGCCTGATGAGTACTGACATGTCGATTTTCATACGCTGATTTTTTTCCAAATGCCATAACAGGCCCTCCTATTTTTTAATTCTTTTTTTTGTATGGCTCGTTGCCTGATGCATCACTACTTTTGCGCGGACTAGTATGAGCATTCGCGTGCGGCGTAGTGGTTGGTCGGGTTTTGGCTAACGTTTTTTATGTAACGCTATGTTCAAAATGAACTTTGATTAAGTCTTTGTCATATATATAGAAATATCTTTATTTTTTCTTGACGTGTGGTTTTTTTTTGATTAAAGTGGAAATAACTGTGGAATTGTGGTTAATAGTGGGTAGAAGTAGTTCAAGTTAACTTATCCTGTAACAATCAGAGGGCGACATGTTTCGAGGTGTCACGCAGCTCAGTTTGGATGCAAAAGGCAGAATTGCGATACCCGCAAGGTATCGCAATGAGCTGGTTTCCAAATGTTCCGGACATTTGATCGTGACCGCTGATCCGTCTAAATGCCTCCTGGTTTACCCTCAACCAGTGTGGGAACCTATTGAGCAAAAATTGAGCGAGCTTTCCGGTTTTAATTCGAGAGTGCGAAGCATGCAGCGATTGCTGATCGGTAGTGCCTGTGATGTGGATATGGACGGGGCCGGGCGCATACTGATTTCGCAACCTTTGCGTCGCTATGCGGGATTATCCAAAGACGTGGTTCTGGTTGGGCAGGGGGAAAAATTTGAACTTTGGGATGAGCAGCAATGGGATCTGCAAATTGAGGAGGCAGTTTCTTTCAGCGAGGATGATATGCCGCCAGAATTGGAAGGGTTTTCCTTGTGAAGTGGCGGTGATGATTTGTCAGACCATATTACAGTTTTATTGCATGAGGCCGTTGATGCGTTGGCAATTAAATCGGGGGGTGTCTATGTGGATGGAACCTATGGAAGAGGTGGTCATAGCCGTCTGATTTTGTCGCGTTTGAGTCAACATGGACAACTGATTGCCATAGACAGAGATCAGGCGGCTGTTGCGGCGGGAAAGCAGATGGTGCAGGAGCATTCAGCATGTAACGTGCCGAGATTTGAAATCCGGCATGCTGCTTTCTCTCAAATGCGACAGGTGTTGCATGAAATGGGTGTGCAGAAAGTGGACGGGATTTTGTTGGATCTGGGTATGTCCTCGCCACAATTGAATGCTGAAAGGGGTTTTAGTTTACGGGCGGATGGTCCGCTGGATATGCGAATGGATGTCAGTAAGGGAATGACGGCCGCGCAGTGGATTGAAACAATTTCTGAAACTGAATTAGAAAAGGTGATTAGAGAATATGGCGAAGAACGGTATGCTCGGTCGATTGCAAGAGCGATTGTTGTGGCAAGAGCGCGGCAGCCTATTGTTACCACATTGCAACTTGCCAAGATTGTTACAGCGGTCGTGCGCTCACGTGAGCGTAAGCGGGAGGGCCAGCAGAGTCCGGCGACGCGTACTTTTCAGGCGATACGGATCGCTATCAATCAGGAACTTGAGGAGTTGTCGTTAGCATTGCAGCAAAGTGCGGGCCTGCTGAATGTTGGCGGTCGTTTGGTTGTGATTAGCTTTCATTCTTTGGAAGACAGAATGGTTAAACGTTTTATGCGAGAGTCTGCAGGAATAAACAGGGTGCCGCGTAACATACCTTTGCGGGAAATGGAACTGCAGCGATTCAGTCATCGGCAATTTAAAGTAATTGGAAAAGCAGTGCGCCCAAGGCAGCAGGAAATTGTGGCAAATAGCCGGTCCCGAAGTGCAGTAATGCGTGTGGCCGAGCGCGTGTCGCGCGAATTCGATGCGTGATGTATGTTCAAAATTAATTTGGTTCTGGTTGCGTTATTGGTGATATGCGCTTTAGGCGTGGTTGCCGCGCAGCATGAAGCGCGCAAATGGAACATGGCCTGGGAAAATGAAAGAAAGGTTGCGCGCAAACTGGAGATTGAATGGGGAAAGCTGCAACTAGAGCAAAGTACACTTATCGCGCGCAGACAAATTGAAAATGCTGCCAGAATGCAATTGAATATGGAGGTTCCTTCTGCAGATTATGTTCAAATTATTTCAACCAGAAAGGTGGATGAGTCGCGTTGGGTAGTGCTTGATGATGCTAAGACATATTAATCGAACAGTAGTCGCGCAAGTCAGTATGCCCGCAGGGCGTGCGAGAGTGCTATTGGGCCTGTTGATTTTCGGTATGGCGGGTTTGTTAGTGCGCGCAGCTTATTTGCAGGGCATGCAAAATGATTTCTTGCAACAGGAAGGTGAGGCGCGCTTTAGTCGAGTTGTTGAAATGAGTGCGGATCGGGGCATGATTACTGATCGTAATGGAGAAATACTGGCTATCAGCTCACCGGTTGCCTCTGTGTATGCTGATCCGCAATTAATTGCAATTAATGCTACGCAATTAAGAGAATTGTCAAGTTTACTCGCGATGGATGAAGCCGAGGTTGGGCGACGGATTAATCGCGAGCAAAGTCGCTTTGTGTATCTTAAGCGACAGATTGTGCCAGAGGTGGCCGAACGAATCCATGCATTAAAAATTCCCGGTATCGCGTTTGAAACAGAGTTCAAGCGATATTACCCCGAGGGGGAAGGAACGGCGCATGTTGTCGGGTTTACCGATATCAACGATCAGGGGCAGGAAGGTGTGGAGCGTGGATGGAATGCGGTGCTTGCGGGTGAAATAGGTAGTCGTCGTGTAATTAAGGACAATAAAGGGCGAATAATAGAAGATGTGGAAAATATCCGTGCACCAAAACCGGGACGGGATGTTGCATTATCACTCGATAGACGAATTCAGCATATTGCGCATCGCGAATTAAAAAAAGCTGTTGCAATCCATAAAGCCAAGGCAGGCAGTATCGTGGTGTTAGACGCGCAAACTGGCGAAGTGCTTGCCTTGACGAATTTTCCAGTTTACAACCCAAATTCACGATCGAGTATCACTAGCGAAAGAATTCGTAATCGAGCCCTAACTGATACGTTTGAGCCTGGTTCGACGCTTAAACCTTTTCCTGTTGCAGTGGCGATTGAAACCGGCCATGTCAATCCGGGCACTCAGCTTCAGACATCTCCTGGGACATTTAAAGTTGGCAGGTCCGTAATTCGGGATGTAAGCGACAAAGGTATGCTGTCGGTTGCAGAGATCATTCAGGTTTCAAGTAATGTCGGTATGGTCAAGATAGCTTTGTCACTTCCATCAAAGACATTGTGGGAGATATATGACAATGTTGGTTTTGGTATGCCTGCTGGAACAGGTTACCCGGGAGAAGCAAACGGCTTGTTGCGTCCCTATAACCGTTGGCGGCCTGTCGAGCAGGCAACCATGTCATTTGGTCATGGTATTTCAGTTTCATTGATGCAGTTGGCTCGTGCTTACACAATTTTTACAACTGGTGGTGAACTTAAGCCGGTTACTCTGGAAAAACAAAAGTTTCCAGTGATGGGGCAGCGAGTTATATCCAAGGAAACAGCAATGGCTGTCAGTCAAATGCTTGAAATGGCTACACTACCTGCAGGTACAGCCCCGCTTGCGCAGGTAAATGGTTATCGCGTAGCCGGTAAAACTGGGACGGCTCATAAACTAATCGATGGTAAGTATGCAAAAAAACAGTATATTTCCTCTTTTGTCGGATATGCGCCTGCTTCAAACCCACGTCTTATTATTGCTGTAATGTTGGATGAACCTTCCGCAGGAAAGTATTTTGGTGGTGCAGTAGCGGCGCCGGTATTCAGTCAGGTGATGTCAGGAGCGTTGCGTATTTTGAATGTGCCGCATGATGCTGCTGTAAATAATATAGTGAGATATCTGTCTGTTTCGCCGGAAGAACAAGAGGGATGATGTCAGTAGGCTTTGAACGTATGAATAGATCATTTGATGTTCATCAACTGAAAAAACTGGGTGTGCCCATTGCAAACCTTGCAACTGACAGCCGGTGCGTTCAGCCAGGAGATATATTCCTCGCTTATCCGGGGCGGAGAGTCGACTCACGTAAAATGATAGCGCAGGCAATATCAGCTGGTGCCAGTGCAGTAGTGTGGGAAGCTCAAGGGTTTGCCTGGGATCCATTGTGGAAAGTGCCCTCACTAGCTGTTCCAGGCTTGAAAGAAAAAATCGGACTGATCGCCGACATGGTATATGGTCATCCATCACGCAAATTGTACGTAGTTGGTTTTACCGGTACAAATGGCAAGACATCGTGCAGTCACTGGTATGCACAGGCAATGAGTGTTTTGCAAAAAAAAACAGCAGTGATCGGAACGTTGGGTAACGGTTTTGTGGATGAACTGGAGGCAACAGTGAATACCACTCCCGATCCGGTGTTTTTGCAAAAATGCTTGCGGCAATTTTTGCTGCGTGGTGCAGAAAATGTTGCAGTAGAGGTTTCTTCGCACGGGATTGAGCAGGGAAGACTTAACGGTACAACGCTGGCTGTTGCGGTATTGACTAATTTGTCACGTGATCATCTGGATTATCATAGAGATATGGATGCTTATGCTGCAACCAAAGCACGGATGTTTTTCTGGCCGGACTTGAAATATGCGGTGCTCAATCTTGACGATGTGCTTGGAATCGAATTGCTGCAACAGCTTGAGCAAAAGCCCATCCAAATTATCGGATACAGTTTTCAAAAAGATATTGTCAATTCTGCTACTCAGCAATGCAAAATGTTATACGGCTCGAATCTAAAATCCGATCTGCGAGGCCTTTCGTTTGATATTGAATATCAGGATAATTTTGATAGATTGGAAGTTGGACTAGTGGGCAGGTTTAATGCGGCCAATTTACTGGCAGTGGCGGCAGCGCTGCTTGCAAGTGGCGCTTCCTTTCCAGAAGCAGTGCGTGCGCTGCAGGCCGTAAAGCCAATTGCAGGGCGGATGGAAAAATTCGGCGGTAATGGTCGGCCGGTCGTCATCGTAGACTACGCGCATACACCGGATGCCTTGGAAAAGGTATTGATGGCTTTGCAAGATATACTGCGGCACAAGTCATTGAGAAAAGCAAGTCGTAAAACAGGTCGTTTGCATTGCGTGCTGGGGTGTGGCGGAGACAGAGACAAAGGCAAACGTCGACTGATTGGCGAGGTGGTTACACGCATAGCAGATGAAGTCATTTTCACAAGTGATAATCCACGTAACGAAGACCCTGAAGCAATCATCGACGATATTATTGCAGGTGCGGTCAAACCAAACTACCAGATGGAGGTCAATCGCGAACTGGCAATTTACCAGTCAATCAGTAGTGCTTCAGACAACGATGTCGTCTTGGTTGCCGGCAAGGGACATGAAGCATTTCAGGAAATCAAAGGCCAGAGATTCCCGCTAAGTGATGCAGCCGTTGTACAACAAGTGTTGCATGATTTGTCGGTCAGAAAAAGAGGGCGGGCATGATGCAATTGCAAAAAGCCGCCCAAATATTACATGCGCGCTGGCAAGGAGAAAATGTCCGGTTCACAGGGGTGAGTACAGATAGCAGGACCTTGCAAAAAGGTGATCTTTTTGTTGCTTTATCCGGCAAGCGGTTTGATGGGGGCCGGTTTGTGGAAGATGCGCAAAATAATGGTGCGGTTGCTGCTATGGTAAGTCTGAGAACGGAAGCAGACTCAGTATCTACAGAGATGCCGTTTATTTATGTCGACGATGCGCGTATAGGTTTGGGGCAATTGGCAGCTTACTGGCGTGCACAGTTTTCCGTGCCGCTTATAGCGGTCACCGGTAGTAACGGTAAAACAACGGTGAAGGACATGTTGGCCTTGATCTTGGATCAATCCACTTCCAATCTGATTGATGCGTTCAATAATTCACCGGTTAAACGAGTCGTTTTGGCTACAGCAGGAAATCTGAATAATGATATCGGAATGCCCCTCATGCTGTTACGGATTCGCGACTTTCATCGATTCGTTGTGATTGAAATGGGTATGAATCATATGGGTGAGATTGCCTATCTGACACAATTGGCTAAGCCTGATGTGGCAGTCATAACCAACGCCGGTCTGGCGCATATACAGGGGTTGGGGTCAGTAGAAGCGGTTGCCCGGGCCAAAGGCGAGATTTTTTCGGGCTTGAACGCTCAGGGAACCGCTGTGATTAATGCAGATGATCAACATGCACCTTTATGGCGCACGCTTGCCAATGATCGAAAAGTTATTGATTTTGGACTTAATAGGAAGGTTAAACCGCAGATTTTTGCGGAATATCGGTCAGATATTGGTGGCAGCAATTTTTTACTCCATTTGCCAGACGGCGAAATTGAAATCGATTTGCAAGTGCCGGGCGTACACAATATCCGTAATGCGTTGGCTGCTGCCGCTGCAGCAGTAGCTGTTGGTGTAGATAAAAAATCAATTGCAGCGGGATTGCATGCTTTTAAAGGTGTGCAGGGGCGGCTGCAGAAAAAGCGTGGTCGTCACGATTCTGTGCTGATTGATGACAGTTATAACGCAAACCCTGAATCAGTTCGTGCTGCCCTGGCGGTATTGTCTGCTGCCAAGGGGAAGAAGATTTTGGTGCTTGGCGATATGGGTGAGTTGGGTGAGCCGTCGATTGATCTGCATCGCGTAATCGGCAAAGAGGCGAGATTGGCCAAATTAGATAAGCTGTTAACAATAGGCGAGTTGAGCAAATATACGAGTGAGGCATTCGGACATCATGCTCAGCATTTTACTGACATGAATTCGCTGCTCGATTGTGCTGAACAATTGTTGGATGCGGATGTGACAATGCTGATCAAAGGGTCGCGTTTTATGCGTATGGAGCAGATCATGAAACGGCTGGAATTTCCCAGTGCTGAAGGTAAATAACGTATTGAGTGATTGAGCTCATAAAACAATAGAAGAATTCAGAAACAATCCGGACAGACAAAGATGATACGACCTGAAATAGTGCGACTGGAGAAACCGTTATGTTGCTAGAGTTTTCGCAATGGTTGGCTCAGGATATACGCGCATTCAATGTTTTCAGCTATATTACCTTGCGTACTATGCTGGCGGCATTGACCGCTCTCGCAATCTCATTCTTGATTGGACCGATCATGATCCGTAAGCTCACAGCCTATAAAATCGGCCAATCGGTTCGTGACGACGGTCCACAAACACATTTGATTAAAGCAGGCACGCCGACAATGGGCGGAGCTTTAATTCTCGTTGCAATTGTGTTGACAACTTTGCTATGGGCAGACTTGGGCAATCAGTATATCTGGGTTGTGCTTTTGACTACGCTGGGATTTGGCATTATCGGCTGGATTGATGATTATCGTAAGGTCGTTTACCGGAATCCAAAGGGGTTGTCAGCTCGTAACAAATTTTTCTGGCAATCAGTTATTGCATTGATTGTGGCATTGTATCTTGCGTTAACAGCCGAATTGCCCGAACAGACAGCAATGATTGTGCCTTTTTTCAAGGAAATCGCAATTCCGCTGGGCATGGCCGGCTTCGTCGTTTTGACGTATCTGGTTATAGTCGGTACCAGTAATGCAGTCAATCTGACAGACGGACTGGATGGTCTGGCTATTATGCCGACAGTAATGATTGGCGGTGCCTTGGCAATATTTGCTTATGTGGCAGGCCATGTTGTTTTTGCAAACTATCTTGGTATTCCGTATATACCGAATGCCGGAGAATTGTCGGTTTTTTGCGGTGCCTTGGCGGGTGCCGGACTGGCATTTCTTTGGTTTAACACATATCCGGCAGAAGTGTTTATGGGGGATGTCGGCGCCTTGTCTCTGGGCGCGGCACTTGGTGTGATTACTGTAATTGTCCGACAGGAGATTGTGTTAGTTATTATGGGCGGCGTATTTGTGATGGAAGCGCTGTCAGTTATGTTGCAGGTGGCTTCGTTTAAACTGACCGGGCGGCGTGTATTTCGAATGGCGCCGCTGCATCATCATTTCGAATTAAAGGGATGGAAGGAGAATCAAGTCGTTGTAAGGTTCTGGATTATTACCATTATTCTTGTGTTGGTGGGTTTGTCGACATTAAAGCTAAGATGAATCTGAAGGGAAGGCATGTGCTGGTACTGGGTATGGGTGAAACAGGGTTGTCAATAACAAAATGGATGATTCGCCAGAACGCAAAGGTGCGTGTGGCGGATAGCCGTTGCAGCCCCCCGAACATAGCTGTTCTTGAAAATATGAAACCTGTAGTTGAAATATTCAGAGGTGCTTTTGATGAAAAGATTTTTGACGGCATTGAGTTGATCGCCATGAGTCCGGGTGTGCCGATGGCTGATCGGCTCGTCCAACAGGCTATAGCGCGTGGTGTGCCGGTTGTGGGTGACATGACATTATTTCAATGGGCGTTGAATCAATCTGGAATCGTAAATTCAAGAATCATCGCAATAACCGGAACAAATGGAAAAACAACGGTAACCGCAATGGCGGGAGCCATGCTGATACAGGCTGGGTATGATGTCGAAGTAGCAGGAAATATAGGGCCTGCGGTACTGGATACATTAATGAGGCGACTTGACAATGGAAAGCTGCCAGATCTGTGGGTTCTCGAGGTGTCCAGCTTTCAATTGGAATTGACGGTACACCTTAATGCGGATGCGGCGACTGTGCTAAATCTGAGCGAAGATCATCTGGATCGTTATGCGCACATGCAAGATTATGCCAATGCAAAAGCCAGAATATTCAAACATGAACAGCATGGCGCAGGTATACAGGTACTGAACCGGGATGATGCCGGTTCAATGGCCATGGCGTCAATGGAGAAAAGGCAATTGACATTTGGGTTAAGCGAACCGGAGACACCGATGGATTTCGGTATCGTTCACAATCATGGTGATGACTGGATAGCAGAAGGTGATGTGTTGTTAATGAGAGTTTCTGAGCTCGGTGTGAATGGTTCCCACAATGCTGCTAATGCTTTGGCTGCTCTGGCACTGTGCCGTGCACTCAATGTGCCTGTTGATCCTTTGGTAAACTCGCTGCGGGAATTCAGAGGCTTGCCGCATCGCATGGAAAAAGTGGCATCTTTAAATGGTGTGACGTTTATTGATGATTCCAAAAGTACCAATGTTGGTGCAACGATTGCCGCGCTTAATGGCCTGCCTCAAAAAGTGGTGTTAATCGCCGGTGGTGATGGCAAGGGTCAGGATTTTTCCACATTGCATGCTGCAGTTGCTGCGCAGGCACGTGCTGTTATCTTGTTAGGACGCGACGCGGACAGGATCGCGGAAGCTATTGATGGCTGCAAGGCGCCGGTTTTGCGTGCGGCTACCATGCAAGAGGCCGTCCAGAAGGGTTTTTTACTGGCACAAAAAAATGATGTAGTGCTTCTGTCACCTGCATGCGCAAGTTTTGACATGTTTAGGAATTATGTGCACCGCGCGGAAGTATTTGTTGCAGCAGTCAGGGATCTTGAAACAAGAATGTGTGATTTCGGAGAGAAGAGACATTAGAGATGATTTATCGGATGAATCATACCCCGTCTTACAGTCTGCCCGAGTTTGATCAGGCTTTGATATGGTCTGTTCTGTTTTTGCTGGGTATCGGATTGGTGATGGTCTACTCTGCGTCTGCTGCCATAGCTGAAGCACAGTTTGGTAGCGATCAATCAGCGCATTATTTAGTACGTCATGTGATCTATTTGTTGCTAGGTATAGTGTTTGGTGCTGCGGCTTTTCAAGTCCCTGTTCATATCTGGCAGAAATATGCCATTTTTTTGCTACTGGCTGGCATGTTGCTGCTGATATTGGTGCTGTTGCCAGGTGTCGGGCGAGAAGTCAATGGCAGTCAACGATGGATTTCGCTGTATGTGGTGAATCTTCAGCCTTCAGAAATGATGAAGTTGTTTATGATTATCTACGCGTCTGATTATGTAGTACGCAAAGCGGCCGAACTGAATTGCTTTTATAAGGGTTTCTTACCGCTGTTCGCGTTGATTGTCGTTATGGGGTTTTTGTTGTTGCAGCAACCGGATTTTGGTGCTGCTGCAGTGATTACAGTGTTAACAATCGGCATTTTGTTTCTGGGTGGCGTCAGCATAAAAATATTTGCTGGACTTTTGAGTTTGTCAGCAGTCGCCATGTTTGTGCTGATCTATGTGGCCAACTATCGCTTGGAAAGAATAATCGGTTTTATGGATCCTTGGGCTGATCCGCTCGGTAAGGGCTATCAGCTCAGTCATGCTTTGATTGCATTTGGGCGAGGTGAATGGTTTGGGGTTGGATTAGGTGGCAGCGTGGAAAAATTATTCTATCTGCCCGAGGCGCATACCGACTTCCTGCTGGCTGTATTGGCTGAAGAACTTGGTTTTGTGGGTGTGGCTGTTGTAATTGCGTTGTTCGCGATTCTGGTAGCGCGTGCTTTTGCGATAGGGCGTCAGTCTGCCAGACTGGAATGTCACTTTGCTGCACTAGTGGCCCAGGGTATTGGTTTGTGGATCGGTATGCAGGCCATTATTAATATGGGTGTAAATATGGGTGTATTGCCAACCAAGGGATTAACGCTGCCACTGATGAGTTTTGGAGGCAGCAGCATTACGGCGGTATGTTTTGCCCTGGCTATATTAATGCGGATTGATTGGGAAAACCGGCAACGATTACGTGGAGTGCAAAGGGACGATGCATGGCATTCAGCGTGAATTCGGACATATATGATGGCACAAACCATTTTGATAATGGCAGGTGGTACAGGGGGACATGTTTTTCCTGGTCTGGCTGTTGCGGATTATCTCAAGTTGTCTGGTTGGCGGGTTGTTTGGCTGGGTACTAAAGCGGGTATGGAAAACAGATTGGTAGCAAAACAAAACTATGAAATCGAAACTATTGATTTTGCAGGCCTACGGGGAAAGCATGCGATGACCTGGATGACTCTGCCGTTTCGACTGCTGCGGGCAATGATGCAAAGTATGCGGATACTGCGCAGGGTACGACCTGATGTGGTGCTGGGTATGGGTGGCTATCCTGCGTTTCCTGGCGGAATGATGGCTTCTTTGCTGAATATACCTCTCATTATCCATGAGCAAAATTCCGTACCGGGTTTGACCAATAGAATACTGGCAAAACTGGCCGACAAGGTGCTCCTGGGTTTTCCGGAAGCAATCAAAGGGGATCCGGCAAAGGTAATTGTTGTAGGAAATCCGGTACGTGAGGAAATTGCCGGGATGGAGCCGCCGGAGCAGCGATTTAGTGGTCGTAGTGGTGTACTCAGGCTATTGGTGGTTGGTGGCAGCCGAGGAGCGCATGTGTTGAATAAAGTCGTGCCTCAAGCATTATGTATGTTGCCTGAGAATCAACGGCCGACTGTCGTTCATCAGGCCGGAGAAGGCAATCTGGAAGCGCTGCGTGAAAAATATGTGACTCTTGGAGTGAAAGCCCAGCTAACGGAATTCATTGATGATATGGCGGCGCAATATGCTGCTTGCGATTTGGTACTGTGCAGAGCGGGTGCACTGACGGTTTCAGAATTGGCTGCGGCTGGAGTTGCGAGCATACTGGTACCCTATCCCTATGCTGTAGATGACCATCAGACGGCTAACGCTCGATTTTTGAGTAAACATCAGGCAGCCGTTTTAATGCCGCAAATCGATTTGAGTCCGGAGAATCTGAGGAATGTATTGAAAGGGTTTACGCGCGAAAAGCTGCTGGCGATGGCAGACGCGGCACGCAAACAGTCAATGCCGGGCGCAACCAGGCAGGTTGGGCAGATCTGTATTCAGCCAAACGAGGTGTCGTCATGAGACATAAAGTTAGACATATTCATTTTGTAGGCATCTGCGGTGCCGGAATGAGCGGAATTGCTGAAGTGATGCTGAATCTGAAATACCAGATCAGCGGTTCAGACCTATCAGATAATTGGGTGGCACAGCGGCTCAAAGGCCTTGGTATAAAAGTTTATATTGGTCATGCTGCTGAGCAGATCGCTGGTGCCGATGTAGTGGTGACCTCGACGGCAGTCAAACCGGATAATCCGGAAGTGATTGCAGCACATGAAAGAAATATACCGGTCGTGCCACGTGCGTTGATGTTGGCTGAATTGTTACGGTTAAGGCGTGGTATTGCGATAGCAGGAACGCATGGCAAAACTACGACGACCAGTCTGGTGGCCAGTATATTGGCAGAAGCAGACATGGATCCGACATTTGTTATTGGGGGTAGATTAAAAGCTGCCGGTTGCCATGCGAGACTTGGCAGTGGCGAGTTTATAGTAGTTGAGGCGGATGAATCTGATGCCTCATTCCTGTATTTGCAGCCCGTTCTGGCGGTTGTGACCAACGTAGATGCGGATCATATGGAAACTTACGGTCATGATTTTAACCGTCTGAAACAAACTTTTGTCGAGTTCATGCACCATCTTCCTTTTTACGGTATGGCGATCTTGTGTATCGATGACGCCAATGTGCGTGCCCTCATGCATGATATTACCAAACCGGTTACTACATATGGGTTTTCTGAAGATGCCCAGATTCGAGCCCTTGATACTGAACATCATAACGGTCAGATGCATTTTACAGCTTTGATTGGTGTAAACGGGTCAGCACGCAGGCTACCGATTCATTTGAATTTGCCAGGTCTGCATAATGTACAGAATGCGCTGGCAGCTATAGCTGTGGCGAATGAAATTGGAGTACCCGATGCAGCAATCACTAGAGCACTATCGTCTTTTAAGGGTGTTGAGCGGCGTTTCCAGTATTATGGCGAGATTCGCTTGTCCAGACAGCGAAGCTTTGCACTGATTGATGACTATGGTCATCATCCAGCTGAAATTACAGCGACCCTGGATGCGGCACGAGGCGCTTTTCCCGGTCGACGTCTTGTATTGGCATTCCAACCCCATCGCTACACACGAACCCGCAATTTGTTTGAAGATTTCGTCAAGGTGCTTTCTCGGGCGGATGTGTTATTGCTCGCGGAAGTGTATTCGGCCGGCGAAGAACCGATTGTTGCAGCGGATAGTAAGTCTCTGACGAGGTCGGTACGTGTCAAGAGGAAAGTTGAACCGATATATAACGCAAACGTAGAGGAGTTGACGGCGGCTATTTTAGATGTGGCCGAAGATGGTGATTTGGTGCTTGTGATGGGGGCTGGGTCAATTGCTAAGGTCGCGCCCGAAATTGTAAAAAAGCAGCAGAAGTTGATGATTATCAATGAATGACTGGTGTCTAGACAAACTAGAGGAAGCGTAGCTGATGCGCGCAGTATTTCAAATGTACAGACAAAAAACTTGCCGCCCGTCAGAAACCAGTGAGGCGAGTTTATACGGTGTATCTGGTGAAATTCGGATCAATGAACCGATGAGCCGCCATACCTCCTGGCGTACAGGAGGCAATGCGCGCAGATATTATTTACCGGTTGATCTGGAAGATTTGAGCGTATTTTTGCAAAAGCTCCCAATCGATGAACCGGTTTATATGGTTGGGCTGGGCAGTAATCTGCTTGTGAGGGATGGTGGTTTGTCTGGAACCGTGATTGCAGCACATGCCCGGCTAAATGATTTGCGAATACTGGATCGTGATCAAACCGGCGGACTGGTTTACGCAGGCGCAGGGGTAGCTTGTGCAAAGGTGGCGCGTTTTGCAGCCAGGAATCAGCTTGCCGGCGCAGAATTTCTGGCCGGTATCCCTGGAACGATCGGTGGTGCATTGGCAATGAATGCAGGATGTTATGGCACAGAAACCTGGCGGCTGGTTGAGCAGGTCAGAGTGGTTAAACGCAGTGGAGAGATTGGATTACGGATGCCTGATGCATACACAATCGACTACCGCAGCGTGACATTGAAAACTGATTCCGATAATCAATCAGAATGGTTTGCCGGGGCTTATATCAGGTTGAAATCAGGTGATGAATCAGAGTCGAGGGAAAAGATCAGGCGCCTGTTGGCGTTGAGGGTTAGCAGTCAGCCATTGAATAAGCCCAACGCGGGTTCAGTATTTAGAAATCCTCCAGGTGATTATGCTGCACGTTTGATAGAGTCATGTGGGCTCAAGGGCTTACAAATTGGTGGCGCAATTGTTTCTATCAAGCATGCGAATTTTATCCTGAATACAGGGCACGCATCAGCTAATGATATTGAAGGGTTGATCTTGATGGTCAAGGATAAGGTCGAGCAGGAAACAGGAGTGGCTTTAATACAGGAAGTACGGATTATCGGTGCAGCTGGGAGAGGAACATAATGACTGAACAGGATTTTGGCAAAGTGGCGGTGTTGTTTGGGGGATGTTCGGCTGAGCGTGATGTTTCACTGCAAAGTGGACATGCTGTACTTGAAGCGCTGCGTCATAGTGGTGTGGATGCGCATCCGTTCGATCCGGGAAGAAAGTCATTGGCGGCGTTAGAAGATGAACAGTTTGATAGGGCTTATATTGCTTTGCACGGACGCTTTGGTGAAGATGGCACAGTTCAGGGTGCGCTTGAATTGATGCGTATCCCCTATACAGGCAGTGGCGTAATGGCCAGTGCACTGGCTATGGACAAATGGCGTACAAAATTGATGTGGCAGGCGGTAGGTGTTGAGTCTCCGCGCAGTATGTTGCTTACAGCGCATAGTAATTTTGAAAAAGTTGCACAAGCGCTTGGATTGCCATTGATTGTCAAACCGGTGCGCGAAGGATCTACCATAGGCTTGAGCAAGATCGACCATATCAAAGATATTGAAACAGCATATCGCCTGGCAGCAGAGCATGACGCACTGGTGCTCGCGGAAGAATATATCGCTGGCACCGAACTAACAGCGGCAATACTTGGCGAAATGCCGCTGCCACTGGTCAGAATAGAAGTTGCAGGAGAATTGTATGATTATGAAGCCAAATATATTTCTGACAAGACCCGTTATTTCTGCCCCAGTGGTTTGCCGGAAGATCAAGCAGGATTGATACAGGCCCAAGCATTGCTTGCCTATCAGACAATCGGCTGCGAAGGGTGGGGACGTGTTGATCTGATTTTAAGTGAAGATGGCCGATTCTATTTTCTTGAAGCGAATACCTCTCCTGGTATGACAAGTCATAGCCTGGTGCCCATGGCGGCTAGAGCTGCAGGTATCGATTTTGAAGAGCTGGTTCTGAAGATATTGAGTTTGTCGCATGTGGGATAGTCACCGATTTCTGAATTTTGTGTCAAATATGCTGTTTCTGATGACGGCGGTAGCTGTAGTTTTTTTTCTAGTGCAGCACTATGGTTTGCCGCGTTTTTTGCCATTGAAAACCGTATATATCCAGGGAATGGAGGCTGACCGTGTTGAATTCAAACATATTAACCGTGAGCAGATCAAAAAAATTGTGCAGCATCATGTGCAGGGAAATTTTTTGTCTGTAGATTTGGTTGCAGTCCGCGATGCTTTCATTGGTTTGCCGTGGGTGCGGGATGCCAGGGTGGAACGGAGCTGGCCGCTAGCGTTGAATATCAGGCTAGAAGAACATCAGGCGCTGGCTCATTGGGGTAGTCATGCTCTGGTAAATACGTACGGCGAAGTATTCCGTGTTGTATCAAATGTAAAGATGCCAGTTTTTACAGCGCCTATGGAAGCAAACTCACAGGAAATCACACGGCGCTACCGACACTTCAATAAGGTGTTGGCACCATTACATCAATCAATCGCAGAAATCAATTTATCTTCTCGGCATGCATGGCGATTGCAATTGAATACGGGGACAGTTCTTGAATTAGGCAGGTATGAAGTTGATAAACGGTTGATGCGGTACGTTTCAGTCTACAACCACAGCATAGCGCACTTAAGTCAGGATAAGCCGCTCGCATATGTGGATTTACGCTATACCAATGGATTTGCAGTATATATGCCCGAAGCAGAAAAACCATTGAAAGGTAAGAATACATTAAAGAAAGAAACTTGAAATCAGGGAGATGTGACTAGATGGGTAGAGCTAGGGAAAGTAGAAATCTGATCGCCGGGCTAGATATTGGCACCTCTAAAATTGTAGCGATTGTTGCGGAAATACTGCCGGAAGGAGGGGTTGAAATTATTGGTTTGGGCAGTCATCCATCCCGTGGTTTGAAGAAAGGTGTGGTCGCAAATATTGAAACGACTGTCAATGCCATTCAGCGTGCGCTGGAAGAGGTTGAATTAATGGCGGATTGCAAAATCAATGAAGTCTTTACCGGAATTGCCGGCAGCCATATTAAAGGGATCAATTCTGATGGTATGGTGCCAATCAAGGATAAGGAAGTCACCGAAGCGGACGTCGAGCGCGTAATGGAAGCCGCCAAAGCCGTGAATATACCAGCCGACCAGCAAATTCTGCACATCCTGAATCAAGAATTCATTATTGATGGTCAGGAAGATGTACGTGAGCCTGTGGGTATGAGTGGTATTCGTCTTGAGGTGAAAGTGCACATTGTTACAGGGGCCGTGTCGGCAGCCCAAAATATTGTTAAATGTGTACACCGCTGCGGACTTGAAGTGCGTGATTTGATTTTGCAACCACTGGCTTCGGCGATGGCCGTACTTACTGAAGACGAGAAAGACCTGGGTGTCTGTTTGGTTGATATTGGTGGTGGCACGACTGATATAGCAGTATTTACTAACGGTGCTATTCGCCATACTGCCGTGATCCCAATAGCTGGTGATCAGATTACAAACGATATCGCGATGGCGCTACGTACACCGACCAAGAACGCTGAAGATTTGAAATGTCGTTACGGCTATGCACTGAGAAGTTTGGCAGATACGCGAGAAATGATTGAAGTGCCAGACGTCGGCAATAGAGGCTCGCGCCAGCTTTCCGTACAAACGTTGGCGGAAGTGATAGAACCGCGTGCTGAAGAACTCTACACCATGGTGCAGGCCGAGTTGCGGCGCAGTGGCTTCGAGGAATTATTGTCATCCGGTATTGTGATCACAGGTGGAAGCGCTTCTTTGCGCGGCATGGTGGAGTTGGGCGAGGAAATCTTTCATATGCCTGTGCGTTTGGGGGTGCCTAATTATAAAGGGAACTTGCAGGATGTCGTGCATACGCCGAGGTATTCGACCGGTGTGGGGCTCATTATGACGGGTATTGAACACATCAGATTACATCAGCATTTGCGGTTACAAGGTGGTTCGGCAAAACAGATTTTTTCCAGGATGAAAAGCTGGTTTCAAAGAAATTTTTAGCTGAATAATTTTATATATTAATGTTTTTTCATTGGTTTTTGTCATACTGATCTAAAGGAGGGGTGCTATGTTTGAAATTATGAACAACGAAACACAGGAAGCAATAATCAAGGTAATTGGGGTAGGCGGCTGTGGATGTAATGCAGTCGATCATATGATCCAGAACGAAATGAAAGGCGTGGAATTCATTAGCATGAATACTGACGCGCAGGCATTGAAGAATACTAAAGCAGATATTATTCTTCAGCTAGGATCAGGGATAACCCGGGGCCTTGGCGCTGGTGCCAATCCTGATATCGGACGCGAGGCAGCATTGGAGGATCGAGACCGCATCGCTGAGATGATTCAGGGTTCCGACATGTTGTTTGTGACTGCGGGAATGGGCGGTGGTACGGGTACTGGTGCCGCGCCGGTTGTAGCGCAAGTAGCCAAGGAAATGGGTATTCTTACAGTTGCTGTGGTCAGCAAGCCGTTTGCATTTGAAGGCAAACGCTTGAAAGCGGCACAGTTGGGTATGGAAGAATTGTCACAGCATGTCGATTCATTGATCGTGATACCGAATGACAAGCTGATGGCGGTTCTTGGTAACGATATCAGCATGCTGGATGCATTCAAAGCCGCTAACGATGTTTTATATGGCGCTGTTGCAGGCATCGCTGAAGTAATCAACTGCCCCGGCCTGGTAAACGTTGATTTTGCAGATGTTAAAACGGTTATGTCTGAAATGGGTATGGCCATGATGGGCTCGGCTTTTTCAACGGGTGTTGATCGCGCGCGCATCGCGGCTGAACAGGCGGTAGCAAGTCCGCTGCTTGAGGACATTTCGCTCGCCGGGGCACGCGGTGTGCTGGTCAACATTACCGCGAACTCATCATTAAAAATGCGAGAAGTTCACGAGGTGATGGGTACTATTAAAGAACTGACAGCCGAAGACGCAACGATTATTATCGGTACTGTCATTGATGAAAACATGAATGAAGATCTGCGTGTTACCATGGTTGCGACTGGTTTGGGTAATGTTCATAATCAGAGCAAAAAGCCATTGTCAGTCGTTCACTCCCGCACGGGTACCGATGATCGGGAAGGGTTCATGACTTCGGATGATCCCGCTGTGATAAGAACTGGAAGAAGGAATGATGCAACTGTAGCCGCTATGCGTCAATCAGGTGTTGATCCAATGGATATACCGGCCTTCTTGAGAAGGCAGGCAGATTAAACATACCTTGTAACATAAAAAACTTATGCGTTTCTGGAACATCACAATATTTAGTATATAGTCGCGATTTAACTGTTCCAGAAACGATAATATTGAGACGCATGTATACAGATACAAATTTTTTCTTATTGACACTTGAAGAGTTTTGGTGTCGTATTACGAAATCATAAATCTCGCAATCAAACGACACAGGATTTCTAATATGCTCTCCATTGAAAAGCCGGCAATTCATTTGCTGGCTTTTTTATTTGGCGGAAGCGTCAATGATCCGAAAAAATTGTAAAGTCGGCTGTATAGCTATTGCTGTCTTTCATCAAACTGTTTTCCAGTTTATTTATTCTGTATAAAAGGATGTTTAGCCTCTTATTTGAAGAATAATAGTATCTCAAAATTAAGATTATTTTTTCAATAAAGGTTAATTTCTTTTCCAAGCGATAGGATATGTATTGCTCTTTTCTACTGCAGATATCCAGTAATTCCACGACGTATAAGTTAAACAGAACAATTATTTGAATTTAATTCAAGAAATCTGTGGTTTGAATTTTTCTTTAGAATGCTAAAAATGAAAATATTATTGTGTAAGAAAGATTCTATTAAGGCATAGAACGATTACACAGCTGTATGTCTTTGCAAGAGAAATGCCATGAAAACTTTAAAATCAGAAATATTGAGAGTCATCCAGGCTACGTTTGATGCAGCCCCGGGTGCTCAATATTTAAATAGTTTTGTGAACTATATAGAAAAGTCGAATGGTTCCACCAAGCATTTAGTAAATGCATTAGTTAAAACTGATGCATTTAAGCAATCTAGGTATTCCGACACATTAACGAATAATGAATTTGCAACACAGTTTGTAGAAAATATCGTCGGATCTCTTGCAAGTGCTGAAAATAAGGCATGGGCAGTATCTGAAATAGAAACAATGCTGACAAAAGGTTACAGTCGAGGGGATGTAATCCATGACGCCGCAATGTTTCTTGCTTCGAAAGAATCGTCGGATACGGATTGGGGTGCTGCAGCGCTACAATTTAATAATAAAGTGGAAGCGGCGCGTTATTATTCTATTGAGAAAAATGGACCGGCTACCGACTTAAGTGTTCTTCAAGGAATCACAGCTAGTGTTACAAACGTAATCGATACGGTAGATGATATAAAGCGTATTTTAGATTCTGAGGTTTCTGGCAAGGTAATTGACGGGTATATTAAAAGCGCAACTATATTTGCAGATTTAAATGGCGATGGTGTGCTGAATGAAAATGAGATCAGCACAATAACAGACAATTTTGGTAATTTTTCTTTAGCTGGAATTGAAGCATTTGGTAATCTGATTGCTGCCGGAGGGATCGATATTTCAACCGGTAAATCTTTTGAAGGAGGTCTGTCCGCGCCTGCGGGATCGTCAGTGGTTTCACCGTTGACAACACTGATATATGAAATTGTCCATAATAATGCACTTTCTGTAAATCAGGCTTCCGCAATTGCGCTAAGAACGCTGTCACTAAATGAAAATATTGACTTAGTGAATTTTGACTCAATTAAGGAAAGTATACGTTCCGACACCGATGCTGCCACTCAAGAAATTGCAATACTTGTTCAAGTAACTGCAGGTCAAATTAATACCCTGGTTGGTTTATCTGCTGCTCTGCTGAAAGGTGTTGGAATTACAACTAATGAAGATGATGCCATTAATTTAGTTTATAAGGTATTTGCTACATCTTTAGTAGATACAAAAATAGATGGCTGGTTTGATTTAACTGCCAACAATGATATAGCGCAAATTATACAAGGCTCAATTTTAGAAAAAAATGCTGATGATACACAACGGCTACAAGGAGAGCTGTTATTAGCAGATGTCTCTCAAGCTATCGCAAATTTAAACAAAGCGATTGCGGACGTGTTATCAAACAAAACTGATGCTGGCTTGACTCTTAATAATTTAGCAGCACTACAAATAGTCGCTGAAAATATAGAGACAGCTATTGAAGCAAATGCATCAACAGGTGATCTCATGAGTGTCCTGGCCAAAACAGTTGGTGTGAATTTAACACGTGCAGTAGATACAGCCAGAACTGTAGTAAAGGATGTAGATGGAAACGGCACATTTGATGCAGTCAAAAATCCTAATTCCGGTAATTCCGGTAATTCAGGTAATTCAGGTAATTCTACTCCCAGCGGAACATTTTTAGTCAGTGAGGCTAATGGAATTGTAACATTCGGTGGGACGGCTAGCGGAAATATTACAATTTCCTGGAGTGGTGTTGCTGGTAATTCGGTTGCCTCGTTCACTCGGGGAGGCGTTAAAGCTGGAGCAACAGTTGATTTTTTAGAATCAGCAAAAAAAATTGTCTTGGCGTCTGGACAAACATTAGGAGGCCCTGCTTCTAATTTTTCTGGATTGGTAATTGATGGCGTTGGAAATCTTATTTTAACCGGCGATTCAACTGTTTCAGAACTAGCTGTCATTGATTATAGTGCTTTACTCGGTTACGTTATATATAGTATTAAAGATTCAATTTTGGCAATTGTAGGTGCGCCAATAGCTGTGCTTGACTCAGCAACAGATATTACTGCTGTTGATGCTATAACAATATCACAGGCAGCCACTATCGAAGCAGCAACAAACAGTGGCGTCAACGTTTATGATATCACTGATACAGCGGAGAATTTAGTAGCGTCATCAAATGCACAATTAAAGTTGGCAGGAACGGTCACAGCGAGTACCGCAGCGACGATAGCGCAGGCAACCACGATAGCAGGATTTGCGACCGGCGTGGTTTACAGCGTCAGCGACGTGGCCGCGAACATAGCCGCGGGTGCGGGCCTGAACGAAGCGGTCAACATCACCATCACCGATGACGCCACCATCGCGCAGGCGACGACGATCGAGAACGCCGGCAACTCCGGCAGCAAGTCGGTTGCGACGATAACCGATACAGCAGCAGCGATTGCTGCATCGAGTGATGCGGTTCTTGCCAACGCGGCAGGCGCGGTCACGGCGAGCACGGCAGCGACGATAGCGCAGGCAGCCACGATAGCAGGATTTGCGACCGGCGTGGTTTACAGCGTCAGCGACGTGGCCGCGAACATAGCTGCGGGCGCGGGCCTGAACGAATCGGTGAACATCACCATTGCTGATAGCGTAACAGCAGCACAAGCTAAAACTATTGATGATGCTGGAAATAGTGGCGTTAACTCATATGCTGTAAGTGATACTTTCGCCAATATAACTATGGCGACTAATGATTCAGCTGTTGCTGCGGCTACAACTATTACGGCAACTGGTAGCACGTCAATAAACGATACACAGCATGATGCAATTGCTGGCAAAACTACGGCGACAGGCTCAAACACGCTAACAGTGACTGATGTTGCATCAATCACTGCTATTCCTTCAGTTGAAACCTATATTTTAGGTAATTTTACAAATAATATAACGTTATCTGATTCAGGTCATTCCATAACAGGTGGAAGCGGAACTGACACAATTGTTGGCGGCAGCGGAGTCGATACGATTACAGGTGGTGTTGGTGCAGACATCATGAGCGGAGGGGGGTGGTGCCGATACGTTTATGATAGGAGCTGCTGATTCAAGTAATACATCTTTGGATACGATATCAGACTATACAGCGGGCACAGACATATTGGACATGGAAATTATACCAACGTCATTGGTAGCAACGAATGGAAGTGATTTTAGTACAGCTAACGATGTTAACTCAACTGGCACCACATCTAGCAGTTTAGAGACTGATATTGCAACGGCCATTTCAGCACAAAGGGGCGTGAATTCTAATTTCTGGAAGCAAACGGGGGATACTATTGTATTTAAACTGTTAGGAGCATCTGTTGCGGGTAATGACATAACCTATGTTGTTCAGCAGCAAGCAGGAGGTGGTAGTGGTAATCAGTACATTGATACCCGAGATACTGTTGTCGCCTTGGTTGGTACTTCAACCGCGCCAAGTACTCTTGCTGATATGGGTGGAATTTAATTCGCGAAGCTTATATTTGATGTGAGAGAAATTCAAAAGCTAGTCCTTAGTTGGTTTTTGGGATTCTTCCATTGGGTGGGGCCAGAAATGTTTCATGGCAAGAAAAGTAAATGAAGCAGACCAGGTAATCATAGCAAGTCCAACCAGTCCTTCTGCGGCACTCAACATACGCACGGCACCGACCGGCAATAAATCACCAAAGCCTACTGTGGTATAGACGACTGATGAATAATAGATGTAATCCAGTAAGTTGCCACTGTCCAGATTAGTTATATGTCCTAAATCCAGAAGCACGTGCATGATCATATAGCCAACGGCAAACAGAATGATCTCAATGACATGTGCTGCGAGCAGACCCAGCATGACAATGAGCATACCAATCCGTTTATGAACATGAAAGCCAACAGCATGGCCTAAAAGCCGCAGGGCTTCGTAATGCAACACTACACAACAGATGACGATGGCACTTGAAATGAATAAAGCACTTAAATGATCGGTATATTCATACATAACGATATCGATGAAAAAAACTTATGGTTATAGCGGATGTCCTGATATAAAGTGACTGCAAAAACTGTTGATAAAATTGCAGATGTAAATGTGCGGATCAGGTAATGAAATCCAGTAATCGTTGTGATTGTCAAATGGAGACGATTCGTTGTCAATAATCTATGACATGTAGCCTGTAATAGTATGTATTGTCTATTGCTTGCAGCCTGGACAGCTGGCCACATCTTTAGCAAGGCTGTTATATCATTTTATAGTTTCGTATTTATTATTTATGACCGAATGTAATACAGATGATTGTTTGCATGACGAAGCTAACCTTTCATCCTCAGAAAATATAATTAATAATCTGGTTGAACAGACCAGTCGTTGCGTCTCATGCGGTCTGTGTTTACCGCATTGTCCGACTTATCGTTTACTGGAATCCGAAGCCGATTCTCCACGCGGGCGTATTGCGATTATCAATGGTGCTGTAAAGGGCCGTATTCCGATGAATGAAAAATTCAAATTGCATCTCGACAGATGTCTGGCTTGCCGGACGTGCGAGGCAGTCTGTCCCAATCACGTGGCTTATGGTCAAATAATAGATGAGGCACGTAGAATAATCCGAAAATCAGAAACTAGTCATGGTGAGGAAAATTCTGCAAAGACCGGCCAGTTGCAGCTGTTACGTTTGTTGAGTATTCTGGCTATGCGGCCGGAATGGTTTGACCGTTTGCGCTGGTTGCTTTATTTATTTAAAAAATGTGGCGTATTGTCTGCAATACACTGGGTGTTGCAGCATGTTTCTCGAAACCGGTTCGGCATGCAGACTGTATTGACGCAACTCCCGCCAGTGGTTTTTCCTTTTACAGGGAATAAATCCAGTGTCAGTGTTTCAAGCACATGGCGAGATTTTTATCCCGCAATCGGTGAATCAAGGGGTACAGTGGAGTTGTTTCTGGGATGTGTCGCGCGTTTAACAGATGCTGCGACATTAAATGCCAGCATTTATGTACTGAACCGATTCGGTTACAGTGTGCGTGTGCCATCAACACAAACCTGTTGTGGCGCATTGCATCAGCATGCTGGTGATGCTGACAAAGCGGCACAACTTAGGGCTAAAAATATGCAGGCCCTTGGGTCGTCTGATGCAATAGCAATCATCAGCGTGGTCTCAGGTTGCGGTGCGCAGCTCAGTGAGTATACAGACACGCTAACAAACAGTGAGGGGAAGAAAGGTGATGGACGTGTTCAATTTTCGGAGATATGCGATATCAGTAAATTTCTGGCAGCTACTCAAGGATGGGATCAACTTGCGATTGCGCCGTTGACAAAAAAAGTGGCTGTTCACGATCCATGCAGCTTACGCCATGTACTTGGAGACCATGATTATCCATATCAAATCATACAAAAAATTCCGGGTGCACAGTTGGTTTTTTTGACGGATAATGATCAGTGTTGCGGGGCCGCGGGTACGTACTTTATCAGACAACCTGAACTGGCCGGCAGGTTGCTGGATGGTAAAATAAACGCGGTAAAGCAATGCGGTGCTGAGATACTGGTTACTTCTAATGTGGGTTGTGCCATGCATATAGCAACGCGGTTGCGTGAAAGCGGTTCTGAGATTGAGGTAATACATCCTGTTACATTGTTGGCACGTCAAATCCAACAACTGGATAATCAATAATCAAGACTGTTTATCAAGATTGTTTTTTTATTCTACAGAACACAAAGCAGGAAGAAGGCGATGATGAATATTGATAAATTAATCATAGGGTTTGATAGCGCGTTGCGGACACTGTTCACTCCGGCTCATACCGCCAGGCCAGTACCCGGAAGTGATTTGCAGGAACCTGATTTGACCGTTCCCGAGAAGGATTTGTCAGCTGCGTTGATGCGTATTAATCATGTCGGAGAAGTCTGTGCACAGGCACTATATCAGGGACAAAGTCTTACTGCACGCAATGAAGCAGTGCAGCAGACCTTGATGAAAGCAGCGCGCGAGGAAACTGAACATCTGGCTTGGACAGAGCGACGAATCGAAGAACTTGGAGGACGAAAAAGTTTCCTGAATCCGTTATGGTATGGTGGTTCGTTTACGATTGGAATGCTGGCTGGTGTCATGGGTGACAAGTGGAATCTGGGATTTCTGGCCGAGACTGAAAAGCAAGTGGGCGAACATTTATCAGGACATCTGCAGCGTTTGCCGCAGCATGATATCAAAAGTCGTGCCATTGTGGCACAGATGCAGATTGATGAAGCCAGTCATGCAACAATGGCATTATCAAATGGCGGTGCGGAATTGCCTTTGCCCATTAAATTTGCAATGAAACTTAGTTCCGGCGTGATGACTCAAACAGCATATTGGGTTTGAAAATTTCTTCAGCCTGCTGAAGTGGCTCGGCTCATAAGGGTTATTAAAATGAAAAACGAGTTCGTCATGGAAAATATCAATTTAACACATCATTTCCTGATAGCTATGCCGGCCATGGAGAATTCCTTTTTTTCCAAAACAGTAACTTATATATGTGAACACAATGAGCGTGGGGCTCTGGGACTTGTCATCAACCGACCGATGGATTTGTCTCTGACCAATCTGTTCAAACAATTGAGTATTGAGATCAAAGATCCTTTCCAATATGAATCAATCGTGCACTTTGGAGGGCCTGTGCAGATTGACTGTGGTTTTGTTTTGCACCAGCCGCTTGGTGAGTGGCAGTCTACCTTGTCGATAAATGAAAAATTAGGACTCACAACGTCGCTGGATATTTTAAAAGCGATAGCAAGCGCTGAAGGACCGGATCAGATGCTCGTTGCAATGGGTTATGCGGGCTGGGCTGCTGGTCAGCTTGAACATGAAATGGCGCAGAATGCATGGCTGTCGGTACCGGCTTCGCTGAATGTCATTTTTGATTTGCCCTCGGAAGAAAGGCTAACAGCGGCGATGAAGTTAATTGGCATCGACTACACCCGACTTTCCAATGATGTCGGTCATGCATGACAAACTGTTACATGCGCCTTGAAAATACGGAGAAATGACCGACAAATCAGCAAGTTCATCCGGCTTAGTATTTAATGCAGGCCAATTGCCTGTAGATTTGTTGGCACAAGGAACGGTGCTCGCATTTGATTTCGGACAAAAACGTATAGGTGTCGCTGTCGGAGATACTGCTCTAGGGTTGGCGCATCCGCTGACAACCATTGACAGCGAGAAAAACGAACAGCGATTTGCTATGATTGGCTCGTTAATTGAGAACTGGCAACCGGTACTATTGGTGGTCGGGCTGCCCAGTTACATGGATGGTTCCGCACATGAGATGACACGATTGAGCCAGCGTTTTGCACGTCGTTTGGCCGGGCGCTTTAACATTCGAGTGCTTTTGGTGGATGAGCGCTATACTTCCAAATCAGCGTGTGCCGCTTTGCAACAAGCGGGGGTATCAACCAGAAAGCAGAGACAATACTTGGATCAGGTTGCTGCACAGCATATACTTCAGTCTTTTTTTGATGAAAACTATGTGCAACATACCACTGCCTGACGCGGAGAGTCTGTTTGATCGACTGATTGATCAAATTCGCACCGACAGCGACAACTGTTCTGCTTTAATCGGAATACATACCGGTGGAGCCTGGCTGGCGGAACGCCTGCATCATGAGCTTTCGGCAACGCAATCCCTGGAACCGCTGGGACTGCTCAGCGTATCGTTCTATCGGGATGACTTTGATAAAATTGGCCTGCATGCGCAGGTCAAACCTTCTGAAATCCCGTTTAATGTCAATGGCGCGCATATTTTGCTGGTTGATGATGTTTTACAAACAGGACGTACTATACGTGCTGCCATCAATGAACTGTTCGATTACGGCAGGCCGGCATCCATAAAACTGGCAACCCTGGTTGATCGTGGGGATCGTGAATTACCCATTTGCGCGCAGTATACTGGAACTGAACTGCACCTGCCTGAAGAAAAGATTTTAGTGTTTAACCGGGATTTGCAAGGACGATTTAGTCTCAGTCTGGAAAACAAAAAAGGTGTGGTAAACGGTGGGGAAAATTTGCAGGCATGATCAATCGAAATCCGCAATTGAATAAGCACCGCAAACTACAGCATCTGCTGACAACCGAAGGGCTTCCGGTAGAGATTCTTTTGCAGATACTGGATACAGCTGAGACATTTGTGGGAGTGACCGAGCGGGATGTCAAGAAAGTACCATTGCTACGCGGAAAATCTATTTTCAATCTTTTCTTCGAACCAAGTACACGCACACGGACAACTTTTGAAATCGCTGCCAAGCGATTGTCCGCCGATGTGTTTAATTTGAACATAGCCGTCTCAGCTCAATCCAAGGGCGAGACCTTGCTTGATACGGTGAATAATCTGGCGGCCATGGACGCCGATATGTTTGTAGTCCGGCATTCACAAAGCGGGGCTGCGCATTTGATAGCGAAACATGCACGGCCTGGTATTCATGTCATTAACGCCGGCGATGGCCGTCATGCTCATCCGACGCAGGCGTTGCTTGATATGTTTACTATTCGTCGCTTTAAGCGCGAGTTTCACAATCTGCGCGTTGCCATTGTAGGCGATATTCTGCATTCAAGAGTAGCGCGTTCCCAAATTCATGCATTGACCACTCTTGGCGTTCCGGAAGTGCGCGTGATCGCCCCGAAAACCCTGTTGCCCAGTAAGGTGGAGCGTCTTGGTGTGCATGTGTTTCATGATATGAGAAGCGGGCTTAAAGATGTCGATGTTTTGATGATGTTGCGATTGCAAAAGGAACGAATGCAAGGCGCATATTTACCGAGTCCTGAAGAATATTTCAAGAACTACGGGCTAACGCCGGAAAAATTGTCAATGGCCAGACCCGATGCGATCGTTATGCATCCAGGACCGATGAACCGTGGCGTGGAAATTGACTCATCAGTTGCTGATGGCGGTCAGTCAGTCATTTTGCCGCAAGTGACATTCGGTATTGCGATTCGTATGGCGGTGATGTCAATTCTGGCAGGCCAGCAAGTTTAGCAATCTAAAACTTTAAAAAAAACAGTGTTCAGATGAAAATTCACATCAGAAATGGCCGTTTGATTGACCCTGGAACCGGTATGGACGCAATTCTGGATGTCTTTGTCGTTTCAGGTAAAATTCTTGCTGTTGGCGAACCACCTGCTGCATTTCAGCCGGATAATATTATAGAGGCTGATGGCTTGGTAGTGTGTCCGGGTCTGGTTGATATGTCGGTGCGTCTGCGCGAACCAGGTCTGGAATATATGGCGACTCTGGAATCTGAAATGAATGCCGCTGTGGCTGGTGGTGTGACAAGTTTTGCCTGTCCGCCGGATACCGATCCGCCGCTGGATGAACCCGGTTTGGTGGAAATGCTCAAGCACCGCGCCAAAAACCTGAATCAGGCGCATGTTTATCCTGTAGGTGCGTTAACACAGGGACTCCTGGGTGAACATTTAACCGAAATGGCGGAATTACGCGATGCGGGGTGCGTTGTATTTGGGCAGCCCGATGGCATGATAGCCAACCTGAGGATATTAATGCAGGCAATGCAGTATGCATCGACATTTGGTTTCAGTGTGTGGCTGAGCCCGCAGGATATGAATCTTGCACACGAAGGCGTTGCGCACGATGGCGAAGTTGCTACCCGCTTGGGCTTGCCGGTTATACCGGTATGCGCGGAAACAATCGCAATTTCGAATATCATTCTGCTGGCAAAAGTAGTGGACGTGCATATTCATCTCTGCAGAATTTCAAGTGCCGAAGGTCTGGCAATGGTGCGCGCTGCCAAGCAACAAGGTTTGTCGATTACCTGTGATGTATCAATCAACCATCTTCATTTGTCGGATATGGATATCGATTATTTCGATGCTAATTGTCACATTATTCCACCTTTGCGAAATATCAGTGACCGTAATGCATTGCGCAATGCCTTGTGGGATGGAACAATAGATGCAATCTGCTCAGATCATGCACCGGTTGACGAAGACGCCAAACTGCTGCCGTTTGGTCAGGCGGAGACTGGCGCGACAGGTGTGGAATTATTGCTGCCGCTTACTTTAAAATATGGCATGGAAATGAAGCGTCCGCTTGTTGAAGTACTGGCTGTAATTACGAACAAGCCTGCTGCAGTATTGGGTATAGATGCAGGACATTTGACACCGGGCGCGTCAGCGGATCTATGCATTTTCGATCCGGAGACTTATTGGAAAGTGACGGCAGGCGCATTATTGAGCCAGGGAAAGAATACACCGTTTATGGGCATGGAAGTGCCAGGAAAAGTCAGGTATACCTTAATCAATGGTAACATTGTCTACCAATCATAGCTTTAACCCTAAATTGTTAACGAAATTTAACTCCAGCATATGAATACGCCATCTAATCCATTACTCGATTTTTCGGGATTGCCCCGTTTTGATGAAATCAATACAGCACATGTAACGCCTGCAATTGAAACCTTGTTAACTGAAAACAGATCAACTATCGACAGCATTCGAAATGATTCCAATGCACCCACTTGGCAGACATTTGTGCAACCCATGGTGGATGCCAGTGAACGTTTATCGCGCGCCTGGGGGCAGGTTTCGCATTTGAATGCGGTCATGAATACGCCCGAGTTGCGTGAAGTTTACAATAAGAATCTGCCACTGATCACCCAGTTTTACGCCGAGCTTTCTCAGGATCAGCGTTTATTCGATAAATTCAAGCAATTGCGGGCAAGCGCCGAGTTCGACATGCTCAGTCCGGCGCGCAAGAAAATTATTGAAAATGAACTCAGGGATTTTCGTCTGGGAGGAGCGGAACTGCCGCCGGAAAAGAAACAGCGTTTTCTCAAGATTCAGGAGACTTTGTCGGAGTTATCGTCAAAATTCAACGATAATCTACTTGATGCTACCAATGCTTTCTCGTTAGTGATAGATAATCAGGAAGAAATTTCCGGTATACCGGAAGATGTGCTGCATACCGCAAAGCAACTGGCTGAAAAAGATTCCAAAAAAGGCTGGAAATTCACGCTGCATATGCCATCGTATCTGCCCATACAGCAGTATGCGGATAATCGAGCCTTGCGTGAAAAAATGTATCATGCGTTTTATACCCGTGCCAGCGAGTTTAGCAAGCCAAGCAGCGAGTCGTCAGATACAAGCTGGGACAATATGCCAATAATAAAAAAAATACTTGAATTACGAGAAGAAGAAGCAAGGCTGTTAGGGTACAAAAATTTTGCTGAAGTATCGCTGGCCCCCAAAATGGCTACATCGCCAGAGCAGGTACTGGGTTTTCTCCGGGAACTGGCTGGCAAGGCCAAGCCTTATGCCGAGAAAGACCTGCAGGAACTGCAGCAGTTTGCAACAGAAACGCTGGGCTTGCCGAAGCTGGAGGCTTGGGATATTCCGTATGTCAGTGAAAAACTGCGCCAGGCGCGATACGCTTTTTCAGATCAGGAGGTCAAACAGTATTTTCCTGAAGACAAGGTTCTGCCGGGCATGTTCAAGCTTGTTGAAGCGTTGTATCGTATCTCGATTGTACCTGCTGATTCCATAGAAATCGGTCAAACGGTGCAATACTGGCATCCCGATGTCAAATTGTTCGACATTTTTGATGCCAGTGGTGACCTGATAGGACGGTTTTATATTGATTTGTATGCGCGTGATACCAAACGCGGCGGGGCCTGGATGGATGGTGCGATTGCACGTCGACGTATTGATTGCGAGCGCGGCGGTCATGTGGTGCAGATACCCGTCGCCTATCTGACCTGCAATTTTTCTGGACCAGTATCGATTAATGGTCAGCAAAGACCGGCGCTGTTTACGCATAATGAGGTAATTGTGCTGTTTCACGAGTTTGGTCATGGCCTGCATCACTTGCTAACCCAGGTGGACGATCTGAGTGTTTCCGGTATTAACGGTGTTGAGTGGGATGCAGTGGAACTGCCCAGCCAGTTTATGGAAAATTTTTGCTGGGAATGGGATGTACTAAAGGAGATGACGCGGCATGTCGAAACCGGGGAACCGTTGCCGCGGACGCTGTTTGATAAAATGCTGGCTGCCAAGAATTTCCAGAGCGGTATGCAGATGGTGCGCCAGATAGAGTTTGCCCTGTTTGATATGCATTTACATTATGATTTCGATCCTCACGGTGATAAATCCGTATTGCAGCTACTTGACGAGGTGCGCCGGGAAGTGGCCGTTATTACGCCTCCTGCATATAACAGATTTCCTAACAGCTTTGCGCATATCTTTGGCGGTGGCTATGCGGCAGGCTATTACAGCTATAAATGGGCAGAGGTGCTGTCAGCGGACGCTTACGGTCTGTTTGAAGAAAACGCATCGAACAATTCGATCGGAGTGATGGACGCGAAAACCGGCTCACGCTTTAGAGATGAGATTCTGGCCATGGGTGGCAGCCGGCCAGCGCTCGAATCATTCGTTGCTTTTCGAGGTCGTGAGCCGCAGATGGATGCGCTTTTGCGTCATAACGGAATGACGGTATGATTCCGATATCCGATATGAATGCATACGCTTGGACAGAGGACTGCATTAAGACGCAGACACCAGGTTCAGGTTAGCTCCCGCACCAGCGCCATGCCGGCGAATAATGCGCCGATTGACAATACAACGGAAGCAGAGCCATACATAAACGCAGATACCAGATCCCCACGTTCATACAGTGTCACAATATCGAGCGAGAATGTGGAGAATGTCGTAAACCCGCCAAGAAACCCTGTTACGAAGAACAGGCGAAGCACCTCCGGTGGCTGCCATAAATGCGCAAACAAAACAATCAATAGCCCCATGATGAATGAACCGGTAATGTTTACGCTCAATGTTCCCCATGGAAAATGATAGCCGAATAAATGTGCTGCAGTCAGACTGACACCGTAACGTGAAATGGCCCCCAAAGCACTACCCACGCCGATGGCTGCGATTGTTACAAGCATTTTGAATTCAGTAATGGCTGATTTTGTGGTTGAAAAATTACAATTGTAAAAAAAAGCTGCGTGTGCCCGTCAAATTATACCGATAACGCCAGTTTTTGAGTAGATTGCGCTGTGTTGACCATAAGCAATTATGGTTGTCGAAAAATTTGACAATTGTTAATTGGCGCGAGAATGATTATTCGAAGTAACAATGGCTTTACTGCTATATTTTGATTTTTGCTTCCATGTCGGCAATGTATGTGAGTCCCCAGTGACTGGCGGCTTTAAGCACAGGGAGCAATGAACGACCTTTTTCGGTCAATTGATAGGAAAAACGAATTGGGTGCTGCTGATGGCTTCTTATTCAGGATGTCAAATTCGACCAGGCGTTTCAACCGGTCGGCAAGAATATTTGTGGGTATTTTCTCAGGGGTGGCCTGAAATTCACTGTAAGTCTGTTTGCCGGCAAGTGCATCCCGAATAATTAACAGCGTTTACTGATCGCCGATGATTTCAAGCGTATTGTTATCGGGCATGGCGATCGCATGGTGTGCATTTTTATGGGCATATCATGATTCTTTTTTATAATTCGAAATAGATCCCTGGAATTTGAAGTGTGGCTGTAGAGTAACGGTGATTTGATTTGGTGGTGGCATGAATGCGATGCTGAAATTTGATTGTTGAAAAAGGCTGCTCTGGTTGCGGGCCGCTTTGAGGTCTAGCTTCATGCTGATCAATAGGGTTTTTTACGTATTCCCAACCTGTAAAGCATAAATGACAGCACATATTCTAGTACAAAAAAAACAGCAACCAGGTAAACAATATCCAGAGTAGTTAAACGAAACGTCTGTATGACGAGAATTGCAGGGACCAGAGATTCGGGGACCTGGTCCAGCAGCGGTGCCATTGAGCTTGGTGACAATTTGAGTCGCCGTTTGATGAAGCTCGAAAACAGATCGCCGCTCATGGCACCTGCCGCGATCAGAGCCCCAGTTTTGATTTCATAACCCATCCACCATCCGAACAGACTGGTGATTACCAGTGAACTGATCAAGCCGCGCCAGGTTTTAGTGTTGCCGAACAACCGATTATTGCCAGTCAGGCAGTAACCGCAATCGACCGGTTGTTTCCATCTGTTCTGGACCAGGTAGCGCACCATAATGGGCGCGCCATTGGCCGTTATAATCAGTATGAGCAGGTGTGCAAAAGGCGTATCCATTTTTCTCTGAATTCGTGAATTAAAAATTTTCAGTGTTATCCTTTGACAAGCCGCCAGTGTCCGTAATGGCGGTTGTATGTGGTGGTATGATACGATACGTAAGTTGACGGCATTCGGCACTTTGAGGAAACCCCCTGTTAACTGTGTCGGAATTCTTTACATATCGATACCCTGGTTGAAATCTTTGCTAACAAATATATATATTAATGTTTATTAATCAATGAGTTGTAAATGTTGGCACGCAAATTGCTTATAATAAAGTGAGTAGTAAAAAAAAGCCTTGGTATTTCGCTTTTTGATTTGTTGCTTTGAGTCAATTAGATTAGAGGTTGGGGTTGAGTTTAGTTAATTATCTAAATTAGCGAAACGCTAAATTTGTGAAGGAGTAATTAAGATGAAAAAAGAATCTAATGTAGTTTTAAAAACGGCAGTAGCGGCAGTTTTCGGATTGTCTATGGCCGGTTCAGCGCAGGCAGTTCCATTTGGTGATGGTGGTGCTGCATTACAAGGTGTTTTGGATGGAATTACTGTAGCACCTACACCTGGTAGCAGCAGCGTTAACGTGGCAACGGATCACCTGGCAGACGGTATCGACAGCTGGTGGTCAATCACCGGTGCCGGTGGTTCGGTTGCATCAATCATTGTTGAACTGGCAGCTTTTGCAAACGGCAATGAACTGGGTGTTTATGACCCAACAAATCCGGGTAGCCAAGTCACGGTTTTCACTGGTGCTGCAGTTGCCGGTAGCCAGGCTTTTCTGAGCATCAAAGTAGACGGGTCTGTGTTTGTCAACAATGTTGACAGTGGAGTTGATTTTAACGGTAATTTCTTTGGTTATTTTCTGAATGTAACCAACACCGGTAATAAATTCTATTCTGACACCAACCTGAATTTCGATAACCTGGATCACTTGGCTGTTTATCAAGGTACTAACACTGATACAATTCAGGTACCTACCTTGGCGCCAGGTCTGTGGACAAACAACGAGTTCGTTATGGCATGGGAAGATCTGGCTGCACCTGTTTCAGACAGAGACTACACCGACATGGTGTTGATCGTCGAATCTGTGATACCTGTACCAGAGCCTTCTATCCTGGCGTTGCTTGGACTGGGTATGCTGGGTTTTGTAGGCAGCCGCCGTTTGAACAAGGCATGATGATTTAAAACCTGAATTTTCAGGTTTTAATCGAGAGTTAAGTGTAAATAATAATACGCATAGAGCTTAACTTATCAATTGAAAACCTCATGGATTCTTCCTCCATGAGGTTTTTTTTGAGCATTTGTTGCGGAAGCTGGCAGGACAGAATCTCAGTTATTCATTTAACAGTTCTCTCAGCACATAAGGCAATATACCGCCATGCTGATAATATTCCTTCTCAATCGCCGTGTCGATACGGCATAACAGCTTGACTTCTTTTTGTGAGCCGTCATCTTTGTGAATGATCAGTGTCACGTCCTGTTGTGGTTCCAGATCGCCAAGTCCGAGTATGTCGAATTTCTCATTGCCAGTGATATCCAGCGATTTTACCGAGTCACTGTTTTTGAATTGCAGCGGCAGTACACCCATGCCGATCAGGTTGCTGCGGTGGATGCGTTCATAACTGGATGCAATTACCGCTTTGACGCCGAGTAGCTGCGTTCCTTTCGCCGCCCAATCCCGGCTGGAGCCGGTGCCGTACTCCTTGCCGCCAAAAACAACGGTTGGAACACCCTCTGACCGATATTTCATTGCGGCATCATAAATACTCATTTCTTTCGTTTCCCGATTTCCAGACTGATAAAGCGTAACACCGCCTTCGCTGCCCGGTACCATGAGATTGCGAATGCGCACATTGGCAAAGGTGCCGCGCATCATGACTTCATGGTTGCCACGCCGGGAGCCGTAGCTGTTGAAGTCATTCTGCGCTACATCATTGTCCAGCAAATACCTGCCGGCAGGTGAGGCCGCCTTGATTGCGCCGGCCGGACTGATGTGGTCGGTCGTGACGGAATCACCGAAAATACCCAGTGCATACGCATCTTTGATATCGCCGACAATGTCATTTTCGTCGAGTTGTAGTGAAAAATTTTCAAAGAAAGGTGGTTCGGCGATATAGGTGGACGAAGGCCAGTTATATGTTTCACCGGCGGTCGAGGAAATGTCGTTCCAAAGCGGATGATCTTTGGTCAGGTCGCTGTAGAGCTTGCGAAAGGTGTCGGCATTTGTAGCAAACTTCATCAGTGCCTGTATTTCTTCGCTGCTTGGCCAGATGTCTTTAAGCCATACCGGATTGTTTTCAGAGTCTGTTCCCAGCGGCTCGCTGGTAAGATCCTTCAATACTGTGCCGGCAATCGCGTAGGCAACCACCAGCGGTGGTGAAGCCAGAAAATTCGCGCGGATGTTCGGATGGATCCGGGCCTCGAAATTTCGATTGCCCGAGAGTACGGCGGCACAGACCAGATCGTTCTTGACGACCGCTTCCTCAATCGGTTCGGCCAGCGGTCCGGCGTTGCCGATACAGGTAGTACAACCATAACCTGCCAGGGTAAAGCCCAGTTTTTCAAGCGCATCTAGTAAACCAGTATGTGTAAGGTAGTCCGACACAACCCTGGAGCCCGGCGCCAGGGATGTTTTAATATGGCGCTTGACGAATAGTCCCTTTTCCGCGGCCTTTTTTGCCAGCAATCCTGCTGCAATCAGAACGCTGGGGTTGGATGTATTGGTGCAGGAAGTAATGGCTGCAATCAGAATATCGCCGTGGCCGAGCTCAATAGTGCCGTTATTTAGCGGCGGGTCCGGTGTTTCAGTGCTGGGTGTAGGATGATTGCTGACCATTTCGGTTACATTGCGGTCGCTGTTATCGGACAGGCAACTCTCGTCAGGAACATTTGTTTCAAGACGCGTGCAAAGTTCTGCTTCTTCTGCGTTCAGTTGACGTGTTTGATAACGCTCCTTTAATTCATCGTGCTGTTTTCCGTATCCATTTTCTGCAACTGGTTTGCTGAAGAGCTCGGTGAAACGATGTTTCATTTCCGCCATATCGATACGGTCCTGCGGCCTTTTGGGGCCGGCAAGGGATGGTGAAACCGTGCCCAGGTCAAGCGTCAATACCTCACTGTAATCTATCTCACCCTGGCGGGGTATGCCATACATTTCCTGTGCTTTGAAATACTGTTGGAAAGCGGCAATATCGTCATCGCTGCGCCCTGTTCCTTTGAAATAATCAATGGTGGCGTCGTCTACGGGGAAAAACCCCATTGTCGCGCCATATTCCGGCGCCATGTTGGCAATGGTGGCGCGGTCCGGAACAGTCAAGGACGCGGTGCCTTCGCCAAAAAACTCTACAAATTTGCCGACTACGTTAGCGTTGCGCAGCATTTCCGTAACCGTGAGCACCAGATCGGTGGCGGTTACACCTTCGCGTAATTTGCCGGTCAGATTGACGCCGACTACATCGGGTGTCAGGAAGTACACCGGTTGTCCAAGCATGCCCGCTTCGGCCTCTATGCCGCCAACTCCCCAGCCTACGACGCCAATGCCGTTAATCATGGTGGTATGTGAGTCGGTTCCTACCAGTGTATCCGGGTAAATCGTGCCGCTGTTCTGGTGAACACCATGCGCAAGATGCTCCAGATTTACCTGATGAACAATCCCGATTCCGGGTGGTACGACCTTGAAAGTGTCAAATGCCTGCATGCCCCATTTGATAAACTGGTAGCGTTCGTGATTACGCTCAAATTCAATTTCCATATTGAGTTTGAGCGCATCCTTGGTGCCATAGTGATCAACCTGAATAGAGTGATCAACAACGAGGTCAACTGGAACAAGTGGCTCGATACGTTCAGGATTCTTTCCCAGTCTTTCAGCGGCGCTGCGCATGGCTGCCAGGTCTACTAGCAATGGCACCCCGGTAAAGTCCTGCAAAACGATGCGTGAGACAACAAATGGAATTTCGTGTGTTCTTGCGGCGTCCGGTTCCCATTTGGCCAGTTGCCTGACGTGTGTTTCGGTAATTTTTTTTCCGTCACAATTTCGCAGTACCGATTCCAGAATGATTCGTATGCATACCGGTAACCGTGAAATATTGCCGAGTCCTTGTTTTTCCAGCGCTGGAAGGGAATAGTACCGTGTCGTCTTCCCCTCAGAAATCGTCAGTTCCTGGATGCTGTTAAATAAATTTTGAGTCATGGTCTGTTCCTCGATAAAGCAAATGGTTTGTCGGTGAGGTAATGCCTAGTACTCTATCAATATGATATTGCCAGGTACAGCGTTACCGTGGTGTTATGGAGCAAGGCACAGTACGCGGGAAAGGGTTGTTCCCTTTTCAAGTACTGTAACACGGCTGCAGGACACCACGGTAACGCCCTATGGGTGAGCTTGTCAGCATCCATGGGCTGCGTTGTGTCTTTTGGTAATAGAACGAGACTATTTCCTGCAAGACACGCCTTGCCATGAACACTGACAAGCGCACTGAACCCGGCAATATCATACTGATAGAGTACCAGTGTTTGAAGGTATTGTATCGTGCGGATGCCCGAATATAAAGAATATGAAGAGAACGGTGTGCTGCAAATGCATACAGCAGTTTTGAACATTGAAACAGGTAACCGTAGATGGGGTGGCTGATGGGACTCGAACCCACGACAACCGGAATCACAATCCGGGACTCTACCAACTGAGCTACAGCCACCGTTGAAAGCGACGTTCTGTCGCATCGTGTAAACAAACTGGTGAGGTTTGACTTTAATCAGAAACCAATTATCAGATAGAAACAGTATGGCGTGCCCGACAGGGATCGAACCTGTAACCCCCAGCTTAGAAGGCTGGTGCTCTATCCAATTGAGCTACGGGCACCTTACCGGACAAGCCTAATGTATATCTAAGGCAGTAATTGGTCGGGGTGGAGAGATTCGAACTCCCGACATCCTGGTCCCAAACCAGGCGCGCTACCAGGCTACGCTACACCCCGAAAAGGGTGAACTATACTCTTTCAACGCAAAAAGGTCAATTTAAAGCGAGATGATTTATTCTCAGGTAAATAATTGCCGGCCGGTTAATCAGACTCTCTTCATGGAATCGAAGAAATCAGCATTGTTTTTGGTCGCTTTAATTTTATCCAGCAGGAATGCCATGGCATCCATGTCGTCCATCGGGTGCAGCAATTTGCGTAAAACCCAGATTTTCTGCAGAACATCTGGTTCGATCAGCAGTTCTTCCCGGCGGGTTCCTGAACGGTTGACATTAATAGCAGGATAAATACGTTTCTCGGCCATGCGGCGTTCAAGATGGATTTCCAGATTGCCTGTACCTTTGAATTCTTCGTATATCACATCATCCATACGTGATCCGGTATCAATCAGTGCGGTTGCTATAATCGTCAACGATCCGCCTTCTTCGATATTACGGGCTGCCCCAAAAAAACGTTTTGGTCGCTGAAGTGCATTGGCATCGACACCCCCCGTCAGAACCTTGCCTGAAGCCGGTGCGACAGTGTTATAGGCGCGTGCCAGTCGTGTAATCGAATCGAGCAGAATAACGACATCTTTTTTATGCTCGACCAGACGCTTGGCTTTCTCGATGACCATATCCGCCACTTGCACATGGCGCATGGCTGCTTCGTCAAACGTGGATGAAACAACTTCCCCCCTGACGGAGCGGATCATTTCAGTGACCTCTTCAGGGCGTTCGTCTATCAGCAGTACCATCAAAATGACATCCGGATAGTTCGCGGCGATAGAGTGCGCAATATGCTGAAGCATTACTGTTTTACCCGATTTTGGGCTTGCTACAAGCAGTCCTCGCTGGCCTTTTCCGATCGGTGCAATCAAATCGATAATACGACCGGTAATATTTTCCTCGGCTTTGATGTCACGTTCAAGCTTCAATGGCTCGGTTGGGAATAACGGCGTCAGATTTTCAAAGAGTATTTTATTCTTCGAGTTTTCGGGAGGTTCATTGTTGACTTTGTCGACCTTGACCAGTGCAAAATAACGTTCGCCATCCTTGGGGGGGCGAATTTCTCCGTCAATCGAGTCACCTGTATGCAGATTAAAGCGTCTTATCTGACTGGGTGAGATATAAATATCATCAGGCCCTGCAAGGTAAGAAGTATCCGGTGAACGTAGAAAACCAAAGCCGTCCTGCAAAACTTCAAGCGTGCCCTGACCATATATGCTTTCCCCTTTTTTTGCCTGATTTTTCAACAAAGCAAAAATCAGATCCTGTTTTCGCATTCTGTTGGCACCGTCAAGTTCATTTTCGGTAGCCATTTTGATCAATTCGGTAACGTGAAGATGTTTGAGATCTGATAAGCGCATGAAGAAGCTCTTTGATATTGATAGTTAATACGTAGAAAAAAGAAATTTAACGTAAACGATGAACGTCGGAAGGAATGCTGCTGATGGGATAAAATATAGAGTTAGAAAAAAAGAGCAAGGCGGTTGGTCGCCAGCTCTCTATTGATTTATTATGCGAGCATAACGGCTTTAAAGATGGCTGTCAACAAACGCGGTAAGCTGGGATTTTGATAATGCACCTACTTTGGTCGCTTCAACGTTGCCGTCTTTGAACAGCATCAATGTTGGTATGCCCCGAATACCATATTTTGGCGGGGTGACTTGATTTTCATCGATATTCAGCTTGGCGATTTTGAGGCGACCGTCGTATTCACCGGCAATTTCATCCAGAATTGGTGCAATCATCTTGCAGGGGCCGCACCATTCAGCCCAATAATCAACCAGGACAGGCAAAGAAGACTGTAAAACCTCAGTTTCGAAATTGGCATCAGTAACGTAGTGTATGTGCTGACTCATAAGATCCTCGTTAGAAATTAATTCCGGTTTTTGTATGAAATGATGATACTCGATGGGTCAATGCTCTCAGGAAGCCTTGCATAAGGCAATTCTCATTGAGCAGAATCGAAAACCCGATTAATTTGCAATCCTATATAAAAATCCGGTAAAAGGGAAGTGTCAATCGTAATCAATTGGCTTATGCACAAATTTTGGTTCATTATTTATGGTTATTTGTAAAAAAATTTATTTATATTTTTTGTCGGCTTTGCGATTGAAAGCTGTATGTATCAGCCATGTGCATGATCAATATCGGTGCCGCAAACTGAATTCAATCTGCGTGGAAAAAGAAACAGAAAAACATTATTGATGATTATGGTTTTACATGATGCCTGACTACTGGTTACAAGCAACGCAAGAATTGGCTGCCAGGGATGCGGTTATGCGGGATCTTATCCAGTGCTTTGATGATGTCGCGCTTAAATCACGCGGCGATGCTTTCTGCACGCTTGCGCGCTCGATTGTTGGACAGCAGATTTCTGTAAAAGCCGCGGAAAGTGTGTGGCAAAAATTTCAAAAGGCCATGCCGGATATTACACCGCATGCAATTCATGCCGCTGATGACGGTGTGCTTCGCGCTTGTGGTCTGTCGCTCCGGAAAATCAGCTATCTTAAGGATTTGTCACACCATTTCAGGGAGGGTACGTTTGATGTTTCGGCATGGGACGCTGCAGACGATGAAACGCTCATTGCACAACTGGTCCGGATTAAGGGAATAGGCCGTTGGACTGCCGAGATGTTTCTGATCTTTCATATGTTGCGCCCTGATGTGTTACCGCTTGATGATATCGGTCTGCAACGTGCTATTTGCAGGCATTATTTTGATAATCAATCTGTCGATAAACAAGTCATGCGAAAACTGGCCGAACGCTGGCAGCCATGGCGCTCGGTTGCGACATGGTATTTATGGCGCAGTCTGGATCCGTTACCGGTAGAATATTGATGTATGGGTATTAAGATATTGGTTAAATCACGCATTTCAGAGTCTTCAGATTGATCCGTCAGTGTATTTCTGAGCGCCGTGTGCTGACAGCAGCCTGGATTGCATGCGTTCTTGCTTTGTCCGTAGAATTATAATCAGCGGTACAGAGTTATCGGTAAATTTTTTGAAACCAACAATGACATATCTTATTTTTCAATGAAACTTAATTATTTTGACCATAACGCAACTACCCGCGTAGATGATGTTGTGATGGAGGCGATGCTGCCTTACTTTCAGCATGAGTACGGTAACGCGTCCAGTCGTCATGCCCTCGGAACGGCTGCGAGGCGTGCTATCGACAAAGCGCGTGAACAGGTGGCGGCGGCAGTCGGGGTTCAGCCGGTACAGGTAATTTTCACCAGCGGTGGATCGGAAGCAAACAATCTGTTTATCCGCGGAGCAGCGGACAGTCTGCAACCCGCCCATATGGCAATCAGTGCGATTGAGCATCCCTGCGTTTTGAAACCAGCCCAGGCTCTGGCGCACCGTACTGTGGGACGCTGGACCTTGCAGCGACTGGCAGTCAATCAGCGCGGACAGATTGATCCGGCAGCAGCGCGGGAGGCGTTATCGACGCAAAAAGCCGCACTGGTTTCTGTAATGCTGGCGAACAACGAAACCGGTGTGATTCAGGATGTTGCTGCGATTGCAGACTTCGCACGTTCGCAGGATGCCTATGTGCATACCGATGCGGTACAGGGTTTGGGTAAAATTCCGGTCGATTTCGCAGCGCTCAATGTAAATGCCATGACGCTGTCGTCTCATAAAATATATGGGCCCAAAGGGGCGGCCGCTTTGATTGTCGACAAGCGGCTGTTATTGAAGCCATTGATATATGGTGGCGGCCATGAGAACGGGTTGCGTTCAGGTACAGAGAATGTTCCGGCAATCGTCGGTTTTGGTGTCGCATGCGAACTTGCCAAAGCGCGCATGCTGGATACCGCCCAGCATGTTGCGCGACTGCGTGATATGCTGGAGCAGGGCCTGATTGGCATGGGGGCGGAAATTTTTGGTGCGGACGCTGAACGTATTCCGAATACCACCTATTTTGCTTTACCGGACGTAGAAGGGGATACACTGGTTGTAAAACTGGACAAGATGGGTTTTGCAGTTGCCAGCGGCGCGGCCTGTTCCAGTGTCAATCCGGGGCAAAGTCATGTGCTTGATGCAATGCAGGTAGACCCGTTGCTTGCGCGCTGTGCAGTACGAGTCAGTCTCGGACGCAGCAATACGCAGGCGCAGATCGAGGGGTTTCTGGAAGCGACGCGGAAAATTGTAGAAGCACTTAGAAGTATGAGTAGCCTATCCTTATAGTTGATCGTTTTGCGTTTGTTGTATTTTGATACTTCAATTTTCAGCAACCTGCACGCTATTCGGGTTAAAATCTCGTACTTTATGATTAATGATCCGAATTCAAATACGTGAACGCTGTCAAAGCGATAATTCTGAGCGCCGGTCAGGGCCGGCGTTTGCTGCCGCTGACCGAAAACTCCCCGAAATGTCTGTTATCCGTTGCTGACAAACCTGTGCTGGCCTGGCAGATCGATGCGCTGCGCGCGGCTGGTGTGCGTGATATATCCATTGTGGCGGGTTTTCAGGTAGGTCAGATAGAAGCATTGTTGCGCACTAACTACGCAGATTCTGACAGGATCAGGGTCGTGTTTAATCCATTTTATGAAGTAGCGGATAATCTGGCCAGTTGCTGGTTGGCACGCAACGTCATGGATGATGATTTTTTGTTGCTAAACGGCGATACAGTGATCGAACCGGCGTTGCTGTTGCAAGTATTGAATTCGCCGTCTGCCCCGATTACACTGAGCGTGGATTTCAAAGAAAGCTACGACGCTGATGATATGAAAGTGCAACTCGATGCGAATGGCTGGGTCAAACAGGTCAGCAAGATTGTGCCGCCGAGTGACATTGACGCCGAGTCGATTGGCCTCGTTTACTTCCGTGAACAGGGGCCGGTTTATTTCAATCAGGCGGTTGAGGAAGCGCTGCGTCATCCAGCCGAATTGAAATCCTGGTACCTGTCCATCATTGACAGCCTCGCTCGTCAGCGTCTTGTCAATTCGTGTTCTGTAAAGGGATTTCGCTGGTGCGAAATCGACTTCATAGAGGACTTGGCCCGGGCTGGTATGCTTTTTACGAAGTAATTGCAAGGAGCGAAGATGAATATGCCTGCTTTCAATGACACAATGCGCAAATTCGGTGCACCACAAACGGTCATCCATTCGTTCCGATACTGGAGCGTTATGCTTCGTCCTGCTCAAGTCACGCTTGGCGCGTTGGTGCTGGCTGCGCATGAGCCTGCAAGGGCGTTTTCAGAACTCAGCCCTGCCAGTTTTGCTGAACTGCATGAAACTGTTAATCAAATCGAAGGTGCGCTGACCAGGGCATTCCAGTATGACAAAATTAATTATCTGATGCTGATGATGGTTGACCCGGATGTGCATTTTCATGTTATTCCTCGCTATGCGCAACCCAGCCAGTTTGCTGATATGGAGTTCATTGATTCAGGCTGGCCAGCGGCGCCGAATCTGGGTAAAGTGAATGAAACCGGTGAACGGACAAACCAATTGATTATCGAGCGAATTAAAACCTGCTGGTTATGAACGAAACTGAAGCGGATAAGGCCGGGAAAACTGCGCTAGCATACCAGGCTGAACGAACGGCACAGCCGGAAAAAAACGGCGAGGTATTTTCACTGCGTGAGGCGCACAATCTGGTAAGCGATCTAATGACGCCGAATCCATGGATTTACTGGACGGATTTTTTGTTTAATATCGTTGTTGGATGGACAGCGTTTTTTACTGCGCTGATGTCACCACTATTTTCGCTGTGGCAGATCGGCGCTTATATGATTGCCGTGCTGGCTTTGTATCGTGCAGCCATTTTTGTACACGAACTGGCGCACTTGAAGAAAGGAACGTTTCAGACATTCCGTGTGGTGTGGAATTGCCTGTGTGGTATTCCCTTTATGATTCCATCGTTTACGTATGATGGTGTGCATAACGACCATCACAGGCGGGATGTTTACGGCACCTTGGGTGATGGCGAATATTTGCCGTTTGCAACACGTAAGCCCAGGGAGATGGTCGGTTACGTGCTCTTGTCTTTCATCCTGCCATTGCTGCTGCTGGCGCGTTTTCTGTTATTGACGCCATTATCCTATCTGATTCCACCGTTGCGTAAAATTGTTTGGGAGCGCGCTTCGTCGCTGACCATTGATCCAAATTACAAGCGTTCGGTGAATGCCATTCGTAACGATCACAACTGGCGGCAGCAGGAACTGGCGACTTTTCTGTTTTCTTTCGCTATCGTCTCACTGATAATGCTGGAGGTGATTCCGTTTTCGGTGCTCGTGCTCTGGTATCTGGTTGCGGTGATGGTTTTTATACTGAATTCACTGCGTACATTGGCGGCGCATGCGTACCGTAATCCGGGCGAGCAGCCGATGAGTCATGCAGAGCAGTTTCTGGATTCCGTAAATGTGCCCGGAAATCCGTTAATAACACCGCTATGGGCTCCTGTCGGGCTGCGTTTTCATGCTACGCATCATCTTTTTATGAATATGCCATACCATAATCTGGGCAAGGCCCAGCGACGTCTGGTCAATGGGCTCAGTGATAATTCACTTTTTCTGACGACCATGCGTGATAGCCTGTGGGATGCCTTGACGCGTATCTGGCAGGAATCTGCGCGAGCAACAAATGCCTCTCGAAAAATGCATCACATTGAATGATGGCGAAATTTGGTTCTGAAGCAAATACGGGAGCAGATAAAACACGGCTGGTGCTATTGCGCCACGGTCAGAGTATTTGGAATCGGGATAAGATGTTTACCGGCTGGAGCGATGTTGCCTTAAGTCCAGAAGGCAAGCGGGAAGCGAAGCGGGCTGGTCTTTTGTTACAACAGGCTGGTTTCGCCCTGGATTGCTGTTTTTCATCGACGCTGCAGCGGGCGTCCGAAACGGCAAGAATTGTATTGTCAGCAATGGCACTCGAATTGCCTGTACAAAAATGCTGGCGTCTGAATGAACGGCATTATGGTGCACTTGAAGGTCTTGGGCGTTTAGCCGCTGTTCGACAATTTGGACTGTGGCCGGTACTACGCACGCAAATACGTTTTGATGGCGAACCGCCCAGGCTTGATATGAATGATGCGCGTTTCCCGGGCAATCAGTCCGGATACGCCGGAATAGACGTAAAAGAGTTACCGCTAGGTGAAAGCCTGAGACTGGCAGCGCAACGTCTGCAGCCCTGCTGGCAGCGCATAATTAAACCGGAGCTGGAACGCGGCAGAAACGTACTGATCGTATCGCACAAAAACCTGCTGCGCACGTTAATGGGACAACTCGATCAGTTGACACCGGGGCAGGTGATGAAGCTGAAACTGCCGACCGGCAGGCCGCTGGTTTATGAACTGGATCAGACATTAAAACCCGTCAGATATTTTTATATGGATGAAATATCGTGATTATCTGCGGTATCACTTACTGTATATCAATGTATGAACACTATCTACAGTTTTGCACCGATTGTGCAATCGGATGCCGAGATTCTAATACTGGGCAGCATACCGGGACGGGCGTCACTTGATGCAAATCAGTATTACGCGCATCCACACAACGCTTTCTGGCGAATCATGGGTGAATTGCTCAATTTCGATCCCAAACATACCGCTTATTCTGAAAAAACAAGCGCCCTGAAATCCGCGCGCATAGCGCTCTGGGACGTATTGCAATCATGCAGACGGAAAGGCAGTCTGGATTCCAGCATTGAAATCAACTCCCAGACGGTCAATGATTTTCCTGCTTTCTTTACAACTTACAAACAGATTCGCGCCGTTTTTTTTAATGGTGCCAAGGCGGAAGACTGCTTCAGGAGATATGTGCTAATAAAACACATGCCAGAGCTGCAGCAGCGGATACAGTTTATCCGCCTGCCATCGACAAGTCCGGCGCATGCTGCGCTGTCAATTGCTGAAAAACGTAATCGGTGGGAGCAAATATTTCGCGCAGAATTGTCAGATACATATCCTGTGAGCTATTAATGCAATTCGATGAAGAAAGATAATTTAAAAAACTGGCCGGCCTATTGGGAGCAGCTGCGTGCGGCATTGCTTGACCCCAAAGTCGATGAGGTGTTGCTGGAAAAATCGTTGCAGGAAGCCCGGGAGAAAATGCCGGTGCCGGTGCTGTGGCTGATTGGCAAGACGCAGGCAGGCAAGACGTCGATTATTCGGGCGATGACCGGCAGCGAGACGGCTGAAATCGGCAACGGTTTTCAACCGTGTACACGGCAATCGCGTCTTTACGATTTTCCTGCAGAGATGCCTGTGGTGCGGTTTCTTGATACGCGCGGTCTCGGCGAGGTGGCATACGACCCGACGGAAGATATCCGGTATTGCGAATCCAAGGCGCATTTGCTGGTCGCTGTAATGAAAGTTGCGGACATCAGGCAGCAGGCGGTGTTTGATGTCCTGCATGCCATACGGGTGCGTCACCCCGAGTGGCCGTTGTTGATGGTGCAGACGGGATTGCATGAATGTTATCCCTTTGGCGGGCAACATGTTCAGCCATGGCCGTATGATCAGGATCCGTTGCCGGATACGGTACCTTCCGATCTGAAACGTGCTTTACTGGCGCAACGCGAAGCAGTTGCAGAATTACCCGGTCATGCGGCTATTCGCTGGGTTGCCGTCGATCTGACGCAGCCGGATGACGGTTATGATCCGTCAGATTATGGTCTCGAAGCCCTGTGGCAGGCGATTGAGGCGCTGTCGTCGCTCGGACTCGAGAATCTGTTACGCAGCGACAAACAAGTGATTGATTTGTTTGAACAAACTGCGCATCAGCATATTGTCGGTTATTCAACTACGGCGGCTGGGCTTGGTGCTTTACCGGTGGTTGATCTGGTTGCTGTTTCAGCGGTGCAGGCAAAGCTGTTGCACAGCCTCGCGGCTTTATATGGTCAGCCCTGGGACAAACGGACGATTACTGAATTTCTCGGTTTAATGGGCGCAGGTGTGGCGACCGGTTATCTGGCGCGCTGGGCCGGGCGCGCAATAGCCAAAATCATCCCGTTTTTGGGGCAAACAGTCGGTGCGTTATGGGGTGCCAGTGCCAGTGGTGCCACTACTTATGCACTGGGAAAGGCTGCGGTTTATTTTTTCGTCAGACACCGGAACCATCTGCACGTCGATGCGAAAGCGATACGTCGTATTTATGCCGAGGAACTAGAACGTGGCGCTGCTGTTCTGAAAGGCCGGTTACGGGGCAAGTCCTGAATGAAGACATTATTCCATGGCATAGACCCGTTCAGATTGCTGGGTTTTCTTTTGTTTGTCCTGCCGTTTCTTGCTTTGTTGGGATTAGGCATGGTTTGGTTGTGGCAGCAGGGCTATCTGCTGTTCTGGGGGGTGGTTATGCTGGTATGCACCGGTCTTGGCTACGGGCTGCAGCAATTGCTGGTACGGCGCGACCACAAGCTGCTTGCTGAAGCAATGACAGAGCCGAACCCGGAATGGCCCCTTAGTGCAGATGAAGCATGGGATCGTGTTCAGTCCCTGGCGCACGACTGCGAACCGGCAGACTGGCCATTGGAAAAAGGTGACTGGATTCTGGCATTGGGCCGATGTGCGCTGGAAACGGTTGCGCGCTGTTACCATCCACAAGTCGACAGGCCTTTACTCGAGTTAACCATGCCGCATACATTGCTGGTGATTGAGCGCGCCAGTCGCGATTTGCGGCATGACGTCATGGAAAACATACCGTTCAGTAACCAGTTGAGAATCGGTACCCTGTTTCGCATGCAACGCTGGAAAGACAGCGCTGAACAGGTTTTCGATGTTTACCGGGCAGGGCGGATGATTGTTAATCCTGTCGATGCGTTACTTGGAGAGGCATGGCGTCATTTGCGAGAACGCAGTTATAGTCAGGCACGCGACGAGTTACACCGCTGGTTTTTGCGTACCTATATCAGAAAAGTCGGGTATTACGCGATCGACCTGTACAGTGGCCGCCTGGTGCTGACCGATGATGAACCGATGACATCGCGAACCGCGCGTTCTACCGCCGATATGCACCGTATGGACGAAACGGCAGATACGGAGAAGGGCGAGGAAGAGCCATTGCGTATTCTGGTGCTGGGTCGTTCCAATGCCGGAAAATCAAGTCTGATTAATGCGCTTTTTGGCAAACTAACAACGGCTGCCGATGTCCTGCCTGACAGCACCGAGATGCTCAAACCATTCACACTGGCGCGCGCAGGTTTAACGCAGGGTCTGGTCTTTGACAGCCCGGGGTGCGACAGCGAATACTTCGACAGTAAAAAGCTGCACGATGCAGCCAGGGACGCCGATCTGATTTTATGGGTCAGTCCTGCCAACCGGCCCGATAGACAGATTGAGCGCGGTTGCCTGGATTCACTCCGGGTGTTTTTTTCAACACAGACAACCCGTCGACCTCCACCGTTGCTTGTTGTTGCCAGTCAAGTGGATCGACTGCGACCGGCGGGTAACTGGAACCCGCCTTATGATCTGGCGCATCCACAAAATACCAAAGCCGCCAACATAAGTGCGGCAGTAAAGGCGATTGCCAGCGATCTTGCCGTACCGATTGATCATGTTATTCCTGTCTGTCTAATGGAAAATCATGTCTATAACGTAGACGATACGTTGTGGGCGGCAATTCTAAATCACCAGGAAGAGGCTTTACGAACACGCTTTCTGCGTTGTCTGGATGAAAAGAAAAAAACGGAAAACTGGGTTCTGCTGCGGCGTCAAATGATTAATGCCGGACGTCTTATAAAAAAAATACCGGAAACGTTGAAAAAGCGTATGCATGACTGAATGCTAACAAGTGCAAGAGTGCTAAATATTAACCATCTGTTTGAAGTAAAGGTGGTTTCAGACAGAAGCAGCCGGGTAAAAAACTAAACCGGTAGATCAACCTCGCCTCAGTTGCGCTCGAACACCGCAATCGATTCGTCTGCAACATCGCTTTACCCGACCGGCCACCGGTATTGAAGCCGTTCCGGCTTATCGTGTTCAATCAATCATTTGAAGCAGTTCATTCATATGAAACGCATGAGCTCGATGCAACCGCAGGGATTGTGAATTTGAATGTATTTGATGAAGACGTGACAGATTTCTGTAGGCATAATTTTCGCCGATGCGGCGATCTGGATATTGTTGGTTATTCGAAAAAGCCACGCTATTGCACCTGCGGTTTTTATGCGTATTATCTGTTGCATAATAAAGTTTATGTCTGCTTTTAAACATGTTGATTACTCCTTTTTCAACAAGGCTGTCTATGCCTGTCTTTTTATTCTCCCTTTTAAAATAAAATTTTTCTCATGGCTAAGCATAGCAATGTATTGTGTCACAATGATGTGAGAATCATCACTTGACATGCAAATTTGACAAGGAACAATAGATAACAAGCTAATTGGCAGGCTTTAACCAGAGACTGACTAGCATTTGCGCATCCGTAACACATGCGATCAACGGGTGATAAAATGATGTCCCGGTTTGCACAAATCGTGACCGCAAGCTGCTTTAATGTGACGACCATAACGCGTCATCAGTCAAATGATCGTGGCGGGAATTGTTAACGGAAGGTTTATCTGGTAAGAAATCAGGAATAATTTCTCGTTACAAATTGCAGAATGTCAGTTCAAACGTGACGTCTTTTTCATACACTTTGACGCGTTGTCCGGATTGTGAAGGAATGAAACGGATATTCAGCGCATATTTGTTGGCACTGATTTCAGGTACGCACGGAAAGTCTTCACTGACACTGACGCGCAGCATATGCGCAAAATAATCCGAACCGGGTTGTTGGAAAACGCCCTGATACGCAATGTTTTGCGTCGTTTTGCCGCTGCTTCTGAGCAGGTAGAGGACAATGCCAAACGCATTGCGTATCGGTAGCATTGGCGCAAGCCATTCGTTAAAGTCCTTGCGGCGCAAGGAAGGGTCCAGATTCAGCCAATAATGGTAAGAGGGTAATTCAAATTCGCAAATACCACCAGGTATATTCGTGCGCTGCTTGATCGTCATCAGCCATTCATTATCGCGCAAATGTTCGCCGACTTTGCCGGATATTTCCAGCATCGACCGGAAGGTGGTCTGGATATTGTCCAGCACGTTATCCAATGCCGATTCAGAAATGTGCGGATTTTTACGCAGTGTTTCAAGCAGTTGCTTTTGTCGCTCAAGTTCCTGCAGTAAATCGGTTTTTATATCCGCACGACTGGTAACTTCCAGAATCTCGAACAACGTCATTAACGATGCGTGGTGTTGCATCGGTGAATCCTTGGCGGAAAAAAAGTCAATTTTCTTGAACAGATCTTCGAGTTTAAGCAGGGTGCGGATGCGTTCGTTAAGCGGGTGTTCGTAACAGATCACGATAAGTCGTGGCTAATCCAAAAGAAAACTTAATCTTGCCTCATACAGTAGAAATATACAAATTAATATTTATAATCTGCAATTCAGGCTGGTGTTGATTTTAGGGTTGTATTCGTTTCATGAGTCTTTACAATAGCGTTTCAGTCACCTGAAATTCAAAAGGAATAAATTGCCATGATGAACAAAAAAATCCGACAGGCGGTGTTAATTGCTACAACGCTGTTAATCTGTGTTTTCTCCGGTTCTTCCTTTTCCAAGGAACAGACCGTGAAGCCTGCTTTGACCATGGAGTTATCCGTTAAGGCAGCACTTGCTGCAATCAGTCAGTGCGAAAGTGATGGTTTCAAGGTGAGCGTTGCAATTGTCGATCATGCCGGACTGTTGAAAGTTCAGTTAAAAGCCGATGGTGCCGGTCCCCATACACTGGACAGCAGCCGGCGTAAAGCATATACCGCAAACAGTATGCGTGGTCCGACGCAACGATATGCCGAACTGGTTGTTAATAGTCCCGATTTGCATAGTCTTGCGCATATGAATGAACATATCCTTCTGCTTGGTGGCGGTTTTCCGATCAGAATGGGCGGTGAAATAGTCGGCGGTGTCGGTGTTGGCGGTGCGCCTGGAATAAAATTTGACGAAGTCTGTGCGCGGGAAGCTTTGAAAGTTTTGCAGGCAGACGAACTGTTTGAATAGTTAGTTGCATGATGCACTGCTGCCTGCGCTTTCGCTGCTTTCCATCGAGCGGACTTTTTCCAGACGCGCCAGCTCGTAGTGGATAAACGCGAGTGCTGTCAACACTGGCGAAAAAAAATTGACAATAGGTATGTATTGCAGAAAACCAGTGAACAAGCCGAGTATCCATAATGGGAGTCGGTGGGATGCGAGCAGTTTCTTGATTTCGGTAGGCGTTGCATGTTCAGATAAGGCATCGTAGCGAAATAATTGCTGATTCAGGAATGCCGCAGCAATGAACGGAACGATGATACCTGCACCAAACGCCCAAAATGGCAGTGTAAGGACCCAGATCAAAATATACAGAAACGTTGCATAAAGCGCATTGATCAGACTGCCTACGATGGTGCCGCCGCTTTCTCGTTTGAGACGTGAGTAGCGTCTTTTTGCAACATGATTAATCAGCGCCGGCATTGAAAAAATGGCAGTAATGATCAATGTGGTGATTATCACCAGCGGGATGAAGAAAATGATATTTATCAACCATTGTATGCTGTAGGCCAGCCATCCCGGCGCCTGGCTGTCTATCCAGTTTCTTATACCCAGTTCGTCAAAACCCAGATAAATAAATTCCGCAAAAAAATCCCAGAATATCCAGCCAATTAATATCCAGATCATACTGGCTATTAAAATCGGCCAGACCATGATCCAGATAATTTTCAACCGCAATAAATCGCGCGTTGCGTTTGCGATAGCACTTAAAATTTGTGACATAATCACCTTGAAGTAATGATGGTTAACCATAGGTCGGTTGAGTTCAGCGGTATTTTAACAGGCTGTTGAAAAACTATCTGCACTGCGGCAGCGATATTCAAAATACCTGAAACACGTTTTTGTCATGCACAAACATGACGTTTTTTCTGATTCTGTTAAAGACGCTGTTACCTTGAAAATGCTCTGATCGTCGTCTGGTATAGATGGCACAGATTATCAAGCAGTGTTGCAGTGTCGAGTTTTTTAACACTCAAAAAAAATTTTTATGCTAATTTATATACCCGGAATTCTGTAGTGTTTATCTATTCATCGGTTTTTTTTAAAAAGGAGTCGTTATGCTGATCAAAAGAACAGTTTGTTGTGTAGTTCTGAGTCTGGTTTTTTATGGTTCAGCCATGGCTGATACGAACGGGTCATCTGCACCGAACGGGGATGGAAAACAGAGCGGTTTCAGTGTGCCTCAGGAAGATAGGCATTCAACCAAGAACCTCCAGCAAAACCCCAAAGAGAAAAGCCAAGATGCCGCTTCAAGCAATCCATCCGAAGATGGTAAAAAGCCATCCATGGTTGATTTTTGCCGAAAAAATCCTTGTTAAATCCAATCAATAGATACAGTACGAAGGAGAGTGTGCATGATAAACAATCGTAATTTTTCTGGTATGTTTGCAAGTGCAGCGTTTATTTTTGTTATTAATTCGAGCAGCAGCGCCGAAGAACTTCACTGGTCGCATGAGGAACAAGCGATGTGGGGATCGATAGAAGACACATCCCATACTGAAGTGCCACATATATATCCGTTTGCGGAATGTGCCATTGGCAATCGGCAGTCTCCGATCGACCTTGCCGAGGCCGAAATCGAGCAAACAACAGAGTTAAACCGGTTAAGAATTTGGTATGATACAGACATGCCTGTCTTTTATAACAGTGGTCACGGTATACAGGTTAATACTTCTTTAGACTACACAGGCTATCTGGAAGTGGGAAATGAGACCTATCCGCTGATTCAATTCCATTTTCATGAGCCCAGCGAACACGTTGTCGGCGACAAACAATTTCCAGCTGAATTACACTACGTGCATGTCAGGGAAGATGGCAGGCTGGTTGTAATGGCAGTTGCCATTGAAGAGGGTGAGCCTAACGAGACTTTTCAGACTATTCTGGATAATATTCCTCAAACAGCGGGAGAAATGCGTGAGGGTACGGGAATTGCCATCAATCCGGAAACATTGTTGCCGCCCAACTTTCATAAGCCTGATTTTTATACCTTTGCAGGTTCTTTAACAACGCCTCCTTGTAGCGAAGGTGTGCAGTGGTACTTGCTTGCACGGGCAATTACAATTTCAGCAGCGCAACTTGAACAACTGAGAGGGTTTTATACCAACAATGCAAGATTCCCTCAGGATCTTAACGGACGGACGCTGCTGACTACGCAGTAAGTTTTCTGTCCGTGTCTCAATTTGTTCAGATGGAAAAATCAGCGAGCGTCCGTACGGAAAGATTATGCCGGGATGTTAATGTCAATGTGCTGATTTCCCCGGTAGCGCACACTTGAATCGTGCGCTACCGGGGCAAGTTTAGAGTATATAATGCACATAGTACATAGTACGTTCTATAATAAGGCGGTCGCCTCTTGCGGGTGTGGCAGAAAGATTTTCAAGTGTAATATGGCTCAAGTTTTGCGGCAGGCAGAACACAGTGTCCGAAATCTTTTCGAACACCATTTCACTAAAACAAGCCGTCGTTTAAGTATATTGAAAGTGGAACGTGTCGTTTGGCCTTGTCGATAATAGCTTTCTGCAACCTGAAGCAAGACTATAAAATGGCAATCTAACACGGGGTGAATGTTATTTCACGTTAAAAAACCGTTGACTATAAAATAAACCGTTGTTCTAAAGGGAGAGTTTTGTATGAGTATGGAAAGTGAATTTAAGGCGAAATTCGGGGGGTTCTGGAATTCACTGGTGATATTGTTAATCATCATAATTTGTTTGCGTTTTTCAAGTCTGGAACTGGCCGAAGAAGATTTGGGCACCCGGGTAATGTGCTCATTGCATTTGTTTCTGAGTTGCATTGGCGCAGGTATTGTGCTGGGTATATTGCGGATATTTCTGTCCTTCTCAAACGATACCTACACACGCGCGCCTGCGTCGGCCAATTTTACATCAGGTGTGCGATACGGCATTGTGGCTGGTGGAGTTTTGATTTTGATTGTAGGCATGCTGCAGCTGGAAAATTTTCTGGGACCGCTGCAACCCATAGTTGATGCGCTGTTTGGTAAGTTGTATGCGTTATTTGAATAATCGCAGATTGACGGATGAATGACATTCTGGGAATGATCAATCCAAGGTAAAAACAGATGCCAGAGCAGAATTGATACATCATCAATGATTCTTCGAGCCTGTTTTTACCGGTTTCGGTTTGCAACCATGGAAATAATCTACAACTGATAAAACAGCTGCCAGCGCTTTTATAGCTGTAATATCATGACCATGGTGAGTCCTGTGCAGAGCTTTACGATAAACCATGTGGCGACTGGTCTGCTCAGCCTGAGCAACGATATCTTATTTAATTCTGTTTGCTTTTTTCCAATGCCACAATGTATCTGTAGAGTTGATCGTATTCTTTTTTGGACGGAGTGGTGAACAACGGATCATTCTGCATTCGGATTTCTTTTTCGATCTCGCGCCATTCATTTTCAGAAAACATGCTGTTCATCAGTGGATAGACATGTTCTATTTCCTTTTCAAGATGTCTTTTTTGTAATTTGACATAGTTTCTTGATTGGGTCAGCAGTTCGTCAGCAGAGACAATGCAGTCTTCAGCAACGTTGTTGAACAGTTCCTGTACTTTCTCGGTTGCCGAAATGATCTCCTGATGTTCATCCTGAAGTTGTTCAATGAGCGAGCTTTCTTTAACATTTTTTTTCAACAGCCTGTTGAATATGATGTCTTCGGCAGGATGATGCCATTTGTCAGGGTAAGTTTGAATATAATCTAATGCACTGAGAATGATGTCCAAGTCAGCACTGCGCTGACTGTCAAAATCATAACAGTCAATTTCATGACTGAAACATTCAAGCAATCTCAGCAAATGAGAATGATCAGTATGCAGCTGGCGTTGAATTCTATGCATAACAATTTCTCCAATAAGTTGCTGTTGTGCGATTGGAAACTGGGACGCTTTTAAATATTTTCGTCTGCTGACGTGTACGAACAGTGATTACGGCCGGGATTGTTGCAATGTTAATTCCTATCGTTAATTTCTATCACCCTTTTCAGTTCATCCGCTGACATTTTCACATACGTATAATAATATGTGAATGCGTTTTCCAGATACACTTCTTATAAATCAAACCTGTTTTGACAAAATATTGCTAGTGAAAGTTTTTGTGAACGATCAAATCTTATTTGGTACATTATTGTTGCTGTTTTTCTGCCAGTCGGCACATGCTATTCAAGGACACGAGGCGCTAAATGCTGAAGATTTACTGATCAGTTATACAGAAAGAAGCAAGCTTGCACTGTCTTCTGATCATCATATGAGTATTAATGTTTTTCGAGACGGTCATATCCTGATAGCTTTGCCTGAGGCGATGAGGGGCGGTGGTTACTATCGAACGATACTGGACCGGGAAAAGATGGAAAGGTTATGGAAATTGATGACTGAAGAATCAATCCTGACATTTGATGCGCAGCATCTAAGGGAAATGCTAACCAGTGAGCGACGATCATTAAAGGAATCGCGTGCAGTTGTGACCAGTGTCTCTGATAAGGCGGAAATTCTGATTGAATTTTATCCAAACCGCTGCAAGCAGACCGTGCTAGCAGGTGAAAGTAATGATGTTATGCGGCGTATTGCATGGACCGATCTCAGGTGGGATGCTGAACAATATGCGCACATTGAAATCATTCAAATGCTGTCAGAAATACAGCGCGCGTTATTGTCGATTCTTGATCGGGATGATCTGCAGTCCGTACATCCCTCCTACATTCAGGAAAACACACTTTTTTGATAAAAGTTTACGATGTCATACTGAATAGTGAGGCGGTTAGCTGTTTTCACAGATGGGCATTGATTTTAGTGTTTCTAATCCTGCTACCATGGATTTCTATCGCTGAAGCCGGGGTATTTGAGTTTGTCAGTGATGACGATGAAGTCGATATTATTACGCATCCGACAGGGTATACCGGTATCGGCGGTGAGTTGATTGTGACAGTCGGGATCGCGCCATTGTCGCCACATGCGGACGAGATGGTCATACCGGTAAAGAATGCAATCCAAACATGGAATCAACTTGTGCCGACAACCGGAAATATCAAGATAGATGGCAATACAGTGCCACGCCGAATGTTTGACTTCGAATCGGTTGCGCTCCATGAACTGGGGCACTGTATTGGTCTGGGGCATCCCAATCTTGGCACTGAGTCGGGACTTACCGGTGAAGAAAAAGACTATACTAAAGCCGTCAGTGGTGACAACGACAGGTTCGATTTGGATCGTGGCATGGATGGTATTATCGGTTCGGAGGACGATCTTCGCGGGGATGATATCAATCTTCACTGGTTCAACAAGGAAAACAATAACCCTTTTTTGCTGGCCGAGGTGGTTGATAAAACGACTTATAGTGTGGTGTTGGAAGATCTGCCACCAGGGCATCGTTTCGTTGCGAATGGCGATCGTTTTGTGTCACTTCTGCTAGGGTACGGCAATACCGAGAGCGTAATGCAGCAAGGTATCCTGTCGGGAGAAGCACGTCGGTCCCTGGTTGCCGATGATGTTGCAACGCTTCGCCTTGGGATGAGTGGATTGGACAGACTGGCTGGAACATCAGACGATTACACGCTAACCCTGCAATATGCGGGGATGACTGATGACGCTGATATTGTTTTGAATTTTGACAACAAGACTGTATTTGCAGCGTGCAGCATTACCGGGGTTTTTATTAACGATAAGCACGTGGCAATTCAGAAAGGACAGATTTCGTTCAATACGGGCTATCAGTGGTTTTTTAATTCGGTGTCTGATCCGACAATGCCGGAACAACCGGTATTATCCGTTCGAGTCAACGGACAGGCCGAATCCGCTACGCTGCAAAACGGCGACCGTTTGTTACTAACCATTGGCCTGAATCCCGGAACAAGAAGTGGGAACCAGACCGATTACTGGGTGCTTGCAATGACACCGCTGGGCGACTATTGGCTGGATAGTCGATTACAGTTCGTTCGTTCTGATACGCCTGTGCGTGCGCATGGTGGGACGATGATTGCGTTTTCCGATCTCAAAATTTTCGATGGTGTGACCGGTAACTTGCCTGCAGGTTCATACACGATTATTTTTGCCGTCGATGATAATCGTGACCAGATTTTCGACGAAACATATCAGCACTCTGTTTCCTTTACAATATTGCCCAGGTAATATTAAGACGGATTGTTTGCAGGGATAAAGAAATTGCATGTTATTATTAATGACTTACCATGAATATAGAGTGAAGTACGCCGCATTGATTTTATGTATGTTGAACCGAAGTGTTTCATTAAAAAAGGAATAACGAATAACAATTTTTTGAGGATATTGATATGCTTTGTCCAAATTGTGGAGCACAAAACAGTGAACAGGCCGATTATTGCACGCAATGCGCCGCGCCATTGAGAACTGAAGTCGTACATTCAGTCCAGGTGCAGGACGATGATGCAACAATAGCAACATCTCAGATTGCAGATCATGACGATACAGCTGCCTCAAAAGAGAGATCACAGGATCATTCGTCAAGAGAAGATGGTAAGCGTGAGCGGCTGAAGCCACGCATTACCAACCTGGATTTTCAGTCCGATAAAGCGGCAAGTGATAAACCCGTTGTTTCTCCAGGGTTGAATATCGGTATTTTTATCGGCACGCTGATACTTCCAATTATAGGAATCGCAATGGGTTTTACGTACATGAGAAAAGCGCATCCGGATGCAAAGCGGGCAGGTAAGAACTGGCTGATCTTTGGTCTTGTTATGATGTTAATCAATATTGCTGTGATTTATTTTTGACTGGCTCAAGATCCAATGTCAATGTGACCAGCATTTGATTCATTCTACCCGTTTGGCGATCAAAACGTTGGCATTCCTTGCGTTATAGCGCTTGTGTCATTGATAATTCTCAATTTTACAGGGTTGCTTGCGTCCGGATCTTTTATTCTGTTCAGTTTGTCGTCTTCCAGTATTTTTGTATTGCCTGAAAATTGAACTATTCAAACCAAGGTAAGTTCGAGAAGCTTTTGGCGGAACTGTTGGTACAGTTAAATAATTCTGGTGTAGTTGCCGGTCATTCTGGCCATGGCCATCGGACGGCGGCACACGAGAAGGCCTGCTGGCAGCGGTATCGGGAAAGTCTGCCAGGAAAATTCATCGTGTCGCCGTCTTCAGCTGATATATATGAAGTATGGCTATAATAGAAAGGCAACGCATGTGTCCTGACAAGAACCCACCCGGCGACTTTGATCAGGTCTTGGCCTGCTTCCTGTTAAATAGGATCTGTATGTGTCTGGAAGTTGAAATGACATTAGAGTTATTTGAAATGTGAATGCCTGAGTCAAGAAAAAATAACTATTTAACGCAAGTAAAAATGCACTGCATTATCAGAGCGTAAAGATATACAGATCATTTTCATCTAGCCCTGTTGCGACGCGCCAGTCAAAATTCAGATGTCTGAAACAAGTAAAACACCTCTAATACCGAACCCATCAGCGACAACTCTTGAACACGGGGGTGGTTCTGAAATCGTTGATTGTGGTGCAGTACCCGATACAGAGACAATTAATGAGTGGCCGGTTTTACTGGTTCTGTCCGCTGTGCAGTTTGTGCATATTCTTGATTTTATGATGATTATGCCACTCGGTCCGGCTTTTTTCAGATTGTTTGAGATAACGCCAAAACAATTTGGCTTGCTGGTCACGGTCTATACTTTCAGTGCAGCTGCGAGCAGTTTCCTGGTCGCGTTTATTATTGACCGTTTTGATCGAAAACATGCATTGATTGTTCTCTGCTCGGGCTTTATGCTGGCCATGCTGCTGTGCGCTGCGTCTGTCAATTATCAGATGTTGCTGTACAGCCGGGCAATTGCCGGTGTGTTTGGGGGATTGATGAGCGCAACTGTATTTTCTATTATTGCCGATCTGATTCCGGAATGGCGTCGTGGCAAGGCGACCGGTACCGTTATGTCATCTTTTTCATTTGTGGCAGTTGCCGGTATGCCGGCCGGTTTGTTTCTCGTTGGTCTGCTGAGTTGGCGCGTACCTTTTATTGTGTTGGCCATTTTAAGTTTCATCATTATTTTTACCGCAAACCGGTTGCTGCCGTCGGTAAAAACACATATTCATCAGGCCCATAGATATGATCCTGCCGGGCAGTTAAAAAATATTTTTATGAACCGGAACCATATTTTTGCTTTTCTGCTGATTGGCATGCTGATGTTTTCGGCATATCTGGTTATCCCTTTTATCAGCACATACATGGTGACTAATGTCGGTATGCAGGTAAGCGATCTGCCGTATCTGTATTTTTTTGGTGGTTTATTCAGCTTTTTTACGGCGAATCTGTTTGGACGGTTTACAGATCGTTATGGCAGGCGGGTGATGTTTGGCGTACTGGCTATGCTGTCGCTTGTGCCCGTGTTATGGATTACGCACATTTCAGAAGCGCCTTTATTTATGGCGCTGACGGCGTCAACACTGTTCATGATACTGGTGACGGGCAGGGTTATTCCACTAATGGCGCTGGTTACTACTGCTGTCAGGCCGCATTTGCGAGGTAGTTTTATGACTTTCCATATGTCGATACAACAATTGTCAGCGGGGCTGGGTTCGTTGCTGGCGGGATCCATGATGGTGATGACCGCGCATGGAAAAATTCTGCATTACGATACCGTGGGCACCCTTGCCGCATTCATTACTGTGATTGGTATTTTGCTGGTAACGAAGTTAAGATCGGTTGAAGAAATCGACGCTAAATTGCAATGACGACATGGAATCCAAATTTTTATAACGCTTCTCCGATTTTTGAATCCCTAACGCCGCTGGCAAAAAATTTTCAAGCCTGCTGTGACTGGCCATCGCACCAGCAGCTTGGGTTTTTATTGAGAGAAACCGGAATTTGCGTCAAAGCGGGCTCCGGTCTGCCGATACAATTCGTCCCGCAACAACCTGTAAATACTAAAGATCGCAAACAACATTATGAATCCAGAATTTTTCTGACTGGTAAAGTTTCAACACGGCAGGAAAACTGGCATGATTTTTTTAATGCACTGGTATGGATAACGTTTCCAAGTGCAAAAGCAGCACTCAACCGAATTCATTATCAAGAACTGATACATGCGCAGCAGACAAGAGTTGAGACGCGTGGTCCTTTGCGAGATGCGGCTACGCTCTTTGATGAATCGGGTGTTGTAGTTTTATGCAGCCGGCCTGTGTTAATCGAATTACTAAAGCAGCATGAATGGAAGAAGGTATTCTGGCAACGAAGAGCAGCTGTATTATCATCGTTGCGATTTATTGTTTTCGGGCATGCTCTATATGAAAAAGCATTGAAACCGTATGTCGGCATGACCGGTAAAGGCCTCTTTATTCAAGTTGAGGACATGTTTTTACGTCAATCACTGTCAGCGCAATTGCGGGCGGTTGACTCGTGGCTGGCTGATTTTTTGTTGTGTCGGTCGTTCTCCAGTGCCGATTTATCGCCTATTCCGATACTGGGTTACCCGGGTTGGTCAAGAGAGAATATGACAGAAGACTACTATGAAAACCGGCAGTATTTTCGTCCATTGAAGCAACGAGGAAGACCGGTAAACAGTCTTCATGTCGATCGTGAATGATTGCATATAATTGATTTAACTTAATGTGAATTGTATGGTAGGGTCGGTTATTGAAAATTGTCGAGATTGTCTGACAGATGAAAAATGCAAAAAATTTAATGATGCGTTATATGAGAATTTTTGACTTTTTTTCTTATATCGTAACGATTGCTGAAATTTTTCTCAGCGATTTGAGAGTGATAGTGAGTTTCATAAAGTCAGGCTGCTGTATTGTTATTCCGGGGGTAAAATTTTGAACAAGCCAGTACGGCGTGTCGGGTTGGTTGGCCCACTGCCGCCGCCATACGGCGGTATGGCGAATCAGACACGTCAATTGACAAACCTTCTACAGCAAGAAGGTGTTCAAGTGGTGCTGGTTCAGGTAAACGCGCCCTACCATTTTGCCTGGGTGAGTAAGATACGTGGTATTAGAGCGCTTTTCAGGTTAATACCATACTTGCTCCGGCTTTGGCGAGTTGCCGGACAGGTTCAATTGTTTCATATCATGGCCAATTCCGGCTGGGCATGGCATCTCTTTGCAGTACCTGCTATTTGGATTGCACGGTTCAGGAGTACACCCGTGATAGTGAATTACCGAGGCGGTGAAGCGGAGGTTTTTTTTAAAAAATCATTCCACTGGATCAGACCCAGCCTCAACAGAACAGATGCTATCATTGTACCGTCAGGTTTTCTCGAAGCGGTATTCAGCCGATATGGATATACTGCCGGAATCGTCCCCAATATTATTGATCTGAGTCGTTTCCAAACAAGATCGTCGGTACATAAGGCAGATCGTGGCGATTCACCGCATATAGTAGTGACACGCAATCTGGAAGCGATTTATGATAATGCCACTGCCATTCGGGCGTTTTATATCATTAAGCAGTCAATGCCAGCGGCACGACTGACTGTCGCCGGAGAAGGCCCGGAGAAAGCGATGCTAAAGACGCTGGTAGCCGATTTGTGCTTGCAGGATTCGGTAAAATTTACCGGTCGGATCAGCAACGATGCAATTGCAGCGCTGTACCAGGATGCAGATTTGATGATCAATGCTAGTCTTGTTGATAATATGCCGATCTCGATACTGGAAGCCCTTGCCAGCGGCGTACCGGTCGTTAGTACCGACGCCGGTGGTATTCCATATCTCGTTGAGCATCATAAAACTGCGATGCTGGTGCCAATGAAAGATCCTGACGCTATGGCCGATGCAATGCTACAAATTTTGAAAAACCCTGAGCTGGCTGATAGTTTAAGAAACAGTGGTCTGGATCTACTGGAACGCTATACCTGGAATTCAGTCAAGCTACGTTTGTTTGACATGTATCAGCAAGTGTTAAAGCATGAACGACACTGATGGAGCACCTATGAAAACAGCGCCAGCCGTTACCAGCGGCCTTTATACAACTTGGGTTTCCGGTTGTTTTTTTCCGTTGCATGAAAAGCTGAAAAAGCATACGAGCGTTGCTTTGCACAGGCAACTGGAAGAATCACAGTGGTGGAGCATCGATCGTCTTCAGGCCGCGCAATTGAAGAAGTTGAGAGAATTTCTGACCCAGGTGCAATTTCATGTGCCTTACTATCAACAAGTATTTGCAGAGTCTGGATTCAATCCTGCCGAATTGAATTCCTTGGCCGATTTAACGCGTCTTCCATTTTTGACCAAAGCTATTATCAAAAAAAATACCGAGTCAATAAAATCCGGTATTGCCCGTAATCTTGCGCGTTACAATACCGGCGGTTCCAGCGGCGAACCGCTTGTGTTTTTTATTGGTAAAACGCGCACCAGCCATGATATAGCCGCGAAATGGCGGGCGACGCGTTGGTGGGGTGTGGATATTGGGGATCCCGAAATCGTGATCTGGGGCTCGCCAATAGAGCTTGGAGCACAGGACCGAATGCGCAATCTGCGCGATCGGATATTGCGCACCAAACTGCTACCAGCCTTTGAAATGTCCGATCATAAAGTTGATGAATTTCTTTCAGAAATACGCAGGATGCGGCCCAGGATGCTGTTCGGTTATCCCTCCGCATTATCACATATCGCGCGTCATGCCGGAATGCGTGGTGTTCGCATGGATGATCTGGGAATACAGGTCGCTTTTGTGACTTCTGAACGACTGTATGATGATCAGCGCCAGCAGATCAGTGATACGTTTGGTTGCCCGGTTGCCAATGGGTATGGTGGACGGGATGCGGGTTTTATTGCGCATGAATGTCCTGATGGCGGTATGCATATCAGTGCTGAGGATATTGTTGTCGAAATTATCGATGCACAGGGTAATCCATTGCCGCCGGGTAAGTCGGGAGAAGTCGTGGTCACGCATATGGCAACGCATGATTTTCCATTTGTCCGCTACCGTACAGGTGATATGGCGATTCTGGATGACAAATCCTGCGCCTGCGGACGTGGCTTGCCGCTGATACGGGAAGTGCAGGGGCGCAGTACCGATTTTATCGTTGCGCAGGATGGTACTGTTATGCACGGCCTTGCATTGATTTATATCTTGCGTGATCTGCCTCAGATAGAGGGGTTTAAAATCGTGCAGGAAAGTCTCGATTGCATGCATGTTTATCTTGTGTGCAGAACAGATTTGGATAAACAGCTGCAGCAGCATATCGAACGTTCTTTCAAAACGCGACTGGGACAGGCAGTGAATGTGCTAATTGAACAAGTCACGCATATTCCCGCTGAAAAATCGGGTAAGTTTCGTTATGTGGTCAGCAAAGTTGTCAGCAGATAAATTGTGATGAAGTGATGTCATTGACAGCAGGAGAAAAATAAATCGGGCAAGGCCTTCCTGCACTCGTAGCGCCCGCACAACCTATTGACTTTGACTGTGGTCTAAACTGGGCTGAAAGATGTGCGGGTAGCTGTCAAGTTGACAGGCCCCGTAGCTTTTCATTGAAGTGATGACGGGTATTCTGATCTGGCGTTATTCAAGACAATATTGGTGATTTTTCTTTCTTAGCGTACGCCTGGCGTAATATGCGAAACCAACGGCATTTCGTTGTGCGCGAAGTATCCAGTCATGCGCTTCTCGACCCAGCACCGGATCGATAGGCTTGATTGCGCCGGCGGCACGGGCGAGCAATTGCATTTTTGCGGCTCGCTCGAAAGCTATTGCCAAAAGACATGATTCCTCTATGCTGGAACAGGCAACTAGCAGGCCATGATGTGCCAGTAGAATTGCGCGCTTTTTGCCGATTGCCTGAGCGATCAGCTCACCTTCTTCGTTGCCGACGGGGACGCCTGGCCACTCCGGCAAAAATGCCACGTCATCGTAGAGTACGCAATTGTCCATATGCGAGATTTCCAGCGGGATTTCGAGCATGCTCAGCGCAGCAGTATGGACAGCATGGGTGTGAATGATGCACTGTACGTCCGGGCGAGCACGGTACAACCAGGAATGAAAACGATTTGCTGGATTTGCCATGCCATCGCCCTGCAATACCTCCAGATCTTCGTTTACGAGCAATAGATTGCCAGCGCAAATTTCATCAAAACCCATGCCTAATCGTTGAGTCAGATAAGTTCCGGGTTTTTCAGCACGCGCAGTTATTTGACCGGCGAGACCGGAGTCGTGTCCGTTATCGAAGAGGATGCGGCATGTTAACGCAAGCTTTTGAGCCAGGTTGTATTGCGTGCCTTGCAGGTGAATGTCCATCTGGTCGAAGGATTGCTTGATTAATTCTTTTTTATCAAAATTGAAGGTGTCAGTGCTCATATGCTTTAGATTGTTTTATTTAAGCCAGTCAGTGTATGGATCGATCGGTATTGAATCGCTAATAACCTCACCATGGTATGGTCTGACCATCGTAGGCGAAAAACCTGCCGGAATCGGTGTGTGTCAATTCATCAATGACACGGCGCATTCCCGATACGCTCTTTTCGGTCGATATTAATGCATTCGGACCACCCATATCTGTTCTTACCCAGCCGGGATGTAATAACCCCACAATTATTCCTTTGGATTCCAGATCAATCGCCAGGCTTTTCATAACGATGTTAACAGCCGATTTGCTTGAGCGATACACATAGCTGCCGCCGCCACGATTGTCGGAAACGCTACCCATTTTGCTGGTTATCGTTACAATCTTTTTTAGTTCGCTTCTTGCGATCTGCGGGTAGAATGCGTCCGCCATTTTTAATGGTGCCATTGTATTAATTCGGAATGCATAAGCCCAAGCCTCGTAGTCAAGCTGATGAAAACTGGTATCGCGGGCTACCGTATAGACGCCCGCATTATTGATAAGGATATCAATCACTTCTGTCGACAGTGTTTGGGACAGCTGTTCAATTTGTGTATGATTATCTGCGTCGAGTGCGTGTATCTTAATTGCATCCGGATTCTGTGATGCCAGCCGGTTCAACTCATCTGAAGTCGAAGGATTCCGTGTACAGGCGTGAACGAGCCAGCCGTCATGCGCATACTGGCGTACAAATTCCAGACCGATACCCCGGTTTGTTCCGGTAATCAAAACTGTTTTCATGCGATTTGTGGTTCCTATCTATAATTTTGAAATAACTCGTAGTAGATATTTAATTTTAGTTTTCTTTTTTTTTGGTTATTGAATTCAAAAGATGCCTCACCAGCCAAGCCAGTTTATAGTAAAGCATATCAAAAATATGCGCTCACTACAGGTTTTTGAAAATTTAATTTTATCAATCAATGGATTAAACATAAAACATATCATCAGATAAAAACCTGTGCGTATGTAAAAATTTTTTCAAGTCTTGTCTAACCTGTCGTTGCTAGGGTATAGTTCGGGCTCAGCCAAACATATGTTCAAGCAGGAGAGCGCGCTCAGGAACCAAATATTCAGAGCGCCGCCGAAGGCGTAACTCCCCGGAATCGCTCAGGCATGGTTAGACATTGTTTCTCCCTGGGAACCGCTTGAAACAGGCAATCTGGAGAGTGCCAGGCAATCGAGCCTGGCCACCGAAGGGGCACGCGGTTTAATACCCGTAAATCTCTCAGGTAAAAGGACAGAGGGGTGTGTTAGAGGACATCATGTGTGTATGATGACTTAATTTTTATACCGGGAGAATAATCCGTGCTGAAAAAAACACCCCTGAATCAGACGCATCGTGAAATGAACGCCAAAATGGTTGATTTTGGCGGCTGGGACATGCCGTTACACTACGGATCTCAATTGGACGAACATCACAAAGTTCGTCAGGATGCAGGCATGTTTGATGTCTCTCATATGCTGCCGGTTGACATTAAAGGCGAGAATACACGAGATTTTCTGCGGAAACTGGTTGCCAATAATGTTGACAAACTGACCATTCCCGGAAAAGCGTTATACACCTGCATGCTGACACCGCAAGGTGGGGTCATTGATGACCTTATTATCTACTTTTTATCTGAAACCTGGTTTCGTATTGTTGTCAACGCTGGCACTGCCGACAAGGATGTAGACTGGATACTTAAGCAGCGGAATATAATTGCTCCCGATCTTGAAGTTTTACCGCGACGTGATCTGGCCATGATCGCGGTGCAGGGACCCAATGCACGCGCAAAAGTATGGCAGGTGCTTCCGGAAGCAAAAGCTGCAACGGAAGAATTGAAACTGTTTCAATCCGTTACGCTGAATCATTTCTTCATCGCACGCACCGGCTATACCGGTGAAGACGGTTTTGAAATTATGCTGCCCGGAGAGGAGTCGCCGGCATTCTGGAAAGCACTGCATGGTGTTGGAGTGGCGCCTGCCGGGCTTGGCGCACGCGATACACTGCGTCTTGAGGCCGGTATGAATCTCTATGGACAGGATATGGATGAAACAATATCTCCAATGGAGTCAGGGCTCGGCTGGACGGTCGATCTAAAGAGTGATCGTGATTTTATCGGTAAACAGGCGCTGCTCGATTCAGAAGTTACTCAACATCTGGTGGGGCTGGTATTGCTTGATCGCGGTGTGCTCAGAAGTCATCAGAAAGTGGTTGCGCAACGTGACGACAACGAATACGAAGGAGAAATCACCAGCGGCGGGTTTTCACCGACCATCAATCAGTCTATCGCTCTGGCTCGTATTGCTGTTGAAGTTGCTCCGGATGAAGAAGTGAATGTGTTGGTCAGAGATAAGAAATTGCGCGCCAAAGTGGTAAAATACCCATTTGTACGGAACGGAAAAGTTCTGGTTTAATTTGGGATCATCAATCAATATCAAATCCGGAGTAAATATATGAGTATTCCAACAGATCTGAAATATACCAAGTCACATGAATGGGTGAAGCCTGAAGCAGACGGGAATGTCAGCGTCGGCATTACAGATCATGCCCAGGAGTTGCTGGGAGACATGGTTTTTGTTGAGTTGCCGCAGGTCGGTGATACATTTGCACAAAAACAGGAATGTGCTGTAGCAGAGTCCGTTAAGGCAGCGGCGGATGTCTATTCACCGGTTTCAGGTGAAGTAATCGAGGTTAATTCAGCACTGGTCGACAACCCCGAGAATATTAATCAAGACGCCTTTGGTTCCTGGCTTTTCAAATTAAAGCCCGGCAATCCATCAGAAATTGATGAATTACTTGACGCAGACGGGTATCAGGCATTGCTGGACAGTGAAGAGCACTAGCAGGGAATTGATAATACCCAGCTAATCATCCATTTACACCATCACATTCTATTAAGAGGTTTTTCATAATCCACCATGCCGTTTATTCCACACACACAAGATGATATTGCTGAAATGCTGGCAAGCATTGGTTCAGACTCTATTGAAACGCTTTTTGATGAAATTCCCGATGATTTGAGAAGCGGTCGGTTAAACATTGTTCCGCCCGGGCTGAGCGAAATGGAGATCTCCCGGTTAATGATGGAACGCGCCACTCGGGATGGTTTTTACCAGAACTTTATCGGTGCTGGCGCTTATGATCATCATATACCCGCCGCTGTCTGGCAAATCACAACCCGCGGTGAATTTTATTCCTCGTATACGCCTTACCAGGCTGAGGCCAGTCAGGGGACCCTGCAGTTACTGTATGAGTATCAGACGATGATGGCTTCGCTGACGGGTATGGATGCTTCCAATGCAAGTCTGTATGATGGAGCAACTGCGTTGGCTGAAGCTGTGTTGATGGCAGTTCGATCACATAGATCCTCCCGTCGCATTCTGATGCCGCAAACTGTACACCCGGTATACAAGAAAGTTGTGCGAGCCATTGTTGGCAATCAGAAGATTGATATTGTTGAGGCACCTTTCTGTGAAGAATCCGGGCGGATTTTGCCGGAATCGCTGGAAAAATTTGACGATGAGGAATTTGCCGCAATTGTTATACCTCAGCCGAATTTTTTTGGCGTGCTGGAGCAGGTTAACGAGCTTACTGACTGGGCGCACAGTAAAAAAACGTTGGCGATCGGCGTTGTTAATCCAGTTTCTCTGGCCTTGTTAACCCCACCCGGAGAATGGGGAAGTGACGGTGCTGATATTGCGGTTGGCGAAGGGCAGCCTTTAGGCATACCGCTTTCCAGCGGCGGCCCGTATTTTGGTTTTATGGCATGCAAGAATAATCTGATTCGTCAGATTCCCGGCAGGATTATCGGCCGCACTAACGATCTTGATGGCAAACAGGGTTTTGTCCTGACGCTCCAAGCCCGTGAGCAGCATATTCGAAGATCCAAAGCAACTTCAAATATTTGTACCAATCAGGGTTTAATGGTTACTGCCGCGACAATTTATATGTCCTTGCTCGGTCCGGATGGCCTGCGTCGCGTGGCAGAACACTCACATGCCAATACTATGGATCTGGTGCAGCAGCTGGAGAAAATATCCGGTGTAAAAAAAGTTTTCAATAGCCCATTTTTTCACGAAACAGCTCTGAAATTGCCGAAACCGGTCGATGTTGTTCTGGCCAGGATGAAAGAGAAAGGTATACTGGCCGGCTTTGATCTTCAGACGTTTTATCCAGAGATGAGCGATACATTACTGGTGTGCGCAACTGAAACAAAAACTGCTGCGGATATCCAGAATTACGTTACACAATTTGAACAGGCGCTTAAATAATCAATGGGCGACCGTGCATATTGCGCGTTTTCCCGGCACCTGACACACACAAATCCATTGAAACCTTAATAAAGAAGGAATGATTATGGTCACACACTTAGGTAATCCAATTCGTATTGAAGGCACTTTCCCGGCAGTCGGTCAGAAAGCGCCGGATTTTTCCCTGGTTAATCGGGATCTGGAAGACGTTACGCTTGATCGTTTCGTTGGCAAGAAGAAAGTACTGAATATTGTTCCAAGTCTGGATACGCCAGTTTGTGCGCTTTCTACGCGCAAATTCAATGAAAAAGCCAGTAATATGGACAATACGGTTGTGCTTATTATTGCCGCAGATTTACCTTTTGCTATGAGCCGTTTTTGCGATACCGAGCACCTGGACAAAGTGATTACGCTATCAACCATGCGTGGCGCCAACTTCATGAAAGACTATGGCGTGGCTATCGCAGAAGGACCGTTTGCAGGAATTACTGCTAGAGCTGTTATCGTTCTGGACGAAACAAATACAGTCGTTCATGCCGAACTTGTTCCGGAGATTGCAGATGAACCCAATTATGATGCTGCGTTAGCTGCATTGAAATAACTTTTATACGCTGTTACCAAGATGCTGATATTTGAACATGCACGCCCAGGGCGTCGAAATTATTCACAAGCGCCAACAACAACCGCAAGTACAGAAGGTATTCCGGACCAATTTCTTCGCAAGAAACAGCCGTTGTTACCAGAAGTATCCGAAATGGATACAGTTCGTCATTATACGCGGTTGTCACAAAAAAACTTTTCAATTGATACCGAGTTCTATCCACTCGGTTCGTGCACCATGAAATACAATCCGCGCGCGTGCAATGCACTGGCCATGCTGCCGCAATTCTTAAGCAGGCATCCGCTTGCACCGGAAGATACTGGTCAGGGATTTCTTGCCTGTATGTATGATTTGCAGGAAATTTTAAAAGACGTAACCGGTATGGCCGGTATCAGCCTGGCACCGATGGCTGGTGCGCAGGGTGAATTAATTGGCGTCATGATGATTCGTGCCTATCATGAGTCGCGTGACGATTATGAACGAACGGAAATAATCGTACCCGACGCGGCGCACGGTACCAATCCTGCAACAGCCGTCATGTGTGGATTTAAAGTTGTTGAAATTGCGACTGACAAAGAGGGTAATGTCGATCTCAATGCCTTGAAAGCGGCAGTTGGTCCGAAAACGGCGGGTTTGATGCTGACAAATCCTTCAACGCTGGGTGTTTTTGAAGAAAATGTCACCGAAATGAGTCGCATCGTGCATGAAGCCGGTGGACTGTTGTATTATGACGGCGCCAACCTGAATGCTGTACTGGGCAAGGTCAAGCCTGGCGATATGGGGTTTGATGTTATTCATATAAACCTGCATAAGACTTTTTCAACGCCACATGGCGGTGGCGGACCTGGATCGGCGCCTGTCGGTGTGGCCAAACGATTGCTGCCTTTTCTTCCGGTACCTTTTGTGTCATCCGAGAACGGAACATACAGCTGGGTTACCGAGAAAGAAAGACCGCAGTCCATCGGTCGCCTTTCCGCACATATGGGGAATGCAGGCGTTTTGCTGCGGGCGTACATCTATGTGCGTCTGCTGGGTAGAGATGGCATGAATCGTGTGGCCGAATTTGCCACACTGAATGCGAATTATTTGATGGCGGAGCTTAAAAAAGCCGGATTCGAGATTGCGTTTCCGACGCGACGTGCCAGCCATGAGTTTATTGTTACTCTAAAAGATATCAAGGACAATACGGGCGTTACGGCGATGAATCTCGCCAAACGTTTATTAGATAAAGGATTTCATGCGCCAACAACGTATTTTCCGATTCTGGTTCCAGAGTGCCTGCTGATCGAACCAGCAGAAACCGAATCCAAACAGACGCTGGATGCGTTTGTTACCGCTATGAAAGAGATTCTTGCCGAAATAAAAGAGCAACCGGATCTGGTCAAGAATGCGCCGCATACCATGCCGCTCCGCAAACTCGACGATGTCAAAGCAGCGCGTGAGCTTGATCTATGCTGGAAACCGGACGCTTAGGTCGGTATCATCTATCCAATTTTTTTGGATTGATTGATATTTCTATTTTTTAAAAATAAACAAGCAGCTAGTTGATGATCCTCTTTTGTTAATTAAAACAGCAATAGAGTATCATCAACCATCACAACAAAACCGATAACTGTTAGACTGATTTGCCTTGGCGTACAATCAGGTATCCTTTAAATAATCCTTTTAATTCAAAGTTATGCGAATACTGATATGCGGTTCTATCGCTTACGATAATATTATGGTTTTCCCCGATCACTTCAAAAACCATATCCTGCCTGAAAAAATACATGTTTTGAACGTTGCCTTTTTGGTTCCGGAAATGCGCCGAGAGTTCGGTGGATGTGCTGGCAATATTGCCTATAATCTGAAAATGCTCGGCGGGGAACCTATCATGATGGCGACAGTGGGCGACGATATACAACCTTATATGGAGCGGTTTGAAACACTGGGACTTGATCAGTCGTGTATTCTGCATGTCAAAGATACCTTTACTGCACAAGCATTCATAACTACTGATCTGGATGATAACCAGATTACTGCATTTCATCCCGGCGCAATGAATTATTCTCATTTAAACTCAGTCAATGATGCATCACAGATCAAACTCGGCATTATTGCGCCCGATGGTCGCGACGGCATGCTGCTGCATGCACAGGAGCTTCATACAGCGGGTATTCCGTTTATCTTTGATCCGGGTCAAGGATTGCCTATGTATAATGGCGATGAATTGACAGATTTTATTAATAAAGCCGATTATATTGCTGTCAATGACTACGAAGGCCAGCTATTGCAGGAGCGAACCGGAATCACATTGACGGAAATGGCGGAAAGAGTCAAAGCGTTGATCGTGACACTTGGGGCCGAAGGTTCGATCATTTATGCTGATGGCAGGCAAATTCGAATACCATGCGTCAAGCCTGTTGAAATTGTCGATCCGACCGGTTGTGGTGACGCATACCGTGCAGGATTGTTATACGGTATTATCAACAATATGGATTGGCAAACGGCAGGCCAGCTAGGATCACTGATGGGAGCGCTTAAAATTGCGCAGCGTGGCGGGCAGAATCATCAATTCACGCGTGACGAAATTGATCAATATTATTATGAAAATTTTTCGAGCCGACTTTTTTAGAAGTCGCGATTGCGATGGCGTGTGATTTTTGCCGATTCGGTATACTGAATCGAACAAATGGCAAAGTGTTGTTTGCAACATGAACATATCGCATTAAAAAGACGGATATGAAGCTATTGAGCTGGAATATTCAGTGGGGGCGCGGTCTTGATGGCAGAGTTGACCTGCAGCGTATCGTGGAAACCATTGGTCGACTGGACCACTTTGATATCATTTGTCTTCAGGAAATAGCTGTCAACTTTCCGGATTTGCCAGGCAGTCAGGGAGAAAATCAGCTCGAGATATTGTCATCGCTTTTGCAGGATTACACGGCAATTTATAGTCCGGCAACGGATATTCCCGACGGGGTTGGTAACCGAAGTCTGTTTGGTAATATGATTCTCTCCCGTCTGCCGGTAGGTCAAATCTGGCGACATTTGCTTCCCTGGAATGCTGAACCGAAAACCCCCAGTATGCAACGGACCCTGATAGAAGTTGTTATTTTTACAGCTTCGGGTCCGGTTCGTGTCCTTACTACACATCTTGAATACTACTCAAGACGTCAGCGTGAAATTCAGATTGAGACAATTCGCCGCCTGCATGTTGAGGCGAATAGCATGGCCGGCCGTGTATTCGATTCTGCCGAAAAGGATGGACCCTTTAAAGCCCATCAAAGGCCTCCTGAAGCGATTTTATGTGGAGATATGAATTTCCCTGCATCGTCAGACGAGCGTTTGCAATTACTGGCACCATTTGAAAACGATGTGCCGGCTTTTTACGATACCCGCAGTTTATTATACCCTGATGTGCCACATACACCGACTGTTGGCATACATCCTGTTGATTTTGTTGATCAACCAGAATGTTTTGATTATATTTTTATAACCGAAGGGTTGAGAAGTCATTTAAAATCCTATCAAACTGACTCTGAAACTCAGGCGTCAGACCATCAACCTGTCTGGATCGAGTTGAGCTAAGGTTGCTTCTGTCGTTACTTGAATAAACGATAAGATGAAGAAGCAGACTACTGAAAGACATTCCCTCTTTATACGAACACTGCCAGGCTACGCAAATATTTATTGCTTCTAGCTGTAAATTTTATTTCTGTAATATTGTATCCTGAACCTATCGATAATCCGTAAAAAAATAGTGTTCTGTGGTATCGTGCAGATTTGTCGATGCGGTTTTGTGATTGATTAAGTACGCTAGGATACTGGTAAAGCATTTGTTGAATAGGGAGGGGTTAAAATGAGAAGGATATTGACAGCATTCGCTTTAATACTTTGTACAACGAATACGGTCAACGCAGCGGGGCCGTATGACGGGATCTATGCGCTGAATTTCAGTGGTTTTTTAGCCGGTTATGCGTCCATTCATGAAAATAATGGTGTGATTATTGCGGTTGTCCTGGAGCCCTCACCGTCTGATTCAACCTGGGAGGCAATTATCGGAACGCGTAATGGTAACATTGTCCGATTGAATTCCATTTTTGGCACAGTCAATCTAGTGATCGACGTAACCTTCAACGGGGATAACGCAACAGGAACGGCGGTTATCATAGCTTGCAGTGATGACGATGACGATTCGTCAAATGACAGCGAAAATTGTGATATTCCTGCAGGTACAGCTCTAAACCTAACCAAAATATTTTAGTACTGCATTATCGACAGGTTTTCAGCATGACTAGACACATTTGCTGAGTTTATGTGGCTGTCGACCCGATTTTGTCGACAGGATATGCATCACCAGAATCAGGTAGATACTAATGATGATGCTTAAATTATTTTGGGAAAAACTGCTTACAACGATCTGGTTTGTGCCTACTGTCATAGCTACAGGTCTTGTTATGTCATCTATCGGGTTTCTGAATATAGACCAGCATGTTGATATTCGTAACTGGCCCTGGGTAAATACGCTACAAATTGGCACCACGGGTGTTCGGCAGGTGCTTGCGGTTACGACTAGTGCAATCATTTCGTTGACGGGTGTTGTTTTTTCAATTTCCGTAGTTGCATTGACGCTGGCTGCAAACCAGTTTGGATCAAAAATCCTGCATAACTTTTTGCGTGATAACAAAGCGAAAATGGTGCTGGGATTACTTATTGGAAGTTTTCTATACGGCCTAGCGCTGCTGTCATTTATTGATACGCATGAAACAACCTCCCAGCAGATGCCTATTATTTCTGTTGCCATTAATCTGCTGTTGACAGTGCTGTCAATCATCGGCCTGATATATTTCATTCACTACATTTCAACCACGATTCAGGCAGATCAAATTATCTCATTAATAGGCGAGGAACTGAGTCAGGCAATTGATGAATCGTTACTCGATTTGGATGAGCAGGCCACTACAGATTCTGTTAAGCAACGGTGGGATATCACCGTGCATGCAATGCCGTCGGTTACGATGGCGGCGTCAGTGAGTGGTTACGTGGAATTTGTTGATATCGAACAGCTCAAGAAAATCGCTGAAAATGAGAATCAGCATATTGAATTGTTTCTGCGGCCTGGCGATTTTGTTATCGAAAATCTGCCAATCCTGCGAGTATTTCAAGAAGGCGGAATCAACGAAGACTGTTATGACAGGTTAAGGTTGTGTATATCCCTTGGCAGGAAAAGAACGCCATTTAGTGATATAGAGTTTGCAATAATGCAACTACTGCAAATTGCGTTGCGCGCCTTGTCACCAGGTGTCAACGATTCCTTGACAGCGATTGCCTGTATAGACTGGCTCAGTTCATCACTGGGTCGAATGGCAAACAGGGAATTTCCACTGGAATATCTTGAAGATTCCAACGGTGTGGTGCGCATCAAGAAACGCGAATTACGTTTTGCCGATGCGGTTGATACCATGTTTCATCCATTGAGGCAGAATGTCACAAACAATGAAATGGTCATGATTCATCTACTTGAAACGATCTCGAGAATCCTGCAGGTTTCCAGAAAACCTCAGTATTCAGAAGCACTATACAACCATGCCAAATTGATTATGGAATCATCGAAAGAAAGCTTTTGCAGTCCCTCGGACACGCAGGAGATTATCAAACGATTTGAGAAATGCCAAATCATCTATGAGCATGCCAGGGCCAAATTACAGGCTGACAGGAAACCAGTATTTGAATCATCGGCCAGATTCAAAGTATGAATACAACATTCGCGGCATCGATTCTTAGCCTGATGTGTGTCGCAAGCCCATTATATGCCGATCAGTTAGCCGACATAATCGCGGATAAAGCCGAATCGGAACAGGATGCTGCCAGCCAAAGGGTAATCTTGAAGACATTGCACTCCATCGAAGGCGTACTGAACGATCCCCAGCCGATGGTGACCATTGAAAAACTGGGTGATTCCAGCATTGTTTTGCGAATATATGGCTGGACCAATCAGGAAATATACAGTTTTCCGAATGTGCGCAGCGAAGCCATTCGGCAGATAAAGCAGGATTTGATCAGGAAAACATTGTGATGCCGGAGCCGATTTATCAAATCAAAATGGTCGGATTGAAGCTTATGCTGATGTTGCTCAGAAAGAAACCGGTGAACAGCAAACAGCATACACGACCAGTCGTCAACCTGGGGTAATTGCGGATGTCTCAATCGATATCAGTAATGACGACACCATCGAGAAAATAGTGGAGGACGAGAATGAAGGCGGCGATACCGATAACTTGCTCGATAAAACGCTGCTCAGGGATAATCCGGCAGTTCTTAATTGATGCTGCATGCATTTCAGATATTTACAGTCATTCCGGCTTTTTACAATTAAGCGGCTGGATAGGCCGCGCAGCTTCGGGCCGGACTATTTTGCACGATTTATCGAACTCGTTTGGGAACATGATCGAACCGACGAACAAGAAGGCGGTCTGCGTGTAGATTGCAATGGCGAAGCATGGGCGAAAATAAAAGCGCTGAATCAGAATGTCAGCAGTGCCGCAACCGGAGAACCATGCGATAAAACAATCGTTGTTTAACCCTAACTGCGGGCGAATAGCTCTCAGCTCTCCGGTTCTCGGAATCATGTTTAAGGCCGGGGGCCCCTTCTGCCTAATAGCCAGAACACAAGAGCAAGTACTAATCCAACAAAAAACGCAATTTTTGCCATTTCCACGGCAGCACCGGCAATTCCACCGAAACCCAAAACACCGGCAATAATGGCTATAATCAGGAATGTCACTGCAAGATTTAACATGTAAAACTCCTTTAAGAATGCGTGCTTCACCCTCGCTTCTGTTCAGAATATGAAGCAGAATCCACGTGCAGTCTCACTTGCTTTGAATAACCGAGCACATAGGATTTCAGTTTAAAAATCAACCGTTATCCATGGTGTTTTTATTTCATCATATTTGTCAACTATGAGGGTGAAGCAGGCTCGTAACAAGACGAACAACAAATTTCGAATTTCAACTTCATAAATTGAATTAAAAATGGAACTTGAACCAGCTGGTAACAGATTTTAATCTGAGCCGGTACCTCTGGTTCAATCATTCAGACTAAAGTTCACTTAAATCGGTCTGCTGCATTTTTAAAAGAAGCCGATACGTGATCCCAAGCGGATTCCATGCCCCTGCGTATGTCTTTCCACGCATCATCGCTGGCCGCTTTCAATTCTTCATATTTTTGCTTCATATCGCTTTTTTCAGATTCCAGTTCGCGGATTTGTTGATTCAGTTCGATTTGCGCATCGGCATCGGCTTCAGATGCTTTTGCCTTCAGTGCAGCAATATCCGCTTCCCATTCGTCGAGTTTAGCCTGCAGTTTCTGCAAATAAGCTTCCTTGTCGTTCATTGCTCTCTCCTTGATGAATTGAAAAATTTTCACTACCAATCAAATAAGAACATTATCTTGTTATTGTGGTAGTTTGAGCATGAATAATTGATAAAGTTTTCAAAAATTCTGGCTGTTGCCTTTGATTACTGCTATGTGCCGGTGATGAGCCTTGGGTCAGCAGCTGAATGAATTAATATTTAATTTTAAAAGAAGTCGTTCGAATTAATCCCTGCGCGGCAAACTCGACACAAATTCATTCGCGAAAAAACAGGTTGCATGAGAGGCTGTCATACGAAAAATGTGCACTGGATCTGCATCACTGCATTCTGGTAATCGTTACGGCAGCAACCGGATTTTCCAGTCATATTCTGCCGGATCAATTTCATCGGGATCCAGACCCCCTATTCCTCTGTGAATGTGAACGAAACCTTCGCCTGTATCGTCAGGAGACTGCGCTGTTCCACCGCATAACGGACCGGGTATATCTTCACAGGATTCTGTATTTGTCTCGGTGCCGGCATCATAGGCATTGAAAGTGGATTGCACGCTACCGGTCTGTGGCAGAGCCATGTTGTTCAACGCGATGAAACCATCGTTTGTTGGCAGCAGCATTGCAAACAATGATAAACGATTCTGTGCATCATCGACGTCAAAAAATTCGACAGTCTGGTTTTTGCACCCTACCAACAAGCCGCTGCCAGCAACATATGAAACGAATTTCCGTACGGATTCCTGATCGAGAATGGCCATTATGGGACCAAGACTGTCTGCTTCTGTAATTTCTGACAGTGCATGATTCATCTGTCCATTCAGCAAGCCAGTCGCTGTATCGTTGAGATTGTCACACGGTTCACAAAGAGACACCGGTACATGAGCAATAACAATCCGTGGTTTGAAAGTGGTTTTATATGTCAGGCTTGTGATTTCGACTCGATAATCTGCTGCTACGGCAAGTTGATACGATGCTGCAAATGACAAAAAAACAATGATTTTTTGAAAAGACGCCACCGTTTGCCTTCAGTTGTGTGCTTAAGAGAAGGCGTGAACAATTTGCGCGAGCAATGATATATCCGTTTAATCGTGCACCTGTTTGAATATTTCATCCGTTTGTACGGTATTTGAGTGAGCGTAATGACGTTTACTGGCGGAAGTATTACACTGTAGCTAAAGTACGCATTTTTGTTTTGCCGGTTAACGTATCGTTAGTTTGCCTGTTTCGTCTGAATTTTAATTTTGAATTGTTAAGAGTTTCTAATAAAACAGACAGGCATGGTGTTTCGATTCGATTCGCAGCGAGTCCAGAACGTCACGAAACTCATTAGGGAGAGATTCTCATGAAAGATGAAAAAAACAGACTGACTACCGTCAGTGGTTGCCCCGTTGCAGATAATCAGAACGTGCAAACAGCAGGTCCGCGCGGTCCCATTTTATTGCAGGATGTTTGGTTTTTGGAAAAGCTTGCGCATTTCGATCGGGAAGTCATACCTGAACGACGTATGCACGCAAAAGGTTCAGGTGCGTATGGAACATTTACTGTTACGCACGATATAACCCGTTTTTCAAAGGCAAGCATTTTTTCTGAGATCGGCAAGAAAACAGAGGTCTTTATTCGCTTTTCGACAGTAGCCGGCGAACGTGGTGCGGCTGATGCTGAACGTGACATACGAGGGTTTGCGGTCAAGTTTTACACGGAAGAAGGTAATTGGGATTTAGTGGGAAATAATACACCCGTTTTCTTTATGCGTGATCCGCTCAAGTTTCCTGATCTCAATCATGCCGTAAAACGCGATCCGCGAACGAATCTGCGCAGTGCGCAAAGTAACTGGGATTTCTGGACGTTGCTTCCCGAGGCTTTGCACCAAATCACTATCGTTATGAGTGATCGAGGCATCCCGCGTACTTATAGGCACATGCATGGTTTTGGCAGTCATACATTTAGCTTCCTGAACGCTGAAAACGAACGGTTCTGGGTAAAATTCCATCTTAAAAGTCAGCAGGGTATTGATAATTTAAGCAACGCAGACGCTGCTGCGCTCATCGGAAAGGACCGGGAAAGTCATCAGCGTGACTTATATGAAGCTATCAGGCGCGGCGATTTTCCGCGCTGGGATTTAAAGGTCCAGATTATGCCGGAAGAAGATGCAGCAAACTACAGGTTTCATCCTTTCGATCTTACAAAAGTATGGCTGCAGTCAGACTATCCATTGATTGACGTAGGTGTGCTGGAACTTAATCGCAACCCGGAAAACTATTTTTCCGATGTTGAACAGGCTGCGTTTAATCCGGCAAATATTGTTCCCGGTATCGGCTTCTCGCCTGATAAAATGCTGCAAGGGCGACTGTTTTCCTATGGCGACGCGCAACGCTATCGTCTGGGTGTGAATCACGCTCAGATTCCGGTCAATCGACCTCGCTGTCCTGCTGCCAGTTACCATCGCGACGGATTGATGCGTGTCGATGGCAACTTCGGCAGTATGAAAGGATATGAACCGAACAGTCAGGGTGTATGGAGCGAATCACCCGATATTAAAGAGCCGCTATTATCGCTTTCTGGAGATGCAGGTCACTGGAACCATCGACAGGACGACGAAGATTACTATACGCAGCCGGGTATGCTGTTCCGTTTGTTGACACCGGAGAAACAGCAGATTCTGTTTGAAAATACCGCAGCTGAATTAGCGAATGTTGACGATGTCGTTCGAATGCGTCATATCCGTCATTGTATGAAGGCTGATCCGGCTTATGGAAAAGGAGTTGCAAAGGCCCTGAATATGTCTGTCAGTGACAGCGATTTCGAATGAATGAGCATTCGTAAAGTAGCAAGAACTGTAATCTGTAAATAATTAAATATTTTTTTGTCGTGAATTTAGAAATTTTATCGGGTTCAAAGCATGAACACCGCATTACTGCAACTTAATCATATCCAGCAGCATTATGCGGGCCATCAAGTGCTCGACCGTTTGTCACTCCGTTTGTATAAAGGAGAAATCGGTTGTCTTTTGGGTCCCAGTGGGTGCGGAAAGACTACCGCACTGCGTTGCATAGCCGGGTTTGAGCCTGTTACTGACGGAGAGATTCTCATCAACGGCGAATGCGTCAGTAGTGTACACACATGCGTACCACCGGAAAAAAGGCAGATTGGCATGGTGTTTCAGGATTATGCGTTGTTCCCGCATTTAGACGTATCAGCAAATATCGGTTTCGGTCTGCACCGGTTGTCCCGTACAGAACGCAGGCAGCAGGTTGAACACTGGTTGCAGATCGTGCAGCTTGAAAATGCAGCAAGTAAGTATCCTCATGAGCTTTCGGGCGGGCAGCAGCAGCGTGTCGCCCTGGCCAGGGCGCTTGCTCCAGGTCCTGAACTGCTGCTGCTCGATGAACCTTTTTCAAATCTGGACGTTACCTTGCGCGAACATTTGAGCCTGGAGGTGCGGGATATTTTGAAAAACCAGAATATTACCGCGATTTTGGTAACACATGACCAGTCTGAGGCCTTCGCGATTGCGGATAAAATCGGAGTGATGTTTGGCGGGGATATTCAACAGTGGGATAACGCATATAATTTGTATCACCGTCCGGTCAACAGGCTGGTTGCCGATTTTATCGGGCAGGGCGTGTTTCTCCCGGGTAATGTGGTTGATAAGCAGCAGATTGAAATTGAGCTGGGTTTGCTCAAAGGAGATGTTCCTCAGAACTGTCTGCCGGGCAGCAGGGTCGATGTTTTGATAAGGCCTGATGATATTGTGTACCTGGAAGACAGTCAACAACGTGCTGTTGTGATTAATAAGGCCTTTCGGGGTGCCGAAATATTATATACACTTCAGCTTGCAAGCGGCAGTAGGGTGCTGTCGCTGGTTCCGAGTCACCATAATCATATTGTTGGCGAGAAAATCGGTGTCAGACTTGCAACAGAACATATCGTTGCATTTGAACCTGTGGATTAAATAATGTTTTGTCCAGGCATCGAGTACTGTTGTGGTAGGCTGTATTGCCAGGGTTCAAGTTTTTAAAGCGTTAGTCACGCGACTTTATGTCTGATCTTTGTTTGGTCTGCGGTTGCGATATATTACTGCCCGCCGGTACACTATGCGTCAGCCATACATTACCACCAATGGTCGATCCGCGTCCGATCGTAATCCGTCCCAGAATAGTTGCGCCAGCATAGATCACCACATCATCCTCCACGATCGGATGACGTAGATTACCTTTGACCAGCGTCCCATTTTCATCGACTGGGAAGCGTTTTGCACCCAGGGTTACAGCTTGATACAAGCGTACATTCTGGCCTATGATGGCTGTTTCACCTATAACAACGCCTGTTCCATGGTCAATAAAAAAACTGCCGCCGATCCGTGCGCCGGGATGAATTTCTATTCCCGTTGTAGAGTGGGCGATTTCTGAAATCATTCGCGCAATCAACGGTACGCCGAGGTTGTGAAGTTCGTGTGCAAGCCGATAATGCGTTATTGCCATGATACCCGGATAGCAAACCAGAACCTCGTCTACGTTGCGTGCGGCTGGGTCACCTTCGTATGCGGCAATAATATCGCTGTCAAGCAGTATGCGTATTTGAGGCAAACGTTTGGTAAATGCCTGCGTAATCACAATGGATTTTTCCCTGTCTTCGGGACTGAGCGCTTCCAAGCCGGAGTTGTAATGCAGTTCGTGCTGTATCTGCACCATCAAATCGCGCAAAGTAACATTGAGGGTATGTCCCACATAATGATCGATGCCTTCGTTCGACAATTCTGATGAACCCAGGCGATTGGGGAATAAAGCAGCCCCCAGCCCTTCTGCTACACTTGCCAGAATTTTTCGCGATGGCAGTTTCGGTGGTCTGTCATGCCTTTTACGGCTTTCCAGTGACGCGATACGTATTTCTCTTAACTCTGTAACAATATCGTCAATATTTAAATTGGTACTTCTGACCTGGATATCTCGCGTTTTTTTGGTACTGTTCACGTTACGTCATCCCTTCCAATACGTCATATTCATGAAGTGATCTGGCAGGCTTTATAACAGGGGCTGTTATAAAGCGTCTGTTTTTGACTTATTTTAACCATTTGTTTTTCGTCCGTTTCGTGATGCCTGCCAAGGAAACATTCTCCAACGGTATGTGAATACTGAATTTATCGAGTAATGATGGTGTCGTTAAAATAGAAAAAACCGTTGTTTCACTGTTTATCAACATTTCAACGACTATTACCGGTCACCCAATTCGCTATTATAATGTAAATAGAGATTATCATTCCAAAAGCTTTTTGATGAAATATCATGGTTTGGCATTTGAATCAATGGTGGCGTAATCGAATTCTTGAACGAGAAGAAATTCCGCGTCATATTTGGCAAAAAGTAACTCATCTGCGTTGCCTGAGAGGGATGAATGTGGATGATCTGCGTCGACTGCAAGCGCTGGTCTTGTTTTTTTTGCACGCGAAAGTGATCAATGGTGCGCATGATCTTGAGATTACAGATGAAATGCGCGTCGCAATTGCACTGCAGGCATGTATTCCGATTCTGAATCTGGATCTGGGTTATTACGACGACTGGATTGAAATAATTGTTTATCCGGGAGAGTTTATTCTTGATTATGAATACGTTGATGAGATCGGGGTTGTGCATCATGCGAGGAATATTGCTTCAGGTGAGGCCTGGCTGTCGGGCCCGGTTATTTTAACCTGGCCGGAGAATACAAGCATGCATACCGGGTCCGCTCATAATGTCATTATTCACGAGTTTGCGCATAAACTGGATATGCGGCATGAAGGCGCAAACGGTTGTCCGCCATTACATGCTGATATGAGCATGCAAACCTGGCATGATGTATTCAGTCAGGCTTATGCAGCGTTCTGCAGCCAGGTTGAACGAGACTGTGATACGGTTATTGATGCTTATGCGGCCGAGAGTCCTGCAGAGTTTTTTGCTGTAATGAGCGAAGTTTTTTTTGAGTCGCCTTTGATTCTCAAGCAGTACTTTGCTGCCGTCTACGAGCAGTTGGCATTGTTTTATCGCCAGGACCCGGCAAGGCGTATGTTGGTCGAGTGATTCACGGTCATACGGTTACGGCAGCAGGGTATGCTCATGTGCGTATGATTTTTGCGACTTCCTTGATACGACGCAAACTACGCATTACCTGAGCCAAATGATACCGACTTTTTACCTGCAGGATAAATCCCATGGCGGTGTAGTCTTTTTCGCTCTCCATGGCAATATCATCTATATTGGTTTCGGTTTTTGCAATCGCCGCTGCAATTCGAGCCAGAACGCCGTGTTTGTTTGCAGCAACAATCTTGATCTTGACTTCGAATGTTCGGGTGATCTGTTTACCCCAAGTGACATCCAGATAATTTTCCGGATTTTTCTGCGCATGTGCGATAATCGAGCAATGATGGGCATGAATGACAAGTCCGTGATCTTTTTTAATCAATCCGACAATAACGTCGCCGGGTATCGGATGACAGCACTTGGCAAACTGAACTGTCAGACCCTCTGTACCAAGGATTGTAATCGGATCGCTGGGTAACTGCTCATTTTTAACCGATTCAAGCGGAGAAATCAGTCGTTTGGCGATTACCACAGGTAATTGCTTACCCAGCGCCAGATCAGCCAACAGCGCTTTTTTTGATTTGAAGCCGCTGTCGCGAACCAGTTTTTCCCATTGTGCTTCACTGATCAGGTCGGGCTCTACATTTAAAGCAAGCAACGCTTGGTTTAACATGCGCTCACCCAATTCAACAGACTCGTCGAACTGTATGGTTTTAAGAAAATGTCTGATCTGAGAGCGTGCTCTACCTGTAACAACATAGCTCAGCCATGATGGGTTGGGTTTTGCGTAAGGTGCAGTTATGATTTCTACACGATCACCGTTTTTCAGTTCACTGCGCAGCGGAGCGTTCTCGCCGTTGATTTTTGCGGCAACACAGCAATTACCGATATCGGAGTGAATCGCGTATGCAAAATCCACAGCTGTCGAACGTCTCGGTAGTGTCAGAATCTTGCCCTGTGGCGTGAAGACATAGACGTCGCCCGGGAATAAATCTATTTTCAGATGTTCCATGAACTCCATCGAATCGGCCGAGTCGCTTAAAATTTCCAGCAGGCTTTGCAGCCATTGATGCGTTTTCATATGCAAATCGTTGAGATTTGTATCGGTACTCTTGTATAGCCAGTGGGACGCGACACCGTTTTCTGAGATTCGGTGCATTTCCGACGTACGGATTTGTATTTCAATTGGAATGCCAAAAGGGCCGAGCAGGGTACTGTGCAGCGATTGATATCCGTTCGCTTTTGGGATTGCGATATAATCCTTGAATTTTCCAGGAATCGGTCTGTATAAACCATGTAATGCGCCCAGTGCGACATAGCAGGAGGGAGCATCCTTGACAATCACGCGGAATCCGTAAATATCAAGCACCTCAGAAAATGACAGCTGCTTTTCCGCCATTTTTTTGTAAATGCTGTAAATGTGTTTTTCACGCCCGTGAACATGTGCCTCAAGCCCAGCATCTTTTAACTTGTTTATAATGGCATTCTGAATTTTTCCGACTACCTCCCGGCGATTACCGCGAGCCGCTCGGGTTGCTTTGACCAGCACGCGATAGCGTAATGGATGTGAATAACGAAACCCCAGTTCCTGTAATTCCTGGTAAATCTTGTTTAATCCCAGGCGATGGGCGATAGGCGCATAAATTTCCAGTGTTTCACGGGCAATGCTTCGTTGTTTCTCAGTTCGCATAACATCCAGTGTCTGCATGTTATGCAATCTGTCGGCCAGCTTAATCAAAATGACCCGCACATCTTGCGCCATGGCCAGAAACATTTTGCGAAAATTCTCAGCCTGCGCTTCGGCTTGAGTCTGGAATTGGATTTTATCCAGTTTGGAAACGCCATCAACCAGTTCCGCAACGGACTCGCCAAATCGTTCGCTGATTTCTTCTTTGGAAATATCCGTGTCTTCCACGACATCATGGAGCAGTGCCGCAGTTAGTGTAGGTGCGTCCATATGCAGCTCGCCTAAAATTCGGGCAACTGCTAGTGGATGAGAGATATAGGGCTCGCCCGATTTTCTGTATTGACCAGAGTGTGCTCCATGGCCAAAGGTATACGCGTTTTTCAGCTGAGAAACATCTTCCGGTCTCAGATACAGAGCAGCTTCGGAAAACAATAACTCGGCTTCAAGCATTGGTGTGAACGACTTGATTAAATGAGTGAAGTTGTGAAACGGTCGACAGTTCGAAAAAAACGAATAGCAATGTGAAGGTGGGCTATTCGCTTGTAACGCTATAGATTTTTCGGATTTAATATATCCATATCGAATTTACCCTGGGCAAGTTCGCGCAACGCTATCACAGTAGGTTTGTCGCGAGCTGATTCAATCATGGGCGAAGCGCCAATTGCCAGTTGTCTTGCGCGGGCCGTTGCAGCCAGTGTCATGTCAAAACGATTCGGTATTTTTGTCAAACAATCATCTACGGTTATGCGTGCCATAATATTAATTTCAAAGAATTGATAAGAATAGTGTTATCGTTAAAAATAAATTTTTATGTTAATTGTGTAATCAGTGTCTGGTGCTTTTTAATCTGACGTTCCCTTCTCAGACGCTCTGCATTGACGATACAAACCAGATTATTCGCTGCTTTTTCCAATTCGTCGTTAATAATAACATAGTCGAATTCATTCACGTGACTGACTTCTTCACGGACAGCTTCAAGCCGTTTTTTTATCACATCTGCTTCATCCTGATCACGCGAAACCAATCGCTTTTCAAGCGTAGTGCAAGAAGGCGGTAAAATAAAAATACCAATGGCATTTGAAAAAAAACGACGAACCTGTGCAGCTCCCTGGCAATCGATTTCAAGTACAATATCCTGTCCTGCTGCTATAGCTGCGTCAATCCATTTTTTTGAGGTGCCATACAGGTTGCCATAGACCTCGGCGCACTCAAGAAATTCTCCACGTATCTGCATCTGTTTAAAAATATCTTCGCTGATAAAGTGGTAATCACGTCCTTCAACTTCTGCAGGGCGCCGTGGACGTGAGGTATACGAAATCGATAGTTTGAGGTGCGTATCTCTTTTTAATAACGCTCTGATCAAACTTGTTTTTCCTGTACCTGAGGGTGCGCTAATAATAAACAAACAACCTGAATTTGTAGACGTGGCCATAATCGTATGTTATTCCTGTTTCAGAGAAAGCTTATCTCGTATGCAACGCCGTAATCACCTGAGCTTTCAGTGTTTTGATGAGTCGCATTTCTTCTGATGATACACCTTCGGGCGCTTCAAGCAGACGGTCTGCATAAAATAATCCGATCCTTTTTTCATTCAACACCAGAGGCAGCACAATAAAACTGCGCGCGTCCGGCAATAAATCCAAATGCCATTGCGGCTGCAGATTACGTACTTTACCAATGGATGCGTCTGAAATAATCAAATCTACATTTTGTTTCATTGCTAAGTGGAATAAATCAGTAGATGCTGCGAGCGGGAATGTAAATGCTTTCTGGAGTCCCAGATAGTTGCTGCCAAGCGAGCTGCGTGCACGGTAAAGGCCTCTTTCCTGATCGCGTAAGCATAGCGTTATGAAACGAAACCCTAGGCTATTATAAAAGGTTTCCAGAATCAATGTAATCAGGTCGCTCAACTGGTATCTGCCCGAGGCCATAACTTCTGTGGCATCCTGAATTCCGGTCAGTAGCAGCTTGGCTGCATTATACGGTTTACCACTGGGGTAACGCTGTATGTCCGAGGTCTCTTCATTTTGTTCAAGCGCAAACGTCAGTTCTTTGAGCAAGTGTTCTTCAGTTTCAAGGTTTAATTCAAGCGTATCCGGACTTCTCCTGATTTCCCTGTTTTGATCGGAGGAACTTAAACCGACATTAATTTCAAACGCTTTTGTTTCGTTGGACGCATGTGTTATTAATGCATTCAACTTGACCTTGTTGAGGTCAAGTGCCTTACCGAAACGATGCAACAGTGTATTTGCCAAATTAGTGTTAAGTGATTCTTCTTGACTAAGTATCAGGGGAACAGTTTTGTGGCTGAACTCAACGACCTGCTGCATCCATTCAAGTTTGCTTTTGGGTGGTTGAAAAATATCTACCGGTCTAACTGTTAACGTGTTGATAATACGTTCGGGAATTTCCCATTCCTGCATGACTTTCCCGGCGAAATTATCCAGATCAAATCGAAGTATCTGCCTGTAAGCCTGTGAAGGTGTGTGAGAGCCTTGTTGGATCAAGGCCGTTATTTCCTGATAGAGTTCAGGATAATATACAGCCAGCAATAAACGACCGATATTTTTAAATAGTGCAGCAACTGCGACCTCCTCTGCATCACTGAAGCGGCTGCGCCGGGCAAGCTCGCGGCCTACCATACTGGTTGCCAGCGCATATATCAGTTCATGGCGGACATGTTTGGCTTTCTTTTCCGACATTCCGTCAACAAGCAGTACCGCCAGTGCACATGTCTTGACTGTATTAAATCCCAGTAGAAAAATAGCTTTACTGACACTCGTTATTGCCTTGTTGGATACAGTGCGAAAGGATACCGAATTGGAAAGCCGGAGTATTTTCTGGGTCAGAGAAACGTCTGATAGTACAAAGTAGGTCAGTTTGCGTATGGACTCATCGTCAGAAGAAGATAATTGAATGATCTGTGCTATCGAAGCCCCTAAAGCGGGCAGGTCCTGGTCACTGCGAATAGTTGCTAATAAATCATCCTCTAACGTATTCGCTCTACCGCTATAGCTTTCGTTTTCAATCATTTTTAAATTAGAGGAAGTCTCGCTCGATAAATTTTCTGCAAAATTCAGTTTTGCTGCCATTGTTGCTATTATGTCATGCCCATTGGAATTAAGATCTGACAAACCAGTGATTAATAAAGGCTGGCGTCTCAGCATGCGTTACAGATACGCCAAAATTATGCCAGTATCTTTATATACGATACAGCTCCGAACCTATCGGTCAAATAAGCCGGAAAATGACGGCAAAATCACCTTATACTATTTTTTCCAAAATAGTTGCTACTGATGATTCTCTGTGTTGTGGGCCATGACACTGGCATAAAATTTCAAGCAACGAGTTGATGAAAACGATGAATGTGGCTTTTCAACCGGTATGATTCCGGCAGGGTTGATTCAGCTCAAGCAGGCAGTACCAATAGATGAGTGTAATACATTTCCTTCATAGTTACTGCAGGCATTTTTTTCGCGCTGGTGTTCGGATAATCAGGTTTCATGCTTCGGAAACAGCCTCATCAAAATATTTTTTGATGAGGCATTGATAATTTTGCTTTTCCAAAAGGGTTGTAATACTGGATTTGTGCGCGGCATCCAGTCTGTATCTTGTGTCAAGAAAAGCTTTAGGGTGTCTTTGTGTTTCGCACCATATCTATAACTGCATTCAGTGTTTGCATGGTGTCTTGTGGTGTTCCACCCTTTTTGCCGCTGGTTAGATATTGTCCTTCAACGACAAATGCCGGAACGCCGGTCAACTGGTACTGTCGCATCATTTGATTTGTGCGGGCAACCTGGTTCTGTATGGTAAAAGATTGGTAAATATTGATAAATTTATCCTTATCAATGCCTTGTCGATCGATCCAATTAAACAGGACGGATTCGTCACTGAGATCGATTTTGTCACGGTGAATGGCGTCATACACTCTGTCGTGCATTGTTTCGAGTTCATTCATTGCTACGATGGTGTAAAACGTTTTGGCGCCCGGTATCCAGTTGTTTCTGAAAATAGCAGGCACATAGCGAAAGTCGACATCGTCCGGTTTGTTTTTCAGCCAGGTCTTTATATGTGGATGCAGACTGTTGCAGTGCGGACAGCCGTACCAGAAAAATTCAATTACCTCGATACGTTCATTGTTCTGTGTGGGTTGAGGGTTTTGTAATATCTTGTAATCGCGTCCGGCTACAATCTCGGCATGAACACCGCTCGTACTCAATAATATGATTCCAAAAAAAACGTTCAACACGGTAATCAGTCTGTTCATATGCTTGCTCACCTTGATATGTGAAGTAAATTGATAAGAAATCAATCCGTATGTATTACTGGGTTTTGATAAACTGTGCTTCTATGCCGTTTTCCCGCAAGGTGTGATGCATCTGATCGACGCGGGATTTTTGAGTGAAAGGACCAACCCGTACCCGATACCAGATCCCCTTTTCGGACAAATCGGCAGATTGCACCGACGCAAACACGCCCAACATCGCAAGCCTTGCCTTGAGATTATCTGCATCAGCATTGCTGCGAAACGAACCAACCTGAAGATAATAGGTTTCTGTAATAGCCTGAGCTGGTTGAATCTGTTTTTCCCTGGCTGGAATCGGTTGCGGCAACGAAACGGGTGGAGTAGGGGCAGGTTTAGGTTTTTCAATGATCTGTGGTTGCTCTTGAGTTACCAGAGGTGGCTCGTCTAGCAAGGTGGATTCGTCATCGCCTGGCAAAATGTTATAGAAGTCAAACTGCAATTTTTCATCCACTTTCGCAGTATTTTCCGAGCGTGCTTCGATTGTCTCATCCTGTCCTTTACTGTTGTCGGGATCGTCATGTACGCCGCGATGTTCGCTTATCTGATGTTCCGTTAAAAAGGGGCTGGGTGCCTGTTCCAGATAAAACCAGATGCCAATGGCGCTGATAATGCCCAGTGTATAACCGATAAAGATACCCAGCAACAGGGCGCCCTTGCCGCTTCTGGATGATGCGGATTTGCGGGATTTATAGTCACGGCTCATAAATCTGTTTTGTCCTTTTTAAAAACAACCTACATCTTTTCCGGAGCGCCGACACCCAGTAATGCCAGTCCATTTCTCAATACTTGCCGGATTGCTGTAATCAACACAAGGCGAGCTTCCATAAGAGGAATATTTGTTACCAGGAAATGCGTAGAATTATAGTAACTATGAAATTCGCTGGCCAGTTCTCTCAAATAGAACGCAATCAGATGGGGTGAGAATTCCTCCGCGGCTGCAATGATGATATCGGGAAAATCAATCAGTCGTTGCAGCAACGCCAGTTCGGATGCGTTGGCCAGCAGGTTTGTATCTGCATTCGTTAGTCTCGCTATATCGCCACCCCACTGTTCCAGCACACTGCAGATGCGGGCATGGGCATATTGAATATAGTAGACTGGATTGTCGTTACTTTGTGATTTAGCTAAATCAAGATCGAAATCGAGGTGTTGATCGCTTTTACGCATCACGTAGAAAAATCGTGCAGCGTCATTGCCGACTTCCTGACGCAGTTCCCGAAGTGTGACGAAATCGCCCGATCGTGTCGACATGGATGCTTTTTTGCCATTTCTATATAGTACGGCAAACTGTACCAGAGCGATGTTAAGCCTGTCTGCATCCAGCGCCAATGCCTGCAATGCTGCTTTTACCCGCGGAATATAACCATGGTGATCGGCTCCCCATACATTGATAATCGTTTCAAAGCCGCGTTCAAATTTGTTGAGATGATATGCGATATCCGAAGCAAAATAGGTGTACTGACCGTTTTCTCGTTGTACTACGCGATCTTTCTCATCACCGAATTCAGTGGAGCGAAACCAGACGGCACCATCCTGACGATAAAGGTGTTTCTTTTCTTCCAGTTCACGAACAGCTTGTGCTACCAGACCGTTATCGAAAAGTGATTGTTCAGAAAACCAAGTGTCGAACGACACGCCGAATTCCATCAAATCGTTGCGGCAGTCTCCCAGTTGTTCGGTCAGTACAAAATTATGTATGTAGGCGTAATCCTGGTCAAGAATAGCCTTGGCGTTGGCGATGAGTCGGTCCAGCAAGTCGTCTGTATTTATCGCTGTTTCGTATGCCGAAGCAGGGAAGCCCTGCAGCAGTTTCTCCGGATGATGCACGTACCGGTCGGCATGCGCTTCATGGATCAGCCGTGCCATGACTTTGACATAGTCGCCCTGGTAAGCATTATCTGGAAATGGTATGTGTATGTCGTTTAGCTCCAGATAACGCAACCAAGTTGAGACCGCCAGAATATCCATCTGGCGCCCGGCGTCATTGACATAATACTCGCGTGTTACAGTGAAACCGGCTGCTGAAAGCACATTCGCAAGGCTCGCGCCAAAAGCGGCTCCTCGCCCATGCCCGACATGAAGCGGTCCGGTTGGATTTGCAGAAACAAATTCAACCTGAATCTCTCTCTTCTTGCCGAAATCGCTGGTGCCATATGCACTGCTCCGTTGTAAGATATTATCAAGACAGGCCTGTTTAGCGGCTGTCTTGATAAAAAAATTGATAAACCCCGCACCGGCGACTTCCACCTTTTCCAGGTACGGTGATGGCGGTAATGCTGCAATCAAAAGTGCGGCAATTTCACGGGGATTTTTTCGGAGCGGTTTGGCCAGTTGCATGGCGAGATTGCAGGAATAGTCGCCGTGATCGGTTTGCCGGGTCCGGACTATCTCTATACCGGATTGTTTCCCACTGCCGGTTGTGATCTGTTCAACAGCATGAAGCATCAGTTGAGATATGTGGTCTTTGAAATTCGGGGGCGCTGCTGTGTCCATAGTGATGGAATGTTTCTATTCCTTTATTTTTATTAAGGTTTAATCAGGGTGATATTTTAATATACTCTGCCTTCGGTTGTCTGCGCCGTTGCATGATTTTGTTTTTTGTCCGGCTTCAATTTCCGTTATTTATTTTTCCCGTATGTTGGCGAAATGTTTCGAACAAACAAATACCCGCACTGACCGATACATTAAGGCTTTCGACGCCGCCTTGCATGGGGATGCGTACTAGCTGATCACAAGTTTCCCGCGTCAGTCGCCTCATCCCTTTCTCTTCGGAACCGAATACCCAGGCGACCGAACTATGGATTGAAAAATCATGCAAATCATGCTCCGCATCGTCTGCTGTTCCGACAATCCAGATATCGCGCGCTTTAATCTGTCGCATCGTCCGCGCCAGATTGGTAACGGGAATATAAGGCACAGTATCGGCTGCTCCACTGGATACCTGGTAAACAGTCGCAGTCAATCCGACTGCACGGTCTTTCGGCGCGATGACGGCATGCACACCAAAAGCGTCCGCTACGCGCAGACATGCTCCCAGGTTATGCGGATCCTGTATGCCATCCAGTATCAGTAGTCTGGCCGGACCGTTTAATGTATCCAGAACATCATCAATGTTGGATGCCAAGATTGCCTGATCGACTACGGCCGCCACACTATGATGCCGATTTCCTCCCGCCATTTTCTCTAGCCGATCGTGTTCACAGAAAATCAGCCGCACCTGTCTGGATTCGGCCAAAGACGCCAGATTGCGAATACGTTGATCGTTGCGTCCGGCGTCAACATAGATCTCCCGGACGCTGTCCGGATGTTGTCTTAACCGACTGATAACGGCATGAAACCCAAAAATGATGCGTGTGGTTGACATTTATTACGTGAACATTGTTGCAATTATGAGAGGTTACTATGAAATCGATGGTGCTATCGTGTCTTATGCTTCGATTTGTTTTTTCTGGGTACAGTATTTTTTTTGAATTCATTCAGAATGAAGTCAATTTTACTGGTTTCCAGATTAACTCGCACCAGTTTGACACTCAGGCGGTCGCCTATGCGGAATTGTCTGCCGGTACGTTCACCTAACAAACAGTGACGGGCCGGATCAAAGTGAAAATAGTCGCTGGGCAGTTCTGATATATGAATCAGTCCCTCTACATACATCTCTTCGAGCGCCACAAACAGACCAAAACCGGTGACACTGCTGATAATCCCATCAAAACATTCACCGATCCTGTCCTGCATGAAAAAACATTTCAGCCAGGTCTCTACATCCCGCGTGGCTTCATCGGCCCGCCGTTCCGTCTGTGAACAATAGCTTCCGAGTTCTTGCCAGTCACCGGGCGTATATTGCTCGCCGCGCAGTACCGCCTTGATGGCCCGATGTGTCAGTAAATCCGGATAACGCCTGATGGGTGAAGTAAAGTGCGTATAGGCATCGTATGCCAGACCGAAATGGCCACAATTATCGGGGCTGTACTGCGCCTGCGGTAAAGAACGCAGCATGACGGTCTGCAAAAGATGTATGTCCGGCCTGTTTTTTATTTTGCTGAGGGTTTTTGCATAATCACTCGCTTTCGGTTTGTTTTTTCCGCCAAGCTGTACGCCGAATTCCTTTAAAAAGTCTCGAAGCGCTTCAAGTTTGTCGGCAGCTGGTCTTTCGTGAATACGATACAGGACTGGGTGACCATGCTGCTGCAAAAAATCGGCAGCGCACACATTGGCCGCGAGCATGCATTCTTCTATTAAACGGTGAGCGTCGTTACGCTGAATTGGTTCGATCTTATCAATCTTGCCCTGCGCATTAAATAACATTTGTGTTTCTGTGGTTTCAAAATCAATAGCACCACGTTTTTTACGCGCTTTCAGTAATACTTTGAACAGAGCATGCAGGTTTTTCAGATCAGGCAACAGTTTTGCATGTTGTTTGGCTTCCTTGCTTTTTGGATGAGTCAGCATGGCAGCAACTCTGGTGTAGGTCAGGCGCGCATGCGATTTCATCAGCGCCGGATAAAACACATAATGCTGTTGCTCGCCATGCGCATCGAAACGGATTTCACATACCATGCACAAACGGTTCTTTTTGGGGTTCAGTGAACAAAGCCCGTTTGACAGCACTTCGGGTAGCATAGGAATGACGCGTTGTGGGAAATACACCGAATTGCCGCGTGTTAGCGCTTCCCGGTCAAATGCATCGTCAGGGTGTACGTATTGTGAAACGTCTGCAATCGCAACGTACAAGGTGAATCCGTGATCATCGCGCTCGCAATAAACCGCATCGTCAAAATCGCGCGCCGTTTCGCCGTCAATGGTTACCAGGGGTAGATGACGCAGGTCTCGTCGTTCTGCATAATCTTTTCGCAGTACGCGGGCCGGCAGCTTGGTCGACAGTTTTTCGATTTCATCCGAAAAAACATGCGGCAGATCATGCTTGCGTAATGCAATTTCTATTTCCATTCCAGCATCGATATAATCGCCAAGAATTTCGACGATTCGTCCAATCGGTTGTGCTTGCTTGCTGGGCTGTTGGATTATTTCAACCATGACAACCTGTCCGGCACTGGCGTTAAGGGACGAGTCGCCCGGGATCAGAATATCCTGACTGATTCGTTTATTTTCCGCTACAACATGCATAATGCCATGATCCATATACAGGCGTCCGACCAGTCGATGATTGACCCGCTCAAGCACTTCAACAACAACGGCTTCGCGCCTGCCGCGTTTGTCCAGACCAGTTTGGCGGACCAGAACATGGTCACCATGCAGTATCTTGTGCATTTCCTTGGCCGATAAAAACAAGTCAGCGCTGCCGTCATCAGGAATCAGAAAACCGTAACCATCTGCGTGTCCCTGAACTGTTCCCTTGATCAAATCCAGTTTCTCCATGACGCAAAGATCGCCTTTACGATTTCGGAAAATCTGTCCTTCCCTGAGCATGGCAGCCAGTCTGCGTGTAAAGGCATCCTGCTCATGGCGTTTAATACCAAGCAGTTTTTGCAATTGGTTTTCTGCCGTAGGGATACCGTTTTGTTTTAGTATCTGAAGAATAAATTCCCGGCTCGGCAGCGGGTGGGTATAGCGCGTCTTTTCGCGATCGAGATATGGATCTTGCTTTCTCAGCTTGCGGTGTTCTTTAATTGACAAAATAGTGATTTCCTATAGAATGTTGCACTCTTTTCGGTCTGATAATAATCATATACGAAGTTGCCCAGATGGCGGAATTGGTAGACGCGCATGGTTCAGGTCCATGTTCCTTCGGGTGTGGAGGTTCGAGTCCTCTTCTGGGCACCATGAAAACAATGATCCAGATATACACGAAATGTTCCAAAAGCTCATGGTATTGAACAGATTTCTGAAAAAATCCTTGCAATGGTTGTGGCGTTATACACTGGTTTCATTCGTACACTTATTTCGCAAAAATTCCGTTCTTTCTGTCTGTTTTTCTTGTAATGCCGGAATATATTTGCCAGAAAACTCTAAAAACTGACTAATCTGCCATTACTCAATAGATGGGGCGCGAATGTTTTGGATTCTGTATTGCGTTCATGCCCGAGTAGGCTGTAGCTGCTGTGTAGTTCGCCGCATTAACTGAAGAATACAGCATAACGGATAACATATCCAAATTGACTCAACCCTAACTGTTCAATATAGATAAATCTGGGCGATTTCAGGATTTCTGAAGGGGATTTGAAGAACAAAAACGCATATCAGAAACATATCTATAAATTTGTAACAAAATTTGGATATGATACGAATAACGCAAGGCTGTCAATCGGCAGAATATGTTCTGATGAACAGCTTTCGTTAAGTTGTTGGCACAACGGCATCACAAGAGCCAGGTGTATGCGGTGTGCTGGCGTATGTTTATTTTAAATGGAGGAATTTAACATGATGAGATTTACCCGGATCATTTGTATGAGTTTTGTACTCGCGTTGTTGACGGTTGCGGGAACTGCGTATGCCGGCGGGGAAAAAACGTTTAAAATCATTATGAATGCCTATGATACCAACATTCCAGAATTGAATGTAGAAGGCGTGACGGTGAAAAATATCCGTGCGTTTAATGTATTGAATGAGCCTGAAGCAATTGCCGTTCACAAAGGTTCGAAAGTAAAAATCACGATTGAAAACAAATCGCCGATCAGCGAAGGTTTTTCGATCGATGAATATGGCATTCAGGAAGTGATTAAAGCTGGTGAAACCAAAACAGTTTCTTTCACAGCCGATAAAGCCGGCGCTTTCACCATCTGGTGCCAGCTTCATCCTAAAAATATCCACCTCCCTGGCACGTTGAATGTTATAGACTAACGTAATCGGGAGACTGTGCTGTTATTGCAGTACAGCAAACTGAGATTTGCTATGAAATTGAAATGGCCGGTTGAAACCGGCCATTTCTTTTTTCAAGGATTGAGTTTTGCTTGATATTTATTGTCGCTGAAATCTCGGCCTGTCCCTGATTCGTGAGAAAAAGCGGGCTTGTGAACTGTTCTTTTATAAGCATTTATCTTTGGCCTCCTGGATTTTTACAGTTTTCTGAAAAGGTATGAAAGCCGTCGAAATTCTTTACAGTTTGATATGCAGTTTGTGCGCTTCTTATCGTAATCAATTGTTATTAAAAATAAATTATTGATTGGCATGAATTTTGCTCATCATGATTATGAGTGTGCCTGCATGCGCAGTTCTGCAATCGATGTAACTAATTCAGCTAAGATGCGCGACTACAGGCGTTGTAAAGTTATGGCACCTAAAAAGGGGGAGACAAATGAGTAAAAAAATGACAAGAACATTGCTAAGCGCGGCAATAGCTTCAGGAATGATTTTTTGCACTGTGTCAGGAGCATATGCCGGTTTAATCGGTGTCAAGGAAATCAAGGTTTTTTCCGCTAATCTCAATACAACCGACGCCTGGTTGCAGGTTTCTGAAGTAGAAGCAAATCAAACAGGCGGCGGCGATGCTGCTTTGTCTTCTCTTGGCGCTACTGCAGCGGGGTCTGTTTACACGACAACGCCAGGAAGTTCCCCGGATTTTGCGATTGATGGAATCGCACCTCAAGGTTTTCCAAACATCTTTCATTCGGCTACGTTTGCTCCTACAGAGGCATTAACGGTGACTCTGGCTTCGGCGACCGAACTTGATTCAATTTCGATATATGGAAGAGACGATAATTTTGGGCTGTTTCGAGATATTTACAACGTCGAATTATACGATATGAGTGGTGCTTTGTTACACACGGTATTTGGTCTTGATGCCAGAAACAATAACCACGTAGGCTCTGCCGTTTTGCCCGATACGTCTGTCCCGCCTGTCGGGATTGCTGAACCGGGTACATTGGCCCTGTTGGGTCTTGGCCTAGCGGGTATCAGCTTTAGAAGGCGTCAGAAATAGACTGACAAGGACTGTGAGAGCAGACCAGTATAATAAAACGGCAGTTTTGGCTGAAATAAATTTTTGCATCTGTTTTTACTGATAATTTCTGATTATTATAGCGTCGATCGACAGATTTCATTTCTCAGGCATAGCGGGTTGGCCTGCGTGCTTCGACCTTCAAACCCCGTCTTGAAACAGGCAGGTGGGGGTCGGACGGTGACGATGTCGGTAAATCTGACAGTGTTGTTTTTGTCCGAATACGGGTTGTGATGGCAAAACCAGAGGCACGACCAATAGAATCTGAACCAGAATGTTGCAGAACGTTTTAATAAAACAATGATGTGCCTGCGCGGCTAATATTCGTTCAGTTCAGTGTTTGGTTATCTTGTCGAGGTAGCCCATCGCAAAAGCTGAAATGACAAAGGTCAGGTGTAAAAGAATGTACCACATGATTTTGTCGTTGGGAACGGTCTGGGCAGACATGAAGACCTGTAGCAAGTGGATGGAAGAAATTGCGACGATGGAAGCGGCAACCTTGTTTTTTAATGAACTGGAATCCATCTTGCCCAGCCAACCCAACCGGTCACTGTTTTCGGTGATATCCATTTTAGAAACAAAGTTTTCGTAGCCGGAGAACATAACCATGACTAACAGGCCGCCTACCAGTGCCAGATCCACGAGTGCCAGAATAACCAATACCAGATCTGATTCTGACATGCTGAAGATGATTGGAAGAACATGGAGAACTTCCTGAAAAAATTTTAAACCCAGAAACAGGATGGCAATGCTGAGACCCAGATATACCGGTGCTAATAACCAACGGGCAGCATACATCGTGCGCTCTATAAAACGTTCCAAATTGTCCTCCGAATGGTGTGAATCAAGGATCAAACATCATCAATATTAGCCGTTGATACCCGAATCATGAAATCAGCTGTTCTGTGAAATACAGCGCATTTTGGTCGTTGGCATTCACAGAAGCATGGTATGAAATCGCTGCAAGCAGCAGCTACATCTTTCGCTCTACCCAGACTGCTACACTGTCCAGTGCTGCGGTCAATTGATCCGGTTGCGTGCCACCGGCCTTCGCCATGTCCGGCCTTCGCCATGTCCGGCCTTCGCCATGTCCGGCCTGCCGCCAACCTGCCGGACAACAAAGTTGACGAGTTCGCCGGCTATTCCCCGCACTGGTATCACGGCTCAAGCCGGGATTCGCATCATTTCTCAAATTTCTCATTCACTTTGAGCAATTCGCTGACTACATCGGTCGCATCGTCGTCAACAGCGCCGGGCTCATCATCGGGCAGCGGAGGCGGCGGTGGTTGGTAGATTTAATGTTACCGGTTCAGTAAGGTTCAGGGTTGGGCGCTATGTATATAATTCTTGGTTCGCGACCTGACACCATTACTTCCACGTTCGACCTCCCCGCGAAAATCCGCATGCCCCGGCGTATCAACAATATTGATATGAACTCCTTCGTAATCAATCGCGCAGTTCTTGGACAAAATCGTAATACTACGTCCACGGTCGATATCGTTTGAATCCATGATGCGTTCGAAGACCTGCTGGTGCGCCGCAAAAGTCACTGCCTGGTGCAAAAGCTTGTCAACCAGCGTGGTTTTGCCATGATCAACGTGGACAATAATCGCATACGGATATGCGGGCCATACAATAATTCCTCAAAAATATTTTGTTACAGACGGTTCATTGGGGCGGCATTATACCAGCCAGTGAATGACAAAGTCATTGCAACAGGCCGTTATTTCAGACATAAATCATAATACAGGGATTCTGTTGGAGAAAACAAGCGGCTTGTTTGGCACGCAACGCTATAATCTATCGAGCGGACTGACAACTGCTTTGCCGCCCTTGTTCAAAACATGTGTATATATCATTGTCGTTGAAATATCGTTATGCCCCAGCAATTCCTGTACTGTGCGGATATCGTAACCGGCTTGCAGGATATGCGTTGCAAAACTGTGGCGTAGTGTATGCGGTGATGTTGGCTTGACTATATCCGCAGCCAGTGCAGCTTTCTTGACATAGCGCTATACCTGTTTTTCATCGACATGATGACGGCGCTCAGCTTGGCTGCGCGGATCTATCGAATATTTCCGGGCGGCAAACACATATTGCCAGCTCCACTCCCTGGGTGCATTGGGATATTTAACAGCCAGCGCGTCCGGCAGCCAGACATCCACCCTGCCCAGTTTGATATCCTGTTCATGCCATTCCCGTCGTATTTCAAGCTGACGACGCATGGCATCCAATAAGCTATCAGGCAGCATCGTCACCCGATCCTTGCCACCCTTGCCATCACGCACGATGATTTCACCGCGTGTCAATTCGACATCCTTGACACGCAATCTTACTGCTTCCATAAGCCGCATGCCTGTACCATATAATAGCTTGATAATCAGGCCAACCGGACCAGGTGCGGATGCAGCTTCACGCAAAAGTGCCTGAATTTCCAAAGGCGTTAACACAACCGGTAAACGCTTGGGTTTTTTTGACCGTTCAAATCCATCCAGCCACGGCAAATCCGATCCGATAACTTCACGGTATAGAAATAGAATTGCCGATAATGCCTGGTTTTGTGTGGAACTGGATACATGGCGCTCATTGGCCAGATAAGTCAAAAAACGTTCCACTTCAATAGCACCCATTTCAACAGGATGACGCTTGTCATTGAAAATAATATAGTGTTTAATCCATGAAACATAAGTTTTTTCCGTGCTCAAACTGTAGTGCTTGTATCTTATTTTTTCTCTTACCTGATCAAGTAGTTTTTTAGGCGGCGGCATTGTCGTATTTTCTTGTGCCATTTGTCTTTTTAAATAGAGGATTTAAGTTTGAATACAATATGCTGATTAATGATTACCATAGTTATACGACATTTCCCGCAAGATTATTAGGCAAAATGTCGTATATATTGCGTTCCCTAACATTGAGCGCTACGAATGACAAAATTCTTTCAGTTTATAAGAAAAGTAGCGGGTTTATACAACTTGGAAAAACTGCTAATGTGCGGAGCGCAATTTGCGCGCACGCATAATACCGCAGGTATTGATGCGGACACACAAGCAGCGCTCCGTATGAAAAGCAAGATATTTCGGGTTAATTGTCCGATATTTGTGTTGAACAATGATTTGGATATTGCCCCGCATTCAATATCAGAGAACGCAGCATTGGAGAGAACACCGTTCACTTCGTTCACGGCTTTGCCCCTGCAGGGTGTCTCTTAATTTAAACGTTATGCGTGAGGAAAAGTAATGTCAGATGATCCAATATTTGCGTTTGTTCTCATGCCATTCAATGATGAGTTTGAAGACGTCTATAAAATGGGGATTAAGGAAACGGCAAGTGCTATGGACATCAAGGCCGAGCGTGTAGATGAACAAATTTACCAGGAAGGCATCTTAGAGCGCATATATCGCCAGATTGAGATTGCCGACATCATCATTGCAGACATGACTGGCCAGAACGCAAACGTGTTTTACGAAGTAGGTTATGCCCACGCCAAAGATAAACTTTGCATCCTGATTACAAAAGAAACAGAGGATATCCCTTTCGACCTTAAGCACCATCGACATATTGTGTATAACGGATCGATAACGAGCCTCAGGGGGACTTTAACTAACGAGTTAGAGTGGGCGAAATCTCAAATAGAGAATATTCGAAACAGCAGAGTTAAGGTGAAGCTCAGTAGCGTGTTTGGTAATCTCGAAAAATCCAAATATACGGCAAAAGCAGATGTGGATTTTCGAATCGATCTAAATAATGACTCATCAAATGCTTCCCCAGAGATTGAAGCAATCTACTTTTACTCAAGCAAAGGATGGACTCTGCAACAAGAGGGGAAACGTTGCCCAAATACCGAGTCAGATATTCCAGAATTCAGCTTAAGGCATTTCATAAGCCCACCAATTCGAAAACTTCACAAAAAAGCTTGGGCGCAGCTCCAGTTCAAAGGCTCAAAGTATCTTGCTCACGCATATGATGGCGAAGAATTGAAAGATAGCTATCGAGTAACTGGAAGATCTGTTTTGAGATTAGCAACTCATGAAGGCAACTATGATTATGAGATTCCCATAGACGTGGAATGTGATGAAATTCCATTTTGATAGTGCAAGCCATCTCACACATAACAATCGCATGCAGTCCGACAAAATTGCCGCGCTTCGCTTGCAATTTTGCGGCTGATTCGGGGCGTTAAGGCTCTCAAATGGAACCATCAGAGTTAGGAACAAAGTACGACAAAATTGCTCAGTGGTGGCATGACCAACACGTGCGGTCTGCTTATGGTGTAAATCAATTTGAACGAGCTGTTGAATTTACTTCCGGCGGCGGAAAAGCACTTGATGTAGGCTGCGGAGCAGGCGGCAGATTTGTGCGTATATTACAAGATCGAGGCTTTTCGGTTACAGGGCTAGATGTGTCGCAAGAAATGGTTAAGTTGGCTAGCAGCAATCACCCAGAGCATCATTTTATGCATCAAGATATTTGTTCATGGGAAACAGAAGAGAAGTTTAATTTTATCGTCGCCTGGGATAGCATTTTTCACTTGCCATTTGTTATGCAAAAACCTGTTATATCCAAACTGTGCCAGCTTTTGGCGAAAGATGGTGTATTAATATATACATTTGGTAATGCTCAGGGAGAACACACTGATCAATGGCACAATGACACTTTTTATTACAGCTCTATTGGTATTAACGAAAATATGCAGTTACTTATCAATAATGGTTTGTCAATTATGCACCTTGAACTGGATCAGTATCCTGAAAAACATGTTTATACTATCGCCACTAAGCCTTAACAAGGCCATCAATTTGACCGCCTTACGCTGCGCTTCAGGCGGCAAATTATGGCGGCGTTAGGCATAGAAATACGGAAGCCACGTGCAAATGGGGTCGTGTCTTGCAAAACAACATTCAAATTTTCCTCTTTATCCAACTCGTAACACTTCCCAACGCAGCAGGCAACCGATCCGGTTGCACATTTCTGTAATTCCAGGAATTTATCGCTTATTTTCTTGCTTGCCAAACCCGTGGCTGCAGCCTTTGATGAAGAACGCCAATTACAACAATATATTGGTTTGTAGCCATGAAAAACACAGCAAAAGGGTAACGTTTGCATAATGCGCGCCTGATGTTTTTGTAAACCTTTTTATATCGTTGCGGGGTTTCTTCAATCATTGTTAATGACTGCATCTATTTCATCAATGAATTCAATGCCGAGATTCTGACGCTGTGCTTCGTACCATTCATAGGCTTCTTTTAAATCCTGCTCGGCTTCTTTCCGAAGTGTGAGCACAGTGCGTTTATCCTAAAATTTGTTTTTTAACATCCTGCCACGGCGATCCTTCAGCAGGGTTTGCATGATAGGCCGCGAGTCTTTTCTCCAATTCCTGCTTATGCCATGTTGGTATTTCTACAGCTTCAGGGATTTCCGCGATTGAATCCCAAATATCTTCAAGCAGTTAAATGCGTTGCTCTAACGGCATTTCAGCGATATCTGATGCTGTGATTGATTTCATGGGCTTATCTACACAGTCTTACAGTCCTTTAATGCCTTCTATAACTTATTTTCTATCCAACCATTTACACTCTGCAATGCCGCAGGCAATCCATCCGGCTGCGTGCCGCCCGCCTGCGCCATGTCTGGCCTGCCGCCACCTTTGCCGCCTACCTGCCGGGCAACGAAGTTGACGAGTTCGCCGGCTTTGATCTGCTTGGTAAGATTGTTACTTACGCCAGCAATCAAGGCGATTTTTTCAGCCTCAACAGTAGCCAGCACAATGATGCAGGTCTCGAGTTTATCTTTGAGTTTGTCCAGTGTTTCGCGCAGCGATTTTGCGTTGGCGCCTTCGAGGTTTGCAGTGAGTACTTTGACGCCTTTGATGTCTTGTGCTTGCGATACCAGGTCATTACTTTGAGAGCCGGCAAGTTTCGTTTTCAGTGTGGAGAGTTCTTTCTCAAGTGCTTTTTTGTCCTGTTGCAAATGGTGAACAGCCATTGGTATTGCACCACCCTGATGTAATGGAACTTTCAGCATTGCCGCACTTGCTCTTCGATCGTCTTCCAGTGTTTCTACATAACCCAGTGCGCGATCACCTGTGCAGGCCTCAACGCGCCGTACTCCTGCAGCCACACCACTCTCGGAAATGATCTTAAACAATCCGATATCGCCAGTACGCTTCACGTGAGTTCCGCCACACAATTCGCGTGAAGAACCAATATCCAGTACGCGTACTTCGTCACCATATTTTTCACCGAAAAGCATCATTGCGCCGGATTTTTGTGCTTCTTCAATCGCCATGATGCGTGCCTGGCACTCTGTATTGATAAGGATTTCTTCATTTACCTTCTTTTCCACCAAGCGAATTTGCTGCTCAGTCATTGGTTCGTTATGGGAAAAATCGAAACGTGTTCTCTCATGATCTACCAGTGAACCTTTTTGCTGTACATGATCGCCCAATACCTCCCGTAGTGCTTTGTGCATTAGATGCGTTGCAGAATGGTTGCGCGTAGTCCGAACGCGCGCTAATGAATCAACGTCAGCAAGTACTTTGTCGCCAATAACTACTCGTCCGCTGCTCAAAACGCCTTTGTGGCCGAAAACATTCGCTTGTATTTTTTGCGTATTTGTTACATTAAATGTACCGTTGCCTGCCAATAGCTTTCCGCTGTCGCCGACCTGGCCGCCCGATTCAGCGTAAAAAGGCGTATGATCCAGCACAATGACTGCTTCATCGCCTGCTTCTATAAAATCGACCGGTGTGCCTTCTTTGTAGATCGCTAAAATTTTTCCTTCATGCTGCAGCGCGTCATAACCGTGAAAAACAGTCTGGTTGCCGTTATAGGTTAGGCCTTCTTCGTTCATGGTGAATTTGTTGGCAGCGCGTGCCTGTTCACGCTGCCGTGCCATGGATCTCTCAAATCCTTCGTTGTCTATGCTGATGCCGCGTTCGCGGGCGATGTCAGCGGTCAGGTCGAGTGGAAAGCCAAAGGTATCATACAGGCGAAAAGCTGTTTCGCCATCAAGCACGCTGATTTTTTTGCTGATCGCGTTATCCAGCACCTGCATGCCGTGCTCCAGCGTTTCGGCAAACCGTTCTTCCTCCTGTCGCAGAACGCCGGCAACCCGTTCTTTTGCTGCGGGCAGTTCAGGGTAGGCTTCGCCCATGACATTACACAGATCAGTTACCAGGCGGTAAAAAAACGGCTTATTCTGGCCCAGGCGGTATCCGTGTCGAATTGCGCGGCGGATGATGCGCCGTAATACATACCCGCGGCCTTCGCTGCCAGGTATTACACCGTCAGTGATCAGAAAAGCGCACGCGCGGATATGATCGGCGATGACTTTGAGCGAGTTGTCTTCAAGATTCTGCGTGTTTGTGACATGTGCGGCAGCTTTGATCAAATCCTGAAACAAATCGATGTCGTAGTTGCTGTGCACCTGCTGCATGACGGCGGAAATGCGTTCGAGTCCCATGCCGGTGTCGACCGATGGTTTGGGCAGCGGATGCAATTCGCCGCCGCTGTCACGGTTAAACTGCATGAAGACCAGGTTCCAGATTTCGATGTAGCGGTCGCCTTCCGCATCGGCGGAACCGGGCGGGCCGCCTGCGACATCGGGACCATGATCGTAAAAGATTTCGGAGCAGGGTCCGCAGGGGCCGGTATCACCCATCTGCCAGAAATTGTCCATGGTGTCGATACGTACGAGCCGCTCGGGACTGATGCCGATTTCGTTGAGCCAGATGTCGGCGGCTTCGTCATCCTCGGCGTAGACAGTGATCCAGAGTTTTTCCTGCGGGATTGTAAGAGTGACGGTCAGAAACTCCCAGGCAAATTGAATCGCGTTGCGTTTGAAATAATCGCCAAAACTAAAGTTGCCGAGCATTTCAAAGAAAGTATGGTGCCGTGCCGTATAGCCGACATTTTCCAGATCGTTGTGCTTGCCGCCGGCGCGTACGCAACGTTGTGAACTGGCGGCGCGCGTGTAATTTCTCTGGTCCTGGCCCAGGAATACATCCTTGAACTGAACCATCCCTGCGTTGGTGAACAGCAAGGTTGGGTCGTTAGCGGGTACCAGCGGACTGGATGCAATAATGGTATGACCGTGTGTCTTAAAAAAATCCAGGAATTTTTGTCGTATTTCGCTGCTTCTCATCGGTTTTGTATTTATTCGTATCGTTGCAATTCTACAACCGTCGTGCCCAGTGCTTCGCCCTTGATAACCGCAAGATGATCAATACAGACACGCACTGTAGTTGTTTTGCCCATCTCAGGCAGATTGTCGCTTGTGAGTATGATAATCTCGCCGGTATCATCTTCCAGAACATAGGCTTTTAGGTCAATGACAGGAATGCGTGTTGGATCTTTGGTGACGCCTCTGAGTGTTACCGTCTTGCCGTCAAAGCGGGCCGGTGAGGTATTGATTTCCTGTATTGCCGTGATGCTGCTGGCATACACAGGCGCGACCAGTATCAACAGCAGAAGAGAAAAACCGATTGTGATTACAGCAATAGTAGATTTCATTGTGCATCCTTTTCAGCCTGTAGCAATACCTTGCGGATAATCTCCGGTGAAAAGCCCCGGCCTGTCAGAAAACGCATTTGCCTGCCCCGTTCTTTGATATCACGGGGTGGTGTGCCGAATTTTTTTTGCCAGACTTGCCAGGCAGTTTCTAGATCCGTTGCCATAAGGTCGGGCAATAGCCTGGCAATGTGTGTTGCGTCGACGCCCTTTTCTTTGAGCTCGTGTACGATACGCTGGCTGCCGAATCGTGATCGTCGTGTCCGGCTGGTCTGTTCGGCAAATCGTTCGGTGGATAAATAACCCTGCTGCTCGAGCCGGTCGAGCACTTCGGACAACACCTGGGCTGATTGTTCATGAGCAGACAGCTTTTTTTCCAGTTCGTACCGGGAATGCTCGCGTCTGGCCAGATAGCGTAACGCGCGTGTTTCAAGCCGCAGTGAATTGCTGTCCGACACTTTCATTGTTCTTTGTCTTTAGGTGTCCGGGATGAATTGTCGGGACTGAAAATACCAACCGCCTCACGGATTTTCTGTTCGATGTCCTGCGCGGTTTCGTGGTGCTCCTTGAGATATTCACGTACGTTGTCTTTACCCTGGCCGATTTTGTCGCCGTTGTAGGAATACCAGGCTCCGGCTTTATCGATTAATTTATGCTGCACGCCCAGTTCGATAATCTCGCTTTCACGGGAAATCCCCTCGCCGTATAGAATATCAAATTCAGCCTGCTTGAAGGGCGGTGCGACCTTGTTCTTGACCACCTTCACGCGTGTTTCGTTACCAATGGTTTCTTCTCCTTTTTTGATAGCGCCGGTGCGACGTATTTCAAGCCGGACGGAAGCGTAGAATTTCAGTGCGTTGCCGCCCGTCGTGGTCTCTGGGTTACCGAAAATGACACCGATTTTCATGCGGATCTGATTGATGAAAATTACCATGGTGTTGCTGCGTTTAATGTTGGCGGTCAGCTTTCTGAGTGCTTGAGACATCAGCCTGGCCTGTAAACCCATTTGCGGATCACCCATTTCACCCTCAATTTCAGCTCGTGGCGTAAGCGCAGCGACAGAATCAATAACGACAATATCGATTGAACCGGAACGGACCAGCATGTCCGCGATTTCCAGCGCCTGCTCGCCATTGTCCGGTTGTGAAATCAGAAGCTCCTGAACGTTGACGCCTATTTTCTTGGCATAGTGTGGATCCAGTGCATGTTCCGCGTCGATAAATGCCGCTGTTCCTCCGAGTTTCTGCATTTCGGCGATCACTTGCAGGGTAAGTGTTGTTTTACCTGACGATTCCGGGCCATATATTTCTATGACGCGACCGCGCGGCAAACCACCAACGCCCAGAGCAATGTCAAGGCTAAGTGATCCGGTAGAAACCACCTGTATATCGTTGGCGACATCGTTGTCGCCCATTCGCATAATTGAGCCTTTGCCAAACTGTTTTTCAATCTGGGACAGCGCTACAGCGAGCGCTTTGCTTCTGTTTTCGTCCATTTTTTTTCCTGTAGTGAATCGGAAGATTATCGCATATTCAGGTCTGATTGATGAAGCTTGTTGTTTTCAAGCAGCTTTTATTTAATTTTTTTGATCCTGGAATAAAACAAGTCTCGAGTATCTTGCCAGCCTAAGCTATAATGTCGACCGGAAATTTTGTGACAGCTAGTGAATTGCTTTTCAGCTGTCAATGATACGCATTTATCGCAGAACATACTGACAATAGAAAGAAATAAGGAGAACAGCTATCCGAGTCATATTACTGGGCGGTCCAGGTGCCGGCAAAGGCACGCAAGCCAATTATATCAAGGAACATTTTGGCATTCCGCAGATTTCGACGGGGGATATGCTGCGAAGCGCCGTTAAAGCAGGCACCGAACTGGGCATGATGGCAAAAAAAATCATGGATGCCGGCGGCCTGGTATCAGATGATATCATTATCAATCTGGTCAAGGAGCGTATCGCCAAGCCGGATTGTGCCAATGGTTTTTTATTTGACGGCTTTCCCCGTACTATCCCACAGGCAGATGCCATGAAGGCAGCGGGCGTACGGATTGATTGTGTGGTTGAAATTGACGTTCCGGATGACGAGATTATTCGGCGCATGTCTGGTCGCAGAGTTCATCCGGCCTCAGGTCGCACTTATCATGTCATTTTCAATCCGCCGAAAGCTGAAAATCTCGACGATATAACCGGTGAGCCACTGATACAACGGGATGACGATAAGGAAGAAACTGTTCGGAAAAGGCTGGCTGTTTATCATGAGCAGACAGAGCCGTTGATTACTTATTATTCCAACTGGTCCGAAAAAGGCATTGATGATGCTCCCCGTTATGTCAAGGTCTCCGGTATCGGGAGTGTTGAAGAAATTCGTGACAGGATTCTGGCAGCATTAACACTCTGAATGCCGCACGTTTGACGTCATAGTTTTATCGTATCGCTTTCAAAAAAACAGCACAGTAGCAATATAAGAGTCATAGTGATTGCATAGGGCTTTTATATACTCTGTAGTTTTAAATTAAAGGATTGTATCTTTTGGCAGTAGGGTTTTGCTTACGATTTGATCAATCAGGAGAAATAATGTTATGTCCATAAAAAATGCATTTTATGCTCAATCTGGTGGCGTGACGGCTGTGATTAATGCTTCGGCAGCCGGTGTTATTGAAGCCGCGCGCCAGCATCCCGACAAAATCGGGAATGTATATGCTGGTCGCAACGGCATTATCGGTGCATTGACCGAGGATTTGATCGATACCAGCGCCGATTCGGCAGAAGCGATTGCAGCGCTGCGCCATACCCCATCGGGCGGTTTCGGTTCATGTCGGTACAAGCTAAAAAGCATAGAGCAGAACCGCCGTGAATACGAGCGTTTAATCGAGGTGTTCAAGGCGCATAATATCGGATACTTTTTTTATAACGGTGGTGGTGATTCAGCAGACACCTGCCTCAAGGTTTCGCAAATTTCTGACACGTTGGGGTTTCCGATTCAGGCAATACATGTGCCGAAAACCGTTGATAATGACTTGCCGATTACCGACTGCTGTCCTGGCTTTGGTTCGGTTGCCAAATATATTGCGGTTTCAACGCGCGAAGCCAGTTTTGATGTGGCCAGTATGGCCAAAACTTCCACCAAGGTTTTCGTGCTGGAAGTAATGGGCCGTCATGCCGGATGGATTGCAGCGGCAGGCGGTCTGGCTTCGAGCAAGGACTGTGAAATACCGATCGTAATTCTATTTCCGGAGATAACGTTTGATAAAGCGAAATTTCTCGCCAAAGTAGACGGTTATGTCAAGAAATTCGGTTATTGCTCTGTGGTCGTCTCTGAAGGTGTTAAAGGCGAGGATGGCAAGTTTCTGTCTGATCAGGGGTTACGGGATGCTTTCGGTCATGCGCAGCTGGGTGGTGTTGCACCGGTTGTGGCCAATATCATCAAAGACGGTCTGGGGCTGAAATATCACTGGGGCGTGGCTGATTATCTGCAGCGTGCTGCTCGTCATATTGCATCCAAAACAGATGTTGACCAGGCCTATGCTATGGGTAAGGCAGCTGTCGAGTACGCGATTGCCGGCCACAACTCTGTTATGCCAACAATTGAGCGTGTTTCCAACACGCCTTACAGCTGGAAGGTTGGTATGGCCGAACTTGCAAATGTCGCAAATGTTGAAAAAATGATGCCGGCTGAATATATCAGTGAAGATGGGTTCGGTATCACTGAAGCTTGTCGTGAGTATCTTCTGCCACTCATTGAAGGTGAAGATTATCCACCCTACAAAAACGGTTTGCCAGATTACGTGCGGCTAAAAAATGCGTCAGTTGCAAAGAAACTGGAAGGGTTTGAAATCTAGGCGGCTAAAAAAGGTGCATATAAACAACAAGTGCATATAAAATATGGGCCTTTTTCCCTGGGGTTTTGAACAAGTATTTAATTATGTGGAATTATTAGGCCGAAATTCTACGTATGATTTTAAATGGTCTGACTTTAAGTGGAGTTCTTTATGTCTAACGGTTTAATTATCGCAATTGGTAGTGGGATTCTAGCCCTGATATACAGCGGCATATGGATCAGAGGGATTTACACCCAGTCTACCGGTAATTCACGCATGCAGGAAATTGCCTCTGCAATACAGGAAGGCGCCTCGGCGTATCTCAATCGTCAATATACAACTATCGGTATTGTGGGGTTGGTTCTGTTTCTGGCTATTGGCCTGGTATTAACGTGGGATACTGCGGTCGGTTTTGCACTTGGCGCTATTTTGTCCGGAGCGGCCGGATATCTCGGAATGAATGTTTCTGTCCATTCCAATGTGCGCACAGCAGAAGCAGCCCGCACCGGTTTGAATGAGGCGCTTGCAATCGCATTTCGTGGCGGTGCGGTCACGGGTATGCTGGTTGTTGGTCTGGGACTGCTGGGCGTTGCCGGTTATAGCGCCTGGTTGTTTAATGGTGCGGATCCCGACGCCGCGGTCAGCGATGTAATTAAACCTTTAATTGGTTTTGCTTTTGGCGGTTCGCTGATTTCTATTTTTGCGCGTTTGGGCGGTGGTATTTTTACCAAGGGCGCTGACGTCGGTGCGGATCTGGTCGGTAAGGTTGAAGCTGGCATTCCAGAAGATGATCCACGTAACCCTGCAGTGATTGCCGATAACGTCGGCGATAATGTTGGCGATTGCGCGGGTATGGCAGCTGATTTGTTTGAAACCTATGCAGTGACGATTATCGCAACCATGCTGTTAGGCGCATTGCTCTTTTTGAATAATGAAATGAGCGCTGTGGTTTATCCACTCATGCTGGGTGCGGTTTCTATCATTGCATCAATTATCGGCTGTTACTACGTCAAAATGCAGGAAGGCGGAACAATCATGAAAGCATTGTATCGCGGATTGATTGTTGCCGGCGGTATTGCGCTGCTTGCCTATTTACCTGTGACCGTCTGGTTTATGGCAGATATGTCGCTTGAAGTTTCGGGTGTTGAAGTTGCCGGTGGCGCGCTGGTAATGCGTGTTTATCTGGCTGCTGCAATTGGTTTGCTGCTGACGGGGGCGATGGTCGTGATAACCGAATATTACACATCAACCGATTATCCGCCAGTGCAGCATATTGCCGAAGCTTCCACCACAGGACATGCCACCAATATTATTGCCGGCCTGGGTGTGTCAATGCGCGCAACCGCGGCGCCAGTATTGGCAGTCTGTCTGAGCATTCTGATGGCTTATTCACTGGCCGGTTTATACGGCATTGCTATTGCCGCAACCGCAATGCTGTCAATGACGGGTATTATCGTGGCGCTTGATGCCTACGGACCGATTACCGATAATGCAGGTGGTATAGCGGAAATGGCGGAAATGCCTGAGTCTGTACGTGCGATTACCGATCCACTCGACGCCGTCGGCAATACAACAAAAGCAGTGACCAAAGGTTATGCAATTGGGTCTGCCGGTCTTGCAGCATTAGTGTTGTTTGCGGATTATACGCACGGATTGGAGAAAGCGGGTCATATGCTGACATTTGATTTATCCAATCATATGGTCATCATTGGCTTGTTTATCGGCGGACTAATACCATATCTGTTTGGCGCCATGTCTATGGAAGCAGTTGGACGTGCTGCCAGCTCAGTGGTGATTGAAGTGCGCCGTCAGTTCAGGGAAATCGATGGAATTATGGAAGGCACTGCCAAACCTGACTATTCGCGCGCGGTCGATATGCTGACTAAAGCGGCTATCAAGGAAATGATGATTCCGTCACTTCTTCCTGTGCTCGCTCCGTTACTGGTTGGCGTTTTGCTTGGGCCTCAGGCGCTCGGTGGTGTGCTCATGGGTTCTATTGTTACCGGTCTGTTTGTGGCGATTTCCATGACAGCCGGTGGTGGTGCTTGGGATAATGCCAAGAAGCATATTGAGGACGGTAATTTTGGGGGCAAGAACAGCGAAGCGCATAAAGCCTCTGTCACAGGTGATACCGTGGGTGATCCGTACAAGGATACAGCCGGACCGGCAATTAACCCATTGATTAAAATTATCAATATAGTGGCATTAATGATTATTCCGTTGCTGTAACTGATTTTTGGGTAAGGTAAAAAGGCGCGCCATCATGGCGTGCCTTTTTTTATTCATAATCAGCTCTGAATACAATTCAGAGACGGTTTTAATTTCCCCGAAGTTTAATGCCAAGTAGTTTTATCTTCCGGTACAAATGCGTGCGTTCCAGTCCCGCGCGTTCGGCGACTCGCGTCATATTGCCGTTTTCTTCTTCGATCAGTCTTTCAAAGTATGTTTTCTCGAATAAATCACGTGCTTCCCGTAAAGACAGATCAAATGGAATGTCAGGTGTTGATGAGGGTGATGACGTTGATTCCGGGAAGACCATTGCCTGTTGCACCATATCCGCGGTAATTTCATCGCCTGTACAGGTTAGTGCCAAAGAATGTACGACGCCTGTCAATTGTGTCAGATTGCCCGGCCAATCATAATTGCGCAGACAATTAAGAGCAGCTGTGCTGAATTGCAGTACCGGTGAGACTTCGCCAGATTCGGCAAAACCAGACAAAATCTGGTTGGCAAGGTCAGGGATGTCTTCGCGGTGCGCACGCAGCGACGGAACTCCGATGGTCAATCCGCTAAGAGATTCATATAGTTTGGTATTATAATTGTTTTGCGCAGCCAGTTCGGCTAGTGGCTGCGATGTGGCACAGACCAGACGAACATTGTATTTGTCCAGTTTACTTAGCAGCAGCAGCAGGCCTTTTTGTGCCAGTTTATTGGTTTCGCCGATGTCTTTTAAAAATAATAATCCATCTCTTGCCTGTTCAAGCAAATCCAGAGGTTTTTCAGCTAAAATTGTCAGTGAGTCTGGTTCTACCCACGGCGTATTAGGACGATGCAGAAAATGTGCGCAGATTTCCATACCCACGCCGGGTTCACCCATCAGCAGCAAAGGTGTTTTCAGATTAGCCACTTTTTCTAATTTCTTTTTGAGCTCGACAATCAGTGCGCCCTTGCCAAGACTTGCCAGAGAGAGCGCGGTATGCTGTTTATTTTGACCCCCGCGCATAGCTTTACCGACTGTACTGAGCAGTTTCTTGAGAGGGATGGGCTTCTCCAGATATCCGAAAGCACCAATACGCGTTGCTTCAACCGCTGTATCTATAGTGCCATGCCCCGACATCATAATAACCGGCATGGTCAGCATGCCGTTACTCGCCCAGTCTTTTAGTAGTGTTATTCCGTCCGTGTCTGGCATCCAGATATCCAGCAAAACCAGATCGGGCCGTGTTTGGTTACGCCATATCCGTGCCTGTTCAGCATTCTCAGCCAATGCGACACGATAGCCTTCATCGCGCAAAATCTCAGATAGCAATTCGCGTATTCCGATCTCGTCATCAACAATCAATATTGTATTATTTGTCATCATTATTATTTTATCCTCAGTCTCTAGCTAAGTGATGCTAAATTTTCAGATATTGGCAGAGTAATACTGATCTGGGCGCCTTGCGGTTTCAGGTTTTCGATGCGAATCGTTCCCGAATGTTCTTCAACAATTTTTTTGACAATCGGCAGACCTAGTCCTGTGCCTTTGGGTTTGGTAGTTACATATGGCTCAAAAACCCGTGATTTGACCTCGTCAGAAAAACCGCCTCCATTATCCCGGATCGTTAACTGTATGCTATCTTGCATCGCTTCAGTCTCAATTTCAATTACAGGCTTCTCGGTTCCGTTTAAAGCGTCTTGCGCGTTAAGCAACAGGTTGTGGAGTACTTGGCGCAATTGCGTGGAATCGCCAAGAATAGCTGGTAGATTGTCAGCAAGCTTGCGCTGAATATGGATGTGTGCATGTTTCCTGCGAGTAGCATTGGTGGAGTCGTAAAGTGACAGAATTTCTCTGACCAGCTGGTTGATATCAAGTTGGCTCATTTCAAGCGCCGGAGCACGGGCGTATTGATTAAATTCGTTGACCATGCGTTTAAGGGCCTCAACCTGATTGACGATGGTTTCAATTGAACGCTGCAGAATCAAGGTATCCTGTTCATTCAGTTTCTCCGCCAGCTTATGTTCCAGCCGTTCTGCAGACAGCTGAATTGGCGTTAACGGATTCTTGATTTCATGCGCCAGTCGCCGTGCGATTTCGCTCCAGGCTACTGCGCGCTGAACTTGCAGCAGACTTGTAATATCGTCGAATACGACGACGCCCCCTCCTGAAATTGCCGGCAGACGAGTGCCGCGCAGGTGCAAAACTTGATTGTTGCCATCGTTGGTGCGCGTCATTTGTCGCTGCCACACACCTGTCTCACCCGAATTGAAGCCTGCCCGAATTTCTGCGACCATAGCGCTCACCTGTGGTTCTTTTTCCACACAGCCATCAATGACCGCGCCGTCCAGGCTGATCAAAGGCGTTTGCAGTATCTGCTCTGCGCTTCTATTTGCTTTGATCAGCACCAGATTTTCATCAAACACCATGACGCCGGATGATAGGTTTGCAAGAATACTTTCCAGGTGAGCGCGCGCGCTTTCAACTTCATGTTGATTATGCTGGGCTATTGCTCGGGCTTCTTCCAGCTGCTGCGTCATCAGATTGAAGGACTCGGTCAGAATGCCTAATTCATCCCGGCTTTGTACCAGATGCCGACGGCTATAATCGCCTTGCGCAATTGCTTTGGTGCCCTCTGCCAGCATACTTAATGGCGAACTCAGATTCTCGCTCAAGATAGAAGCGGTTGCCAGTGCGGAGAACAGTGATAGCAATAATGACAGTGTCAGGGTAACGCTATACAGGCGAGTCAGACCCTGGCGCGATAGCGAGAGTTCCTGATAGTCCCAATAGCCTTCCTGTACTTTTTCGGCGTTGCGCGCCAATAATTCAGGAACAGGCTGTAATAATTGAAGAATCCTGATGTCGTCATCCAGGTTTAATACATTGACCGGTGCCAGAACGCGCATGTACAGGCCTTTATCCGCAATTGGTTCAATGGCGCTGTAAGCTTTTTGTGTTCTGATGTGGCGCATTACTGTCCCGCTAGGGACTTCAGGAAATAATGTCAGGTTATTTTCGCTCGAAAATGCAATAACTTTGCCTTCCTGATTAAATAGGGTGGCTTCTTCTATCTGCGTCTGTAAGGTGAGTTCGCTGAGTGCGGCTACTTGTGATGTAGATGGGTCAGATAACGATAGTGCTGCTGTTCTGGCCTTTTTTTGTAATTCCTCCAGTAAATTTTCAAGCATAGTCTGGCCCAGGTGCAGCCCACTCTCGAGCGCACGGTCAACCTTGACATCAAACCAGGATTCAATGCTTTTCTCCAGGAACTGAACAGACACCGTGTAGACTAGCGCTCCTGGTAAAATAGCCATTAAAGAGAAGATTAACAATAATCGTAAAGCCAGTCTTGAGCCAAAAACACCGGATTTGAGGCGTCGTATGAAGCGCCACAACAGATATCCGACTACGATGATAAAGAGCAGAACAAAGACGATATTGATAATTAACAGCAGCTGGTAGCGCCGCTCAAAAAAATCGGTATTCGCACCGGCAGTCGCCAGCAGAAATAGCATGATTGCTCCAAGTGCCGCGCCGACAATCAACACATACTTCATTGCTGGACAGATATGGAAAACGGTTGATCAGGGGTTGGTAACACCATTCGCCATTCCAGACGATCAGAACTCAAGTTCCAGGCGCTGGAGCCGAGCGCCTCAACCTGGAAAGGTTTGGGCATGCGTGTCAAGTCAAGCCATAACCTGAGTGTTGCATTGTACTGAACGTTAGATCTTAGTTCGTGGTAGATTGTCAGTGGGTGATCACGCAGTCGCTGCAATGCAACGAGCGCGTCTTGCAGTGTTGTATAACTTCTCGAGAAGGTGTGATCGCTGAGAATATATCGGCGCGTGAGCGCATGATACCGTAGACCGGTTCGTGTTTTTATGCGAGCGACTTCCTTATCGAACCAGTACCAGCGGGATTCAACCAGCGTGAATTTGTTTACGAAATACAGTACAACACCCTTTTCAAGCGCCTGTTCCAGCGTCGGGTTTAATTCTATGGCGGAATTGATGCTGACCGTATAACCGCTATCAACTGCTGCCAGCTTAAATGAACGTACCTGGATACTGCCATAGGCATGCGAGTTTGCAGTATAAAAAAAACATGTTCCTGATATCATAATGATAATCAGGCTTGCGAAACCATGCCATTTCATGACAGCCTACAGTTTTTGTAATAAAGTATAAAAAAAACCGTCGTGCAGGCTATTCGGCAGCAACTGGCCATCCAGCAGATCCGGGCCTGAGATGGTCTCAATACGGGCATCGCTCTGATGCTGTAAAAATTGTTTGATCAGCCATTTGTTTTCTTCCATAAATACTGAACAGGTAACATAAAGCAACTTACCATTTCTTGATAAAGTTTGCCATAAAGCGTGCAGGATTGCCTGTTGTTGCATGACAAGTTTTTCAAGATCGGATTCGCGTCGAAGCCACTTAATATCCGGATGGCGGCATACAACACCTGATGCAGAGCAAGGTACGTCGGCGAGAATACGATCAAATTCTTTTCCATCCCACCATGAACCTGGATCAGCCGCATTTCCACATATGATATTTGATGCGCGCATTCCCATGCGTTTGAAATTTTGTTCAACCTGAGCAAGGCGGGCGTTATCATGATCCATTGCCGTTAATGATATATCGGTCAGTTCCAGTAAATGCGTACTTTTGCCACCGGGTGCAGCGCAGGCGTCAAGCACGCGCATGCCTTGATGAACATCAAGCAGAGGTGCTGCGAGCTGTGCACCGGCATCCTGTACGGAGACCATGCCTTCGCTAAAACCGGGCAATGCCGATACGTTGACCGGTTTCTTAAGCAGTAATGCGTTATGCCAGATCCTCTGGGATTCCATGCCATGCTCCGAGAGCAAGTGCTGATAACCGGCAATACTGATTTTGCGCTGGTTGACGCGTACAGTCATCGGCGGGCGCTGATTGCCGGTATTTAGAATCGAACGGTAATGCTGCGGATATTGAGAACGTAATTTGTTGATCCACCACTGTGGATGTGAAAACCGACCGGTTTCTATTGATTCTACTTGTGCCAGCAAAGAAGCCTTTTGCCGTAAAAAATTGCGCAGCACAGCATTGACCAGCCCATGCAACCGGTTATTTTGTGTCAGTTTGTGCGCAGCCGAGACGGTTTGGTTGATAATGGTGTACGCGGGAGTTTTGCTGTAGAGCAGCTGATAAAGTCCGGTCAATAACAAACAATAGATTTTTTTATCTTGCGGTTTTTTCGTCAGTAATATCGCCAGAATCTCGGTTAGCTGTCCGTAAAAACGCAAAACACCATAACTGCAATCTTGGATGGCACCTCTTTGCTGACCTGATAATATTGCATGTTTTTGCCAGCATTCGTTTAGCGCCTGGGTTAGGCTGTTCCCGGTTAAAACGTGATTAACAACAGTAACGGTGATTAGCAGTGTATTAGTCATGTGTCATGAGTGACTGTTTTCGGAAAATCAAAATGATCACCCACGGATATTTTAAAACCGGCTAAAAAATCAGCTGCGGTCAGTTTTTTCCCGCCGGATCTTTGAACAGTTTCAAGCCGCAGTATTCCTGACCCGCAAGCAACTATAATGCCATCTGGATGTATTGCAAGGATTTTTCCTGGCTGGTCGGACTGCCCAGAAGTTGCTTTTGCCTGCCATATTTTGATTTGATGATCCTGTAAGACTGTATGAGCGCCTGGTACCGGATTAAAAGCCCGGATTTGTCGTTCGATTTCTACAGCCGGCAAATGCCAGTCAATTTGACTCTCATTTTTTTTGATTTTGGCAGCATAGCTGGCTTGCAAATCATCTTGTTTTACAGGTAAAAGTTTTTGCTGCTTTAGTAATTCCAACGCTTTGACAATGGCATGTGCGCCGAGCGCACACAATTTGTCATGCAGTGTTTGGGCTGTATCTTCAGGCAAAATGGGGATGCATTTTTTCAGTAGGATGTCGCCTGTATCCAGTCCGGCATCCATTTGCATAATCGTAATTCCCGTTTCTTTGTCGCCTGCCTGGATGGCTCGCTGGATAGGTGCCGCACCGCGCCAGCGGGGTAGCAGAGATGCGTGAATATTTAAGCAGCCGGCATGCGGTATGGATAGCACAGGCTGAGGTAGAATCAGTCCATATGCGGCCACGACCATTACATCCGCATTTGCTGCTGTGATTGATGCATGCCACTGTGGATCCTTAAGTGATGGTGGTTGCAGTATCGTCAATCCATGTGCTTCGGCCAGGCGCTTAACAGCGCTGGCGGTCATTTTCATTCCTCTACCTGCAGGCCGGTCCGGTTGAGTGAGTACCAGAGCAATTTCATGATTTGCCGAAATCAACGCGTCCAGCGCAGTCGCAGCAAAAACAGGCGTTCCCGCAAAAATAATTTTCATGATACTGTTTGTTATTGTATTTCTGTTATTTAGAATCGGGACTGTTTCAGAATTGACACGGAGCAGGGTAGAAGTGCAATACTACATTGCGCTGCGCTGATTTTTTTTTAGTTTTGTCAAAACCCTGGATTGCTTGAATTTTGACCAGTATTCTACGAATACTTTGCCCTCGAGATGGTCCATCTCATGTTGAATACAAACAGCCAGCAACCCTGTTGCGTCAAGCGTAAATGGCTCTCCTTCGGCATTCAATGCTTTAACTGTTACCGATTCGGAACGTTTGACCTTGCCAAAGATTCCGGGAACTGACAAGCAGCCCTCTTCATATTCAAATGTGCCACTTCGCTCAATAATTTCCGGATTTATCAATACCCGTAACTGGTCGTGTGTTTCAGATATATCAATAACAATGATGCGTTCATGCACGTCAACCTGCGTTGCCGCCAAACCAATGCCGGGGGCGGCGTACATTGTTTCGGCCATATTTCGGATCAACATGCGGGTATCATCATTTACCTCGGTAACGGGGGCAGCTATGGTATGAAGCCTATTATCCGGGTACTGTAAAATTTTCAGAATAGCCATAAAAAATTATTTATTTTATCAAATCAAACCGCTTATATAGACCGTATCATTGACGAGTAATTCTGTGCTCATTGAAATTCTTTTCTGTCTCCGAGGTAATTCATGCGAAAGCTTACTATATCGATGGTTATGTGTCTCAGCCTGCTGACCGCTTTATCTGCGAAAGCCGTAGATAATAGCATGTTAAAAAGCGATGTACCGTACCGGTACGAAGTGGTCGAGGGTGATACTTTGTGGGGCATTGCGGCACGATTTCTGAAAGAGCCGTGGCGCTGGCCTGAAATTTGGGGACTCAACCGCACCCAATTAAAGAATCCGCATAAAATTTTCCCGGGTGATACGATCATATTGGAAAAAACCTTGCAAGGGAATCGCCTGCAGCTTATTCAGGGCAAGGGAGATCAAAGAACCGTAAAGCTATCACCACGAATACGAACTGATCAAGCTCAATCAAATGCCATACCCAGTATCCCCGCCGCTGTTATTGAACCGTTCCTGAGCCAGCCACTTGTGGTGGATAAGGATGGTTTGGCGAATGCTCCGTATATGTTGGGCACCAGTGATAATCGGGTTGTGTTAAGTACAGGCAATACTGTGTATGTTGCCAATATGCCAGACTATCTGGGTAAAGCGTGGCAGATCTTTAGGTCGGGAAAAGCATTGAAAGATCCCGATCAAAATAATCGAGTGATAGGATTTGAAGCGGAGTATCTGGGTAACGCCAGTGCTAGAGTATTTGATGAAATCAGTACCGCAGTTATTACACATTCTACACAGGAAATCCTAAAGGGCGATCGGCTGGTTCCAGCGCCCGGGCTTATATTTAATAATTATGCACCTCATGCACCTGATTCCTTAATTGCCGGACGTATAATATCTGTGTACGGAGGAGTCACCGAAATCAGTAGGGGAGCTATTGTTACATTGAATAAGGGTATGCGGGATGGCCTGGAAATGGGGCACGTACTCGCCATCTTTCGCAGAAGCCAAACGCGCTTGCCGGATGGAAAAATGGTTGAATTGCCTGAGGAGCGCACCGGGTTAGTTTTTGTGTTCAGGGTATTTGATCAGCTGTCTTACGCGCTTGTCGTTCGCAGCACGGGCACTATCAAAATTCTGGATGCAGTTAAGAATCCATGATCTGAATAACTTTATTTGAATCGGGATTCTTGAGGCTGCTGAATCAGGCTTGACAGCTGAACTTTGTTGCAGGAATACTAAAAGCAATCGTTATTTAGATGAAACGGCTTTTCTGTGCAAAGCAATGATATGAAACATGCAACCGATATTGAATTTTGGCTGCAACTTTGCCTTATCCAAGGCGTTGGTGATGAATCCATAAGAAGACTGTTGGTTGCATTCGGTTCGCCTGAAGCCGTTCTGTCTGCCCCTGTAAAGGCACTTGAGAGTGTGGTTAAAAAATCGGTTGCCAGACATATCAAAGATGGCCCGGACTCAAATAAAGTGACTGCAACACTAGCCTGGCTTGAAGATGCGACAAATTCGGTTATCACCTTGGCTGACCAGGATTATCCTGCTCGATTATTGAATATAATCGACCCGCCGCCCATACTGTATTTCAAGGGCAGACGCGAGCTTCTGAAGAAGTCATCTTTAGCGGTGGTTGGAAGCCGTAATGCAACACCACAGGGTTTGTCGAATGCAGAGGCTTTTGCTGAATCCATCAGTAATGCAGGAATCTGTATAGTCAGCGGTATGGCGCTGGGGATTGATACCGCGGCGCATCGCGGTGGTCTGCGAGGCGCTGCGGGCAGTATAGCAGTTGTAGGTACGGGGCTCGATATTGTGTACCCGGCAAGAAATCATTCGCTTGCACATCAACTGGCGAGGGATGGTGCGCTGATCTCGGAGCTGCCGCTTGGAACACCGCCTGTTGGTAAGAATTTTCCCAGAAGAAACCGGATTATCAGCGGTATGAGTCAGGGATGTCTTGTCGTTGAAGCCGCAATGCGCAGTGGATCATTGATCACGGCACGGCAAGCGCTTGAACAGGGCCGCGAAGTGCTGGCCATACCAGGTTCGATTCATTCTCCGCTGTCAAAGGGGTGTCACGCACTCATCAAAGAAGGGGCCAAACTGGTTGAAAGTATTCAGGATATTCTGGATGAATTGAATTATCCGGCTATTGATCAAGGGCAGCGTGAAAAAAATGATACTGCAGATCTTGATTTAACAAATGAAAATACATGGCTGCTGCAGTGCCTGGGGCATGATGTGGTTGATGTGGACACATTATGTGTGCGGAGTGGCTTGACGGTTGAGTCTGTATCCGCCATGCTATTAACACTTGAACTTGATGGCCAGATAGCCAGTCTTCCCGGCGGGTGTTATCAAAGGGTTGCTAAATAAGTTAAGCTTTGTAAGTAAGATATGTAAAGAATTAAAGAAAAAGATAAATGATTGAATTTTTCGCTTATGTTTCAGGTCGGACAATTGACAGGTCCGTGCTCAGGGCACAAGCTGTGACACAAGGTGTTGTCGCTGTAAATATAGATTATTTTTAATATTAAATAATGTTTGATATATTGTATTATCTCTTTGAAAATTATTTTGATTCAGGAAGTTATCCTGATTCTGAAACACTGACGCGTAAACTGGTGTTGGCCGGCTTTGATGATGAGGAAATACATCAGGCACTGGATTGGCTTTCAGAGCTGGCGCGTCAAGATACCGGTGATTATCCTGCTTCTTTGGCAGAAAATGATTCATTTCGCTGCTTCAGTGCGCATGAAATGGAAAAAATTGATACTGAAGGACGCGGTTTTATTATCTTTCTTGAGCACGCCAAAATTATTAATCCGTTGCAACGAGAGTTGTTGATTGACCGTGTCATTGCCATGGACGAAGACTCTTCGAGTCTGGATAAAATCAAATTAATTGTTCTGACAGAGCTATGGGTGCAAAATCAACTTTCAGATGATGCCGTGCTGGAAAAATTATTAATTGTGAGTGACACACACTTTAAGCATTAGTCACGCTTTTTATGTTGTTAGTCATTCCGTATGAAAAAATTGTTTTTTCAGTAATGTATCTGCTCCCTAAAGGCTATTTCAAATCTGAACGTGAAAACGTTTTTGTTAAAAGTATGGCTAATTCTCGCCGGCATGGGGGGAAGTCATGAGTAAATCGTTGATTATCGCAGAGAAGCCTTCCGTTGCGACTGATATTACACGCGCCCTGGGCGGTTTTGCGAAGCATACTGATTATTTTGAGAGCGATGCGTACATTGTTTCTTCGGCGGTTGGTCATCTGTTAGAACTTGTTGTCCCTCAGGAATATGAAGTTAAACGAGGTAAGTGGAGTTTTGCAAATCTGCCGGTAATACCCCCGCATTTTGATCTGAATCCTATCGAAAAAACTGCAGCGCGGTTAAAGCTCTTGACTAAACTGATCAAGCGTAAGGATGTGGATACAATTATCAATGCCTGCGATGCGGGTCGCGAAGGCGAACTGATTTTTAATTATATTGTTAGGCACGCCGGAACAAAAAAACCGATTAAACGTCTTTGGCTGCAATCTATGACCCCTGATGCCATTCGGGAAGGGTTCTCACACCTTCTGGAAAATTCTGCAGTGCAGTCTTTGGCCGAAGCGGCGATCAGTCGTTCTGAATCTGACTGGCTGGTAGGTATTAATGGTACGCGAGCCATGACCGCTTTTAATTCTCAGGAAGGCGGGTTCCACAAAACGACAGTTGGTCGTGTGCAAACACCGACCCTGGCGATTCTTGTCGAGCGTGAAGAAAAAATCAAGAAATTCAAGCCAAAAGACTACTGGGAGGTGCAAGGCGAATTCGCAACTGAGAATGGCAGTTATTTTGGTAAATGGTTTGATGAGACTTTCAAGAAAGATAAGACAAACGCTGAGCTCAAACCGGATCGTATCTGGGATAGAAAAAAGGCCGAGTCAATTAGTGTCAAGTGCGAGGGAAAAGCAGGTATTGTCACGGAGGAAAGTAAACCATCCAGAGAAACATGTCCATTACTGTATGATCTGACCAGTCTGCAGCGTGATGCCAATGGTCGTTTTGGGTTTTCCGCCAAGGCGACACTGGGGCTGGCACAAGCGCTTTATGAAAAGCATAAAGTTCTGACTTACCCGCGGACTGATTCGCGCGCATTGCCAGAGGATTATGTTGAGACTGTGAGAGATACCATGGCTAATTTGGGAGATACCGCTTATGGGGAGCATGCTAATCAGGTACTGCGTGCAGACTGGATAAAACCCAATAAGCGTATTTTCAATAATGCCAAGATTTCTGATCATTTTGCCATTATTCCAACCTTGCTCAATCCCAAGAAACTCAATGAAGCTGAAGCCAAGCTTTATGATTTGGTGACAAAACGTTTTATTGCGATATTCTATCCTGCAGCAGAATTTTTGATAACCACGAGGATAACCCGGGTTGAAGAAGAACCATTCAAAACCGAGGGAAAAGTTATGGTAAATCCCGGGTGGCAGGCAGTATATGGTAAGAAGGTGCAAGGTAACGCTGAGGACGACACATCGTTGGTGGCGGTCAATCCCGGAAAACCTGTGACGGCCTCGGAGATCACTATTATCGCCAACCAAACACGCCCGCCTGCCAGATTTACAGAAGCGACGCTGCTGTCGGCCATGGAAGGTGCAGGCAAACTGGTGGGGGACGAAGATTTGCGAGCTGCAATGAGTGACAAGGGATTGGGTACACCCGCGACACGGGCCGCAATAATTGAGGGACTGGTTTCGGAAAATTATCTGTTAAGGGTTGGTCGTGAGCTGCATCCGACTGCAAAAGCCTTTTCGTTGGTTACACTGCTGCGAGGCCTTAAAATTCCAGAACTGATTTCACCCGAATTAACAGGTAACTGGGAGTTTCAGTTACGACAGATAGAAAAAGGCGAGTTAAAACGCAGCGCGTTTATGGAAAAAATTGCAGGAATGACGAAGCATATCGTCGAACAGGCAAAAACCCATCGTGGCGAAACGATAGAAGGTGATTTTGCTACACTAAAATCGCCTTGTCCCAAGTGTGGAGGGGTGGTGCAGGAGACATACAAAAAGTTCAAATGTCAGCAATGTGATTTTGCGGTCTGGAAGATACTGGCCGGACGCCAGTTCGAGATTGAAGAAATGGAAACATTAATTACGCAAAAAGAAGTCGGGCCGTTGCAAGGATTTCGCAGCAAAATGGGGCGATTGTTTAATGCTAATATCAAACTGACAGACGATTTTGAAATGAAGTTTGATTTCGGAAATAATGAAGAAGATCAGGAATCTGTAGATTTCTCGAATCAAACATCGCTCGGAAAATGCCCTTTATGTCAGCATAATGTCTATGAACATGGTATTTACTATTTATGTGAGCATGCGGTGGGCGCTTCAAGGTCTTGTAGCTTTAAAATGGGCAAGATTATTCTGGAGCGCTCGATTGAGCCGGAACAGGTTACAAAACTGCTTGGAACAGGAAAAACGGATTTGCTTACAAAATTCATATCCAAAAAAGGCAGACCCTTTTCGGCGTATCTTGTCATAAATTCCGACGGTAAAATCGGATTTGAGTTTGAGCAGAGAAAATCCAAAACGGCCGAAAAAGAAACGGCAGCTAAAACAAAGGGTAAGGTCAAAGAAAAGCAAGTCGGGCGGTCAGCAAGAACAAGTAAAGAAACTTAGGAGTTGTACCATAATGGATTTATCTATCCAAATCGCTATTATTGTTGATATCTGCGTGAGACGTGTACCCGGCACTTGGCAATACATGTTATCCGGATGCCGGGTTCGGTAGATGGGAATTATGTATAAAAATTAATAATATATTTGATTACGCCGCCTGAGGCAACAATGATCATTATCAGGCCACCAATGACGGCTGTTCCTTCAACTATAATGGAGAAAAAGGCGCGTCCAGTATTTTCAAATTCCTCATCACCCGAGATGTTTCTACGGCTTTCCCTTCGGCTTTTCACCCATAGCTGCAGCCAGATAGCAACAGGAATGGCTAGCAGTGAGAACATTAAAGCAATTTCTGCATCTTCCATGTAAAACATGTTAATCCTCTTCAAGTGTTGTGTTGTTATTACATTATTGTTTCTGTTATTGCTGTTTGTATTGGCGCATGCTGCTTTTCAAGACGCTGTATACAAATGCTAGAATCATAAACTTCCCAAGATTTGGAGAGTAAATTGTAAAGCAATTTAACAATAGATTACCTTAAACAGGGTAAGTTGAAAAATAGTATTGTGGCGTTTTATCTGGCGTGGGCCAGAGTATATAAAAATTGATGGCATGTAAAATCCTGACTTTATCATTGTCTTTGAATAGTTTGCCGATTGATATAAATATGCTTATTACACGATATGCGTTATTATCCATCCTTTTTATTTATGAATTGTCATGAATTGGCTTGATTTGCCGGCCATTAGAATGGCGCAAGGCACGATTCAGCTACCTGGCTCCAAGAGCATATCCAATCGTATTTTGTTACTTGCTGCGCTGGCGCACGGAATAACACATGTCCGAGATTTGCTCGTTTCGGATGACACTGATTATATGCTGAAAGCGTTAACCAAACTGGGTGTGGGTATTTCGCAAACCAGTGATAACAGTTATCGCATAATCGGAGCCGGCGGTTATTTTAAGGAGAAAGAGGCAAACTTGTACCTGGGTAATGCGGGTACAGCTTATCGTCCACTGGTTGCGGTGCTGGCTCTGATGAATGGGTGCTACCGGTTATCAGGTGTTGCGCGTATGCACGAACGACCAATCGGTGATTTGGTTGATGCCTTGCGTCAAATCGGTGCGAATATCACCTATCTTGAAAACCCGGGTTATCCTCCGCTGCAAATTAATCCGGTTGTACTGGGGCATGATGATATTCATTTGACTGTAAAAGGCGGTGTATCCAGTCAATATTTGACAGGTTTGCTAATGGCGCTTCCGATTACAGGGAGAAAAATAACCATTGAAGTTTCCGGTACATTAATCTCGCAGCCATATGTGGCATTGACGCTAGCGCAAATGCGCAAATTCGGTGTGCTTGTAGAGCAGACTGCATGGCGGCGTTTTGTATTGCAGGCACCTCAGCATTATTGTAGTCCCGGCGAAATCGCTGTCGAAGGGGATGCATCGTCTGCATCGTATTTTCTCGCTGCAGGCGCGATTGGCGGTGGTCCTGTGCGTGTTCAGGGTGTAGGGCGCGAGAGTGTTCAGGGTGATGTGAAATTTGCCGAGGCTCTGGAAAAAATGGGTGCGTGTATTCGTATGGGCACGAACTGGATTGAGGCAAGTTGTTCGTTGAAAGGAACGGCGCACCGTCCTCTGCGAGCGATAGATTTAGACTGTAATCATATACCGGATGCGGCGATGACACTTGCAGTAGCTGCTCTATTCGCAAAAGGTGTGACAACCCTTAAAAATATTGCAAGCTGGCGTTTAAAAGAAACTGACAGGCTTGCAGCAATGTCAAAAGAACTTCAGAAGCTGGGGGCAGACATAGAAGAAGGTCATGATTACTTGAGAATAACACCGCCTGAAAATAGTTTGACTGCCGGTGTTGCAATCGATACATATGATGATCATCGTATGGCGATGAGTTTTTCTCTGGTGGCTTTTGGAGTTCCCGTGCGTATAAATGATCCAGATTGTGTAAAGAAAACTTTTCCGGAATATTTTGATCAATTCAAGCGGGTTGTGCGTTTTGAGGAATAAATCGAGAGTATGAGTTTAAACAGTATTCCAGTCATTACAATTGATGGCCCCTCGGCGTCCGGTAAGGGCACGGTGGCACATCTGGTGGCCAAGGAGCTTGGTTTTCATTATTTGGACAGCGGGGCTTTGTATCGTTTAGTGGCTATTAAAGCGCTGCAGTCCGGTGTTATGTCTACTGATGAAAAAAAGCTGGCACTAGTTGCCTTAAATTTGGATGTTGTTTTCAGAGACGAAGAAACCTATCTTGAAAACAAGCAGGTTACTGAAGAAATTCGTACCGAAGAATGTGGCAATATGGCTTCGCAACTTGCTTCTTATCCCGCGGTAAGAGAAGCTTTGATCTCGCGACAACGTGCTTTCAGGCAACCGCCTGGACTGGTTACTGACGGACGCGATATGGGGTCGGTAATATTTCCGGATGCTCTGTTAAAAATTTTTTTGACAGCCAGTCCAGCGGTGCGTGCACAGAGGCGCTATAAGCAGTTGATAGAGAAAGGATTAAATGCTAATATAACTGAACTGCAAAAGGATATTCAAGAACGCGATGCGCGTGATTCAAAACGTGGAGTAGCGCCTTTGCAGCAGAACGCAGATGCGAGGTTGCTAGATACAACCTCGCTTTCTATTTTACAGGCACAGAACCGTGTACTTGAATGGTACCGGGAATGCTGTGCTGACGAGAGTGTTTGAAAATATACCATGCGCTTGTTATTCAGGGTTTGTTGAACCTGTAACAGGCACTTGATTTTCAGACAAATATTATTAACTAACCCAATCTTCTGTCTAAAGAAGAGAAACATCAGGTATTTTTTATAATGACTACTGCTTCCACCGTAACAAAATCCTCAGAAAGTTTTGCAGATCTGTTTCAAGAGAGTCTTGCGCGCCAGGAAATGCGTGCTGGCGAAGTCATCACGGCTGAGGTTGTTCGTGTTGACTATAATATTGTTGTTGTTAATGCTGGTTTGAAATCAGAAAGCTACATTCCTGTCGAGGAGTTTAAAAATGACAAAGGGGAGATTGAAGTACAGCCCGGCGATTTTGTCAGTGTGGCGATCGAAACATTAGAGGACGGTTATGGAGAAACGCGTTTGTCTCGCGACAAGGCCAAGCGTCTGACCGCATGGCATGAACTTGAAGAAGCCATGGAGAGCGGTAAGATTGTGACCGGTATGGTTAATGGTAAAGTGAAGGGTGGTTTGACTGCTATGATCAATGGCATACGGGCTTTTTTGCCAGGATCGTTGGTCGATATCCGCCCTGTGAAGGACACCACTCCTTACGAAAATAAGGAGATGGAGTTCAAGGTGATTAAATTGGATCGCAAGCGGAATAACGTCGTGGTTTCACGGCGTGCTGTTCTTGAAGAAACGCAGGGGGCAGATCGCGAGTCATTGCTGGCTAGCCTGGAAGAAGGTTCGGTAGTGCAGGGTATAGTCAAGAATATCACTGATTATGGTGCATTTGTTGATTTGGGCGGTATAGACGGTTTACTGCATATTACGGATTTGGCATGGCGCCGCGTCAAACATCCGTCAGAAGTAGTTAGTATCGGTGATGAAGTGACTGCAAAAGTTCTCAAGTTCGATCAAGAGAAAAACCGCGTATCACTCGGTATGAAGCAATTGACCGAAGACCCTTGGGTGGGACTGTCACGCCGATATCCACCGCGTACACGTTTGTTCGGAAAAGTGACCAATCTGACAGATTACGGAGCTTTCATCGAAATAGAACAAGGCATTGAAGGATTGGTGCACGTATCAGAGATGGATTGGACAAACAAGAATGTTTACCCGTCTAAAGTAGTACAGCTGGGCGATGAGGTTGAAGTGATGATTCTTGAGATTGATGAAGAGCGTCGCCGTATTTCTCTGGGCATGAAACAGTGTCAAGTGAATCCGTGGGAAGAGTTTGCCATGAATCACGAAAAAGGAGACAAAGTTAAAGGGCAAATCAAATCTATTACCGATTTTGGCGTTTTTATTGGACTGCCTGGTAACATAGATGGACTGGTACATTTGTCGGATTTGTCGTGGAATCAGCCTGGCGAAGAGGCAGTCTGTAACTATAAAAAAGGTGATGAAGTAGAAGCAGTAATACTGTCCATCGATGTTGAACGTGAACGAATATCACTTGGTATCAAGCAGCTCGAAGACGATCCATTCAACAGCTTTGTAGCTGTGAATGATAAAAACAGTATTGTTGAGGGTACTGTGAAAGCAATTGACGCAAAAGGTGCGGTAATTACTTTGACGGAAGAAGTGGAGGGCTATCTGCGTGCTTCGGAAATTTCACGTGACCGAGTTGAGGATATTCGTACTCACTTAAAAGAAGGAGAAACAGTAGAGGCAATGATCGTCAATATTGATCGCAAAAACCGCGCTATCAATTTGTCAATCAAAGCGAAAGACAAATCGGATGAAACCAGTGCAATGCAAAAGATCAAAGCGCCTGCAAATGCAGGAACAACAAGCCTGGGTGCTTTACTAAAAGCTAAAATGGATAGTAAAAACACAGAGCAATAAGGAATATTCATGACGAAATCTGAATTGATTTCACGGCTTGCGGCCAGATTCCCGCAACTCGTAGCAAAAGATGCCGAGCTTTCTGTCAAAATGATCATCGATGCAATGGCCAAGAGCCTGGCTGAGGGTCAGCGAATTGAAATTCGTGGATTTGGGAGTTTTGACCTGAATTACAGGCCCCCCAGAATCGGTAGAAATCCAAAATCTGGCGAAAAGGTGCATGTACCTGCAAAGTATGTCCCGCATTTTAAAGCCGGTAAGGAAATGAGAGAACGCGTCGATTATAGGAGCTAATGTGAGTCGTGTGATCTACCTGATAATAAGCAGGTTGATTACACTTGATAAATCAGTCAAGTTTCGTGCAAATACGATGCAAGAGGAATCGATTAAAAAACCTGTCGGGGTTAAACTAATATGCATATCATAAATTGGCTTTTTCGATTAATCATATTTGTAGGGCTGGTTTGTTTTTCTGTGAATAATTCTGAAAATATAACGTTGAATTATTATTACGATCAATCATTTGAGTTGCCTTTAAGTGTTGTTTTATTAATAGTTTTTTCCTTGGGCGTTGTCCTGACGCTACTTGCCACATGGCGTAAAACAAACATCAATAAATAATAATTTGTTTGCTGCCCAAAATACATCTGTCTGAAAATGGTCGGTTCGCTTTCTGGTTGCTGGAGACGCCTTGAGTGTTTGTGGCAGGTAGTAGTAAGTCAAACACGCAGCGCAGAAATTATGGGGAGTGAAACAAGCTGCATATTCAAATACATATGATACTTTAATAAATCTAAATCCATGTTTCTGTAAATGCATCACGCCGGTTTTGTTATGAGTAAATTAGATAGATATACCCGGCGTGCGAGTTAACCTTGACTAGGTTTGCAGCCAAACTGCATTTTACTAAACTCGCCGACATAGAACTGGCAGAAATACTTGTTCCATGAGTATTGATAGCACTTTTTTAATGACCACAATTTACTGATGGTTTCCGATGTAGATGCCGCTTTAATTTAATTCATTAAATTAAGCTTTTAGTTGTTGTCTCATCAATCATCTTAAGCGATAATATTCGTTTTGGCTGCATGGGCCGGCGTGTGCAAATGTTGGTGTTTGGAATTGTGCAGTAGTAATTGCCAGCATTAATTTTTCTTACACGAAGAATTCAGGTTTTAAGAGATTTATAAATATAAAAGGAATAATTAAAAGGGAGCACGTATCAATGGATACATTCAAAGATTTTGATGAGCCGGTATTTAAGAACATGACCAGTGCGATAAGGGCATTGGCCATGGATGCCGTGCAAAAGGCCAATTCGGGTCATCCCGGGATGCCAATGGGGATGGCTGAAATCGCTGAGGTATTGTGGATACATCATTTCCGGCATAATCCTGAAAATCCCAAGTGGGTTGATCGTGACCGTTTCGTATTGTCAAATGGTCATGGTTCTATGCTGATTTACGCATTGTTGCACTTGACCGGGTACGATCTTCCGATGGAAGAAATAAAAAAGTTCCGTCAACTCCATTCCAAAACACCGGGTCATCCGGAATATGGTTATACACCGGGTGTTGAGACAACGACGGGACCACTAGGTCAAGGCATCACTAATGCCGTCGGAATGGCAATTGCAGAAAAGATACTGGCTGCTGAGTTCAATCGACCGGGATTTGATATTGTCAACCACTATACTTATGTCTTTCTGGGTGACGGTTGTCTTATGGAAGGCATTTCCCATGAAGCTTGTTCGCTGGCCGGTACGTTGGGCCTGGGCAAGTTGATCTGCTTCTACGATGACAACGGTATCTCGATTGATGGTCATGTAGAAGGCTGGTTCACTGATGACACGCCGAAGCGATTTGAGTCTTACGGTTGGCATGTTGTGCCTGATGTGAATGGTCACGATCCTGTCGCGATTGAGGCAGCAATAGAAGCTGCTAAACAGGTTAATGATAAACCAACCATGATTTGTTGTAAGACGGTCATTGGTCTCGGTTCCCCAAATCTGGCAAATACACATGCCGTCCATGGCGCAGCCCTTGGCGAGGCTGAGATTGAAGCTGCAAGGCCGCATATTGGATGGCATCATCCGCCTTTTGAAATTCCTGAAGAGATATACAGCGCATGGGATGCGCGGGAAAAAGGCAGAAAACTCGAAGATGAGTGGAATCAAAAATTAGCTGAATACGCAAAAAAATATTCGTCTGAAGCTGCAGAATTCAAGCGGCGCATGGCAGGCGAATTACCTCCAAATTGGACAAGTCATATTGATGCTGTGATTAATGAAGTTAACGGTAAAGCGGAAACTATTGCCAGCCGGAAAGCTTCTCAAAATGCAATAGAGGGTTTGGCGCCAATAGTGCCCGAGCTCATAGGAGGTTCTGCTGATTTGGCTGGTTCAAATCTGACATTATGGTCAGGATCAAAAGGTGTGAGCAACGAATCGGGCGGGAATTATATTTACTACGGCGTGCGTGAATTTGGCATGAGCGCTATCATGAATGGTATTTCATTGCACGGAGGATTGATTCCTTATGGTGCGACCTTCCTGATGTTTTCAGAATATGCGCGCAATGCGTTACGCATGGCTGCGCTGATGAAAATTCGGAATTTATTTGTATTTACACATGATTCGATCGGCCTCGGTGAAGATGGACCAACACATCAACCTGTAGAACAAACCGCAACACTGCGCTTGATTCCAAATATGGATGTGTGGCGACCTTGTGATACCGTTGAATCAACGGTTGCATGGGCGCGTTCAATAGAACGAACGACCGGACCATCCACATTAATATTCAGCAGACAGAACCTGCCGTTTCAGAAACGCGATGATGAGACGATCAAACTGATTGACAAAGGAGGCTATGTCTTGTCAGAAGCTGAAAGCGGACAGCCCCAGGTAGTCCTTATTGCAACTGGTTCGGAAGTTGGACTGGCGATGCAGGCGCAGGCAGCACTGGTAAAAGAGGGTATACACGCAAGAGTGGTTTCCATGCCATGTACACAATTATTCGATCGTCAAGACCAAGCTTATCGAGAAAGTGTATTGCCTCGTAATATAGTGCGCGTGGCGATTGAAGCAGGTGTGACGGATTTTTGGCGTAAATACGTCGGGTTGGAAGGTGGTGTTGTCGGTATTGATACCTTTGGCGAGTCAGCACCAGCAAATGTATTATTTGAGCACTTTGGATTTACTGTTGCAAATGTTGTTAAAACAGTCAAAGAAGTGCTTTAACAGCATTTGATTAAGACTTTATATATGTGCGCATAATAGACTTTTAATTAAGGAGTTTTTAGGTATGACAATAAAGGTGGGTATTAATGGGTTTGGTCGTATTGGGCGAATGGTATTTCGTTCAGCGGTACAGAATTTTCCTGATATTGAGGTGGTTGCGATAAATGATTTGCTAGAACCGGATTACCTTGCTTATATGCTTAAGCATGACTCGGTTCATGGACGATTCCAGGGGGAAGTATCGGTTGATGACAATACACTGATCGTGAATGGCAAGCGAATACGACTAACAGCCATTAAAGATCCTGCCGAATTAAAATGGAATGAAGTTGGTGCGGAAGTTGTGGTTGAGTCAACGGGTCTTTTCCTGACACAGGAAACCTGTCAAAAACATCTGACTGCTGGCGCTACGAAAGTTATTATGTCAGCGCCTTCAAAGGATGATACACGCATGTTCGTATATGGTGTAAATGATAAGACATATAATGGCGAAGCCATTGTTTCCAACGCTTCATGTACAACAAACTGTCTAGCGCCTGTTGCCAAGGTCTTGCATGATAAATTTGGAATTAAACGTGGTTTGATGACAACAGTTCATGCAGCTACGGCTACGCAGAAAACGGTCGATGGCCCGTCTAATAAAGACTGGCGTGGTGGTCGCGGTATTCTCGAAAATATTATTCCTTCATCGACTGGTGCAGCCAAAGCGGTTGGTGTCGTTATTCCTGAATTAAACAAAAAATTAACAGGTATGGCGTTTCGCGTGCCGACATCTGATGTGTCTGTAGTTGATCTGACGGTTGAGTTAAAACAGGATGCATCTTATGACGATATCTGTAAAGCTATGAGAGATGCCTCAGAAGGTGAAATGAAAGGTGTTTTGGGCTACACCGATCAAAAGGTTGTTTCTACCGATTTCCGTGGTGAAAGCTGTACATCGATTTTTGATGCGGAGGCGGGTATGGCATTAGATGGAAGTTTCGTAAAAGTAGTCGCTTGGTATGATAACGAATGGGGTTATTCGACCAAGCTGCTGGAAATGGTGCGCACCATTGCCGGCAAGTAATTAATATATATGCCGTGACTTGGCAGAGAAAAAAAGATAATCGATGATGCCTGAGGATACTCGGTAAATTATCGAATCCAATCTGCCAAGCGGTTAAGATCGTGAATCGATAATAGTAAAGGGTAGCAAAAGCTATCCTTTATTCATTTTAGGATAAATCTGGAGTTCGCCGTGTCTGTTATCAAACTTGTAGACCTTGACCTCAAGGGAAAACGTGTCTTTATTCGTTCTGATCTGAATGTGCCTGTCAAAGAAGGTAAGGTAACTTCAGATGCGCGTATTACTGCCTCGATGGCTACAATCAATTATTGTCTGAATGCTGGTGCAAGGGTAATGGTGACGTCTCATTTAGGGCGTCCGGAAGAGGGAGAGTGGTCTGAAGAGAATTCCTTGAAACCTGTTGCTGATAATATTGCTGCCCGGTTAAATAAGTCTGTACGCCTGATAAAAGATTGGATGGATGGCGGTTTTGAAGTCGCAGAAGGCGAGCTGGTCGTATTGGAAAATTGTCGTATCAATAAGGGCGAGAAAAAGAATTCAGACGAAACGGCTCGTAAATATGCAAGCTTGTGCGATGTTTTTGTGATGGACGCATTTGGTACTGCACATCGAGCGCAAGCTTCAACGTATGGTATAGCTCAGTATGCTCCTGTCGCCTGTGCGGGCATTTTATTGACTGAAGAGCTTGAAGCCCTGACGAAAGCGCTTCATGATCCGGCAAGACCCATGGTTGCTATTGTGGGCGGGTCGAAAGTATCTACAAAGCTGACCGTGCTTGAATCATTATCGGAAAAGGTCGACCAGCTGGTCGTTGGTGGAGGTATAGCTAATACGTTTTTAAGAGCGACTGGAAAAAATATCGGGAAATCATTATGTGAAGATGATCTTGTCTCCACGGCCAGATCGCTCATGGAAAAAATGAACAAACGAAACGCATCCATACCCATTGCAGTTGACGTAGTGGTTGGAAAAAAATTTGATTCAAATGAACCTGCGATTTTAAAAGATTCAGAAGCCGTCGCTGATGATGATATGATCTTTGATATTGGTCCTAAAAGTGCGCAAACCCTTGCTGACATTATTATGAATGCGGGTACCGTGGTTTGGAACGGACCTGTCGGCGTGTTCGAGTTTGACCAATTTGGTGCGGGCACCGAGAAAATTGCACGGGCTATTGCGGATACGAATGCATTTACACTTGCAGGTGGTGGCGATACGATAGCGGCAATTCAAAAATACAATATATATGACAAGGTGTCATATATATCAACAGCCGGTGGGGCGTTTCTTGAGTTTTTGGAGGGTAAAAAACTGCCGGCTGTAGAAATACTTGAGCAGCGCGCTAGATAATCCCAGAAATTACTGTAATGATCCGCAGAACAAAAATTGTTGCCACACTTGGCCCAGCAAGCTGTGCGAATCCTAAAGTGCTTGAACGCATGATACAGGCGGGGGTGGATGTGGTGCGGATCAATTTCTCGCATGGATCTCGTGAACAGCACCTGAAGCATGCCGAGTTGACGCGCTCAATTGCTCAATCTCTTGGAAGAACAGTGGGGGTTCTGGTAGATCTGCAAGGACCAAAAATACGAATTGGTGAATTTGAACAGAATAGAATCAGACTGAAAATTGGCGACCCGTTTATCCTGGATGCAGCCTGCGCGTTAGGTAATCAAGAAAGAGTAGGTCTTGATTATAAAGAATTACCTAATGACGTAGAATCCGGAGCAACCTTGCTGCTGGATGACGGTCGCATTGTTTTGACTGTGACTAAAGTCCAGGATAATCAGGTTTTTTGCATCGTGGAACAGGGTGGTGTGCTGTCAAATAACAAAGGAATCAATCGCAAGGGTGGTGGACTGGGCGCGCCCGCATTGACGGCAAAAGATATAGAAGACATTAAAGTGGCTGCCGAAATGAATGCTGATTTTCTGGCGGTTTCTTTTGTACGTTCAGGTGATGATATAAGAAATGCTCGCGAAATGATGCTGGCATCTGGTGGAAAAAGCCTGATCATGGCAAAGATAGAGCGATCAGAAGCAATTTTGGCATTAGATGACATTATAGATGCATCTGATGCGATTATGGTTGCAAGAGGTGATCTTGCTGTTGAAGTCGGGGACGCCGCAGTACCCGCGCTTCAAAAAAAAATGATTCGTGCAGCGCGAAGCAATAACAAAGTGGTTGTTACTGCGACACAAATGATGGAATCAATGATAACAAGTCCAATCCCGACCCGTGCGGAAGTTTCTGATGTGGCGAATGCAGTCCTGGATGGTACTGATGCCGTCATGCTCTCGGCGGAATCGGCAGCAGGCGAATATCCAATTGAATCGGTTGCGGCGATGGCGCGCGTGTGTTTGGAGGCGGAAAAGGAATATCTTGTGAATGTTGACAGGCGCCAGCCAGTCAGACCACCTGCTTCGATAGAAGAAGCAATCGCCCGGGCCACTATGTTTACAGCAACAGGTCTGAAAATTAGGGCTATTGCCGCATTGACTCAGAGTGGCGAGACAGCATTACTCATGTCCCGCAGAAGCTCCAAGGTACCTATTGTAGCGTTAAGTCCGCACGAAAGCACCCGCCGTAAGGTGACGCTGTTCAGGGGTGTTTACCCGGTCGAGTTCGGAGAGGGACTGAATGATCCCGAAGAAATTCTCGAGCTTGCGGAAAAGGAGTTATCTAATAGAGGAATCGTGCGTAACGGGGATATCATGGTAATGACTATTGGTGAACCAATCGGTAAAGCGGGAGGAACCAATACGATGAAAATAATCAAAGTAGGTGAAAGTATTACAAAAGAAGAAGACGCGGTCATGGAAAATGCATAATCGATAGGTATTATGCATGCCAGGCCGTTTTGTCAAATGCAAAAGTATTAATAATTGATATACAGACTGAACCATTAACATATTTTTAAATCTTGTGAAGGAGAGATAAATGGCACTTGTATCATTAAGACAATTATTGGATCATGCCGCGGAGAACGATTATGGATTGCCCGCGTTCAATGTAAACAACCTCGAGCAAATCCATGCAATCATGCAGGCGGCTGATGAATGTGATAGCCCGGTTATCATGCAGGGGTCTGCCGGCGCCAGGAAATATGCAGGTGAGCCTTTTTTACGTCATTTGATTGCAGCGGCTGTTGAGGCGTATCCGCATATTCCAATTGTGATGCATCAAGATCATGGTGCGTCTCCTTCTGTTTGCGTTAATGCGATTCGCAGTGGTTTCTCAAGTGTTATGATGGATGGTTCCTTGGAAGCTGATGCAAAGACGCCGGCATCCTATGAGTACAACGTCAATGTGACGTCTGAGGTTGTAAATATTGCACATTCGGTGGGAGTTTCTGTTGAAGGAGAGTTGGGTTGTCTCGGCTCTCTGGAATCCGGTATGGGTGAAGCAGAAGACGGGCACGGCGCTGAAGGAAAACTGTCTCACGATCAGTTGCTGACAGATCCAGAGGAAGCTGCCGACTTTGTCAAGAAAACAGGTGTGGATGCACTGGCAATTGCAATTGGTACTTCTCACGGTGCTTACAAATTTACCCGCAAACCAACAGGTGATATTCTCGCAATCAATCGTATCAAAGAAATACATCAGCGCATTCCAAATACTCATTTAGTTATGCATGGTTCCAGTTCCGTACCACAGGATTGGCTGGAAATAATCCGTAAATATGGCGGCGACATCAAAGAAACTTACGGTGTGCCGGTTGAAGAAATCCAGGAAGGTATTAAAAATGGCGTTCGCAAAGTCAATATAGATACTGATATTCGTTTGGCGATGACAGGTGCGATTAGACGGCATCTGGATCAGGATAAAAGTAATTTTGATCCACGTAAGTTTCTCAAGGAAGCGACTGTTGCAGCACAGGCGATTTGTAAAGCACGTTTCGAGGCATTTGGTTGTGCTGGACAAGCAAGCAAAATTAAGTCAATCCAACTTGATGATATGGCGGCACGCTATGCTAAGGGTGAATTAGATCCTGTTATCAAGTAACAAGTATAACGTTCAAATTTTTTGACTGTCTATATTTTCACGCTAATATTTCTATCTTGCGTGGAAATGAGAAAATAACGGAGAATCCATAACTTATGTGTTGGGTTCTCCGCTGTGTGTTAGGAGCCTGGTTTTTTCAGAAGTAAAGCATACCCCCGCATTGCTTTGTTTTTGTTTTCCGGAATAAGCGGGCAAGGGCAGTATTTCTTCAATGTCTCTGAAAACTGGAGTAATTGAGCCTTGCTACCGGATTTCAATTCCAGTTCAATCTCGCAGATCGGTTCAGAAAGGTCTGAATCGGGTTGTTTTGTTGTAATAAACCCTTCATCAATACAAAACTCGAGCTTGAAATTTTCTGCTGGTCCAAGCAAATAAGTGGTTCGATCGAAGTCAGTTACAAAAACTGGCTGTAACGACTGGCAAAGCTTCCGGTCAGAAAAAAAATATTTGATCTTTTGATCGGTTAGCTGTGCGAAATCAAGTTTGCAGTCAGTAGTTGGATATTCCCATTCACGATGTTGATGCAGGCCATCGCAAATGGTGCCACCACTCTTAATTGTCTGAATCCAGCTTTCTCCCGTTTTACGCAACCTGAGTGCAATGCGGCTTTTTTTCAATTTGAAATCAGGCGTATCATAGTAAACGCTATACAGGTTTTGCTGGTATGGCTCAGTGATACTGTAAGTGTTTAATAATGATAACTGCTTGATCTGTGACGCAAACCGCTGCGGAAAGCGTAGCTTGAGTTCGACTTCTGTGGACATGACAGGACAAAACTGCTTCAGCTTTCCGGCGATACATAACCGTCTGGTTGCTCGATACCCTGACCAAAAAAATGGGCCTCCATTTGTTCGGCAAGATATTGTCGCGCTTTACTGTCGGAAAGATTGAGCCGATTCTCATTTATCAACATGGTCTGAAGCTTGATCCACTCATCCCATGCTTCTCGAGAGATATTTTCAAAAATGCGTTTGCCTAATTCTCCCGGGTATGGTTGGAAATCCAGTCCCTTCGCTTCTTGACCTAACTTGACGCAATAAACTGTTCTTGCCATTTGCTAGCACCTTAACAAATTGAAAACCTGTAATTATGGTGGTTTCGATGGTCAGAGTAAATATAAGTTAATACAAGTTTGGTTTTAGTTACGCTGCTAAAGCGATTTCATGTATACCTTGGATTTACGCTTGTAGTTGTATAAATCCTGTTTGAGCTTGGGTAGATCTGCCAGTGATACTTCGTGAAATCCGTGCTCGATAAACCAATGAGTTGCATGTGTAGTCATTACAAAAAGCTTGTCATGGCCTTGAGATATGGTAATTTCCTCGACGGCTTTCAACAAACGATTACCATAGCCTAAATTACGATAAGCAGGGTGAACAGCTAAGCATGCAAGCTCACAAATTTCATCCTGGTGAAAAGGATATAACGCAGCGCAACCAATAATCATGCTGTCATGTTCAAATACGATGAAACGGGAAATCTCTATTTCCAACAGTTCCCGACTTCTTCTGACTAATATTCCTTCTGTCTCAAGTGGCTCGATCAATTGTAAAATGCTGCCAACATCATCAATGTGTGCTTTGCGGATTGACTCAAGCGACTCCCGGGATACCATGCAGCCAATACCATAATGGGTGAATAATTCTTTCAAAATGGCGCCATCAGTGTGGCGACTGACAAGATGCGTGCGAGCAACGTTTTTTTCACAGGCTTGTATGGCGTATGATAACAATTTCAAAACTTCTGCGTTCAAGCCGGATATGGTTTTTTCAGCATTCTGAAGAAGCATTCTGCACTGAGCAACGGTCAGTTCTCGTGGCAAAGATGGTTCTTCATCTTTCCTTGATACGTCATGGTGATCAAGCGAATCAAGCAAAAAAATAAGTTTTTCAGCATGCAGGGCACTGGCCACTTCAGTTGCCACATTTTCCATAGTTAAATTAAAAATTTCGCCAGTAGGTGAATGACCCAGCGAGGATATTAATATTACATTACCTTGATTCAGGCTGTTCTGGATAGCAGAAACATTGACTTTGCGAACTTTACCCGTGTGCATGAAATCCACGCCGTTGATAACACCGAATGGGCAGGCGGTAATAAAGTTGCCACTGGCTACCTGAATGGCTGCATTGGCCATGGGCGAATTAGGTAATCCCATGGAAAGCAGTGCTTCAATTTCTATATGTGTACGACCGATCGCTTCTTTTGCAAACTGTAACGAGGCGGTATCGGTGATGTCAATGCCCATTGCTGAATTAATTTTAAATTGATTCTCGTTCAACCGTTGAACGATCTGCGGGCGGGCGCCATGCACTAATACCAGTCGAACACCAAGGCTGGCCAGTAAATTTATGTCGTGAATAAAAAAGATAAAGTTTTCATCAGTGACCATTTCGCCACTGATGCCAATGACAAAAATTTTTCCTCTGAAGGAATGGATGTATGGTGCCGCGGAACGAAACCAGGCAACAAAATTTGCAGTAACTTTCATGGAAAATCAGTTCTAAGAACTTTAATGTTGGAGATCTGGATAGATAATCTTAGCGCAAGACATGTTGAGTAGATATATTTAAAAATCGCCCCATTGCATTTGCAATGCGGCAATTGCTGCCATAGCTGCGGTTTCCGTTCTCAATATTCGATTTCCTAAACGCAGAGACAAAAAGCCTGCACGTTCTAAAATAGCTGCTTCATCTGTCGTGAACCCGCCTTCCGGACCCACGACTAAAGTCAGGCGTGGGGTCGATCGTGGTATAGGCAAATCTTTTAGGGTGGTATTTCCCGTTACTGAAAGTGCGAAACCCAGATGATCAGATGCGGTTGTAGTTTTGGTGTCGATCCATTTTACTAAAGAAAGTAAGGGAGAAATTGTCGGTACGTAATTTCTGCCACATTGTTCGCAGGCCGAGATGATGACGCGCTGCCAATGCTCTAGTCGTTTTTTGGCACGCTCGTCGGATAGTCGTACAATACTTCGGGTAGTAATAATTGGCTGAATGCTAGAGACGCCTAACTCAACGGATTTTTGTATGATCAAATCCATTTTCTCATTGACGCAAAGCGCCTGTGCGAGATCAATCGTGAGCGTAGATTCGCGTTCAGTTGTGATAAATTCGTCAACTGTAACCGTGGTGACGAGCTTTTTGGCACTTACAATCCGTGCTAGGAATTCGCCGCCCTTTCCGTTAAACAGGGTAACAGAATCTCCTACTCTGGTACGCAGTACTCGGGTAGCATGATGGCTTGCAGTTGTTGCTAGTTCAAGAGTTTGTCCTACGGAAATATCACCGGTATGAAAAATACGGGGTAGCATAATCCGGATTGATGTAATAAGTAACGAAAGCAATTTGTGTACTCATGCTAATATACCACGATTAGCTATATGATTTGTTTCGTCTGTATAAAGGTTTGACAGATAATGCAGGTAAATCAGAATATGGCAGTTTGAATTAGAATTGTACAATTGATATTAAGGAGAATGTTTAGCATGGCAAGCTTAGAGACGCCTGTATGTGAATTTGGTTGGAAAGCGTTAGATTTTGATTTATTAGGGGTTGACGGTAAGCGCCACAACTTGGATTCGGCTAAAGGTGAAAAAGGATTGCTGGTGATGTTTATTTGCAACCATTGTCCGTATGTGAAGGCCATCCAGGATAGACTGGTTCGGGATGTCAACGAATTGAAACAATATGGTATCAACGCTATTGCGATCATGTCGAACGATCCTGCAGACTACCCTGAAGACTCGTTCGATAATATGGTGCGCGTTGCCAAGGAATTGAACTATCCATTCCCATATGTGTGGGATGAGACACAAGAAATTGCCAAGGCGTACGGGGCAGTGTGTACGCCTGATTTTTTTGGTTTTAACGGCGCACTGGAGCTGCAGTATCGTGGTCGCCTTGATGCTTCGCGCAAAGAAGCTGCTGCGCCAGATGTGCGGAGAGATTTGTTTGAAGGCATGTTACAGGTTGCCAGAACAGGAAGAGGCCCTGAAGACCAGATTCCCAGTATCGGCTGCTCAATCAAGTGGCGTACAGAGTAAACGTGCTAAACGATGTCATTGCTGCTGTTAGGAAGGTTGCGCGTGAAGAAGTCATGCCGCGCTATTTACAGGTTGCCAGACGGATAAAAACAGATGGCAGCAGTTATTCTGACGCTGATGTTGCGGCGCAGGCTGCCTTATTTGACGCGCTTCGCGCAATCAGACCTGGTGCTGTAATGGGCGAAGAAATGTCAGAGGAAGAACAGCACGCGCAATGGTTGCAGGGGATCAATGGGGAGTCTGACGGTTTGTGGAGCATTGATCCTATTGATGGTACGTCTAATTTTCTCAATGGGTTGCCTTATTTTGCTATTTCAGTTGCCTGGATGAGGCAGGGTAAAAGCGTGTTAGGTGTTATTTACAATCCTGCGACGAATGAAATGTTTTATGCTGAGCGTGGACGTGGAGCATTTCTGAATGATAAACGTTTGCCAATCAAGCAGCACGCGGCCACATTATCGACAGCAATAGCCAATGTTGATTTAAAACGATTGCATAAAAAGCTTGCAATAGAGATTGCAGCAAACCCGCCGTATGCCTCGCAACGAAATTATGGTGCGTGTGCACTTGAATGGTGTTATACCGCAGCTGGTTTTTTTGATTTGTATCTACATGGTGGTCAGAAACCATGGGACTATGCAGCTGGCAGTCTGATACTGGAAGAAGCAGGGGGCGCCATGTCTGGTTTTGAGCATGACGATTATTGGGCGGGCTCACCGTGGAGACGTTCTGTTATTGCGGCATTGGATGCGAATTTGTTTGTGCAATGGCGTAAGTGGGTACGCGAACATCAATAAATTTATGAGACGCTGATATTAACATTCATGGTGTTGCGTTATGGTTGTTCAACGTGGATAGTGATTCTGGTTCAATGTACACACTTATTCTGACAAAACGCAAAAAAACAATCCGAATGAAAATAATCATATTGGTTGCTTTTCCAAAATTAATGTTCAATTTTGCCAATATTGTTCAACGCAATTTTAGATAAATAAACTATGCCGCCAGCCTAGTGGAAGGCAGGTATTGGCAACCAAGGGAATAACAATGTGAATAGTAGACAGGTTTTACGTCTGTGACTGTATTTCGATTGAATTATCGTCTGATCAGCCAAGGTTCGAAAATAGGTATGAACAATTTCGGTAGACCGCTGGCGGGCACCGAGGAGCTGGGTCTTTTATAACGCCAAGACTGACGATCCGGATGATGTCTATCTTGCTCGCCCGTTTGTTTATTCATCTTTAATTTTTACGGGATCAGCTTGGCATGTCGTGTCTGGCTGGATCAGAAGAATCAGGACTTTATTCGGTCAATGTGACACAAAGTGAAAGCTAAACTGGCCAGTGCTATCAAGTATTATCGCCTGTCTGCAGAAGTTGCTGTTCGGTTTTTCCCATATCATGCTTGATGCTGATGCAAAAACAAATAAGAACCTTGGACTCTATTATAAGCAGATGAAACTGTTGGCTAGGATACTACCGTCATGGTCGATCTAGTGGTGCAACTGTATAAGTGAGAATACGAGTTTTTTTGTGGCGCTGAAAGTGTGACAAGCCTGTTTATATATAGGTAGTTTGCAATTTAAGAGCAGAAGGAGTATTCGGGTGAATGATCTGGGATCATTGAAAGGTATTAAAGTTCTTATTGTCGATGATAGCAACACAATTAGACGTAGTGCTGAGATTTTTTTAAATGGTTGCGGATGTGAAGTTATTTTGGCTTCAGATGGTTTTGATGCGTTGGCTAAAATTGTGGAGAATCATCCTGATATTATTTTTATTGATGTTGTTATGCCTCGGCTTGACGGTTATCAAGCATGCCAATTGATTAAACAAAACCCAAGATTTAAATCTACACCTGTCGTTATGTTATCGAGCAAGGATGGTATGTTCGATAAGGCAAAAGGCCGTATTGCCGGATCAAATGAATACTTGGTAAAGCCTTTTACAAAAGACGAATTAATGCATACCATCAAAATGCATGCGTTGTAATTCGGCAACAATATATAAAACCAGGCTGACAATCATTGTAAATTACATGGACAGGCGACGTGGGCTGCGTGAGTTATTCAGTTGAATCGACACAAACAGATTTATAAAATTTGAGAAAATGGCTGAGTATGATAACGGCATGATTATGTTTGTGAATATACTATACGAAACCCAAATCCCTATGGTTTGAGTGGAGATTTTATGACAAATGACTTGACTTTATGGTGTAAGGTCGACTAGCCTGTGGAACGCAACATAAAGAGTGTCCTGGGAAGGCGCTTGAGCTGTTGTAAAAAGAGCAGTACTAATTAATTAGTATTAGAGACGAGAGAAGGTAGTATTAATTAACAAGTAAGTAAGGAGGAATAAAGATGGCAACAACAATGGGAACGAGTGGCGCTGCGAGTGCTGACTACGACATGTCATTGTGGTACGACTCCAAGTACTACAAGATAGGTCTTGGGCTGATGCTTGCGGTAGCGATATTCTGGATCTGGTATCAGCGTACATTTGCGTATTCGCA
>NZ_FOCP01000021.1 GCF_900110145.1 Nitrosomonas marina | reverse complement strand
ATAGCCGTATTGATGAGTTGTTGCCGTTAACGCCGGAATTTATCGAAGCATTAAAACAAGAAAAATTATAGATGGTCGCGCCGGACGCTTACGAAACATTTTCGTTTTGCGGCGGATTCAAACTGAGCGAAAATAAAAACTGTTTGCAGCGCGTGGCTTTGCTGATTGCATAGGTTTCATTCAGCGCGGCCATGAGATTGCGCGAGGCAAAGCCGCGCACCTCATGGACTTCCACATGCTCGTTTTCTTCTTTGAGCAGGTGAAGGGCCAAATTCTTGGCCCCGCCGCGCTGATTGCCGACAAGGATCATTCTTCATCTTCCACCGGCATCACGCCAAGCGCTGCGATGAGCAATGCCCGCATGGCTTGGATTTCCCGGCAGGCTTGTTCTATTTCTTGCTCAATTTCCGGGGTTATATCGAGCGTGCCCATATTGGCGGCTTTGGCGAGTTGGTTAATATTGGAAGCCAGCCGCGACTGGCCCAATTCGCTCAGCACCATAGCCAGCATGGCCGTATCCGGTTTGGGTTTTTTGACCTTGCGGCGTTTTTCTGTCTTTTCGCCAAGCAAGCGATCACGAATATATGATCCGAGCGGTTGATTACCCGCCATCTCATCAAGCCGTTTGCGTTCCTCAACTGTGAGACGCAAAGAAAACGGCGGCGTGTAGCGCCGTTTGGGTTTGTTGCGAGGAAGGGCAGCACTGACTGAAAATGCATCACCCACGGATAAAGTATTGATAGAGCCGTTCATGGTGTCGGCCCCTGTATCTGGTTTTGGAAATACGGAACATGATCTTCAAGATACGTGTTCCATTGCGCCAGCGTATCGAAAAGTTCGCCGCATGTTTCTGCACTAAAAGCAGTACTTAGCGCTGTTTCAGATTCCTTGTGATTACGGCTATTCTCTGGTAAATTCTCTTTTTTCTGGTTCGAGATAATTCCCGAACCGGCCACCATTTCCATTTTTTGCCAAAAATCATTGCCTAACAATTTGCGTGGCAATGAAAATCAGAAGTTCGATACCCTTCATTCCACACATGGGATCAGGCGATCAGTGAAGGTGAGTTTTCAACACTTAACATTTATCCTCAAACCGCCTGCAGATCCGTATTGCATGTGGTTGCATCAGATTTTGCAGTGTAATACGATACATTTTGTCATAATGCGCTTCGCACTCAAATGAGCACTTGGTGGTGCTACTGACTTTGCTATTTTTTTACTTTGAATTGCTTCTCCAACGCTACATGATGGCTCATTCGAATCAAGGTCTTGAAGGTTTCAAACGACAATTCCTGATTGATATGTTGTGTGCCGCCGTCCTTTCTGAGCGCGTCAAAACAATCGATAAACCCCTGTGTGGCCGAGAACAGGCCGGACAGTGCATAGGCCACGAGTTTGTAGCCCATGGCTTGCAGTTCATCAAGTGGTATATTGGGGGTTTTACCGCCCTCGATGATATTGGCGAATAATGGAACACCCTGGAAATGCCGGGCGATGGCGGCTAACTCATCCTCGGATTGCGGCGCTTCGATAAACAGTACATCCGCCCCCGCGTCCAGGTAACGTTCGCCGCGTTTGATCGCGCCGTCGAGTCCTTCTATCGCGCGGGCGTATGCAGCAGCTTGTATTTTCGCTACCTGTTCGTCAGTAGATATAAGCTGTTTTCCTTCGAAATGGCCACATTTCTTGGGCCATACCTGGTCTTCCAGTATGATGCCGGCGACATCGGTAAGCACGATTTCTTCGACAGTGCGAATGACGTTTAGCGGATTGCCATAACCGGTGTCCATATCGGCGATCAATGGAATCGACACGCTGTGTGCTATGCGTCTTGCCGAATCGATCATTTCGCTGGCAGTCAGATAACCCAGGTCCGGTTTTCCCAGCAACGACGCGGCGATACCGAATCCACTGGTGAAGATATAGTCGAACCCCGCCTGCTCGGCGGTCATGGCGCCAATACAGTCGTAGACGGCCGGTGCGGCGTAAATGCCAGGCTGTTTGATCATTGCGCGCAGTTTGTTTTTCATGCTGATAATGATTGCATCAGGCTTTGAATGCGTAAAACCCGTTTTTTAACGTCGGCGATCTGCACCTGGACTTTAAGCCGGTCCGGGCCGGCGAGGGAATATTCGCGGCCGCTCTGGATCAATTGAATAATTCTGGCAGGATCAACTGGCGGTTCGGGCGTGAACTGTATTTGTATGCTTTCGGCGCTGGCGTCAATGCGGATAATGCCGAGTGGTTTTGCGGCTATACGCAGTCGGTGACAGTCGAGTAGGGCTCTGGTTGAATCGGGTAGTAATCCAAAACGGTCGATCAATTCACTTTGAATATCGTCGAGCTGCTCGTTATCAGTGCAGTTGGCCATGCGTTTGTACAGGACGAGGCGTTCGTGAATATCGTGGCAGTAATTCTCGGGGAGCAGTGCGGGTACATGCAGGTTGATTTCGGTTGCAACGCCGAGCGGATATTGCATGTCGGGTTCCTGGCCTTTTTTAAGCGACTGAATGGCGGTGTCGAGCATGGCACTGTAAAGGCTGAACCCGATTTCCTGCATTTCCCCGCTTTGGGACTCGCTCAGTACGGCGCCGGCCCCGCGGATCTCCAGATCGTGCATGGCCAGATAAAAACCCGAACCCAGTTCTTCCATGGCCTGAATCGCCTCGAGACGTTTCTTGGCCTGTGCGTTGAGCGTCTGCATGTCGGCCGTAAGCAGATAGGCGTATGCCTGATGATGGGATCGTCCGACCCGGCCACGCAACTGGTGCAGCTGTGCCAGGCCGAATTTGTTGGCGTTATTGATGATAATGGTATTGGCGCTGGGTACGTCAATGCCTGTTTCGATAATAGTGGTACACAGCAGTATGTTGAAACGCTGCTGGTAAAAATCGCGCATCACGTGTTCCAGCTCGCGTTCGCGCATCTGGCCATGTGCAATCTGAATGCGTGCTTCGGGCAGCAGGTCGGCCAGCTTGTCATACATATGCCGAATCGTGTTGACTTCATTATGCAGGAAATATATCTGGCCGCCGCGCTTGAGTTCGCGCAGGCACGCTTCGCGAATAAGCGCCATGGAAAAATTGCTGACAAATGTTTTGATGGCCAGCCGTCGTTGCGGTGCAGTTGCAATAATGGAAAAATCGCGCAGGCCTTCCAGCGACATGGCCAGTGTACGCGGAATCGGTGTGGCGGTCAGTGTCAGCACATCGACCTCAGCACGCAGTTTCTTGAGCTGCTCTTTCTGGCGGACGCCAAAGCGGTGTTCTTCATCGATAATCACCAGACCCAGATTTTTGAATTTGACGCTTTTCTGTATCAGTTTGTGCGTGCCGATGACGATATCGAGTTGGCCCTGTGCCAGTTCCTGCAAGGTTCTGGTTTGTTCTTTGCCGCTGCGAAAGCGCGATAGTTCGGCGATTTTTACCGGCCAGTGTTCAGTGATCAGTCCGAAGCGGTCAGAAAAGTTCTGAAAATGCTGCTCCGCCAGTAGTGTTGTCGGCACCAGAACGGCAACCTGTTTACCGTCGGCCACGGTGATAAATGCAGCACGCAGGGCGACTTCGGTTTTGCCAAAACCCACGTCGCCGCAAATGAGCCGGTCCATCGGTTTATCTGACTTCAAATCCTCGATGACCGCGTTGATGGCGGACGCCTGATCCGTTGTTTCTTCAAAACCGAAGCCTTCCGCAAAAGCTTCATAATCATGCTGGTTAAAATCAAATGCATGTCCCTGTCGTGCTGCGCGCTGAGCGTACAGATTGAGTAGTTCGGCAGCGGTATCACGCACCTGCTGCATGGCCTTGCGCTTGGCCTTGTCCCACTGGCTGCTGCCCAGTTTGTGCAGCGGCGCTGCTTCAGGGGAAGCGCCACTGTAACGTCCGATCAGATACAGTTGGGAAACGGGCACGTATAACTTGTCACCGCCTTCATACTCCAGCGTGAGAAACTCACTGAGTTCGCCTTCCTCACCATCACCGAGATCCATACTGACCAGCCCCAGATACCGGCCGATACCATGCTGTTCGTGCACGACAGGATCGCCTGGTTTGATTTCGGACAGATCGCGCAGAATATTGTCTGTCGAAGTGGTTTTGCGTGATTCTCTCTCGCGGCGTCCGGGTACATGCGATGCGGCGTATAGTTCGCTCTCTGTTATGAAAGCGAGCTTGTTCTGGCTGTCAATAAAACCGTTGAAAAGCGGCGCAATACCGAGCATAAAAGACTGTGTGCCTACCAGAAACTGTGCATAATTCTCACAGGTATGCGGATGGAGACCATGCTGGTTGAAATATTCTGCAATCAGTTCGCGTCGTCCTTTACTTTCTGCGACGACCAGGATACGTCCGCCGGTGGCTGTGAATGTGTCCACAAATGCTGCCAGTTGTTCGAGCGGGTTGTCCGCATAGCGGTTGACAGCTATTGTCGGCAGTGGAACGGTTGCAACCGATTCTGCTTTTTTTTCCTGTGCGTCGGGAAGTATTTCGATGCGGGCATGGGGTTTCAATCTGCCAAAAAATGTGTCGGCCGATAAAAACAATTCATCAGGTGGCAGTAACGGCCGGTCGATATCTGCCCGGAGCAACTGATAACGGGACTGGGTATCACGCCAGAATTCATCAAGTACCGGCCGTATATCCTGATGCAGGCAGATGACTGTTTCTTCAGACAGATAATCAAACAGTGTCGCTGTTTGATCGAAAAATAACGGCAGGTAGTATTCGATCCCGGCCGGCGCAATGCCTTTACTGACGTCCTTGTAAATCTGTCTTTTGGTCGGGTCGCCTTCAAATTTTTCCCGGAATTTACCGCGAAAACATGTACGGCCATTATCATCCAAAGGAAATTCACGTGCGGGCAGCAGGCGTATTTCATTGACTGGATAGATACTGCGCTGCGTGTCTACGTCAAAAGTGCGGATGCTGTCGATTTCATTATCCAGCAGATCGATACGATAAGGTATTGCGCTGCCCATCGGGAACAGGTCGATTAGTCCGCCCCGCACGCTGTACTCTCCCGGGGAGAATACCTGTGATACATGGGAGTAGCCGGCTTCAGTCAGTTGATTGCGCAAGGCAGTGATATCCAGCAATTCGTTCTTCTTGAGGAAAAAGGTGTGAGCGGCCAGGTATTCACGCGGCAAAATGCGGTATAGCGCCGTCGTTAACGGCACGATCAGGACATCACAGGATTTGTTCATGATCTGATAAAGCGCTGCGAGCCGCTCTGAAACAAGATCATGGTGCGGTGAAAATGTATCGTAGGGCAGTGTTTCCCAGTCGGGCAGTAAATGAATGCGTAACTCGGGATCAAAGAATGGTATTTCTTCCAGCAGACGCTGTGCTTCGCGGGCGGTTGCCGTGATGACGGCAAATGGCTTTTTCTGCTGCGCAAGTTGCGCCAGAATCATTGAATCGCTGGATCCAGCGTAACTGCTATAACGCAGGATCTGTCCAGGAGATGGTTGTATAAACGGGTAAGGCATACAATGAAATAATTATTCAGGGTGCATCGCTGCATCATAATCTAACGCGATGACACGATGATGTGGTAATGCTATGGCGCAATATTATATGTCATTTTGCGGTGCGGTTAGGATTCAGAATCGTAAGTATGTAATCAAATGTATCTTATTGGATTTTTCTGAGTAGTAGTATGCCCGGGATATAATCTCGGGAGGAGATTCCCGGCTTTGGGTTACTTTTTTACTCAATTATTACGTATTTTGCCGTAAATACATATTAGTGTGAGCATTACGTCGCAGTGTCAAGGAAGTTAAAAGATAATACTTAACAGATCGAATAATCAGAATGTTAATTGCAGTTACCACATTCAATGGTAATTGGTTCGCCCGGTGACCACAAGGTGCGTTGACTCAGTATAAATCGTCAAATAGAACTCATTAAATTCAGTAATAGATGAAATCGAAGGCCCTGATGAATACCTCAAATGGAAACGAAGTGATAAAAATCAAGGATAAGCTGGTTGATTTGATTAAGAACGATCCTGATTTGCCAACGCTTGGCACCTCAATATCCAAAGTCGTTCAATTGACCTCTTCCGAAGGACAGTCGCTGGAGCAGTTAAGCAACTTTATTTTGTCCGATCCGTCGTTGACGCTGAAAATCCTTCGTTTGTCCAATTCGATTACCTATCGTTCGACGTCGACGGCGGTTACCAGTATTACGACCGCGATACAGCTGCTGGGGTTGAATACGATTAAAACCTGCGCATTGGCAATGATTATGGTCGACCACATGCCGCGCAGGCATGCCAGAGCCGTGCGCAAGGAACTGAAGCTAGCGTTGTCGGCCAGCCTGATTGGCCGTAATTTGGCTAAACGCAGCGCATATCCAAACGCAGACGAAGTGGCGATTGCTGCGCTGTTTAAAAACATTGGGCGGCTTATCGTGGCCGCTTATGATGACCGTTTGTATGATGAAACAATGTCGCTTGCCAGAGAGAAAGGGTATTCCGAGTCACAGGCCTCGCTGCAAAAACTCGGCTGTACTTTTCACTGGTTGACAGAGTTTGCACTGCGCGAATGGCATATTCCGGATTCGATTATACAGGCGATGAAGCTGCTGCCGGGTAAAGTGCTCCAAAAACCGAAAAACCGCAAAGAATGGATGCAACAGGTAACCGAATTCAGTGACTATGCAGCACAGATGGCTGGGTCAGACAACGAACCGAATATGATTCCGTCAACCGAGGATTTGTTAAACCGTTTTGGCAAAGCGCTGCAACTGGATGCTTCCCGGTTGAGGGTGTTAGTCGATGAATCCGCAGAACAGATCCAGGATATTTGCAGCCAGATTTCAAGTACGCTGGCTGATAATCCGGAAACACAGACATGCTGCCATGAAGAAAGGACAGAATCGGACGATGAAGTTACAGGGTGTCATTTTTTTGAAGCCGGAACGGACAGCCGGCAGCAGCAACAGTCAGATGACTGTCATAGAAGCGGTAAGCCATTAAATTCGGAAGACAGGTTGTTGTCGGGCGTACTGGAAGTCGCAGAAATACTCGCGTCCAGTAGATTCAATATTGATTCATTAATGATGCTGGTGTTGGAAAAATACTATCACAGTCTGGGATTTAAATTTGTCACTATCTGTTTGAAAGATTGCAATACCAATTCGTACCGTGCACGATATTCGCTTGGGTTTAACCATGAAAATATTCGGGATAATTTTATGTTTCCGGATAGTAAGGGTGGTGATTTGTTCAGTATGGCACTGAAACGGAACGTTGATTTATCCATCACCGATGCAACAGAACCTAAAATTCGTAGTGCGTTGCCGGATTGGCATACAAAATTTTTACCTGACACCAGAAGTTTTATTTTATTACCACTGGTTGTTCAGCAAGACAAGCCGGCCGGTTTGATTTATGGAGACCGTTCAGTGATTGCACATGAGGGGATCACAACTAATGAAATGCGATTGATAAAATCGCTGAAAGCACAGGTTCTGGTAGGGTTGAACGATCAACAGTGAGCAAATCAGGATGCATCCGGTTTGCTATGAAACGCCTGGCAGGCAAAACGGAAGTCGATGAGCGTTTTTTCGGCATGACCAAGTACTGATTTGGCAGGGTATTTTTTTACTTTTCTTTTGTCCGTTATTCCGGAAGGAACGCCAGTTAGTAATTCAAGCCCCTCAGTCACATGCTGCATGGTGTAAATATGAAAAAGGCCTTGTTCAACTGCTCTGATTACATCATGGTTGAGCATCAGATGTCTTTTGTTGCGGTACGGAATCAATACACCTTGTTCGCCGTTCAGGCCGGTTTTCTCACAGATACTAAAAAAGCCCTCAATTTTGTCATTGATACCACCCACAGGAAGCACCTCGCCATACTGGTTTAAAGCGCCGGTTATCGCAATACTTTGTTTGACCGGTAGCCGGGATAAGGATGAAAGCAACGCATAAAATTCTGCGCACGATGCTGAATCACCTTCAATACCTGTGTAATCCTGCTCAAAAACAATGGAAGCACTCAGTGCAAGCGGCGCAATATGTGCAAACAGGGCGGATACGTAGTTTTGCAATATTAATACACCTTTGTCATGAATCGGTCCTGACATGTCAACTTCGTGTGCGATGTTCAGCAATCCGTTATCGCCTGCAAAGGTGCGTGCAGTAACCCGAACCGGCACACCAAAACAATGGTCGCCCATTTCGATCAGGGTAATCGCGTTTAACTGACCTGTTTTTTCACCATTCAAAGAAATCAGTATGTCACCATCGGTGATCGATTCCTGCAGCCATTGATCTGGTGCGTTATGACGTATGGTGCGTGTTTGCAAAGCTGTTGATACATCAGCAATTTCCACCAGTTTTCCGTTGCGCGACTGACACTGTACCGAACTCTCCAGAACAAGCATTTCCATATGCGAAAAAATAGCGCTTTGACGTGCCTGATCGTCAACTTCTCGATGCGATTCTTCCAGTAGTCGGGTCACTGCGGCAGCTGAGAAATGAGGCAGTTTTCTGGTATGGCAAATATGTGCAATGAAAACGGATGAAGCAAGATATGTGTCCTGATTTGCATTAAAACTGTCGGTAAAATCGACTTTGACACGAAAGCGGCGAATGAACTCAGGGTCTTCATGTTGCAGACAATAGTAATCCTCGCGTGCACCAATTAAAATAATTTTAATATTGACATCCACAGCTTCCGGCTCAATCGTAGTGGGAATGCTCGCTGCGAATGCGGAAGCGGGTTCTTCTATTTGTAACCGGTTGCTGCGTAATAAACGTCGCAACCTGGTCCACACCGCCCCATCTGAAAGCAGATCGTTCAAATGCAGCATAATGAATCCACCATGCGCTTTGTGCAGATTGCCTGCACGGATACGCATGAAATCGGTCTTGATTCTGCCTTCCTCGACTTGATAGTCAATACTGCCAAAGAGTGCATGGATGTGCGGATTGTCTTCAACTATGACTGGCGCGCCCTTAAGCTCTGAATTGTCGACAACCAGATTGATCCGGTATCGGGATAATGTTTCGCCGAGCGTGTCGGCCCGTCTTCTTTCAGCATTGGAATCGGTTGATTCAAACGAATCCAAATTCTCCAGAATATCCTGGATGATCTGGTCAAAAAAAAGCTGCAGTCGCGCGTTTTTTTTAAGTTCAGCATGCAGGCTGCTTCGCAAGATGCTGAAACGTTGATTGAGAAGGGGTTGAATGCTGTCGCGTTTAAGGCCGTCAAGCGCATTCTTTTTATCATTTTCAACGCGTTTGATCGCTTCAAAATACCGGATAATCTCCGCGTGCAGTTCCTGTTCAGCCTGGTCTATTTTGGCTCGCCGTGTTTTGGGAAGTTTAAAAAGCGCATCTTCGGTTAAAATTTTTCCCTGATTGTCGCGCAACGTAAATACGATCTGCTCGGTTTCGCGACGTATGGAGAAGTGCCTGGCTTCTGCATAAGCATCCAGTTGCGCATAGAGTTCAGTTTCCTTTTTCTTGAATTTTTTTAACAGTTGCTCATACTTGATTTTAAAATCCTGTCCATTCAGACAATGGGTTATTTCATCAAAAAGCGTATCAGCCAATTTTTCCAGTGAGGTGTGCAACAGACGTCCTTGCCCTGCAGGTGTACGCAAAGCGATGGGTTTCTCAGGTGTTGTAAAGTTATAGAGGTAACATAAATCTGGAGGAGTGGGACTTTTCTCTGCCGCTTCAATCATCGCTTGATGCAATAGGGATGATCTGCCGCTGCCAACTTCGCCAAGTACAAACAGGTGATAATCAGGGAGATGCATGGCCAGCCCAAAATCTGCAGCGGTCTTTGCACGTTCCTGCCCTATCCATGACATTGGATACTGCAATAACGTGGAAGTATCTTTAAATCCAAGCGTAACTGGATCAATAATTTTACGAAGCTCGGCTGGTTTCAGTGGCGTTGTCGACATGTATCAAAAAACCGATTAAATTTTTTGTTGGTTGGTTTGCTTATAAGTTAATTGCCGGAGTACTTCAGCAGTCCTGGCTGAAGCAGCAGATTACTGGCATTTTATTCAAATCCAAGAAAACCGCCCGACTGATGATTCCATAGCTGCGCATACAACTGATTGTTGGCAATCAGCATCGCATGCGTACCCTGTTCGACGATGCGTCCCTTGTCAAGAACAATCAGCCGGTCCATTGCTGCGATGGTAGACAGACGGTGTGCAATGGCAATAACGGTTTTTCCCTGCATCAGCTGGTACAAACTTTGTTGAATACTTGCTTCCACTTCTGAATCCAGCGCCGAGGTGGCTTCGTCCAAGACAAGAATCGGTGCGTCTTTCAGCAATACGCGTGCTATCGCGATACGTTGCCGTTGTCCGCCAGATAATGTTACGCCACGTTCGCCCACATGCGCATCATATCCGCGTCGTCCCTTGATATCCTGCAAACTCATAATAAATTCATGCGCCTGTGCTTTCCTGGCTGCAGCAATCATCTGTGTTTCAGATGCGTCCGGTTTTCCGAAAAGTATATTGTCACGAACGGATCGATGTAACAAGGAGGTGTCCTGTGTCACCATGGCGATGTTGTGTCGCAGGCTTTCCTGAGTGACAGAATGAATATCCTGCCCGTCAATGGTTATGGTGCCTTGTTGAAGATCGTAAAAACGTAGTAGCAGGCTGACGAACGTGGATTTGCCTGAACCGGACCGGCCCACGACACCGACCTTCTCACCGTGATTGATTTTTATATTCAGGTTATGAAAGATTCTGGGTGTACTAATGGATTGGGATGGCATGCCGGTTTCTGTCAGGACAGACTCTGGATTCGGGTAGTAGGAGAAGCCGACATTGCTAAACTGAATTGTTCCCCGTGTAACGTGTAATGTGTCAGCATCGGGTTTATCCCTGACGATTTGCGGATTGGAAAGGGTGTTGATACCGTCCTGCACGGTACCGATGTTCTCGAACAAGTTGTTGACTTCCCACATGATCCAGTGCGACATTCCCGTCAAACGGATTGCCAGGCTCATTACGATAGCAATTGCGCCCGGTCCGATGGCGTGATTTATCCAGAGATACAGACCCAGAGCGCATGTCGCAAATACAAGCAGCATATTGATCGTCCAGACGCTTATGTTCAGCCAGGTAGCCAGTCGCATTTGTGGATGAACCGTGTCCATGAATTCCTGCATGCCTGCTCTGGCATATGCTGATTCACGTTCACTGTGGGAAAACAGCTTTAGCGTAAGAATATTTGTGTAACTGTCTACGATGCGTCCTGTCATTAAGGAACGCGCATCAGCCTGCAAGGTGGAGATACGTTTTAGCTGTGGTACAAAATGACACAAAATGCTGATGTAAGCAATCAACCATACCGCTAGCGGTATACATAAGCGCAGATCGGCGTCTGCTATCAGTATCAATGTTGTGATGATATAAACGGCTACAAAAAGCAGCACATCAAGCAGTTTCAGCACTGTTTCTCGAACCGCAAGTGCCGTTTGCATGACTTTGGTCGCAATGCGTCCGCTGAATTCATGCTGAAAAAAAGCGTAACTCTGGTTTAACAGATAACGGTGTGCAAGCCAGCGAACGCGCATCGGAAAATTTCCCATGAGCGTCTGTTGAATAATCATGGAATGCAACAAAACAATAATCGGTATAAAGACCAGAATAAAAATGGTTATGGCCAGTAATGTCGGCCATTCAGTATCAAAAAAATGTTGTGTGTTCTGTTGCGCCAGCCAGTCAACCATTTGCCCCAGAATGCCGTACAGCATGGCTTCGCTAATCGCGAGGCAAGTGGTCAGAATGGCCAGCAATACCAGGTATGGTTCGATGCCCCGGACATAATGACGGCAGAATTGATATACACCCTTTGGTGGTTCGGTTGGGAATTCTGGTGGAAAAGGGCTGATCAGCCGTTCAAAAAAACCGAACATGGTTTTCATAGAACCTAGCCGGTTAACCGCTCAAATATGCGAAAGCCTGCAACATACGTGCCAATGGCGGAGCCCATTGTCGATAAAATGAATATTAACAATATGCGAGTAACCTGATTGTTCCACCAGCCCTTCAGACTGGTGGTGTCGCTGCGCAGGCGATTGAAATCTTCCACTTTGGGCCTGCGCAGATAGGTTTCAGCGGCAGCTACTACCATACCTGCACCGATTGTAGGATTGAGAGATGTCAGCGGCGCGGCCAAAAACGCGGTAATAATAGTTAACGGGTGCGCAAATGCTATCGCTGCCCCTAGAGCGGATAAGCCGCCATTGATAAGTATCCAGTCCAGTATCATGGCAGTACCTATATCCGGACTGCGCATAAACCCAATAGCAAAACCGGTTAGAATGAGCAGGACAATCACCCAGGGCAGGTATTTCAGCCAGCCTGAGGACACCGGTTGCGTATCCAGTCTGCCAATAGTTTCTTCTGGATTGCTGATCTGCTGGTGCGAAATGATTCGTTGTATGCCACTCATATGACCTGCGCCGACAATTGCAAGAATATGTTGATAGTTATTTTCCCGACTTTCTTTAATAAGACGCGCGGCCATATATTCGTCACGTTCGCTGATCAGCGGCCTGAACAAATCTTTTTCATCTTCTGCAAACTGAGAGAAAGTGCTTTCCAGCACGTCTCCTTCCTTTAGTTTTTCAATTTCTTCAGCACTGACTTTTTCTTTACTGATGACACTGTGGATCAAGCCTCCTAGCAAACCCATGCGTTTCCACCAAGGCACATTATTATAGATGCGCTTTAAAGTGACGCCAATTTCGCGATCGATCAATATCACAGGAAGATGGGCGGCTTGTGCATCCTTGATCGCAACGCGCATTTCTGCACCGGGTTCGATTCCGAATTGTTCTGCCATGCGTTGCTGAAAAGCGCCTAACGCCAGACTGGCAGCCACCATGCTGGCCTGGCCGTTCTTGATTACCTGAAAAAGGTCCATTTTTGCCATGGCGTCCGGATTAACGATGGCTTTATGACGACTCGGACATAATTCGACAGCAACTGCATCATAGTTTCCCGTTGCGATCAGTTCCTGAACCTTATCGGCACTGGCTTTTGATACATGTGCGGTACCCAGCATCGTGATGCTGCGTTGGTCAATCAGAACCGTTTCTATCGGCTCGGTCACCGGGGCATTATTTTGTGGAATTGCGAGTTCGGGTGATTGGTTAGTGCTCATGGATAAAAAGCTTACTGGTTATGTGATGACAGAGAATGGTTCCTGTTAGGTACAACCACTGCTGTCAATCAGCTTGTTGTTGGAATTATCAGATTGCCATGATCGTAATAATAATGGCTCTGGCCTATTTTAACGAAAGCATGTGACAAAAATCACGGCACTTCAACAGAACAACGGGTAATTTCTGCACCTGTTTCTGCCTTTGTACGGATTCAAATCGTATTATAGTGTATTCCACGTGATGCCTAATCTTTTGAATCAATGGACAGGTAGAGTAATATTGACGGCGTGTTGATGATACCGATTAGTTGACGTCATTTGAGTTTAGTTAATGGTTTTATGACGAGGCCCTTTGATCCCTACTGAAAGGTAGGGATTTTTTTGCGGTAGATAAACCATTTGGTTGCAGTTAAATACGTTGTTGATAAAGTCAGTCAACAACAATCAGTGGCCTGATGGCCAGCCGCTGAGTGATTGTATTCGCGGCTTGTCGTGCCAGTACATGACTGGCATAGGGCCCCGCATGAACTTTGAACAAACCGTTTTGCTTGGTAATGCCGGTTACCTTGCGCAGCCAGGGAATACGGGTCTGGATATGGGACAGGTAGGTTTGCGCATTGTCTGCATTGCCGAATGCGCCGAGCTGAAGATAAGCGCCGGTCTCGCTTCCTGATTTTTCACTGGAACGGTTTGACTGGGTATCCGTTGAAGCAAGCTGTTTGATTTCTTTGGGCAGTATGGATTCAACAATCACTTCGCCACTCCCGTTTTCAATAATATCGAGTTTGTAGGCTGCTGTATATGAGAGATCTATCAAACGTTCGGATAAAAACGGGCCGCGATCGTTGACCCTTACAATCACTGTTTTTCCGTTCTCAACGTTGGTAACACGCGCATAACTTGGCAGTGGTAATGTCGGGTGCGCTGCAGTCATTGCATACATATCGTAAACTTCACCCGATGCAGTCTGATTGCCGTGATATCGCCGTCCATACCATGAAGCCGTGCCTTGAGCGTTATATTCCTCGAGCGTCGTCATCGGCTCGAATGTCTGTCCCATGACTTCGTAGGGTCGCATATTCGCTTCACGCAGTGGTTCCAGTTTGGGTATGGCATTCGGTATCAGATGCAGATCGTCGGGTGGATTGTCTCCCGGCCCGTCATCAAGGTAATAGCCGCCGCCTTCGCTCTGCTTGGCGGTGTGTTGCTGGACTGGGCTTGTGTCCGATATGTCGCCGTCGTTATTTGCATTATATTGGGACGTACTTGCGCAGCCAGAGATAGATAATAAAACTGCAGGTACGATTATTTTTACAAACAGCGTTGAAAAGGAGGGAAATCGTAAGCGTATTAATTGTGTAAAAATTTTCTGAAAGTGTATTTTGCTCATCATGTTTTTACGAGTTTAGGATGTGTTTGAATACTCATTAAAATACCGAAACCGAGTAACATGGTTACCAGGGATGTGCCGCCATAACTGATAAGGGGCAGTGGAACACCGACAACAGGTAAGATACCACTGACCATGCCCATATTGACAAATATATACGTGCAGAATGTCAGTGTGATTGAACCGGCAATCAGCCGTGTAAACTGTGTCGATGCATTTGCAGTGATTACCATGCAACGCCCTATGACTATTAAATACAGTAATAATAATAGAGAATTGCCAATTAGGCCAAATTCTTCTGAAAATACAGCAAAAATAAAATCAGTGCTTTGCTCCGGCAAAAAGTCCAGTTGAGTCTGGGTGCCGTTTTGCCAGCCTTTGCCGACGATACCTCCGGAGCCAATGGCAATTGACGACTGTATGGTATGATAACCGGCACCCAGGGCGTCCTGAGAGGGGTCAATCAATGTTAATACACGCTGGCGCTGATAATCGTGCATGAATGACCAGAGTACGGGTACGCTGCCTGCTGCAGCAACAATCAGGCCACCTATAATGCGCCATGACAACCCGGCCAGAAAAAGTACATAAAAGCCGCTGGCTGCGATCAATAGCGCTGTCCCCAGGTCAGGCTGGCGCAATATCAGCAGGACCGGCAGTAGCAGAATGATCGCGGCGCCCAGATACTCTCTCAGGCGTAATGTTATTTCGTGTTTATCAAAATACCATGCCATCATTAACGGTACAGCAATTTTCATGATTTCAGAGGGTTGGATCCGTGTTATACCAATATTTAGCCATCGGCGCGCGCCATTATTGATTTCGCCAAAGAGTGCGACCCCGATCAGCAGAACGAATCCGAGCACGTACAAGGGAAGTGCGAGCCGCATGATTTGCTGCAGTGGGATATTGGCGACCAGCCACATGATGCTCAGTGCGATAAACATGTGAACTGCCTGCTTGATGACTCTGTTGATGTCGCCGCCAGTAGCGCTGTAAAGCGTAATCAGACCAACGACCATCAGGAGTAATATTCCTGTCAACAGAAAACTGTCAATATAGCGCGTCAGATAATGCCAGAGCTTTCTGATGCCAACCAGCGGCATTTTTAGTTTTGAATCGGATAAACTGGACATAAGATAAGATTAGTGCGGGTGCGTATGCTCCGAAGCTGCAACAGGGTCTGCTGTTTTTGATTCCGGTAGTATACCAAGCAGAAAATAATCCAAGACCTGACGCGCTACCGGAGCTGCGGTTGAACCGCCGCTGCCGCCATTTTCGACGAGCACTGACAAGGCAATTTTCGGGTTGTCGGCGGGAGCATAAGCGACGAACATGGCATGATCACGGTGGCGTTCTGCGACAAGTTCTTCCTTATAACGCTCGTTCTGCTTGATACCGATTACCTGGGAAGTACCGGTTTTGCCTGCAAATGTGTATCGTGCACCGGCAGCCGCGCTGGCGGCGGTGCCGCCGGGTTTGGTGACATCAACTAACGCTCGATGAACCAGTTCCATATTCTGTGTTTCGTGATCGACAGTATACAACAGGTTTTTAGGCAGCTCGCGCGTAACCCCTGTCTGGCTGTTTGTGACCTGTTTGACAAAATGTGGCTGGAAGGCTTTACCCCTGTTGGCTATGATCCCGGTCGAAAAAGCCAGTTGTAGTGGTGTGGCAAGTACATAACCCTGACCAATGCCGACTGAAATTGTATCACCAGCGTACCACCGTTGATTATGTCTGCGCATTTTCCATTCTCGCGAGGGCAGCAGACCATCGACCTCGCCGTTGATGTCTATACCGGTTTTTTCACCAAGCCCGAACTGTTTTATATAATTGTGTATACGGTCTATGCCCATGTCATGCGCGAGACCGTAATAATAAGTATCACAGGAAACGACCAGTGATTTATGCAGATCGACCCTGCCGTGCCCGCCGACTTTCCAGTCGCGATAACGGCGTTCCGTGCCGGGCAGACTGAAATAGCCGATATCACTGATGGTATACCAGGGCGAACGTAATCCAAGTTCAAGTGCAGCAAGCGCCATAAACGGCTTGAATGTGGAACCGGGTGGATAAACACCACGTAACGCTCTGTTATTTAATGGTCTGTCAATTGATTCGTTCAACTGCTTCCAGTTCTTATGATCAATGCCGCCAACAAACAAATTGGCGTCAAATCCCGGCTTGCTGACGAATGCCAGTACCTCGCCGTTAGTCGGGTCGATAGCAACCAGAGCGCCGCGCCGGTCGCCAAAGGCGTCATTAGCGACCTGCTGTAAATCGATATCCAGCGAGAGAACCAGATTGTTTCCTGAAATTGGCGGAGTACGCGATAATACCCGGATCGACCGGCCGGCCGCGTCGGTTTCCACTTCATCGAAACCGGTGATGCCATGCAGTTCCTGCTCATAGCTCTGCTCGATGCCAATGCGGCCAATAAAATGCGAACCCCTGTAATTATCAAGCTCACCGGATGCTTCAAGCTGTTCAAGGTCTTTATCGCTGATGCGACTGATATAGCCGACAACATGCGCAGCCAGTTCACCGTAAGGATAGTAGCGCAAAATGCGGGCTTGAATTTCCACACCGGGGAACCGATAGCGGTTAGCTGCGAAACGGGCGACTTCTTCATCGGTCAGCCGGCTCCGGATAGGCAAACTCTTAAAGCGTTTATTTTCACGCAACAGTTTTCTGAACTGTTCCAGATCGCTGGGAGTGATTTCGACATAGTTGGCCAGTTCTTTCAGAGTAGCATCGAGATCCGGAATTTTATTGGGAGTTAATTCGAGCGTATAGGTTGAATAGTTCTGCGCCAGAATTTTACCGTTGCGATCAAGGATTAACCCCCGGTTTGGTACCAGCGGTGCAATGGAGATGCGGTTTGCTTCCGCCAGTGTATGGTAGTGTTCACCCTGCGTGACTTGCAAATAAAAAAAACGGGTAAAAAGTGTCAGAAACAGCAGCAGAACGAAGCCAGCGCATATGGTCAGGCGTTTACGGAATTTGTACAGTTCAAGCGGATGATTTCGAAGTTCAACAATGGATCTCATAATGCATCGGGGTTAGACCTGTGCTTCAACGGATAACTCAGTAGAAATGCTACAATAGGCCAGACAATCGCACCGCTCAAAGATTTCAGATAATAATGCCAGCCTGGCAGATTGGCGCCGCCGAGCAATTCGATAACGATAAGTATGCTTTGCATAACCAGAAGGATCACACAAATCTGGGGGATCTGCTGAACAAGGCTGAACACATTGATACGACGGCGAAAAACTGAAGCAATATATACGATAACACAATAGACCAGTGCGTGATGCCCCAAAACCGAGGCGTGATGCACATCCATCATCAAACCGGTACAGAACGCAAGGCTCATGCCCAGTCGTTGTGGTTGATTGATAGCCCAGTATAGAATAACCAGCGCGGTAAAATCAGGACGCATGGCCAGCGCAAATGACTGCAGTGGCACAAAATTCAGGATCAATGCTGCAACAAGGCTGACAATCACATACCATGAATTTGCAGGAGCAAGCATATCCTTACTGATATACTTTTTAGGATTAATTTTGGATTCATCAATTATTTTCAGACTCAACGCTGGATTCCTCAGCAAGATTTTCTGGCGAAGTCGGTAAGGCTGGAGACAGTGATAAAATCAGTACCTGCCGGTTACGATCGACGCCCGCGACCGGCGTGCCGGTAATCTGCGCAAAATTATCCGATGGATGCCGTTTGATTCCTGTAACAACAGCAACAGGCAATCCGCGTGGATAAACGCCGCCGATACCTGAAGTTGCGAGCAGGTCACCTTCGCGGATATCGGTATTTACCGACAGATAGCGTAGCTCGATTTCATTGTTTTTCCCGGTTCCCGAAATGACAGTCCGAATATTGTTACGGACGATCTGTATCGGTACTGAATGATCTTTGTCTGTAATCAGCGTGACTTCGGATACTAAAGGGTATACACGCGTGATCTGCCCGATGATGCCCTTGTAATCGATAACAATCTGACCCGGCTGAATTCCATGTTGACGGCCTTTATTGACCGTGATTTTGTGGCTGAATGGATCGCGCGGAGTATAGAGAATCTCCGCCATTACTGCCTTGGCTGTTGTTTTTGCATGGATGGTATTAACGGCGCCAAGCAGTTTGCGCAAGTGCGTATTTTCAGCTTCCAGTGCTTTTAAGCGTAACAGTTTTTCACTGTTGCGCAGGTAATGTTCCCTGAGATAAGTATTCTCTTCAATGATATGAAAACTGTTAATAAAATCCATCACCGTGCCATGCACTTCGGAAGGTAAAAGCGCTACTTGCTGTATAGGATAAATGATCATCGCGATCGCCTGGCGCAATTCCGGTATGACTTTGAAGCGCAGGTCCTCGACCATGAGCAGACAGGATAACAGTACAAATAAAAGTAAACGCGCAAGCGGGCCGGGTCCATGCCTGAAAAACTGAGGCGTTGAATCCATTTATTCAGTCGTGCAAAATTTATAATAAATTCAAATGCTAACTGGACAGTTACAAACGTTCAACAAATTTGAGCTGCCTGTTCAGCGAATAGGTTATCAATACAATTGGTGCCGTATGTCAATCGCTGGCAAAGATGCCGATGGATTGATCCATGTTTTCCAGTGCAATGCCGGCGCCGCGCGCTACACATGATAACGGGTCGTCGGCAACTATAACAGACAAGCCGGTTTCTTCCATCAGCAGTCGGTCAATATCGCGAAGCAGGGCACCCCCCCCGGTCATTACCATACCTTTTTCGGCGATATCGGCCCCCAGCTCGGGTGGCGTGTGTTCCAGCGCCGTTTTCACAGCACTTGCAATGCTGTTGAGCGGCTCGTTCAACGCTTCCAGAATTTCATTGCTTGAAATGGTGAAGCTACGTGGAATGCCTTCGGCAAGGTTACGCCCTTTGACCTCGATTTCACGTACTTCTGATCCCGGAAATGCCGAGCCGATTTCCTTTTTGATAAATTCGGCTGTTACCTCGCCGATCAGCATGCCGTAGTTGCGGCGTATATAATTGATGATCGCTTCATCGAATTTGTCGCCGCCTACACGCACCGAATTTGAATATACAATGCCGCCCAGCGAAATAATGCCGACTTCGGTGGTGCCCCCGCCAATGTCAACTACCATGGATCCCGTCGGTGATTCCACAGGCAAATCGGCACCCAGGGCTGCTGCCATGGGTTCTTCGATTAATTCTACCTTGCGCGCTCCTGCACCATATGCGGCCTCTCGAATTGCGCGCCGCTCTACCTGTGTTGAACCATAGGGTACACAAATGACGATGCGCGGATTGGCGGAAAAAAGCCGGGGAGGATTCACTTTACGGATAAACATTTTGAGCATCTGTTCGGTGACTGTGAAGTCGGCGATAACGCCGTCTTTCATGGGTCGAATGGCCGTGATATTGCCGGGTGTGCGACCAAGCATCTGCTTTGCCGCCAGGCCAACCTGTTGAATCATTTTCTTTCCGTTTGTGCCACTTTCCTCGCGAATCGCCACCACGGATGGCTCGTCAAGCACAACACCCTGACCGCGAACATAAATCAGTGTATTGGCCGTGCCCAGATCGATTGCCATATCGGTTGAAAAATAGCTGCCTAATAAATTGTTGCTGAGAAAATTAAACATGGTGGCAATATCCGTTTTTAGTGAAAGGTAGAGGACATATCATCATTAGTAGATCGTAGAAAATGAGTAAAAATTGGTACGCCAAACAAACGGCGTCATGATACCCTATTACTCCCTTAAATATAAGATTCTCACGTTATATGACTTTATCGATTGACGATGTAAAACAAGTTGCTGACCTTGCCTACATTAAGATCAGCGAAGATGAAACGGAAGCCGCACTGATTCAGTTGTCTGATATTTTTAAATTGATTGAAACGATGCAGGCGGTCGATACATCCGGTGTGACACCGATGTCCCACGCGCAGGATGTCGTGCAGCGTCTGCGCGAAGACCGGATAAGTGATTCCGATCAGCGTGCATTGTATCAGTCGATCGCGCCGCAGGTCGAGGAAGGCCTGTATCTGGTACCCAAAGTGATTGAGTAAATTCGCCTTTTTCGCCTTTTGTCCTCGAACAGCGACCGTTTCTGTTACCTGGCGGAGCGTGTATGTGACATTCATAAATTTCAAGATTTATACAACTTTCCGGTCATGACTGCATTGATGCAGCACCGAGATGATAGGAGCGTAACATCATGCCGGCGGACTTTCATGGTTTGTTGAATTATAATCCGGCAGTATCGGATTTAACGCGGATGAACGCTCGACAATGCTTTAATACATCCCGGCACAAAATTACAAATCACAGACAAATGACAATCCGGTTAGGATAACCCGATATCACTCAATAGCCTTTAACCCACTCAAGCTTTTTGAATTTTTCATCAATAATAACATGTTAAATGACAGTCTTAAGCAACTTTCCAGGCGGCTTGCGGATAAACAAGTATCCAGCGTGGAACTGACCACAGAATATCTTGAACGAATTCAACGGCTCAATCCGGAATACAATGCATTTATAACCGTGGATGCTGATAAATCGCTGCAGCAGGCACATGCTGCAGACCAGAAAATTGCGTCCGGCGATGCAGGCCCATTGACGGGGATTCCAGTGGCGCAGAAAGATATTTTCTGTACTCGAGGCTGGTTAACAACATGCGGTTCCAGAATGCTGTCGAATTTTGTTTCGCCTTATGATGCCGGCGTTATTGAACGCTTCAATGCGGCCGGTGCAGTGAATATCGGCAAGACCAATATGGACGAATTTGCCATGGGCTCGAGTAATGAAAACTCGTATTACGGCCCGGTGAGAAACCCCTGGGACATTGGTGCAGTTCCGGGCGGCAGTTCGGGCGGTTCGGCCTGCGCGGTTGCGGCGCGCATGGCGCCGGCGGCAACGGGCACAGACACCGGCGGTTCGATTCGGCAGCCAGCGGCATTCTGCGGTATTTCCGGAATCAAGCCAACATATGGCACGGTTTCGCGTTACGGTATGATCGCATTTGCGTCGAGTCTGGACCAGGGTGGTCCGATGGCCAGGTCTGCTGAGGATCTGGCGTTAATGCTCAATGTCATGAGCGGTTTTGACGCGCGTGATTCAACCAGCCTGCAACGCGATGCGGAAGATTATACGCGCGATCTGGAAAATCCCTTGTCCGGTTTGCGTATCGGCCTGCCCAAAGAATATTTCGCCGAAGGCATGCATGGCGATGTGTCGCGGGCGATCGAAAGCGCTATTGACGAGTACCGCAGGCTCGGCGCGGAGACACTGGAGGTTTCGCTGCCGAATTCGCCATTATCGATACCGGTATATTATGTGCTTGCACCTGCCGAGGCTTCCAGCAACCTGTCGCGTTTTGATGGTGTACGTTATGGCTATCGCGCCGAATCCTATCAGGATCTGGCAGACATGTACCGCAAAACCCGTGCGGAGGGCTTTGGTGCAGAAGTTAAGCGCCGCATCCTGATCGGCACGTATGTACTCTCGCACGGCTACTATGACGCCTATTACATCCAGGCACAGAAGGTACGCCGCCTTATAGCGCAGGACTTCGAGCACGCATTCGCTCAGTGCGATGTCATCATGGGCCCGACAGCGCCGTCGGTGGCTTTTGATATAGGTGAAAAAAGCAGCGATCCGGTGCAGATGTACCTGTCGGATATTTATACCAGTGCAGCAAGCCTTGCGGGACTGCCAGGCATGTCGATTCCGGTTGGGTTCGGGGAAAAGAACAGACCGATCGGGCTGCATATCATCGGTAATTATTTCACCGAGAGCCGAATGCTTAACGTGGCACACCAGTATCAGCGGGCAACGGACTGGCATCTTAAAATGCCTGATTTATAACTCAGCATCATTCTATCTTTATCAATCTCATCGAACTGGAATATCAAACATGCAGTGGGAAATTGTCATCGGTCTTGAGATTCATGCGCAACTGTCTACACAATCCAAGATTTTCTCGGGTGCATCGACTGCTTATGGCGCGATGCCCAACACACAGGCCAGCATAGTCGATCTGGCGATGCCTGGCGTATTGCCGGTATTGAATCGAGGCGCTGTTGAGCGCGCGGTCAAATTCGGTCTGGCAATCGGCGCAACAATTAATTCGCCGTCGATTTTCGCACGAAAAAATTACTTTTATCCCGATTTGCCCAAAGGCTATCAAATCAGCCAGTATGAGCTGCCAATTGTAGAAGGCGGCAATATCCGCATTCAGACGGAAGAAGCAGAAAAAACCATCCGGTTGACGCGCGCACATCTCGAAGAAGATGCGGGCAAATCACTGCACGAAGATTTTCACGGCATGAGCGGTATCGATCTAAACCGGGCGGGTACGCCGTTGCTCGAAATCGTTTCCGAACCGGACATGCGCAGCAGCGCAGAAGCCGTTGCCTACGCGAAATCACTGCATTCGCTGGTGCGCTGGATTGGCATTTGCGACGGTAATATGCAGGAGGGTTCGTTCCGCTGTGATGCCAATGTGTCTGTACGCCCGCGTGGCAGTGCCACATACGGCACACGCTGCGAAATCAAAAACCTGAATTCGTTTCGCTTTCTGGAGAAAGCGATCGAATTTGAGGCGGAACGCCAGATCGATATTCTCGAGGATGGAGGCAGCGTGCGGCAGGAAACGCGGCTTTATGACGCCAATAAAGGCGAAACGCGCACCATGCGCAGCAAAGAGGACGCCAACGATTATCGCTACTTTCCCGATCCGGATCTGCTGCCGGTGGAAATCTCGCCCGACTGGGTTGACCAGTTGCGGGAGACGTTGCCGGAATTGCCACAGGCAAGACGTGAGCGCTATGTGACCGAATTTGGCTTGTCGGCGTATGATGCCTCGGTACTGACCGGTTCGCGGGAACTGTCCGATTATTTTGAAGCAACAATACAACGGCTACCTGCGCAGGCCAAGTTGTGTGCCAACTGGATCATGGGCGAGATCAGCGCGCGTCTGAACAAGGCGGACATGGATGTGGCGTCGTGCCCGGTTGCGCCGGAAACACTGGCGGCGCTGCTGTCACGTATCGAAGACGGCACGGTTTCCGGCAAAGCTGCAAAAACTGTTTTTGACAGTTTGTGGCAGGGTGAAATGGATCGGCAGGTTGATGTCATTATCGAAGCGAAAGGGCTGAAGCAGATTTCGGACGACAGCGCAATCGAGCAGCAGGTTGATGATGTACTTGCGGCAAACGCCCACCTGGTAGCCGATTTTCGCAGTGGCAAGGAAAAAGCCTTTAACGCACTGGTCGGTCAGGTAATGAAAGCGACCCGGGGAAAAGCGAACCCGGCGCAGGTGAACACCATACTCAGGAAAAAACTGTCCGGCCAGTAACTGCCGCCCCATTGAACAGGGTGTCATGGGGACAGATTGTCGCGTACGTCCCCAGCGCTGTTGTCTATGGCTCGTCTGTCAATCCAGTTCGTTATGCAGATTTTTCAACCGGGGTGAACCCGGCGAGAGTTTTTCGGCGCGTTGCAGATAGACCCGGGCGGTATTTTCCTCGCCGTCGGTAATCGCTTTTTCCGCAAAGTAAATATACATGTCGACCATTTTCTGGATGCCGGCGCGCGCTTCGGCGTTATCGGGCTCGACAGCCAGTACCGCCTGGTAATGCTCGTAAGCGTTGTCGCCTGGTGGGGTGGTCATGCGCAAGTCCTTAAGCGCAGCTTCGGCAGCGGCCAAATGCTGCGCGATCGTCGTGTGTGTGGAGCCGGTTCCGGCTTGCGCAGGTTCGGCGGATTGAGCCGGTGCCAGTGCATCAGCAGTACCGGCGGAAGGAACAGGAGATGCTGTCTGCTCTGGTTGGGTTTCGTTATCGTTCGAACCGGATAAAGCGGATGCTGCCGGTGCAGGTGCGACTGAATCTGAATTCGCTGCCCTGGTCCCATCGCCAGCCGTATCAAAATCGACTGCTGCGTCAGTTGACGTGTCGACAGGCGTATCGTTGCCCGCCATGCTGGTGTCCGATTCAGTTGTGTCTGCCTCGGGTGTGTGCAGCAGATCTTTTGTGATGGCCTCGACATTCGTCTGTGGATTGTCCAGGTCTATAATCAGATTGGATGCGAATTCGGAGTCGGCGCCAAATTCTGCGCCGGGTGCATCGGTGCCTGGAACGATCGTTGTATCTTTTGTGTCAGGTACGCCAATTGGGTCAGGTGTGCCGATGGTGCCCGCTGTAATTTGACCGGCGTCCTGCTGCACTGAATTGGGCGCCGGCGTACCGGCAGGCGCTGCGCTGCCGGCAGTTTCAGTGGCATCGCCATTTTCCCGGGTCGACATCAGCTCAACCACGGTTAAAGCGGCGACGATCACAATACCGCCGATCCAGAGCGCATTACTCGAATTCGCCATGAAAAAACTCCTTTGTTATTGTAAACACGCTAAGCCATTAATGGCAGGACTGAAACAATACACTGCCGATAACAGTGCATGTCACTGATCCTGTTTATTCTGCCCGGTTATAAGCTTTACGGCAATAAGAAACTGGTTGCCGGATTATCATGCGGCACGCGGTGAAACATTGTTATATGCTTTTGAGCTGCACTGCAGACAGAATTTATCCAGACTGATCGAGGAAGTTTGCAGGTTATCTGTTTTCCTTAAAAACCGCATATCGTTCTTGAAATGCCGATAATTGCGCGTTTAAAGAAGCGTCGTTGACGGATTTAATGCTTGCAAAGGCAAATTCCAGCAGCAATTCATGTTCATTCATGATCGCGTGCGCGTATTGCGGGTAGGTTTGCAGCCGTATTTCATTATGACTTAATGCCTGTTGCAGCCAGTGCCATTGTTTACGTTCGGAAAAACAACAGGCAACTCTCAAACAGGATAGCGCTACATCGCGCAACCGCTGTTCGCTTTGCCCGTAGGTGTTGAGAATGAGTTCACTTGTTTTGAGCGAATCCTGATAGAGCGTCAAAGCCTGATCGACGTCATCGCGCTTGAGCAGCACATCGGCGATTTTATTCTGAGAGATAAATACATCGCGCAACCGCTGTTCGCTTTGCCCGTAGGTGTTGAGAATGAGTTCACTTGTTTTGAGCGAATCCTGATAGAGCGTCAAAGCCTGATCGACGTCATCGCGCTTGAGCAGCACATCGGCGATTTTATTCTGAGAGATAAATACATCGCGCAACCGCTGTTCGCTTTGCCCGTAGGTGTTGAGAATGAGTTCACTTGTTTTGAGCGAATCCTGATAGAGCGTCAAAGCCTGATCGACGTCATCGCGCTTGAGCAGCACATCGGCGACTCTGTCCTGAGAGATAGATACATCGCGCAATCGCTGTTCGCTTTGCCCGTAGGTGTTGAGAATGAGTTTACAGGTTTTAAGTGAAGCCTCAAATAGAATGGCAGCTGCATCAATTTGATCGCGTAATAACATTAAATCAGCATTCTTGATTTGTGAAACAGATTCGTTACGCAGCTGTTGTTCGCCGGGTTCATCTTGTTCAGAATTAATCGAATTCTGTTGCAGCACAGCGTGCGCCAAATTCTCAGCAGTTTCTAAGTCTCCGTGTTCCTTGAATAAATTGATGATGTCGAACTGTGTCCAGATGTCGATAACCGAAAAATCGATTATTCGGTCCGGCGGCAATTGCTGTTTGAATTGATACAAATAATCAGTGGTATAGTGATAATAACCGCTTTGAAAGCAGGATTGAAGCAGATAGGCCAGCAACTGCAGATGAAAATCCGGTTGATTTTGTAGCGATTCTTTTTGTTGCAGCATCAGCTGGTAAAAGCTTAACAGCTCATCAGCAGGAAGCAATTGAGTCCTGCCGTGATGTATCCAGTGCTTTCCGGTCTGAATGAGTTGTTCAGACAATGATTGTTTGATGTGAGGCAGTCGTTCAAAACGTTCTTGTGCCAGATCGTAAAAAACACGATGGCGGAATTCATAAGTGACAGTGCTCAAATCTGCCAGTATGGCATATGGATTGATAGCAGTGGATAACAAATGATCTGAATCTGAATTGTCGAACGATTGGTCAAGTTGAACGGCTATTTCAAGTAACAAGTCTTTCAAAAAGCGCATGCCCTGGTGACTCGCATAAGATAGCAAAGTTTGCAATTGATTATCCAGACGACGAAAACGGCGCTTCTGTATATCATGTAACTGAAAGCTTTTTTGCGTCATTGCTTCTACTGTGGTGGGATTGAGCGCCTGCGTGATATCCTGGTTGAGGAAATACCATGGGTCGTCAAGCAGTTCCAGGATGATCTCATGGAGCAAGCCCGGATTGCCGTCGGCTCGGTGCAGCAAAAATTCAATTTGGTAGCCAGTCAGACCGGGCAGGGCGCGTGTAATTATTTCTCGAAGTCCGGACAGACGATCAATATTGCGTATGCTGGTGGTGTTTGGATTGTTTGCCCGGACGCGATTATAGAACCATGGCAACGTGTGTCGCACATCCTGTCGATCCTGTGCCAGGTTCCATTCCTGTTCCCAGTGGGTTGCTATGACGAGCAACGGCCAGTGATACCGAACTGCATTATTTAACAATCGTTCAATAAAGCGTGCCGACTGTGAATCGATCCATTGCGTGTCATCGAGTATCAACACAAGTGGCAGTTCTGCAGACTGGTCGTTGACAGATAAAACATGGCTTAAAAAATCCATTATAGTGTCGAGGCGTTCGTCAATAATTTGTTGCTGTTTTTCTGCAATGGTCAGATTTTGTCGCGTATTATCCTGATATTCTTCATGAGCGATTTTTCCGAGCTTGAAAAGCGATTTGAATGCGGCGACCAGGCCGCCAGTGGCGGTGTTTAAAACCTGTTCTGTAATTTCAGGTGATGATTCTCCGATGATCTGAGTAAAACGGCGTTGCCGTTTTTCATGTTCGATCAGGGCTATCTCGTGCGGTTTCAGATGATCCAGATTGGCTAGTAGCGCGCAGGAATTCGCTTCGTCGCGATTGGTCAATTCCGGGTTGGTCCAGCGTATGCCCCACCAGAGCCAAGGGATCTTCGTGGTTTGGCCAAATTCTTCCGGGCACGGATTGATGCGTAGATTGTTTTGTTCCCGCAGCAGGGTGTCAGGCCAGTAGTGCTTGGGGTCTTCTCCTTTGCTGCTGCTCAACCAGCTATAAAATTTCTGAATTATTTTGGTTTTTCCAAACCCGCTTTCGCCGCGTAAAACACATAATTGTGGTCTGCCTTTTTTGGCAAGATTCCATTTGTCCTGCAGCCATTGCAGTTCTTCTTCGCGGCCTATAAAAACCTGGTTCCAACGCTGTATTAAGTCTGGTTCCATTATGGTTTTTCCAATGATGCCTGGTAACGGGCCCAGTCAAAACAGGGTCCGGGGTCCGTTTTCCGCCCGGGTGCGATATCTGCGTGGCCGGCTATGTCTGCGATCGGATAGTGCTGTTGCAGACACCGGGTCAAAGCGGTCAGCGTGCTGTACTGCGCTTCGGTGAACGGCGTGGCGTCGCTGCCTTCAAGCTCGATACCGATGGAAAAATCGTTGCAGCATGATCTTCCCCGCCAGTTTGAAAGTCCTGCATGCCAGGCGCGGTGACGGCAGCGGACGAACTGGATCATTTCACCATTGCGGTGGATGAAAAAGTGGCAGGAAACCTTCAGGTCCGCGATGGCTACATAGTACGGATGTATTTCCGGATCGAGCCGGTTGGTAAAGAGTTCAATGACCCCTTCGCCGCCGAATTTTCCCGGCGGCAGGCTGATGCTGTGGATGACCAGCAGGGTGATTTCAGCGTTGTCGGGGCGCTCGTCGTAATTGGGTGAGGCAATGAAACGGCAGCGATCAGCTTGTTGAAGGCATCCGTCAGTGTCTATTTTCATGAATTTGCTCAAATGGTTCACGCCTGGATTGAACATGCATGAGCGAATGATACCTGATTGCGCAGCCGATGCTCTACAATACCGGTTATGAAACCAGGCAAATTTATCACCCTTGAGGGCATCGATGGTGCGGGTAAATCGACCCAGCTTGAATACCTGACTGCATTGCTGCAGCAGAAAAGACAAACCGTGGTCGTAACCCGTGAACCGGGCGGCACGGCGCTGGGCGAACGGCTGCGCGCGCTGCTGCTCGATCAATCCAGTATTATGCATCCGGAGACCGAAGCCTTGCTCATGTTTGCGGCCCGGCGCGAGCATGTCGACAAGGTCATTGAACCGGCGCTGCGAAACGGCAGCTGGGTGATATCCGATCGTTTTACCGATGCCAGTTTTGCTTATCAGGGTGGTGGCAGGAGACTTGACTGGAACAAGCTGGCGTTGCTTGAACAATGGGTTCAGGGTGAGCTGCAACCCGATTTGACGTTTTTTTTCGACGTACCGGTCGAAATCGGGCAACAGCGCGTCAGCACAGTGAAAGCGCCAGACCGGTTTGAGCGGGAACAGCAGGATTTCTTTCAGCGCGTGCGCGATGCGTATCACGCGCGCGCACGTCAATTCCCGGAGCGTATCCGCGTTCTGGACGCGCGTCAGCCCGTCAACGACGTCAGGGCTGAGGTGGCCGGTATCATTGAAGCGTTCTTTGCAGACCATCTGTTATGAATTTACTGCCGGCCTGGCAACAGGGTATCTGGAAAACACTGACGCACCATGGAGCGCTACGCAGTCACGCATGGCTGCTCAAAGGCAGGCGCGGAATCGGAAAATACTGGTTCGCGAGCCTGCTGGCCAAATCGCTGTTATGTACTCGTACGGGCCCGCAGTGTATTGCCTGCGGGCAATGCGCCAGCTGCAACTGGTTTGATCAGCATACACATCCCAATTTCAAGCTGATCACACCAGATGCCATGTCGCTGGCGATGGCGCTGGACAACAAGGCCGGTACTGAGGACCATTCGGCTAAAACGCGCCTGCAGACCGCGGGCGAACGAAAAACGAAGCCGCGAACCGGTCAGCAGATCAGTATCGATCAGATCCGCGGTCTTGACGATTTTGTCTATCTCACTGGCCATCAGGCCGGTTACAAGATTGTGTTGATCTATCCGGCGGAGACGATGAATACGCCGGCGGCAAATGCGTTATTAAAAAAACTGGAAGAGCCGCCCGAGAACACGCTTTTTATTCTGGTTACGCATCAGTCGCAGCGTTTGTTGCCAACCGTTCGCAGCCGCTGTCTGCAAATTGCGATGCCTGCGCCGGATATTGATGCAGCGGTTCAATGGTTATTGCAACACTGGCCGCAGCAGGCTGATGCCAAAAAAAGCACGGAACCGCAGCAGTTGAATAAACAGCAGGATGCACACAGGTTGCTGGCGTTGTCCGGTTTTTCACCGTTTGCAGCATTGCCGTTGTTGGAGACGATGGAGCAGCATCGGCAGTTTATTGACGCCGTCAGCACGCATGGACGTTTCGATCCGTTGACATTGGCCGAGGCGATGCAGAAACAGGAACTGACCGTGACCATCGATTGGCTGCAAAAGTGGTGCTACGATCTGGCAGCATTCCATGCTGCCGAACGTGTGCGCTATCATCCTTTTCTGGAGGCACGGATTCAGTCACTGTGCCAGCGGATTAATCTGAGGGCCTGCCTGTCGTTTCTGCAGTTTTTGAATGCACGTCAGTCGCTATCGCGTCATCCTGTTAATGAACGTCTGTTTTTGGAGGAAATTTTCATTCAGTACGGTCGACTGCTTGCAGCCGGATCGACTGTGCCCGAGTTTGAGGAATAGCCGGCAGCTGCCACGAATCGATTTCAGTCAATGTAAAACAGCCCCCGATGCCGAACCATCTGCCAGTTCGAAGTATCGTCTGCACGGCATAATCCGAACTGAAACGAGGGCGGTAGCTCCGGGAATTTGAAACGTATGTCATAAAACCAGTAGCACAGCATTTCGTCAGAATTATCGATGCGTTGGAGCAGCGGATAACGGGCAAACCGGCGAAACGGTTCAAATGCAGCATGCTGCCAGGCGGTCCGGATCGCTTCGGTTCGTTCGGTTTCGTTGCCAAATCGTTCAAGTTTTCGCCAGTGAATGTTCGATACCGGCCGGTATGCGGCTGCAATTTTCTTCAGCAGCCAACCGTTCTCAGGTTCGTTCGAGGAAGTGCTGCCCGGATCGAGATCAATCAGCGCGACATGATACCGTTCGCTTTCTTCAATGATGACGGTCCAGTGATAAGGCGACAACGGCTGCGGCAGTGCGCTGATACGTGTGTGCGGCAGGGAATCGGCGTGATTTTCTGCGATCGCGAGCGCCTGCGTACGCAGCATGAATATAAACGTCAGGTATCCGGCCAGAACGAACAGGGCCGCCGTTGCACCTGTTTTTTGGCATGGATAACGCCACGAAATCACCAGACCGGTAAGTATGATCAGGGTGAACCATGGGTCGATCACAAACGCCAGTGGCAGCGCGTAGCGTTCGGTTGAAAGCGGGGCGAACAGCATCAGGCCATACGATGTGATCAGATCGCCGGCAATGTGAATGGCCAGTCCCAGGCATGCGGGCAGATAAAACTGCCGCCAGCCAAATCGATCTGAATCGGTCAAACTGCTCAGCCAGGCCAGCAGCCGCGCGAGCAACCATGCCCAGACTGGCAGCAGTACCAGCGAATGCGTCGGACCCTGGTGCCAATTCAGGTAGGTCAGGGTATCGAACATACGCAGCGCAAAATCGACATCGGAAAATAGCGCTGCAGTAAAACCGGCTGCGACCTGCAGACGAACCGGCAGCGGCCTGATCCCGGTTGATCCGGTCGCTTGTCGCTGCTGTTGGTCAGTCGCGGCGGCGCGGGCCAGCAATGCGCCGCTCAGCGCATGTGTGAGTGGATCCATGAATTATTCGGGTTGCGCGTTCGTTCCGGCCGCCGCATTCTCGCTGGGTGGTGCGGCCGCTGACTGGCTGGTGTCGGCGCCGGTTGTGGCGGTGTATGTAATCTGTCTGATTTTTTGAGCTGATGCGGGGTTTTTCCCGTGGCTGTTGTCAGCCCGTGGGCGGCCATGTATCACCTGGTCAAGAATTTCCGCCATTTGCAGTTGCTGCGCCAGAAAGGTGCGTGTGCGCTGTGTGTTGTCAGATTCGTCGAACATCCAGTGGGTAAAAGTTGCAAGATACAGTGTGGTGAGCGCGGTTTCCTCAAGTGCCCGGCGTAAAAAAGTAGCGTCACGCTGTGCCGCTTCGCGCATCCACTGCACCGTGCGGCTGATGCGCATGATTGCCGGAATCTGAATGTGGATATGTCCGGGTTCGAGCTTGGATCCGATCATCTGACGCGTTACCGTACGATGTGCATGCAGTGCGTCGAGCCATGCCATGATCAGACGATGCAGGCGCTCGCGCGATGATAGCGCCAGGAAATCATCCTGTTCGGCAACTTTGAGCATGACACCATCGGCGCGGTCGAACCAGGCATCGATGATATCTTCCTTTTCGCGGAAATACGGACGGATATCGTCGAGCGTAATCTTCAGTTCGGCCGCCACGTCAAACAGCCGTACAGCCTCCCAACACGAACGTTCCGCAATAGTAACCGCCTGATCGACGATCGCCTCGCGCAGATTCATATCTTCAGTCATGGTGAGTCTCCGTTAGATGAGAGTAACGCCTTGCCTGTTGAAACTATAGCATAATTCATGTGTTTGCCATGTACTTGGCTGTGTTGGTATGTGATTCATGGGAACTTGGAGGCGCACACAGAACCCGATTCGCTTATCGTGTACCAGAACTGTAACCGGCATACCGTTTATCGTGCTGTTGAATAGCGTTTTGCTGCGATAAAACCGTTTTGACGATGATTGTAGTGCGCTATTAAAAAATTGATAACCAATTTGGGATTCTGGTAGTCGTTTTCGTTTGTCCACAAAAGCTGTGGATAACTCTGTGGACAGCGTGTACATTTTGCATTTAACGTCCCTTTACATAACGTTTTTTTTTAATTCGATTAATTATTATACGATTATTTTATGTTTTAAATCAATGACATAATTTTTTGTCTAGTGTTCATGCGGGTTTGCGTTAAATTCAAAAACCGCCAAAAAAAATGTGGATGATTTTAAATTGTCAAGCATTTTTTTATAAAAAAAACCGTCTGTTTGGTTGTCAGCAAGTGTAAAAATTTTCAACCTATTGTTGAAATAAACATGATAAATGACTGTTGTTTATCGTTTTAAGTTTACGTTTATGTGACATTTGTGTGACAGAAAAAAATATTTTTTTCATCTGTGTGCGCTTTCACTGAAAATTGTCCGGCATTCAGTTTTTATTGATAAGCGTAAACGGTTAAACTATGTAATTTATGACCGTTTGATCCCATGCTCACGATACAATCGCTGACATTTTTGCAGGGTGGCATGCCATTGCTGCAGGATTGTCATCTGCAAATCTTCGCGGGACAGCGCGTTGGACTAGTGGGCTGCAATGGCAGCGGCAAATCTACGCTGTTTCGCCTGATTCGCGGCACAATCAAGCCGGATACCGGTGAGATTTATTTACAGGCAGGCAAAACCATCGCGTTTGTCGAACAGGAAATTATCGACTCAGAACAGCCTGCGCTGGAATTCGTACTCGATGGTGATGCCGAATTGCGCCAGCTTGAAGACATTCTGGGACAGTCGCGGCACGATACCGCCTGGTTTGAGGCCCAGCAGCAGTTTGAAGCAATTGACGGTTATGGCGCCCCGGCACGCGCGGCGCAGCTTTTGGATGGTCTTGGTTTTGCAAGCGACGTTTTAAGGCAGCCGGTAAACCGGTTCTCGGGCGGTTGGCGCATGCGTCTGAACCTGGCGCGCGCACTGATGCACCGCGCCGACCTGCTGTTGCTCGATGAACCGACCAACCATCTGGATCTGGAAGCAATACTCTGGCTCGAACAATATCTGCTGCGCTATTCCGGAAGTCTGATTGTAGTTTCGCACGACCGTGAGTTTCTCAATACCTGCGTCAATCGTATCGCACATATTCATCACCGGCGAATTGACAGTTATACGGGTAATTATGATGATTTCGAACGTGCCCGCGCCGAACGTCTGCAACAACAGGCGCAGGCGTATCAGCAGCAGCAGAAGCAGATTGCACACATGGAGGACTTCGTGCGCCGTTTTCGCGCCAAGGCGACCAAGGCAAAGCAGGCACAAAGCCGCATCAAGGCGCTGGAACGGTTAACCCGTATCGCTCCCGTGCACATGGAAAACGGTCATTTTGAACTGCAGATCGACGCGCCTGAACGCAGCCCCGATGTATTGTTACGCGTCAATCAGGTGAGCTTTGGCTATACCGAAAACAAGCCACTGTTCGAGAACGTGCAGCTGATACTTCAAGCGGGTGCGCGTATTGCATTGCTGGGACCAAACGGCACCGGAAAATCAACACTGATCAAACTGCTGACAAAAGATATATCACCTGGCTCAGGCACTGTGGAATGGGCGCCGAATCTACGCATCGGTTATTTCGCGCAGCATCAGCTTGACCTGCTGGATGCAGGTGCTACACCGCTGCAGCATCTCGCACGTCTTGCCCCCGCGCATACTGAACTTGAGTTGCGTACTTTTCTGGGCCGCTTCGGTATGGGTGGAAATACTGAAGACCGAGTGGTGGGCACATTTTCCGGCGGTGAGAAAAGTCGCCTGGCGCTTGCGTTGCTGGCCTGGAAAAAACCGCACATGCTACTGCTCGACGAACCGACCAATCATCTTGATCTGGATATGCGCGATGCATTGACGCTGGCTTTGGAAGCATACTCAGGTGCTGTTGTGCTGGTATCCCATGACCGTAGTCTGGTGCGTGCGATCGCAGATGAATTGTGGCTGGTTGCAGACAGCCGGGTACGGTTGTTTGACGGCGATCTGGACGATTACAAACAATGGATTGATGCCAGACGCGATGAGACGGTGCAATCACGCCCTGCAGCAGAAAAAACAAGGCAAAAATCGTCTGCAAGACCTAACAAAAAAACATTGCTCGCCAAGCAGTCGAAACTGGAGGCAGCGATTGATGCCGCCCAGCAGGCGCTTGCCGAAACGCGCCGGCAATTGGCCGATCCGGCTATTTATTCGCAGCGTACGCGGACCGAAATTGACCAGCTTAGTGTGGCGCACGATGCGCTGGAACAGCAAATCGCCGATCTGGAAGAAAGTTGGCTGGAACTCGAAATGGCGCTGGAAGAATAAGCAGATCGGCACACGCTTAAAAAGGGACTGAAACTAATTACCATGATGTTGTCAGAACACGAAATGTCAATGTTGTGGTACTGTCAGCAGGCAAGTTAATATGCCATTCGGCCATGTCGGCAGCGATTTTTTGATGTGGATGCGATTCGGACAATATCCGCCAGTCACCCGGAACGGGTTCCCGGACAATTACGGTGACTGCCTCTTTTTTTGCATTGCTGAGAGTAATCTGGTGCGCAGTTTCGAATTGCCGCGTATTGGGGTCAGGCGTTGGAATTTTTTTGAATTCCGTCTGCTTTTTGTCAGCTGTGATATCGAATGCCTGTCCTAGCTGCAACCGCACCATGGTTTCGCCGGGTGTGTGGTTTATTGTGTCTTCACCGACAAAATGTGCATTGTTTTCCTGGTCCTGTTTGTAGGTGCGTATGACGCCGGCCGGCAACGGTGTGCCCAGTTCGCCATCACTGTTACGAAAATTGATAAAAACATCGACGGCCCGTTCTTGTTCGGGATGACGATAGTATCCAGAATAATAATGATTCTGTCCCGTCAAAATAAACTGTTTTTCAAGCGGGATACCGCGTGCGGACAAAAAAGTAATTTGCTGGCTTTGATTATTACGTAATGTGGTTTTGACGGGCAGGGGATAGCGGTGCAGCTCAAAATGCGGGACGCTGTCGATGCCGGCTGTTGTTGCGCTCATGGCCTCAAGTTCACGGGTGAATTGTTTTGCTACAGGACGGCTGGCAGGTCGTGCCAGATTGATATCGCCCGCGATTAAATCAATTTTGGCCTGGTGATAATCAATGCCACTCTGGTTGGTGAGCGTTGCCATGCCGGTCAAACTGGCATTCAGGTCCTGTTGGTCAATTTCTAAAATATAGTCCGCCTGCCACGAAAGTCCATGACTCAGGTAAGTTAAACGCAATGGCTGCGGTTTTTTTTGTGGTGTTGCGTGGCTGTTCAATACGACTGTCATTGCCGGTTTGTCGCGCAGATTTCCGGGAATTTCTGAGAACACCAGGCGTCCGGGTATGCCTGTCTCTATACGATCGGAAAATTTAAGAATGACACCGCCATTAGTGGTCAGTACCGTGGCCGACTCCCTGCTTTCCTCGCCGGTAGCCTGGTTTGTCTGGATAACCGTGACTTGTTTGCCGGTATGGCTTTCCAGTAATTGCTGTGGGCTCAGCGGATTCAGATCAAAGTATTGCGCGACAGTATGCAACTGACCAGGTTGTGTTAAATGGCTTATCCAGGCCGTTTGCGGTTTGATGCTGGCAGAAATCTCCTCCCAGGCCAGATTATTGATGCCGTTTTGCAGTTTGATCTGTCGGGTGTCTTTAACCAGTGCAAGATCGTGCTGGTACAGAGAAAGCGTTATGTTCGTCTGGTCCTCACGGGTTGTGACAGTCGTCGCGGAGGCAAATGCTGCTTGCAGGCTGAAAGCGGTCATGGCGGTTACAGCGAGCAGACCGAGCCGCGTCATGGTGTAAGCAGCCTGGCAGGGGGCAAATGTAATAATCATGGTTGAACTCCTGTTTCAGAAGTCTGAGAAGAAAAACTTTCTGGATTTCGCGTTGTTGTTTGGCACCAACTGTGCCGAGCCTGATAGCTCATCAGGCAATTGTACCAGTGTGTCAGGATTTTCGGGGGGTGCGTGTTGTTGCAGCAATAGCGGGTGTTGCCTGATCTTTATCAGTTGGAGCAGGTGCAGGGCAGGACCTGGTGGTGTCGAGGGCCTGGTGAGTTGTTTGAATGGCAGCATCAGGTGACAGCGAGGGTACGAGTGGTTTTTCCTGTTGCTGTGCAGTTGCGGCCAATGCGGTGCGTATTCTTGCCGTTGCTGCGGCAGTTGCTTTTTTGTCTTCTTCTGTTCGTGCGATTATCGCTTCACTGGCCATGCGCTCGACAGCTTCGCGCCGTAAGGCCTCTTCACACGCTTTTTCCTCCAGTTCTGCGCGTTTGCTGATAATGGCCAGTGTGGCAGATTCGGCTCTGGCTTTTGCTGCTGCTGCTTCAGCGGCTTTGTTTTCGGCCTCGAGTCGTGCTTTGGTCTTGTTTGCAGCGTCTATTTTTGCCTGTGCCCGAATAACAGCGAGTTCGGTGATTTTCTGTTCGGTTTCCAGCCGTTCGGCTGCGGCGCGTTTGGCATCAGCCATAACCCGGGCGCGCAATTGCGCATCTGCGAGCAAGCGCTGGTCAGTCTCGGCTTTGGCGTTGGCGTCTTCGGCAGCCAGAAGGTCAGCTTGGAGTCTGGCTGCTGCAATTTCTTTTGCTTGACGATCGGCCTCGGCTTTTTTTTCGGCTGCATCTCTGGTCTCGATATCTGTCTGTTTACGTGCCTGTGCTGCCGCGGCGGCTTGCTGGCATGCTTCTTGTCGAGCCTGTGCCGCCTGTGCCGCTTCTATTTCCTCGATTTTTTTCTGTTCTTCGGCTGTGCGTGCATCGCGCTCGGCATTCAGTTTGATTTCGGCCGCGGCTTTTGCCTCAAGCTCAGCTTGCAAGCGCTTGTTTTTTTCTTCCAGCGTCTGGGTTTCTATAGCAATACGTGCCTGCATGGCTTCCGCAGCAGCTGATTCTTTTTGCAGTATAGATTCCGAAATTTTCGCAGCAGCTGCTTCTGCTTCTTTTCTCTCACGCGCTGCCTGTGCTGCTTGTGCATCCTTTTGCGCACGTTGCTGTGCAGCCTCGGCGGCCAGCGTTTCCTCTTTTGCTTTTTCTTCCGCGGTCTGTGTTGCTTCAGATTCGGCCTGCAACCTTGCCTGCGCTGCCTGGCGGGCGCTTGTTTCTGCCTCCAGACGTTTTGAGATTTGCTGCTGGATTTCTGCTTCCAGGCGTGTTCGCTGCTGGATTTCCTCAAGTTCCTGTTGCTCGGCTTCGGCGTTTGCCTGAGCCAAAGCCAGCTGCTTTTCATTTTCGCAGATTTTCGCCGCTGCGATTTCCCTGGCCCGGCTCTCGGCCTCAATCACGTCCTGCGCAGTCTGGCGGGCTGTTTCAGCTTTTTCTGCGCTGTCCTTGGCGGTTTCCGCCGCTTTTTTTTCTGCGTTTAATTTCGCGTCCGATTTGTCGAGCGCGGCTGCTTCCTGACTGACACGTTCCCGGGCTTCTTCTACTATGGCAGACTCCGTTTTGAGCCTGGTATGCAGGATTACGGCCAGTTCTTTCTCGGCTTTGATCTTTTCTTCTGCAAGCTGCTGCGCCTGGATTTCCTTTTGCCTGTTTGCTCTGGCTTCGTTCAGTGCCGATGTTTCCGCCTGCGCGCGCTTCCTGGCTTCTTCGGTGGCCAGCATTTCAGCCTTTAACCGTTCTTCGGCGGCAATCCTGGCTTTGGCCTCGGCCCTCGCCCTGGCTTCAGCGGCAACTCTCGCCTTTGTCTCTACTTCCAGTCTTTTTTGCGCTTCTTTAATAGCCTGATCTTCTGTTCTCAGTCGCTCGCGATGTTCATGCCTGATTTGCTGCTCTATATCGGCGAGTGTCATATCGTCATTTGACGCAGAGTGATACGATTCTGGCGTGCCGGATTGCCGAGGTGAGTATGCCGGAGGATCAAGAAAATAAATATCGTCGTCTGCAGCGTCCGTTTCTACCGTGCCAGAAGATTCATCCACAGGTGATTTTTTTCGCAAGGATTCAATTAATCGAAATTTGAATGTCATGTCTCGGGGTACCAGATAATACAGCGCAACCCTTGTTAAGTAATCGGTTGAGGCACTAGGGGCTGAAAGCTGATTACAAACAACCGGTTCATTTTAGTCTGTTCTATAAGCAAAATAGTTAATAGGAACAGTGTATCATTTATATTTGTTTTGACTATTCGGATAAAAGACCAAATAAGGGTTATTTCTTGTCTGAAGGGTAGTTAGTGGACAAACATGAATCAGCCGATCAGCTTTTCGTATGATCGCCATGACTGAATTCATGGTAGTGCGATGTTGGGCAGATTGACCAGATTCGACATGAATTCGAAACCGTTATGAATCAGATTTTCCAGTATCGGTGCATAAAAAATAATACTTAACGCGAGCATCAGGAAACCGATTGCCAGCGTAATCGGAAAACCAACGGCAAAAATATTCAGTTGAGGCGCTGCACGCGTCAGGATACCAAGCGCAAGATTGGTAATCAGCAAGGCTGTCAGTACCGGCAGGGCAAGCTGAAGACCTGACTTGAAAATCTCGCCGCCCCATTCCGCCAGCAGACTGAGTGACAGCGTAGTGATACCATCTGTGCCAATTGGCAGCGTGTTAAAGCTTTGAGCGATGAGGGCAATCATAAGCAAGTGTCCATCAATCGCCAGAAATGCCAGGCTTGCTATAATTCCAAGAAATCGACCGATCAGGGCGACTTGTCCTGAACTCTGCGGATCAAAAAATATGGCAAAAGCAAGCCCCATTTGCAAACCGATTATTTCTCCGGCCATTTCAACGGCAACGAAAACGATTCGCATGGCAAGCCCTATTGCTGTGCCAATAATCATTTGCTGAACCAGAATTAATAACCCTGTACCCGAAAAAGGGTCTACTGAAGGGACAGGTTGTTCGATCGTTGGAGCGACCAGTATGGTAATCAGTGCGGCCAGTCCGATTTTTACTCTGACAGGCACGCTGGGATTGCCAAGGATTGGTGCACTGGCAATCAATGCCAGAATGCGGAACAACGGCCATATGAGTGCCGCCATGACTGCACTCAATTCAGTACTGGTGATGCTGATCATGTTTCAGCTTTTATGTGATTCCTGAGAGACAGCGATCGATTAACTGACTGCGAGCCAGGGAATACCGGTGAATAAGCGGTGCATATAGTCGGTCATGATGCTGAGCATCCACGGGCCGGCAATTGACATGACCAAAAACATGACTAGCAGCTTTGGTATGAAAGACAATGTCATCTCATTAATTTGTGTCGCGGCCTGAAAAATACTGACAATCAGGCCCGTAACCAGAGCGGTCAGCAGCAATGGCGCGGAAATCATAAAAGTGATTTCGAGTGCCTGCCGGCCGATGGTCATTACATTTTCTGGAGTCATGGTTTTCCTTTATCTTTTTCTGTCAGGTAAAAAAACTCTGTGTCAGCGATCCAATCAGTAAATGCCAGCCGTCCACCAGAACAAACAGCATCAGCTTGAATGGCAGAGAGATAATCATCGGCGACAGCATCATCATACCCATTGACATCAACACGCTGGCTACCACCATATCAATGATAAGAAATGGAATAAAAATAATGAAACCGATCTGGAATGCGGTTTTTAGCTCGCTGGTGATATAGGCCGGTACCAGTATCTTGAATGGCACCTGGTCCGGAGACTCGATGTCATCGTGTCCGGTAATCTGCACAAACAGTGCCAGATCGCTCTCCCGGGTCTGGTGCAGCATAAACGTACGCAGCGGGCCGCCGGCAATGTCGGCGGCTTCCATGATGTCGATTTTGTCTTCCGAGAAAGGCAGATACGCTTCGTTGTAAACACGATCGATGACAGGCGACATAATGAAGAAAGTCAGGAACAAGGCAATGCCTATCAATACCTGGTTGGGCGGTGAAGACTGTGTGCCCAGTGCCATGCGCAGCAATGACAGGACGATAATAATACGTGTAAAACTGGACATCATCAGCACGACCGCCGGAATAAACGTCAGTGAGGTGAGCAGTATCAGTGCTTGCAGACTGAGGGTGTAGGTGGCCCCGCCATCGGCTGCAGGTGTGCTGGTGAATGCGGGAAAACCCGCTTGCTGTGCCATTGCCGGCATGGCAACGCATCCCGAGAGCAGGCAGGCTAGCTTGAAAATATTGTGCAGGTTAGGTCGCATCTGGATTCATATACCTGAGTGATTAAACTGAAAGTCAGCCACAGTCCCTGGTTTGCGAGTCTGCCTGGCTGATACGGTTGTCCAAAACTTTTGAAAATTGCTCGCCTGATTTCCCGGACGCCTGTTCGGTTGCTTGTGGAGGTGATGCCGCCATGCGGTGCAGTGTATTGATATGACCGGGGGCCACACCGAGTACCAGCCGGGTATCTCCGACTTCTACAATCACCACGCGTTCGCGCTGGCCGATACTCGCTGCAGCGACAACTTTTATGTGTCCTGTCGCCGCGGTCCGGACATTGCCAAAGCGCTTGAGCAACCATGCTGCGACAACAATGACTGCCAATACCAAAAGCAGACCGGTAATCATCTTCGTTATACTTTCAGCAGCAATAACCGATTCAGGATGTGACGGAACTTTAGTTTCCGCCTCGGCAAATGCCGCCAGCGGGCAGGTAAGTACTAGAAACAGGCAGAAATGCTTTAACATGACAGAAAAACCGGTTATCGATTGAGTTTGCGAATTCTTTCGCTCGGTGTGATGATATCGGTGAGCCGGATACCAAATTTGTCGTTTACGACTACAACTTCACCCTGGGCGATCAGGCAGCCATTAACCAGTACATCCATCGGTTCTCCTGCGAGTCCGTCAAGTTCAACAACCGAACCCTGGGCCAGTTGCAGTAAATTCTTAATGGCGATTTTGGTGCGGCCGAGTTCCACCGTCAGTTGTACCGGAATATCCAGAATCAGATCGATGTCATTAGACGAATTGCTCAATACGCCGTCGTTGCTGAATTCCTTGAAAATTGAGTTGTTGGTGTTTTTTGGTTCCCGGAAAGCAGTGGTTTGACTGTCAGAGTCTGCAGATTGATTTCTGTCCAGTTTTGTGTCGGCTTCAGGTGCCGATCCATGATTGGACGTTGCTCCGACGCTGTCGGCGCCCGCATTCTGTGTTGCTGCCTCCTGCTCAGCCATGGCTTCTGCCCAGCTGTCCATTTCGTTTTGTTGTGTCGATGTATCTGTCATTTGATTCTCCGGTAATTTAATCGGCTTCTCTTTGCGAAATCATTGAATTGACCTTGAGTGCATACTGTCCGTTGATGATGCCATAGCGGCATTCCATCACCGGTACGTTGTCAACCTGTGCAACGACAGTTTCAGGGACATCTAGTGGAATAACGTCACCAATCTGCATGCTGAGAATCTGGTCAAATGTCATTTTGACCTGGCCCAGGTTCGCAATCAGTTCCACTTCGGCCCCTTGTATCTGCTTTGACAGCGATCTCACCCAACGTTTATCAATATCCATTTGTTCACCTTGCAATGTGCTATACAATACGTCGCGAATCGGTTCGACCATCGAGTAAGGAATGCAGACATGAAATTCGCCGCTGTTTCCGCTGATTTCGAGGTCAAATGAGACGCAGACTACGACTTCATTGGGTGTGGCTATTGATGCGAACTGCGGATTCATCTCAGAGCGGACATATTCAAAATGCACCGGGTAAACTGCTTTCCAGGATTTTTCATATTCCTCGAAAACTACATTGAGTAGCCGTCTTATCATGCGCTGTTCGGTTTCAGTGAAGTCGCGTCCCTCGACTCGCGAGTGATAGCGGCCGTCGCCACCAAACAGATTGTCGATAATCAAAAAAACCAGGTCCGGTTCAAAAACCATCAAGGCAGTGCCGCGCAGCGGTTTAATATGGACCATGTTCAGATTGGTCGGCACGACCAGATTGCGGATAAATTCACTAAATTTGATTACTCTGACAGGACCAACAGCAATGTCGACCGTCCGGCGGATGAAATTGAAAAGCCCGATACGCAGCAGGCGCGCAAAACGCTCATTAATAATTTCATATGTTGGCATGCGCCCGCGGACAATTCGTTCCTGCGTTGCAAGATCGTACGTTTTGATGCCGGAATCGTTATCTTCCTGGTTGATATCGTCCTGCTCATCCGTTGCACTTCTCAGCAGTGCATCGACTTCATCCTGTGAGAGAAAATCTTCTGCCATTTTGATTTATTGAATAACAAACGATGTGAATAAGACTTCCAGTATTTCTTCGCGAAATAGTTCAGAATCCATGGCTTTCTTGATTTCATTGGTCAATTCAAGACCCAACTGCTTTTTTCCTATCAAAGTTGAGAGATCGTTGGCGGTTTTGCTGGTTAATAACAGCAGAATGCGGTTACGTATCTCGGGCATTTGACGGTCGATTTCCAGCGCTACATCGGTAGCACGGATTTTCACAGTCAGGCCCAGTTGAAGATACTGATCTCTGCCCTCTGGCTGCAAGTTGACCGTAAAGAGGTCCAGTTCCTTGAACGCTGTGGGTATTTTCTTCGGGCGCGCAGGTTCGTATTCGTCATCCTGTTGCCCTTGCATAAAAAACCATGTGCCGCCCGCGCCTGCGCCGATAGCGATGACTGAGACAAGTATCATGATAATCAGCCCTTTTTTACTGCTGGTCTTTTCTGCTTTGGTATCAGACATTTCATTGACTCCGAAATTGATTGCTATGCATTATGAAAGATGTCAACCGGGGGTGATATGGTAAATAACAAGCAATTATTAGGGTTTTTTTAAGATACCTGCCGGCAGCCATTCTGTACTACAAGCTCTGTGCCAGTTTGCCTTCGCATGACCCGGCTGTTCGACATTCCGATCCGGGTTGCCTGAACTGATTGTTCAAGTGTGCAGGCTTTTTCTGCGTATGTCCTTTATGGCGGCTGGTTTCAAACATTATGATTTATGCTAATCTCGCAGATCGATTGGCAGGGTCTGTTGATGTTGACCGAGTCAAAGACCGGAACAGTTGCGTGGAGCCGAAAGCAGGCATTCTGGTCGGCATGATTCGCTATGTTATTGCTCGTTACCGAAGGGGATGGTGATTTGATGATGGGGGTGGTGCGGTGAAAGTGGCGGTTATTTTCAATAAACGCAAAAAAAGCACGGGCGAGGGCGTGATCAATGTTTTTGGCGCGCAGAATCAGGAAACTTATAACCCTGCAACTGTAGAACGTGTTGCGGCTGCATTGGAGCAGGGGGGGCATAATGTGCGCGTTATTGACGGCAATATTCATGTCATTGAACAGCTTCAGGAATTTATGCCGCGGGTGGTTCAAGGTGATCAACCTGGTATGGTTTTTAATATGGCGTACGGCATTCAGGGCGTGAGTCGTTACACGCATATACCTTCACTGCTGGAAATGCTTGGTATTCCCTATGTTGGGTCAAGTCCTGCCGGTCACGGTATCGCCCTGGACAAGGTGACCACCAAAGTAATGGTTCAGGCGGCGGGGCTCCCGACGGCGCCATACTGGGTGTTTAACAATGCGGATCAGATTCAGGGCGATCTGCCATTTCCTGTGATCACGAAACCCAAAATGGAAGCGGTTTCGCTTGGTATCCAGGTGATTCACGACATGAATTCGCTAAGGACAGCGATTACCGGATTGATTGACCAGTTCAAGCAGCCTGTTCTGGTTGAACAGTTTATTCCCGGCAGAGAATTTGCTGTGGGAGTACTGGGTAATCTGAATCCGGAAGTATTTCCGATTGTTGAAATCGATCTGGAAGGCGATCCCTGCGGCATCCAGAGTCTGGAGGACAAGCTGAAAAAACCCAGAAACAAGATTTGTCCGGCACAGATTGATGACAAGCTTGCAGGCGAACTGCGTCGGCTCACGTTGGAAACATTCAAGGTACTCGGAATTTTCGATTTTTGCCGTGTTGATTTTCGTATGGACCAGGACGGCAATTTGTATATTCTTGAGTTGAATTCAATGGCAAGTCTTGGTCTGACAGGCACCTATGTCAGCGCGGCAAAGTCTGCCGGTTATACGTATGAATCATTAATTAACCGCATGCTGGATGTCGCGGTTGAGCGTTATTTCGGCAAAGAATTTGAAGAAGTCACATCGGGTCTTGCGCATTCGGCGATTACGCCGAAAAAAGACCCGTTGCGAATCAGGCTCAGAAGTTATCTGCGCAGCAATATCGACACAATGGAAGATTATCTGTCCAAAATGGTGGATATTAATTCCTTTATTGAAAATACCGAGGGTGTCAATATACTGGGGCGGTGGATTTCAAGCCAGTTGTCTGGCGCCGGATTCGACAGGCAGGTGTTTTCGATGTCCGAATTCGGCAATATGCTCTATTTCTCCAATCATGCAGAAGAAAACAATGACGTGCTGATTGTTGGCAATCTCGATAATCCAGTGGATTATGAAGACTATATTCCTTTTTCCGAGGAACGCGGACGCATCTACGGAACCGGCGTGGCCCGAGGAAAAGGGGGGATCGCCGTTCTGCTGGGCGCGTTGAAAGCATTACGCTATACGCGAATGCTAAAGCGCGTAAAGATCGGCCTGCTGTTTATCACGGATGACTCAAAAGGCGGTGTGGCATCGCGCAAATTAATGCACGAATTTTCCTCCCGGTCTAATTATATACTGGGGTTGAGCGGTGCCGGTCTCGGTGGTGAGATAGTGACTGCGAGTCTTGGTGCCACCTGCTTCAATATCGAGATCAACCGCAAGCAAGGGAAGGTATCCAATCAGTTTTTTTCGGATGAGCATGATCCGATTCTATATTGTGCCCAGAAAATCAATCAGCTGAAAAAACTGAATTCCGCAGAAACCAGTGTATATGTAACCCTGACCGGATTCGAGACACGAAGCAATACCGATTTCCCGGCGTATCATGCCGCATTGTCTTTTATCTTACATTTTCAGAATCCGGAACAAAGTATCAAGCTGGACAGCCAGATAACGCGGATGTTCGATCCCAGAATGCACCCGGCCATCCGTGTTAATATTACCAAAGGGGCGCACAGAAAACCGTTTTTGCTGAACGAGAAAACGCTGCAGTTTTACGATCATATCGAGAAAATCGCCCAAATAGTCGAGGTGCGTGTCACTCAGGAAAATGCCGGCATAACATCTTTGCTGGCCAACGTTGCTCAAGGAGTCGCAGCAGTGGATGGCATGGGGCCGCGAACCGGTGGTTATGGTTCGAGAGACAAGTATATCGTCCGCGACAGCATGATCGACCGTAGTGTTTTACTGGCTTATCTGATTTATAAAATCGGAAAAAATTTCGGCTGATGGATCTGAATATTATTGAGGGGCGTTTTGCACCGTCCGATGACAACAAATGCGCCATTGCATCGGATGGTATGGTGTCAACCGCTTTTCCTCAGGCCACCCAGGCCGGCGTTGACATGCTGCGTAAAGGCGGTAACGCTATTGATGCGGCCTGCGCTGCGGCGTTTGCGCTTGGTGTTTGCGAGCCACAAGCAAGCGGACTGGGCGGCCAGTCACATGCGATATTGCATTTTCAGGGAAAAACCATTGCCTTAGACGGTTCCAGCCGCGTTCCTTCACTGGCCCATCTGGATCAGATCGTTGGAAACCATCAGTTGATCAAAGGACATCGCGCAACAACCGTGCCCAGTACACCAGCTGTACTCGGTTATTTGCATTTCCGGTACGGTTCGCTTGACTGGTCCGCAATACTGCAGCCGGCAATTCAACTGGCATCCGACGGCTATCGGATCACTCAGTTGCAGCACGATTTGCAACAACGTGAACTGAAAAGTTTTTTGAAAATACCTGGACAATCCGGTGCACAATACTTTCTCAAGGATGGTAAGCGGGCTTACGAAGTTGGTGACCTGTTCAAACAACCCGATCTGGCCAGATTGCTCGAAAAAATTGCCTGGCATGGTGTCAAGGCATTTTATACAGGATCGGTCGCTGAGCAGATAGATCAGGATATGCGCCAACATGGCGGATTTCTCAGGACAGAGGACCTGGCTCATATTCCATGGCCCGTGGAACGAAAGCCGCTGCGCAGAAATTATCGCAGTATAAAAGTATTTACCTGTCCGCCGCCCTCGGCTGGCAGAACGCTACTGCTGATGTTGCAGATTCTCAAGTATCTGCCGCCGCATTTACTGCTGGAACGCGATCCGAAATCATTTCACTTTATCGCTGAAGCATTCAGGAAAGCGCTGCTGAATCATAAAGAGCGACCATTTGATCCTAACGTTTATCCACAATTGCCGGACGACAAGAAACTGTTAAGCAGTGATTATGCCAAAAGGCTGTCTGCATCGATTTGCGACGTGATCGATGCCTCGTTGCCGTCGCAGGATATCTATCCCAGTCAATACGATACCACGCATCTGTCGGTGATGGACAATCAGGGCAACGCAATCGGCATCACCCAGTCGATAGAACTGGTGTATGGCTCTAAAACGGCGGCATCAGGCCTCGGCTTTTTGTATAACAACTATATGAGCTCGCTTGAATTTAACGATCCGTCGCATCCGTATTATCTGCGCCCGAATGCAATACCCTGGAGTTCTGTGGCGCCGATTATCTGTTTTTACAAGGATAAACTTTGGCTGGTTGCAGGTAGTCCGGGCAGTGAGCGGATATTTTCAACCATGAGCCAGTTTCTGTTTCATATCGTCGACGGCGGCATGCCGATCAGCCAGGCTATGACCTATCCCAGATTTCACTGTTCTGTTGGTGGAACGCTGAGTATCGAAGCCGACCGTTTTCCGCCGGAAGTGCTCGATTATCTGCAGTCTGCAGGTTACAAAATGGATTTGCGCGAACCTTATTCCTTTTATCTTGGCGCTGTGCATGCTGTGCTCAAATGTCAGACCAGCACGCTATTTCAGGGTGTCGCAGAGATACGCAGGGACGGCAGTGCAGCCGGTGTATCAAACCTTAATGGGTCAGTTTAATGTCATTTCCTGTTCTGATTTCCATTCCGCACGGTGGCGATCAAACGCCACCTGAACTGGCCGGGCATATCGTGATTTCCAGGCATGCCATGCTGGCTGACAGCGATATTTTCACACGTGAAATATACGGTCTCGGGGATGAGGCCGCTGTTGTGCTTGATACGCCGATAGCACGTATCTTTGTAGATTTGAATCGCGCTCCAGCCGATTTGCCGCCAGTCAATCCCGATGGCGTGATCAAGCGACTCAGCTGTCATGGCGTACAAATTTATCGTGATGCGGTATGGAACGACCAAGCACTGGTCAGCATCCTGTTGGAAAAATATTACTATCCCTACCATCAGGACATTCAGTCCGTTCTTCACAGCCGCCAGGATCTGGAATTAATGCTTGACTGTCATTCGATGGAAGCGGTCGGCCCTGTAATCGGTCCTGATCATGGTGCCGTACGCCCGGCGCTGTGTCTGGGAAGTCGGCATGGCAACAGCTGCAGTCATGCGACCGTGAGTCGGCTGGCAGCAGCGATGCGTCGTGCTTTTGGCCTCAAAGAAAACCAGGTTGTGATAGATCAGCCATTCGCAGGTGGTTATATTACCCGACAGTACGGTCATAATCCGCTGCCGTGCATTCAGATCGAAATGAACCGTGCGCTCTATCTTGAAGCCGGTTGCCGGGAAGAAGATGGAGATGTCCCGTTTAATCCCGACAAAACCACTCTCCTGCGGCAGCAATTCAGGCGTGCGCTGGAACTGTTTTTTGCTTGAAGCTGGTTGTCAACTTAAACAGTAAACGCAACCATTTCCATCACTGTTCGCGGCACTGAGTCACGCTTGGGAGCAACCGATACGAACCGACCGAAAGCCAGTGCATGTACCAGTCACCGGTTTCTGTCGGTTGTGCGAATCAGTTTGGGCATTCGTCATGCGGGATGAATCATGACCATGATCAAATGCTGATTGTCATATTCAATATCACTGAAATATAGCAGGCATGATAGTTCCCTGCCTTGTGCACCGGTTACTTTGAAACGGTGACCGATGCGTGACAGGAAGCGCAAATAGGGATTGACGCGTTCGTTTCCTTTTTCCAGAAGGTCGATTTCGGTCAGTAGCGGTATCAGGCTTGAGATATGTTTTCTTCCTGTTTTACCAATGGTAAGCCCCAGCAATTTTTCACTTTTCTCGTTGGATTCTATGACCGTGCCGTTCTCGGTTAATATCAAAGTCACAGGTGTAGTTTTATTACGCAGCTGCAGGCGGCTATCGTACAGTTCCGCTGTATTTTCCGATGTTATGTTCATTGGTTAATTTCCTTCTCGGCTGTCAGCCAGTCATCCAGTTCGTGCCCGGGCGCAAGGCCGCGTTCGAGTGCTTTGTAATAAGCGGCCTCTCTAATTTGGGATTGCAGTTCGAGGTTTTCCGCGGATTGGAGTGTGGCCGTCTTGATGCGTGCGCCGATTGTCTTGGAAGTCGCTCTGCTACGTTGCCGAGGCCCTGTTTCTGATGTTTTCATCCAGCTCTCCTGAATCTTAAAAATTAATAAAAAAAAGTAAAAACTGGATTGTTTTTGTTTTTTGCTTTACTTGCAGACAGTCTAGCAAAATGAAAATAAAAGAAAATACGTATTGACACGTAAGGGTTAACCCTTATATCGTTCAATTAAACCGGTTACACGATTACGGTTCAGGCTTGACAACGTGGCGATTTGTCGTTTGTTTATATCTTCAGGTAGTTGTTTTTTTTACGGACTGTTTATGGCAAATCATTCATTAGTCCCCAATGTTTCGCGGCACGACTGCCTTGACAAAATCAGCTTTCGGGAATTATTTGATGCTGCAGTTGAAGCCAAGTTACTGGTAGATGCAGCGGGGCATATCGTGATGGCAAACTGCGTTGCGCAGCGTGTGTTTGAATATTCACTGGATGAAATGCTTGGTCTGGAGATAGAAGCGCTTGTACCGGAACGTTACCGGGAACACCATCGGAAGTACCGTAAAATGTATCTGGCCGAACCTTATAAGCGATCGATGGGCAACTCCTGCGAACTGAAGCTTTTGAAGCATGGCGGACAGGAGATGGCGATGCGTGCAAGCCTGAGCCCTATCTACGTCGAGACAAAAATCTATATTTTGGTTACCATCAGTACGCTGGACCGGCGTGGTGAGGTGGAACAGGCATTGCAGGCAAGTGAGGAACGCTTCCGATTGATACAGCAGGCGGCGGGTGCGGGCGTATTCGATATCGATTGCGCGAATAATCGTGTTTATTGTGATAGCCGCATGTGCGAGCTATTGAATAACGGAACCGAAGAAATCATGGCGCTGGAGAAATTCTTTGCCGTGGTTCATCCTGATGATCGCGTTAAATTCCGGGCGATCTTTGATGATGTGATTGACCTGTCAACCGGTAATACCTGTCGTGGAGAGTTTCGGGTCATGCAGCCACCGGATCAAAGAGAGCGCTGGGTTGCGATATTGGGGCAGGCGCAGTTTGAAAACGGGAAGGCCAAACGCGTTGTCGGTATTGCACGTGATATTACCGAACGGAAATTGCTGGAAAAGGCGCTACAGCAGCAGCGAAGCGAAATAGAAACGCTGTTTAGTCAACAGGTTGCCATTATCACCGCATCTGCGATTGCGCATGAAATCAATTCACCCTTGACGGCCGTTGCTGCCTATAGTGATGTGGCGCATCGGGCGTTGAGTCATCGGCCGATAGAAAAAGATAAAGCACAGGAAGCGCTTGAAGGGTGCATACAACAGGCGCTGCAGGCTGGAAGAAAACTGCATGAGTTGATCGAGTTTCTACAAAAACGCGAAATTCAAACTGAAAAACTGAATTTGAATCGAATCATAGAGGATGCGCTGCTACAGTTGCACAGTGACGGATACGGGGCATTTCATCTGGCGCTGGACCTGGAGCCGGATATGCCCCTGATCACGGCAAACAAGATTCAAGTCCAGAAAGTGCTGGTGAACTTGATCAAAAATTCAGTGCAGGCGATGCGGGGTGAGGGTACTGTTCATTCAGAGATTGCTATTATTTTGAAAACATTGCCGGGCGAGAATATGGCCATCGTGACCATCAGGGATAACGGTCCCGGTATAGACGAGAAGACGATCAGCCATGTATTTGATCCCTTTTTTACCACCAAGCCCACAGGGTTTGGTGTGGGACTGTCAATCAGTCGCGCCCTGATCGAGGCCAACGGTGGGCAGCTCTGGATTGACCCCGATTTTCGGGAAGGGGCGCAGTTTCATTTCACGCTGCCTTATGCATCATGACAGACGCCTACACTGCTTTCATTATTGATGACGATGCCGCTGTTCGTCATTCGCTGATGCTGATGATCGAACAGGAAGGCATACCCGTCCGGGTTTTCGACAGCGCTGAAGCTTTTCTTGATGAATATAGCCTGCATGACAAGGGCTGCATCATTGTTGATATCCATATGCCCGGCATGGATGGTTTGCGTCTTCAGGAAATACTGCAAAACCGTCAGTGCACACTGCCGATAATTTTCCTCACGGGTTTTGGCACGATACCGCAGAGCGTAAAAGCCATGAAAGCGGGCGCCCTTGATTTTCTGACTAAACCGATTGCCCGTACCGAACTGGTCGCGGGTATTCGCTCAGCATTCTCGGAATGTGAAAAGCAAATGCGGGCGAGTAAACATAACCGTAAAGCAAAATCATTTTTTTTAAAGCTGACTGAACGCGAGAAGGAAGTCATGGCTCTGGTTGTGCAGGGGCTGGCAAACAAGGAGATAGCCGCACTTTTGAGTATCAGCCATAGAACCGTTGAAATCCATCGAAAAAATATCATGCGTAAATCAGGCGTTGCGAATCTTCTGGAATTGGTGCAGCTGGTCAATGATTCCGGCGCAGATGAATATAATCTTTCAAACGGGTAAGCAAACATTAAGGAACTGAGGGGCTAGTGTCAGCCTGGGTTGCTGAATTGCCTATGTGTACTGAATGTCATTTACCTTGAAATACTGCCGTTTCAAAATAACGATTTGTGATCACAGGCACGACGGTAACAGACAGAACAATTACTGATCGCGCAGTTCGAACGCTTGACTGGCAGCAGACTGCGCGATCAGTATTGATCAATCTTCAACAGGTTATGCGACACACACAACCGGCAGAAAATTAATCGTCGTCATCGTCGTCATCATCGTCGTCGTCATGATAATGATGGTAATGGTCGTCATCGTATCGACGATAATGTTTCAGATCGAGATTGTTCCCGAAAAAAGTGACTTCCCAGTTATCGGAATTACCACGACGGTCCATATGAACGGTCAGGTATGATCCGTTATATTCAACACACGGGATAATAAGCAGACCGTGCTGGATATCCACTGTTGAAATACACTTGTCCACAGTGACAGCTTCAACTTCGAAACAGTGCGATATATCGACCGTTACAGTATCGACATACGGATTACCCTCACTGTCCAGCGGGTGTATCGTGACAACTGCATAGTCATGTTTAATCGCTACGTCGGTCGCGGTAGCCAGCAGTCCGGTAACATCGCTGCCGGCGGGATCAAGTAATGGCGGTGCCGCACATTGATTCAGTGCACCGGTATGCAGATCTTTGACGGTCAAGCCGCGATCGGCAATGAAGATGAGATCGCGTTTGATGACCACTTGCTCGGCCCATGCGATATTGATGACTCCAAATACACAAATGAAGGCCAGAATTGAAAGCAACCTGATTTTTAAATAATTCATTGCATGACTCCTGTTAATCCTGTTAATTGAATATCTCTGTTATCTCTGTTTGTTGCAACGCTGGTTTAGATGATGAAAAAATCCCGGAATTTGTTTTTATAGTCATTCGATCGTGTATTAATTTGTGTATAATTTTCCCATGGCATCAATTGTAACGGAGTCGGGCCGTACTTGCATTAATTTTGAATATCACTATTCGGTAGCGCATCGGCCGGATACAAAAATATTATTTTTACACTTGGCAAGTCCAGAATTAATCAATACCCTAGTTCGTGTTAGTTCGTGTGCCTGACCGCTTCTGAAACACCTGGGCGTTTTTTCAGGGCAGCTGAACGTGATGAACAATTGGCAAATATGAATGAATGTGAGGGCAATGATACGATGAAAACGCAAACGATCGATTATCATGACGGCGATACTCTGCTTGAAGGTTATCTTGCTGACAATGCTGAAACGGGTGCACCGAAACCGGCCGTACTTGTGGCGCATGACTGGAGCGGACGGCGCGAATTTGCCTGCAATGCCGCCGAAAAAGTAGCCGAGATGGGTTATGTCGGCTTTGCCTTGGATATGTATGGAAAGGGTGTATATGGCAAGGATGGAGATATTGAAGGTAATGGCGCGTTGATGAGCCCCTTTGCCAGCGACCGGGCATTGCTCAGACGTCGAATCAATGCGGCCTTACAGGCTGTGCGGAATTTGCCGCAGGTCGATAGTTCACGAGTGGCGGCCATGGGGTATTGTTTTGGGGGTATGTGCGTACTGGAACTTGCGCGATCAGGCGCCGATGTCAAAGGTGTCATCAGCATTCATGGCATCTTCGCGCCCGGGAATGTGGTGAATGAGAGGATTACCGCCAAGGTCCTGTGCCTGCACGGTCATGACGACCCAATGGTGCCGCCCGAACAGGTGCTGGATTTTGAACGGGAAATGACTGATGCCAGTGTTGACTGGCAGGTGCATGTGTATGGCGGCACTATGCATGCATTCACCAATCCTGTGGCGAACAATCCGGATTTCGGTACAGTCTATAACGAAACAGCTGCGATTCGCGCTTATCAATCAATTACTCAATTTTTACATGAAATTTTTTGAAACCCGGTATTCAAAGTTTGCAGATCTATCTAAATGACCAATGTGTATCCGGTAATTATTCGATAGTTAATTTTCTGAACCTAATTCATGTAACTTATATTGATGAGGTGCTGAGCATGAATACCTATTAATTTTTCATAATATCAGGTGACTATGTGACTGAACATTCTTCAGAGCCGAATATTCAGAGTGCTGAGAAAGAGCCTTCTCTGTTGGACAAACTGGCCTCATTAACGACGATACGGAATATCGAGCAGTTTGAGTTCAGCCTGTTGAAAACGATGGCCGAGCTATTGGAAATCAAAGAGATTTCAATGTATAAAGTGAGGGGGGCGAGTTCAAAATGCACTTTGATGGTTTATTCATCGGCAGTCAGTGCAGAAGAAGATCCTGAAACAAACTCAAGCCGACCCCACGAAAACTACACAAGTGAAATCATCCTGCCACCTGATATTGAATCCGCATTTAAACGGATAAATACGACTGGTGAACCGTATATCAGTGATAAGCAGAACCAGCAATACTCGATTGTATATCCTGTGTTTGAGGACAACAAGGTTGACAGCCTGTTATCCTTTGAGCTTTCACATGCCTTGATTGAAAAAGAAATTCAGATTTTAGCCAATCTACTCGGTATCGCACACAATTTTCGTAGTCTTCTGGATGAGAATCAGAGAGACAAGTTAACAGGTTTGCTGAACCGGCACACCTTTGAGGAAAGCATTCTTAAAATTCAATCATTGTCACTTAATGCCGGGCATAACTGCGGCCAGCTATGGAACAGTGAAAACAGAAGGAAGACCCTTGATGGCTTGGGTTATTGTCTTGCCATTATGGATATTGATGATTTCAAGCAGATCAATGATCATTTCGGGCATATTATCGGTGACGAAGTGCTGCTGTTAATATCGTACATCATGAAACAGAATTTTCGCACCAGGGATTTATTGTTTCGTTTCGGTGGAGAAGAGTTTGTTGTGATCTGCCGCGTTGAAAACGAACAGAACGCGCATACAGTGCTCGACCGTTTTCGAAGAGTTACTGCCGACTACCGCTTCCCGAAAGTCAGAACGGTTACGGTCAGTGTTGGCGCTACAATGATTAAAAAGAATAATCTGTTTGCGACCACAATAATAGGCAGAGCGGACAAAGCGCTATACTTTGCAAAAAAGAATGGCAAAAACCAGATTCATTTTTACGAGGATCTTATCAGACGCGGATACCTGGTAGAACACGAGAAGGCTGGAACTATCGACTTCTTCTAACCTGATGATCCCTTCTATGTCTTTGCAGCCATTTTCCAATGGAGCTGTTCATCCGCGCAAAGCGGAATCAGTGTATCGGAAACAAACGGTATTTTTCCAGGGACCTGCCAGTCGGTTTTTTGGAGCGTAATTGACGATGTGTTACGCGGCAATTGATAAAAATCCGCGCCGTGGAAACTCGCAAACGCTTCCAGTTTGTCCAGTGCGCCAGCCTGATCAAACACTTCCGCGTAGAGTTCGATCGCAGCGTGCGCGGTAAAAATTCCCGCGCATCCGCAATTGTTTTCTTTCAACAAGCGCGTGTGCGGAGCACTGTCGGTACCCAGAAAAAACTTTTTACATCCCCCCGTTGCCGCTCTGATCAGGGCCTGTCGATGGTTCTCACGTTTTAATATCGGCAGGCAGTAATAATGTGGACGCACACCGCCACGGAAAATCTCGTTGCGATTATAGCGCAGATGGTGTGCGGTTATCGTGGCGGCAATATTGTCGGGGGCAGCAGATATGAATGCAACGGCATCCTGGGTTGTGATGTGCTCCAGAACAATACGAAGCCCGGGAAACTGGTGTATTAGCGGTGACAGTATGCAGTCAATGAAAACTTTTTCTCTGTCAAAGATATCAATTTCAGGATCGGTTACCTCACCATGAATCAAGAGAGGCAGGTTATTTTTCTCCATTGCTTCCAGCGTGGCGTAACAGCGTGTAATGTCAGTGACTCCTGCGTCGGAATGGGTTGTGGCGCCGGCGGGATAAAGCTTGATTCCATGAATAAAACCGCTGTCTTTTGCGCGTGTAATTTCTTCGGGACTGGTATTGTCGGTCAGATAGAGCGTCATCAGCGGTTCGAAAGTCTTTTTTTGTTCATCAGTCAGCGCTGCCAGAATCCGTTGCCGATAAGCCAATGCCAGCTCGGTCGTCACAACCGGCGGCTTCAGATTGGGCATAATAATGGCACGCCCGAATTGCCTAGCGGAAAAAGGAAGTATCGCCTGCATTTGCGTTCCGTCTCGCAGATGCAGATGAAAATCATCGGGTCGGGTGATAGTCAGTGTATGGAGCATATCTGGTAAATGGTTTCAGTGTGTTATCAAAGTGGCCATAGTATACAAAGTGTATTTTTTCTGTTGGCGGATCAGTTTTTTTGTGACAATGCGAGCTGATAGAGCGCATTCCTGTTTTCTCCAGAAATTTCTGCAGTCAGTTTGACCGCCTGTTTCAGTGGCAGCTCGTTCAGCAGCACACTGAGCGTATGTTGGGCATGTTCACTGATGCTGGATTTTTTCTCGATTTGCGTGCCGTGCACCAGCAGAACAAACTCTCCTTTTTGGTGGTGACAGTCTGCGTCGATCCATATGGTTGCCTCTTCGAGTGTACATGCATGAATTGTTTCAAACAATTTTGTCAATTCACGAGCGATGACCAGCTTGCGCTGAGGACCAAAAATGATAACCATGTCTGCGAGACATTCGACGATTCGATGCGGCGCTTCATAAAAAATCAGTGTATAGGGAAATGTAGCAATTTCGGCTAATGCACGTCGGCGCAGGCCGGGTTTTGCCGGCAGAAATCCATAAAACAGAAAGTGCGGATATGCTATACCCGCGGCAGACAGCGCGCAGACGGCCGCATTGGGCCCAGGTATCGGAATAACTGCAAAACTATGCTCAAGAACACGTTGCACCAGCAGAGCGCCTGGGTCCGAGATTGACGGCGTGCCCGCATCAGAGAGCAATGCAACAGATTTTCCTGACGTCAAAAAAGTGATGATTCTGTCAGCGGCGTTTTTTTCATTGTGCTGGTGCAGTGCAATCAGTTGGGTTTTTTTTACGGCGATTCCATGATGTGACAACAGGTGCATGGAGTTTTGAACATGTTCAGCAGCGATAACATCAACATGACCCAGCATCTGTATTGCGCGCAGGCTGATGTCGTTTAGGTTTCCTATTGGCGTTGCTACCACATATAATGCACTTTTGACTGACATATTTGAATACAATGCGACGTTTTATCATCGTTCGTTTCTGTCTTGTTGTCTGGCTGACATGCGTGACACTATACGGCAGCCAGCTTGTTTTTGCTACTCACCCGGATGGGTATTTTCCAGAAGCTGCCGCGCCAAGGCCCATGTCGGAGCTGACAGTTGTACCGCATGTTGCGCTGCTATTGCCATTGCAATCGCGGTCATTCGGTCCGGCGGCGGAAATGGTTAAACAGGGCTTTGCTATCGCGGCTGAACGCGAAGCGGCGCTGCCACTGATAGTGCGCATATATTCGACGACGGAAGATCCGCTGGATATTCTGATAACCTATCATCAGGCGCTGGATGCCGGCGCAGTATTCATCGTCGGCCCGCTTACCCGCAATGGCGTTACCGCGCTGGCATCCAGTCATGTGGTCATGGTACCCACACTGGCGTTGAATGCAACGGACCAGGACATGATGCTGCCACCGAACTTGTTCCTGTTTGGTCTGCAGTCGGAATCCGAGGCTGCACATATAGCCGAAATGGCGCTGTCTACTGAAAAAAACCATGCCATTATTATCAAGGACAGAAGCGGCCTGTCGCAGCGTTTGCAACAGGCGTTCGCCGATCGCTGGCTTGCAGAATACGGTAATACGGTGGAGTCGATTGACTATGATGATCATCAGGGTTTTTTTTCACAACTGAGACAATATACGGGTGGTGAACAGAACCTTGTTTTTCTGACACTGGATGCTGACGAAGTGCGCCGCGTCAGGCCGTATCTCGATCCGCAAACACCGGTGTTTGCAACTTCACAGGTTTTTTTCACAAATCAGGACCCATTGTTCAATCATGATCTGAACGGCGTTCGATTTATGGATATGCCCTGGTTGTTGCAGCCCGATCACCCTGCCGTTATGGCGTACCGGGATTCAGACAATACCAGAGACGAGGATAAAGAGCGTCTTTTTGCACTGGGTATTGATGCATTTCGTTTAATGCGTCATATGCTGCAAACGCATTCGCCGTACAGCATCGCATTTGATGGCGTTACCGGCGATATCCGTTTTACCCCGCCGGCACATTTCATTCGTGAACCAGTTGCTGCCCGGTTTGATCAGGGTAAAGTCCGAATACTGGAAAAAAAGCGGTAATTACTGCAAATGAAAGGCCGTGATGCTGAACAAATGGCGGCAGACTATCTGTTGCGTCGAGGCCTTGTATTGAGAGAAAGAAACTACCGTTGTCGTTTCGGGGAGATCGACTTGATAATGTCAGATGGAGCGCGACTGGTATTTGTCGAAGTCAGGATGAGAACCAGCGAGGCTTTTGGCGGTGCTGCCGGAAGTATAACATCCACCAAAAAGAACAGGTTATTGCGCACGGCACGGCATTACCTGTCGTCCCGACTCGATGCCGAGCCTGCCTGTCGTTTCGATGTGGTACTGATTACAGGCACTCGCAATCCGGTCATAAACTGGATCGAAAATGCGTTTGGTGAATCATAGACCAAACGGCTGCGATCAGTTACAAGTGAATGCTGCGCCCGCCATCCACGGCGATTATCTGGCCTGTGATATACGGCGCATCGTCAATCAGGAACTGCACCGTTTTTGCGATGTCTTCCGGTTCGCCGGTGCGTTTTAAGAGCGTTCCCTGAATGATTTTTTCACGTTGTTCCGTATTCGACCATGTACTGTCTTCGGGCCATAATATGGGCCCGGGCGATACACCGTTTACGCGCACATCGGGTGCCATTTCCAGCGCCAGAGATTTGGTGAGTGCCTGCAACCCGCCTTTGGCGGCATTGTATATGACAAAATCTTTCAGCGGCCGCTCGGTGTGGATATCCACGATATTGATCACGCAACCGCGTTGTTCCCTGAGATGCGGTTCGGCTGCCTGTATCAGGAATAACGGTGCCATCAGGTTGCTGCCTACCAGGTCGTGCCATGCATCAGTTGTGCATGCGTGCAGTGGTGTTGCAAAGAAACTGGAAGCGTTATTGATTAATACGTCCAGCCGGCCATAGCGCGCCACGGTTTTTTCGATAAGGTCCGGCAGCAGCCCGGTATCCAGTAAGTCAGCCTGGGCCAGAGAAGCCGAATTCGTTCTTTTTTGGTCCAGCTCGTGCTGTAGCGCACGCGCTTCTTCAATCGAGCTGCGATAATGAATGACAACCGTAGCTCCGTGCGCATGGAGCCTGCGGCAAATTGCCGCGCCCACGCGTTTCGCGCCCCCGGTTACCAGAACAACTTTTCCCTGCACGGTGATCTCCCGTAAAATACATACTGATTGCTTATTGAGCGTATTATAAAACCACAGATTTTATCCAAGTGAAATTTATCATATTGAGAACAAATTAACGATGTTTGCCGATACTACATCTTCAACCCGCACAATGCCCTCGGGTTTGCCAGCATGTGATGATAACGCGCTGGCGCACAGCCGGAAACTGCAGTCGCTTATTCGTGACGCAATAGCATCAGCCGGTGGCTGGATTTCTTTTGCGCGTTATATGGAGTATGCCCTGTATCATCCCGGGCTCGGTTATTACAATGGCGGCGCAACCAAGCTGGGCGGCAGCGGCGACTTTGTTACTGCGCCTGAAATTTCATCGTTATTTGGTTACGCGCTGGCAGCACAGGTACGGCAGATTTTCGAGTGCGTAAACAAGAAAACCGGTGCAGCCGATATTCTTGAATTAGGCGCAGGCTCCGGCAAGCTGGCGGTAGATTTGCTGCAGGAGCTGGAACGGCAGAATTGCCTGCCGCGGCACTATTATATTCTCGAAGTCAGCGCAGAGTTGCGCGAGCGTCAGCAACACCTGTTGGCTGAAAAAATGCCATACTTGCAATCGCGTATTAGCTGGCTTGACCGGCTTCCCGATCAATTTTGCGGCACCATTCTGGCGAATGAAGTATTCGATGCGCTGCCGGTGCATCTTGTTAAGTGGCAGGGCCATGAAATTTACGAGCGTGGCGTGGCCTGGAATAACCATGAACAGGCGAATGAATTTGTCTGGGTTGATCAGCCTGTTGACAACAATGCACTCAAAACGGCTGCGACTGCATTGTCTGGTTTAATCAATCCTGAACTCCATAATGACATTACCTATATCAGCGAAATCAATCTGAATGCCGGCTTTTTGGTGCAAACACTGGCCAAAATTCTTCATGTGGGTGCGGCGGTGCTGATCGACTATGGGTTTGGCCGGGGCGAGTATTATCATCCGCAACGCGATCAGGGTACGCTCATGTGTCACTACCGGCATCATGCGCATGGTGATCCTTTTTTTCTGCCGGGGCTGCAGGACATCACAAGTCATGTTGATTTCAGCGCAGTGACCGAAGCCGCTGTCGAAACGGATATGACGTTGCTGGGCTACACGACACAAGCCCATTTTTTGTTGAATTGTGGCGTGACGGAAATTCTTGCCCGGACGCCTGCTGAAGATGTGCACAATTACTTGCCGTTGGCCAATCAATTGCAAAAGCTAGTCAGTCCCGCCGAAATGGGTGAACTCTTCAAGGTTATTGCGTTTGGTAAACAGATTACTGAACCGCTGATTGGTTTTTCCGGTGGAGACAGAACCCGAATGCTGTAAAGTAAATTGTATTATTTCATTCTAACCTGACAGATAATGTCAAACGGCAGTAAAAGCTGACGGTCGGATTGACTCGGATTTCGGCAGCAATCGGCCCAGACTGTGTGAAAACCCAATTGGTTATATAATTTTACTTTCCAGTTAATTGGAGTATTCCATGAGTAGGTTCATTGAGGGCGAAGCACGGAC
>NZ_FOCP01000014.1 GCF_900110145.1 Nitrosomonas marina | reverse complement strand
CAGAATTACACATCATTGCGACATTCTTGAAACTGGCAATGATTCTTACCGTTTCAAGCATCGAAAACAATGCATAAAGACCGATTAACCAACTAAACAAGGTGGAAACTTTTCGACGCCGATAACTGGAAAATTTTCAATGCCGATTGACACCAGTAGCCATCGGCTTGTACTTTAAATCGGGTATTGTTCACCCAATTGCCCAGATGATGTTCAGTGCCATTAATCTTGTCCAGATAAACCGATGATGGTAATCGTGAGCTAATGGCTGTGTGGTGGATGATACGATTTCTGCGTGTATAAAATATACGCAGTGTTTCAAAACGCGGATCGCGAAGAATCTGCGCCATTACTGCCAACTCATGCGCAGATTTGATTCGCCGGTTCAGGAGTGTGGTTCCACCTTGTTCCTTGAAGTCCTTTGGGAAATTACAACCCAGTATCGCGCCACCTGCCCATCGAGCTTGAGCTTCGAGCAGTTCGATGTAAGCGTTTCTACCGGTTTCTTTTTGCGCTTCGCTGGTATCGGGACGAGTTTCAATATTGTCATAGAGATCACCTGTATTGGGTCTGGATGAATTTACAGGAATAGCTTGTTGATTGGCACGCATGATTAATCCTCCTGTCGGTGTTAAACCAATGCCCGTTTTTTTGCTTTTGTTTTGGTTTGTGGTTGGTCTTGGGTTTTGGCCTGTTGAAGCTGGGATTGGTGTTTTTGAATTGTATTTTGCTGAATTGCTTCCTCGATTGCTGCACCCACCTGTCGCTTGACGGCTTGCAGCCCCAATGCGCTTTTATTGGCCAGGTCGTTAAAATCACTCAATTTTTGCGATGTTTGTTCATTGAGCGCAAACACCGGAAACACCGCAATACCATTGACTTGTTGTGCTGCTTCTTGCGCTTTTTCCCTCCCGGTGTTTTTACCGTTGAGTGCGATTAAATGCTGATCGTCATCACCGGCAATCACAATGGGTTTGTTGGGATACTTGTCATGCAGTTGTTGTGCTACCGGTATAAGATTACCCGAATCGAATGCCGCCACAACCGGACAATTCATGGCCTGTGATACGGTATCGGCAGTGGAATAGCCTTCAGCAATGATGATGGCTTTGGTTTTGTCAAGTTGAGCAAGTCCCGTCAGTTCTTCGCTGTTGCCACTCACCACATGGAAGTGACCTTCCTTCTGACTGCCTGCAACAAAGAGTTTAGTGCCATTCGGCTGTATCGTCTGCGCACTCCAGAGTTTTCCTTGTGTATCATAAATCGGCAGCAGCAGATCACCGACAACAAATACAAGACTGTCAGGATGTTCATCACGCACCGTTCTGACTTCCTGCCTGTCCTGACAGATTTTGACGATGGAATCTTGTGGTAGACCATCCGTATTGTGTGGCACGACTTTTAATCCGTTCGGCCTTGCGTTTTTATCCTGCAAATAAGGATGATCAGCATTTGCAGGCGGTGCAATGGCTAATAATTCTTTGACGGCTTCTGCTACTTTGACGTACTGTGTCTGTTGCCCGGCTTTGCGTTCCTGTTGCTTGATCGCAACCTGTGCAGCAAAAGCCGCCTTTTGCGCTTCGGTCAATGAATAACCTTTTGCCTTCCAGCGTATCTCGACTTTGGTGCGATGATTATTAAAATATCCGGCTGGGTGACCGTCCATATGCACCACATAAAAACCGGATTTTTCACCGGGTCGATCTCCTTCTACCTTGATACGGTGTGACAGTCCATCCATGACAGGATGATTGCCGTCCACAATACAACCGTTGTCACGAAGCACAGTAGCAAATTCAGTTTGTGCATCGATGGCGGGATTTTGTTGTACGGTAACATTTTCCGGAAGCCAGCGCTGCAATGCACGGATATCTGCGTTTTCACCCACATACCACGCTTTGGCTACCTTATCCCAGCGTGCACCGGCAGCTTTGGCCTGATCTTTTTCGCTATACGGCACAGCCAGGTATTGGCGTGATGCATGTGATGTATGTTCACTTTCTTTAACAGTATGTTGGTTTCGATCTTTTTGAATCGACTCGTCCGTATTTTGTTGAACGGTATTGGTTTGATCGGTTTCCATAGTCTGCCTCCTTTTGTTAAAGTCTGCATCGTTTTGCATGGCCAGTGCTTCAGCGTGTTTGCGCTGTGCTTTAGCTACGTCAATTTCTTCTTCAGTGCTGCGTGGATTGTTACGAATCCGCAATTCATCAATGCGGGCAAGTTTTACGGCTTTTTCATATTCGTTGCGCTCGGACATGGCATTGATCAGCACGAGTTTCTCAGCTGTATCGACAGCCTGTTGTTGCACGTCGAAATCCGCCACCCAGGCCCAGGTCTGATCATTGCGCTGTGCGTAAAGCCCGAAGAATTCAGGTTCAATGCCTAATTCTTTTGCCGGTACAACATTGTTTTTACCGTCATCATTCTCATTTGTTTCAATTACGTTGCCCTGAATCTGCACACGTCCGTTCCAGTCGGCAGGGATGGACAAACCCAGTTTGTCCTGTGACGTTTCTTCAAACTCGAGATTGTCGATGCTCAAGTTCCTGCAGAATTTGAGTGCGTCGGCAACCAGATACAGGGCATTCTGTTGTTGTGTTGGCAAGTGCTCAATCAGTTTTTGCAGTTGCCGGTTGTTGTGCTGTGCTACTGTTGCAAGATCGGGTGCGAGATTAGCGGTATATGTTGCGATATTTTGTCTGATCTCATCCATTTTAATAGCCTCCTGTTCAACCAATTCCTGTTGTCTGGCAAATGCCATTACATAGACCTGGATTTTTTCTGCATCGGCTGCAGCACGGAATATTTCTGTGGGATCTTCTTCGAGTGCCTTGATCCATGATGCGACGTACGCGACATGCTGACCGGGATCGTGACCGATACCCAATTCATGCCCGAGTAACATACTCGCAATCTCGGCACGCAATTCTTCGCGCGCATAGCCTTCACTACCAAAAGGATGTGCGAGATCACGGTTCAAACGCGATTCATGACCCGTCCAGTGGCCGAGTTCGTGTAATGCTGTGGCATAGTAGCGATCCGGTGTTTCAAACTGGTGTTTGTGCGGCAGGTGTATCCGGTCGGTTGCTGGCAGGTAAAAAGCCCGGTCATATTCACCGTGTTCAATTGCGGCACTGGGCGCTTGCAATATCAGTTCCGCACGCTCAATCGGGTTCCAGTTAGGTGGATCGATGATCAGTTCGGGTAGGTTGTCTATCTGCTCGGCATTGAATACGGAGGCATAAAACACGCGTGGCCGTTCAAGCTTGACGGTTTCCTTGACTGGCTTGCCTTCACTGTTAAGTATCGTTTTGCGGTTATCGTCTTTTTTGATACGTTCATCGGTAAACTTCCAATATTGAATCCAGGTGCTCTTTTCACCTTTGCGTACCTGGGCTCCCAAACCGACAGCCTGTTTATAGGTTAGCCAGCGTGGATCGGCATAATCCTGGCTCATCAGATACAAGGCATTGATGCCCCGGTAGCGTTTTTGAGTAGTTGGGTTATGCGGAAACGATAACAACGGGTCGCCCGATTGCCAGGGTTTTTGCCATGGGGCTGTGCCTTGTTTCAATTGCGCGATCAGACTCTCGGCAACCTGTTCATGGTAGGCTTTTCTGGATTTGTCCATGTTATTGCCCTCCATCAACGGAATGCGGTTGATCGATACTGCTGTCTAACGCATCGTTTTCACTCAATGCGTCTTCTTTGAATGCGCCGAGCAGCTCCGCTTCATCAGGATCGAACTCAGCCTGGAATCCCGGTGTATGTGTATCAATCAGCTTTTGCGCTACCACCTGACGGCGCATTTCCCGATCATTCAGATTACTATCAGCGATATCTGCAATAGCCGCGATATCCAAAGTTGACGGAATATCAGGTGTATCAAATTTCTTGTCATCATCTGCAGGATTATTCATGGCAATCACTCCTCTTGAAGATTGAAGGTAAAAACGGGACGCACCACATGCACAATCTGTGCATGGTCGATGACGCCAAAGTAGCGTGCATCAAATGAGTGGGGATTCAGATCGGATAACAGCAGGTATTCAGATTCACCGAGTACCGCATTAAGCCGGTATTGCGGCAATGCGGCCCCATAGACATCGGTGGATAGCGGTACGCTGTTCGGCAGCCATTGGCCATTAACCGTAATACCGGTTTCATCAATCAAAATCGTATCACCGGCAACAGCATGCACGCGTTTGAGTAGTTGACCATAACCGCCGGGACAATCTCCCGGATTGAAATAGCCTCTGACTACAGCCCAGTCAAACACATCGCGTTGCGGTGGACAGAATGCAACGTATGCACCTTTTAAAACCGGTTCATCGACAATCCGGTACAAACCAACCGGCAAGCTCGGTGTGGTGTTGATATAAAATCCGCCAATCCGCAAGATAATGCTCAGCACAAACAGAACGATACTGAGAATCAGCACGCTAATTGCCAGGATTTTGAACGGCTTGTTCATGATCACAATCCAGAAGTGCCAACACCTGTGCCAGTGCCAGAATCAGCACCGGCACCATCAAAAGAGCCGGTCAGCCGGTCGCTCGATAACGGTGGGTCAACTTTTGCGCGTGCGGCAAATACTTCATCCTGGAAGTACAACGGCTGTACACCGTAAATCGCAGGGCATCCAGCAACATAGATAATCATATCGCCCGGTTTTGTAATTCTGCCGCTGGCATCTTTGGTTGCACCCGGCAAGCGCATGCTTTCATCCGGTGTCAATAAAGCACGCTGTGTTTCCTGCAGTGTGCGTGTGACATGGCCGTGCATCATTGATGACCGTCGACCACTCGTGGTGATCTGCTCCTTGATTACCGTGGTTTGGCCGGTGAGTTTGGATAAATGTTCTGCGGTTTCAATCCGATTGGGTGCAAATGCGGTCTGGATATGACAGTTCGATGTAATCGCTTCATCATGGCCGTAACCGGATTCCCGACTTTTAAGTTGATTTATGTCCTGACAGATCAGATACGCCTTGATACCGTAACCGGCAATAAACGCCAAAGATTCCTGGAAGATTTCCAGTTTACCCAAACTTGGAAACTCATCGAGCATGAGCAGCAACCGGTGTTTGAAGTGTGTTACCGGTTCGCCATTTTGAAATGCCATCTGACCGGCCAATTTCCTGACGATCATATTAATCAGAATACGGATTAATGGCCGCAAGCGTGATTTGTCGTTCGGGTGTGAAACAATGTAAAGGCTGACAGAATTATTCTGGTGCATTAAATCGCGGATACAAAAATCCGAATCGCTGATATTATTTGTCACAACCGGATCGCGATACAAAGCCAGATACGATTTCGCAGTCGATAACACACTGCCTGCTTCTTCCTCGGGTCGATCCAGCATGTCCTTGGCACTGGCTGCAATAACCGGATGCGCATTGCCATTTTCCGGCATGATCATTTCCATCCAGAGTTCACGGATATCACGATCAGGATCGGACAGTAACGCTTCAACTGCCGGTAACGTTGGAGAAGTGCCGTCACATTCCGATTTATGCAGCACATGCAAAATCAATCCGACCAAAAGCGCATGTGCAGTCTTCTGCCAGTGGGTCTCCAATCCCTTACCGTCTGGATCGACGATCAGATTTGCCAGGTTTTGTACATCGGCGACTTCAGTGCCGCTGCCGATAATGATTTCATCAAGCGGGTTCCAGTGACAGCTTGTTGTGGATGCCGGATCGAACCGTAACACGTTATTGTTTGCATAGTGCTTGCGCCATCCTGCAGTCAGCGCCCAGAGTTCGCCTTTAAGGTCGGTAATGACGGTACTTTGTGTCCATGACAACAAAGTCGGAATCACTAGGCTCACACCTTTACCGGAACGCGTCGGTGCAAAACACAGTACATGTTCCGGGCCACTGTGTTTGAGATAATGTGTTTTGCCGGACTTATCACGCCAGGCGCCGACATAAACCCCTTCACCGCCTTTGTTCTTTCTGGAAGACAACAAACCGGCTGCTTCGATATCCTTTTTGTCCGCCCATCGCGCTGAACCGTACAGATTCCGGTTCGCTCGAGAAGAATTGGCAAGCATCATCTTGACGATCAACACCAGAATCAATCCGACACTGGAAAACAGAATGCCGTAACCGGCGGCTAGGTCGAAGATGGCAGGGTATTGGTCATACCACTGATTACTCCACACAAGAATCGACCAGGGTACATAGAGTTGATTAAAATGTGCCCCGAGCTGGTCCTGATAATTGAACCGGTGCGCAAAATATTGTGTGGCTACCTGGAACCCGCCAATCAAAAAAACAATGGCGAGCAAGCGTATGATCAAAGCATCTTTCTTTGCGTTTCTGTTTTCCTGGAAACCGGGATTGTATTTGTTCATCACAGACTCCTTCGGCACATTGAAGTTTTGGATCGTTTTTGAAATACAATTTGTCTCGATAATTGCCTGCGGTGCAGTTCAAGTTCCGGATCATCGAAAGTGACATGGATGCGGTTTTGAACAGCAGCCTGCACAACAGACTTTCTAAAATCATCCGAACCGTTCACCGACAAGTGATTGCCGTACTTGTCGATAGCAAACTGCAGTACATCAGCCAAAGAATCATCTACATTATGCTTAGTGACAAACAACCGTTTGCCATCATCACGCACAGCCGAAGTACCGGTTTTGTAAAACACCGTGCCATCTTTGGTTATGGACTCAATTTTATCTGTTCTGGACTGATTGTTATCATATTCAATGCCCGCAAGATGATCACCCATAACTGCGCCACTTCTGTCGCCTCTTTTACTTCTGGCGCGCAATACCGCCAGCGCTTCGGTATTGCCGTTTCTGGCCTCAACAGTCAGCCAGTCGAGCCATGCCATTCTGCGGGAATCGGCTTTTAATTGTGCATAGGCTTCATGGTATTCGCGCTTAACTTCATCCAATGTTGTTTTGAATTGCAGGCTGATGGTTGCATACAAGGCTTTCTTGCCAAGCGGCCCGGTCTGCACATGTTTAATGATGCGACGCTTTGATCTTGCTTCCTGTTTGGCCCGCTCAATCAACAGGTCGCGCTGCTCCCGTAATTTGAGCCACTGTTCTTTGCGTAATAAAGCTGCATTAGCTTGTTGCTGCTGGTAACGTTCATGCAGTCCGGAAGTATCAACATTGTTTTGCAGCGGCTTAGGTTGATAGTGCTTGGCTTTTGATCTTGGTGTTTTGGCACTTTGAGTATTGTTTTGTGGTGTATCTAAAGCTGATTCAAAAGCACCCAGTCGTTTGATCAGATTCGGTTTCGATAATGACCGGTCTACGGAACTCGCTTTAACAGCAACACCATTGTTGGAAACAAACACCAGGCCGTTGCCACGTTCCCTGATTTCCAGACCATGGTTTTGCAGCACCAGATGCAAATCCTGCCATGCATTAACACGCTTGATGTCATCAAGGCATTCGCGCTTTATCCAGCCCAATAAGCTCTCGACACCAGCTTTGGCTTCGATGTCTTGTATGATTCGCTCTGTTTTATCAATTCTGGTTTCATGATTGACTTGGGTCAATCCGTATTCCTGTTCGATCTGTTCGCAAAGTGTCGCAACTTTCTTGTAATCGTAATAGGGATTGTGAATCGTCAGTTTCCTTGGATGAATCTTGTTGATCGCAATATGGATATGCAGGTTATCAGTGTCGTCATGCACGACGCTGATACGCTGATGCTCATGAAATCCCAATGCTTCACAAAACCGTTCTTCTATTTCATTCAGTTGATCATTGGATAATCGTTCACCTTCAGGAAAACTCAGTACCAGATGACAGGTTTTATCGGATTTGGCACGCTTGTTCATTTCCTGCGTATTCTGAATTTCCAATAGTACAGATATCAGTTCATCGGTGTAGCAGTTTTTAACTGATACTTGCCCAATACGCTCGGTTTTGCCTCGCGGGTCTGTTAAATACTTTACCAAAGCAGAGAAGTTGCTTTTGCGTATCGACTTGATGGGAATGATTTTAGCGATCATGGGTTTTAAGCGGCTTAAGTAAGTTTGATTATTCCGAATATCATTTCCTGAGCTTGATGATTTCGTTGAGCATCGCGCTTTGTGTCTCCCGGATTGCGTCCAGTGTCATATGTAATTGTGATTTGCCGATGTATTTCGTACGCCGGTCATTGGTGAGCCACAACTTGATCAATCCACCAAGCCGCCCCAAGTCGGCGTTAATTTTAAGCAGCGCATCCACCTGCCGGTTATCGATAACGCTGGGCACGGTATAACCCAGGCCCAGATTACGCAGATACTCGGCAATCGTTAAACCCGCTTCGGTTGCTTTTGCTTTGATCATCGCTTCTTCCTCCGGCAATACAGGAACTCTAAGGCGCTTGTCCCGTTTTGTACGTTTTGCGTACTTTGTTCCTTTATTAGCATCTACAGTCTTCTGTTTATCACCACTTCTTTGGCGCTCCAAAACTGTCATTTCCGCTTACCTCGTAGAGCAAGATCAACGTTGAGCAAAGAATTTGCGAATAAAGTTTGCGTGGAGATGGCCATCTCCACATATCTTGCCCTGTTGTGTTAGTTTTTTAAAATATACTACCACTATATTATAAGTTTGCACACAGTTTATTTTCGTTATATTATAATTTCAACCACTTTAAAAATGCTTTCAAGAAGCTTCTTTCAAGTAAAAGAAAGTACTTTTGAAACAAAAAGAAAGCAAAGAAAAGCAAAAGAAACGGATAGAAACTAAATGAAACTAAAAGCAACTTCAAGGCAAGTAAAAGAAACTTGAAAATGGAGTGGGAAATTTTTTTAGAAAAAAATAGAAAAACTCAAAAAAAACATTTCCGCCAAAGAATAATTTGATATGGGGAATATTGTGATGACCAAAACCTTATCAGAACGTATCGCGCTATTTACAGACAAGCACAAAAACACTGGTAAACAGTTTTTGCCGGTTTTTATCGCATTGAAATCGGATATCGAACAGGCATTACAGGACGGCTGGACGGTGCATCAAGTATGGATCACGTTGCATGACGAGGGAAAGATTAAATGTTCGTACCAGTGGTTCAGAACGTTGGTTAATCGCCATATCGCTGATGACAGTAAACAAAGGCTGCGCAATGTACCAGGAAAATCAGCAACCACTGATCAGGATGGATTTCGTTTTAATTCTGTAACTGAAAAAGAGGAGCTTATCTAATGGCCAAGATACATATGATTCTGCAAGGCAAAGGGGGCGTTGGTAAATCGTTCATTTCATCGACATTGGCACAGCATAGGATCGCCAAAGGTAAAAATCCTTTGTGCATCGATACTGATCCGGTCAATGCCACGTTTTATGGTTTCAAAAAACTCAATGTTAAGCAGATTAATGTGATGAATAACGATGAAATTGATCCCAGGAAGTTTGACGATTTGATCGAACTTATAGCCAATACAGAAACCGATGTCATTATCGATAACGGTGCGAGCACCTTCGTGCCGATGTCGCATTATCTGATCAGTAACCAGATTCCGGCATTACTGCTGGATATGGGGCATGAACTGGTTGTTCATACCGTGATTACCGGCAGCCAGGCTTTGCTTGATACGCTTAACGGTTTTGTGCATCTCGTGAAACAGTTTCCAAAGGAAGCATGGTTTGTTGTCTGGCTCAACCCTTACTGGGGCGAGATCACCATGAACGGCAAACAATTTGAGGAGATGAAGGCATATATCGACAACAAAAACAGAGTATCAGCGATTATCAGAATCCCGCACTATAAACCGGAAACCTTCGGCAAGGATTTGAGTGAAATCCTGCAATCGAAATTCACGTTTGACGAAGCGCTTAAAAACAGCACGCTACCGGTTATGGTTCGCCAGCGGTTAACCATCATTAGAAGACAACTGTTCACCAATCTCGAGAACGTGGCTGCGGTTTTGTCATGAACAACGACAGGCTGGATGCATTGATCAAACGAATCGCGTCAGAACACGGTATTGTTCTGACAAAAGATGATCCGGTACTGATGATGCATACGCTCAATGAAGTCTTACTGGAACAAAATGAAAAAGCGCATGCTGAACTGCTGAGCAAATATGAAGCGATTCTGCAGGAAAGCTTTAATCAATGGCATACAGTTGCCAGTAAAAAAACGAATGCACTGATTAATGCGCATCAAAATAATTCTGGTAGAAACCATGACCCAGTCACAGATCAGCATATGCAATTGATCAGCGAAAAAATCAGATTCGCAATTAATCAAGATATTCGTGGACTGGCCAGAATTTCTAGACAGGCAGCCATCATGAATTTGCTGGCTGCCGTTCTGGTTCTAGTTTCAGTGGTAATTTTTGTATTCATGCTGTTATAGCTTTTATTAAAAGGTTGAATAACCTATGAAAACCTTAAATCTGACAGAAGCGGCTCAGTTTCTAAAACTACATCCTGAAGAAGTGCGCCGCCGCGCCAAAGCCGGAATTATTCCCGGCGCCAAATTAGGAAAGCGCTGGGCATTTATTGAAGATGACCTTGCCGATCATATCCGCTCGTTATATGCTTGTACCCGGCAAGCGTTGCAAGTGGGACATGAGGAGAAAAAATTATGTCACTCTTTAAACGCGGTAAAACGTGGTGGATTCGATTCACCGCACCAAGCGGCGAGCGCATTAGATGCTCTGCTGCAACAGAAGACAAAGCCCAGGCGCAGGAATTCCACGACAAGCTGAAGGCAGAGTTTTGGCTGGTTCAAAGACTGGGCAATAAGCAAAAGCGCACATGGGATGAAGCGGCGTGCAAGTTTTTGTTGGAAACTCAACACAAAGCTACGCATGAACGCGACAAAGAAAAATTGCGGTGGTTACAGCAATTTTTACGCAACAAACTATTGAATGAGATTGATCGCATGCTGATAGATCATATTGCATATACTAAAGCTAAAGAAACTAGCCCTTCAACGGCGAATCGGCATTTGGCATTGATACGTGCAATTCTTCGCAAGGCATGCTACGACTGGGAATGGATCGATAAGGTTCCTAAAATCAGATTATTTCCGGAACCTAAACGTCGGGTGCGCTGGCTTACACCAGAGCAGGTCAGGGTGCTTCTCAACGAACTACCTACTCATCAGCAGGATATGGTGATTTTTGCTCTGACAACCGGGTTAAGGCAATCCAATGTTTTGAATTTAGAATGGAGCCAAGTTGACCTTGAGCGTAAAGCAGCATGGATACATCCTGATCAAGCAAAGGCAAGAAGGGCTATTCACGTCCCGCTAAATTCAATAGCTCTGGCTGTTTTATACCGCCAGATTGGAAAACATCCAAGCAGAGTATTTACCTACAAAGGGCGCTCAATTTCTTGGGCAAATACCAGTGCATGGAGAAATGCTTTAAAAAGAGCCGGAATAGAAAATTTCCGCTGGCATGACCTTCGCCATACCTGGGCAAGTTGGTTAGCCCAGCAGGGTGCACCAGTGAATGTATTACAGGAACTCGGCGGTTGGGAGTCAGAAGAAATGGTCAGACGGTATGCTCACCTGTCAAAACCTCAGCTTTTGGAACATGCCGAACTCGTCTCTAATGTCTTTATTGGCACAAATCTGGCACACCCCAAGAAAAAAGAGGCCAGAGAAAATCTCTAACCTCTTGATTTTATGGTGGGTCTGGTTGGACTCGAACCAACGACCAAGGGATTATGAGTCCCCTGCTCTAACCAACTGAGCTACAGACCCGAATCACATTATTTTATCCGCTACTTGTATCCAAGAAACTACGTAATCTCTCAGAACGCGCGGGATGACGCAATTTGCGCAAAGCTTTGGCTTCAATTTGACGTATCCGTTCACGCGTTACATCAAATTGTTTACCTACTTCTTCGAGCGTATGATCTGTGTTCATTTCAATACCGAAACGCATTCGTAACACTTTGGCCTCGCGCGGTGTTAAGGAATCAAGTATATCCTTAGTTACCCCTCTCAGGCTAGCATAAACTGCTGCATCGGACGGGGCCATTGTAGCCGCATCTTCGATAAAGTCACCCAGATGGGAATCTTCGTCATCCCCAATTGGCGTTTCCATGGAAATGGGCTCCTTTGAAATTTTCAGTATCTTGCGGATTTTTTCTTCCGGCATTTCCATTTTTTCAGCAAGTACTGCGGGCTCGGGCTCTTGCCCGGTTTCTTGCAGAATTTGTCGAGAAATGCGATTCATTTTGTTGATGGTTTCTATCATATGAACCGGAATCCGAATAGTGCGTGCCTGGTCCGCAATGGAGCGTGTAATCGCCTGTCGTATCCACCAGGTTGCATAGGTAGAAAATTTGTAACCGCGGCGATATTCAAATTTATCGACCGCCTTCATCAGGCCTATATTGCCTTCCTGAATCAAATCGAGAAATTGCAAACCACGGTTGGTGTATTTCTTGGCGATAGAAATGACCAGGCGCAGATTAGCTTCTGTCATCTCCCGTTTAGCACGACGCGCCTTGGCTTCCCCGGTTGACATTTTCCTGTTGATTTCTCTGAGGTCTTTAATTGAAATCCCTATCGTTTCTTTAAGCGACAACAATTTTTGCTGCTGTTCAATAATTTCCGGCTTGTAGTGCTCCAAAGCCTGGCTATATGGTTTGGCGGCGCTGATTTCCTTGTCAATCCAGTCAAAGTTTGTTTCATTACCAGGAAATGTTTTAATGAAATGACTACGTGGCATTTTCGACCTGGATACACAAAGTTCCATAATCTTACGTTCGTAGCTGCGCACATCACGCACCAAGCTGCGCTGTGTATCACAAAGTTTCTCAACTAATTTTGCTGAAAAACGGATGCACATCAACTCATTGGAAATTTTTTCCTGCAAATCCTGGTACTTGCGGCTTGTAGGGCCTTCTTCTTTGAGAACTGTTTGCATATCCGTGTAAAGTTCACGAACTTTCCCAAAATGTTCTAAAGCGCCGGCTCTTAGTTTCATCAAATCAGCACTGTCGATTGTGCTGCCATCCTCGGATTCATCATCTGAATCGTCATCATCGATGTCGCCGGAATCCAGATCGGAGCCCAATGACTCGCCCACCATTTCCTCGTTAACAATCTCAGAATCATCGGCATCAACCAGCCCATCAACCACTTCATCAACGCGCAACCTGTCATTTTCCACTTCTGATGCGAGTTTGATAATCTCCGCAATGATTGGTGGACAAGCGGAGATGGCTTGAATCATGTGTCGCAACCCGCCTTCGATTCGTTTGGCGATCTCAATTTCGCTTTCTCGGGTCAGCAAGCCGACCGAACCCATTTCCCGCATATACATGCGCACCGGATCGGTTGTCCGTCCAAATTCTGAATCTACAGAAGACAACGCAGCTTCCGCTTCTTCTGCAACGTCTTCATCAGCTACAGTAGTTGCCGCATCTGACATTAACAATGTTTCAGCGTCAGGTGCTTCATCATGGACAGAAATGCCCATATCGTTAATCATGCTGATAATGCCTTCTATCTGTTCGGCATCCAGCATATCATCGGGCAAATGATCATTAATTTCTGCATATGTCAGATACCCGCGTTCTTTACCGAGCACAATCAGTCTTTTCAAGCGCATGCGCCGCGCTTCTATATCTTGTGCCTGCAAATTATTTTCAGGTGACACAGCTGCAGATTCAAGACTGTTGAGCTGCTCTGTTATTGCGGCAGCTTTAGATTTTTTACTGACTCTTGTTTTTGTTTTTTTCAGGGTCTTGGACATTATGTCTTGTGTAACGGTTTTGGATTCTATATTTTCTACTGAATTTCTGGCTTTTTTTCTCGCCTTTTTCGCTGCTGATGATTGAGCTTTCTCTGTAGAATCCTGGGCTTGATCATCAACTAGTACGTTTTCCCCTTCATCAGCTTCAACAACAGGATTTTTTGTTGCTGTTCCACTCGTTTTATCCGGTTTTGTCTTTGACATATACATTACCAAAATTGGATGAATTAATTAAAAGTATAAAAGCCGAAAGCGTCGGATTATATCAAAATTCTCACTTACAGGCATTTTGACGATACATCTATGCCACTAATCTTCCGGTATTTTGTATACCGCTTCTGCCTAGAATACAAACCACCATCAATGCAATAGCATATCAATCATATCATGTAACCATTAGTGTGCAGTCAGGCGCTGGAGTTCGCGCTTTTCTTCATCAGTTAGCGATCCTAAAGGTTTGTTATGCAATTCTTTCATTCGATTTTTTCGTTGTATTTCCCGCAGTTTTTGGATTACCCCGTGAAATTCAGCTTCAAGATCCATTCCGTCGTCCCAATCCAGTATCTCGCTCTCGATTTTTTCCAAAAATACGCGATAAGGATTATCTTTTAAATATGAAAGAATCGACAATGCCGAGGAACTGTCAACAATATCGGGGCGATTGGTTAAAAAATCAACCAGATATTTTAAAGCGCCCAGTTCTTCATTATTTTCATTAACCAGCACCAGCGATTCTTTTTGCAGATCATGGAAAAATCCAGGATTATACATTAACAATAACATCAACCGGCGATAGGGGGAAGCAGGCTGTTTTCGCGGAGCGTTCCTGTTCACACGGGCAGAGGGAATTTGCTTTATCTGTAGTAGCGACGCCAGCTCATTCTGGTCCAGACCACTCAATTCCGATAACCGTTTTAACAACAACAGCACCAGCGCCGGTGCTTTGATTCGCTGCAACAGCGGCTTTGCTTCATGAATTAATCTTGCCCGGTTTTCATTCGTTTGCAAGTTTTGCCCGTTCATCAATGTCTGCAGCAAAAATTCAGATAACGGCGTTGCTTGTGCAATATGGTGTTCAAAAATCTCTTTTCCGTTCTGTCTTACAAAACTGTCTGGATCCTGACCATCAGGCAGAAATAAAAATTGTATGGTGTTACCATCGGTTAACAGTTCAAGGCTGTTTTCAAGTGCACGCCAGGCAGCTTTTTTACCGGCACTGTCTCCATCAAAACAAAAAACAATGTTATCGGATTGGCGCAACAGTTTCTGAATATGAACGCCTGTTGTCGAAGTACCCAATGTCGCAACGGCATTTTCAATATCATACTGTGACAATGCGACAACATCCATGTATCCTTCAACAACAATGACATAACCTGCCTCGCGAATCGCCTTGCGTGCCGAGAACAGGTTATATATCTCCTGCCCTTTTACGAACAAATTTGTCTCAGGCGAATTAAGATACTTCGGCTCCCCCTGTCCGATAGCGCGCCCCCCAAAAGCAATAATTTGACCTTTCTGATTCAGGATTGGAAACATTATTCGGTCTCTAAAACGATCATACCGATTTCCATCTTGACCCGAAATCACCAGCCCTGCTTTTATCAGTTTCTTTCCTGTGTTCTCAGATCTGTAATCGGTAAACAAGGCCGATAGTCCTTGCCAGTCATCAGGGGCATAGCCCAATCCGAATCGCGCGGCTGTTTTTCCGCTAACTCCACGGTTTTTCAGGTATTCGACAGCCTTTCCTGACTGCTTCAGTTGTTCCCGGTAAAACTGGGTCACCGAACGCATAGTCTGAAGTATATCTTGCGGGTCAGATTGTTCGGCAGTATCGAACACCTCACTAGAGGAGGTACTCAACTGACCCGTTCGTTTTTCCTGCTGAGCAGGTACCTGCATACCTACGGATAAGGCCAGTTCACGAACAGCTTCTACGAAGCTGATTCCACGATATTCAATCAGAAAGCTTATGGCATTACCATGAGCACCGCAGCCAAAACAATGGTAAAACTGTTTGACCGGACTGACTGTGAATGACGGTGTTTTTTCACTGTGAAAAGGGCAGCAGGCGACGTAATTTGCGCCGGCTTTTTTGAGTGAGACATGGCGGTCGATTGCATCTATGATATTGACGCGGTTTAGTAAATCATGGATGAATATCTGCGGAATCATCTCTTTCTCTATCGGTCAAGTTCGTCCGGTAAAAACGACAAACTGACAGATTTACTATAATACAAGGATAAATACTTGGCTATCCTAGCCGGAAATTTTTGCTTTCACAATTGCCGATACTTTTGCCATATCGGCACGGCCTGCAATATTGGATTTCAGGATTGCCATGACTTTTCCCATATCCTGCATGCCTTTTGCATCAACTGTTGATATAGCCTCAGCAACCAGTGTTTCTATTTCTTCATCCGCCAATCCCTTGGGCATATACACACTGAGTATGTTAACTTCTTCTTTTTCCGCAGCAGCCAGATCGCTGCGCCCGGCACCTTCATATTGCTCAATGGAATCCCGGCGCTGCTTTAACATTTTCTCAATTACAGTTACGATCGCAACATCATCCAACTCCTGGCGATCATCGACTTCCCTTTGCTTGATAGCCGCCTGTAAAAGTCGAATAGTATCACGCTGCCGAGTATCGCCTGTCCGCATTGCTGCTTTCATATCATCGGTAATTTTCTGTTTAAGACTCATGTTCCATGCTGCTGTTTGCAGTCTATATTAAGCACAAATTCAAATTAGATATATTGACAAAGTCCCATAAGAATTCTGAATAGTAAACCTTGATCAGCCATAAAGCTATTATTTCAAGCCACAGCAGACTATTGCGGGCTAAACCTCAAAAACTTTAATAAAGCTTAGGCGGCAAAAGCTGGCTACGAAGTCGTTTATAATTACGTTTGACAGCAGCCGCTAATTTACGCTTGCGTTCCGCTGTTGGTTTTTCATAGAATTCACGAGCACGTAATTCAGTCAACAAACCGGTTTTTTCAATTGTTCGCTTGAAACGACGCATTGCTACTTCAAAAGGCTCGTTTTCTTTGACTTTGATGGTTGTCATAAATCTTCAGTTTTCTCCTGTCTGTTAATAACTATCAATATATCCACCCGGACACACCAAAAAGCCTTATATACTATCATAATTCAATAAAAAAAACATTTCTCATGATTATCTTAGGTATAGAAACGTCATGCGACGAAACCGGTGTCGCACTATACGACACAGATCGCGGTCTTTTAAATCATTCATTATTTTCACAAATCAGCATGCACAGTGAATATGGCGGTGTCGTGCCGGAACTTGCCTCCCGGGATCACATCAGACGCATACTGCCGCTTATTAAACAGGTACTGAACAAAGCACAACGAGAACTCGACGATATTAACGCAATTGCTTACACGAAAGGACCGGGACTGGCGGGTGCCCTGCTGGTAGGCGCCAGCGTGGCGGCAGCACTGGGTTATGCGTTAGATATTCCTGTTCTAGGCATCCATCATCTTGAAGGACATCTGCTCTCACCACTGTTGTCAACGCCCGCACCGCAATTTCCTTTTATTGCATTGCTGGTTTCTGGCGGCCACACACAACTTATGCAGGTCAATGGGGTCGGACAATACCGATTGTTAGGCGAAACGGTAGATGATGCCGCCGGAGAAGCTTTCGATAAAACTGCAAAACTGTTGGGGCTTGCCTATCCCGGTGGCGCGGCCTTATCCGAGCTTGCCGGGCAAGGTCGATCCGGCAAATTTAAATTACCCAGACCCATGCTCAATAGCGGTGATCTTAATTTCAGTTTCAGTGGACTCAAAACCGCGGTACTGACTTTGATTAACAAACAAAGTATGGATCAGCAGGTCCGGGCCGATATTGCACTGGCTTTTCAGGAAGCCGTTGTTACTGTTCTTACCGAAAAAGCGCTTACCGCGCTATCGCTTACCAAATTAAATCGGCTGGTTGTTGCTGGCGGCGTCGGTGCCAATCATCACTTGCGCAAACACCTTACGCAAAAAGCTGCACAGACTGGTGCAACGGTCTTTTATCCTCGGTTGGAATTTTGCACTGATAATGGCGCCATGATCGCATTGGCCGGTGCGATGCGAATGCAAGCAAATGATACAACCACTAATGATCTAACAGGCAGTTTCACCGTACGCGCACGTTGGAATCTATCTCAGTTCCAAAACGATACTTTTAACAGCTAAATTAATATGTTAATTTATTTTTTGGAGATCAGCGCTTCGTATTTTGCGCGCAACTGCGATTTGCTTTCAACGACGTCCGGATTGAGAATGATGCAATCAACCGGACAGACTTCCACGCATTGCGGCACATCGTAGTGGCCGACACATTCGGTACATTTCCTGGAATCGATCATGTAAATCTCTTCGCCTTGTGAAATAGCGTCATTTGGACATTCCGGCTCACAAACATCACAATTAATACATTCGTCCGTTATGATTAATGCCATTTCTACCTCTAATAAACAGTTATTGTCTTACGATTTTATCGTGCAGTCGTTGCGCAACAATCGGGTGCACAAATTGATCAGCCTTACCTCCAAGTAACGCAATCTCCCGGACAATTGTTGCTGATACAAACATAAACTGCTCACTTGGTGTCATAAATAACGTTTCTACATCAGGATACATGCTGCGATTCATGCCCGCCATTTGAAATTCATATTCAAAATCTGAAGCTGCGCGCAATCCGCGCAAAATAATTCGACAGTCATGTTGTCGTAAAAAGTCCATTAGCAATCCTGAGAACGGGATCACCGCCACATTATTACAATCAGAAAAAACCTGCGTGGCCATATCCACGCGTTCGTCCAAAGAAAAAAACGGATTTTTTCCACTACTGTCAGCAACAGCCACAATCACTTCATCAAATAGATGTGAGGCGCGCCTGACAAGGCCTTCATGCCCCCGCGTTACCGGATCGAAAGTTCCAGGATAAACGACTTTATCCATAATTATTCAACATTCCCGACAATTCCAGTAACTGATAATTCACCTTGCCTGCTTTTCCTTTACGCCGTATATACCACAGTTCATCGGACATAATGCATTGATCACCTTCGAGATATACCATCCCACCCTGTTCAAGTCGTTGCGGCAGCTGTGACAATATACAGGACTGCAATTCCAACCGATAAGGAGGATCAATAAATACAAGGTCGAATCGCCGCCTGTCTGCTGCCAGGAAAGTCAATGCGTCCATCTGTATCAATTCGACATGATCCGCTTTTAATACTTTTTTGTTTCTTTGCAGCGCCTGAAATACGACTTTATCCGATTCTACCATCACCACCTTTGCAGCACCACGCGAGGCCGCTTCAAAGCCTAACGCACCGCTACCTGAAAAAAGATCAAGACAACGTAGCCCGTTTAACTCCTGACCAAGCCAATTAAACAGCGTTTCGCGCACTCTGTCGGGCGTTGGACGCAAATCGGATCGAACAGGAAAGTCGATCACACGGCTACGCCAACTGCCGCCGATGATACGCACCTTACCCTGACCTAACCCCATAGCATAGCTACGTTATTAATCAATAGCCCCAACGATGACAGTCACCATATTCTCCGGATGAATACGTCGAGAAAACGCGTCTTTTATTTGATCTGTAGTCACTGCTTCTACCGCTATTAAATAATCATCAAGATACGTCAGTGGTAGATTATAAAAGCCAATCATTGCAAGATAGCCCAGAATTTTTGAATTGCTGTCCAGCCTTAATGGAAAACCGCCAATCAAATTCTGTTTGGCCGCGATCAATTCCTGTTCGTTCGGTCCTTCGCTAATAAAATTTTTTAAAACTGATTGCGTCAATGCAAGCGCATCTTCCGATTGCTCTTTTTTTGTTTGCAGACCGATTTGGAACGGTCCTTTCTCGCGCAGCGGAGAAAAAAAGCTGTATACACTATATGCCAACCCTCTTTGCTGCCGTATTTCCTCCATTAAACGCGATACAAAACCGCCACCACCTAAAATGTAGTTACCAACGAGTAACGGGAAATAATCCGGATCACTTCTGCGCATGCCCGGATAAGCGATCTGAATATGGCTTTGCGATGCCGGATGGGCAATTCGTCTTATCTGCCCATTTGGGTCCTTAACAGGCGGCACTGGCTTGCTGACAGCTTTATCCGGCAGATGTGCCGTTAATGATTCAGCAATACGAGTCGCCTCCTGCTTACTTATATCACCAATAATAGCTATTACAGCATTGGAAGCCGCGTAGTTAGATTGATAGAATCTGGATAAATCCTCCTGTTGCAATGTAGCTACGGTTTCTACCTCGCCCGCCCCATTTAGTCCGTAAGGATGCTCCCCATACAGCATTTCCATAAGCGTGCGACCCGCCATGTAATCCGGCTTGGTACTCGATTCTTTGATACTGGCAATGATTCTGGTCTTCTCGCGCCGAAGAACATCCTGCGGAAATTCAGGATATTGTATTACCCGGGAAAAAATATCCAACGCCTGTTTTCGCTCGCGCGCATGACTTAATGTTCGTAGCGACATTCCCGCGCGATCGGCATCAAAATTTGCGCTCATTTGAGCGCCCACATCAGCGAGTGCGTTAGCGATTTCGTCTTCGGACATACCACCGGCACCGAGCTTTAACATCCGTCGCGTCAAATTTGCCAAACCTGATTTCTCAGGCGCGTCTTTACTACTTCCAGCGGCAAATTCAACGCTGATATCAACAATTGGCAAGGCATTATTTTCAACAAAATATACACGTGCACCAGTAGAAGTCTGCCAGAACTGAATTGCAAGCGAAGCTAATACACTTTGCGAGTAAATACTGATCAATAAAACAAAGATATATTTTTTCATATGCATAGTTAGCTCAGTAGCGTGTTGACATGGATCAGCCGCTGTTTCGCAGCCCTGAAGTCACACCATTAATTGTCAGATGAATTGAACGTTTTACCTCATCGCTGTCTTCACCGGACCGATACCGTCTTAGCAATTCCACTTGTAAATGATTTAACGGGTCAATATAGGGTGTACGATTATCAATACTGCGCGCCAGCGTTGGATTATCCTGCAACAGTTCAGTATTGCCGGTAATGGCGAAAAGCCATTTAATGCTGCGATCCCATTCTTGCCGGATACGCCCAAAAACATGATCGCGTAAAGCCGAATCGGAAACCAGTTCCGAATAACGGGAAGCAATACCCATATCTGTTTTGGCCAGCACCATATCCATGTTCGATAGCAATGTTTGCATAAACGGCCATGTTTGATACATCTCCTGCAATAACGCCAGACCATTTCCGGTTTTATCTTCCTGCAAGAAAGCTTCGACAGCCTGCCCAAAACCATACCACCCGGGAATCATGGCACGATTCAACCCCCAACTGAAAACCCATGGAATAGCGCGCAAATCCTCAATCTCATCTGAAGCCTTGCGGGATGAAGGTCTGCTGCCGACGTGCAGTCCGGAAATTTCGCGAATTGGAGTTGATTCCTGAAAATACTGTTTGAAACCGGGCGTCTCAAATACCAGGCTCCGGTAAGCCTTGAATGAGTGTGCTGCAAGACTTTCCATAGCCTGGTAATAGCGTCCTGCATTCTCCCCGATGGGATCATTTCCCAGTAGGGTCGATTCGATAGTAGCGGCAACCAGTGTCTCTAGATTACGCCGACCGATTTCTGGTTCAGCATATTTACTACTGATAACCTCGCCCTGCTCTGTGACGCGAATCTGACCATTCACACTGCCTGGCGGTTGTGCCATGATACCCTGATAGCTCGGGCCGCCCCCCCGGCCAACCGTTCCACCACGCCCATGAAAAAGTCTTAATTCGATTTGATGCCTGGCAAACACTTTGGCCAGTTCAATTTCAGCTTTGTAGATCTCCCAGTTGGAAGTAAGGAAACCGCCATCTTTATTACTGTCCGAGTATCCCAGCATGACTTCCTGCACATTGCCACGCGAAAAAAGAAGCTTTTTGTAGTATGGCAAAGAAAACAGTTGATCCATAATATTACCGCAACTGCGCAAATCCGCTATGGTTTCGAATAAAGGAATAATATTTAACCCCATGTGCGGATTTTCACCGGCCTGCAGCAAGCCAACCTCTTTTAGAAGCAACGCCACTTCCAATACATTAATAATATGCGTGGTCATGGAAATGATGTAATTGGGAATAGCTGCATGACCGAAACGTTGATGAATTTCTGCGGCCATTTGCAGGATACGCAACTCATTCTGGGTAGATTCAGAATATTCCAAATACGGCGAAAGCAATGGACGCGGACTACTGATTTCATCAAGCAGCCATCTAACGCGCTCATCCTCAGACATCGCGAAATAATCCTCTCCATGCGTTGCCTGCTCATACAGTTCGGCCACAACCTGCTCATGCACTTTACTGTGCTGACGCATGTCCAGCGGCGCCAGATGAAAGCCAAAAACATCCGCTGCCCGTCTCAAGTTACGCAAAGCACCTCGCGCTATCCAGTTTGCCTGATGATATTTGAGCGACTTAATAATCGTATCGAGATCATGCACGAATTCAGCACAATCGGCATATGGTGCAGCACCATCTACCAGTTCTTTACGCCAAACAGTATGGCCCAGCTGCTGACTGGTCGCCAACAGGCGTGCACTAATACCAATAAATGCACGGCGATACGGCTCATCTATACGGCAGGCAGGCACTTCCGGACATGCGGCTGCCAGCTCCTCCAGTTCATCGGTAATATTAATCAACCGCTCAGCAAGGCTCATGGTATGGCCGATTCTTTCCACTTCCTCGATATAATAATCGAGCGCCAGCGCCGACTGCTGCTCAATTGCGTACAACATCACCTGATGTGTAACAAAAGGATTGCCATCTCTGTCGCCGCCAATCCAGCTGCCAATGCGCAGAAATGAATTTACCCGGGGAGCTTTGTCGCCCATATGACGTTCCAGAAGATTCTCAATCTTCGCATAGATATAGGGCACTTGAGACAAAAAGGTGTAGCTGTAATACGCCAGACCATTATCAATTTCATCATGCACCGATAAACGTACAGAACGTAACATGCGTGTCAGCCATAAAATCTGAATCATGGTGCGCAAATTTTCTTCATTCTGGCGCATTTCATTCGGTGTTAACTGCGTCAGTGCACGCTCTTTCAATAAACGCTCTATTGTCAGCTGACAATCCAGGATACTTCTACGCTGAACCTCAGTGGGATGCGCAGTCAGCACCGGAGAAACAACCGCTTTTGAAAAAAACTTGGCCAGTGATACGCTATCGATACCGTTTTCCAATACCCGTTCCAACGCCAGCGTTACACTGCCGGCCTGAGGTGGAGAGCCCGCGCAAAGATGGGCGCGGCGGCGGCGATTATGGTGTACATCCTCAGCAATATTTGAAAGCTGAGAAAAATAACTGAATGCCCTTACGACCACAACAGTTGCTCTGTTGCTGAGTTTTGTAAGTATCTGATCCAGCTCCTGTCGTGCCTGTGGATCCTGTTCTCGGTGAAAACGTATGGCAGTTTGCCGGATTTTCTCAACCAGATCGAAAGACGCTTCTCCTTCCTGCTCCCGCAAAATTTCTCCCAATATGCGGCCTAATAAGCGAATATCTTCTCGAAGTGGCAAATCCTTATCATCTATGGATTCGTTTAGTGGATGATTTTCTAAACCTACAATATGCATACTGTTTCTTCGCCTTTACATTAAAATTTTTCAGATAATGCTTTTAATCAGTTCTGGAACGGTTTGTGTTTGTCCAAGCGAACGTGGCTCATGCTAAAATAACTACCGATCAATCGAGAAAACTTTTCATTTTTATTATTTTTTTTACTGCATGTCCAGCTCATTCTCCATCCCAAAACGCATTACTATCGCGTCCCGTGAAAGTCTGCTTGCTATGTGGCAAGCCAAACACATACGACAATGTTTGATCCAATTATACCCGCAAACCGAAGTTAACATACTCGGCATGACAACCCAAGGGGATCAGATACTTGACAAGTCCTTATCAAAAATTGGCGGAAAAGGTCTTTTTATCAAAGAATTAGAACAGGCCCTTGAAGACGGTCGCGCCGATATTGCTGTACACTCCATGAAGGACATGCCTATGAATGTACCCGAGGGATTTATTCTGGCGGCTATTACTGAACGCGAAGACCCCCGTGATGCGTTCGTTTCCAATCAGTATAAAAACCTTGAGGAACTGCCGTCGGGCAGTATAGTCGGCACATCCAGCCTGCGGCGAGAAAGCCAGCTACGCGCACAATTTCCCCATTTGAATGTCAATCCGCTGCGGGGAAATGTACAGACCCGTCTGCGCAAATTGGATGAGGGTCAGTATGCTGCAATTATACTGGCAGCCGCTGGACTTAAACGTCTGGAATTGTCAGACCGCATCACAGCATTGCTAAATCCCGAACAAAGCCTGCCCGCAGTCGGACAGGGCGCTTTAGGCATCGAATGCCGTCATGACCGGCCCGATCTTGTTGCGCTATTGCAACCTCTGCATCATCACAAAACAGCTTACTGCGTACAGGCGGAACGCGCGATGAGCCGTGTATTGGGCGGCAGCTGTCAGATTCCACTGGGCGCATTCGCAGAAATCGAGAATAATCAGTTGAAACTACGCGGCTTTGTAGCCAGCCCGGACGGCACACAATTTGTACGTGATGCGGTAAGCGGAAATCTGGAAAACGGGGAAGAAATGGGTAAAAATATGGCGCAAAACCTGATTGCACAGGGTGCTGATAAAATTCTTGCCGCCATCGAAACACAGCACAGCTGGTGACAATGAATCAGGCATCCAGGCCACTGCACAAAATCAATGTACTAGTAACCCGGCCTGAGCATCAGTGTGCTTTTTTGGCTGAAAATATCCGCAAAATGGGCGGTAATGCTGTCATTTTCCCGGTATTGGAGATAACTGACATCAAAAATAAAAAACCATTACTTGACCTCATCCAGCAGCTGGATACCTTTGAATTGGCAATTTTTGTCAGCCCCAATGCCGTCCACAAGGCCATGCCATTGATTCGATCACGCTACAAGACACCAGGCCCGTTGCCAGCACATGTAAAAATTGCCGCTGTCGGTAAAAGTACTGCACACGCACTAAAGGAATATGGTGTTGATCATGTCATCACACCAACAGAACGTTTCGACAGCGAAGCATTACTTGAACAAGATGCATTACTACACGTATCTGGAAAGCGCGTGATTATTTTTCGTGGCAATGACGGACGGCCGTTACTTGGCGAAACGCTGATTAAGCGTGGTGCATTGCTGGAATACGCCGAATGTTACCGACGCAGCAAACCGGATATCGACCCCAGCGAGCTTATCTCAAACTGGTCTCAGGGAAAAATAAATGCCGTTGTTATCACAAGCTCCGAAGGATTGCAAAATTTATTTGACATAATTGGTTCCCATGGCCAACAATTGCTGAAAATAACACCTGTATTTACTGCACACGAACGCATTGCCAGTATTGCGCGAAAAGCCGGTCTCAAGACAGTAGTACAGACTGCGGAGAGCGGCGATGAAGGTATACTGCAGGAAATGCAGGAATATTTTTGTGTTTATAACAAATAATAATTGTTTTTCTGTAACAATATTGTTCACATGAAACAGGGCTGGAATGCTTCATGCGAACAAACCAGGGAGCATCAAACGTTGTGATCGATTGATATACTAACTAGTAATGAAAAAACTGGACCTTGAACTGTATTGCTTCGAAGATTGAACACATGGATATCGCGACAACGGCATTAGGCACGTTTGGTCATATCCAGCAAATCTGAGCACAATCTGATTTTGGGTGCCAGCAATAACAAGGAGAAGATATGAGACTGATACTTTGGGTGTTAGTACTGTTTGCTGCTGCAGTTGCCGTTGCACTGGCAATCGAAGAGTATGGAACAGGTCATCTTGTCGTGGAAGTACCGCAATTTGAAAAAATTGAAGTGTCACTTGATTACGCCTTAGCTGGGTTAATTGCGGCATTTATTGTTTTTTACATTCTGGTCCGAATTTTGAACGGATTACTGAATCGCCGGGATATCAGAGCAGAATCTTTGATGCAGACTGGTATAAAAGCATTCTTTGAGGGTGATTACGATTATGCCAAAAAATGCGGTGCAAAAGGCTTTAGACTGGCAAAAACACCGCTCGTCAAAGCTATTAATTCGGTAATCGCAATTCGTTCGGCCCAGCAGACAGCAGATATTTCGACACGTAACAAACTACTGGAAAAAACGGCGAAAACCTTACAGGATGAAAGAGCCCTGCACTTGGTAACCAAAGCCGAAATGCTGCTCAATGATGGCAATTATCAGGATGCTTTGAATACTCTGCAGGAATTATATTCTAAAGGCGGCCTGCAGCCCACAGCCGTTCTGGAATTAGAAATGGAAGCGCAACGACAGTCCTGCAACTGGGATGCCGTGCTTGAAATCAGTCGCATTCTGATCCATCGTCACCCGCTGAACAAAAAACATTATGAAGCTATCCAGCATCAGGCGCACCTTGAAAATTTTAAAATCAAGACGACTGATCTCGGTGCACTGAACAAGTACTGGAACAGTTTATCTGAGACTGAGCAAAAAAGCAGTCGCGTGGCAGCCGCCGCAACGCGCGCTTATATCGCATTGGGCGACTGCGCTACTGCACATAAAATTGTGGAACAAAATGTGAAAACGGATTGGGATCCGGAATTAATCGCTTTGTATTCAGAATGTCTGAATTATCATGTCAACAGACAAATTGAATGCGCAGAAGTCTGGTTGAAATCAGAGCCAAATAATGCAGGCCTGCTATTAACACTTGGCAAATTATGCACACATTGCGAGCTTTGGGGAAAGGCGCAGAATTATCTTGAAGCCAGCCTGTCTGTCGAACCAACACCAATTGCACACTTCGCTTTGGCGCAACTGAATGAAAAGCTGGGTAAACATGAGCAGGCTATGGATCAGTACAACAAAGCTCTTGAATTGACTCTAAAACGGGGCTCCTCAAGCTAACCAGATCACCAAAACAGCTAACATACTGCTGATTTGTATCGGATACTGATTAAGTAAACAGCTATGATTGACTCGTTGAGGGCGTGAATACATCAGAAAAAAAGCCGTCTCTGGGAAGTTTACGTAAAGCGGTAAAATCCTGATAGGCGGCTTTAACCATTACCGGGGAACCACAGGCATACACCTGATGGCGCTCAAGTGTAGGAAAATCTTCCATAACTGCTTGATGTACAAAACCAGTTCTGCCTTGCCAATTGTCTTCAGGTAGTGCATCAGACAGTACGGGAATAAATGTGAAATTATCATGTTGCTGCTGCCATTGTTCAGCCAGCTCTGCCATATAAAGATCGGCCTTGGTGCGCACACCCCAGTAGAGTCGCATCGTGCGTTTGTGATCTTTGCCGGCCTCCTGATAAAAAACATGTTCAAGAATACTTTTTATCGGCGCAAAACCTGTACCGCCAGCAATGAAAATAATCGGCACATCGTCGTCGACAGTGTCACGCAGGAAAAATGAACCAAGTGGCCCTTCGAAGCGAAGAATGTCCTTTATCTTCATTTTGGTAAATACATGCTCTGCAAATACTCCCCCCGGATAATTGCGTGCATGCAATTGCAACACATCATCATCATGAGGCGCATTTGCAAGCGAGAAGCTGCGCCGCTTACCGTCTTTGAGCAGGATATCAATATACTGACCTGCAAGAAACTGAAGACGCTGGTTGGCGGGCAATTTGAGAGACACAATCATCACATCCGGTGCAACTCGTTCAAGCTTTTCAACACGGGTCGGCAATGTTTTAATCTCGATATCCTTAATTGCACCAATCTCATGACACTCGATGACCAGATCGGTTTGTGGTGACGCACAACAAAACAATGCGAGTCCGGCCTGTTTTTCGTCTTCTGTCAGCGTCTCCTCATCATAGTTTCCGTAATCGACAGAACCGCTTAGAATTCTGCCTTTACAGATTCCACAGGAACCATTACGGCACCCATAGGGCAATGAGAAGCCTTCCCGCAAAGCGGATTGCAAAATAGTTTCACCTGGTGCAACATGCAAAACATGCTCACTGGGCTTTATAATAATTCGACGCGACATGTGATTATTGAGCAAAGAACCAAAAATAAACAGGACGAAAACATACAATGAAAAAAACAGTGCTCATTGTCGGGTGCGGCGATATTGCGCTACGCACCGTACGGCTATTGCGAACTCACTACCGGCTGTTCGGCTTATTTCGTAAACCGGAAAAAGCTGAGCCTTTTCGTCTGTTCGATGTCGTTCCCGTCATAGGCGATCTGGACCAACCTGATAGCCTAGGTCGAATCGCAGGCATTGCACAAATTGTGATACATCTGGCACCCCCCCCACATCGCGGCACCCGGGATACGCGCACAGCTAATTTGCTCTCTGCACTATCAAAACAGACGAAATCCAAACATATGATTCTACCACAACGGTTTATCTATATCAGTACCAGCGGCGTATATGGAGATTGCCAAGGTGCCATGATTGACGAAACCAGGCCACTGAATCCTCTGAGTGACCGTGCCAGACGCAGGAAGAATGCTGAAACCCAAATCCGCAAATGGAGCATCCGCAATCACGTACCTGTTTCGATATTGCGCGTACCAGGGATTTACGCTGAAAGCCGTCTGCCCTTGAAGCGTATCCGGGAAAGTTTGCCGGCTTTTGTAGACAAAGATGACGGCTATACCAACCATATTCATGCCAATGATCTTGCGCATATTATCTGTGCAACGATACACCGTGCAAAACCCGGTAGAACTTACAACACAACTGACGACACTGAAATGAAAATGGGTGACTATTTCGACCTCGTTGCTGATCGGTTCGGCCTTCCCCGTCCTCCACGTATACCGCGTGATCAGGCTAATGGTCGCATCTCGCCGGCCATGCTGTCTTTTATGAATGAATCCAGACGTATCAGCAATTCCCGCATGAAGAAAGAGTTACGCATCAAGCTGCAGTACCCAACGGTGGTAGAGGGAATTCAAGATGCACTCCCATATACAGCAAAATAATCGACAACCCAATCTTTAGAAGTCCAGTCGATCGAAAAAACCGCGACTGATAATTGACAATCCTTGTAAAGAATAAAACGAAACGTATTTATCTATTAATAAAACTATCAATATCCAGATTTTAGTCAGTATTGGGAGTAACTCGAAACATTTTACAAAAATTCATGCGACATGCTTCTCTGAGGCAACTGCGAGCTTGTTTTTTCCGGAAGAAATCTACAAAACAATATAAATATGGTAACAATGCCTCATCAGAACGGCATGCGGCAATAAAGATGTTTACAATTTTGCAGCCCTGAAATTCGCGGAAAAACTTCTTCAGTGCCTCTCTTTTTAAATGAAATGAAATATCAGATTCCCAGGCACCCTGTCGAACTAAAGTTTCAATTGATTAAGTCGTAGAAAGAATTTTCTAACCAAAAATGTTGGGTTCGCCACTATGAAAATAAGCGTAAATTATAAATCTGGACAACGACAAACATTTATTGTACCAAAAACGATGCTAGCAACGGATTTTCGAAATCTGGCGGAGGGAATTGGTGGAAAAATAGAAAATATTGAATTCTCATTGGAAGACCAGCAAATAAGTCTTCGTAACACAGAATTACAAGAATCGCTGCACATAACCGAATAAAAAAGAACATATCGCCTGCCTGACAGACACAGGCCTGGCATGATCACAGGCCCAGCCTCCCATGCACTGCATTAGACTCACTTGTTGTCATATGCTCTAAAACGGTATGTCGTCTTCCATATCATCAAATCCATTACTACCCCTGTTGTATGTAGACTGATCGGATTTTGGCTCATTAGTATTGTCCGCGGATGAATCAAAACTGTCGCTGCCCGTCCGACCACCCAACATTTTCATGTCCGTGGCAATAATCTCGGTGGTATAACGGTCTACACCGTTTTTATCCGTCCATTTTCTGGTTTCCAGCCTACCTTCGACGTAAACCGGTCGTCCTTTCTTCAGATACTCTCCTGCAATTTCAGCCAGCTTTCGGTAAAAAGTAACACGATGCCACTCTGTTTTTTCCTGCTTCTCACCGTTTTTGTCTTTCCAGGTGTCTGTAGTCGCTACGGAAATATTCGTCACAGCATCGCCGTTAGACATATAACGCGTTTCAGGGTCCCTTCCCAGATTACCGATGAGTATAACTTTATTGACTGAAGCCATTAGCTTCTTCCTCCTTATCTTCCAGCAACTTATTCACACTTTCTTCATCAAAACCCGCCATGTCAACCTTCAGATATGCAACTCTCTCATTCGCCAGAACCAGCGCCTCGCGTACGCCGGATAATGCAGCCAGTTGCTCTGACAGTTTTTGAGACTCGCCCGTATCCATTTCCTGCACATGATACATCTTCGATCGAACCGCTGCTGGTGCTTTCATGGTGTATGCGAGTATTAACCATAATGCTAATAACCCACTGCAAAATGCATACAGCCCAAGATTACCGTGGTGTTCCATTAAATATCCTCCAATAGCGGCACCGGTAAAAGCCCCGAGAAACTGGGTGCTGCTATAGACGCCTATCGCCGTACCTTTTGCCCCAACTGGTGCAATTTTTGAAATCAACGAAGGCAGACTGGCCTCGAGCAAGTTGAATGCGGCAAAAAAAATCAGCAATGCAAACATTGTCCCCCGAATCGTGTCAACAGTCATCGCCAGGAATATTTGACCACATAGCAACAGCGCGATTGCGGCCACGAACACTTGTTTTAATCTGGCTTTCTTTTCTCCATAAATGATAGCCGGTATAACTAGCACCATGGAAAAAAACAAAACTGGCAAATAAATTTGCCAGTGATCTTCGACCGCCATTCCAGCCTCTCGTAATGTCAATGGCACGAGAAGCCAGAGCGCCATCAATGTGGCATGAAGCGCAAAAATGCCGTAGTTCAAACGTAACAGCTGCGCATTACGTAGTACACTGCCTAAACTGTCCGTTGACGCTTCTGTATCTGAGTGAAAGCGACTGATGTGCGGGTCCGGGATCAGCAGTTTAACGACCAAAATTGCGACCAACGCCAGAATGCCTGTCATCGCAAAAATTCCTGGAACGCCAATCCATTGATTCAGCGCAGGTGCAACGGCCAGTGACAAGGCAAAAACTGTCCCGATTGTCATTCCAATGACGGCCATCGCTTTGGTACGATGCTCTTCCCGAGTCAAATCCGCAGCCAGCGCCATTATCGCGGCTGAAATCGCACCCGCCCCCTGAATGATGCGTCCAAATATCACCCAGTAAATATCGCCTGCTACAGCAGCAACAAAGCTTCCAACGGCAAAAAGCATCAAACCAAAATAAATAACCGGTTTTCGTCCTATTCGATCAGACAGCCAGCCCATCGGTATTTGCAGAATTGCCTGCGTAAGGCCATAAGCACCCAGTGCAATGCCAACTAATGTATAGTTATCCCCCCCGGGCAAGTGTTCCGCATAAAACGCAAAAACAGGCAAAATAACGAACAATCCAAACATGCGCAAACCATAGATACCGGCTAATCCGGATGTGGCACGCCACTCTGTTCGCGACATTTTTTCAGATGATATTGAAGCAGACATAAATCAGGTTATGTGTTTTCTAAAAAGTTGGGTATATTATCAGGTTGACTCGTTCATAGATAGCCAATGGAATTGATTAGAATTCGTGGTGCGCGCACCCATAATCTGAAAAATATCAATCTTGATCTGCCGCGTAACAAACTTATCGTAATAACCGGGCTTTCCGGATCCGGGAAATCCTCGCTTGCATTCGATACACTTTATGCAGAAGGGCAACGGCGCTACGTGGAATCGCTTTCCGCCTATGCCAGACAATTTCTGCAACTGATGGAAAAACCCGATGTCGATTCGATTGAGGGTCTTTCACCGGCCATTGCCATTGAACAAAAAGCGACATCGCACAATCCACGCTCCACAGTAGGCACCGTAACTGAAATTCATGACTATTTGCGCTTGCTGTTTGCACGCGTGGGCGATCCGCAATGCCCAACGCATCATATCACGCTAACCGCGCAAAGCGTCTCACAAATGGTCGATCATGTGCTTGAACTGCCCGTCGATACACGACTGATGATTCTGTCGCCACTTATTGTTGGACGAAAAGGGGAACAGGCTGATTTATTTGACGAATTGCGTGCGCAAGGATTTATCCGTTTACGTATCGACGGCGATATACACGACATCGACGATTTACCCAAACTTCAAAAAAACAAAAAACATACTGTTGAGATAGTTGTTGATCGTTTGAAAATTTCACCAGATGCTAAGCAACGTCTGGCTGAATCATTCGAAACAGCCTTGCGCCATGCTGACGGACGCGCGCTCGCGGTAGAAATGGACAGCGGCAAGACGCACCTTTTCTCCGCAAAATTCAGCTGTCCAGTGTGTAGTTATTCGCTTTCAGAACTTGAACCCAGGCTGTTTTCCTTCAACAACCCAGTGGGAGCTTGCCAGCGGTGTGACGGCCTTGGCCAGATCACTTTTTTTGATCCGTCCCGCGTTGTGGCATTTCCACACTTATCATTGGCATCCGGCGCAGTAAAAAACTGGGACCGACGCAACCAGTTTTATTTTCAGTTGCTGACAAGTCTTGCAGGGCATTATGGCTTTGATTTAGAGACGCCTTTTGAGAAGCTGGACACGGCAATCCAGGAAATTATCCTGCATGGTTCAGGGCAGGAAAAAATACAATTCACTTATCTTAGCGAAGGCGGCAAAAAAAACAGTCAGAAACACGCATTCGAAGGCATCATCCCCAACCTTACCCGGCGTTATCACGAAACCGAATCGCAGACTGTACGCGAAGAACTCGGCAAATATCTGAATGCCAAGACATGTCCCGACTGTCAGGGCACCCGGCTTTGCGCAGCCGCACGCCATGTTTTGGTCGATAACAAAGCCATCTATGAAATCAGCGCGTTACCCCTCAAACAGACTAGAACATTCTTCGACCAATTGACTTTGCCCGGACACAAGCAATCCATTGCAGAAAGAATTGTCAAGGAAATCTCCAGCCGCTTGCAATTTCTGAATAACGTGGGACTGGATTACTTATCACTGGACCGATCCGCTGATACATTATCAGGCGGGGAGTCGCAGCGTATCCGACTGGCCAGTCAGATCGGTTCTGGCCTTACGGGTGTGATGTATGTTCTCGACGAACCGTCTATCGGATTACATCAGCGTGACAACGACCGTTTGCTCAAAACACTCGAACATTTGCGCGATCTGGGAAACAGCGTCATTGTCGTTGAGCATGATGAAGATGCCATCAAGTTGGCTGATTATGTTGTTGATATGGGGCCGGGCGCAGGCGAACATGGTGGTAAAGTGGTAGCCCATGGTGTGCCTGAATATATTCAAACACACCATGAATCCTTGACAGGTGCATACCTGGCCGGCAGATTGTCTATTAAAATTCCTGAGCATCGCACAGATCCGAACCGGAACAGAATGCTATGCATCAACGGCGCTTCCGGCAATAACCTGAAGAATCTGCATTTACACTTACCCGTTGGCCTGTTTGTTTGCATAACGGGCGTTTCCGGATCTGGCAAATCAACACTGATCAATGAAACGCTGTATCGCGCCGTTTCTCAGCATCTCTATGCGAGCACTGTCGGGCCGGCTCCTTATGAGAATATTCAAGGGCTGGAGTTTTTCGATAAAGTCATCAATATGGATCAGAGCCCTATCGGACGCACGCCAAGGTCTAATCCTGCGACCTATACCGGTTTATTTACACCAATTCGCGAGTTGTTTGCAGGTGTACCGCAAGCACGAGAGCGTGGCTACGCGCCAGGTCGTTTTTCATTCAATGTAAAGGGTGGACGTTGCGAAGCATGTCAGGGTGATGGTGTAATCAAAGTTGAAATGCATTTTTTGCCGGATATTTACGTGACTTGTGACGTTTGTCATGGCAAACGGTATAACCGTGAAACGCTGGAAATACAATACAAAGGCAAGAACATCAGTGACATTCTGCAAATGACTGTGGAAAGTGCATTTGATTTTTTTAACCCTGTACCTGTCGTTGCTCGCAAACTGCAAACACTGCTGGATGTCGGATTGGGCTATATTACTCTGGGGCAGTCCGCAACAACGCTTTCCGGCGGTGAAGCTCAGCGCGTCAAGCTATCACTGGAACTATCCAAGCGTGATACCGGCCGCACGCTGTATATACTCGATGAACCCACGACAGGTTTGCATTTCCAGGACATCGACATGCTACTCAGGGTACTGCACAGATTGCGTGATCATGGCAATACGGTAGTTGTCATCGAACATAATCTTGATGTCATTAAAACGGCTGACTGGATAATTGATCTGGGTCCCGAAGGCGGCGATGGAGGAGGATACATAGTGGCCGAGGGCACCCCCGAAGAAATAGCCATACATCGCGACAGTTATACTGGCCGCTATTTGCAGGATATATTGAAACGATGAATCTGCGCACCTGCTTGCTGGACAGTTTTCAGGCAGCTGTCGAGACAGCCAACCCGGCACACACCGTGCCACGCTATCTGCCCGATCCGGCCCATGTGAACGGACGCATGTTTGTTATCGGAGCAGGTAAGGCCTCTGCGGCAATGGCATTGGCGGTAGAGAGAAACTGGCCTGAAAACAAGGCGCTTGAAGGATTGGTGGTGACACGATATGGCTATGGTCAACCCACTCGAAGAATCAAAGTTGTAGAAGCCGGCCATCCTGTACCGGATTACAACGGCATGCTGGCCGCACAAATTATATTAAAGCAGGTTAAGTGCCTGACCGAACATGATTTTCTGCTGTGTTTATTCAGTGGTGGCGGCTCCAGTTTGCTGCCCCTGCCACCGGAAGGCATCACATTGGCGGATCTTCAGGAACTCACTGAACAACTTCTTCGTTGTGGCGCGAGCATTCAGGATATTAATACAATCCGCAAACATCTGTCCTGCATTCAAGGTGGCCAGCTCGCCGCCGCCTGTCGCGCTCCAGTTCGTGCGCTAATGATATCGGATGTCACCGGAGACGATCCCGCCCATATTGCTTCCGGCCCCTGCGCACCAGACCCAACGCATTTCTCCGATGCACTGGCAATACTGTCGTGTTACCAGCTTGACGTACCAGCCAGTATCAGAAATCGACTGACTGCCGGAGATCGGCAGCAACTGAATGAAACGCCTAAGCCCGGTGCTTCAATATTTAAACAGGTCGAAAATATTGTAATAGCCAGTGCTCACCAATCGCTCGCGGCCGCTAAAAATTTTTTTCAAAAACAGCATTTTAATACGTTGATACTGGGAGACACAGTAACCGGTGAGGCACGCGAAGTCGCAAAAGTCTTTGCCGCATTCATTAAAGAAATTCGCCGCCATCCGGATTTATTGAAACCGCCAGCAGCAATACTGTCTGGCGGCGAAACGACGGTCACGGTCAAAGGTAGCGGATGTGGCGGTCGCAACACAGAGTTTTTACTATCACTACTGATAGAGCTGGGTGGTCTGGATGGTGTTTATGCGCTGGCTTGCGATACGGATGGCATAGATGGCTCTGAAGACAATGCAGGCGCCCTGATAACACCCGATACTTTAGCGAGGGCCCGAGAAAAAAAAATTCAGGCCGGTGAATTACTGGCCAATAACGATGCATACCGTTTTTTTGAACAACTGGGTGATCTGGTGCTAACAGGCCCTACCTATACCAATGTGAATGATTATCGGGCGATGGTGATTGTTTAGATATCGAACAACCGATTAATTAACCGTGCAAGATCTCAGTTTGATCCACCTGTATGGAAGACACGAGATAGCCTGACTCATACCAGCGATGGATTATATATTCATAAAAAGCCTGGTTTCGCCGAATATCCTTTACTGATACCAGCGATTTTCCCCGTTCCGTCAAAATCACACAGCCAAGGTCAAGCTGATTATCCATATCGTTCTGAAAACCAATTTTGGTCGGCTTTCCACAATAAAACAACCGGGTATGCTTGCCAAATTTTTTTTTAACGAATCCACCAGGTTCATAGCTAACCAGCCCGCATGCTTCAAGCTGCTTGAGCGAATGCTCAGTAATCCCCTGATCGGTATAGACTGTTGCATTGACATCCAGTATGAGCGGCAGCGGTCCACCCTGTATCCAGATGAACTGATGCAGTACTGTAAACAGCCGTCTATTTTCCTCGCTCAATTCATGACCCGGTTGCGGCTGTGCATCCAGACAGGATTTCATCATTAGCTTCTATCGTTACAAGAATACTGTTGTAAAAAATACTTTCCCGTCAGCTTCTCAATCATTGTTTCATCGCACCCAAGATTGATTTTTGCTTATTTATCATTTTTTTGACTGCTGACATCGGTCACGTTTGAATCGACATCTGTTTCTTGTGTTTCACTTTGAGCGGTCTGGTCTGTTTGAATCTGTTTTTTACTTTTTTCAATCTCCTCATTTTTTGTTTTTGATTTGTCCGCTCGTTTCGCGCGATGCTTTAGCTCACTATTGATTTCATTGAGAAAATTGATGTTGTCCTGGCGGCGTTTCTCACCCTTGTACCAGGCGAGACAAGTCAACGACCCCATAACGATCAGTAATACATTAAGTACATCGACGCCATCAAAAAATATAAAAGCAATACCGGTCGAAACAGCGAAAGCACCGAGAAAGGCAGTAAAATGCCACATTTTATTTCCCGCTTTCTGGTAACGCTTGCTCAGCTCCTCAAGCTTATCGCGTGTTGAAATCAGCTCTTCGTCTGTCCATTTTTTCATGCTCATAGTGAGTAAATCTCCCATAATTCTTTTGTCGGTCCGACCGGGTTTACACATAGTATACCGATACGATACTGAGTGCTCTGTTTTCAATCTCGAAAATATTTTAATTCACTTCCACAGCTTTCTGTAATTCTAATTGCTTACCGTACCATTTGAACAAAGATCATATCTGAACGGGACAGTTCAGTCGTACCAATTGGTTGCTGAGGTAATGAAGGAGGATGCCGGAATGATCAAAATACTTCGGTTCCTGAAGCTATTTTTCATAAGAAACAAAAAAGGCACCTCAAAGGTGCCTTTTTTGTTTAAAACAATTTGTTCTTAGAAGTTGTGTCGTACACCAACTGTATATACGTTGCTGTCTCTAAAACCGGTAGCAACGTTGTTGTTATCAATCATGTTACGCTGGTAGCCACCGAAAAGGCTTGAGCGTTTGCTCAGATTGTGAATTGCACCTACTGTAAAAGTGCTGATTTCACGTTTTGAAGCAGCTGTTGTTGCTTCGGCCTCACCCATACCACCTTGTGCCAGCAAGCGGGTATTGCCGATTTCATACTCGCCACCCACAAACCAGAGATGTCCGTCACCGTTCACGTTCATGGCTGAATTACATTGTCCGCGCCCGCCATTGTTTGCACCTCCCAATGCTGTGCCACCCAATGCAGCTGCTGTTGTACAAGAGGCAGCACCGTTTATGCTAGCGTTGTTGATATTTTCATACTGACCACTCAAACGGAAACCCATGAAGCTCCAGGTAGCACCACCACGCCAGACTTCTTCGTCATCAGCGCCGATACCTTGAAAAGCTCTTTGGTTTGTACTGATATTATCTCTTGAGTAACCACCAAATACGCCAACGTTATGATCTGCTATGTTCGCTTCATACTTACCAGCGATCTGAAAATCCCATTCGCCATCTTCACCACCACTTGTGCTGTTAGGCGTGAAGTTGCTGGAATTAGGAACGCCGCCACCCAGTATAGGATCGAGGTTGTTAGAATCACCCGGCATCAACAAAGCTGCAAATGAAAAGCCTTCAACGGTTGGCGAATCATAACGGGCTGCACTGTTAACGAAACCTTGCGCGCCTGATCCCATACCATTTGCAGATGCAGTCATGGTACCACCGCTACCTGCTGCCTGGAGCGTAGTATAAGCGAATGGGTCAATTGTTTGACCACCGGCAAAATCCTTGAATGGAGATTGAACGCGACCGAATTTAACTTCACCCCAAGCATCATTAGCCAGAGCAACCCAACGTTCACGAGCAATGCCTATATCACCATTGCCGGTATTGAAACCAAACTCTAAATGGGCTTTTGCCTTCAGTCCACCACCAAGTTGCTCAACAACATGTACACCCCATCTTGAACGACCTGCTTCATCTCCGATCTGCGCCTGACTGCTCATACCATCGAAATCAATTGTAGAATATTCTGCCTGGACGCTACCAAACATAGTAACATTGGTTCCTTGTGCTGACGCAACCATTGGTGTTGCAAGCGCACCGGCAACTGCTAACGAAATAAGCTTCTTCTTCATAGGGAAGTTCTCCTTTAATGTTAAAACGACTGGGGGTCAACAATAAACCCAACTTTGTTCCGGTGGAATGCACCCCGCTTTTTTTCTGACCTCCCAATCTGGGAAGGTATGGATGGATTTTGCACAACACATCGCATTCCTGCAAGAAAAACAAATCTTTTTCTTGCAAAAAACAGACCAAATGTTGCTTTTGTGCAACACAATTGTTGTTTTTTCGCCTATAAAGGCTTTACGCTTAAATCACAATCCAGCCAACCAATCGAATAAAATATGTTTGTTTATGATTTTACTCGTAAAATTACTTGTTAAAGGAATATGCAAACCGTTTTTGGGCATCACGTATTACACAAAATTTCAATGAGCTGATCACCGTATTTATCCAGCTTATGCGCGCCAACACCGGCAACGCGCAGCAATTCATCCCTGTTTTGCGGGCTCAAACGCACTAGTTCCTTCAATGTCGCATCATGAAAAATAACATATGCGGGCACCCCATGTTCCCGGGCTGTTTTGGCACGCCAGTCGCGTAACTGATCCAGAAGTTGTTGCGCGCTTTGATCGAGGGTTGAAATGTTATTGACAGGCTGTTTTTTTTGCAGGGATTTTTTATGTTCGCGCTGTTGACGCAAAAAAACTTTTTGCTGACCTTTCAAAACAGCACGACTCGCATTTGTCAGACATAAGGCGCCATAACCATCATTGTCTGTTGTTAACAGACCAAGTGCTATCAATTGCCTGAATATTGCGCGCCAGGTTTTAACCGGCAAATCCTTTCCTATCCCGAATGTACTGATACATTCATGCTTCCAGTGCGTAACCTGTATTGTTTGATTGCCGCGCAGAACATCAATTAAATGCCCGGCGCCAAATTGTTGCCCGGTACGGTAAACGCAGGATAATGCCTTTTGTACAACGATAGTGGCATCCCAGGAATCCGGGGGATTCAAACAAACATCACAGTTACCGCAAGCCGTGAATGTAATCGATTCGCCAAAATAGTCCAGTAAATAAGCGCGACGACAGGTTGTTGTTTCACATAATGCCAGCATAGCTTCCAGTTTTTTGGTTGCAATCTGCTTGAATTGGGTCTGCGCCTCAGATTCTTCGATCATTCTTCGTTGCTGGATTACATCATTCAGCCCATAAGCCATCCAGGCGTTGGCTTTTTGCCCATCCCGACCGGCCCGACCTGTCTCCTGATAATAACCTTCGATACTTTTTGGCATATCCATGTGTGCAACAAAGCGGGCATCCGGTTTATCAATACCCATACCAAAAGCTATAGTTGCAACCATGACAATATTGTCTTCACGTAAAAATATTTCCTGATTCAGTGCTCGCTGATGTGGGCTCATTCCCGCATGGTAGGCCAAAGCATTTATGCCATGCGCGTTTAGCCATGCAGCGGTGTCTTCTGTTTTTTTTCGCGACAAACAATATACGATACCCGCATCATGCAAATGCTCGGATCGTATAAACGATAGCAACTGCTGCTTGCTGTTGACTTTATCAACTATCTGATAGTGGATATTGGGCCGGTCAAAACTGGACAGAAAGATTTCGGCATCATCCAGCGCCAATCGCTCGATGATTTCTTTGCGAGTAACATCGTCAGCCGTCGCCGTCAGGGCGATACGCGGCACATCAGGAAAACGTGTGTGAAGAACATTCAACTGACGGTACTCGGGACGAAAATCATGTCCCCACTGCGAAACGCAATGAGCTTCATCAATCGCAAACAATGCGAGCTGAATTCTGGCAATCAGGTCAAGAAAACGCCTGGTTAGCAGACGTTCCGGTGCGACATAGAGCAAATCGTAATCACCCGCCAGCAACTTTTGTTCGACGGCTTGCGCTTCTTCTACAGGAAGCGCCGAGTTCAGTACGGCAGCATCGATTCCTACCTCATTAAGCGCGGCCACCTGATTCTGCATCAATGAAATCAATGGAGAAACCACAATTGCAACACCTTTGCGCATTAGCGCGGGTATCTGATAGCAAAGCGATTTGCCTCCTCCCGTCGGCATCAATACCAGACAGTCATTTCCGTTAACCAGATGCTCGATAACATCGGCCTGCTGTCCCCGAAATGCCGGATATCCAAAAACTTCTTTCAGGATATTCAATGCATGCAACATATATTGACGTAGTTCGTGACTCTCGTGTTCGACTCTTTGAGTCGTCATTAACCTGTACGAAATAGAAAGTGTTATCCAAATACCAACGGAATCAATGTATATGACAACCCCGTCACCACAAGAATTGCTATAAGGTTAAGTTTAAAACCTGCCCGAGCCATTTGCGCAATTGTTACCTGGCCCGTTGAATACACGACTGCATTCGGGGCAGTCGCAACCGGCAGCATAAAGGCACAGCTTGCAGCCATCGCTGTGGGGGCAAACAATAGCATGGGATCAATACCGCTGGAAACAGCCAAAACGCCCAGTATCGGTAACAACGTAGCAGTGGTGGCAGTATTGCTGGTCAGTTCTGTTAAGAAAATAACCAGTGTGACGAGTACCAGCATCATCAGTATCAAATCGAGATGCGGCAACCCTGACAGGCTATCACCAATCCAGACGGCTAGACCGGTACTCTTGATAGCTGCAGCAAGGCTTAATCCGCCGCCGAATAACAGCAGCACACCCCAGGGTATCTGACTGGCACTCTCCCAATCCATAAGTGCCGTTTGCTTTTCCCGGGCCAGCAACATATCCTGGCCGGCTGGAATAATAAATAACAGCACGGCACCGCCAACCGCAATCATGGCATCGTTCAACCACAACACAATCCCAAACTGTTCTTGTATAGGCACCCGCAATATCCATGCTGATGCTATCAGAACAAACACATACGAAAGACGCTTCTCCGGCTGACTCAGCTTACCAAGTTTTCTGAGTTCATCATAAACTGCTGACAGTGATATACGTTCATCCTGCATATCGAAAGCGAAAACCCATCTAGTCAACACCCACCAGGCTGCAGCTATCATGATGATAACAACAGGAACGCCAAAAAACATCCAGTCTACAAAGCTGATATCGATTCCATAATTTTGTTTCATAAAACTGACTACGAACAGGTTCGGAGGCGTGCCAATGATGGTGCCCAGTCCGCCGATACTGGCCGAATAGGCAATTCCTAAGACCAGGCAGAGGATAAATTTGTGATGCTGGTCGATTTTGTTTTTAACCAGTTCTCCAGCAAGGGACAAAGCGATCGGAATCATCATTAATGTGCTGGCAGTATTGCTGATCCACATCGACAGCAACGCGGTTGTACTCATAAATCCTGCAATCAGAGCAGCCGGGCTGTCTCCTACGCGCACCAGAATATTCAACGCGATCCTGCGATGCAAATTCCATTTAGCCAGGCCGGTTGCAATAATAAACCCGCCCATCAGCAAAAAAATTGCCGGGGCTGCATAGGGCGCGGTACTGTCTTCGATGGGCATGATGCCCAGTGCGGGAAACAATAAAATCGGCAGCAGCGAAGTTACCGGAATCGGCAAAACTTCGGTGGACCACCACAGTGCCAGCAACAAAGCCACTCCACAGGTACGCCACGCAGCTTCTGACATTGCTGCAGGCGCCGGCAATACGATCGTCAACACTAAAAGCCCGACACCAGCGATCAGGCCGATTTTTTTTGGCTTTGTGAAAGGCAGCATTATTTTTTCAGAGTCACAAAATTCATATTGAAGTTAGCCTAGCATTATAGTTATATAAGCGAATGTGAGATAATCGCATTATCTCAAAATAAATTCACGACTATAATCAGTAAACCTGCTCATCTTTTCTGTGTTTCAAACCGGCATCAAAAGATTCATCAACCGGTTTGGTATAATACTGTCCAATGATTTAATATTTTTTTATAACGATGTTTGCCTGGAGAAAATAATGGCTGTATCTGATGTTTTGAAATTGATTCAAGACAGTAAAGTCAAGTTTGTCGATTTGCGCTTTTCCGATACCAATGGAAAAGAGCAGCATGTCACTATCCCGTCACATAATTTTGACGCAGACAAATTCGAAGATGGCCTTCCTTTTGATGGCTCATCGATAGCGGGGTGGAAAAGCATACAGGCCTCCGATATGCTGCTGATTCCAGACCCTGACACAGCCAACCTGGATCCGTTTATGGACGATCTCACACTGATTATGACTTGCGATGTCGTAGAACCGGCTGACGGCAAGGGCTATAGCCGTGACCCTCGATCACTGGCAAAACGTGGTGAAATTTATCTCAAATCAACCGGTATTGGGGATGTTGCCTACTTTGGCCCCGAACCGGAATTTTTCATTTTCGACTCCGTATACTGGCATACTGACATGTCCGGCTGCTCGGTAAAAATCGAATCCGAAGAAGCAGCTTGGAGTTCGGTGATCAAATATGACAGTGGCAATATCGGTCATCGTCCCGCGATCAAGGGAGGATATTTTCCGGTTCCACCGGTTGATTCATTGCAGAACATTCGTTCGACCATGTGCCAGACGCTCGAGCAGCTGGGCATCCCGGTTGAAGTACACCATCATGAAGTCGCAACAGCGGGTCAGTGCGAAATCGGAACGCGTTTTAACAGCCTGGTAAAACGCGCCGACTGGAATCAGTTACTCAAATACGTCGTGCATAATGTTGCACACTCGTATGGTAAAACAGCGACATTTATGCCCAAACCGATTGTGGGAGACAATGGTTCCGGTATGCATGTACACCAATCAATCTGGAAAGATGGCGAAAACCTGTTCTCCGGTAACGGTTACGCAGGATTATCGGAAACCGCGCTGTTTTATATTGGCGGGATTCTGAAACACGCCAAAGCGCTCAATGCTATCACCAATCCGGGAACAAATTCCTATAAACGACTGGTTGCCGGGTTTGAAGCGCCCGTAAACATGGCTTATTCAGCAAGCAACCGTTCTGCTGCAATCCGCATACCACACTCGAACAGTCCTAAAGGCCGACGGATTGAAGTGCGCTTCCCGGATCCGACCGCCAATCCCTATCTTGCTTTTACTGCCCTGATGATGGCCGGTCTGGATGGTATTCAAAACAAAATTCATCCAGGTGATCCAATGGACAAAAACCTCTATGACCTCCCTCCTGAGGAAGCGGCCAAAGTACCTAATACCTGCGCTTCGCTCGACGAAGCGCTGGCAAGTCTTGACCAGGACCGTGATTTTCTGATTCGCGGCGGCGTGTTTACGCACGACATGATTGATGCATATATACATCTTAAAATGGAAGAAGTCAGGCTGTTGCGCACGACTACCCATCCAGTCGAATTTGACATGTACTATAGTTTATAGCCTCCCAATGCGGAGGATGCCCGCCAGCCTGCGCAGCCGCGTTCAAAGGAAATAAACCAGTGACATCTGCTTTATCAAAAGAGCCCTGCAGCTGATACCAGCTTGACTGGAACCGACAGGGTAAAACAACCAAAAAGAAGAGATTATCGTTCTTTTTTTTGCTTTACCGCGTGATCTTAATTGATAAACTGTTGACTGTTTAATCAATTCATCGCAACTCGATTTGTTTTCTTGAACAATACTATGAGTAAGCCAGGTATAGTCATTTTTTTGGTGTGCATGGGCCTGTATAGTCTACCAGAGCTGGTTGCCGGTTCCGCTATTTACAAATATGTTGATCAGGACGGGAATATTACATTTACCAATCGTCCGATAAAAGGCGGAGAAAAACTGCAATCATCGCAGCAGTCGCCACAGTCATCCCGTAAAACTGTACTCCACGCCCCCAAACAATCTTACAACAGCACCGTCCAGATACAAAGCAAACGCGAACTCAAGCGGCGGGAGATTCTCGAACATGAACTGGCCACTGAAATGGTGTTATTTACTGACACCCGAAAAAACCTGTCTTTGCTGAATAATGATGCAGAGCTTCAGCTGCAAAAAGAAAAAATCCAACATTTACGCAGCAAAATGTTACGCCATAAAAATAATATTAAGGCTTTAAAAAAGGAACTTACAAAACTGTAGCGTATAAATCAGGTAAACGATTATGAAACCAAGTTATTTTTTCCTGCTGGCAATAATGCTAGTGAGTTATCCCGGACAATCTTTCTCAGGTGTTTACAAGCAAGTCGATGAACACGGCAATGTCACCTACTCAAATGTTCAATCCAGAGACGCCGAAAAAATCGACCTGCCACCGCTCGTTGTCGTTCCTTCAGTAAATAGCGATGGCGTAGACTCCAGAATCAGAAAAAGACGGGAAAACAAAGTTTTAAAAGGTCAACGTCAAGAACTCGAGCAGCAAATTGCAGAACAGGCACATCAGCTTGACAAGCTTAAACATGAATACAAAGATGGCCAGCCAGATCGCCTGGGCAGCGAACGCAATTACCAGAGATATCTGGACCGGGTCGATCGATTGAAAAAAGAAATCGGCTTTCGCGAAACCAACTTACAGGCTTTACAGCGCCAACTGGAAGAATTGCCGAACCCTAATTAAGCACGGAATGTCACTTTTCGTTAGCTGACTGGCTGAGCAGCCGAAATGCTCCTATCCCTCGCATCAACATTCACAAACCGGCATCAAGTATTTCATTTGATTTTCTGAGTAAATTACAGCACCATCTGATATTTAAAGTAAGAATATCGTTACGTTTACGGTAGTGATACTGTATGCCCATTCATTCCATTAATCCCGCGACTGGCGAAACAATACATTCATTTCCTGTTCTGCAGGACGATGCGATTGAATCGATCCTGGAAAGTGCCGCAACAGCTCAGCTTCAATGGAAAGCGCTGGATTTCAGTCAACGATCCGCATGTTTCAACAAGCTTGCCCAGATTCTACGCCAGTCCCGAGACAAATATGCTCATCTGATCACAGAGGAAATGGGTAAATTACTGAAAGAAGCCAGATCAGAAGTGGAAAAATGTGCGTTGGCTTGCGAATATTATGCTGAGCACGCGACTGCATTTCTGGCTGATGAACCAGTTGTATCCGATGCAGACCGAAGCTACGTTTCATACCAGCCTTTAGGTATTGTGTTCTGCATAATGCCCTGGAATTTTCCGTTCTGGCAAGTATTGCGCGCCGCTGCTCCGGCAATGATGGCAGGAAACACTGTTGTTTTGAAGCATGCATCAAATGTACCGCGTTGTTCACTGGCGCTGGAAGAGATATTTCGCGAAGCCGGTTTTCCTGAAAATACATTTCGAAGTTTATTAATCACATCTGCTCAGGTTGAACAGGTCATTGCAAGCGAGTATATCGCTGCGGTCACCTTAACAGGTAGTGAGACCGCGGGACGCAAAGTTGCCGCAGTGGCAGGCCATCATCTGAAAAAGTGCGTACTTGAGCTCGGCGGTTCAGACCCCTTCATTATACTCGCAGATGCGGACATTACATCCACAGTGAAACAGGCAGTCATTGGCCGATTTCAAAATATGGGGCAAAGCTGTATAGCTGCTAAACGTTTCATTATCGTTGAAACAATTGCCGATGAATTCATTTCATCTTTCAAGGATCTGGTGGGCCAGCTACGGTATGGCGACCCCAAAAATGACGCAACAGATATCGCCCCGATGGCCCGCACCGACCTGCGAGCTGACCTGCACAACCAGGTTGAACGCAGCTTGTCCATGGGCGCGAAATTAATTGCGGGCGGTACTTTTAAAAAAACGCAGGGCGCCTATTATGCACCAACAATTCTGGACCAGGTGCGCCCCGGAATGCCTGCATTTGATGAAGAACTGTTTGGTCCTGTCGCGGCATTCGTTCGGGTGCGTGATGTTGAGGACGCTGCCGCATTAGCCAACCGGACCCAATTTGGTCTGGGGGCCAGTATCTGGACAAAAAACACCACCCAGGGAGAAGCAGTGGCAAATAAGATTCAGGCAGGCTGTACGTTTATCAACGGTATCGTCAAGAGCGATCCACGTCTGCCATTTGGCGGGATCAAACAATCCGGTTTCGGGCGCGAACTGTCCTACCATGGCATTCGGGAATTCGTGAATGTCAAAACGATCTGGATCAAATAGCTTCGAATTCTATCTGCACCCGTACTCCATTGGGTGCTGTTACAACAGACATAGCCATCATCATCAAATTCCCCAAGTAATAAAAAATATCCGTTTTATTGTCCGGCTGCCGGATGATTGCTCATCATTTCCAGGTTTTGGATGGCGATACAATAATCTTCTGATTTCGATGCCATAGTCCACGCAGACAGAGAAACTTAGGATATTTTTTCTGCTACTATTAGCACATCATTCGATATATATGATTGATTAATGAATCGCATGCCATGCGATCCGCAAACGAGATATTTCCGACGTGACCAATCGTCCTGCTTTGAAACATTTTCCCCATGCTCTAGCTTTTTTTCGTAGCCTTATTTCAGCAACAGGACGCGAAGTGCCCGATACGACTATCGATAACGCTCTCAGGGCCAGTCTCTCGCCGGCTCTTTTTGATGGATCGACGGACCTGAATATTACCCGGCACCTTGGAACACTCTGTCACCGGCTCGGACTCACAATCAATCGTATCCTGGTCCATCCTGAGGAAGCAGTCAGTCTCGTTTCAGTGCGCCGGCCCGTCCTGTTAGTAATTCAACGGACACATGGTCGGGAACTGATGATGATGCGAGGAGGCAATGAACCGACAATAAAAGTGAATTTGCTCGACGCCAATCAGCAACACGAACTCCACCTGCCACGCATCAATGTCATCAGGGAACTTGAATTGTCCGATGGCAGGTTACTGGCGGCATTCAGCATCGAGGCAATGGCATGGACTGCCGGGTCAGCACCTACAACCACTAAACAACACCCACTTGCGCGGCTTTGGCAATTTGTCGAACCAGACCGTACCGAAATTCTGATTGTTGTCGGGTTTGCGATAGGCCTTGGCATACTCACACTGGCCATACCGATTGCAGTCCAGGCCATGGTCAATTTCGTTGCGTTCGGAGGCCTGATGCAGCCTTTAATTGTGGTTGGCCTTTTACTGTTTTTTTTCTGGCATTCGCAGGTGCGATTCGCATTTTCAAGTTTTATATCGTCGAGATTCTGCAAAGACGGTTATTTGTCCGTGTAGTTTCTGAATTATCTGCACGACTGCCGCGCGTACGTCGCGAAGCGCTAGATCGCAATCAGGGACCGGTACTCGTCAACCGGTTTTTCGAGGTAATAACAATCCAGAAGGCTGGTTCGGCGCTGCTGATCGACGGACTCGACATCGTGCTGCAGGCAAGCATTGGATTGCTTGTGCTTGGATTCTACCATCCCTTGCTGTTGCTGTTCGACGTACTATTGATCTCGTCAATCGTCTTTATTCTGTTTGTGATGGGACGCGGCGCTATCCGGACCGCTGTATCGGAATCTACCGCAAAACATGCGGTTGCAGGCGCATTGGAAGAATTACTTCGAATTCCGATTACCTATAAGCTTGCCGGCGCGTCTGAGTTTGCACGCGCTCGTCTGGCAGAGCTTTCCGGCAATTACATCCACGCGAGACGCAACCACTTTCGAGTAGTATTTAGTCAGCAGTGGGGTGCGGTGATCTTGCACACCGTGGCCGCAACCACGTTACTTACACTCGGTGGCTGGCTGGTAATCGAAGGACAGCTCACTCTGGGACAGCTTGTTGCCGCCGAGTTGATCGTATCTGTCGCACTGCTGTCATTTGTCAAGTTTGGCAAGCGTCTTGAGGCGTTCTACGATGTTGCAGCTGCAGCTGACAAGCTTGCTACACTGATGGACCAGCCACTGGAAGAAGACAGCGGCGAATCACTTATTCCGAATAATGCTGGAGTCGATTTAGAACTGCGGCGAGTCTCGTACAGGTATATGTCAGGTAATGACTGTATCAAGGATTTTTCGCTGTCTCTAGAACCGAATGCAAAAGTCGCAGTGTCCGGCCCGAGGCGCTCTGGAAAAAGTACACTGGCAGAACTTGTAACTGGCCTTCGTCACCCGGATTCCGGCGTCGTGCTATTTGATGGCGTTGATCTTCGAGATATCGCCGATGTGTCAATTCGTTCACAGCTCGAGCTGGTCAAGGATTTGGAAATAGTCGAAGGAACCATTCTTGACAATATCAGACTCGGACGCTCCGATGTCACCGCCACACAAATTCGCAGAATGCTGGACCGATTCGGCATTCTGGAAGAAATCACAGAACTTCCTCATGGATTAAGAACCCCATTATCTTCGACAGGCGCGCCATTGTCGCGCTCTACTGTACTACTGCTAATGTTGACGCGTGCTTGCGTTTGCCGTCCGCGGCTTATTGTAATCGACGATGCACTGGACCAGATCGATTCCGATTCTCTTTCGCGCGCCATGACAGTACTGACCGACCCGGCATCACCCTGGAGTCTGCTCGTTTTCACCAATCGTCCAGATGTGGTCGTGGCGATGGATAAGATTGTACAGCTCGATTCGCCTGCACTCCAGGGAAAGACGGGTAAGTTACATACAAACAGGGCAGATTGATGCGTAATTACACAGATTCTCGAGCGCTCGCGCCACTGTACAGCGTAGAGTTTTCTCGTTGGATCCGGCCAGCTGGAATTGCGCTTTTCAGCTTGTTCATAATTGCCCCTGCAATCGCATTATTCGCACCTTGGCAGCAAAATATCTCTGGGTCAGGCCGGGTTGCGGCATTCACCCCACTGGACCGACCTCAGGCAGTGCAGGCGCCTGTTAGCGGACGAGTCATAGACGTTTTCGTGGGTGAAGCTGAAGCAGTTGTCAAAGGTGATCCGTTATTAAATCTCGTCGACATAGATCCAAAAAAGATCACGCGTCTCGAGGCAAAGCTGGAAGCAACCCGTAATGACCTTCAATACACCACCCAGAATATCTCAACTTATAAAACACAAATGACAATTCTGGGCAATGTCCGCGATCTTGCCGTTAGAGCATTCACAGCCAAGGTGGAAATCGCAGAGGAACAACTACGCTCGGCCCGGCAGCGGCTGCGGGCAGCGCAAGCTGAACGCGATTTTGCAAAAGAACAGGAGACGCGGGTAGCGCGACTGTCGCCCGAATTTGTCGAAGAAATCAAATTACTTGAAGCAACGGCGCTACGCAAACGAACGGAAGCTGCAGTCGCAAGCACCAAAGCCGATGTTGAAGCTGCCAAGGCTTCGCGGCGTAACGCTATAGCTGAACTCGGCGAAGAACGCGAGATTGCCAATGCCAAGCTCGAAGAAGCCCGCGCTAAGATGCAAGAAGCTGCGTCCAAGGCTGCTGAAATCCGTGCGAAAATCGCCGATCTTGAAGGTGAACTGCGTGCACAGCAGACGCAGATGGTCACAGCACCGCGCGACGGACGGGTTTTTCGTCTGCGTGTCAACACTGAATCCTCGATCGTTAAGCAGGGCCAGGTGCTCCTTCAGATTGTTCCGGTTGCGCACCAGCCGGCTGTCGAGTTGTGGGTACGCGGTGTTGATGCACCGCTAATTCAACCTGGACGCAAAGTTCGCCTGCAGTTCGAGGGGTGGCCTGCAATACAGTTCGTCGGCTGGCCATCGGTCGCCGTCGGGACTTTTGGTGGCATCGTTTCTCTCGTCGATCCGACTGACAGCGGACATGGCCGCTTCCGGCTCCTCATCGTACCCGACCCCGATGACCAACCCTGGCCCGGCGAGCAGTGGCTTCGCCAGGGGGTTCGCGCCAAAGGCTGGGTGCTGCTTAACGAAGTGGCTCTATGGTATGAGCTTTGGCGTCAACTGAACGGCTTCCCACCCGTAATCGCATTATCCGAACCTGACTCGAAAAACTTTGACTCAGCGAAGACGCAATGAGTGCCGTTATTCGGATTTCAATGTTTTTGGTGATTGGTGTAACAGGCTGCAATCTCATGCCAGGCGGGCCCGGCCAGCTAGACTTGCCGTACGATGACGCGGTATCACGACTTAGGCAGCAATCGCTGGACGACGTTTTGATTGCAGAGCCAACGACCATTGATCAGGGCCTTGAAAACATTCGTCAGCGCCAACCTACCAAAAAAAGCGAACCGCCATACCTGGTACAAACATTCGAGCAGGATATCATGTCATTATCTATTGAAGATCTGCGTCTGATGGTCTTGCACAACAATCTGGATCTGCAGGTTTCATTGCTCGACCCGGAAATCGCTCGCACCCGCGTCAGTGCAGAAGAGGGCGCTTTTGATGCTTTAATCGGCGGGCGATTCGCTTATCGACATCACAATACTCCGCGTATCGATGGTCCCCTGGTTGATTTTACCTCGGCCAATTCCGCACTTGACGGTCAGGTTGTCAAATTAACTGAGCTCGACCAGCGTCGCGAACTGATCGATATGGACATCGGGCTTGAAATTCCATTACCGACCGGCGGTTCAATCTCAGTCGGCGGTCTGTTAAGTCAGAAAGACATCAAGGAACCGCAGCGTTTTGATCAGGTTCTCGCTGCTACGCGCTTCTCATTCAGTCAGCCGCTGTTGCGCAATGCCGGCACTGAGACCAGTTTCGCTTCAATTCGTATTGCACGTGTTGGACAACGGGTATCACAGGTTCGCACAAATCTCGCAGCGCTCCGCGTTCTTGCCGGGGCTGAAAAAGCCTACTGGCGGTTATACGCTGCACGTCGTTTCCTTGATGTTCGAACTGACCAATATCGAATCGCCTTCGAGAATCTTGAAATGGTTCGGCAACGCGTTGTGCAGGGTTTGAGCCCGCGCGTCGAAATCACACGTTCTGAACTGGGTGTATATGAGCGTCTGGAAGCATTGATCAATGCCGAAACTGCCTGGCGATTAGGACAACGCGATCTTAAAGTACATCTCAACAGCAAACACTTACCTTTGCGCGGCAAACCGATGATTGAAGCGACTGCAAAGCCCCGTCTCGCCGGGCTTGATCTCGATGCAGCAGCGCTTGTCGAACGTGCACTTAAAGATCGTCTTGAGCTTATTGAACTGGAACTTCAAATTGTTCGAGACGGAATCGAGATCGGTTTTCGTGAAAACCAGATTCTACCGATAGCAAATCTGGATTTTCGATACGGGACACTTCAACGGGGAAACTCGTTTGGGACTGCATGGGAGTCGCTAAGCGATTTTAACAACCCGGATTTCAGAGCCGGTATCACATTCGAAATGCCGCTGACCAATCAACGCAGACGCGCCCAACTGGACGAAGCGATGCTGATTCGTACTCAGCGGCTGGCTTCGAAACAGGCGCGCGAGTTAATGGTGCGCCGGGAGGTTCTTGATGCTATTGACGTCATTGAACGCAACTGGCAGCGGGTGCTGGCAGCACGCCAGAACGTTCTTGTCGCCGGTGTTAATTACGATGCGGAGCGGCGCCAGTTCCAACAGGGAATGCGCACCATGCGGGAAGTGCTCGAGGCGCTGACCGAACTGGGCCAGGCGCAAATACGGGAAATAAATGCTATCGTGGATTATCAGGTAGCCCAGATTGATCTGGCCTTCGCATCGGGTACGCTGCTTGGCTATGCACGTGTCGATTTTGAACCGCTCGAACTGCCCTCACCCACCATTCGCTGAATAAGCCGGGTTTAAATACCCCGTATTCTATTCCAACGATCCGTTTCAAAATTGTAATCACTTTTCAATTCAGAGTTAAGGAAGGATTGTAGTAAGTACAGCTAACTGATGTTCGCATTGATCGATGGTACGCCAGCAGAGGAATGCGCATAAAACAAAAAAACGATCAGTTTTCGCTGTAACAGTAACAATGAAAACTGACCGTGTTGTGCCAAACGCTATGATTTGGCAGTCAAGGCACTACAAAAGAGCAGATTTATTATTGTATATCAAAAATTCAAAAACAAATTAACCGCCAGAATATGTTGCATCTGATCTGGGCGCGGGCTGGATGGTCTGTTAAAGTATTGATTCAAATAACCAATCTCCCCAACTGTAAATTTGTTAAATCGGTATGCAAGTCCGCCAAAAATACGGTTTTGATTGAAACCGGCTTTTGCACCAGTATCCACATTATTCATGTTGACAAAGATTTCATCCCATATCGCCAGACTTAAATTAGGAGAGATAGATGGCATTGGTACGGTCAGCTTAAGAAATTGACGGAAACGATGTCCATGACCATCTGCTGTGTTGCCGGGCTGATCGAAGTCGAAAAAGCGTTGTTCAAGACGGGTACGGCTGGTGATAGTACCAAATGAAAACGTATCGCTCCAGAGCAGTTGTTGCCAGATCCTGTGCTCATTAAAAGGACTGCTCGCCGCAAAAGGTCTGCTGGTGGGAATCCAGGCATAACCAAACCACACACTGGTCTTGTCATTTAATGCATAGCCGACACCGGGCCTGATAATACCTTGAGAAAATCTTGAGGTATCATTTCCAAAACGTCCCTGTCCTTCCATCCACCATTTTAATTTTGGATTTATAGCAGAGAAAGTACCCGTAGCCGTAATATTTCCCCATGTTTGAAAATCCTCAACCACATCATCCGCGATGACTGAATTACTTAAAACAAGTGTAAGTACAAGCGTAGCCACCAAAAAATTCATTTTCTTTAGCATATTTATCCCCTTTTCCTTTCTTTTGAAGCTATTAAAGTTCATCATTTATTAATTATGATTAAAACACGTGTGAAATGAACGATTATGAACCAATAATCGTTCACACATCATTACATTGCTATATTATTTACTACAAAAAGATTGACTGAATTCTAATTAAAAATCAGTCTTATAGAACCAAAATCACTTTTGGCATAGTGCGTGCAAACGCAGAATAACACACCAAATGTCAAGAAATTGTCAAGAACACTCAAGAAAAAAGCGGCAGCCGATTTCATCCATTCGGGCTTTTAATACTCTACAATTGACTACATATTTTGAATAAAGCGCTGACTTTCAGAATTGCGCCAGCGACAAAAACCCGGAGGAAACGTCATTAATTCGCCATATAAAACAATCCAGATTGAATTAGCCAAATCCGGTTTCTACAAAGGTTTTAACAGATTCATGACCATTGCCAGCAAACTGCTGATTTCCGCGCTGGCTTTGTGGGCTGCGATTTTTCCAAACAAAGCACTGTCTGTTCTGGATGCCGCGAGCAGTTCGCTGCTGAATAGTTTTAATGCGTATTACGTTTACGTGGTTACACTATTTCTGTTTTTCTGCATTGCATTGACCATGATACCGTCAATTGCCGGGCAAAAACTGGGGGACGTGAGTGCCCAGCCCGAGTTCTCAAATTTCTCGTGGTTTTCCATGATGTTCGGCGCGGGCATGGGTATAGGATTAATGGTTTTTTCAACGGCGGAACCGCTCTGGCATTTTGGAGAAAACCCTGAAATTATCGGCGGCGATATCGAGCCACATAGTGACGAAGCCGTTCAATTCGCTTTCCGCTATGCTTTTTTACATTACGGTCTTCACCCATGGGGAATTTATGTTGTAACAGGGCTTTGTCTCGGGTATTTTGCACATCGTTATCATCTGCCGCTGACGATACGTTCAACACTGGTCCCCTTACTGGGGAAACGTCTCAATGGCTACATCGGTCATTTGCTCGATATCACAGCCATCATTGCGACGCTGCTGGGTATTGCCGTAACGATCGGTTATGGGATCAAACAGCTGATTGCCGGTTTTAATGAAATTACCGGGGTGGAGTGGATGATGATGGCAACCGAGATCAGCACCACGCCACAAGCAACAAAACCCGCGCTGCTGATGGCCTTATTTTTGGTGATGTTTCTGTCAATTGTTTCAGCTGCGACAGGTATAGGGCGAGGCATTCGGCTGCTCAGCAATATTAATCTGGGCCTGTCATGTCTGTTGTTACTGGTTTTTTTGATCTTTGGCCCATTGGTCTTTTTACTGGATCTTTATGGACGCGCAAGCATCGATTATCTGCTTGCATTGCCGGCCATATCAGTCGAACTCTTTGAACCGGACACCGCAAACGGCCAGTGGCAGGAACAGGGCACTATATTATATTGGGCATGGTGGATAGCTTTTGCACCATTTGTCGGATTGTTCCTTGCACGAATCTCGAAAGGGCGCACCATCCGTGAATTTATAATTGGCGCGATGCTGGCACCCGCGGCAATGTGTTTTGTCTGGATTACTTTGCTGGGTGGTACAGCGATTCATCTGGAACTATCAGGCATGGCTGATAAACGTATCATCGAAGCCCCCATGTCAGCGCAGCTTTTTGAGACTTTAAGCGTGTTGCTGTCTGAAAACATGTTCAGCGGATTTGCGCAACTTGTTTCCATGCTCACAGTTGCGCTGATTCTTACATTTCTGATCACCTCTGCCGATTCCGGGATTCTGGTCCTGAACACCATCATGACAGGTGGCGGCAATCAAGCCGGTTTGAAGCATAAAATCATCTGGGGACTGATTCTGTCTACAGTAATCGCAGTTCTGTTAATATCAGGAGGCGGCAGTCTGCAGGCATTGCAAAAAGCCATGATCATGGGTGCGTTACCTTTTTCCATGGTCATGCTGCTGATGTGCCTGGCGCTTGCCAAGGATCTGATTTACAGAAATCATATAAGCAATGATCCAACCAAATGATTTTCATTTGACAAAATATTACTGTACTCGGTAAGGTTATTGTCAAAGCATTGAATGATGGAGGGTTAACTGTCAGAAGATGCTGTTCTGCAATCGGATTCTGTTTCACACTATCTAATTTTTTGAAGTTTAAGGGAGCCAATAATGAAAAAAACAACTGTTGTATTAACGTTTTTTGCAGCAGCTGCGCTGATCGGTTGCGGCAGCACGAGTGACTATACCCCGCCTGCAGATGCATCGGGCGAACAAATCTTTAGCACGGCCTGTACGGAATGCCATAAACCGCTGAAAGGTGATGTGGCTATGATTCTGAGCGAAAAAGTGGCAAGCAAGGATGCGCTGAAAAACAAGTTTCAAAATGGCAGCATGAGAATGCCGGCATTCAAGAATATTCAAGGTGATGCGGCAGACCGCCTGGCTGATTATCTGCTGGCGAACAGCGAAGTGAAATAATATATTTATTGCAATTGATAATCGCCAGAGGACTTCTCATCCCTTTGGCGATTGAGCACCCTTGCCCTTTACCTTGCAAAGATCTGCCAGGCATTTTCAACAATCCACGGGAAAGGCCGCATTTCTCAATTCCTGAATTTACTTGTCAATGGCCAGAATTAATGAGGCCAGCATAACAACAAAATACGCTCCCCAGATGGCAGCTACGCTGCTTGAGCAAACTTTCAGCACCGTGTCCAGCAACGACACATTCGCCACAATATTTTCTCAGTCAGATCTTGGAAAAACTATCTCGCGAAGAAACCACTCGCCCGACAAGAATATCAACACAACAACGCATTAAAACAGTAGAATTATAAAAAAGAAAAATGGCGGTTATATTGATTTAGATCAATTAAACAAATAAAAAGCAAACACAGGCATACATCATAATAAGCGCGGTTGTTTTTACGTCCGGTAATACGGATAATACCGAGAAAGCATGCTGGCGGCAGTTTTATACAAAAAATGCACCAGCGCTCTCATGTCTGTTATGCCACTCTTCGGAAATTAACGCTTTGTTACAGGAAGGTTTTTTGTCGACAAATTTCGATATCGTGCAACTTCGCTCGAGTTGCGCGACGTGCAGTCTACGTGAATTGTGTCTGCCTGTTGGCCTCAATGATCAGGAAGTGCATTTGCTGGGTGAAGTCGTCAGTCATAAACGAAAAATCCGGCGCGGAGGATATCTCTATCACACGAGTACGAAATTTCAGACTTTGTACGCAATCAAAAGCGGTTTTTTTAAAACCTGCATTCTGGAAGAAGACGGACGTCAACAGGTAACAGGATTTCATATGACCGGCGAGTTACTCGGCCTGGATGCTATCAGCGGCGATTTGCATACTTGTGATGCAATTGCCCTGGAAAACAGCGAAGTGTGTGAAATTCCGTTCGGGAAATTGGAAGAAATCAGCCGAACAATTCCATCCCTGATGCGCCATTTTCATAAAATCATGAGCCGGGAAATTGTTCGCGATCACAGTATCATGCTGCTGCTGGGAAGCATGAAAGCAGAGGAGCGTCTGGCCTCGTTCCTGTTAAACATGTCGCGTCGTTTTGCGATTCGTGGCTACTCTGAAACCAGTTTTATTTTGCGGATGACACGCGAAGAAATCGGGAGTTATCTGGGACTGAAACTCGAAACAGTCAGTCGCGCCTTTTCAAAATTACAGCATGAGACCCTAATCACTGTAAATAATAAGCATATTCAAATCCTTGATCTTGATCGCCTGAAATTAAAAATGGGCAACACCTCCTGCCTGACATAAATTAACTCACTAGACATGCAATAGACTCTGTTGCCCTACAAATCAATAGATTCCTTTTATGTCAGCTTGAGTGACGGTCTGAAAATGCTATAATGCGCGGGTGATGGAGATTTATAATTGTTCTGGATTTATTGAAAAACAGTTTAAGTCAGCATCTATCAAGGAAGTATTTATTACACACATTCACCTGATTGATTAAATGAGGGTGCTTTGCAGCTTTCAGCCCCGTTCTGGAAACTGTCAAGTCACTTGGTGAATGGCGGCTCAACCCTTAAAGGAGAAATTATGTCAGTAACAATGCGTCAAATGCTGGAGGCAGGTGTTCATTTTGGTCACCAAACACGCTTCTGGAATCCCAAGATGGCTCCTTACATTTTCGGTCATCGAAATAAAATTCATATCATCAATCTGGAACGTACTTTGGAAAAGTACGAAGAGTCGATGAATTATGCCCGCCAACTGTCAGCGAACAAAGGCGTGATCCTGTTTGTCGGAACCAAGCGCCAGGCCCGCGACATTATACGCGAGGAGGCAATCCGGTGCGGCTCTCCATACGTTGACCAGCGCTGGCTGGGCGGTATGCTGACCAATTTCAAGACAATCAAGCAATCGATTAAGCGTCTGCATGAAATGGAAACGATGGTGCAGGAAGGCGTACTGGACAAAATGATCAAGAAAGAAGCACTGGATATGCAGCGCGAACTTGATAAATTGAATGCCAGCCTGGGTGGTATCAAAGAAATGAAAGGTTTGCCGGATGCGCTGTTTATTGTCGATGTCGGTTATCAAAAGGGTGCGGTTACTGAAGCAAGAAAACTGGATATACCGGTCGTGGGTGTAGTTGATACGAATCATAATCCCGAAGGCCTGCATTACATTATTCCGGGCAATGATGATTCCAGTCGGGCGATACGTTTATATGCGCGCGGCATGGCAGATGCGATTCTTGAAGGCCGCAATCAGGCAATTCAGGAAATCGTAGAAATGAGCGCCGCGGAATCGTTTGAGTAAAACGGTCAAGCCGTTATTCTCATTAATTAATTGATTTTATTATTATAATGAGCAAAGACTGTCGCTCCATTCTGCCTGCACGTGTTTTGTCCGCATGTGAAGGCTTGCATGAAGGAGATCCAACAATCAAAAACGCCCATTTGTAATAAATAGTTATACTTAAAATAAATTGTATCTGGAGTAAATAATATGTCAGCGATTTCCGCAAGCATGGTAAAGGAATTACGCGAACTAACAGGGCTTGGCATGATGGAATGCAAAAAGGCTCTAACTGAAACAAACGGTGACATGAAGGCGGCAGAAGATCTGCTCAGAATCAAGAGCGGCGCCAAGGCGAATAAAGCCGCAGGACGCGTTGCGGCAGAAGGTGTAGTAAGTATTTTTATTGCAGCCGACAATCAATCGGGAGCGCTGGTTGAAGTCAATTGCGAAACGGATTTTGTTGCCAAAAACGAAGATTTTATTAAATTTGCCAATGATCTGGCCAAGTTAGTCACCGATAAAAAAGTAACCGATGTTCAGCCTCTTAGTGAAACAGCTTTGCCTGAAGGTGAAACAGTCGAAGCAACACGTAAAGCACTAGTAATGAAACTCGGCGAAAATATCAGCATACGCCGCTGTATATTTCACACGACAGAAGGCCGTCTGGCGTCCTACTTGCACGGATCTAAAATTGGCGTTATGGTCGATTTTCAAGGCGGAGATGAAACGCTGGGTAAAGACCTTGCAATGCATATTGCTGCCAGCAAACCCATGTGCGTTTCCAAAGACCAGGTTTCTCCGGAGGTGCTCGCACACGAACGTCAGATTTTTGCGGCACAGGCTGCAGAAAGTGGAAAGCCGGACAATATTATTGAGAAAATGGTCGATGGACGTATTGCGAAATATCTGGCTGAGATTACTTTGCTGGGACAGCCTTTTGTCAAGGACCCGGAACAGACTGTTGAAAAACTGCTTGCAAAAAAATCCGCAACAGTCAACGCGTTTACATTGTTTGTAGTAGGCGAAGGTATCGAAAAGAAAACCGAGAATTTTGCGGAAGAAGTAAAAGCGCAAATGGGTCAGGCAAGATAAGCGTAATGGCTACTGCATTATTTTTCTAACAGCACGCTCATGTCTACTCAATATCGGCGCATTCTTCTCAAGCTATCGGGAGAAGCGCTTATGGGTGATGATAGCTATGGTATTAATCAAGCTGTAATCGGGCGTATTGTTTCGGAGATTGCAGAAATCAATGCGCTGGGTGTCGAAATTGCCATTGTTGTCGGTGGCGGTAATATTTTCCGAGGTATGAAGACAGCCAATGATGGACTGGATCGTGTAACAGCCGATTACATGGGAATGCTGGCAACCGTTATGAATGCGCTTGCACTGCAGGACGCAATGAAACAGGCAGGCCTTGTTCCTCGAATACAATCTGCTTTACGTATTGATCAGGTTGTTGAACCATATATCCGCGGTAAAGCGATACGTTATTTGTCTGAAGGCTGGGTAGTTATTTTTGCCGCCGGAACGGGAAACCCTTTCTTCACGACTGACACAGCTGCAGCCCTGCGTGGTATGGAAATGAATGTCGACATTATGCTCAAAGCGACCAAAGTCGATGGCATCTATTCCAGTGATCCTAATATAGATCCGCAGGCAACGCGTTTTCAGAAGATTTCTTTTGACGATGCAATTGCAAAAAACCTTCAGGTAATGGATGCAACTGCCCTGACATTATGCAGAGATCAGAAATTACCCCTCAATGTATTCAGTATTTTCAAGCCAGGAGCGCTCAGGCGCATTATTATCGGAGAAGATGAAGGGACCTTTGTCATGATTTAACCCGGCTCCGGCTGTAATATTCATTCGTTATCAATTACTGCAGGTGCGCAGCTTATGGAAAAATGATTATGATCGCTGATGTAAAGAAAACTGCTGAACAGAAAATGCAGAAAAGCCTTGAGGCCCTGAAAGTCGATTTGAGTAAAGTCAGGAGCGGACGTGCACATACCGGTCTGCTCGATCATGTAATGGTCGATTACTATGGTGCGCCCACTCCCATTAATCAGGTGGCCAATGTCAATTTGATTGATGCACGTACCATTGGTGTTACGCCATGGGAGAAAAAAATGGCTAGTGCAGTTGAAAAAGCCATACGTGAATCAGATCTCGGACTAAATCCCATGTCGGTTGGTGAAACCATACGTGTCCCAATGCCCCCGTTAACCGAGGAACGTCGAAAAGAACTGACAAAAGTCGTCAAGCAGGAAGCGGAAAATGTCCGTGTTGCCATGCGTAATATACGCCGGGATGCCAACTCTCATTTAAAAGAGCTACTGAAATCCAAGGAGATAACAGAAGATGACGAACGCCGGGGGCAGGATGAAATACAAAAATTAACGGATCATTATATTGCCGAAATCGAAAAAGTTCTGCAAACAAAAGAAGCGGAATTAATGGCCATTTGATATGTCTCAAGGTACAAGCTCCACGCGAGAAATACCTGAAACCGGACTGAAACCGAAGCATATAGCCATTATTATGGATGGAAATGGTCGCTGGGCAAGAAAGCGTTATTTGCCACGGATGGCTGGGCATAAGCAAGGCGTCGAAACAGTCCGCAATGTCATCAAATCCTGTTCTGATCACGGTGTCGAATACCTGACACTTTTTGCATTCAGCAGCGAGAACTGGCGGCGCCCGGCAGATGAAGTTTCATTCTTGATGCAGCTCTTTGCCGGTGCTCTGGAACAGGAAATATCCAAACTGCATGAAAATGGAATACGCTTCAAAGTGATCGGTGATATTTCCAGATTCGAATCCCGGATTATTCAGTTCATTAAAAAAGGTGAACAATTAACCGCAAAAAATTCCAAGCTTACACTGACGATTGCCGCAAACTATGGCGGACGCTGGGATATCATGCAGGCCATACAGCAAATGATGGAAAATTCATCTGAACTGCCGATTCAATTTGATGAAGAAAAACTTGCGCAGTACCTTTCCATGTATTACGCACCCGAACCCGACTTGTTTATACGTACCGGTGGAGAATGCCGCATCAGTAATTTTTTGCTTTGGCAGCTTGCCTATACGGAATTATACTTTACCGATACGCTTTGGCCGGATTTCGATGAAAATGAATTCAATATGGCAATACAATCTTATCAACAGCGGGAACGGCGTTTTGGACAGACCAGCGAACAGATTCAACAATGAACTGGCCATTCTGGTAATTTAATCCTAGACAAGTTAGATAATAGTTATGAATAATTTTATCAATTGTCATCAGAACGCGTTCCTGCAGTACTGAGAAAATCATGCTGAAAGCCCGCATCCTCACTGTACTCATCGCTTTACCGCTGTTTTTATCTGCATTATTCTATTTACAGGATATTTTCTGGGCCACCTTATTACTTGTCATCACAGTCATCGGTGCACGTGAGTGGTGTCATTTGGCACGCTTCTCGGTCAGAAATACGGTTATTTTCATGATCTTGACAACATTACTGGGCGGCGAATTACTGTTTTTGTTAAGCGAAGCGGTTCAAAGCACTCCCTATGCCTATACTGCAGTCTGGATTTATGTATTGTCAACGCTGTTCTGGATAGGCTGCGTGCCGCTGATGCTGAAAACTTCGACTGTTATGCATCACACTCTGGTGATGATGGGAATCGGATGGCTGGTACTGCTGCCGACAGCACTCGCACTGTATCAGTTACGCGCCATCAACCCGATGCTGCTGCTGGGGTTGATGGGAACCATATGGGTTTCTGACACGGCAGCCTATTTTACTGGCCGCGCATTCGGTCAACATAAGCTTGCCTATCACATCAGCCCAGGGAAAACCTGGGAAGGAGTGGCCGGTGCCATCTTTGCCGTATTGCTCTACGGACTCATTTGGGTATATTTTTTTGCAGATGGAGCGTATCTTCAGTCACTGGTACCACTGCTTCTGGTACTCGCCATTCTTGGCATTATCGGCGATTTGTTTGAATCACTGATCAAACGTCAGGCAGGGCTCAAGGACAGCGGTAGAATTCTTCCGGGACATGGTGGTATTCTGGACCGTATCGATGCATTAACATCCACTTTACCCTTCGCTATACTGGCACTACTGGTTTTTAATTCTTCTCTACTATGAATACATTACGCCATTTGACGATTCTGGGATCAACAGGCAGTATCGGTGAAAGCACACTTGATGTTGTTAACCGCCATCCCGATCTGTTCAGGATCACAGCGCTAACAGCAAATAACAATATTGATAAAATGCTAGCCCAGTGCAAACAATTCCGGCCACGTTATGCTGTAATGCTGGATACTGCTCAGGCTGAACACCTCAAACAGGCAATTGACCAAAGCAGTCTTGATACAACAGTATTATCAGGCGTTGAGTCGCTGGAGAAAGTTGCCTCGCTGCCCGACGTGGATGTGGTTATGGCGGCTATTGTCGGTGCAGCCGGTATACGTCCGACATTTGCTGCAGCACAGGCCGGAAAACTGGTATTGCTGGCAAATAAAGAAACGCTGGTCATGGCAGGACGTATCTTCATGGATATAGTCAAGCAGCACGGCGCGACACTGCTGCCGATAGACAGCGAGCACAATGCAATCCATCAGTCACTTCCCCATGATTTTGGCGGAGATCTTCCTGGCAAAGGCATTCGTCGCATATTATTGACCGCCTCGGGAGGACCTTTCCGGAACGCGCCGCTGGATTCAATGACAAATGTAACACCTGCACAGGCATGTGCTCACCCAAACTGGGACATGGGGCGCAAAATTTCTGTCGATTCAGCGACGATGATGAACAAGGGGCTTGAGGTTATCGAGGCGCATTGGCTGTTCAATGCAGCACCCGAACACATACAGGTCGTCATTCATCCGCAAAGTGTGATTCACTCTATGGTTGAATATATTGACGGCTCAGTTCTGGCACAACTTGGAAATCCGGATATGCGCACACCCATTGCGCATGCCATGGGTTATCCAAGAAGAATTGAAAGCGGCGTATCCCCGTTAGATATGTTTGAAGTCGCTCAGCTGGGTTTTGAGAAACCGGATTTTAAGCGCTTCCCCTGTCTGAAGCTGGCGTACAGAGCGCTGGAGATGGGTGATAACATGCCTGCAATTCTCAACGCTGCCAATGAAATCGCAGTCGAGTCATTTCTCGATGAAAAGATGCCTTTCACTGCAATTCCCGCCATGATTGAGCATGTCATGGATACTTTTGAGAAAAAAGCAATGCATTCGCTCGGTGATGTTCTCGAGGTTGACAGTAATGCACGTGATGCCGCCCGGGATTGGCTGGGCACCATCAGGCAGATTGCTTAAATTTCATGTTGTGTTGATTTTTCTAATGATAATATAGTGCGGTTTCTAACTGGCGACCCATGGATCAAGAATATACATATCATATCAAGCGGCCTCGGGATAACGATAACAAAATGCTCTGGCTCACACCCGATTTATTCAACGAATCTCAATAGCGATTTCACATTCTGAGCTGACATGTCAATATTTTTCACAATCATTTCTTTTGTCGTAGCCCTGGGCATTCTGATTACTTTCCACGAATTCGGTCACTACCTCGTTGCACGTTGGAATGGCGTTAAGGTACTACGATTCTCTGTCGGTTTTGGTCAGCCCGTGTTTCGAAAACGCATAGGCAGAGATCAGACCGAATGGGTTGTCGCGGCCATTCCACTGGGTGGCTATGTCAAAATGCTGGATGAGAATGAAGGCAAGGTCGAAAAAGAAGATTTACCGCGCGCCTTTAACCGCCAACCCGTCGGACGCCGTTTTGCCATTGTGGCCGCCGGACCCTTGGCCAATTTTTTACTGGCAATCGTTATGTACTGGTTCATGTTTGTTTTGGGTGTCGAAGGTATAAAACCCGTGCTTGGACCGGTCGTGCCCGACACGCCAGTAGCCAGGGCAAATTTCGAGCAAGGTGAAACCATCGTCCGTATTGGGAACGAACCGGTAGAAAGCTGGCAGGACGCGCGCTGGACATTGCTGCGCTTCGCAGTGGGGCGGTCAAGTGCGGTACCCATCGAAACAGTAAATCAGAACGGTGGTATCAATCGACGCCAACTCGATTTAAGCGGTATTCATCCTGACGACCTGGAGGGCAACGTACTGGGTATTATTGGTTTCAATCTCTTTCAGCCTGAAATCAAGCCGGTGATTGCAACAGTCATGGCTGATGGTGCGGGTGAACGCGCCGGAATACGTGCAGGCGATGAAATCCTGGCCGTCAATGACCGGGATGTTTATAGCTGGATTGAATTTGTACCCGAAGTACAGCAGAGTCCGGAGCAGCCGCTGATACTTGATATATTACGTGACGATCAGGTCATCACTTTGACCGTTACGCCCGACTCGGTTGTCGATAACGGAAAAACGGTTGGCCGCATCGGCATAATGCCGGAAATAGACCAATCGCTGTTTGATGAAATGCGTGTTATGGTTACCTATCCAGCTGGCGAGGCGGTCATCATCGCAATGAACAAAACCTGGGAAACTACGGTGCTTACGTTGAGCATGCTCTCTAAAATGATTACCGGCGACGTTTCCTGGAAAAATGTGAGTGGGCCGATTTCCATTGCGGACTACGCTGGCCAGTCCGCGCAGATGGGACTGGCTTCGTATCTTGCATTTCTGGCATTGATCAGCGTCAGCCTTGGCGTATTAAATCTGTTGCCAATCCCGATTCTGGATGGCGGACACCTGATGTATTATGTCATTGAAATAATCAAAGGTTCACCAGTCTCGGAGAAGACCATGATTATTGGTCAGAAAGTAGGCCTTTTAATGTTGTTTACCCTGATGACGTTTGCAATATATAACGATATACACCGACTGGTTACTGGTTAGATAATGAACTACAGGTATCTTGTCGCGCTTCTCAGCTTGTTATGCGCTGTATCAGTATGGGCCGGCGAGCCGTTTGTTGTTCAGGATATCCGGGTTGAAGGTATTCAACGCACCGAAGCCGGAACCGTTTTCAGCTATTTGCCTGTCAAGGTTGGTGATATCATTGATGAAGCCAAAGCTACCGAAGCAGTCAAAGCCTTATATGCAACGGGATTCTTCAAGGATGTACAGTTAAAAACTGAAGGGGGTGTGCTGATTGTTCAGGTCGAGGAACGTCCAGCGATAGCGCAGATTAACATCAATGGCGCCAAGGCATTTGAAAAGGACAAACTCAAGGAAGGGCTTAAACAGGCCGGACTGTCCGAATCGCGTATTTTCAGCCGCTCTTTACTGGACCGCGCCGAACAGGAACTAAAGCGGCAATATCTCAGCACCGGAAAATATGCCGTTAAAATCACCACCACGACGACACCGCTGGATCGTAATCGCATCGCTATTAATTTCGACATTGACGAAGGACGCACGGCCCGTATCAAATTAATTAATTTTGTCGGCAACGAAGCGTTTAATGACAAGGCATTGCGCGGCCTGTTTGTCTTGACTACACCCAATCTGCTCACCTGGTTTACCAAAAACGATCAGTATTCCAAGCAAAAGCTGTCCGCAGACCTGGAAACATTGCGTTCGTATTATCTTGACCGTGGTTACCTGGAATTCAATATCGATTCCACCCAGGTTTCGATTACGCCGGATATGAAGGATATTTATATCACCGTCAACATTACCGAAGGTGAACAGTATACCGTTTCTGATATCAAGCTGGCAGGTGATCTGATTGTGCCTGAAGAAGAACTGAAGGAATTTATACTGTTGCAGCCTGGCGACGTGTTTGCACGCGAGAAGTTGACCGAATCGGTGAAGCTGATTTCCGATCGTCTCGGCGATGACGGCTATGCTTTTGCAAATGTAAACGCAGCACCCGAACTGGATCATGAAAACAGACAAGCGGCTTTCACGTTTTTTGTCGATCCGGGACGACGGGTTTATATACGCCGAATCAATATTACCGGTAATGATCGCACCAAAGATGAAGTAATACGACGTGAATTCCGCCAGATGGAAGGTGGTTGGCACTCCACTTCGAAAATCAACCTGTCCAGGCAGCGCGTTGACCGACTGTTGTTTTTCAATAGCGTCAATGTGGAGACACCGCCCGTTCCGGATGCCCCCGACCAGGTCGATGTCAATGTCCACGTTGAGGAGAGACCGACCGGTGCAATCATGTTTGGCGCGGGCTTTTCAGACCGCGAGGGACTGATTCTGAATGGATCTGTTTCGCAAAACAACATATTTGGCACCGGGAATCATTTCAGTTTTCAGGTAAATACCGGCCGTATTAACCGCGTGTTTGCTATTTCGTTTAACAATCCTTACTTTACCGTCGATGGCATCAGTCTGGGTTTTGATATATTCAGACGAGACCTCAATACATCGCGCTTATCAAGGGTAAATGCTTTTAGAACAACGACATCAGGTGCTATCCTGAGATTCGGCCTGCCCATCGCTGAGAATGATATCATTTCATTCGGTGCAGGTGCTGAACAGACCAAGATCGGTGTTTTCGAAAACAGCCTTCCGAGAACAGTCAGATTTGTCGATGAGTTTGGCTCGACTACAAACAATCTGCCGTTTACCGTTAGCTGGGCGCGCGACCGGCGTGACAGTGCGATTTATCCGACATCGGGCACAACACACCGTTTATTCGGTGAAGTCAGTATTCCGGGGGTCGATCTGAATTACTACAAGGTCAGCTACAATCAGAAAACCTACTTCCCATTGACCAAAACATTTACGTTATTTTTAAATACCGAATTTGGTATCGGTGACGGTTACGCAGACAAACCGCTACCTTTCTTTAAAAACTTTTTCGCAGGCGGTAACAATTCCGTGCGCGGATACGATCTGAATTCACTGGGCCCGAGAGAACCGGTTCCGGGTTCTGACCGAACATTCGCACTCGGTGCCAGCAAACGCGTAGTTGCCAATCTGGAGCTATTGTTTCCCATGCCATTTATGAAAGACGACCGGTCTGTCCGTCTGGGTGCTTTTATCGATGGCGGCGCTGTATTTGATAGTTTCAAGCGTAAAACCGTAATGCTGGATGGATTCTCGGTAGATCAGGGCCTGCCCGATTTGTTACGTTTTTCTGCTGGAATTTCAGTAACCTGGGTATCGCCGATGGGGCCCTTGAAGGTCAGTCTCGCCAAACCACTCAATGACAAACCCGAGGATAACTTGCAGATGTTCCAGTTTCTGTTCGGGCAACAATTTTAGGCTGAGTTCGTACCGTTCAGGAGATTCTATTGAATATTAAATACCTGTGGTGGAAACTTCGCAGCCTTTTTATTCTGTCAGCAGCAGGTATTCTGCTGCTGTTTAGCCCGTTAAATTATGCCGAAAGTATTAAAATAGGCGTTGTGAATACGGAAAAGATTCTACGTGAGTCCATTCCGGCATTGAATGCTCAACAAAGAATAGACCAGGAATTCATACCGCGCGATGTTGAAATCAAGGAGATGGCACAGCAAGCCAAAACACTGCAGGAGAAGCTGGAAAAAAAAAGCGCCAACTTGAATGAAACCGACAGGCGGGAACTGGAACGAGAACTGGCGAACCTGAGCCGCAATTACCAGCGAGCGCAGCGCCAGATGCGCGAGGATTTGACTGTACGTCAAAATGAAGAGTATGGCGCCATTCTGGAGTTGACCGACAAAGCAATTCATTACATAGCCGAAAAAGAAAATTACGATCTGATTCTGCAGCTGCAGGATTCCGTGTACCGCAGTCAGCGCATCGACATCACTGACCAGGTCATTGAAACACTGAACACCAAAAAGGGAAAAAATTCGATTCAGCCATAATCAAGCCTCATCGAATCACAAATCTATACACTGCCCGGTTATACTGTGCGCAGCGAAAAAGTCAATGAATCCATAAGGGAAAACACATGAACACCATGGATATCCATGAAATTCTTAAATATTTGCCGCACCGCTATCCATTGTTGCTGGTGGATAAGGTGTTGTTGATTGAAACTGGAAAAAGCATAGTCGCAGTGAAAAGCGTCTCGATCAACGAGCCATTTTTTCAGGGCCATTTTCCGCATCATCCAGTGATGCCCGGCGTGTTGATTGTTGAAGCAATGGCACAGGCAGCAGCGCTGTTGACGCTTAAATCCGGTGGAGAATCCAATAAAGAAGATACGGTATATTATTTTGTCGGTATTGATAACGTCCGTTTCAAAAAACCGGTAATGCCTGGAGACCAGCTTATTCTCAAAGTATCTATCGACCGTGAAATAAAAGGGCTGTGGAAATATAGTGCCCGAGCCGAAGTTGACGATCAGCTAGTGACAGAAGCCAAATTGATGTGTACTGCGAGAAGTGTATAAGCGGCAACTTTAAGCGGAGACCGATTGTTGCAGACCATTGCAACTGTATCCCGCCAAGCCTGGCAGCTGGTTGGCGGCGTCGATGAAGCTGGACGCGGACCGCTGGCTGGGCCTGTAGTGGCGGCTTGCGTAGTGCTGGGCACACAGTTTGACTTGCCGGGTTTGACAGATTCAAAACAACTGAGTGAAAAAAAACGCAACAGCCTGGCAGCTGCGATCAAACAGCACGCCCGTGGCTGGGCGGTGGCATCGGCAACGGTAGCGGAAATAGACCAGCTGAATATTCTGCAAGCGACGCTGCTGGCCATGCAAAGAGCAGTCGCGCTGTTACCGGTGGCGCCCGATCTGGTCATGATTGACGGCACGCAGAGCCCGAAAATCGAAATCCCGACGCGCACCGTGATCAGGGGGGATAGCTTGGTTGCCGAAATCTCCGCCGCATCCATTCTGGCAAAAACCGCACGTGATGCCGAAATGATGGCGCTGCACCGGCGCTTCCCGGAATACGGTTTTGACCGACACAAGGGCTATCCAACCAGACGGCATATCGACGCTTTGCAAATGTATGGTATAACAGAAATACACCGACGAAGCTTCGCACCTGTTCAGGCAATTGCTCAATCTATCGTTAATCGCTGAATTATTCGTGAAGGAATCAATATGGAAACCCTGAAAGTACTGCATATACTGGGTGTTGTTATTTGGGTAGGGGGCATGTTCTTCGCCTATATGGTTTTAAGGCCGGTTGTCAACCAGCTGCTGCCATCACCACCGCAAATGCTTAAATTCTGGCAGATGGTTTTCGCCAGTTTTTTTCACTGGGTATGGCTGTCGATTACAGTGATTCTGGCAAGCGGTCTGCATATGATTTCCCAAATGGGCGGATTTAGAGCCCTGCCTTTTAATGTGTATCTGATGTTTGCCATCGGTTCCATGATGATGCTGATCTTCCTCTACGTGTATTTTACTGCTTACCGGAAACTGAAACGCTATGTGGCAGCTGAAGAATGGGAGTCGGCGGGTATCGCACTGATACAGATACGTGTTCTGGTCGGCTTGAATCTGATTCTGGGGTTTGTAACCATTGCCATTGCCATTCTGGACACCTAGGCAAAGCGTCGTTGCTTATTAATATGAAAAACTGGAGGTTGAACCAATATGCGCATAGAGAAAGATACAGTAGTGTCGCTTCAGTATGAACTGTCTGATTCGTCAGGTAATCTGATTGAAAAAACAGAAGAGCCGATCAACTATCTGCACGGCGGATATGACGGCATTTTCCCCATGGTCGAGGAAGCGCTGCATGAAAAAGAGATCGGTTACAGCTGTACCGTTTCAATGGAACCCGAACATACGTTCGGTGAGTATGACAGCAGCCTTGTTCGTCTGGAACCACGCAATGCTTTTCCTGAAAATGTCGAGGTAGGCATGCGTTTTGAAGGCGCTGCCGAGGATTCCGACGATTACCTGATATATACCGTGACCGATATTGCAGAAGACAAGGTTGTTGTGGATGGCAATCATCCACTGGCCGGCATGAAACTGAATTTCACCTGCACGGTGATCGACGTACGTCCGGCAACAGCTGAAGAAGTTGCGCATCAGCATGTACAAGGGCCGCAAGAACACCTGCATTAACGATCGCATCACTGCCCGGATTGTTCATCCAGCATCTGCCTGATTTTATAGAGTTGATCGAGCGCTTGCCGCGGCGTCAGCTCATCGGGTGAAATCGCTCTCAGCAAGGGGATTATCGGATTCTCCTGCGGTTCGATTTCGGCGTCCGATCCGGTTTCGTCAAAAACCAGATCGAGTTGTGGTGTTCTGTCGGCGCTGTGCTTCTCAAGTTCTGCCAGATGCTTTCGGGCCATGCGTATTGCCCGACCGGGAACACCCGCCAGCGCGGCAACTTGCAGGCCGTAGCTCTGGCTCGCCGGCCCTGCGGCGACTTTATGCAAAAATACGATGCGGTGCTTGTGTTCCACGGCTTCAAGGTGAACATTACGAATTTGCCTGAATTCCTCGGCCAGCCGCGTCAATTCAAAATAGTGCGTGGCAAACAGCGTACAGCTTTTATTTCTGGTCAGCAGATAGCGCGCAATCGCCAGAGCCAAAGCAAGCCCGTCAAATGTTGACGTGCCACGCCCGACTTCATCCATCAGCACCAGGCTTTGCGCCGTGGCGTTATGCAGAATATTGGCAGTCTCTGTCATTTCCACCATAAAAGTAGAGCGCCCGCCTGCAAGGTCGTCCGACGCGCCGATACGTGTAAAAATCTGGTCGAGCAGACCGATGTGCGCTTTCTGGGCCGGTACGTAGCTGCCGCAGTGCGCCAGCAGCGCAATCAGCGCAACCTGGCGCATATAAGTAGACTTGCCACCCATGTTAGGGCCAGTGATGATCAGCATCTGATGGCCGCCATGGTGCTGCGGACCCAGTTGCACGTCATTGGAAATATAGTTGTCCACCTGTTGCTCCACCACCGGATGGCGCCCCGCCTCGATATCGATTATCGAGTCCTGCGTTAACACCGGTGCAGTATAAGCGAGCGTCTGCGCTCGCTCGGCGAAAGCGCACAGAACATCGGCCGTGGCTACGCTGACAGCGGTTTGCTGCAACGTCTGCACCGATTCGGACAGCCTGTCCAGCAGCACATCGTACAGGAGTTTTTCGCGCGCCAGCGCGCGATCCTGCGCCGCCAGCGCCTTGTCCTCAAATGTTTTAAGCTCGGGCGTAATGTAGCGTTCGGCGCTTTTCAGCGTCTGCCTGCGACGGTAATCGTCCGGCACCTTGTCGCTGTGTGCATGCGTAACTTCGATATAAAAACCGTGCACACGATTATATTCCACTTTGAGATTCGGAATACCGGTGCGTTCCTTTTCACGGGTTTCCAGTTGCAGCAGATACTCTCCGCAGTTATGCTGCAAGGCACGCAATTCGTCGAGCTCTGCATCATAGCCGTCGGCAATCACATTGCCTTCGCGCAACACAGTACCGGGCTCGGGACGGATCGCTCGCTCCAGCAAGTCTATTAGCGCTGGATCTGGCTGCAGATCCAGCATTAATTGCGCAATGCAGCTTGCTTCGCATGCGGCAAGCACCTTTGCTGCCTCGGGCAACAGCTTCAGGCTGTCGCGCAGGCCAGATAAGTCTCTCGGGCGCGCCGTGCGCAGCGCGACGCGCGCCGTAATGCGTTCGATATCGACCACATGCCGCAAGCAATCTCGCACTGTCGGATATGCATTGTGCGCGATCAGGTCCGCCACGCTGTCGAGCCGCTGTTGAATTTCATATGGATTGCGTAGCGGATGATGCAACCAGAATTGCAGCAGGCGACTGCCCATGCTGGTGGCACAGGTATCGAGCAGCGACTGCAAAGTCGGGGCCCGCTCGCCGCGAATAGTCTCGGAAATTTCCAGATTGCGGCGGGTAGCCGCATCCATTCGCACATATACGCTGTCACGCACCGCCTGCAGCGACGTCACATGCAGTGCGGTGCTGCCCTGCGTCAGACGGGCATATTCGAGCAGCGCGTTGGCCGCACCCAGTGCCGTCGTTAAATCCGCGCAGCCAAAGCCGGACAAGTCGTGTGCTTCAAAGTGCCGCGTCAGGCTGCGGACGGCACTGTCGAGATCGAACTGCCACGGCGGCAGCGTTTTCAAAATCCAGCGATCGTTCAGGTCCGGCACCGAGCGCAGCGATTCCGGCAACAAAATCTCGGCCGGTTGCAACCGCTCCAGTTCGCTGACCAGCTGTTCGGGCACCGTTTCCATCACTCGTAGCTGGCCGGCTGCCAGATTCAGCCATGCCAGCCCGAGTGTGGATTCATGAATCGTCAGCGCCAGCAGAATGCAGTCACGCTTGTCTTCCATCAAAGCCGCGTCGGTCAATGTGCCAGGCGTGACAATACGCACTACTTCGCGTTCGACCGGCCCCTTGCTCGCAGCAGGATCCCCCACCTGCTCGCAAATTGCGACCGACTCGCCGAGCTTGACGAGCCGGGCCAGATACTGTTCGGCGGCATGATACGGCACCCCCGCCATCTTGATAGGTTCGCCTGCTGACGTACCACGCCGTGTCAGCGTAATATCCAGTAAACCGGCGGCTTTCTCGGCATCATCATAAAACAGTTCGTAAAAATCACCCATGCGATAAAACAGCAGCATGTCGGGATACTGTGCCTTGATACGCAGATACTGCTGCATCATGGGTGTGTGCTGCGGTTCTTTTTTCATCCAAATAACGGGGATTATGGGTGTAAAACGGTGCGGACTGATCGTGTCATGAAACAGGATTTTAGCATCGAATGACGCTAGACTAGAAACGCATTACAAGTTATCGGAAGTGATAACTGCATCCTGCGCAGGCTTCGTGATAGTGGTCATGAGTTATCAGGGAAACACCTCAACTCTGCGCTCTACCTTGATCTACCGCATATACGGCGGCAACGGTTCGCCGAAAAATTCGCGCATCAGAAAGTTTTCCAGTCCTTCCTGGTCTCCCGGCCGGGCGGATAGGACGATGACGCGGTTGAGGCGATGCGATTCCCAGTTGAAATCTTCCTGGTGGTACTGGCGAATGAGCTGAATCATGCGGCGGATCACGGCGCGTTCAATGTCGCCACCCGGTTCCGTTTCAACCTGGACGATTTCACGGCGCGGATTACTGATGCCGGTGGTCCAGGCGCGGAATGAAAAGCGCGCGTAAGTCGTGCGTAACTCGAGGATCTGGAAAATACCGCTGGTACCGGGTGTTTGCAGATTGCGCCGGACTTTCGCCATGCGGATTTCCTCCGCGGATGACTGCGGTTGCGTGTTGTTGTTGCTGGCATATTCGGGACCGTCAAAAATTCCGGCAGGACGCTCCGGGACGGCGTGTTGTTGCGGCTGCGGCCTCCTCTGGTTGATATATTCCGACAGATCAGCAGGTGTCTCGGCATTCTTGGATTGCGTGGCTTCTGTTGTGGTTTTTTTCTCGGGCTGTTGCGTCTTCGGTACTGTCACGGCATCGGATCTGACAGGCGGCGTCTGCGGACGAACAGGAGGCGGCGGTGGAGTTTTGACCGCCGGTTCGGGCTCAACCTGCGGTGGTGTCTCGGAAGGCGTTTCGACACCTTTACGCGGTGGCGGCACCGATTCCTGCGGCTGTGCCAGCTCGGGCAGTTCCAGAAATTCAGCTTCGATTGCATCCGGCACTGTAATAGCCACTTCAATCTCGTCATCGGATTCCGACAGGAAAAAACCAAACGTCCATATGAGCAGCAGCCAGATCAACGCCGACAGCGGCAGCGGCCACCACAGGCGGATTTCCCTGGACCTGGAGTCGGTCATTGTCGAAACAGGCGCGTGCATTATCAGCTTATTTATGCCGCACCGCGATCAGAAACTGTTGCACGCCCGCCTGCCGCGCGCGCAGCATTGCCTGTACTACGACACCCTGTGGGGCCTCGTTGTCCGCCGATACGATCAGTTTCTGCTGTGCATTCTTGAGCAGCGGTTTGAGTGTCACGGCCAGCGTGTCAAGCGTAACGGATTCTTTGTTGATAAAGATTTCACTGTCTTTGGTCAGCGTGAGCGTGACCGGTTTCTCGGCGCTGAGTTTCTCGGCCTGGCCTTGGGGCAGGTTAACCTGCAGAGAATCCAACTTCTGCATTGACAGCGAAGCCAGCATAAACGTCGCCAGCAGGAAGAACATGACGTCAATCATGGGTATGATCTGGATATAGCCTTTACGCGGCGTTCTGGTTTTACGCAGTTTCATGAATGTCTTCCTTTTGATCCAGGCGGATATGATCGATCAGGCGCGTGCCGAGACGTTCCATTTCATCCATGGTCTGTGATTGCAGCCGCGAAAAATAATTGAATCCGAACAGGGCAATCAGCGCAATCGACAGACCGACCACAGTGGCAATCAACGCTTCGGCAACACCGCCCGTGACTGCGGTCGGGTTGACGATGCCTTCACTGCCGATGACCTGAAAGGCGCGCATCATGCCGACAACGGTACCGACGAGTCCCAGCAGCGGGGCAGCGGTAACGATTGTTTCCAGCGCCCAGAGCCGGCGCGACAATGACGCTTCGATCATCTGCGCTTCGTCCGCCGCACGCGACTCGGTCCACCATGACGGCTGGTGCCGGTTGGCGATCACGACTTCGAAAAACCGCTTGTAATAATGTCGCCTGTCCAGCCCGGACAGAAATTTTTCCAGGTCTTCCCATTTGAAACCGTATGTTTCGATGAGGTTCAGCAGTTCGTTCGAAAGCCTTGCGAATCGCCAGTAAACAAACGCCTTTTCCAGCATGATCGCCAGCGCGATCACACCCAGCAACGACAGTGGCAGGATGATGATACCGCCCAGTTCCAGCATGACCCAGGCTTGGTTCAGATATTCCATACATTTACTCCAGATATCGAAAAAGCTATAACGTTACGACCCACACAGCTTGCACATGAATTCCCTTACTCGAGTATGTGCGGGTGTTTGAACATAAATACCGGCACGAATTCCCGGTACCGGAAAACCCACTATACTGCCATAGACGGTGCGCAGTTGTAGCATGAAAATCTGAATTGCTGAAAAGATAGCGAATACCAGACACGGACAGGCCGCTATGCCTTGGATATGCTGAAAAAACGAACTAGGATAATAGCCGAGGAAAACGCGGTGTTATGGATAACGTCACTTAATGATGGCGTGCAACTATTCCCTGAATTTGATAATAATCCGGCCGCGTGCCACCTGAATATGCTCGATACCTTCGGAAAAACTTTTCCAGAACCCCGGATCGCTACCGAATTCGCTCACCAGGTCAATATTCTTCAATCCACCCAACCAGGCATTCGGAATCGGTACGCCCATGATACTGATGCCGCTAAGGACAATTACCGGCTTGTCATTCCGATAGGTCATGCCGACACCGGCATTGACACGAAGCGTTTTACCGCCGAAAACCGGAAAATCCTCCTCGAACGGTACCAGCAGCTTGGCACTGACAAGTCCCTCGTCAAGATCGATGGCCAGCTTGCGAGCCAGTTCGGTATTTTTGGCCAGCATCGCATTCAGCTCGCGTTCGGTAAAACTGACTTCTCGTGTTGCACCCGCTTCGGAGTATGGCTCAGGTTTCAGATAGCCGTCTTCATGAAATTCGTCTTCAAGCGGCTGGTATGAATATTCCTGCTGATAAGAGGAAGATAACCCGGTACTCCTTGCATATCCCAGCTTGTCGAGCTTGTCATCAAGCGCCCGTTCTTCCGCTGCGCTAAGCGATACCGGAGTGAATGCAGTAGCGAAAACATACGTCTTGAGCACCCAGTAGGTGCCCGCGATAGTAATCAGGATGGTGATAAAGACAATGAGCAGCACTTGGGTCCAGTTCATAATCGCGCCGTCGAAAAAATACAGAATGATGATGGATCATTATTGATGATTGTCCATTTTAACTGATTTCAAGGGACGGCATGGTATAAACTGTTGCTACCAAATCATCAATCAGAACCAGTTTCGCTATGACAATACCTGATCGCTACTGCCCTATCGAGGATTACGGCCTGATCGGCAACCTGGAGACAACCGCATTGGTTTCAAAGTGGGGATCCATTGATTTTATGCCGTATCCACGCTTCGACTCACCGACCATTTTTACAGCGCTGCTCGACCGGAGCAGCGGAGGATCTTTTTCCATTGAAATACTGTGTGACGAAGTCAATCACAAACAGCTGTACCTGCCCGATACCGCCATTCTGATCACTCGATACCTGACCAATGTGGGTATCGCGGAATTGACCGATTTTATGCCGGTGGATGAAGAAAACAACCGTTTCGTACTGATCAGAATGCTCAAAATCATCAAAGGTGATCACACAGTGCGTGTCGAACTGAATCCACGCTTTGCCTATGGCAAATTCGGATTTGGTGTCACAAAACAAAACGGCACTCTGCTCATTCAAAGCAAAGGGGCGAATGAACAGGCATTTCGTTTGATATGTCCAGTTGATTTTGAATTGGAAGACGACCGGCTTGTGGCTGAAATTCATCTGAAAGCCCGGGATGAAATCTGCTTTGCGCTGTTGTCTGAAGATACTTCTGAATATCCGGGCACAGATGATGACCTGAAAGCATTTGCAAAAAAAAACTTTGACCGTACGTTGCATTTCTGGCGAAACTGGAATAATCAGTCGGCCTATAGCGGTCGCTGGCAGGATATCGTCAGGCGCTCCGCGATTACGCTGAAACTGCTCACATCCTGTCGTTACGGTTCAACCGTTGCCGCCGCCACATTCGGTCTGCCGGAACATATCGGTGGTCAGCGTAACTGGGATTACCGCTATACCTGGATCCGCGATGCAGCGTTTACCATGTATGCCTTCCTCCGGCTCGGATATAACCGCGAGGCACGACAGTTTATTCACTGGATACAGCAACGCAGCCTGGAAATCGACTCGGCTGACGAACTTAAGCTCATGTATCGGATCGACGGTACGTTCGATCTTGAAGAACATGAAATCCCGCATCTTGAAGGATACAAAGGCTCCACACCGGTGCGTTCAGGCAACGGCGCGTACAATCAATTCCAGCTCGATATCTTTGGCGAGCTGATCGACACGATTTATCTGTATAACAAGAATGCAGAGCCAATCAGTTATGATTTCTGGCTGAGTTTGACCAAATTCATCAATTTTGTATGCGAGAACTGGAAACAAAAGGGCCATGGTATCTGGGAAGTGCGTGATGGAGAAAAGGAATTTCTGATTTCCAAGGTAATGTCCTGGGTTGCCCTCGACCGCGGATTACGGATTGCCGAAAACCGCTCATTCCCGGCACCGCTCGAGCGGTGGCGGACAACACGTAACGAAGTGTTTAACGATGTCTATCACAATTTCTGGAATCCGGAACGCAAGGCCTTTGTGCAGTACCGCGGAGCGGATGCCCTGGATGCATCCGCCTTGCTGATGCCACTGGTACGCATGTTAAGCCCCAATGAACCGCGCTGGATATCGACACTTCAAGCCATAGAGAGTGAACTGGTCACAGATTCACTGGTTTATCGCTATAATCTCGACAATGGCGCCAGCGATGGCTTTTCCGGCGAAGAAGGGACTTTTTCGATGTGTTCGTTCTGGTATATCGAATGCCTGGCCAAATCCGGAAAGATCGATAAAGCCATTCTGTATTTCGAGAAAATGCTCGGATATGCAAATCATCTCGGGCTGTATTCAGAGCAGATCAACCTGAAAGGTGAACAGCTGGGCAACTTCCCACAGGCGTTCACACATCTTGGATTGATCAGCGCCGCTTACCAGCTCCAGCTACTGCTGTCACAGGATAACCACTGATGAACTCAACCGACCTATGACACATACAAATCGAATACAATCACTCAACAAAAAAATTGCCCTGATCACCGGTGCCGCTACAGGCATCGGCAAGGCCGTCGCCCTGCGTCTCGGACAGGAAGGCTGTCATGTCATTGTCAATTATCTCGAACGAAGGGACGATGCCACTGCTGTTGTCAATGCCATCAAGACGCAAGGCGGAGATGCCACCTGCTTGCAGGCGGATATCAGCCGTGAAGACGATGTCGTAAACCTGTTCACAGCCATCAGAAAGCAATTCGGCCGGCTTGACGTGCTGGTCAACAATGCCGGACTGCAGCGGGACAGCGATTTTATCGATATGACGCTGGACGACTGGAACACGGTAATCAATGTCGACCTGACCGGACATTTTTTGTGCGCACGTGAGGCCGCACGGCTTTTCATGCGGCAATCTCGGGACAACATCGACCGACCGCCGGGTGCCATGGTATTTATTACCTCGGTGCACCAGAACATCCCCTGGTCGCGGCGCGCCAATTATTGCGCCGCCAAAGCCGGTGCCGCAATGCTGATGAAAACGATCGCCCAGGAACTTGCCCCTTACCAGATCCGTGTCAATGCAATTGCGCCAGGCGCGGTCAAGACCCCGATCAATATTGATAATTTTCAGGATCCGGAATCCAGAAAAAAAATCATGCGAAAAATTCCCTATGGGCGTGCGGGAAAGGTGGAGGACATCGCCGCTGCCGTAGCCTGGCTGGCATCCGACGAGGCCGACTACGTCACCGGCGAGACTCTTTTTGTCGACGGCGGCATGGAACTGTTCGCCGATTTTGCTGACGGTGGCTAGATTCTGGCTGATTACCCGGAATCGTTAACAGATTGCTCAATCTTTTTTTTCGGGCCGGGTTAACTGGTAATAGCCATGGTGCGCACCGCCAAGATATTCGGCACGGGCGCTAAGGGTGTCACCCGGCCTGAAATTCTGAAAGTTTTCAAAAGAAAAACCTTCAACGGTTTTGCCGGGTTCGGCAAACTGCGGGCCGAAAACAACCGACGTCTCAATGATTTCAAAACTGAGCAGCCACTTGCGTGCGTCGTCTTGCGACTGACTGCAGGTAATTAGCCTGAGTTTAAGCAGGGACTCATTCGGTGCTGCAGTGACCGGACGGGATGGATTTTGATCATGCATGACTTTTGCGGGTTACAGTTTATTCATTCAAAACGACGCGCTTTAATACACCTGACTGTCTCATCAGCGTTTCGCTGATGAGACAGTCAGCCTCTCGGCTGATACATATCAGACACAGTTTCTGCGTCATACCATATACATCCGGTAGATCGTATTGTCATCGACATAGACGGTAACAGGGATATTATTGGCCTGCGCCTCGCATGCCATGATTAACAGATGTGTGACGCCATCGGGATGATCGGATTTAATTTTCCGCCACCCGGTGTTTTTGATATGCACCCATGCATTCTGCGTATGGTAACTGGTATAAGTACGGTCGATTATTTTATTGGCGAGCCATACCTGTGTCGAAACCGTGCCGACACTGATTGTTGCATTGATTGTATTTCCCGTCAGCCTGATTGCGGATACATCGACACTGGAGCTGCTGCCATCATTGGCCTTGCTGTTTGGCGTTGTGGTGTCATTAAAAACATTGTTCGCGCCGGACGGGAATGCATCACCGGTGTCGCCGCTGTTGGCGTTGGTATTCAGATCACGATTTCCATCAGCCTGCTCGATATCAACCAGATAATGGTTTTCGTCGGTATTGTTGGCCTGGTTATCGTCAACATGTTCAATAATACAGCCGCTGCCGGGCAGATAGCGATCAAATCCCTGTTGCTGACGGTTGGTTACCAGAAAATACTCCTTTGAGTTCACATCACCGATTGGCAACTTATACACATCGGCGCTACTGTGGTAAGGCTGAATATTGACATTCTGCGTATCGTTGAAAATAACCTTGGGCGCTATCCATCCGGCCTGCAGCTTGCACCAGGCTGTCGGATGCGCCGGTGTGTCACCGCCGTTATTCCAGCTGCCACCCGCCATCAGATCCCAGCGCCCTGTCCCCCTGGATGAGTAGTCCGTATCGTACAGGTCGGGCCATTGCATCAACAAATGACCAAGCTCATGCGCCATGACGCCCACACGTCCGTCTTCAGGCGCCATAAAGTAATTTCTGATCTGTACGCCATTGTATGTTTTTGGTGCAATGGACCATTTATGCGACCAGATGTCACTCCTGTTACCCGTGGCCTCACCGCCCGATCCTGCTGCGATGATAACCAGTGCATCGACGATGCCGTCACCGTCGTTATCATACTCGGCAAAATTGACATGGGGTGCGGCCAGATCAATCACGTCCTCGACCAGTTTTTGCGCGTTGCGCGGGTAACTGCCGAAGCCGTAGTCGTCGTTGGTGTAATATGCCTTGGTTTGCGGCGCGCGATACCAGCCCGCAGTCGGACCGCCGGTACCGCTGACTTCGCCGACGACGTCGAGTCTGCCATACGATGCTTCGCGGTAAAAATCACGCATGCTGCCGGTTGCATAGGTACCTGAAGAAAACAGCATGTCGCTGTAATGCTGTTGTGTCTGCGCAGCAGTTTTATCGGAAAAATCAACCAACAATACCAGCGCTTTTCTGACACCGACGATAGGACTGAATTGCTTGGTTGGAGAAATGAGCGTATGCGCCCTGGTTTTTGGCGGTCGCGTTAAAATCAACGCAGCGCTTTTTTGATCCAGTACATCCTTGTCAGTTTTACCTGGAAGGGCGATTCCCTCGCGTAAGCGTTGCTTGGACCGGATAATTTTTTCCTCCAATTCCGGTGAAGGAGGAGCTATACAACGTTCATAACACATTTGGCGTCCCTCTCATAAATATTAGAACGAGCGTCCTATAATGCAAACATTCAAACGCAGGCGATCATGTTACCTTTTGCAGTTGCAGCAGCATGTTATCGTGCCGGGATGACATATCGACTGCAAATGCCTGTACGGTGACCCAATCTCCACGACGGATTTCCGGCGTTTTGGACATACTGATATGCGCCCGGACGATTGTGTCGGAGTGCAGATTTTTAACGGTAAAATCCACCACAAACGGTAACGCACTCGTTTCGCCTTTCCGGTGTGATACATGGTCAATCCGCTCGACACCCAGCGGTACTGCCGATTCGTCCAGCATGCCCGCATCCTCGGCGTAAACATACAATGTAGCATCGTGAAATGTATCCACATCGCTATCAATCAAGACTTGACCTGCAACACGCATGATTCAATACTTTCTATCATTTCAATCCGGCGGCTATTTTTTTGCGCGCGATTGCCCGGCCGATTTTTTTTCTCTGGTTCTGGCGGCAGGTGTTGTTTCCATATCGGGCTCCGGCACGGCATCCGGAGTCTGCATATCGTCCAAATCGGGCGGTGGTGGTGCAGTTTCTGCAGACAAATTACTTATTCCCGAACCGCTCAGGTCGCTGGCTGACGGTGCAGGCGCCCAACCACTGGCTTGCGTTTCAATCATGGTCGCTTCCGGTCCGGGCACCATGTTGTCTGTTTGAAGCGTTGCTTCTAAGGGAAACTGCATATCGGGCCCTGGTGCGACCGCTTCTTCCCTCCAGCCGCCGCTGCCCTGCACGATCTCATCTGGTGGCGGAGCGGCTGACGCATCCGCAGATGAAACAGCATCGTTACCTGTGCCGAACTGGCCAATCATAGGAATTTTGATTGTAATTTCGTGATTCATGATCTGTTTCTCCTCATATCGCTGCCCACGCTGCCAGCCTTGGTGCCTTGGTAGCCTTGGGTCGGATGACAGCCCGGGCTGGAATAATTAGTTCAAGTAAACACGCTCGATCAGGTTGTCTACAATATAAACGTTTACAGACCGGCCATTCGCCTTTGCGGCACATAACAGTGCGAAAGTATTGGTGATGCCGTCTTGATTGCCTGTCCTGATTTTCCTCCAACCCAGGCCGCTGATATTTGCCCAGGCATTCTCAGTATGAAAAGTAGTGTATGTTTGAATGACAGATTGGTTGTTACTCCACATGGTCGTATCCTCGCTTTTGGTGGTTAAAAGAACATGCACAGTTGTCTGCTAATTCAGGTAAACGCGTTCAATTGTGCTGCCATCCGCATAAACATTGACTGTGCGGTTATTTGCCTTTGCTTCGCTGAGCGCAATTAGTGTATTGGTGACGCCATCCGGGTTACCCGTCTTGATTTTCCGCCATCCCAGACCCTCGACACGCGCCCAGGCATTTTGTGCGTGATACGTTGCATATATCTGGACTACTGATTTGTTCGTATGCCAGGTAGTATATATTGCATGGACTGCCGCGATATCGCCATCGCTCAACCCGCTGCGCTGGCCGATAGCGATGCCGGGCGGTATTGTCGTAATGGTGTCATTGCCATTTTTCGAAAAAGCTTTGGCCGGGTAATGCATGATCGAGCCATAGTCATAAGGGCCATAATCATCGCCATCGCTGATATGCTGGTTAAAATTATGTTCCTTACCGGATTCGATATTTTCCCAGTGAATCGCAACGTGAGTATCGCGGTCTTCCCGGCTTTGTTCGTGCCACAGGCCCCACGCGTGCCCTATTTCATGAATGGTATTGCCGGTGCTGCAGCCACTTGCAAGATTAATAAACTGCTGACCGCCACGCATGCCGATACTCGAGCTGCATCCGCTGCCCGATCTGAAACGGACATAGTTAGGATACCGGCCAGCGTTGCTGGCGGTACGTTCAACAAAATTCAGATTGGTCCTGCTGGTCCAGTGCGCAATCGCATCGGTAACCCGGTTTTTATTGGACAGGCCCGGATCTATTTCATAAGGCATCAGAGCATTCGGCCAGCGGTATTGCGCACCGGTGACGACCACGCCCCTCTGCAGGTGATCCTGAATGGCTTCCGCTTTTCCTGATAGTACTGCTTTGGTGTGTACGGCCATTTCATCAGCCGTACCGAGTATGATGTCCCCTTCAAAAAAAGCGAACCCGTTTACAACAGTATATTGAACAGGTTTGTTCTTGAAAGTCAGACCGGAAATAAAGCCCTTCAGGACTCGGTCTCCGGAAAGCATGCCGTCATTGTCGATATCTGTGTGATTTGCCATTTTCAACCTCCTGACATGCAAGTCGTCGAATATGAATAAGGCGTAATAGTAGTTTACATGGTATTGTGGATTTGTGCGCCATGCTGTGATAAAAATCACTCATACGTCAATTTTGCACTGATTCAACCATGGACAATTGCTGGTTTCACGTTATTCGGGCCAATGGTCCTGTCTGCCGATTTATTACCGCATATCTGAAAAATTCCTGATAACTCAATGATGTTAATGGTTTCACTTATAGCAGAATAATAATTATCCCAATATACGAAGGCGATTGACTTATATAGACTTGTACTCAAGTTGAGTTTTAAGGAGTAAACACATGAAAACAATCAAAGCAAAAGAATTTGTGATTGCTTTAGCGATTACCGCCGTGATGAGCGTTATTTCGGTAAATGCCTTCGCAGCATCACCGAACCATCAGGTCAGCCCGAATGCTGTGAATACAGCCTATGTTGATCATGAAGCGCTCGCAGATAAATATGAAAACATGGCGCATGCCATGCAGGAAAAAATAGAAGCGCAGCTGGAAGCGCTCAGTAACAAGCCGCGTAGCAGTTTTTTCGGCAGAAACGGACAACATATCAAAAAACATGTGGCCTATAAAATTAACGAATACGACAAAACTGCTCAGGAAAACATGCAAAAGGCGCTGTACCACAGAAAAATCGCTATGGAGAAATCTGCTCGCAAAACAGTTGCCGAATCAACGAATACCATGAATCAGCCTGTCAACAAGGCAGGTATGCAGGTAGATACTGCGCTTGACGCCCTGTAAATCACGTAACCAGTTTAACACGTAGCTCTCCAAACCCACTTCGGTGGGTTTTTTTTATTCAGTATGTAGTTTTCATGATACAAAAATTCATGCGTGTGATTGCCAGACGGCAACAAATGAATTGATTGAATTGACATAATCTTAGTAATATGTGACATATTCATAAATAATTTTTTGGCAGACTGACTTCAACAATTTGGTTTAAAACGTTTAATTGCGTTGGGATACTCAGATGAATGATGTATGGCAACAATTTGATCAACTAAAACTGGACCGCGAGTCGAGCCGGATCAAAAAAAGATTGATGCGAATGCTTATATCGCAATCAGTGTTCATTACCGTTTTTTTACTGCTGCAAGGTGTGCACTACGGAACACAAATAACCTTTGACACGAGAATGGTACATGGTCTGGCATTCCTTTTCCCGGTATTGGGTATCATGATGGGCACCTCCATACTGATCGCTAATTTTGCCACATATACCGGCGTTTACCGGGAGTTTGCATGGGTGAAAAAAAATACCGCGAAAGATAGCCCGGGTAATTCGATGGATAAGGAAAACAAAGCCGCTTTCCGCAGCCTGATTATCACAACCGGGATCGCTTTGTTTATTACGATTGCGTGGATAGCAATTCTGTCATCAATGACCTGTGCTTACCAGCTGCCCAATGACTTCATTGTTAAAATGAATGTGATATAAAACGCACTGGCGCCAGTCCTGTTCAAATGAACTTATACAGTGCCGCATACTGGTAAACAGGGATTGTTATCGCATATCGGCAGCTTCTGAAAACTGGTTCACGAAGAGTGGCAGTTCAAAGGAAGTTTCAGGATGGTCTCGCAGGTTATCAAAAAAACCTCTGGCAACACCAGAGGTTTTTTTCATCAAGATGCAGCTCTAGTTGTGACGATACCACTGGAACCGTGTTCAATGTAGCATTTGCCTGCGCTTTAAAAATTTGTCAGTCAGGAAAGCAATCAGTAGAAATGCCAGAATATAAGGGATTACGGAGATAAACAGGTTCGTATAATTGGTTGTCTGTATGCTCAGCGGATATTCGTAATGAAATGAAGGAATGCCCACTCCGGTTACAAGCAGGGTATAGTCCCCTTTGTCCAGATTAAACGCCCCTTTGATGACACCATCCGTGTGCTCCGTAGAATACATGGATGCCACGGTATCGCCGGTGGAATCACCACTTCCACGTACAATTCTGATGTCGATCGGCATCGTTCGCAATGCATGGTCGATAATATCCAGCACCCAGAATGTTTCCCCCTCATGCGGAATTTCGGTGCAGTATTCCGCCTGTGGATCGTATTGCGGTTGATAAGTACTCAAATGCACCATACTGCCGGCCATCATGCGTACACAAACATCATTTTCCAAAGGAACGTTCCCGTGCGCTGCTACGAAACCACTGTAAAAAAATGTGAAGAGTAATACACCTGTCATCCATATTTTTTTGATTTTTTTCATTCTGTAGACCTCCTGCCCCGGAAGATTTGATCATCCACGAAGCATTCTTTTTAAACCCCATGATCCGGACAAAAAATCATGGGGGACAATTACAAAACATTACATGTTCAAGGAACAATCCGGTTGTCAAGGATTTCTTTGCTCTGGTTGTTCCAGATAACGTCCGTCAGGTTAGAGTAGCGCGTAATAATCTGCGCAGCTATACCACCCGAGAAAAGTCCGGCCCAGCCCAGTATCACAAAGCCCCAGTGCAACGGCGCGCTAAACAGCTCTTCCATGAACCA
>NZ_FOCP01000008.1 GCF_900110145.1 Nitrosomonas marina | reverse complement strand
AGTCCGTGCTTCGCCCTCAATGAACCTACTCATGGAATACTCCAATTAACTGGAAAGTAAAATTATATAACCAATTGGGTTTTCACACAGTCTGGGTCACTTACGGACTGGCAGCAGCCGGTATGTTTTTAAGTCTCGGGATGATTTATAAACGAACGCATACCGCGTACATTCCCCGGCTTGGTGGTATGTATGATGTCAACGCTGCTATTGCTGTCTTATTTGTAGTCAGTGCATTAAGTACGATGGTGATGCCTGGAACGCCAGGCTTCGACGGTATCCACCTATTGCTCGAAGGTACGATAAAAAGCCAGGGATGGCTTGTCTCCATTGCGATTCTGATTGGTAACGTACTGACTGTCGGCCTGCTGCTTCGAGCGTTTCAGCAAATATTTATTACATCGCCCAAACGATATCAAGGTCCGTTTAAGTTTAAACAGTATGGCAGTACACAGCCTTCGTTAAGAAATGAATGGATCATCGCGATTGCCATTTGCGGCATACTCATTACAGCCGGGGTGCATACATCGCCGTGGCTGGATATTATCGATCAGAATATTCAGGCTGTCAGTGATGTCTATACCAGTTCAGAGGTAATTCAGACAACGGAGACGCTGGCTGTTCAGCATGTTATAACAAAGGATCATTAACATGATAGAAGCAGATTTTCCATTTTTAAGTTTTATCATCATTATTCCGTTGGTAGGCGCGATATTGACCGGTTCAATACGGAATCTCGATATTGCCAAACATATCGCACTGTTTGTAGCCATACTGACCCTGCTTTTATCGATTTTTGCGCTTATTTTATTCGATACCGAGCATGGTGAATTCCAACTAGTTGAGCGCTATGAATGGATTCCGCTTCTCAATATTGAGTATCTGGTCGGAGTAGACGGTATTTCAATTTTGTTTTTGCCGATGACAGCATTGTTGACCTTAATGACGATGCTTGCAGTCTGGAATTCAGTGGCACATTTGCCCCGGTTTCATTTTTCATTGTTGCTGGCATTGGAAGGTGTAAGTTTTGGAATATTCTGTGCGCTGGATACAGTACTGTTTTTCCTTTTCTGGGAACTGACGTTGCCACCTTTTTTCTTCTTGATTGGATTATGGGGGATCGGGTCACACCGAAGAAGCGCGGCAATGAAATATCTGTTGTATATGATTGGGGGGGGCGTACCGGTTCTGCTGGCATTCATACTGCTGGCTTCAAATCATGCGTATTATGTCGAAGGCTTAATTCCGCAGGAGCTCTCATTCAGTCTGCCGGTTTTGCTGGATACGCCATTGCCTGATAATTTGCAGGCAATTGTGTTTCTGCTCTTGTTATTTGGATTTGCAATTAAAGCACCGCTGGTTCCATTACACACCTGGATGCCCACAGCGGCCATGGAGGGACCAACGCATATAGTTGCGTTATTGGTTGGATTAAAACTGGGTGTATACGGTATTTTGAGATTTGCTATGCCGCTGGCGCCTGTGGCAGCTGTCGACTTCAGTTGGTTGCTCAGTGTTATAGGTGCGGTGACGCTGATTTATGCTGCTTTGATCGCGTTGCAACAAACTAATTTACGCCGACTACTGGCTTATGCTAGTGTTAGCCATGTGGGTTTAGTTATTGTCGGTATTGCCTCATTAACGGCTCAAGGTTTTCAGGGTGCAATCTTTCAGCTGTTAAACTTTACCTTTATAGCCAGTGCGTTAATGTTGATTGCAGGCTTTATCCATCATAGAATTGGTAGTACTGAAACGATTCATTTGGGTGGGCTTGCTAAGGTAATGCCTAAATTAACTTTTTTTTACTTTTTATTTATGTTGTCGAGTATCGGGTTGCCAGGGACCAGTGGTTTCCCGGCTGAATTGTTAATGATTATTGGTGCACTCAATACGCATTCGATTCTCGGGTTTGCAGCTTTGTCCGGTGCGATTTTGAGTGCTGCATATATGCTGTCTTATACTCGAAAGGCTTTTTTAGGTCCTGTTGTCCATAAAGACATAGAGCAGGTTATAGATATCAAATCCAGAGAACTGGCTTTGCTCTTTATACCTGCTTTGCTGGCTTTGATGTTCGGACTGTTTCCTGAGTATATATTAAATATCAATCAGGCTGCTTCTGAAGCATGGCTGTCGAGATTAACAATTCAATCGCACTAAATTTTAAATACTTAGGATAGGAAAATGACTGATACAAATAAAACCGGAATAGATTATCTACTTGATTTGAATGCGCGTCACTCGCAGGCATTCATGGATTTGTCATCGGAGCGCCGTAGGTATAGAGGAGAACACCCAACGGAAATCGCTGCACTAAAATGCATGGACGGAAGACTGCACTTGCCTGTCATGACGCAAACTGCGCTGGGAATTATTCAACCTTTTCGTAATCTGGGTGGCAAGTTTGACCTGGGCTGGCCTTTTTTCCAGACTATCATTGATCATTGGGTGCAATATTCCATTGGTCGCGGAAGACATTGTCTGGTTTTCGTAACCTATCATTATGCCCGGGGCGATGCGCATCGTGGTTGTCGTGGATACAATTACGATACAAATGCTGCCAAAGAAGCTGCGATCAAACTGAAAAATCAGTTTCTCAATGTATATGGAAAAGGCGCAGTGGTGCCTATTGTTTGTGGTATAGAAACAGATCTGGAGGCGTTGATCCTGCATGGAGAGGATGACGGAACCGTAGTCGATCTGGCCAAGATTAAGCAGTCTTCACAAATTGAATTAGAGGAGTTGTTGTCTTCGCTCTATCCGTCCATGACAGAAAGGATCATACGGGATATGATACCGCTTGTTCGTGGTAATATCAGACATATAGCAGAAGTGCGTGCATCAAACAGACCAATAGCCGATGCTGAGCACAAGGAATGGGTTCTGGGTGTTGGACGAGGTTTTGACTGGTTGCACGCCATAAATACTGCCTTTATCGTAGGTCCTTTCGATCCGAATTTGTCAGTTGCAATTGAAACTGCCGCAAAATTGCTTAAGGGAAATATTGACGATGGACGTGTCGACCCGAACGGTATTGTTTTGCTGACTTCTGCGGCGTTTCGTGACGAGGCAGGGCCCGAATACCATTTGGCCAGAGAAAAAGCGCTTTTTCTCAGTAAATTCGCACAGGATATTATCAAGGCGAAGGTGCCGGATTTATTACCACACTTGCAGATACTGACCGGATTCACTGATATGGACACCCGGAAATTCGAAGTGATCGAGCGACTGGATGCTGCACCTGTTAAGAAGAAAAAGATTGCTTAGTTACTGACGCATTTAATGAAATCTGACAATCCCCATGGAAAACACAGGGTTTCCATGGGGATTATTATATTAGAACGACAGGATTTCCTGGTATTGAATGGCCAAAGTAACAATATAACCCGATCACTTTTGGAATCATGACTTGGGGGATGATAGAATTTGTTTAAACCGTTCGGTTGTCTCTATTAACGCAGATAATATCCCCGGCTCCCAAACAGAATGACCGGCATTGTCAATAATCCTGTATTCGGCCTGTGGCCATTTCTCATGTAAATCATTTGCGCTGATAATCGGGCACACGGCATCATAGCGACCTTGAACGATGGTTGCCGGAATTTCGTGTAATTTATGTACATTCTCCAGTAACGCGTTATCCGGCAGGAAAATGTCGTGACTGAAATAATGCGTTTCCATACGTGCCAGTCCCAGCGCTACCGTATCCTGGGCAAAATAATTCACAGTTTCCAAACTTGGCAGCAGCGTGGAGCATGACCCCTCATAAATGCTCCAGCTGCGCGCGGCGGGCATATGAACGGCAGGATCAGGATTTATCAAGCGCTGATAATAAGCGGACAGAATATCGTTACGTTCCGTTTCACTCAACGTAGCGACAAATGTCTGCCACGCTTCCGGGAAAAAATTTTTCAATCCATACAAAAACCAGTCGATTTCCTGTTTTCGACATAAAAAGATACCCCGCAGAATCATTCCCAAACAACGTTCCGGGTGGGTCTCGCCATATGCAAGCGCCAGTGTACTTCCCCAGGACCCTCCAAATACCACCCATTTTTCGATACCAAGATGCTGTCTCAAAAGCTCAAGATCGTCGATCAAAAGCGGTGTTGTATTGTTGCGTATTTCTCCCAAGGGGGTTGAACGCCCAGATCCGCGTTGGTCGAACACAATGATCCTGTAATATGATGGATCAAAAAAACGGCGGTGGGCGGGCGTAGAACCTGCACCGGGACCACCATGTAAAAATACAACCGGCGTCCCATCGGGATTGCCTGACTGCTCCCAGTAAATTGTATGGATCGAATCCACTGATAACATGCCTTGTTGATACGGTTCTATCTTCGGAAATAACTGGAATATGTTGCTGCTTTGCATAATGTCTAAAATTCAGTCAGTGTCGAGGAAAAGTATACGAAAAGGGTGACAAATAGCACAGAGTTCAAAATTTTAATGATTTAACGTTCTGATATATTTATTGTCATATTTTAACTGCATCTATAAATAAAAGGTAATATCATGCATCATACAATTTTAAAAGAACAGGACGTTTCACTGTTGCGTGCAGAAATCGAGATGCTGATGGTAGAGCGTCAGAGTTTATTGAAAACAGTCGGTGCGGCTGCGAGATTTATTGCCTGCCTGGATAGCCGAAGGCTGCCTGAGGAGGCATGTGAGACGGCCGAAAGGCTGGCAAAGTCGTTGAATCAGTTAAGCGAGGATACTTTGCAGGATGCACTGGAAAAAATAAAGGCGTAATTTGTTATCACGAACAATAAACAAGAAACAAAAGCTTGATAATGATAAACCAAAAATCGGCCTGGTTCTGACTGGAGGTGGGGCGCGGGCTGCCTATCAGGTAGGTGTATTGCGCGCAATTGCTGAAATGTTGCCCGATAACGCACCGAATCCATTTCCCGTAATATGTGGAACATCGGCGGGTGCTATAAATGCTGCAAGTCTGGCCGTGGCTGCAAATGAATTTCAAGAGGGTGTATGCCAGCTGGAGGAGGTATGGGCCAATTTTCATGTGAGACATGTTTATCGTTCTGATCTGATAGGTGTGCTCAGAACTGCTTTACGCTGTTGTATATCGCTGTTTTCACATGAGTATGGACGACACAGGGCAATTTCTCTGCTGGATAATTCACCGTTGGAGTCACTTTTATTACGCAAAATACCTTTTCGAATGCTTCAGCATTGCATCCGCTCAGGCTCCTTGCATGCATTAGGAATTACAGCCTGGGGGTATACTTCCGGTCAATCGGTAACCTTCTATCAAGCTGCACGTGGAATCAAACCCTGGAAACGTGCACAACGCGTGGGTGTATCAACACAAATACGTGCGAACCATCTGATGGCCTCTTCAGCAATTCCGTTTATTTTTCCACCGATGAAACTAAACCGTGAATTTTTTGGTGACGGCTCAATGCGGCAATTGACGCCGATCAGTCCGGCGCTTCATCTGGGTGCTGAAAAAGTATTGATTCTGGGTGTGCATAAGGTAGCAAGAGAGCTGCCCGGACGCGTGAGCACTTCCGACTATCCATCGCTGGCACAAATTGCCGGTCATGCCATGAACAGCATTTTTATTGACAGTCTTGATGTCGATCTTGAACGATTACGGCGAATTAATGAAACGTTAAAACTAGTGCCGTATGAAGCTCACCAGGAAAAGAAAATTACGTTGCGCTCGATTGATTCCATGATGATATCGCCGAGTATTGAAATTAATGAAATCGCGCAGCAGTTTGCACAGACATTACCGCTGACACTGCGCTCACTTTACCGTGCTGTAGGTGCGATGAATCCGAATGGTTCGACGCTGTTAAGCTATGTTTTGTTTGAAGCGTCGTTTTGTCGGGCTTTAATTGAACTGGGCCGAAATGATGCAATGCAACAAAAAGAGGACATTCTGAATTTCATTCAATGTCAGTAAATTGTTGTTGAACGAGGCGTGTTTTATTTTCATGCGCCAGTTAATTCTGATTGATGTAAAGGCGAAGTCGAATGGGATTTGATAGTCCACAATTTTGGGTGGCGGTAGTACAGATTATTGCGATTGATATCGTACTGGGTGGAGACAATGCGGTAGTCATCGCTCTGGCTTGCCGTCGATTACCAGAAAAACAGCGTAATCTAGGAATTTTCTGGGGTGTCGTTGGCGCAATAGGTTTGCGCGTCATTCTGATTTTTTTTGCTTTGAGTCTTTTGACAGTACCTTACTTGAAAATTGCTGGGGCCTGTTTATTGATCTGGATCGGTATCAAATTACTTCAACCGGAACCGGCTGGCAATGGCCATGAAGTCGCTGCAAGTACAACACTGATTGGTGCTATTAAAACCATTATTATCGCTGATGCTGTCATGAGTCTTGATAATGTCATCGCGATCGCCGGGGCTGCCAAGGACAGCATGACTCTGGTTATCTTTGGGCTTGTTTTCAGTGTGCCTATCATCGTCTGGGGCAGCAAACTTGTCCTGAAACTCATGGACAGATATCCGATCACAATAGTAATCGGTGCTGCTTTATTGGGCTGGATTGCCGGAGATATGGCGGTTACCGACACGGTTACTCAGGACTGGATAATCCATAATGCAGCTTTCCTTCAATGGCTGATTCCTGTTGTAACTGTTTTGATTGTGATAATTACTGGAAAGCGGCTGGCTGCATATGCTCAAAACAGAATAGAACCGGTTGTGGATCTGGGTGATAAACCGAGGTGATCGCGCTAGAAACGATCTTTTTCTTGGACTTTAACGGAAACCTTGAACAATGTTGAAAATTTTGTTGCCGATTGACGGATCCGATAACTCCAGCAAGGCAGTGAAAAAAATGGTTGAAATGATGAACTGGTACAAAGCTGTACCGGAGATTCATTTATTGAATGTGCAATTTCCGCTGGACGGGAACGTATCTTTATTCATTTCTCAGGATGATATCAAGCAATATCATCAGGAGGAAGGTACGAAATGCTTGCAAAAAGCAGTTCAATTACTCGATCAAGAACAGATTAAGTACAGCTATCATATTACGATTGGTGATCCGGCCATGATGATTGAACAGTTCGCAGCAAATTTAAACTGTGACCTGGTGATTATCAGCGCACGCGGTCATGGCGCCATTAAAAATCTGTTACTGGGTTCGGTGGTGAGCAAGGTGATACAGTTGTCTTCAACACCGGTATTACTTGTTAAATAGTGTAACCATGCGGAGCATGAAGTGAAGCTCAGAGTATTAGGGTGTAGCGGAGGTATCGGAAGTGATTCGGATACGACATCATTGCTGGTCGATTCAGATGTTTTGATTGATGCGGGCACCGGTATTGGAAATTTAAAGCTGGATGAACTGGTCCGGATAGATCACATATTTGTAACACATTCTCATTTGGATCATATTGCATTTATTCCTTTTCTGGTTGATACCGTAGGATTTTTGCGAAAAAAACCGGTTATTGTTTATGCAACCCAGGAAACGGTCAACATTTTGCAGAACCACATGTTTAATTGGCTGGTGTGGCCGGATTTTACAAAAATTCCGAATATGGAAACTCCATACATGCAATATGAAATTATTGCAGAGGGTGAAGTTATTAATCTGGATGGCAGGATGATAACGCCGTTGCCTGCCAATCATGTAGTGCCAGCTGTTGGTTTTCAGGTTAACTCAGGCCGGTCCAGCCTGGTATTCACTGGAGATACAACCACTAATGATGCGCTCTGGTCTGTCGTAAATACTATAGAAAATTTGAAATATCTGATTATCGAGGCTGCATTTTGTGAAGCAAAGCGAGATATTGCCATACGATCTAAGCATCTGTGCCCGAGTTTATTGTGTGCCGAACTGGATAAGCTGAAATTTCATGCAGATATCTATGTTACGCATTTAAAGCAGGGTGAAGATGAATTAACCATGCGAGAGATTCAGGCATGTGCTGGAAGATATAACCCGCGCAGATTACTGAAGAATCAAATATTCGATTTTTGAGTTTCGTGGAGAAAAATTGGATGAATACAATGATCGCGATCAAACCCGCCGATGAGGAATCCGCCGACATCAGCAATCGTTTGAATTTTTCAAAAAAACTGCAGGATGTTACCAATAAAATTCATGCGGCTACTGACATCGATGAGATTATGCTGGAAGTCAGCAAGGACATTTGCAGTTTATTTAACGCTGATCGTTTGACCATTTATACGATCAGTGAAGACAATAGCTTCTTATCTTCCAGAGTAAAAACCGGTCTCGACACGTTTCAGGACTTGAAACTCGCGGTTAGCGAACACAGTATTGCCGGCTTTGTAGGGCTGCAAAAAAAAACGATCAATATAGAAGATGTCTACAATAAGCGCGAACTAAAGTCGCTGAATGAGAAGCTGACTTTTTTACAGGACGTTGATAAGCGTACCGGTTATCGAACCAAGCAAATGCTTGTGTCACCAATTCTAAATGCAGAAGACCATGCATTGATTGGCGTCATGCAGGTTATCAATAGTAAAGACGACAAACCCTTCACGCCAATGATTGTCGACGGTGCAGAGGAAATTACCCGAACATTGGCTATCGCTCTGAAACAGCGGCAAAAATCATTCAAGCTGCTAAAATCAAAATATGATCACCTGGTTATGGACGCGGTCATTTCTGCCGGTGAATTTGAGTTGGCGACGCGGTCAGCACGGAAAAAAGGCTGCGATCTTGAAGATGTGCTGATTGATGAATTTCAAATAGCCGTACCTTTGATTGGACAGGCGCTGGCGTCATTTTTCGACGTAAAGTATGAGTCTTTTAAAGCAGAGCGTGTAAAGCCGATTGATTTGTTACGTAATCTTAAGAGAGAGTACGTGCAAACGAATGCATGGCTGCCGATTGATGACAGCAAAGATGGACTGGTTGTAATGACGCTGGATCCGGACCGGATAAGGTCACTTCGGATTGTTAACAATATTTTTCCCAAGTATAAAGTTATTTATACAGTTACAACCAAACGTGAATTCAAGCAGACTGTTGATCTGTTTTACGGAGGCAGTTCAGAGGATATTGATACCGGCGACATTAACGACATGCTGGTTGGCCTGGAAGACGAAAATGATGAATTGCAGGAAGTTGATGAGACTTCGGCCGCTTCGGATAACGAACTGGTCAAGCTGGTCAACAAAATTATTATCGATGCTTACAAAATGGGCGTCTCGGATATTCATGTTGAACCGTATCCAGGAAAAGAGAAAACTAAAATCCGCTTCCGTAAAGACGGCTCATTGATGCCTTATATTGAGGTTCCTGCCAGTTTGCGAAGTCCTTTGGTCACCCGTATCAAGATTATGTGTGATCTGGATATTTCAGAAAAACGTCGTCCACAGGATGGAAAAATCAAGTTTAGAAGATTTGCGCCACTGGATATTGAACTCAGGGTGGCAACCATTCCATCGGCAGGCGGGATAGAAGATGTCGTCATGCGTATTCTTGCTGCCGGAGAACCGATACCACTCGATAAAATGGGCTTCACACCGCACAATTTGAATGAGCTGAAAAGCATTATCAGCAAGCCTTATGGCCTGTTTTTTGTTTGTGGCCCGACTGGATCTGGCAAGACGACTACACTGCATTCCATCCTGAAACATCTTAACCGGGCGGAAACCAAAATCTGGACAGCCGAGGACCCGGTTGAAATTACGCAAAAAGGTCTGCGACAGGTGCAAATGAATCCCAAGGCGGGTCTGACATTCCCGGTTGTCATGAAATCTTTTTTACGCGCTGATCCCGATATCATCATGGTGGGTGAGATGCGTGACAAGGAGACAACCAGCATTGGTATCGAGGCTTCATTGACAGGCCATCTGGTTTTTGCAACATTGCATACCAACAGCGCACCTGAATCGGTGATTCGTTTGCTTGATATGGGCATGGACCCGTTTAATTTTGCTGATGCTTTGCTTGGTGTACTTGCGCAACGTCTGGCCAAACGTCTGTGTAAGAAGTGTAAAGAAGCTTATATAGTCAGCGACCGGGAAATCAGGTCGCTGTTAACCGAGTACTGTGAGGAATTGCGACATATTGATCATTTCAAAGCGGATACTGACAAAGCTTATGAAGAAATACTGGCAAACTGGAAGAAGCAATATGGTGACGAGCAGGGGCAGATTACTCTGTATAAATCGGTAGGCTGCGAAGACTGTGCAGGAACAGGTTATAGCGGGCGTGTTGGCCTGCATGAACTATTGACAGCATCAGACGCGCTGAAAAAAAATATCCAGGAGCGGGCGAGAGTTGCGGAGATGCTGGTAACCGCATTGAACGAAGGTATGCGGACTTTGAAACAGGATGGAATTGAGAAGGTGTTGCAGGGTATTACCGATATTCATCAGGTGCGGCTCGTTTGCATCAAATAGACGCAATGCCTGTGGGGCGAATCGTCGTTTTTTAGAGTCAACAGGAATCTGATATGATTGAGCTGGGTTTTAACTGCATATTCTTGAAGATTCGACATGACAATTTTAAAAAACAACACCTTCATTGTAATCCTGGCTGTAGTGTTGCCAGGTCTGGCAGCCTCAACGACAATACAGGCTGCACAACAGCTGAATATTCAACCACACGAGGCTGCTGATGAATGCAATCCGGATATTTCACAGATCAGGGTGACAGTTAACGGAGTCAGTTTTGGCGGAATGTTGACTGTGGGTTTGTATGATGACCCGAATCATTTTTTGATGAGACACGGACGTAAACGTCATATTCGTGTACCTGCGACTGGCGAACAGCATCTTGTGTGCATGAACCTGGACCAGCACGGCACATATGCTGTCTCGGTCTATCATGACAAGGATGCAGACCGTAAATTAAAACGACAGCAAAATATGATGCCCGGTGAGCCGTTTGGTTTGTCCAACAATCCCAAACCGGTAATGGGATACCCAAAATTCAGCGATTCTGCATTTAATACGAAAGGGTTAGGCGCGGACATCACTATCAATCTGCGCCAGCCGTGACCGTTCGGATTGCATTTTTTTGATGCCGGACATGTGCGGCATAATAGAATGCCACCAGATTTTATTCCAGACTACTGTATTCCCGCGTTATCGAAAGTATAACCGATGAAAGCGCTATTCAATCTGCTTATGTTGCTTGGGTGTGGGTATGGTGTGGTTGTTTTACTGATTTTTTTCATGCAATCGCATCTGGTTTATTTTCCTCATATCGGACGGGAAATGATAGCAACACCCGGCCAAATCGGTTTGAGCTATGAAACTGTTGAAATTAATACTGACGATGGTGAAACCCTGCATGGCTGGTTTGTCCCGGCTCCGGATGCAACAGGCACAGCGTTGTTTCTGCATGGAAATGCAGGCAATATTTCACACCGGCTCAATTACCTATCCATGTTTCGTGCATTTGGCCTGAATACATTGATTTTCGACTACCGGGGTTACGGAAAAAGTAGTGGCGCCCCTTCTGAAAGCGGCACTTATACCGATGCCAATGCGGCCTGGCAATACTTGACCGGCATCAAGGGAGTGAAACCGGACGAGGTGGTGCTATATGGAGAGTCTCTTGGTGGCGCGATAGCTGCCCGGTTGGCTGCACAAAACAATCCTGCGATACTGGTGCTTGCCTCTACATTTACCTCGGTGCCCGACCTGGCAGAAACCATTTATCCTTATTTGCCGGTACGCTTGATTGCTCGTTTTGAATACAACACACTGGCATATCTGAAATCTGTCAGCTGCCCGGTTTTTGTGGCACATAGTCCCGATGATGACATTGTGCCATTTTCACACGGTCAGCGTCTCTACCAGGCGGTTGCTGAGCCAAAGTATTTTCTGGCTTTGTCGGACGGCCATAATGATGGTTTTATAACGATGCGCGAAGAATGGATCGATGAGCTGGGAACATTTATCCATGCTAACTTGAGGCCCTAGCAATTACTTCGTTTGATTGATGTGAATAACTCGACAATGAATAATTGTTTTTTCCTGTCTTGCAATCTGTTTTAATTCCATAATACTACTGGTTGAATGGGTCTCAGCAATTTCCCAAAACTGTTTTACCTACAGCCGCTACGTTGTCATTGCGATCAATGGTGTGAGCCAGGGTAATACTCGATCGATTTCTCCCCCCTGACAGAAGGTAGTTAATGCACAGTTAATAATGTGGCCTTGTGCACGGATTTATGTATTACGATTGATAAACAATAATTCAAGTAAATTGTGTTAATCTGAGTGGCAAACGGCGGCGGCAGGACAGGTATTAGTGTCTTGACTGATGTAACGGACAAGTGTGCTGGTGTTGTTTTTTTATTGGTATTGTCTCTTTAATCGGATTGTCAGACGGCTATACCGTGAATGTATAACATGGATTTAACAGATAATATGGCCGTAGAGAACTTCTTATGGCTTGTGTTTGTGACCATGACGTGCATTTTGTTCGAGCCACTGTGTATGGCGACAGTTGGCTTGTATCGTTTGCAATTAATATGCTTATAACATTCCGAACAGTATCGGCTATTGTAAGCAATGTCGGAAGACGTCGACTAATAGCCGGTTATTGAATGAAACTGGGGATTGCAGAATGACGGGGTTAATCAAAACTTTCTCGACAGTATTGCTGTTGTGCTGGACGTCTTCCCTGTGGGCAGAGCGATTCGACCATACTGCCTGGGATCAGTTGCTGCGTGATCATGTGGTTATGATCAATCAGGGGCGAGCCAGTCAGGTCGATTATTTCGCTTTTTTAGAAAATCGTCAGACACTGCAGCGATATTTGCAGCGTTTGTCAGCTGTCAGTGAGCATACTTTTATAAGCTGGAAAAAACCGGAGCAACTGGCGTTTCTGATTAACGCCTATAACGCCTTTACCATAGAGCTGATTCTGACACGCTATCCAGAACTTGATTCAATCAAGGATCTGGGCTCATTTTTACGTAGCCCCTGGAAAAAGGAATTTGTGCCGCTGTTTGGAAAAATGCTTTCGCTGGATGAGATTGAACACGGTATGATCCGCAAAAACGGTATCTACAATGAACCGCGCATCCATTTCGCGGTGAATTGCGCTTCGATCGGCTGTCCGGCGTTGCTGAACCAGGCTTTCACCGGTCAGAAGCTTGAGCAGCAACTGGAAGCCGTTACCAAAGCATTTCTCGAAGACCGAACGCGGAATCGTTACAATCCGTCGACTGCGCGTCTGGAAATATCTAAAATATTTAACTGGTATTCTGAAGACTTTGAAAGTGGCTGGAGGGGCTGGCATTCACTGAACCAGTTTCTGGCACATTACGCAGACAGTCTGACCGATAACGAGCAGGACAGACAGGTGGTTGCATCGGGCCACTTCAAGGTGCGTTATCTTGAGTACGACTGGCAATTAAATGACAAGCGGTAGCGTATGATAACAATGACTGGAATGTTTCCGGCCAGCCGATTGTTTGCAGCAAAACTAATTATTGCGATTTGCGGATTGATCTGGACTGTGTCCGGCGCTGCCATTGCCGGACCGCAACGGCTGGTATTGACCGGTTCGAGTACAGTTGCCCCCCTGATCAATGAAATTGCACGGCGTTTCGAAATGCAATTTTCCGGTGTACGCATCGACGTACAGACAGGCGGTTCGTCGCGCGGCATCAACGATGTGCGCAAGCGCATTGCCGATATCGGCATGGTGTCACGCCCGCTGAAGCCGGACGAAAACGACCTGCATGCCTATACTGTTGCGCTGGACGGCATCAGTTTGCTCGTGCATGCGGATAATCCGGTGAATGCGCTCAATAAGAGTCAGATTGCCGGTATCTTTACCGGAGACATAGTGCGCTGGCGAGATGTCGGCGGAAAAGATGCGCGTATTACCGTCGTGAACAAGGCAGAAGGGCGTTCAACGCTGGAGCTGTTTTTGGATTATCTGCAACTAAAAAACAGTGCCATCAAACCACACATCATCATCGGCGACAATGCGCAGGGTATCAAGACGGTAACGGGCAACCGCAATGCCATCGGTTACGTATCCATCGGCGCGGCTGAATACGAGGTACAGCGTGGTGCGTCTTTACGGCTGCTGGCACTTGATGGTGTCGAAGCTACTGTGGAAAATGTACGTAACGGCACGTTTCCGTTATCGCGGCCACTCAATCTGGTAACCGCAAGTGATCCACAGGGGGTGATCAAGCAATTCATCGGATTTGCGCAGTCACCGCAGGTTCAGGATTTGATCAAGGCGCAGCATTTTGTTCCGGTTGATGCAGACTGACCGCATTCTGACCGGAATTCTGCGTGCCGGCGCGTTGCTTGCCGTACTGGTTATGCTGCTGATCTTCTGTTTTCTGTTAATCGAATCCTGGCCTGTTTTAACGGGACTGTCTATTGCCGGATTTATGGCTGATGCATCATGGCATCCGCTCGAGGGTGCCTACAATCTAATGCCTATGGTCTCCGGCACATTGCTGGCAAGTATTGGTGCGATAACGCTGGGGGCACCTTTGGGCCTTGCTTCAGCGTTGTTTATTGTGTTTTTTGCGCCACTGCACCTGGCGTCGCTTTACAGACGGTTGATTGAATTGCTCGCAGGTATTCCCTCGGTGGTTTTTGGTTTCTGGGGACTGACGACACTGGTGCCCTTGATCAGTGAATGGCAACCACCCGGCGCAAGCTTGCTGGCTGCTGTACTGGTGCTGACGCTGATGATTCTGCCGATGATAACAATAACCGCCTGTGCGGCGCTTGCAGCGGTGCCCGATGAGCTATTTCGAAATGCGTCTGCACTGGGATTGTCCCGCTGGGGCACGATTGCCGGGGTTGTGTTGCCTGCAGCGCGGGTCGGTATCACGGCCGGAATCATACTCGCAGCTGCGCGTGCACTCGGGGAAACTATGGCGGTATTGATGGTCGCAGGCAATGTGGTGCAGCATCCTGAATCACTATTTGACCCGGTACGTACCCTGGCGGCCAATATTGCGCTTGAGATGGCTTATGCCATGGGTGATCATCGGTCGGTTCTGTTCGTATCCGGTTTGCTGCTGATGCTGCTGGTAATGGTGTTGTCAGCCATGGCCGGTTTGCTGGAAAAACGTCAACAGGTTTAGATCGATGTCGCTGCGGGTAAAACAAAAACTCCGCGATGGTGTGATACAGGGTTTGATTTACCTGACGGTGCTGTTGGTCAGCCTGATATTTTTCTGGTTGCTTTTTGATCTTGTTCATGGCGGCGCGGCACATCTTTCCTGGGAATTTCTAACCGAATCACCAACCGATGCCGGGCGGGCGGGTGGTATTGCTTCGATTCTGGTATCTACCGTACTGATTCTGCTGGTGGCCATGGTCGCCTCGGTGCCGTTGGCATGGTCGACGGCAGTGCTGCTGGCAGAGCTTGTGCCGGCTGAAAGCACTTTCGGTAGAATTGTACGCTTCAGTTTATACGTATTGGCGGGTGTGCCCTCTATTGTGTTTGGCCTGTTTGGTCACGCTTTTTTTAGTATTTACCTGGAACTTGGTTTTTCTATTTTGTCCGGCGGGTTGACACTGGCCTGCATGCTATTGCCGATTCTGACAAGTACTGCTGAAGCCGGTCTGCGCGCAGTACCCGACACTTACCGGTTATCTGCTGCTGCGCTGGGTTTGTCGCGAACGGCGGCGCTGACTCATTTGATACTGCCCGCTGCCGCGCCTACACTGGCTGCAGGCCTGTTAATTGGTATCGGACGTGCACTGGCCGAGACGGCGGCGCTGCTGTTTACCAGTGGTTATGTTGACCGTATGCCCGGTTCATTGCTGGATTCAGGTCGCGCACTGGCGTTGCATATTTTCGATCTGTCGATGAATGTGCCGGGCGGCGACAGTCCGGCGTATGCTTCATCGCTGGTGCTTGTAAGTTTGTTATTATGTATCAATATCCTGTCAATGAAGCTGGCTTATGGTTTGCAACGTAAAAAAATCATGACATGAACGACGACCCGAACGCCTTTACCCTTGGGCCGTTGGAGGCCGGACCGCCCTGTTGCGAACCGCAACCGGTTATTCAGGTGCGCAATCTGTCATTGCGCTATAACACGCAGGCTGCGCTGGACAATGTTTCGCTGGATATTTTCAAAGGCTGCATTACTGCGTTGATCGGTCCGTCGGGCTGCGGAAAAACCAGTTTTCTGTCGGCAATAAACCGCATGACTGATCTGATTCCGGGCTGCAGCATTGACGGACGTATTTTGGTTGACAGCCAAAATATTCACCACCCTCAGTGCGATGTGCAGGCGTTGCGGCGGCGTATCGGTATGGTATTTCAGAAACCTACACCTTTCCCGCTGTCCATTCGCCGCAATATCGCGCTACCACTCAATGAACATGGCATCACACAAAAAACGGAAGTGGCGGCCATTACTGAAACAGTTTTACGGGATGTCGGTCTGTGGAACGAGGTATGTGACCGTCTCGACGTTTCTGCCCTGAGCCTGTCAGGCGGGCAGCAGCAGCGTCTGTGCATTGCCCGCGCACTGGCACTCAATCCGGAAATTCTGCTGATGGATGAACCATGCAGCGCACTTGATCCCATGGCATCCGGCATTGTGGAGGATCTGATCTGCAGCTTGCAGGGTCGTTACACCATCGTCATCGTTACCCACAATCTGGCGCAGGCACGCCGAATCGCCAACTACGCAGCATTCTTCTGGGTCAGAGGCCATGCCGGACATCTCGTCGAATTCGGCCGCTGCCGGCATATATTCGAATCACCCCGGGATGAATTGACGGCGGCTTATGTGAACGGAGCGAGAGGATAGTTTTCGAGAACAAAATTGCCGCTGCTTTGATCGACCAGAATCTGTTGGAAAATCTTACATCCGATTTTGTGCAGATTGATACAAAATGATAAGCGTTAATCAATACTAATTGTATTTTTTATCAGCCTAATGCACAGGTTTTATAACAAAAAACTTCAAATTTCATTTATTGCTGAATACATTGATAAGGTACATGAAACAATCTAAATTTTTCACTCGTATGGCCAAAAAGGATTTTCGAAGTATACAAGAAGCTTTAATGATTGCGTTTATCTATCTGATAGTTGGAGTAATGTGGTTTCATAGTTCTGATTTGTTCGTCCATAAAATCTTGATAGATCCGGGAGAATTTGCACTACTGGGTAAATATAAGGAATTATTATTTGTAGTGTGCTCAGCTCTGTTCTTTTTTGTTATCAGCTATCGATTATTATATGCTCGTTACAGTGATCACAAGAAGCATATTGATTCCCTTTCCAATCAAAAACGGCTGGAAGAATCGTTAAAAAATACTGAAACAATTTTAGAACGAACTGTTAAGGTTGCCAATATTGGCCGGTGGGGTTTTGATGTGCAGTCAATGATTGGAACTTGGAGCGAAGAAGTTGCATTAATCTACGATCTTGAACCGAGTAAAATCACCCCGGTACAAGTAGGCCTGGAAGTGTTTTCCGGAGACGACAAAATCAGAATCGAACGTGCACTGCAAGAAGCCATTGAATATGGTAAATCGTACCTGCTCGAATTAGAAATGATTACTCATAAAGGAAATCGTAAGTGGGTGAGAACATTAGGGATTCCAATTATCCGAAACGGAAAGACTGAACGTGTCGAGGGGGTTATACAGGACGTCACCGAACAGAAACTAATCAACCTCGAGTTGATACAACATGAAGCACTTTTAAATTCAATTGTAGAAAGCTCACCGGATGCGATCTTTGCGAAAGATGTTGAAGGAAGATATATACTTATTAATCATTGTGCGGCAGATTTATTTGGCATGCCAGCAAACAAAATAATCGGATTTACCGATGCAGATGTTATTCTTCCCAAGCCGGCGTCCAAGTTGTTTGAGCGTGACCGGTCCATTGTCGAATCCCGCCGTATTCAGAGTGATGAAGAGAGTTTATTTCTCGAAAATGGTGAAGAAAAGATTTTTTTGACAACGAAAGGGCCTCTTTATACTGAAAATGGAAATTTGTTTGGAATATTCAGTATTGCGCGCGACATTACCGAATACAAGCGTCATGAAGCAAATATATTAAGTGCGAAAAAAAACCTGGATAAATTAGCGCACGTTGACAACCTTACATCGCTTCCTAATAGATTAAGCCTTAAGAAACAATTGGTCACAAAATGTTCGCTTAATGAATCCTTTGCCTTCTTTTTCTTGGACCTTGACGAGTTTAAAATAGTTAACGATTCATACGGTCATCGATTTGGCGATGAATTGCTTGTCAAAATTGCTGGGATTTTGAGAAAAACATTTCCTTTAGACGCTTATATTGCGCGTACCGGTGGAGATGAATTCGCAATTATTCTGGATTCTTTTATTTCAAAAGCCCATATATCATCATACATTGAACGAATCCGTGTTCTGTTAAGGCAACCGATTCGTATTGAGTCAATTGATGTGTACGTTACTGTGAGTATCGGAATTGCAATCTATCCTGAAGATGCTAATACGCCCGAAGAATTATTCCAGAATGCAGACACGGCCATGTTTGATGCTAAAAAACAAGAGAAAAATGCATACAGTTTTTATCAAAGCGAGTTCACACAAGCAGTCCAGCATAAAGTGATGATTACCTCAGACCTGAAGAAAGCGCTGGATAATCACATTCTCTCGGTACATTATCAACCGCAGATTGATGGCGCAAGTGCTGAACTTATTGGTTTTGAAGCTTTGGTACGATGGATAACACCAGATAAAGTGGTTCATCCCGGCCAGTTTATTCCGGTTGCAGAAGAAACTGGTCTAATAATTGAAGTCGGCGAGTTTGTGTTGTACCAGGGATGTAAGGCCGCTGTTGATTTGAACAGTAGAGGGCTTTTATCTAACCGAAAAATAGCTATCAATGTATCGTCCCGCCAATTAAACCACTTGCTATTTTTGGATCGTCTGGAACATATTTTAACTGAAACCGAATGCAAACCGGCCTGGATTGAATTAGAAATTACGGAGAGTTCGATCTGTGGTAATCATAATCATGTGATTAATTTACTCAATATTCTGAAGAAACGTGGATTTTATATATCAATTGATGATTTTGGCACCGGATATTCTTCACTTACTTATTTAAAAAATCTTCCAGTTGATAAATTGAAAATTGATCAGTCATTTGTGCGAAATATTACGAATGAACCAAAGAATCAAACAATTGTAAGAACTATTGTCTCTTTGGCTCAGGGACTGGGTATGGTTTCACTTGCAGAAGGTGTCGAAACCGAAGATGAATTTTTGTTTCTTAGGGAAAGCGGTGTTAATTCCATGCAAGGATATTATCTAGGCAGGCCGATGCCAGAAGAGTCAGCTACTTCACTGCTAATTGAAAGGATTTGCCACTAAAGTGAAAATTGGTCAGCTTATTTTGGTGCTCGAAATGAATGCAGGATCCTTTTAATTTTTTTTCTAACCAATGAATTTTATATAGTTAACATTACTGTTCAATCAACAGCATCAGGATGTTGATGGACGCCATAACCACAAATCAAGGGTCAGATCCCATACAGTTACCAGCAATTTATCAAGCTGTTTAAGGATTCGTCCGTAGAATTCCACACTCACTCTGGCAGCATTGTGGAGCAATATTTAAGCAACCGGTTGTTGTATTGATACGAAAGTGAAGCTGGAGTTTGCAACGCAAGTGCGCCTTTATTAGTCTCGCTGAATAACTGAAGATGTTGATGACACCGATACGCGGCACAGCAGGATATTTTCGGTATTTCGCTGTGTTTTATAACAGCTATCGGCTACATTCATTTCCGGCATACAGAAGCTTTAATCAATTTGAGGCAAAAGTTGAAGAAACGATGAAAGTCGCTTAACTGGTGTGTCCGGTTTTGATTGCCCAGGTCATAAAACAGTACGTGTGTGATTTTGATCAGTTTTTGGTTTGGGAATTGCATGAGGGTTTTGAAAAACCGTCATATGTTTTATAGTGTTGGCAGTAATGGCACGCTTGGAGATGAGCGGTACAAAGCATTGATGGATATCCATCCAGTGATTGATTATTCACAGAGCGGCCGCATCAATTTATCTTATTGTTCAGCATTTTAATTTAAAATATGAATAGCAAAAGACTGGTTTGCGTTTTTTTGATGCTTGTTTTAACAGGGGTCAATAAGGTTTCTCTGGCCTATGGCTACCCGATAACGGACCCTTTTGAAGCATCGGTTCTTGGTACCCCTAAGGAGTTGAAAGCCAGGGTGCCGGATAAAATAGATATCAAGACACAACAAATAAGAGTGTTTGAAGATCGAAAGACACCAGAAGTTTTTTGGTACAACGAAAGCCTGACATATACCATAGCTACTCAGGCTGAGGCTGCGCCGCTGATTTTTATTATTGCCGGGACTGGAAGCAATTCCAATTCGCCCAAAGCTGATGCGTTACTCAGAATTTTCTACCAAGCCGGCTTTCATGTTGTTGCGCTGGGTTCTCCGACGCATCCAAATTTCATCGTTTCTGCATCCACAAATTCGGTTCCCGGCAATATCCAGGAAGATTCTGAAGATCTTTACAACGTGATGCAGTTAATCTGGAAGAATATTCGAAACGACGTGGCTGTGACCGAATTTTACCTCACGGGTTACAGTCTGGGCGGCGCTCAATCGGCGTTTATATCAAAATTGGATGAAAAACGCAGAGTATTTGATTTCAATAAGGTTTTAATGATCAATCCACCGGTCAACCTGTACAACTCCGTAAGTATTCTTGATGATCTTCTGGTCAACAATGTACCGGGAGGTCTGGATAAAATAGACGAATTCATGGTTGAAACCATGGACCAGTTCTCAACACTCTACTCGTCGGGTAATTTCATCGACACTGATGAAGAATTCCTTTACGAGGCATTCAAGCGTTTTAAAGATGATCGGAAAAAATTGGCTGCTGTTATCGGTATTTCATTTCGAATTTCCGCCGCTGAAATGTATTTTACTTCGGATGTCGTGAATAATGAAGGATATATCGTTCCCAAAAACCTTGTATTAACCAGCACCAGCTCATTAACCGACTATATGATTGTCAGTCTCAGAATAAGCTTTGTGGATTATTTTAATGAATATTTTTATCCATATTTCCAGACAAGACATTCTGAACTGAGTAAGCAGGCGTTGATCGCAAGTACCAGCCTGGAAAGTATTGAGGATTATTTGGCAAAATCACCAAAAATTGGATTGGTGACGAATCAGGATGATTTTATTCTGGCACCGGGTGAAATTGATTACTTAAAAAAGGTCTTTAAATCGAGAGCCAAAATATATCCCAACGGAGGCCATTGCGGAAACATAGACTATAAAGAGAATGCGGCATATATGGTTGATTTTTTTAATAATTGAATGATGTGTATACGTGACTGACCGCACGTGTATTGATATTCAGTGAAGTGTGGCTTTGTTTGAAAATGCTAAATAGTTATTTGTCAAAATTACTCGGAATTATGATGCTGTTATTAGGTGTCGGTGCGATAACCGGTTGCAGTACGGCGCCCAAACAACAAAAGGAAATTATTCCGGCGCAAAGAACTTTAAATGATAATGATGGTGAAAACTATCCAATGCGGATTTATGATCCGCTGGAACGCTTTAACAGGGGCGCCTATAAATTTAACGCCAAATTTGATCAATTCGTATTTCTGCCGGCCGTCCAGGTATATGAATTTGTCACGCCGGAAATTGCGCAGACCGGAATCAGCAATTTTTTCTCGAATTTAAATGAGTTAACCAACCTGACAAATTCAATTTTGCAATTAAAACCCAAATCATCCATGTATGCTGTATCGCGTTTTCTGATAAATTCGACTGTGGGTATCGGTGGACTCTGGGATCATGCAAGCGCCTGGGGAATTCATAAACATCCAGAAGACTTCGGCCAGACTTTGGGACATTATGGGGTTGGTAACGGTCCTTATCTGGTATTACCTATACTGGGCCCTATGAATGCACGCGATGGCGCTGGCCGGCTGGTCGATTCCCTGGCTTACAGTGTCGTTTTTTACTGGCAGGCTTTTAATTTAAACACACACAGGGGCGCTGGAAGTGCCTTTGCTGCAACGCGTGCCGTTAACACCCGCAAGCAAATCAAGTTTCGCTATTATAAGAGCGGCTCGCCATTTGAATACGATTTAATCCGGTATCTGTACACGCAAAAAAGAAAACTGGAAATAGCAAAATAGGACGGTTGCGGCAGGAATGAAAAAGGTCCAGACTTGTCTGTCAACTATAAAGATAAGTATATGCCGGTTTATGCATTGAGATGCATATCAAGCAGAATTGACGCGCCAGGTAAAGAAACATCTCTCCGTTTTTACTTTTTGCGATGCCTCTGTTCATATGAAGAGTGTGGTATCTCAAACAAACTCTGATGAGGCTAAACCCGATTGAGATATAAACTCGGCAGGTTGACGGTAAGTGGGAAGTGTTAACGAACCCCAACGTATGTGGCGGATATTGAAGCATGTATTGGGATTTGCAAACTCACCACCAACCTGCGCAACTAAAACGATGTTTCCATGCTTTTTCCAAAAGACCTGGGTGGAATCAAATTCTATGATTGTCGACAGTAAAGTCTATGATTGAATTGCTAGGATGGACCGGAGTGGTGATCTGCTTTGTATTGATGTTGTATCACCGCTACATGCACACCAATTATGATCAGGTTTATGCCTATATCAGGAAAAAATATGCCGAAGATAACGATCAAGCGGATTTTCCTTCAAAAGAAGATCACGCCCGGTATTCCCGGAAATATTCCATTTACACCATCTTTTTTGCCTGTCTGTTAATTATTCTGAATTTTTTTCGGTAAAATGCGCCGACAATTGCAGGGTTGTCATCGGGTTCCCGTGTCTATAATCAGTAATTTACAGTCCAAACCAGTCCAGACTGCTCCTTTACTGCAAGTTTCCAGAGTCTGGTGCGTAAAAAGCCGGAAACGATAACAGGCTGAGTCTTTATAATGGTACTTGTTTGTTGATAGGCAAATAGGCCAAGAGAGGACATATGAGCCGGCACTTCTTGGATCCGTTGTTTGCACCCGCTGCTGTTGCCGTGTTCGGAGCGAGCCAGCGCAGCGAGGCTGTAGGTACGCGTTTGTACGAAAATCTGTTGCATGCGGATTTTTCTGGCGCTGTCTACGCGATTAATCCAAAATACGAACGACTGGGTGATGAAACATGTTACGCGAGCATCGAACAGATCCATGAGAAAATCGATCTGGCAGTAATCACCACCCCTGCCCGGACAGTGCCCGAAATCGTTCGGCAATGCGGTGAACACGGTGTGCGGGCGGCAGTAGTTGTTTCTGCAGGGTTTGGAGAAGGAAAGGGAGAAGGTGCGCATCTCCAACAGCAGGTGTTACAACAGGCCGGACAGTATCGAATGCGCATACTTGGCCCGAATTGTCTTGGCATAATGCGGCCTGAACGCAGACTCAACGCCACTTTCAGTAACAGCATGGCACAAGCCGGGTCGCTGGCGCTGGTGTCACAATCCGGTGCGTTGTGCACGGCGATACTGGACTGGGCGGATGCGCGTCACATCGGTTTCTCTGCGGTGGTTTCATTAGGCGGCGCGGCAGATATTGATTTTGGCGATATTCTGGATTATCTTGCGCTGGATCCGAAAACGCGCAGTATACTTTTGTATGTTGAAGGTATTCATCAAGCACGGCGTTTTATCAGCGGCTTGCGTGTGGCGGCACGTTTTAAACCGGTTGTCGTCGTAAAAGTAGGACGCCACAAGGAGGGTTCGCGTGCTGTTGTGTCCCATACAGGCGCCATGGTAGGCGAGGATGATGTATTTGACGCAGCACTGCAACGAACCGGCGCGGTGCGGGTGATGACGATCGAGCAGCTTTTTGCTGCAGCGCAGTTATTGGCAACGCATCAGCGAGTAAAAAATAACCGTCTTGCTATTGTTACCAACGGCGGGGGGCCAGGCGTGATGGCAACTGATCGCGCCGTCGATCTGGGTATAAGTGTCGCGACTTTGAGTGAAGATACAATTAACAAGCTGAATGAGGCGCTTCCCGGACAATGGTCGCATGGTAACCCGGTGGATGTTTTAGGGGATGCGCCGCCGGAGCGCTATCAGACTGCGGTGCAAGCCTGTTTGCTCGATGAGAACGTTGATGGCGTGTTAACGATGCTGACACCACAGGCAATGACCAAACCCGAAGCAGTAGCCCGACTGCTGGTTGAATTGAAGAGAAATGCACACAAACCTTTACTCGCGTGCTGGATGGGTGAAACACAGGTTAAATACGCCCGTGAGTTGTTTGCCCGATATCAATTGCCCGATTTTCAAACGCCTGAAGCGTCCGTTGAAGCGTTTGCCTATTTGAATAATTACCATAAAAACCAGCAACTACTGATGCAGGTGCCCGGGCCTTTATCTAGCCGTGTCAAAGCGGACACTGAAGGCGCGCGCCTGATAGCCGATGGAGTACTAAGCAAACACCGCACATTGATGAATCTGCTTGAGTCTCAGGCGTTGCTGACGGCTTTTGGCATGCCTGTCAATACAGCGATTCTGGCGCGTTCGGCGAATGAAGCACTGGTTGCGGCCGAATCCATCGGCTTTCCGGTTGCTCTTAAGATTCAATCGCCCGATATAATCCACAAATCCGACGTGCATGGTGTGCGGCTTAATGTCATCGATGCCTACAGCATTCGGCATGCTTATACCGATTTAATCGCAGGCGTGAAAGCTGTCAGGTCTGACATTTGTATTGATGGTGTTACGGTTGAGAAAATGATCAGCAAGCCACATGGGCGCGAGATCATCATCGGCGTTGTGCGCGATCCTGTATTTGGTCCCGTGATATCTTTTGGCCTCGGGGGTACGGCAGTTGAGGTGCTGCGCGATCGTGCAGTCGCATTGCCACCGTTGAATAGTTTTATCGCGCGTGCGCTTATCCGGCAAACTAGGGTGTCGGAGCTGCTGGAAGAATACCGCGATTATCCTGCTGCGAATCTGGATGCGCTTGAGCATGTTCTGCGCTGCGTGTCGAATATGGTATGCGAATTGCCCTGTCTGAAAGAGCTCGACATCAATCCGCTGTTAATTGATGATGCCGGTGCTACTGTGCTTGATGCGCGTATCGTGATCGATAGCGAAACCAAACTGCTGAGTCAGTACGAGCATATGGCGATTTATCCGTATCCCAGCGAGCTTAAAACCAAGTGGCAACTGGCCGACGGTACCGACATTGTTATTCGGCCGATAAGACCGGAAGATGCCAAGATAGAGCAGGATTTCGTGCGCAGGCTATCGCCTCGTGCGAAATATTTCCGTTTTATGCAGACACTGCAAACGTTGACGCCGGAAATGCTGGTGCGGTTTACGCAAATTGATTATGACCGGGAAATGGCGTTTATCGCTGTGGTTGAACAAGCGGGAGAAGAGATTGAAACTGGTGTGGCGCGATATACCGCTAATCCCGATGGCGAAACCTGCGAGTTTGCGCTGGTCGTCGATGACCGATGGCAACATAAAGGAATCGGTACACACCTGATGAACGCGCTGATACAGGTGGCGGCGGCGCGTGGATTACAGTATATGCAGGGCGAAGTGCTTGCGGATAACGTGGATATGCTCAATTTGGTGCTTGCGCTTGGATTTGTCAAGACATGGCATCCGCAGGACAGGAGTATTGTTGTCGTTACCAGGCGACTGTAGCGAACGGCTGTTACCACGCCTTGCGGGTTTTACCCGCCGGCGGCTTGCTGCGTATAATAGCGGCAAGTAAATAGTAGTGTAATTTTTTATGCTCGATCTTAAATCGATTTTTGCGTCGGACGGTCTGTTGTCCGCACAGATACCGGGTTACCGCGAGCGCAGTCAGCAGCTTGAAATGGCTGAAGCAATTGCTGAAACCATGGAAAACAATGGTGTGTTGATCGCTGAGGCTGGTACGGGTACTGGAAAGACATTTGCCTACCTTGTACCTGCTTTGCTTGCGGGTGGAAAAGTCATTATTTCAACAGGCACCAAAACACTGCAGGACCAATTGTTCAACCGGGACATTCCCGGTGTGCGCGCTGCGCTGAATGTGCCGGTGAGCGTGGCGTTGCTCAAGGGCCGTGCCAATTATGTCTGTCGTTATCATCTTGAGAGAACACTGCATGACGAACATCTGGCCTTTGTCAACCGTAGTGAAGTTAAATATCTGCAGCAGATTGAGCGCTACGCGGCACAAAAGAGCAGTAATGGTGATAAAAGCGGGTTGGCTACGGTGCCGGAAGACGCATCCGTCTGGCACCATGTGACAGCTACACGCGAGAACTGTCTTGGCGCGGAGTGTCCGCATTATAAAAACTGTTTTCTGATGGAGGCCCGAAAAAAAGCGCTTGCGGCAGATATTGTGGTGGTGAATCACCATTTGTTTTTTGCGGATGTCATGCTGCGTGACGAAGGCCTGACCGAATTGTTGCCGGCCTGCAATTCAGTAATTTTCGATGAAGCACATCAGCTGCCGGAAACGGCGAGTCTTTTTTTCGGTGAATCAATCAGCACCGGACAGTTACTCGATCTTGCGCACGACACAAAAGCGGAAGCGCTGCAGGCGGCGCGGGACTGCTTAATCCTACCGGACGCTATCGCTGCGTTGGAAAAAGCCGCCAGGGATTTGCGTTTGACAGTTACTGAAGATCATGTTCGTTTTTCACTGCCGGTCATGAAAAAAAAACCAGCTTTCACGGCTGCGCTGAATACGCTGCAGGAAAAACTTGTGGCATTGGGCGGCATACTGGAAGAGCAGGCGGAGCGTTCCGAAGGTCTGGAAAACTGCTGGCGGCGCGCAGATGAGCATATCAGTCTTATCAAACGCTGGCGTGACGATGCAGAAACTGCGGAAAATGTGCGCTGGGTGGAAGTTTACAGCAGAGTAATGCAACTTAATTCGACGCCACTGTCGATCGCCGAAATTTTTGGCCGTCAACTGGCGGCAACGCCACGTGCCTGGATATTTACCTCGGCAACGTTGTCCGTGAACAAAAATTTCGATCACTATCTTGGTGAAATGGGACTGGGGGACGCCAGATCAGTGAGCTGGGACAGTCCGTTTAACTTCCCTGAACAGGCGCTGATGTATGTGCCGGCAACCATACCAGAACCCCCTCATAAGGACTATATTGGCCATATTGTCAGGGCGGCAATGCCTGTATTGAAGGCCAGCCGTGGCCGGGCTTTTTTTCTGTGTACCAGTTTGCGTGCCATGCAGCAGGTTCATGCACAACTGACTGTTGCTTTCGAATCAGAACAAATCGATTATCCGCTGCTGCTGCAGGGAGAAGCGTCACGATCAGGCATGCTGAAACGTTTCAGCGAACTTGGCAATGCGGTATTAATCGGCAGTCATTCATTCTGGGAGGGCATCGACGTACGCGGCGCGGCGCTATCGCTGGTGATTATCGATAAACTGCCTTTTGCGCCGCCGGACGATCCTGTGCTGTCAGCCCGAATTGATAAAATTAACAGTCAAGGCGGCAATGCATTTATGGATTATCAGCTACCCCGTGCCGTGATCAGCCTGAAACAGGGTGCCGGCCGCCTGATTCGTGATGAATCGGATTGCGGGGTATTAATGATCTGTGATCCGAGATTGACAACAAAACCCTATGGACGGAAAATCTGGAAGAGTCTTCCACCGATGAAGCGAACGCGGCAATTAGTCGATGTGGAACTTTTTTTCCAGCAAAATTCACATTCGCCTGCGCATTGAACGGCTAACAGCGAACCGCACCGTAAATTCAAGTGACGACTGATGCAGTCGCTGTCAATGAATTGAATACATGAACGATTCTTATGAAAAATGCTACTGATACAACCACCTTTTCTATCAGCAGATCAATTCTTGTTTTGCTGCTGACATCACTTTGCGGCGCCTTTTATACGGTTCAGGCTTGCAAAGCGGAAACCAGTGTCCAGCCACAGACCGGTAATGACGAAGTGATTCAGGATAGGACAGGCGGATATCCTTTGCCGGAGAGAAAACCGTCGATTGAATCATCGACAACCGAGAATTTGCCTACAGATGAATCAGTTTTCAGCAAACTCAATGCGATCATTGATGCGATAAGTGCATTAGAAAAAGAGCTTGAAGCCAAATCCAGGTTATTGACCAGAGCCAATACCGAAACGGAAAAAACAACAATTCTGAATGAAATCGATGAGATCAACCGATTAATCAAAGAACAGGAAAATACATTTGAATTGATTCAGACCGGTGGACTTGATCTGGCCAAAATCGAAGATTCGGACGATAAAACGTTTGATTGGCAAAAAAATCTGCTCGAGATTCTGCAGCCGATCATGAATGAGTTGCACGAGTATACGGAGGGTAAACGCAAGATACTCGAACTTCAGAATAAAATCGCCTTTTATCAGTCCCAGATTGACGATAGCACTAAAGCACTGAAGAAAATGGCGCGTATAAACCAGGATGGGCTGGAAGACAGTGCGCTGGACAGATACCTGCGGGTCAAAAAAAAATGGGAGAACCTGCTGGAGGACAGCAGACACCAGTTGGATGCCGCAAATATCCAGCTGGACGGCATACGCCTGCTGGAGCAGGAAGAGGCCGTATCGTTCGGCGATCAGCTGAAACAGTTTGTATTGGGGCGAGGCACTACTATTTTGATGGCGTTACTGGCGTCTCTGTCGGTGTTTTTAATCCTGTCACTGTTATGGAAAGGTATTTTATTGCTGATTATACGTAAACAGAATGGCAGAATGTCCTATGTACAGCGCATTGCCAATCTTATTTTCCGCGGAATTACCGTATTGCTCTCGATCGTGACCGTTTTTATCGTGCTGGACATGCGTGACGATCAGGTGCTGGTCGCTGTAACAGTGTTACTGCTGGTTATCGTTGTCTGGGCACTTAAAAATTCTGTACCCCGTTACATCAAAGAACTGCAAACCATACTTGACGCGGGGCCGGTAAGAGAAGGGGAGCGTATTCTATATAATGGCGTTCCGATGAGAATCGAACGGTTGAATTTTTTCAGCAGGCTGGAAAACCCGGCCATGCCGGGTTTCAAATTAAGACTGCCGTTATCGGAATTAAATAACTATGTATCGCGCCCGCATACGGATGACGAAACCTGGTTTCCCTGCAAGCAGGGCGATTTTGTTTTGCTTGCGGATGGCAGATGTCTCAAGGTCAGTTCTTTAACCCCTGAACATGTGGTGCTGGCACTCGGCAATGGTTCAATGCCCCAGTTCTATTCAATCCATGATTTTTTGAGCGCATGCCCGAAGAACCTATCTTCAGGATTCATTATTACCAGCACAATGGGTATAGACTACCAATATCAGCAAGAAAGTACGACGGATATTCCCAAAATATTTCAAGAAGGCATTCTGAACAGAATGCAGCATGAAGGCTACGGTCAAACCATCAGGGACATTTCGGTATATTTCGAGCAAGCGAATTCATCTTCGCTGGACTTTAAAATTATCGGCACCTTTGATGGTGCGGCGGCGCCCGATTACTATATGATCAAACGCGATTTGCAACGGTTTGCAGTGGATGTCTGCAACCAGCAACAATGGACGATACCATTTAATCAACTGGTGGTGCATCAGCAATGACTGAATTGGAATGAGCCTGTTGGGCAGTTGGACACAGACTTGAATCCGGAAAAAAACGGCTGATTTTGGTCAATTCAGGGCTGTCGAAGATCAATAGTAATATCAGCACCGGATTCGTCGGTAGTGAACGCCGATTCACTGAATTCTGGAAAACCAAAATGTGGTTCCGGATTATTTGACAGCCCGAATGGTTCTTTGGGCATCATATTCCATTTTTTGTTGAGTTTACGGTTGCCGTCAACATCGTGGTACGCAGCGACGGCGTAGGTGCCCTGTTTCTCAAGATCCATACAGACCCTGTGCTGGCCTTCGGATGCCGGAATCCGAACGCGTTTTGTGCGTCCTTTTTTGTACAAAAAATAATCCGGGTCATGATACAGTTCAACGCTGAGAATACCGCCTGAACCGACACCATTTACAGTTACCCTGACCTGGGCGATGGTCGTGTCGCACTGGTCCGGTGTTTCATAAGGACGAATGTTCAGCTTTTCCATAGCCGCTGCAGGTTGCGCATATTGTATGCAAGTTGCGCAAGCCAGAAACAGCGCGGATCCTTTTAAAAAGGAAAGTACTGTGCTTTTTTGTTGATTGTGTTTCATTTTCGTAATTATGTGTCTCCCGAATAGACAATATAAAACAACTTCAAAAATAACATAATAAAATATAGAGCGAAAATAGTGAATGTTTCAATAGTTGCCGGAATTCGTTGAATAGGCCCTATTCTAGTGTCTGTCCATCGCTTTCATTGACAGTGTAATTCGTTTACGCTTTTCATCGATATCTATCACAGCGACTTTGACAACCTGGCCGGCTTTGACAATTGTGTGTGGATCCTTGACATAAGAATCAGCGAGTCTGGAAATATGAACGAGTCCGTCCTGATGGACGCCAATATCAACAAACGCACCAAATGCCGTAACATTGGTGACAACGCCTTCAAGCACCATTCCGGCGTACAGATCCCTGATCGTTTCAACACCGTCTTTGAACGTGGCCGTGGTAAATGTCGCCCGCGGGTCTCGTCCCGGTTTTTCAAGTTCCTGCAATATGTCTTTTACGGTCGGCAAGCCAAATTGTGTGTTCGTATAATGTTCCGGGCGAACTGACGTCAGCGCTGAATGATTGCCGGCTAACGCAGTAATATCCAGTTTGAGATCTGCCAGTATTTTTTCCACAAGTGGGTACGATTCCGGGTGTACGGCTGATGCATCAAGTGGGTTCTGGCCGTTGTGAATACGCAGAAACCCGGCAGCCTGCTCGTAGGTCTTTTCACCGAGACCGGGGACGTTTAGCAACTCGCCACGCTGCTGGAATATGCCGGTACCGTTGCGGTAATCAATGATATTGTCCGCAATACGACTGTTCAGTCCGGCGACATAGCGCAACAGGGCGGGAGAGGCTGTATTCACGTCCACGCCAACGGCATTCACGCAGTCTTCAACGACCGCATCCAGCGTCTGGGCCAACTGTTTCTGATTTACATCATGCTGATATTGACCGACGCCAATGGATTTTGGGTCGATTTTCACAAGTTCGGACAACGGGTCCTGCAAACGCCGTGCAATCGAAACCGCGCCACGCAGCGATACATCCATTTCTGCCAATTCCTCAGATGCCAGTGGGGAAGCCGAGTATACCGAGGCACCGGCCTCGGATACCATGATTGATTTCAGTTTCAACTGCGGGTATTGTTTGATCAATTGCTTGACTAACTGATCAGTTTCTCTTGAGGCGGTGCCATTACCGATGGCGATCAGTGAGACACGATACTGTTCGATCAGTTTTTTTAGCGTTTCAACCGATTTGTCTCGTTGATTATGTGGCGGGTGCGGATAAATCGTCTCGGTTGCCAGGACTTTTCCGGTAGCATCAACGACGGCCGTTTTGACACCTGTCCGTAATCCGGGATCCAGGCCGATGGTGATATGCGGACCGGCCGGCGGCGCCAGCAACAGGGCTTTAAGATTTTGTACAAATACCTGGATGGCCGAGGTTTCAGCCTGTTGCTGTAGTTGATTCAGCAACACTGATTCCAGCTGATTAAAAATTTTATTGCGCCAGCTTGTACGCACGGTATCGATCAGCCAGGCATCTGCAGGGCGTTTGCGATCGTCGATTTTGAATTGGCGTGCAATCATGGATTCGCATGGATTCAGTGTGCTGTTGCCTGTTGTTTGTTCCAGATCGGAATCAAGGCACAACTTTAATTTCAAAACTGATTCCCGTGCCCCGCGCAATAAAGCCAGCACGCGGTGGGATGGAATTTTGCCGATTGCTTCAGCGTATTGATGATAATCGGTGAATCTGGTATCTACGGTTTGCTGTGCCCTGGCCACTCTGGCTGTCAGAACCGCATGACGGTGCAGATATTCACGTAACTGTTGCAACAAGGGTGCATGTTCGGCAAAGCGTTCCATCAGAATCTGTTGCGCACCCTCCAGCGCCTGACTAGTGTCAGCAATCCCCGGATGATCACCTGCCTCTGTTGAGAACGGTTTTCTCAAAAACTGTCTAGCCTCAGTATGGGGTTGTAATTCCGGATGGCGCAACAGTCGATTCGCCAGTGGTTCCAGGCCGGCTTCGTGCGCCATTTGTGCTTTGGTGCGGCGTTTTTTCCGGTAAGGCAGATACAGGTCTTCAAGTATTGCCGAATTGTCTGCGTCCATGAGTGCATTGCGCAACACGGGCGTCATTTTGTTTTGTTTTTCGATCGCCGCGATAATTGCTTCGCGCCTTTTTTCAAGCTCGCGCAAGGCATTGAGCCTTGTTTCCAGCAGGCGCAACTGATCGGCATCCAGACCGCCGGTTATTTCCTTGCGATAACGGGCGATAAACGGGATTGTGGCACCATCATCAAGCAGCTGAATAGTCGATCGGATACGTGACTGATTGATTGCAATTTCTTTTGTCAGGCGCTGTTCGATACGCTGCGTTGAAAATGATTCGGTAGTTGGAGGCATTATTTTAATTCGGACAACAGTATGGACGATACAGGATAGCAGCAGTGTTTTTCTGGTTTGCAAAAAGCATTGTCAGGCGTATGCTGCGAAGCAGACTATACAATAATTTTACCGATAAAGGCGGAAACTTACATGAAAAAGGTGTTTGCATTGTTGATGTTGTTGATGGTGCTGCTGCCGGTTCTGCCGTTGCAGGCGGGTGAATCAATGCGCTGTGGGTCGAATCTCATCGTGCCGGGTAATACCAAGCTTGACGTGTTGAAAAAATGTGGAGAACCGGATTATATCGAGGTGATATCAAGCGCTATTGAACGCCGTACGGAGGAATGGTATTACGATGCTGGTGCCGCGAGTTTTCCGCGGGTTTTGACGTTCGAGGGATATCGGCTGATCAGTATTCAGACCGTGTCGCGGCGTTAACGGATAGATAAAAAGACAACCGCATCGCTATTGCTTCTTTATCAATCCCAGCATACTCATGGTTCTGATGAAAGAGGCTCTGGACATACGCCATAACTTCGGCAGCAGAAATGCCAGCAGTATGGTGAAGGCCACAAAAAAAATCAGAAATACAGTCGGATGATTAAGTGCTGCCCATAAACCACCTAATACTAAAAGGTCTTCCAAAACAGATGCTGACCAGTTCGAAACCGGTTCGGGTGAGGTGTTAATCATCAAACGTGTGCTCGCTTTGGCTGTATGAGTGGCCGCGGCAATACCGCCACCCAGTATACCGGCGGCTATTTCCATTGCGGGTGATACATCACCTATCGTGCCTGCAGCCAGCATAGCACCGGCAGGTATCCGGACAAAAGTGTGAATCGCATCCCATGCTGAATCTATACCAGGTATCTTGTCTGCAAAAAACTCGATAAAATACATTACGCCGGCAGCGCCGATAATCAGCGGGTCTTCAAGTATCGACAATTCAGCGGGCAAATCGATATATCCCGATGAACCACCCAGACCCATTACGAGTAACACGGCGTATAGATTGATGCCGCTGGCCCAGGTGGTGCCCATCAGTAACGCGAGCGTTGTCAATAAAGCTTCATGATTTTCCATATTATTTTGTCTGACGAGCAACTAGACACTAAAGTGAATTGTACTTTGTTATGACCGGAATACAGTATGTAATAATTAATACCAGCTGTAGCGATCAACTCCATGTGTTGATTGTTTGAATGGATCTGGCAAAGTACATTGACTGATGGCTTCTGAGTTCAAGTCATCATCAAACAAAAACGATTCATTCTGTTGTCAGTGAATAGACACAGCAGGCAATCCAGGTCTGCGATATGGCTTTATTTCTGCTGATTCCGGTGATCGTTGATTTAAAGGTTTTGTTCGATCTATTCCTGGAGATTCAGGTCAACATGCAGCTTGATGACATTTTTCATAGTACGAAAATCAGTCCATGCTAAGATCGACAGCAAGAGATCAGCGGTGACGAGCGGTGGAAATCAGTTTGTTTCAGAAGCGGTATTGATCGTTTGCCGCATAATGATGCGGTCGGACAGAAGTGCAATTGGCTTGTTGTCAGACTGCGATTATCGATTTGCTGGACGAAATGCTTTTGTAGAATAATGGCGACTGAGCAGTGACTCAAATTCATGTCGTACACCAGATGCAAGAATTGTTACGAAATGTATCGAGTTTTCTAGTAATTGATTATTAACAGTAGACTGCGTGTCGTTGGATACTTTATTGTAACGATTCTTGCTGAATCAAGTCTTCATATTCGACTGTTAACAGGGCAGTTGTGACTGAAAATAGAGATTTCTGCAATTTAAAATAAAAAAAGCAATATCTTGAAACGAGACAATTTGCCACACGACAATTCCTGTGATCAATGACGGTACGTTTTATTGAGTGATATACAAATAAAATAGTCTGGTATCTGGTAAGTACGTTCAGTTGTTGAGAATTGCTTGACATGCTGACCAATTTTTTATTCGTTCAACACTGTATTTTTATTCCGGCATACTGGTGTTGTTAATCTCACCCAAATTATTTACACTTATTTACGATTCTATTTGTTCATTAGGCGATAAAAATAATCGGGGTTTCTGAATAATAGAAATTCATAAATTCCGGATCTTTTCTCAGTTTACTGCAGCTTCTTAACTTACAGGAGACATTTTATGTATAGAAATCATGTATTGTCTGCATTAATTTTTACATTAATTTTTGTTACAGGTTGTGCAGAGCAAGGACCTGCCGAGAAAGCGGGCGAAAAGATTGATGAAAGTGTAGAAAAGAGTATGGAGGCTGTTGACGATGCTGTAGATGAAGCTGAAGATAATGCAGAAGCAGCAGGAGAGGCTATTGATGATCAGGTTGATGAAATCAAAGGAGGATATTGATATTTATCAGTTTTCTGTGCCTTATTTCCGGAAGTAAATAAGGCACAGCCTGTTTATCTCATACTCTGTTTTACAGGCAATTGTAATCAGTAGTATACGGCATCAGTGGAGTTTACTCTGATTTGCCTATGTGTTTTGTTACTTTCAAACGTTATGCAGCATTGACTGTGAAAACCTTTTTCAACAGTTTTGATGAATAGGCAGCCTCTGGCATCTGGTTCAGATGGTGTTTGTAAGTTTGCTGTTCATCAAGTTTGTTATGGATAGATGATGTGCTGTGAGATGAGGGTCTATTGGTATTGACTGTATGTCGAGTTGATATCCGAATGATTGATTAAAGAGGGAAACGATATTCATGGAATTTTCTGCACGGCTACTTATGACTGAGTTTGTGACCCATGATGTAAAGCGTTTTATTCTGGATAAACCGGAGGGATTTAACTTTACACCGGGTCAGGCAGTGGAAATTGCCATTGATAACGATCAGTGGAGAGATGAAGCCAGACCATTTACCCCAACATCGTTAGTTGAAGACGGAGTACTTGAATTTATCATCAAACAGTATCCGGATCATCAAGGTGTAACCCAAATGCTCCATAAGCTAAAAGCCGACGCTTCGCTGAAAATCAGCAAACCGTTCGGTACCATTCAGTATCAAGGTCCGGGTGTGTTTATTGCAGGTGGTGCAGGTATCACGCCTTTCATTGCTATTTTGCGGCACTTGGCACAAAAAGATGAATTGAGTGGGCAGACTCTGATTTTTTCTAATAAAACACCAGCGGATATCATTTTGGAAAAAGAATTTCGTTTTCTGTTGGGTAACCGTTGTTTGTTGACTTGTACCGAGCAAAGTGTTCCTGGTTATGATAACTCAATAATCGACAAGGATTTTCTGAAAGAACACATCAGTAATTTTAAACAGCATTTTTATCTGTGCGGTCCTGGTGGTTTTATGGAATCAATTACAGATGCCTTGAAATCGCTTGGTGCAAAACCCGATGCATTGGTTTTTGAGGAATGATAGCAACAATCAAATAACGATCAACAGGCTGTTAAGTTTCTGCAGACTTGAAGATAAGTCTTTTTGACACTTGGGTTACAGCGCGGTGCATGGTGTTTTATCAACACTTGCTTTAAATGTTGAACTTTTAATACTGCCAAATTCTTGCCCTTTTGAGATTTTTCAGAAGTCTGGGTATCGATTGTTCAAATACATAAGTTTAATCAGCAATCATTATAAACAAGGAGTTAGATATGATTCGTAATTTCTTTTATAACAGATTGAATATAGTAGTTGGATTGGCATTACTGATGTATGTTGTATCGTCGAACACTTTTGCCGGTTCGGAGATTAAATTGGGCGCAGCAGACTATGTTTCTGATCGCGATATGAGTGTCAAACAAATAACCGGAATCGAAGTTGTTGATGAGGAAAAGAAAAAAATTGGAAAAGTCAATGATTTATTACTCGATAAGAATAACGCAGTAGCATATGCAGTAGTCTATTTGGGCGGTGTGTTCGGTGTGGAAATCGATAAACAGGTTGCTGTACCATTTGGTCAGCAGCGTATTATTAAGGAGCCTACTGACTCGGAAAGAGTGTTTGCTCTGAATGTGTCGTTACCAGCATTGCAACAGGAGCCAGAGTTCAAACCGGGAGATGCGAATGCTACTAAGTACGTTGACACAGTACTTGCGAGTACAATGACCGGTCTAGATGTGTTCGGGAAAAATGATAATATGCTGGGCGTTATTCAGGATTTTATTTTTAATAATAGCCATGAAGTTGTATATGCGATTATTCGAACCAGCGGTGTGGCTGGAATTAGTGACAAACTAGTCGCGGCGCCTTATCATGTGTTGACTGTTAATGAAAAAGAGAAAAAAGTAATCCTGAACGTGACAGATGAGGCTCTGGAAAAGGCGCCTGTATTTCAATATTAAACCGGACCTGTAGCTTGGCCTGTCTAACTGTCTGGTTATTATACAGAACCCACCAGCCGGTCTTCGTATTTGATCATTAAACGGTTCAAAGCAACTTTCCTGTTTTTTATCGGCATCGACCAGTTTTCAGGAAGCTTCTGAATCGTTGATTGGAAACGATTTATATTTTCTGATCGCTGTATGAAAATTTTTTGGGTGATTCATAGCATTGGAAGTATAAATGGCATAGTGAGTATTCTCGCGATATTTAAGAAGCGAATAAATGTCATCCCAATGTGTGTGCTATGACCGGCTGATCTTCAGGTATTTTTCGTTTCATCGTGGAGCACATTGATTCAGCACCAGCGAGACTTCTTCTTCGGTACGGTCTGACAGATGTGCTTTTAGTCGGCACTGACAGTTTTGCAATCCTTCCGCCACACAAAAGTTAACCGAGTTACGTACCATGTGCGCCATACACAACTGAGTTTGTTGCGTGTCGGGGAAAGCTGCGGTAAAAGTGTCAGTTGGCCTTTCAGGCCACCGACGCAGACATGTAACATATCATCGGTCTTATGATTTGAAGCTTTGTCAGTACCTTCAACCAGAAATAGGCATTTCAGCGATAGGTTCTGCTGGAAAAACCATTGCGCCGATTGTCAGATTGCATTTGATTGTGCTTGATGTACCCAAGATGTTCATCAAGCTAAGCGTACAGCGCTATCTCATTTCTATTTGGCCAAATTCATGTGGGCTCTGTTCTGCCCTTATCACTCTCGCAGACGACCGGTAAAGTTGCTCGAAATCTTTTTTGTGTTACGTCTATGCTTTTAACACACCAATGAAAGACAATCATGCAGTTAGGGAGATGGTGTTTCTTAATAGTACCTGCTTTATTATCAATGTTTTTTATTTATTCACTTCATCATAAATTGTGCTGTTTCGAAGAAATTGTCCTGGTTACAAATCGGAAATATCCTGTTTAGTCTTATCGTTCGTGTGGACAGTCAACGGTTCTTTAAATGTAAGCGTACGGTAGGGAAAGGGAATCTCAATACTAGCATCGTCAAGCGCTGTTTTGATAGCGGTAATAATTTCGCCGCGTGAACGACGGATATCAACCGGTTTGTTTTCAGTCCACCAGGCTACTTCTATATCAATGCTACTGGCGCCGAATGCTTGCGGAAAAATCTCTACCGGTTCTGATAATGCCACGGTATGGCATTTTTTGACTGCTTGTTCGATGACTTGAACGGCTTTGGACACATTTTCACCATAAGCCACTCCAGTAATTATCGTAACACGCCTGTATGGCTTGTTTGTAAGCACGGTAACCGGATTTTTGAATAATGTGGAATTTGGTATAAGTATCAGTTCGCCTGATGTTAGGCGTATTTCCGTCATACGGATGTTGACGTTTTCAACCTTGCCGGTTATACCCTGACATTCGATAAAATCCCCGTTTTCAAATGGAAAACGCCACAGTAAAAGTATTCCCGCAAAAAAGTTTTCAAAGATATCCTGAAAAGCAAAACCAATTGCAATGGATACGATACCTAAACCGCCCAAAGCGGTTGTCGGTGTTAACCCGGGAAACCAGAACATCGCAGCCATTAGTAAACCAGCAATCCAGATACAGATAATAATTAACCGGATGATCAGGTCTCTAAGCGATCTGCGTAACCTTTGAAAATTAAATAACCGGTTTCCAAGTTTGGAGAACAAATTGGCTATAACCCATGTCAGAATCAGCACCAGAATACCTGCAAGCAGATATGGCGTATGTTCCAGAAAATTTTTCCAAATATCTAAAAGTGTTTCTCGTAGCGTTTGCGCGACTTCTGTGACAGAATCGGGTGCATTAACCTGGCCAGAGCCTGATGGTTCATGAGTTGATTGATTCAGAAAATTATTTGTATCGAACACAGTGTTCTGGACAGTTACAATCATTGGTTATCCGGTAAATAATTAGGATATTTAAAAGTGAAGTTCGGGACGTTACGTGTTCGCCTGACATGATTATATAACTGTGTGATTGTGACGGCTACAAATTCTGCTTGTCATAATAACCAGTTAATAATTCGGTAATAAACCTTCAATAAATTGAACAAATAATGAAATATATTTCAGGTGCTATACAAACATCTATAAATATAACTATTCAGCTACAATGCATTGATCTGTTGTTGTATCCGGGTATTGAGAATGGAACAGACCAAGGAAAAAATCACCGTTTATTATGATGGTGCCTGCCAAAGTTGTGTCGAAGACCGGGAAAACTATGAAAAAATGGCCGGTGAAACAGGTGCGGATGTCGACTGGTTTGATATTACCGGCCAAGATGACCAGTTACGCAGCATGGGTATTGATCCGTACAAAGCCAAAACGGAGTTGCATGTGCGTGATGAGAACCAGCATGTTCATTCAGAACTGGACGCCTATATTCTGTTAATGCGTCGAGTCCCGCGACTAAAACCGCTGGCCTGGCTGATCGGATTGCCGGTGATTCGACCTGTGCTGTCTTCACTTTATCGCTGGATGGTCAAGCGGCGCATGCAATCGAGCGGGCGCTTGTGATATGAAACCAGCTTGGAAAGTACCTGTTCCCTGCAGTGGTTAGGCTTATCTCATCGTGTATTTCCGGATAGCATACAAATCGACTGACTGAAACAGCTGACCAAAGCAGTTCCGCTATATTATTGAAATAAGGAGACTTAAATCATGCGCGTACATCAAACAGTTCTTTCTGTTGTTGCACTGATCTTATCCGTTGGTTCTGGTTGTAATATGCAAGAGAATGATGTGGTGTCGCTAGTACCGGATGTCGAGAAGAATATCGATTTCAATACTGTTAAATGGTACGCCGTGCGTGCGAGCGCAGCTTATGATTCGGAAGCGGAAATTAAAACGGCCTTTCCCGACACAGTGCGTGTCGCACAGGTTGGCGATACTCAGGTGCAGTATTTTCTGGAGTTTGACACGGCACGCAATATTCAGATTATCAGTATTCGTGGAACTGCCAACCTTAAAAATATCATAGAAGACGTGGAATACATCGAATCAAAAAATGACAGGCTTGGCATTTATGTCCATAAGGGGTTTGACGAGGACACATTCAAGATTTACCAGGATATTCTGCCTTTTTTGAAAAAAGATCATGCAGTGAGGCTGACAGGCCATTCGTTGGGTGCGGCAATTGCCGCTTTATTGATGATATATCTGCATGAAGATGGTTACGAGGTTCAGCGGCTGGTCAATTTCGGCCAGCCAAAATTTACCAATAAACAGGGTGTAGCGCGGTACCATTCGCTTCCGTTAACACGAATTGTCGATGAAAATGATGTTGTTCCGCTACTGCCGCCAGTAACACTGGTGAATGCGCTGCATGGCGGCTATGAACACATGGGTGACGAAGTGATTCTTTTGAAAGGTGAAGAATATATTTATCTTGAGCAACATCAGGCTGATACGAAAAAAGTGGAAGGTTTCTGGAACAATCTCGATCATGAAAGTATCAAGGAACATTTGATTGCCAATTATCTGAAAAACATAAACAGCAAGCTTGTCAAAGCCGAACAGGTGCCTTTTGCGGCGCGTGAAGTTTATCTGGACCGTCATGCAGATTGAGATGACAGGCCTCTGGGATAAACTGTATCAGTAGGCGTCGTGGGTAGTTCATGGACAAACGATGAATCAGGTATCAGCTTCTAGCCAAATAGTGCCTGATTCCAAGCTGTATGTTTGTGGCTGGTATTCGTAGCGTTTTCAAGGTGGGGCCTGATTTGGCCCGAAGATAAAGGAGGGGCATGAAAAAAACACGTTCAATAACACCGGAGCGCCGGGAGGCGTTTTCGCGGGCTGCTGCGGATGCAAGTCTCCGGCGCCAATATTCAGCAGGCAATCTGTAAAACAGCGCTGAAATGATTGCACAGCGGACAATGATTGCGGACATCCATAACAGTCCCAAAATGGTCGCGCAGCGTAAACAGATTCACTCTATACAGAACAGTCCGCGAATAACTGCGCAGTACAGGCAGGCAAAGCCAGACAGCATTCGACCCAGTCCTGTTTTCCCTGCTACTGTGGCACAAAGAGTCATCAAGCTGGACGGCGCGGATATAGATACTGCACAGTTGTTAGCCGAATCCGCTGACAAGGCGGAAAAAATTATCATAGCAAACTGGGACTGGTCAGAAACCGTGCATGATTTTACAACCAATGAAGCACGGAACCTGTCTGCGAAACAAAGTCTGTTGAATGCAATCCAGGTGGCGAAGAGTAAGGATAAAGACGTGCCGGCTTTGTTCAGTGCCGCCAATCTCAAGTTTCTGACAAAGGCTGAAGGTAGACTGCCAACCTTATACTTTGTGCAAGGTGCCGATAGCGGACGATTAAGGCAACAGCACGGCGGCGGACCCGCGGTATCGTCCGAGGTGAATAAGATCGACTATTTTTTGCCTCAAAATCCAAGATGCTCGATTTCCACGCGGTCGCCGTGCAGGCCTTGATGAATCAGGAAGACTTTAGTCCGGATTTAAACGCGTACGAGGCTACAATGGTCCCGACAGCCGGCTATGCACATTTCGAAGCAACCTACAGTGGCCGTAAACTGATCAAGATTCATCCATCGGGTGGTACCGTGGATACAAACCTGGATGCGTATACAGATCTCAAAATCAAGGCAATTTACCAAGGGATTATTGGTCTGACAACTTAACACATAGCTTGTATCCAGCAAATTCTGCACATGATTATGTAATGGTTTTATCAGGAATACCAGCACTGGCATCAGCTTGAAAGATACCCGGCAGTTTTGTTCAGGATGAAGCAATTAATTCATAATATTTACTTCGGTAATAAGAATAATGGCTGTCAGGGTTGACGGCCAGTACGCCAGCTTGGGTATCAGATTGTCGCGAAAATGAATGAAAGTTAACCATCTGGCGATACCCATTGAAAATATGTAAGTGTTCACAACTGCAGCTACAAGAAAGACATACATAAGTATATAGAAATACTCCATGTACACGATTCCGGAGCCCGAGAACTGTTCTCTGAGTTGGATGTGTGCAAGCATCACTACAAAAAACAACGCAGAGCAGGCGCCAATGAAACCTGATGTGTTAAAGCCGTGTTTATTGATCAGCTCGGGTTGCTTGCTGACCGTCAACAGGGCGGCGAAAAGCAGCGTAGCGACAAGTACAATCGGCAACAGATAAATAATAAACGCATTCTCGAATTTGCGCTTCACCACAATGTTGAAATGCAATTCGGGAAAGTTCTTTTGCCCGATATAATTTGCGATGCCAAAGTCAGTGTCATAACTGGAATGTTTGTAATCAAAATACGTGCTTTCACGATTCCAGGTACCCAAGACAATATTTTTTTCGATGCCGAAGACGTTGCCTGGCGCTGTTGACTGATAGGCGTCAAAATCCGGTACCAGCACGATGTTTTTTGAAAAATCATAATGCCACATTCGTAGCCAGACAGTTTTGTGGTCAAAAGGATAAAGCCTGTATTCAAATGGTTGTCGGATTATGGACTCGAAATACCAGCCGATTACTTCTTCGCCGCTGGCGCGCAACCGGTATGCCTCCTGTGGTGCAACAGTATCTCCGGAGTTGACTTGCTCCGGTAAAACGAAACCGGCTTCGGACTGAGAGGGTTTGATTGCATCGTGAACGCCATCCTGATACCGTTGCCAGATATATCCGGATAGCTCGACATCGGATGCATTGGAAAATTTCAGTGATTGAATATAAACACCGGTTTTGATCTTTAGCGTGGGCTGAGAGGCGTAACCATATTCTCGATGTACGCCTTCCCAGTTTTTTTGTAAATAAGCATTCGTCATGGTTTCATTGACCAGTTCCGTTCGGGCAACTTCATACGTGTTCATTCTGATCCACTGATAAGATAAAAGCATCAACAGTGCAACAGATATCACCGCTGAAATCAGCCACCACTTTTTTTCGTTCATCATCTGGTCATCGATCAATCATCACAGTAGAATGTTAGCATAATAAAATTACAATCAATTGGTTACTGCTGTTATAACGAAAGTGACCGAAAAGAATAATTGAACAAATATCACGTTTGCACAGATGCTGAAACGCGTTAATAAATAGCTGCACAAACTGCATTTATACTTTCAATTTTCAATCATTTTCATGACTCAATGACAGAGATCTTATTATTCAGTATTTATGTTCTCTGCATTTTGACACTGTTTGCCTATGGAGTGAATTGTTATTACATGGTGTGGTGTTTCTGGAATACGCGCCCCAACGTTTCTCGGTACACAGATTCGCAGCGTACTGTAAATGTCACCCCGGAGCAGTTGCCACATGTGACCACGCAAATTCCGTTGTATAACGAGGCAAATGTAGCTGAACGTGTTATTCGGGCGGTCGTTGCGATGGATTATCCGGTGTCACGGCACGAAATCCAGATTCTCGATGATTCAACCGATGAGACCAGATTGATTGTCGATGCGGTGGTGACATCGTTACGCGCTTCTGGCGTGGACATACACGTGATCAGGCGCAAAAACCGCCAGGGATACAAGGCTGGTGCACTCCAGGAGGGACTGCAGATTTGCAAAGGCGAACTTATCGCGATTTTTGACAGCGATTTTGTTCCGCCAGATAACTTCCTGAAGCGAATGGTGCCGCCTCTGCTTGCCGATAGCGGGCTTGCTTTTGTGCAGGCGCGCTGGGGGCATCTCAATGCAGGCCATTCTGTTCTGACGCAAGCCCAAGGCCTCGGGATAGACGGGCATTTCATGATTGAACAAAGCGCACGCGCCTATAGTGGATTCTTTATGAACTTTAATGGTACAGCGGGGCTTTGGCGTAAAGCTGCTATCAAAGACGCGGGTGGCTGGCAGGCGGATACACTGACTGAGGACATGGATTTATCTTACCGCTGTCAGTTGACCGGTTGGCGTGCTGGTTTTCTTGCCGATGTCGTTGTGCCAGCCGAACTGCCCCAGTCCTATACAGCGTTTAAAAGCCAGCAGTTCCGCTGGGCGAAAGGTTCTATACAGACGGCTATCAAGCTTTATCCACGGGTATTGCATTCACAGGCCCCCACGGTGGCCAAAATCCAGGCGTTTTTGCACTTAACGCATTACAGCATTCACCCGATTATGACGCTTCTGTCCATGCTGACCCTACCCGTATTATTAACGCTGGATATGCAGATTCCCTGGCAATTGATGATTTTTTTTATGTTGTGTATTCTGGTTGCGGTCTGCGGGCCCAACACGCTGTACGTAACCAGCCAGGTTGCTACTCGGGCAGGTTTAAAAAAATTGTTTTTTCTACCGGCATTGATGTGCGTTGGAGTGGGCATTGCGCTGTCAAATACGCGCGCGGTCTTTGAAGCGATTTTCAACATGAAGAGCGGTTTCGTACGCACTCCAAAAAGCGGCAACAGTGATCTGGGCAAATCGGACAGGCGTTTGCGGGCCTACCGTGTAAAAGCGCCAGTATTACCAGTACTCGAAATAATCCTGGGATTGTATTGTGCGCTGAGTCTTGTTATCTATCTTGAAGCAGAGCATTATATGGTCGGACCGTTTTTGCTGATTTATGCGTGCGGTTTCCTATGGGTGGGTTTTTGTTCCTTCAGAGAAGGGATTCAGAACGATTCATAAAGCGCAAAACCCAACCTGATCAATACAATTATCAATTGCATAGACGGCTGAAGCGATGACTCATATTCGCATGGTTGGCTTCGCTGGTTCGCTGGTACTGGTTGTTTTTGCAGCAATACTGCATTGGACGCCCTGGGCCGTTGCAGACAGGGCGTCGCTGACGATTGTATCCTACTGTTTTCTGTTTACAGGATTTATGGGCGCCTGGTTAAGCTTCCCGGACGGATTTTCCATTAACCGGAAAATTGTAGTAATCATGCTGATATCACTGGGTGCGCGAATGTTGATGGCTGGCGTGCCTGAGTCTGATGATGTATACCGCTATTTGTGGGAAGGAAAGATCGTCAGGGCAGGAGAGAGTCCATATCAGTTTGTGGCTGACCATGCGCATTATGCCGTGTACCGTGATGCCTACTGGGAAAAAATGAATCACAGGGACAAGCTGACAGCGTATCCACCGTTGGCAGAGTTGGTATTTGCGGCCGTCAGCAGTTTGGCTTATTCGCCATGGGCGTTTAAACTGGTATTTATTATCGCCGACCTGTGCGTAGTGGCCCTGTTGATGCTCATGCTCAGGCAATATGCCCTGGATGTGCGAAATGTTTTAATTTATGCGCTGAACCCGTTAACGCTGTACGCGTTCGCAGGCGAGGCGCATTTTGATGTGCTGATGATACTGGCGATCTTGTTATCAGTATTTTGTGCCGACAGGCGCATATATGCCGGGGCATGGCTATGCCTGGGCATTGCCATCCAGATCAAGGTAATTGCCATTGTACTGATACCACTATTTCTCTGGCACTGTAACTGGCGATATAGCTGGCTGCTGCTTGTTCCGCTGCTGCTACCCTCATTATATTTTCTGGGCACATTGCACAATATGCTGCAGGGGTTGTGGGAATTTGGTGGAATGAATGCATTCAACGGTCCGGTGCACAGTGTAATTAATGTTGCACTGCAAGGCCAAGCCGTTTGGCCGGTCTTTATTGTCGCGGCCTTATTTGGTTTGGTAATGATATGCATCATACGTATGAGCAAAAACCCGGTCAAAGCTGCTTATCTGTTAATTTCGGCGCTGGTGTTGCTTTCACCCGTTGTGCATTATTGGTACATTTTGTGGGTTATCCCATTTGTTGTATTGTATCCCGCTTTATCATGGCTGGTTTTGAGTCTAACCAGTGGCTTGTATTTCGTATCGCTATACAGTGTGCAGCAGGAAGCAGAATGGCATTTGCCAGAGTGGGCCATGTGGTGGATGTGGTTGCCTTTTTTGTTGGTGCTGGTGTATGAGCTGCGGTTTATTGCAGTGCGCGGACTGCAACCGGAGACAGACTGGGGAATACCCAAAACGCTGGCGGTCATCGTACCCGCGCTGAACGAACAAGACCGGATCAAGGATTGTCTGGAGGCGGTTTATTCTCTGAATCCCCCTGCTGATGAAGTTATTGTGTGCGATGGCGGTTCGATTGACCAGACTCCGGCGCTTGCCCGGCAAATGGGTGCTTGTGTGGTGAACAGTCAGCCTGGACGAGGGACACAAATACTGGCAGGCGTCGGGCGTTCACATTCGGATGTGGTGCTGGTTTTGCATGCCGATAGCGTTTGTGAAGAGCAGGTTAGTCAACGAATCCTAAATGTATTGCAGCGCAATCCGGATCTTGTTGGCGGAGCAGTCGGGCAGCGATTTGTCGGTTCAGGTATATACCTGCTTGTCATTGAAATGCTCAATGATGCACGTGCAAGGCTAGGTGGAGCGAGTTTTGGCGATCAGGGGCAGTTTTTCCGGACAGCTGCCATCTATCGGGCAGGTGGTTTTCCAGGCTATCCGCTGATGGAAGATGTAGAACTCAGTCTGCGTATGATGAGGGTTGGCCGTACTGTGTTACTGGATGGAGGTATTCATAATTCAGCGCGACAATGGCAACAGGGAAGCCTGAAACGTATCTGGTTAATTGTAAAACTCGTGGCCGTGTTCCGTTGGAATCGTTTACTAAAACGTGATGTGACGCAAAAACTGTATACCATTTATTACAACCGGAAATAATCCGTACAATACGTTAATATTACATTCGAATGAACATAGATTGTATAAAAACTAAAGAATAACCATGCATATTCATATCCTTGGAATTTGTGGGACTTTTATGGGGGGCATAGCCGCCATTGCAAAAGAATCTGGCCATACTGTTACCGGGTGCGATCAAAATGTCTACCCGCCCATGAGTACCCAGCTGGAATCTCTGGGAATTTCGTTAATATCAGGTTTTTCAGCGGATCAGATCCAGCTCAAGCCGGATATTTTTGTTATTGGCAATGTCGTTACGCGTGGTAATCCGCTGATGGAGGAGATACTGAATCAGAATTTGCCATATATTTCGGGGCCGCAGTGGCTTTCTGAAAACATTTTAAATACCCGTTGGGTATTGGCGGTAGCAGGCACGCACGGGAAAACAACTACGAGTTCAATGCTGGCATGGATTCTGGAATATGCCGGTATGCATCCAGGTTTTCTGATAGGCGGTATTCCAGAGAACTTCGGTACGTCGGCACGTATTGGCGCGATACCGTCAGTACCGCCTTCAGCAGTACGCGAGGTTTCACCGTTTTTTGTGATAGAGGCAGACGAATATGATACGGCATTTTTTGATAAACGGTCAAAATTCGTTCACTATCGTCCCAAAACTGTTATTTTAAATAATCTGGAATTCGACCATGCCGATATTTTTGATGACCTGCCTGCAATTATTCGCCAGTTTCATCATTTTGTCCGGATTGTACCAAACCAGGGAATGATTGTTGCAAACGGAAATGACCAGAATCTGGATCAAGTGTTGAAGTTGGGTTGTTGGACCCCGGTTGAACGGTTTGGTACTCAGGCAGGGTGGGATATGGTCATCCAAAAAGAGAGCGTATCAGAAGTATTCTTCAGGGGCGAACTACAAGGTGTGCTGCAGTGGGATTTGCTGGGACAGCATAACCGTGCCAATGCTCTGGCGGCACTTGCTGCAGCACGGCACGCGGGTGTTCCGGTCAGTACGGGCATCGAAGCCTTGGGTCAGTTTAAAAACGTAAAACGCCGTATGGAAAAGCGCGGTGTTGCCAATAATATTACGGTATATGATGATTTTGCGCATCATCCAACTGCGATTCAGACAACAATCGATGGATTGCGCGATCATATTGGTGATGCACGTATACTTGCAGTACTGGAGCCACGATCAAATACCATGAAAATGGGCGTATGGAGAGAAAAACTGGCCAGCAGTCTTAACGGTGCCGATGTTGTATTCTGCTATAGCCATGATGCCGAGTGGGTGGAGCAGGCGTTGGCAACTATAGGTAAGAAAGCAAAGTGTTTCAGAGAGTTGCAACAGCTTATTTCAGAAATTGCCGATTCCGCAGTGAGCGGTGATCATGTTTTAATTATGAGCAATGGCGGTTTTGGTGGTATTCATGAAAAATTAATGATGCAACTCAAACGTGCCAACGCCTGAAGACAGTAGCCAGCGGGTCCGATAGCGGGCGTCAGTCTGCCCGTACCAGTATGACTCCGATAAGTATCAGGATCAGTCCAAGAATTTTTTGCATGCTGACAGTTTTTGTATCCATACCTATTAATCCGAAATGATCAATAACAATCGAACCAATCAGCTGTCCTGCAATGATGCAGACAACAAATGCAGCCATACCGAGTACAGGCGCAATAATAATGCTGCTTGTGACAAAAACAGCACCGGCTATGCCGCCGATAACTATCCACCACGGCAGCGCGGTAATTTGTGCTGTATTTTTTCCGCCATCGTTGAGCAGCCACAGCACCATCATCAGCATGCAACTGATAAACAGGGAAATCGTTGCGGCAAACAGCGGACTATCAAGTATTCTTGCCATTGACGCATTGATAGGCGGTTGAAACGATATGAGTACGCCAACAACCAGGGCGACGAGGATATATGCGGTGTGATTCATGACAGGCAATGCATAAATGCTGCAATTGTATATATAGCTGTTTTATTCCGGTTTTACTATGGGTTAGTCGTCATCAAATTCGCATAAACAAAATACCTTGCAGCCCAATTGTTCCAGTCGTTTACGACCACCTGCATCTGGTAAATCTATTACAAAGCAGCACTCAATCACTTCGCCGCCCATCTCCCGGATTAATCTGACAGCAGCCTCGGCTGTACCACCGGTAGCGATTAAATCATCGACAAGCAAAATCCGGTCTCCAGATTGAATGGCGTCGACGTGGATTTCAATACGGTCGCTGCCATATTCCAGCTGATAGTCACGGCCGACAGTTTGGGCCGGCAGCTTGTTTTGTTTTCGTATCGGAACAAAACCGGTTTCAAGCTGATACGCCACGGGTGCGCCAATAATGAATCCTCGCGATTCAATACCGACAACCTTATTGATGTGTTGTGACTGATAGCGTTTTACGATTTCTTGTACAGTTGTGCGCAAACCGACAGGATCTTTTAGCAGCGTGGTAATGTCGCGAAACATAATTCCCGGGTGAGGGTGGTGGGGAATTGTGCGAATACGGGATTTAATTGGCATAAATATGTTGGAAAACCTGGAAAGTTAGTAATAAAGAGATTTATGAAGCCAATAGAAGGTTAACCAGCAAACAGTGCATCCCTGTCAGGGTGATTTGATGGATTCAGAAGAGTGCAGGTTATTGGCTTTAAATACAAAGAAATCTAAAAGTCATAATCCAAGGCTTCTTCTTAGAAAACCTGCATTTTGGTTTGCGACCGTTATCCGTTATCAATTGTTTTCGGTGGTATCGATACTGGTTTGGCTTATTGCAATGAATCACTGATTGTATTTCCTGCGACTTGCAAATAGAAAACGGCTCCAACCTGTCGGAAGGAGCCGTTCGGGCTAAATCATTAAATCAATATACAGTAATGCGGGTATATTGCTTAGTGATCCATAGCTGCTTTGGCGTCAAAGCTGTCCGGAGCCTTGACTTGAGTCATCAAGTCATCGTTCCATTCACCTTCGACATTCATGTGTAAGGCAGCACCCATCAGAACAGCCTCAATCAGATTGTGACTGAGGTATACATACAGGCCTGGCTGATGGAATTCATAGGCTGCAGCAACTGCTGTACCAGCTGGAATAATCCATGTTTCCTGGCTGGTCAGAGGCTTGTCGCTGAATGAACCACCTACCCAGTACAGATCGGCATGACCGCCAATCAGATGCGGATAGGAAGGACGGTTTGCCTGTGAGTGGACAAACAGTACTTTTTCGCCGACTTTGGCTGACAATGCATTGTCGCCTGTAATTGCACCTACTGCGCCGTTAAATACAACGTGTGTAGGAATCAGGCCTTTAGCCAGCTCAAGCATTTCGTGCATGCCGGCAGCTGGAGATGCGAATTCTTTGAATTTACCTTTTCCATCGTTAGGCAGATAGTAATCTTGTTCACCAATATAGTATGCGCGGTCATAGCGGTATGGTTTGCCTTCAGCGTCTTTCAGGCCGTCACGCGGCAATACCATAATTGCGCCATTCATACCGGAGATAACGTGGAATGGAATCATTGTTCCACCCGGTGCGCAGTGATATACGAAAACGCCAGGTTTAACCGCTTTCCAGCGTAAAACAACTTCTTCACCAGGCTGAATCAGGGTCAGGCCGGCGCCACCCAGTGCACCAGTCGCAGCGTGAAAATCCACATTATGTGCGAGTGTGCTTTCTTTTGGATTAACCAGTGTCAGTTCAACATAGTCTCCTTCGTGTACAACGATCAGTGGACCAGGAACAGAACCGTTAAACGTGAGTGCCCAGACATTTGCGCCAGGAGCAACTTCCATGAGTACTTCTTTTGTTTCCATACGGACTTCAACGACTTTTGGTCCGCCTTTAGCTACCTGATCGTGCTTTGGAACTGCAGGTGGTGCCACCAGTTCCTGTTTTACACGCGGTAATTTTGAGATGTCGGTTGCGGCTACAGCAGCTTGTGTAGCGGCAAAACATAACAATCCCAGTCCAAAAACAGCTTGAACAGCTTTAATCATATCTCCCTCCATAAATGATAAATTTTGCGCTTGTTATATACGCCTTCTTATCTGTCGATGTATCATTTTCGCAAATGATAAATATCTACAAACCTAATACATAGACACCTGCCCTTTTTTCAAAGTTTCAAAGAGCAAAGGGCGGAACGCAGACTATACACTTTCGCAGTGAGGCTGTCCATGTCTGTACGCTGAATAAAATTGAAAAAAACCCTTAAAAAAGGGCATGTTGGCAGTAGGGTTACTTGTGGCGGCACAGGATTTCAGTGTGATATTTGCGCCACGATTGCATACTGCACCGTTGGTGTCGTTTTATCCCTGCATGAGACGGATTTCCGCTGCAGCCAGATTCTCCTGCGTTCCTCTGAGAACCACGACATCGCCGGCTTCAAGCCGGGTTTCATCCGACGGCAGCAAACCTCTGATATTCCGCCTTCTGACCGCGGTTACTTCAACTGATAAATCAAGCAGACAAAGTTCGCCGAGTGTTTTACTGACGGCAGCAGCGCCGGGTGTGATTGTGATGGTCAGTAATCTGGGCAGCAAACGCTCATGGCCTTCATCACTTTCATCCGTTACGCCGTAATAAAAACCGCGAAAAAGACTATAACGCTGTTCACGTGTCTGACGGATACGTCTTAAAATGCGACCGGTAGTCACATCCATGAACATCAATGCATGAGATGCCAGCATTAAGCTGCCTTCGAGGATTTCCGCAACCACTTCGGTGGCGCCAGCCTCTTTCAATAAATCAATGTCTGAGTCGTCGCGCGTCCGTACAACGACAGCTAGCTCGGGCCGCAATATACGGACATGGTTTAAAATCTTGAGTGCAGAAACAGTGTCTGCATAACTGACGACCAGAACTTTTGCGCGCAGTACACCCGCGGCTATCAATACTTCTTTGCGTGCTGCGTCACCATACACAACAGCTTCTCCGGCCATTTTGGCTTCATGAATTCGGCGCGGATCGAGATCCAGCGCTATAAAGGGAACAGATTCCTGCTCCAGTATGCGAGACAGATTCTGCCCACTTCTTCCATAGCCACAAATAATGACGTGATTTTGCTCCGCTATCGTTTGTGCGGCTATGGTGGTGATTTCCATTGCGCGTTGCATCCACTCGGATGTATAAAGCCGCTGTATGACGCGCTCGCTGTATTCGATCATGAAGGGTGCGAACAGCATTGACAGTACCATGGCCGCCAAAACTGGCTGCAGTATGGCATTATCAATCAGTCCGTGCATCGTGGCTTGTGCCAGCAGAACAAAACCGAATTCGCCGCCCTGTGCCAGGCTCATTCCGGTGCGAAGTGCTATGTTGGGTTGTGTCCCAAACAGTCGAGACAGGCCCGTAATCAGGATTATTTTTAGAATAATCAGGCCGGTGAGAATCACGGCCACCCATAGAAAATTATCGATCACCACCTGAATATCTAGCAGCATGCCGATGGTGACAAAAAACAGGCCCAGCAAGATATCGCGGAATGGTTTAATGTCGTCTTCAACCTGATAACGATATTCGGTTTCAGAGATCAGCATACCTGCCAAAAAAGCACCCAGCGCCAATGATAAACCTGCCAGTTCGGTCAGCCAGGACAGGCCAAGCGTAATTAGCAAAACATTTAAAACAAACAATTCCGAGGATTTCTGCTGTGCAACTACATGAAACCAGGGACGCATGAGGCGCTGACCAAAAAATAAAATGAGTGTCAGTACAGCCAGAGCTTTCAGTGCGGCAACTGCAAGCACGTTGCCGTATTCGATGGATTCGTTTTCGAATGAGGTAGCCAATGCCGGGATAACGATCAACAGTGGGATAACCGCCAAATCCTGAAACAGCAATACGCCGATTACCTGTCTGCCATGCAGTGTATTTAACTCTAGCCGTTCGGACAGCATTTTGATGACGATTGCTGTGGAAGACATTGCCAGCGCGCCCCCTATGACAAGACCAACGCGCCAGTCTAATTTGAGTAACCAGGCGATCGCCATGACGATAATAATGCTGATGACAACCTGTAAAGTGCCAAATCCGAAGACGATGCGTTTCATGGTAACCAGCTTGGACAGACTGAATTCGAGGCCGATACTGAACATTAGAAAAACAACTCCGAATTCTGCAAGATGACGAGTCTCTTCATTATCGGGTATCCAGCCCAGAGCATGTGGACCGATCAGCACGCCGGATAAAAGATATCCCAGCATTGGAGGGAGGCGGAGCAGTCTGAAAATTACGACTGCAAACACTGCAGTCGATAGTAGAATCAGTATGGGTAAAAGTGAGTCTGTCATGAATGATAAGGTATTGAAAAGTCGTGAGCCGGTAACGACATTCTGTTGATTTGCACGGTAGTATGAGTCATCGTTGCGTAACAACCATGTAAACCTATCATATCAAAAAAATAAATTTGCGTATGTTTACTGTTTCCTGTCAGGTAAAGCCGGTTATTACTGAGTGGATTATTCTGATTTGTACTACGCCCGCAGGAGTTGCAGTACAAGAATTTTAAAGACCAAACTTGATATGTAATAGTTATTTGATATGATCAAATCGGTTAAAAGCGGTGACTCAGGCTGGCCATCGGTTTTTTCAGTGATGGATGCGAACCGGATGCCGGGGAGCAGATTGATGTGGATTCCGTCTGATGGGTTTTGTTTGTGTCAATTTACACATATATTGTATATCGAGATGATTTCCGAGTAGCCTGTATCGAAAACTGAGATCGCCATGAAACAAAAACTTTTACTCCATTTGATTTATAGCCTGATGATGTCCGCAGTAATGACAGGTTGCGTATCAGCAACAGTTACTGCAGTCAATCTTGGTTTTTCAAATGAATATATAGAAGAATGGCTTTATTCATGGAGCATCGCTTTTCCGGTTGGTTTCGGTATATTGTTACTGATTTCTCCATTTTTGAAACGTGCTGCCGAATTGATTGTGGGAATCTGGAATTAGATTATGCAGTATCTTTTTTTCTTGGATAAACCCAGACAGGATGTGACAGGGCGCCTACGAGTGTTTTAATGTCGAGGCAGGCTGTCCTGATTTTTGAAGCTGGCGGAGGATAGACTGAACAGTTATTCTGGAGAAATATGAAATTGATTTGCAAGTCAATACATAAAATTTAATGTTTTTTCAGTTTCCTAAAACGGCTTTTTTTGCTAACCAGCCCAAACTGTTTGCGTGCAGGCTCTGGATGTACAGTCTGTTTTCTGTCTCGGTAACAGACGTTGTTTCGGGATATGCCCCGGTGGGGTCCTGCAGATCAAGCAGGATTTTACCGTCCTCGGAAAATGCCATAACATGTCCATAGGTTTCTGGCATGGGCCAGAAAATACGCGGTAAACGCAGCACAATTTTACGCAGCAGTGGTTTATCAGCCATAAAATCAATCATTGTATTTCGTGGCTTGGCAAAACCCAACCAGATTCTGTTTTTATCTCCGCGCATCAGATTGTCAGGATATCCTGGCAGATTGTCGAAAAGAATGCTTGCTAGCGGCGATTGCTGACTGATGTCGAGATTGTCAGCGCTTACTGCTATTTTCCATACACGATAACGGCCGGTTTCATTGACAAACAGGGTTTGCTCGTCGCTTGACAACGCAATGCCGTTTGCGAAGCTCAATCCTCTGGCGACAATACGAGCTTGATTGAGTTTCGGGTTATATTCCAATACGCGCCCGGTAGCCGACTGTTCGACAATATCCAGCATGCTTGCTTCAAACGTGCCACCCCAGTCGGAAGGTGCGAAACGACCTGAGGAGTCTGTGATGTAAATCATACCATTACTTGCTACAACCGCGCTGTTGGGATATCGGATCAGGTCGTTGTGGACATGATCTGCCAGCATCGTTACGTCTCCATTTGGCGAAATGGAAAGAATACCTTGCATAGCGTCGGCAGCAATGAGATTGCCGTCTCTATCGAAATCAAAACCCAATACGCGGCCACCGGTGTAAGCGAAAATCTCCAGCTCTGTGCCGTCCGGATTCAAACGCAGGATATTTCCACTTGCGACCGCGGCATACAGTTTTCCATCATTGCCCATCGCGACATGTTCCGGGCCTTCTTCGTCGTTCAACGTAATTAGCTGCAATTCGGCAAGCCGGTCATTTGATATATGAGGGCCGGTATAGCCGGGCGCACCGGGTGCGTTCCAGCTTACCGGTTCGATCGGTACAGGCCAGAACATGAAATAAGCAGTCAGTGTGATAAGCAGGGTAGCAAGAATTTTTTTCATAAGCCTACAATTGTACAAGAGATGCTAGCGGATGTGGCATGGTCAAGACACTTAAAGTCAACTTTTACGGGTGGAGCATACTCGGTGAAATGTTATCATCTGTGAATTTTCTCACACGAATCTGGATCGATTCTTCGGTAAGATTAAATTTTTTCATGGAAATTGATATGTTGAGTATTCATACAAAGTTTCTTATTGTTGATGATATTGCGAATAAGCAGATACAGATTAAGCCTATACTCAAAGATATGGGTTTCCTTAATGTGGATGAGGCGAACGGCGGACAGATTGCGCTACAGAAATTACTATCGGGTGATTTTGATTTCATTATTTCGAACTGGTACATGTCTGCAATGGATGGGTTGACGGTATTACGAAAAATCCGGGCTGTAGAAAAATTAAAAAAAGTGCCAGTGTTGATGGTGGCAGCTGAAGTAAAGAAAAAGGATATTCTCGATGCTGTACAGGCGGGTGCAGATGGCATTCTGACCAGACCATTTACTGCTACTGTGTTGTCGGAAAAACTGGGACTGATAGCCAGAAATCAAAAAAACCAGGTGTCATGAGACTGAATCTGGCCTGGCAATTGACGCGCTGCAGTTAAATGTAATTCTTATACGGCGTAATCAATTTCATTTTTCCCGGTTGTGCTGCTTTGTGCAGAATGAATTTTGTTTTCAAGCCATCGGTTAAACGGTTCGCTGACTTCCGGATGATTGCTCGCCATATCCACAACAGCTTTCAAGTAACCAATTTTGCTGCCACAGTCATAACGCATGCCATCGAAATGATAAGAGAAAACATGTTCCTTTCTGAGTAAACTCGCTATACCATCGGTCAGTTGAATCTCACCGCCAATCCCGGGTGATTGTTTTTTTAATTCTTCGAGAATGGCTGCTGTCAAAATATATCTGCCAACAACAGCCATTGTACTTGGCGCTTCGTCTGGTTGGGGCTTTTCAACAATGTTATTCAATCTGAGTAATCCTGAATGAACTTCTGATCCACTGACGATACCATACAGATTGGTTTGGCTGCGCGTGACATGCTGCACTGCAATAATGCTTTTTTGCAGCCACTGATGCTGCTCAACCATTTGCGCCATGACCGGCTTCTTTGCGATCATAAAGTCATCAGCCAGAATTACAGCGAAGTCATCATCACCAATCAGTTTTTCTGCACACAGTATGGCGTGACCCAAACCCATCGCCCGGTTCTGCCTGACGTACATGCAATGCATGTCATCAGGGGTGACGTTTCGAACGGATTCAAGCAGTTGTTGTTTTTGTGAATACTCCAGTACTGACTCAAGTTCGTAAGCTGTATCAAAATGATCTTCAATAGCCCGTTTTGTACGCCCGGTGACAAAAATCATCTGCCGAATCCCCGCGGCATATGCTTCTTCCACAGCATATTGAATCAGTGGCTTATCTACAACAGGGAGCATTTCTTTGGGTGAAGCCTTGGTTGCCGGGAGAAACCGTGTACCCAGGCCAGCTATTGGAAACACGGCTTTTGTGATCGTTTTGGAAGGTTTGTTACGCATTGGTATGGCTCCTGGAGACTATCAACTAGCTTGGTTTGATATCGTTTGTATTGATTAAATGTCTGGATAAATGATTACCCAATCCAGATTTTAAAAAGCCATCAATACAGCAGTATGCAAGTCTGTATGCTTCCATGTTATCAATCCGAATAAACAGCGGTCATCGATAACTGAGACAAACCTGATTCTACATGGTTATGGTGTTTTCCGAAACGTGACAAATTGTCGCATGTGCAGTCTGCGTACTAATGCTAAACTTATCGATAATACTTTCTCGTTGTACATTGTAATCAGCCAGTGACCCGTGTCGTCATAATTTCTACAGCGCAGTTCGGTTATCATATTGATACATACTATTACTGCAAGTATCTGAAGAACAGATGTCATGTAACCTATATCGGATGGGATCTGGGTTTTTCTCCAATCGACATGGACGGTATACAAGTCATTTCTGTCAGTCGACAGGGCGGCCCTGTCCGTCTTATCCGTTTTCTGAATACTTTCTGGCATCAAACCAGAAATAATAATGACATTGTATTTATTAAATATTTCAAATTTGTGTCATGGATTTTGAGATTGCTGCGTCCTGACAATCCGATGGTTCTTGATATTCGAACGGGCTCAGTGGAAAAAAACAGACTGGTGCGTAAATTTTACGATACTGTCCTGAAAATTGAAGCTTTGTTTTTTAATAACATCACGGTCATATCCGGCGGGCTGTCTAAAAAGCTGGGGCTGGAAAAATCAGCTAAAATTCTGCCACTGGGTGCTGAAACGATTTCTTCGACTGAAAAAGTCTTTAATGACATCAGAATATTGTACGTCGGTACTTTATACAACAGAAATCTGGAAAATGTTATCTACGGATTACAGGAATATTTTGCGCAAACCAAAGCGATTGGGAAAATTATTCTAACAATTGTTGGCGATGGTTCACCTGGCCAGCTTGGTCAACTGATGACCGAAACAGAACGTTGCGGGATCAACGGGGTTGTTGTATTCACCGGCAGGGTGCCGCATGATCAGTTGCAACCATTATTTGATACGCACAATATTGGCTTGTCCTATATTCCGCTGACACCGTATTTTGATGCACAGCCACCTACCAAGACATATGAATACCTTATGTCGGGTATGCCGGTTATCGGAACCAGAACGGCAGCAAATCAACTGATTATCAATTCTGAAAATGGTGTGCTTATTGGGGATTCACCTCATGATGTATGCGCAGGTATCCAAATCATGATACAAAAGATGAACCAGTTTTCTTCTGAAAAAATCAGAAAATCGGTACAGAATTATCAATGGCACAGAATCGTGGATCATCTTTTTACCTACCTATGCGGCATCAGGTGACAAATTGAAAAATACCTTACTGTCACTGAATACCTATAATTACAGGCGTGGCGGGTCTGATGCGGTTTTTTTTGACCACCAGAAACTGTTTCAGGAGCTTGAGTGGAATACGGTGGCCTTTACCATGCGTCACCCGAAAAACGAAGTATCGGAATGGGAGCAATATTTTGTCGATGAATTAGAATTCGGTAATAATTACAGCATATTACAAAAGATAGTTATGGCTGGAAAAGTGATCTATTCGTGGGAAGCCAGTGCAAACCTTAAAAGACTTATTCAGCATGTACGTCCGGATATTGCGCATGCACATTGTATTTATCATCATCTGTCGCCATCGGTTTTGAACGTCCTCAGCGAAGCGGGTATTCCAGCAGTCATGACTGCACATGATTTGAAGCTTGCCTGTCCAGCATATAAGATGCTCAATAAAACAGGTGTTTGTGAGCGCTGTAAAGATGGAAATTTATGGCATGTTGTGAAGAACCGGTGTATTCACGACTCATTGGCGGCAAGCATGCTGGTTAGTGTCGAGTCAAGTGCGCATAAATTGCTCGGATTATATAAAAAGAATCTCGACAAGATTATTACTCCCAGCCAGTTTTATCGAACCAAATTAATCGAATGGGGCTGGCATCCAAACAAACTTGTTTACATTCCGAATTTTATCCACTATCAATCCTACGCGCCGCAATACAAAGCAGGTGAGTATTTCTTGTATTTTGGCCGGCTGGCGCCCGAAAAGGGCGTGGATACACTCATTAAGGCTGCCTTAATGACCGGGGTTAAACTAAAGCTGGCGGGAACAGGGCCAGATGAAAAAAAATTGCACCGACTTGTTCCGGAAGGCTGCAATACAATCGAGTTTCTTGGGTATCGCAGCGGCGATACATTGAAGTCGTTGATACAACATGCCCGTGCTGTCGTGCTGCCGTCTCAATGGTATGAAAATGCGCCGATTAGTATACTCGAGTCATATGCCTGTGGAAAACCTGTAATTGGTTCATGGATAGGCGGCATTCCGGAAATGCTCAAGCCGGGTGAAACGGGTTTCCTGTTTGAAACCGGTAACGTAGCAGCGTTAAGTGAACTGCTGCAAGATTTTGAGTCAATGGCCGACTCTCGATTGGAAGAAATGGGACGTGCCGCTCACAATTTTGCCACGTCTGCATTCACGGTCGACCGTTACCTTGAGAATATGTGCAGCTTGTATCAGTCGCTTGGCGTGAGGTTTCTGAATTGATATGTCATGAATGTTTGCGAGATATTGTTTATTGATTCTCTGTTGCGGATTTGTTCTGGTTGCTTTCGGCCAGAGCCAGTTGCCATTTCCAGGCCGTTTTCATCATGTCGAGCAGATCATGCTGAGGTGTCCATTTAAGTAGTTGAACCGCTTTTGTTGCATCGGCCCAGATTTGTTCGACATCTCCTGTTCTTCGAGTGCCTATAACGTAGGGTAAAGCTATTCCGCTGGCTTGCTCAAAAGTTTTTATGACTTCGAGTACACTATGTCCCTTGCCGGTACCCAGGTTAAAAATCTCGTAATCCTGATTCATCCTGAATGCGTAGTCCAGGGATTTGACATGCGCCTTGGCCAAGTCTACTACATGAATATAGTCGCGTATGTTGGTTCCGTCAGCTGTATTATAATCATTGCCGAATACAGTCAGTTTCTCCCTGATTCCTGCAGCGGTCTGGGTGATATACGGAACCAGGTTGTCCGGCACTCCGAGCGGCAGTTCACCGATGCTTGCGGATGGATGCGCGCCTACAGGATTGAAATAACGTAAAATGATTCCCTTGAAGCCGCTGTATCTGCACAGGTCTTTCAGAATCTGCTCGCACACCAATTTGGTCGTTCCGTAGGGAGAAATGGCCTCGGTTACCGGATGAGTCTCACTGATCGGCGAATGACCGGTATCACCGTATACGGTGCAACTGGAAGAGAATACGAGGGTCTTGACATGAAATTGATGCATGATTCTTTGTAAGCTGATCATGCCATCGATGTTATTCCGGTAGTATTTGAAAGGTTTCTGAACAGATTCGCCAACGGCTTTATGTGCAGCAAAATGGATGACTCCGTCAATCACTTCCTTCTTAAATAGAGCAGAAAGTGATATATCATCATTAATATCGGCAATATACAGTTTGACAGGCTGGCCGGTGATGGAAGTAATTCGTTCTGTAACTTCCCGAATGGAATTCGACAGATTGTCAACTACAATCACATTGTAGTTGCTTTCCTGCAGTTCGACGACGGTGTGACTGCCAATATACCCCAATCCGCCTGTTACTAAAATGGTCTTCTTCATACTGTTTTTATTTCAAGTGATCTGTACCAGGATTATATGTTGAAAAATCGTTGGTTATTTGAAGAAAAAGTATGCATGATCATGCTGTTTTGTTGACATGGGAAAGACTTTGAAGTCGGGCGCAGTGTACCAGTGCGTATTATTATTTAACTGTATCGCGATCGGTGTATTTGGGCGATAATGCTTTACCAGCTCAAAGCGGCGAGGCTTTCTCCTGATAATGATTGGTTCAGATGTGCATCAGCCAGATCAGCATTGAAATTGACCACGGTTTGCAAATCATTGCATATGCTGTACGGTGAAGCGGGCAAGTTACAAAATTTGATACTACACAATTACTGGCCAAGAGCCTTGCAAGATATTCTAACATTCCTTACAGTATTGCAGACAGGGCGTTTGCTAGTACACTGTAAACCAAAGGACGGGAATGTGTTTGTAAACCGGTTTTGAACTTCAAAATAGTGTTAAAACTATTTAAATAACAATGGAGTGTTAAATATGACAAAAATATGGATTCTTTCCGCAAATAGCGGTAACGCCAAACTTTTTTCAGCAGACTCACCCATTGGGCCTTTAACTGAAATTGAGACTTTCGATAACCCGGCTGCCCGGATAAAGCAGTCTGACCTGACTTCGGACCGCCCGGGACGCAGTTTTGACAGTCATGGCGAAGGACGGCATGCGATGGAGGTTGATGTCAGTCCACAGGAACAAGAGCAGATCCGTTTTGCAAAATTGCTTGCCGATCGCCTTGAGCAGGGCCGTTTAACGAAAAAATTCGATCGGTTTGTCATAGTTGCGGCACCTGCGTTTCTAGGGTTGTTGCGAGCCAATCTCAGCGCGGCCTTGACCACACAGATGTCTTTGGAAATAGATAAGGATTATACTGCGATGAAAACCGACGAATTACGTACTCGTCTGCCGGAGCGCCTTTGATTGCTTCCAGGCAGGATTAAAGGAGAACACATGCAGATTCAAATTAATACCGATCGTAACATTGAAGGCCGAGAAGTTTTGTCAAATCATGTTATGGCCATGGTTGAGCATGGACTGGACCGATTTAGTGAACAGCTTACTCGCGTTGAAGTGCACATCAGCGATGAAAACAGTGAAAAGGGAGGAAGCAATGATAAGCGTTGCGTGATAGAAGCTCGCATCGAAAACCGGCAACCCGTTGCAGTAACTCATCAGGATGCAGACCTGGATGCAGCCGTACGCGGTGCCGTCGACAAGCTTAAAAATATGATGAGCAGCATGCTTGGGAAACAGAAAAACAAATAATCGTACGCACCTGCGAACGTAGCGGAATGCTCGATGAATTAACGATAAATGTCAGGATGAATCCCTTTTTTCAATACGCTGATCGCCTCTTCCCGGCTGCTGACGATTTGTTTGTGCGGGCAAAACAGATTTTTTGATAATTCACGTTGAGCGTAAAACTGTCTGACAAAATCAAGTGACTGCCATTCCGATAATCTGGGTTCCACCCAGGTATGGTCGTCTCTACCAATAGCATACAGTTTTCTTTCATTGGTAATGCAGCGAATACCTTCATAGCTGATATTCATAGCGCCTGCTGAGGAACGAGTAACCAATGTATAGCGAATCACTCCATCCTGGCCGATAAGGATTGAATCAGGATCTATGGCATGACTGTAATCGGTTGTCGGCCCTGCATCAAATTCAATCAGATTTTTTAAATCTGGGTAGGCTGGAAGCTGGGTAAGCTGCTCAATCCATGTTTTCTCACCATCGAATTCGTCTTTGAACTCTTTTTTTGCAGCGCAGGAAACCAGCAGTATTAAAACAATTGCCAGAACAGTCCATGTTGCCGGTTGTCCAGGATTGTTCATTACTGGTCGATAAGGTCGTTGGTCAGCGAAGTACGGATTTGCTCGTCTATGGTATCTATAACCGCCCGGTATGCCGGATGATCAACACCTATGGATAGATTGCCGCGTTGATGCAGTGCGCGGATCATGTCGTGTGACAGCTCAAATCTGAGAAAATGTACGGATGATGTTTTCTCAGTATTTTCTCGGTCAAGATCTTCGTCTGCAATTGCGTAAACTGACGGATAATCATCAATTCTTACCCAGACTTTGTCTTCTATTCCGACCATTTTTGCAAGTTGGGCGGCCCGTTCGGCAGGATCCGGGTATTCTATCATCATGGTCGCCTTCCAGTTGGTACCGTCTGGTATTAACGGAAGATAGGTGTCAAGTTCATGAATGATTTCGTTATCCTGAAAAATACGTTCAACGAGCAACATTTCCTGTATTTGGTAACGGATAGTGATATCGTCTTCAAATATCAGGGTAATATGACTGCCAAGCTGCACTTTTCGCGTTTTTTTGTGCGCCATGACTTCGCTGCGTTTCTGATTTCGTACTTTGGCGTAATCTTCCAGTGTTAACAAACTGTCACGGGTAATTTTTTTCATTTCATCTAGTCGGTCTTAGAGTTGACTGATTGATTGGATAAATCGGATTGCTGGTTGTCTTCAGGATAGCCTTCATAGGCTATACGCAGTAGAGAAAGCGGGTGAAGTTTTTTTGCTGAATTTTCGGATCCCATACCCTGCTCAATGTGTCGCGCAGCAATCGGACAGTCCGAGCTGATGTAATCCGGTTGATTGGTGGCCATTTGGCGAAAAACCGGGCGTCCGATTTTCATCGAATCAGTAAAATGCTCGCTTTTGACGCCCCAGGTGCCGTCATGGCCGGAACAGCGCTCAACAACATTGATCTCGGTGCCGGGAATCAGTTGTAAAACATCGCGTGTTTTTTTGCCGATATTTTGTACCCGCTGGTGGCAGGGTATATGATAGGCAACCTTACCCAGCGGTGTTTTAAAGTCTGTTTTCAACAGTTCATCCTGATTTCTTAACACGAAATATTCGAACGGATCAAACATGGCGGCAGCTACGGTATGAACGGCTTCGTCATCCGGAAATAACAGCGGCAATTCCTGCTTGTACATCAGGATGCAGGACGGTATTGCAGATAGAATGGCGAATCCATCCTGGGCCAGTTTCAACAATTGCGGAATATTCTCGTTTTTCAGTGTTTCTACCGACTCCAGATCACCAAGTTCCAGTTTTGGCATGCCGCAACACGATTCTTTTGACACCAGTATCGTTGGAATTTCGTTATGCTCCAGTATTTTCAGCAAATCATGCCCAATACCGGGTTCATTATAATTGACATAACAGGTGGCGTAGATAGCTACTTTGCCATGTGTGCGCTCACCGTCTTTGACCGTGAAGCGATTATCGGTTCGAGCATTTGAGCGGAATTTTTTGGCGGTATATTCAGGTAGAACACGGTCGGCATGTATCCCCAGAGTGGTGTCCATTAATTTGCGCACTGCTGATGATTTATTCAGTGTATTGATGCTCTGAGCAATTCCCGGTGTCGCAGCAATTTTTCCGACCTGGTCTGTGTTTGATAACAATCGGTCACGGAAGCCGGCGCCTTTGTTTTTGAATTGAACAGCCTTGCTGCGAAGCATTAAATGCGGGAAATCTACATTCCATTCATGTGGCGGTACATAGGGGCATTTGGTCATGAAACACATGTCGCACAAGAAACAGCGGTCAACAACTTCCCAGAATTTGCTTTTTTCTACGCCATCAAGTTCACCGGTGGTGCCTTCGTCAATCAAATCGAATAAACGCGGAAATGCAGTGCACAGATTGACACAGCGCCGACATCCATGACAGATGTCAAAGATGCGCTCCATTTCATTCTGAAGACTCTCTTCATTGTAGAACTCAATTTTTTTCCAATCAATCGGATAGCGTGTGGGTGCTTCCAGACTGCCTTCGCGAGTAGCCATAGTGTAATCGATATAAAAAACAGAATGTATTACCGGGCGGATGAAATTATTCGCCTGAGGTGATTATTTCCATCCGCTGTGTATTACAGGAAAACTTGCCTTTACAGCAATACAATCTGTTTTACAGATTAATCGGTCAGACTGTCGAGTGCGCGCTGGAAGCGATTGGCGTGCGAGCGTTCGGCTTTTGCCAGCGTTTCAAACCAGTCGGCGATTTCATCAAAACCTTCATCACGTGCAGTTTTTGCCATTCCAGGATACATGTCGGTATATTCATGGGTCTCTCCGGCAATAGCAGTTTTCAGGTTATCACGTGTCGCGCCGAAAACCAGACCAGTAGCCGGATCACCGCATGATTCCAGATATTCCAGGTGACCATGAGCGTGTCCCGTCTCACCCTCGGCAGTTGAACGAAATACTGTTGCGACATCATTTTGTCCCTCGACATCGGCCTTGGCGGCAAAATACAAATAGCGGCGATTTGCCTGAGATTCTCCAGCAAAGGCTGCTTTTAGATTACTTTCGGTTTTGGATCCTTTGAGTTCCATCGTTTTATCTCCTTTGTAACGTAACGCGTTTCACAATATCTACTTGTAATAATTATTATGATCGGAATTATGCATCATTCTGACATAAACGCCAGCATCAATGATAGCCGATTCGGTTATTTTTTGAATGCTGGATTCGTTTTGGAAGCGAGACTATCGAAGCAGTTTATGCTTGTCAAGGTTGCCGGCCAGACATTTGCTGGTGATAACATGTAAGTTGTTAACCGGGTTTGCCGTCGATACGCGGGCGCCAGTAAATCGGTATGTAGCGAATGGCCCATAAACTGAAGCATGTTAACCATATCAGCCCCGCAATCAGATACAGTATCGGTGCAAACTGGGATACTGGAGGAATCAGTTCTGGCAGTATTCTGACCACTGCGGTTGCCTGAAAACCTATGAACAGTTGCCATGTAAAATGATCCAGTACCAAGGGCCGGCCTGAGTGTCCGATTGTGACACGTGATGCCATGCCCAGTACCATGCTGGCAAAATAGCCTATAGCCAAGGCGTGCAGCGGTGCCATTCCCAAGTGCCACGTGCTGGCATTGTTCTGCATGAAGATAAAACTTTGCAGACCAAACAGCAGCATTGAAATACTGAGCCAGGCAAAAGCAATGTGCAACACAGCCAGCAGGCCGATCTGAAAGCTGCGCAGCAATCCCCAGCGGATGGACAAGAACAGGGCGCAGGTTGCCAGGGGCAGGTCTGCCAGCCACAGGTACTGGATCATGCCCGCCAGTTGCAACAGACCATGCATGATAGTGCACGTCAGCATGATCCAGAGTACCCAGTACGGTTTGAAGACAACATAATTATCCAGCACCCGGCTGGAAAAAAATGGAATCATACGGTGCGAAACGGCCAGCAAAATCGGCATCAAAAAAAACCAGATGCCTGCCTGGCGTGAAAAATCCAGGAAAAACAGACTGTCAGTAAGTAACCACAACAGATAAGCTGCAATACCCAGACAACCCATCAATAAGGCGATGCTGGTTACAGCAGCATGGCGCCTGTCTTGATCTTTAGCCTGAATAAGAATGTTCTGCAATGATCTGAATGCATTGATAAATCCACCCAGAATAACGGCAACGCCTGCTATGCTAATCCATTTTTCATGGAAAAGCCCTGTATAAAACAATGCGACACCAGCAATCATAAGCATGCATGTCGTCATGTAGACGTGTTTGGTGATTTTTTTTCCGTTCATCCAGTTCGGATAAGTTGTGAACAGAAAACCAAAAATAAAAAACGGAAAAAAACAATAAATCATCAAAAATGCGTGTGCCCAGGTTGGCGTGATGCTCCAGGCTGTACTTGCACCAAATATTGCATATCTTCCCGCCAGGTCGTATACCCACCATATCAGGGTAAAAATACCTTGTAGTGCGCCTGCTAAAAAAAGACTGCGATGCGGCGCTGCCGAAATGTGATGCCATAAATTAGTGAGCATTCGGAATCCTTTATAACGAATTTGATATAATATAGTTAATTTAACAGATGTTAGCTGTCAGCTGTCAGATTACTGGTCGTTTGTTAAGTCCTGCTGATGCTGATTGTTGATACGAATTGAATTACACCTCCTGTCCTATTACTGCACTATATAAAATTCAACATGCTCGATATTGATTTGCACAGTCATTCAAATGTTTCTGATGGCGTTCTGACACCTGCCCAACTTGTTGACCGGGCTGCTCAGCGTGGCGTAAAGATGCTGGCGCTGACGGACCATGATGATGTTGCCGGATTAGACGAAGCCCGTTGTGCTGCAGCGGAAAAAAATATCACATTTATAAATGGTGTGGAAATCTCTGTCAGCTGGCGTGGCCGGACCATACATATTCTGGGACTGAATGTTGATCCAGAATATCAACCGCTTTATGAGGGTCTGGCCGCCATTCGTTCCGGCCGCACGCAACGGGCTCAAAACATTGCTGCCGAACTGGAGAAAGCCGGTATTACCGGCAGTCTCGAAGGTGCCTATGCCTTTGTTGGTGAGCGTGGCCTGATCGGTCGGACACATTTTGGACGTTTTTTGGTCGAGAAGGGATACGCCAAGGATATGAAATCGGTATTCAAGAAATATCTGGTCAAGGGGAAACCAGGTTATGCCCATCATGAATGGGCCGCACTCAGCCAGACAATTGCGTGGATAACCGGAAGTGGCGGCAATGCCGTAATCGCACACCCGGCCCGATATAATTTAGGAAAGAATGTGTTAAATGATTTGCTCGATGAGTTTTCAGCTCTGGGCGGCTCCGCTATCGAAGTGATCAGCGCCAGCCATACTCCTCAACAAGTGGAGATTTTTGCAGCACATGCAAAACGCAGAAATTTGCTGATATCATGCGGGTCCGATTTTCATGGACCGGGCGAAAGTTTTTTTGATTTAGGCCGTTTGCCGGAACTGCCATCCGGATGCGTACCGGTATGGCATGACTGGAATGCATTTTAAACAACGGGCGTACTGCTAAAATGATGTATCAGGCAGCATGCTTGCGCAACATCCAAACGACAGTTCACATATTAATTGACTGACAATCATTTGGTATAATCACTCGCTATGGCTCAATTTTTCACGATTCATACAGAAAACCCACACTTACGATTGATCAAGCAGGCCGTGAATATCGTGCGTAATGGTGGTGTTATTGTTTATCCAACGGATTCTTGTTATGCACTGGGTTGCCAGATCGGTGATAAAAACGCAATGTCACGGATACGGACGATTCGTCAGGTGGATGAAAAGCATCACTTTACGCTGGTATGCCGGAATCTGGCAGAAATTTCGTTGTACGCCAGGGTAGATAATGCCCAGTACCGTTTACTGAAGGCCAATACACCCGGCAGCTACACATTTATTTTGCTGGCCAGTAAGGAAATCCCGCGCCGCCTCCAGCACCCCAAGCGTTATACTATTGGTTTGCGCATTCCAGATCATCCAGTCGCCCTGGCATTGCTGGAGGAAATGGGTGAACCTTTGTTAAGTTCAACATTGGTGCTGCCAGGCGACGAATTGCCTATGAATGATGCAGAATCTATCAGACAGCGTCTGGAGCAACAAATCGATCTGGTGATGGATGCCGGATCCTGTGGTCTGGAGATGACCACTGTTATTGACCTGACAGATGATGTGCCGATGCTTGTCAGGGCGGGTAAAGGCAGCCTTGATCCTTTCGGAATAGAACATGGATCTTGATGGCATTGTACAGGGAATTGCCATATACGCTTTACCGGTTATATTTGCCATTACCATGCATGAGGCTGCACACGGTTATGTAGCCAGGTATTTCGGCGATTTTACTGCATTCAACCAGGGTAGAATCAGTCTTAATCCGGTAAAGCATATAGATCCGGTCGGCACGATTCTGGTGCCAGCAACACTGTTTATTGTCAGTAAATTAACCATGGGAGCAGGTTTTCTATTTGGCTGGGCCAAACCGGTACCTGTCAACTTCGCCAACCTGCGCAAGCCCAAACAGGACATGTTATGGGTTGCGGTTGCCGGACCAGGGGCCAATCTGATGATGGCTGTTTTTTGGGCACTGATCATAAAGCTTGCCATCATTCTGCCTGTCAGTGATTTTACCGGTCCCCTGTTATTAATGGGCAGGGCGGGTATTGAAATCAATGTGATATTGATGGTGTTAAATCTGTTACCGCTGCCACCACTTGATGGTGGACGTATGGCTATGAGCCTGCTTCCTCATCAAATTGCCAGTCACTTCGCTAAAATCGAACCTTACGGCTTTATGATTTTGCTGGTTTTATTGATCAGTGGAATTCTTGGCTTAATTGTCTGGCCGTTAATAACACTCATCAAGTTAATGATGGTTTCTTTTTTTGGACTCTACGTTTAATCGATTTTTTCAGTGTCCAGAAACTTTCCATTTATTTAATGAACCGAAGATTCATACTATCTGAAATTAGGACATAACATATGTTTGCTGATCGTGTTTTATCGGGGATGCGTCCAACAGGTAATTTGCATTTGGGGCATTATCATGGTGTATTAAAAAACTGGGTTGAATTGCAGCAAAAGTATGAGTGCCTGTTTTTCGTGGCCGACTGGCACGCGTTGACGACTCATTACGATTCTCCAGAAATTATTGAGAAGAATGCTACTGATATGGTGATTGACTGGCTCGCAGCTGGTATTGATCCATCCAAAGCAGTTTTGTTCATTCAATCAAAAGTGCCGGCACATGCTGAATTGTTTCTATTACTGTCAATGATGACGCCACTGGGCTGGCTTGAACGCGTGCCCACCTACAAGGATCAGCAGGAGAAATTGACTGAAAAGGACCTGAGCACTTATGGCTTTCTCGGTTACCCATTGCTGCAAAGTGCGGATATTCTGATTTATCGCGCAAATCGTGTGCCGGTTGGCGAAGATCAGGCGCCTCACATTGAGTTTACTCGAGAAATTTGCCGCCGGTTCAATCATCTTTATGGCAAGCAATCAGGTTTTGAAGAAAAAGCAGAGGCAGCTATCAAAAAGCTGGGATCTAAAAAATCAAAGTTGTATAGAGAGCTGCGCAACCGGTACCAGGAACAAGGTATCGAAAGTGCTCTGGAAGAGGGCAAATCATTGCTGAATACCCAGCAGAATCTGAGTATGGGGGACAAAGAACGCTTGTTTGGGTATCTCGAAGGCGGTGGAAAAATGATTCTATGCGAGCCCGAGACACTGTTGACAAAAGCTTCGCGTATGCCTGGACTAGATGGTCAGAAAATGTCCAAATCGTATAACAATACGATTAGTCTGCGAGAAGATCCTGAAAGTATACGAAAAAAAATTCGTACCATGCCAACCGATCCGGCGCGTGTGCGGCGGTCTGATCCTGGTAATCCGGCAGTTTGCCCGGTCTGGCAGTTTCACTTGATTTATTCGGATGACGAGACATGCAAATGGGTTCAACATGGTTGTACCAGCGCAGAAATCGGGTGTCTTGATTGTAAAGGGCCAGTGATTGAAAAAGTGCTGGCTGAACTAGAACCCATGCGAGAACGTGCCCGTATTTACGAGGAAGATCCCGTGTTGGTTCGCAATATTATTGCCGATGGTTGTGAAAAAGCAAATCAGCTTGCAGAAGAAACGATGCGTGATATTCGCTCAGCCATCGGGCTTAATTACTCCTGAAATTGTAATAAGTCATGACTTCAGCAGCGGATTCGGTAATCCATGAGTCCTTGAACCAATCTGAAGCAGAGCCTATCGCAACGATCTGCGGCGAGCCTTTGATGGAGCTTCCCAGGGATTTATATATTCCGCCTGATGCGTTGAAAGTGTTTTTGGATACATTTCAAGGGCCGCTCGATCTGCTGCTTTACCTGATTCGCAAGCATAATCTTGATATTCTTGATATACCGATGGTGCAGCTAACACAGCAGTATATGGCATATGTTGAGTTGATGGAGGTGGAACAGCTTGAACTGGCAGCGGAATATCTACTGATGACAGCCTTGTTGATCGAAATAAAATCGCGTATGTTGCTGCCGGTTCCAGTTAGCGGAGATGAAGAGGATGTCGATCCACGAGCTGAGTTGGTTGAACGGTTGCTGAAGTATGAGCAGATTAAATTGGCGGCAATACGTTTAAATGATTTACCCCTGGCGGGTCGTGATTTCTCAACTGTGCAGGTCTGGATGGATGAGTGTGTTCCCGATCAACTGCCGGGTGTCTCTGTCGATGATCTTCGCCAGATCTGGCTGACACTGCTGGCAAGAGCCCGTATCAACAGACATCATCGAATTATCCGTGAGAAGCTTTCAGTAAGAGCTTATATGAGTCAGGTCCTCAGAGATCTGCAGCAGCGCGGACAAACGGCGTTTTATGATTTGTTCAGTCCGACAGCAACTGTTGCTGAAGTAATTGTGACTTTCCTTGCAATACTCGAGCTTGCCAAGGAAATGCTGGTTGAAATAACGCAACCTGAAACCCTTGGGGCTATATATGTCAGATCGGCCGATTCAATTTAATCGTTCTGATCCCGATGATGGTAAACCGATTGTATCTGCATCGAATGCTTTGATGCCACAACAGATCAAGCAGGTGATTGAGACAGCACTGCTTGCTGCGCAAGAGCCCCTGTCAACAGCCATGCTGAAAAAACTGTTCGATAGCCAGGTTGAATCGAAACAAATAAGCAGCTATCTAGAGGAGATACGCAAAGACTGGACAGACAAAGGTATCGAGCTAGTGCGTGTTGCCAGTGGGTGGCGGTTCCAGGTTACAGCGGAAATGCAGCCTTTTCTGAATCGTTTGAATCCGCCCAAAACGCCCCGCTATTCTCGTGCAGTAATGGAGACGCTGGCAATTATTGCTTATTATCAACCGGTCACGCGTGGTGATATCGAAGAAATCAGGGGTATCAGTGTCTCGTCATCCATCCTGAAGACATTGACGGCGCGCGGCTGGGTTGATCAAGTCGGCCATCGGAACGTGCCCGGTAAGCCGGCGTTACTTGCAACTACACAACAGTTTCTGAATGATCTGGGTATACGTGCCCTGGAGGAACTTCCACCGCTAGAGGAGCTCGGAACGTTGATCGATACAGAAGTGAATAGCATAGAAGAATCAGAAGTGGAATCTTCAACGAATGAATAACACCCGCCTGAATAACTTTAGAGATTCGTACTTGTCAAGCAGGTCTGGAATGCCTTTTGGTATCGTCTGAGATTGTTTGATACAAAATTATCGATACATTGATGACATGTGTTAAGAATTAATGATTCCGCTGGCCCTGCATAAAATAGCGTCCAGTTTTATACTGCAGTACTGGTGTTTTTCGCATTGCGATGATTATCAATCAGCGCCTGGCTCAAGTGAGGCTGGATGACCTGCAGCAGCTGTGCAAACACTTTAGGATTGCCGGCGAGGATCTGACCGCTTTCCAGGTAGGAATCATTACCTTCCAGATCGCCAACTAATCCACCGGCTTCCTGTATCAACAGACAACCTGCGGCCATATCCCAAGGAGCCAATCCGATTTCCCAGAAACCATCGTAACGACCAGCGGCCACGTAAGACAGATCCAGTGATGCCGAGCCTGGACGGCGAATACCCGCAACACGTGGAATAATATCTTTAAACATTTTTAGATAGGCTTCTAAATGTGTCAGATCTCTGAATGGAATGCCAGTGCCGATCAAACAGTCTTCAAGGCGTGTACGTTTACTGACACGTAAACGTTGATTATTCAGATACGCGCCGCCGCCCCTGCTGGCAGTAAACAGTTCATTATTATTCGGGTTATATACCACTGCTTTATTGAGTAAACCTTTATGTTTTAATGCAATTGAAACCGCATACTGAGGTAAACCGTGCAGAAAATTTGTGGTGCCGTCCAGTGGATCTATGATCCACTGGTATTCGGCTTGAGCCATATCCCCACGTACCCCGCTTTCCTCAGCAAGAATGGCATGATTCGGATACGCGTCATGTAGTATTTTAATGATGGCCTCTTCAGCGGCACCATCGACCTCACTGACATAATCGCTGCGGGATTTTTTGGAAATATTCAATAAATCCAGGTTTCTAGAAGCCTGGTTAATGATATCGCCAGCTCGTCGTGCGGCTTTGATCGCAATATTCAACATTGGATGCATGGTATTTCTAATTTTATCGTTCAGGAAAAACCTGACATTCTAATATGAATCAGCCGTGATCAGGCAGAAAAGTGTACAGACTGCCGCGCTGAAATTGAAAGGCTATGCATACCTGATTACATAAGTTTGCCCGGCAATTGTCGATGAATACTTAATTTCTGTGTGTTTTGTCCGTACATAAGAAAAACAAACCTGTCTTGACCGGCCGTGATCTGGCTGAGCCAGATATATGAAAACTCAAGCATTATCTGAAATTTTCTGAGGGATATGTATGAACATAGTGGAATTGCTCGCATTTGTAGTTAAAAACAAGGCTTCTGATTTGCATTTGTCCGCCGGAATGCCGCCAATGATTCGCGTGCATGGTGAAGTCAAACGCATCAACTTGCCAGAGATGGAGCACAAAGAAGTTCATAGCATGGTGTACGACATTATGAATGACGCTCAGCGTAAATATTACGAAGAAAATCTCGAGTGTGATTTTTCATTTGAAGTACCCAATCTTGCCCGTTTTCGTGTAAACGCATTTAATACTCAGCGCGGTGCTGCGGCAGTTATGCGGACTATTCCATCCAAGGTGCTAACGCTTGATGAGTTGAATGCCCCCAAGATCTTTACAGAAATTGCACAGCAGCCCCGAGGTGTCGTACTTGTTACCGGACCTACAGGTTCAGGTAAATCGACGACGCTGGCAGCGATGATAAATCATATTAACGAAAGTGATTTCGGACACATTTTGACCCTTGAAGATCCCATAGAGTTTGTTCATGAGAGCAAAAAATGCCTGATTAATCAGCGTGAAGTCGGGCGCGACACACACAGTTTCGAGAATGCATTGCGTTCCGCCTTGCGTGAGGATCCGGATATTATTTTGGTGGGTGAGTTGCGCGATCTGGAAACAATACGACTGGCCATGACTGCAGCCGAGACTGGTCATTTGGTTTTCGGTACGCTCCATACCAGTTCTGCTGCAAAAACCATTGACCGTATTATTGATGTGTTTCCGGCAGAAGAAAAAGATATGATCCGTGCCATGTTGTCAGAGTCGTTAAGAGCAGTGATATCCCAGACATTACTTAAAACTAAGGACGGTAACGGGCGTGTGGCCGCTCATGAAATCATGATTGGTACTCCCGCAATTCGCAACCTTATTCGCGAAGCTAAGGTTGCACAAATGTATTCAGCAATACAGACCGGGCAGAGTGTGGGGATGCAAACACTGGACCAAAATCTGACCGACCTGGTCAGACGCAATGTCGTGACAATGGCAGAAGCGCGCATCAAGGCAGCAAATAAAGATAATTTCAGATAAATCCGGAAATTCAGGAATAAAAATGGACAAAGCACAAGCTACAAAATTTATGCATGATCTGTTGCGTTTGATGCTCAGTAAAAAAGCATCGGATTTGTTCATCACTGCGGGTTTTCCACCTGCGATAAAGGTTGATGGAAAAATGACACCAGTCTCACAACAACCACTTACAACACAGCATACTGAGGCGCTTGCGCACGCTATTATGAATGATAAACAGTCAGCTGAGTTTGAACAGACCAAGGAATGCAACTTTGCTATCAATCCCGCTGGTATCGGACGTTTCCGTGTTAATACGTTTGTTCAGCAGCAAAGAGTGGGGTTGGTATTACGTACGATTACAACAAAAATTCCCGACTTCGACGAACTGGGGTTACCGCCTGTGCTCAAGGAAGTGGTGATGAGTAAAAGAGGCCTGGTAATTTTTGTCGGTGGTACCGGTTCTGGTAAGTCCACATCGATGGCGGCATTAATCGGTCACCGTAACAAAAACACTTATGGACACATTATAACTATTGAAGACCCGGTGGAATATGTCCACGAACATATTAACTGTGTGATCACGCAACGTGAAGTCGGTGTTGACACCGAATCCTGGGAGGCGGCTCTGAAAAATACACTGCGACAGGCGCCGGATGTTATCTTAATCGGTGAGATTCGTGATCAGGAAACCATGGAACATGCGATAGCATTTGCTGAAACAGGTCATTTATGTATGGGTACGTTGCATGCTAACAGCGCCAACCAGGCGCTTGATCGAATTATTAACTTTTTTCCTGAAGAGCGCCGGGCGCAGTTACTGATGGACTTGTCGCTCAACCTGCGTGGTCTGGTTGCCCAGCGCCTGATTCCTAATAAAGATGGAAAAGGGCGAGCGGCTGCCATTGAAATCATGTTAAATTCCCCATTGATTTCTGATCTGATTTTTAAAGGTGATGTGCATGAAATCAAGGAGATAATGAAGAAATCACGCGAACTGGGAATGCAGACATTTGATATGGCGCTGTTTGAGTTATTTGAAAATGGTTTGATCAGTTATGAAGATGCTTTAAGAAATGCCGATTCCATGAATGAATTGCGTCTACAAATCAAACTGAAAGGAAAGGATGCCAGAAATGCCGATTTATCGGCGGGTATAACCCATTTAGCCATACAGGAATAACCGGCGGTTGCCCGGTGCTGCAAACAGACTTAGTATTGCAAGTATGCAAACTGAGCGACATTACACCAGGAATCCCGATGATTTTGTGGCAGAGCAGGGCGGCAGTTATGCATTTGTACTGGGCATCGTTCTCGACGATCTTGATTCCAGTGAAATATACAAATGGTTTCTTGCCGCCCTTTTATATGGAGCGCGTATATCCGAGAAAATAGCTACAAACACATGGCAGGTGTTTAACAGTCATCAGGTTACGTCCCCCGTAAGCGTGCTTGCTACAGGCTGGGATGGTTTGGTTGACCTGTTGGACAAAGGCGGATACGGTCGTTACGACTTTAAAACAGCAACAAAATTACTGTCCGTTAACTTTACGTTACTAAATGAATATGCCGGTGATTTAAATCGATTACATCAGTTGGCAACAGGCCCGCGGAATCTTGAAGAACGTATCATGGCACTGGGAAAGGGTATCGGTAAGGTTACATCGCAAATTTTTTTACGTGAGTTGCGCGGGCGCTGGTGCAAAGCCATGCCACCTTTGTCGCCATTGGCCTTGCGTGCAGCAAGGAAACTTGGATATTTGTCTGCTGATGCTAATGCTGATTTAGAAGCCGTAACCCGGTTACAGAGATTATGGAAGGAAAATAAGCAAACCGCCGGTGAATTTGTGCATTTTGAATCAGCACTGGCACGTTATGGATTGTACTTGAGGCATCAGGATAAACGGTCGCATACCAAAGCGTTATGACCAGAAGCAGGTGATACCAGAATTATCCTGGTAGCTGGCTTACTTGATTCTGTCCGATGAACCCTTATGTAGTAATTATGTTAGATTGATAAGTTGCTATATGACAAGTATACGCTCTAACCCAATTCGCAAGCCAGCTGTGGCCGGCCTTTTTTACCCAGATGATGCGCACAGGTTATCTCAGGATATACGGGTATTGATAGACAGCGCCCGGCAATATGATCTGACACCAAAAGCATTGATTGTGCCGCACGCTGGCTATGTCTATTCTGGAGCAATTGCAGCAACAGCTTACCGAACATTACTTGCCGTGGCTGAATCGATTAAACGTGTTGTGTTGCTGGGTCCATCCCACCGTGTAGTGTTGCATGGCCTGGCATTACCCGGGGTAGCGTGCTTTGATACGCCATTAGGGTCCGTACAAGTAGATACTGAATCGGTCCGGGCCATTTCGGATTTTTCACAGGTGATCATCAGTACCGATGCGCATTTGCTTGAGCACTCGCTTGAAGTGCAATTACCATTTCTGCAACAAGTGCTTAAAGAGTTTAAATTACTGCCTCTTGCCGTTGGAGTGGCTTCCGCTGAAGATGTTGCCGAAGTGCTTGATAAAGTTTGGGATAACGACGAGACGTTGATCATAGTCAGTTCGGATCTTTCGCACTATTTACCGTATCCAGTGGCGCAAAAAGTGGATAAAACGACCGTACAATCGATTTTACAACTGAGGCAACCGATCTCACATGAGCAGGCCTGTGGTGCTACGCCTGTGAATGGCTTGATTGCGGTTGCCCGTAGGCGCCATTTAAAACCACATCTGCTTGATTTGCGTAATTCGGGTGATACTGCCGGTTCACGTGAGCAGGTAGTAGGTTATGCGGCGATTGCGTTTTGTTAAAATTGACGGAAAACTGAACAGAATGTATTCGAATTCAAATCATAGCGATCAGGGTCAGGTGCTGCTGTCATTAGCTCGTGCAGCAATTTCAAATGCGCTGCAGATTGACACCACGGATACTGTTGTTTTTGACACAACGGCTGAATGGTTGATGGAACCAGGCGCGACTTTCATTACATTGACGCAACAACAACGTTTGCGTGGTTGTATCGGCTCTTTGCAGGCCTGCCAGCCACTATTTGAGAATGTACGCAGTAATGCCGTTGCAGCCGCGTTCTATGACAACCGGTTTTTACCTGTGACAACATGTGAATTTGCATCAATCATCGTGGAAGTTTCGTTGCTGTCTGAATTACATCCACTCTCGTTTTACAGCGAAAAAGATGCTTTATCGCAATTGCGCCCCGGTATTGACGGTGTAATGCTGTCTTTCGGCGCACATCGAAGCACTTTTTTACCGCAAGTCTGGGAAAATCTGCTGCAACCGGGTGAATTTCTGGCACAGTTAAAACTCAAAGCTGGAATAGATGCCGATTTTTGGGATGATACGATCTGTTTATCGCGGTATACCGTTCAAAAATGGCGCGAAACAGATTTTGTAGAGGAAAGAAGCGATGGATGAACCGATTAATGCCGAAGCACGATATCCGGCAAAATACTGGCATTTTCTGGAAGATGGCCGTATACAGTGTGATTTGTGTCCGCGTGACTGTAAATTGCACGAAGGTCAGCGTGGTGCGTGTTTTGTACGGGGCCGGAGTGGAAACGCCATGGTGCTGACTACTTATGGACGATCCTCAGGTTTTTGTATAGACCCAATAGAAAAAAAACCACTTAATCATTTTTATCCGGGCAGCAGTGTACTGTCATTCGGCACAGCGGGGTGCAATCTGGCATGTAAATTCTGTCAGAACTGGGATATCTCCAAATCGCGCAGTTTTGACAAGCTTGCAGCTCAGGCAGCTCCGGAGGAAATTGCTGATGTGGCAGCTGCGCTTGGCTGTAAAAGCATCGCATTTACTTACAACGATCCAGTGATTTTTGCGGAATATGCGATGGATGTGGCGGATGCCTGTCATGCAAAAGGAATTAAAGCGGTTGCAGTAACGGCGGGTTATATCCATGCGGACCCTCGTCGCGAATTTTTTGCCAGAATGGATGCTGCGAATATCGACCTGAAAGCGTTTACCGAAGAATTTTATGTCAAACAGACTGGCGCACATCTGCAGCCTGTGCTTGATACCTTAAAATATCTGAAACAAGAAACTGAAGTCTGGTTTGAGCTGACAACATTATTGATACCCAAACTAAACGACTCGGCGAGCGAAGTCGAGGCCATGTGTACCTGGATAGTCAGGGAGCTTGGCAGTGATGTGCCCTTGCACTTCAGTGCGTTTCACCCGGATTATAAAATGACTGCGACTCCATCCACGCCGGTTTCAACATTGATTCAGGCGCGTCAGATTGCACTTGATGCAGGTTTACACTATGTTTATACAGGAAACGTGCATTACCGTGAGGGCGATACGACGTTTTGTCCATCTTGTGGCAGCGAAATAATTGTACGTGACTGGTATGAGATTGAACATTATCACCTAAACGAACATGGGTGCTGTTCACAATGCGGTGAACAGATTGCTGGTAACTTTGAACACTTTAGCGGCAGTTTTGGGCTAAATCGCATTCCAGTCGATATACATTCCAGAATTCGTTCCCGGTCCCAGTCCCAAGCGAATAACGACGTGCAGCACAAGTCGCTTATTTCTAGCTAACAGCTGTAACAAGTACTCAGCCAGTGCCGATACGGCTTGGTATTCTGTTATTTGTCACAGGTGTCAGCCTGCTGCAATGGCAAGCTGAATTACCTGGAACGTATGAAGCTTTGGTGCTGCCGCTGTTACTGACAGCTTGTGTGTTTTGCTGGCGAAACCAGAAAACCATTTTGCAAACAGTCAGCCGAATTTTGTTTTTATTGCTTCTGTTTGGTGCTGGTTATTTCTGGGCAGCCGCTATGGCGCACTGGCGGTTGGCTGATACGCTGCCTAAAGCGTGGGAAGGTCAAGATATTCAGGTAGTCGGTGTGATTTCGAGTCTGCCGCAATACAGTAGTAACAGCGTTCGATTTCAATTCGAAGTCGAGCAGGTGCGGACGCCTGATGCGCATGTTCCTCAGCGCGTATCACTGGCCTGGTACCTGGAGCGCAAGCAGAATGAAATACGTCATAGTTTACCGGTTTTACATGCCGGTGAGCGCTGGCAGATAACGGTGCGTCTCAAGCGGCCACACAGTCACGCCAATCCCCATGGTTTTGATTATGAAGCCTGGGCACTGGAACGTAACATTCGTGCTGTGGGCTATGTTCGTTCAGCATCGGACAACTCATTGTTAGCGGCACGGGTAAATAAACCGGCATATTGGGTTGAAGCCTGGCGTCAACAAATTCAGCAACGGTTTGATGCAGTACTTGACGGTCAACGCTATGCAGGCATTCTAATGACTCTGGCAACCGGGGATCAGCGTGCAATACCCACCGATCAGTGGCAGGTTTTTACGCGTACCGGAACCAATCATTTAATGGCTATATCCGGATTGCACATTACGCTTGTTGCCAGCATGGTTTATTTTCTGGTTTCAAGGTTGTGGCGACAAAGTGCGCGCTTGTTATCGTACTTGCCTGCGCATCGGGCGGCTGTTGCGGCAGGATTGATAGCTGCGTGTATATATGCAGTGCTCTCTGGTTTTGCGATTCCTGCGCAACGCGCATTTTTTATGTTGGCAGTGATGGCTGCAGTAATCTGGTACGGTCGTATGGCAGCCCCTGCGATGGTATTGGCTTGGGCGCTACTGCTGGTTGTTGTTATTGATCCCTGGGCGGTGTTGTCGGCCGGATTCTGGCTGTCATTTGGTGCAATCGGGATTATCATGTTGGTAACGGCAGGGCGTATTGGCTCCACGCATTGGTTTGTCAGCTGGGTGCGCGTACAATGGGCGATAACCTTGGGGCTGGTTCCATTGCTGTTGGCATTGTTTCAGCAGGTATCGATAGTATCACCTGTCGCCAATGCGGTGGCAATTCCGCTGGTCAGCCTGTGTGTCGTGCCGCTTACGCTTCTGTCCCTTCTGCCTCCGTTTGAATTTATGTTGCCATTGGCGCACGGTATTTTAAGTATCGTGATGGTGTTTCTTCAGGGCCTGAATGAATTATCGCAGCCGGTCTGGCAACAACATGTCCCGCCCATGTGGACGATAGCTGTTGCTGTACTGGGTATCATCTGGCTGCTGCTGCCTGGCAGTCTGGGATTGCACTTCTTTACGGGATTTCCGGGACGCTGGCTCGGCGTGGTCGCATTGCTGCCACTGTTTCTGGTGCTGCCGCCAAGACCATCGGAGGGCGCGCTCTGGTTGACGGTTCTCGATGTCGGACAGGGGCTGGCGGTAGTGGCACAAACACAGCACCATACGCTGCTGTTTGACAGCGGTCCGGCATATGCTGTGAGTGACAGTGGCGACCGTACCGTGATACCGTTTCTGCGCGCACAGGGAATCGGTATTCTGGATCGCATGATAATATCGCACGCCGATTCTGACCATAGTGGCGGCGCGTTATCGGTACTTAATACTCTGGATGTCAAAATGTTGTATTCGTCAATGGATACCAATCATCCGGTTTCTCAGGCAGCCAGTGATAGTGCGTTGTGTGTCCGCGGGGAGTTCTGGAATTGGGACGGTGTCGCTTTCGAAATTTTGTATCCGGATCACGATATTTATACCGATCCAGCCCGGAAGACCAATGAAAGCAGTTGTGTGCTGAAAATAACGACTGCGACCGGCAGTATACTCATACCGGCCGATATCGGCCGCGCAGCTGAACAAAAACTGATTGACGCTAACGATGGCAAATTACCATCGACAGTTCTGATAGCGCCGCATCACGGCAGCCTGACTTCCTCAAGCGTGGCCTTTGTGAATCAGGTCAATCCGGCGGTTACCATTTTTACTGTTGGTTATCGTAATCGTTTTGGTCATCCAAGAGATGATATTTTAGAGCGCTACCGTGCGCAAGGGAGTATGCAGTTGCGTAGCGACCGGCACGGTGCGATATTAATCCGTTTCGAACAAAAAGGGTTTTTCGTTGGTAGCTGGCGGCAGTTGCGTCCGCGTTACTGGCAGCAAAAATTTTAGTGTACCAGCTAGTTCTGGCAAAATTGTGCCGGGTGAACGGTTGAACATATCAGCATTGGTTCTCTGATTTGAAGAGAACAAATTTGAATATACGGAATCAATATCTTCCGGGTGTCATTCGCTGTCTGTGCCGAGGTATGTTTTTTGTAGCGACCATACCGGCTTGCCGATACATGTGACAACGCCTTACAGCAGAAATCTTTGAATAGAAAGGTATTACAGTGTCGGTTTAACCGCTTCGTTTGCCAACTTGCGCCAGGCAAGCAAGCGATTATTGGCCGGCATTTCAAAGTTTTCCTGTAATCTTAGACTATTCTGTTCAGCCGAGTACTGCAAGTCATAAATATCGCGAATTCCGCTGTTGACGTCACGGTTTTTCAGCCAATTGTCAAATTGTGCATTACTTTCGCTGGTGTAGCGACCGTCTGTATTGAACGGGCCGTAGGTGCAGAATAAACCATTTGCAGGCAGCAGCCTGCCTACCCGTATAAATAGTTTGCAAACCTGTGGCCAGTGGATGATATGCAGGGTATTGGCAGTAAATACAGCGTCAGCCTGAATAGCAATCCAGTTATGATCGTTATCGATATCCAGCGCAATGGGTCTGACCAGATTTTCTGCCGGGTGATGCAGGCAGCGGTTTGACAGCATAGGTAATTTGTCTGGCAGCTCGGAAGGTTGCCAGATCAGATAAGGGAGGGCGGATGCGAAGTAAACCGCATGCTGACCGGTACCGCTGCCGACTTCCAACACGGATTTACTAGAGGCCAGCAATGTATGCAGTTTTTCCAGAATTGGCCACTTGTTACGCTCCGCCGCTTCAGAATATGCGGCTTGCATCGTTTGAAACAATTATTCTTGCGATGGTACCAGTTTCAGAATCTTGCCGTCATCTTCATCGGTCAACAGATAAATAGCGCCATCAGGGCCTTGTTCCACGTCACGATAGCGTAGTGTATTTTTAAGCAACTGGTCTTCGCCCAGTACTCTGTTTTTGCTGACCGACAATCGTATCAGATGCTGACCAGCAAGTGTGCCGACAAAAAGACTGTTCCGCCAACCTGGAAACAGACTGCCTGTATAGAACAGCATGCCGGAAGGCGCAACCGATGGTGTCCAGAAATAAATCGGCTCTTCATAGCCCTGTTCAGCATGCTCGTCTTTGATCGGTATCATTGAGTAATGCATGCCATAACTGGCGTTTGGCCAGCCATAATTTTTTCCAGGCTTGGGAATGTTGATTTCGTCACCGCCACGCGGACCATGCTCATGGATCCATAATTGGCCAGTTTCGGGATGTATCGCAGCGCCCTGTACGCTGCGGTGACCATACGACCAGATTTCCGGTTTCGCCTTACTGTCTTTTACAAACGGATTGTCTTCAGGTACAGAGCCGTCTGGCCGGATGCGAATAATGACACCGATATGATTGTCGATATTTTGCGCTTCTTCCATATGATTGCCACGATCACCAAGCGTGATAAACAGGTTGCCGTCTGGCGCAAATACCAGGCGCGAACCGAAATGCTGGCCACCGTGGGTTTTGGGGTCCTGACGGAATATGACTTTGAGGTTTTTCAAGCTGTTGCCGTCCAGTTCTGCCCGTGCCACTGCGGTGCTGGCAATAGTGCCGTCGGATGTACTGACGGGCTCGGCATAAGACAGATATATCAACTGATTGGCAGCAAAATCAGGATCAAGTGCAACGTCGAGCAGGCCGCCCTGTTTTTCGTGATAGACCCTGGGTACATTATCTACAGGTTCGGATATGCGGCCGTCAGGTGTAACGATACGCAGCCGGCCAATACGTTCTGTAACCAGCATACTGCCATCGGGTAGAAAAGCCATTCCCCATGGGTGATTGAGTCCTCGCGCGAGCAGTTTGACATCAAATGCCGTTTGAATACGTTGAGCGTTTGCCGTGGGCGCCAACAGCGAGCCGCACAGCAGGATCAACACTAAACCAGTAAATATTTTATAAAGATGAGTATTCAACGAAAATAGATAAGTCATCTTTTCTCCTCGGGTTTTTGAAGTATTGACAGCAATGTATCATCGTTATGTGACTGTCTCAATAGCTGAATTGTTCAATCCATGAAGTTGGTCAGAATGGTGTAATACGTATCCTGATACCACCAAATATGTTAATGGGCGCCCCTGGCTCAAAATAACGTCCAAAAGCTGCATTGATACGGGTATTGGCATTATAACGTTCATCAAACAGATTGTTGATCCCTGCGAAAATACCACCTTCGAGCCAGCTGAAACGTTTCTCCCAGCCAAACAGTAGTTGGCCCAGGGTATAGGCATTGTTGGTGATCGAGTTGGAATCGTCGACGAAAAATGTTCCTACATGCTGTACATGGAACTGGCCGTAAAATCCAAACGGATGCGCATAACGCAGAAGGCCTTCCCAGCGGTGCTCGGGTATTCCTGGAAACGCATTGTTCTTCAGATCAGCGTTGTCGATAGTATATTTCTCAAATCTGAAATCAGAGTAAGAATAACTGGCCTCGCCGCGCAATCCGTGCCATTCAGGTGTTGCCACTCGTGTTTCCACACCCAGCCGGCTGGATTCGCCTGCATTGCGAAAAAAAGCGCGTCCCGGTGCCTCGGGTAACTCAAACGGAAGTATTTCATCCCATGAATAAATATAGAACAATGCGGATTCGTACTGAAATCCCCTTATCAGGCCGCGCATACCCAATTCCTGGCTGAGCGACGTCTGTGGTTTCAACCCTGTATTAAACCCGCCGCGCCCGGTTGGGTTGTTGATGAGTTCTGTGGATGTTGGCGTCTCAAAGATTGTAGCAATGTTGGTATAAATTTGATGTTTTTGATTCAGATGATATACCAGCCCTGCGGTGCCGCTGCCCTGGGAAAATGTCTTGTCGCCGCTCTGGTCGCCATCCGACAGATATGTGTCCTTGGCTTGAAAATGCAGCCAGTCCCAGCGTCCCCCAATAACGAGATCAAGCTTGTCATGCATGCGCCATTCATTGCGCAAAAAAGGTCCCACATTCTGTACGCGCTCAATCTGGTTCAGTGTCAATGCGCCACGTTTGCCATCATTGTTATCGAACCGCTGACGATCATCATTTTGGATACCGTAATCAACGCCGATAATCAGACGGTTGGGACGGTCGAACAATCGGTGATCATGCCGATATTGCAGTGCAATACCGCCGACCAGCCGGTCAAACCGAACCTGACCGCCGTCAAAGAAAGGCAGACGATTACGAAAATCACGGTGCAGCATGTGCGCTGTCACAGACAGTTCCTGATTTGCAGTCGGTTTTTTGCGAAAACGTATGCCCATTTGCTCCTGGTTTACTTCTTCACCAGCATCGAACTGTATGTTTCTGGAAGACGCCCGGCTTGGGTCGTTACGCGCCTGTTCAAGTGTCAGGCCGCCCGGGTCCTTGGATTCAGGCGAATAAAATTTTCGGAATATCAGCATCAGATCCGAATCGTTACCGACTTTGAAATTCATCCTGGCTTGAGAGAAATAGTTCTGCACATTGCTGTGTTCGCGCCAGCCGTTCTGCTGCAGGTGGGAACCGAACAGGGTGTAATCAAACTGATCGTAACTTCCTCCTGCAAACAATTCGGATTTAAACAAACCGTACTGACCGAATACCTGCCGTGGTGAAGCCATAAAACGTTCCTGCGGCGCTTTGCGTGTCGATATGCCGATCAGGCCGCCGGAGGCATTGCCATACAGCGACGCCATCGGACCGCGAACAATTTCCATACGGTCGATCAGTGACGAATCGATCGAGTCAAGCTGTGTCTGGCCGTCGGGCAATGTTTGCGGGATTCCGTCAACGTACATCTGAATGCCACGCACACCGAATGCTGAACGTGCACCAAAACCGCGGATCGAAATGCGCAAATCCTGGGCAAAATTGCTTTGGTTCTGAAAAAAAACACCGGGTGTGCTGCGTGCAAACTCATCAATTGTTACACCGGGCTGATAATGCTGCTGTGGATAGCGGTCAAACTGTGAAATCGCGTGTGGGATTTCCAGGTTCGAACGTTCGCTGCGCGTGGCCGTTACATTGACGGGGGCAAGCATGATTGTCTGTTGATTTTCCTGCACTTGCGCAAAAACCGGTAACGCCGTCAGAAATAATGCAAAAAACCTGCTTGATTTTGTCGCTACGGCGCGGCTATTCCATTTCATAATCAGTCGTCAACATTTCGAGCAGATGCCCGTTTTCGTCTTTGAAATAGACGCCTCTGCCACCATAATTGTGATTAATGCGCATGTTGTCAGGTTCGAAAGGCCCGCTGCCGTATGCAATTTTTTCAGCCTCGATGCGTTCGAAGATCTGGTCGAATTCTTCTTCGGATACCTTGAAAGCATAGTGATGTGGTTCGAATGTGTCACGATTGGCAAAATCAAGGCATAACGTGACGTTCACACGAACAACCTGGAACGAAGCAAAAGCGCCGATACATTCAAATCCGAAGATACGCGCATAGAATTGTGCGCTACTTTCTTTGTCGTGCGCAGGGATGATTGTGTGATTCAATGTAATAGGCATAACACTACCTCCTTTTTGTGTTGACTATATGACCGTGTTCAAAATGTGAATCATTCGCCGCCATGTAACACTCCTGTCATATTGGCTTGGTAAAGTCCCCAAACCGAGGTTAACAGCATACATAAAATTGGAGAAAAGAATGCTAAGGTCAAACTATAAACATTGTAATTTAACAATACTGTCGGCGGTTATGCTAGGCGCGTTCTCAACAAGCAGTTTCGCTACAGCGACATTTGACCCGGCAACGGGTATTGTCGATATGCCCGTCGTAGAGGTTTTAAACGGGGCATCGTCCGATTTTTACAGTGCACAGCTGCAACTCGGCGATGATGGATTGCAGTTAGTTGCCGCACAGTCGATACCGGCGGCCAAAGGTCAACAGCGCGTGGTATTTGATTCGACAACTACCGCCGTGCACATACCTTCCGTTGTTGTCGGCGCAAATGAATTCTACGCCAAGCTCAAGCTTGTTCCGGGTTCAAATCCGTTACGTTTTACAGTGGATCAACTGGTCAGCAACAGTTTTCAAGGTTGTCCGGGCTTCTCAACCCCCGGTCCTGTTGAAGGATCGTGCGTTTTGAGTGGAGAATACAATGAGAATATAACATTGACGAAAAACATACAGTGGATTGTATCGAGTGGTGTTTTTATCGGCGGTGATAACGTAAACAGTGCAACACTGACGATCAATCCGGGCACACAGATATTTGGTCAACAGGGTGCAGATTATCTTTGGATCAGACGCGGTTCAAAAATTATGGCTGAGGGTACACCGGACAATCCGATTGTTATGAGTGGGCCGCTGCAGCAAACGGCCGGTGAATGGGGCGGTCTGGTAATTTCGGGCAATGCGCCGGTAAATGGCTGTAATGAGGGTGTTAACCTGTGTGAAATACCATTTGAAGCAATTACATCTGAATTCTTTGGCGGCAACAATCCAGCGGACAACAGTGGTGTTGTCAAATATACACAGATTCTGTTTGCCGGTTTTGCCGTGCGGCCTAATGAAGAGCTGAACGGTTTGACTCTTAATGGCGTGGGGTCCGGCACTGTTATCGATTTCGTGCAGGTGCATGAAGGTCTTGATGATGGCGTTGAAATGTTTGGCGGCACAGTTGGATTGAAGCATCTGGTTTTGACCAGCATCGGTGATGACAGCCTGGACTGGGGTAGTGGATGGGCTGGAAAAGCACAATTTGTACTGATCAAACAGGCAGACGATGACGGTGACCGTGGTATAGAAGCGGATAACAATGAAGTCAACAACGATATCGAACCTCGTGCCAAGCCGGTTTTGTCCAACATGACCATGATCGGTGCACCAGTTGCAACGCAGGGTGTGCTGTTACGTCGCGGGACCGGCGCAAATATCTGGAATTCAGTCATCAGTGGTTTTCCGGATTGTGTTTCAATCGATGGCGAAGCGACATTCATCAACGCAGGCGCACCGGGTAACCTGACGGGTGAATTGACGATGGTTAATTCCTTTGTGAATTGCGGAAACAATTTCCTGGATGGAAACGGCGCTACATTTGCTGTGTCCGATTGGTTTACATCACAGGCCGGCAACAGTCAGGAAGATGCATTGCTGAATGGTTATTTGCCAGCGGTTGGTTCTCCGCTGACACTGGGTGGCGCACCGGTGAACGATGCATTTTTTGATGCGGTTGACTATGTCGGGGCATTCAAAGATGCGGATGACGACTGGACCGAGGAGTGGACGTTTGATTTCTGAGCATAAAAAGCATTAGCTGGAATAAAAATACCCTGCAAATGCAGGGTATTTTTTTCAAAAACAATTTCTTAAGTAACCACCTATTCAGTTGCGTGTATGTAATAGAGCAGTATGAATAATCTGGTCGTCGATATAACAGTGAAGTGAAATTAATTTCAACTATACTGCTTATTTTGAAGCTATTACATATTCATCAGTCTCGAGGGCGCTTGTCGGGGCTGGTGTAATCGTTTCTTTTTTGGAAGTATAGGATATGCAGCCTGACAACCCGATAAAAATAATTGTAACGATAAATAGTTTTACGTTATTCATTGTTTTTCCTTATTACCTTATTAATGGCGACTAACTGAAATCTTGGATTGTAGATGATTTTCTACTGAGTAAGAGATACAACGCAAACCAAACTGATTTATTCTAACATGTTACATAAAAATTTTTGAACAGTCGTATGTTGTTAAAAAAGCAATGAACCAGATTGTTGGAAATGGGAAAACTAAAATGACTTCGGGAAGCTTGGATACCAGAATTTAAATCGAAAATTGCAGTGACAAAGATTAAGTATGATCAGAATCTTTCAGCGTTATCGCAATCTTGCAATATCATATGGATAGAGCAGCTAGTAAAAATGTGGTCAAGTACCGGAATACACGGGGGCTGCATGATGTATACTACGGTATCTTGATGGACACTCACTCTTCTAAGTAATGCCCGTACCTCATTTATCCGCTGCGTTGCGCGGACCTGTTCTGGATCTGGAAAACCGGATTAACAAAGCCAGACCATCGATAGAACACTGGTTGCGTGGCAAGTGGCGCGAATGCAGCATCCCTGTTTACTGTTCGGTTGATTTGCGTAACAGTGGTTTTAAACTTGCACCTGTTGATACCAATCTGTTTCCAGGCGGTTTCAACAATCTGAACCCGGAGTTTTTCCCGTTGTGCGTGCAGGCCATGATGACAGCCGTAGAGAAAATCTGTCCCGATGCGCACAGTATTTTGCTGATTCCCGAGAATCATACCCGTAACACGTTTTATTTGCAGAATGTCGCGTCGATACAGACGATCATGCAACATGCCGGGCTGAACGTTCGCATCGGTTCATTAATTCCCGAAATCAAGTCCGCGACGGTATTCAATCTGCCCGACGGACGGTCAATCACGCTCGAGCCGGTGGTTCGGAAAAACAATCATTTGTGTGTTGACGGATTTGATCCCTGTGCGGTTTTGCTCAACAACGATCTTTCAAACGGTATTCCCGAAATACTTCAGGATCTGAATCAGACCATTATTCCGCCATTGCGTGCAGGCTGGGCGACACGACGAAAATCAGAACATTTTAAGGCATATAACACAGTCGCCGATGAATTTGCCGAATTGATCGGAATCGATCCATGGCTGATCAATCCCTACTTTACCTCGTGTGGAAAAATTGATTTCAGGGAAAAACAGGGTGAGGACTGTGTGGCCAAATCATCCGACAAAATTCTTGCCGTAATACGTGAGAAATACAAGGAGTACGGTGTCAAGGAAGATCCGTTTGTCATCGTCAAAGCCGATTCGGGCACCTACGGCATGGGAATCATGACGGTCAAGGACGGTGAAGAAGTGTATCAGCTGAACCGCAAACAGCGCAATAAGATGGCTGTTGTAAAAGAAGGGATGCAGGTGACCAATGTGCTGGTACAGGAAGGGGTTTACACTTTTGAAAACATTAACCAGGCTGTTGCAGAGCCGGTAATTTACATGATCGACCATTATGTCGTAGGCGGTTTTTACCGCGTGCATACCGGTCGAGGCATGGATGAAAACCTGAATGCGCCCGGGATGCATTTTGTGCCGATATCGTTTGAACCGGACTGCCTGTTACCCAACGGCACCCAGCAACAGGGTTTGATGCCACAGCGATATTATGTCTACGGAGTCGTCGCGCGGCTGGCCATGCTGGCTGCTGCGCTAGAACTGCGCCCGACGGCCGGTTGATCCGGCACGAGAATTATTCCGGCATCGACATGAAACTGGCCTTTATTCTGGACCCGCTTGAAACCCTTAAAATTTACAAGGACTCGAGTTACGCCATGATGCGCGAAGCTGCTTCGCGCAATCACGAGATTTATACGATACAGCAGGAAGATCTGATATGGAAAGACGATACTGTAGTCTGCTACGCACGCAGCCTGACGCTGGCTGAGCCAACCGGTTCCGGTACAGACTGGTACCGGAACGGTGACAGGCACATGCTGCCCATGCAGGCGTTTGACGCCGTGTTGATGCGCAAGGATCCGCCATTTAACATGGAATATCTGTATAGCACCTATCTGCTGGAGCTGGCAGAGAGGCAGGGGGCGCGGGTGATCAACAGCCCGCGGAGCATTCGCGATTTCAATGAAAAACTTGCCATTGCCCGTTTTCCGCAGTTTATGCCGCCGACACTGGTCACGCGTCAGGAGCCGCTGATCATGGAGTTTCTGCATCAACATCGCGACATCATTCTAAAGCCGCTTGACAGTATGGGCGGGTCGGGTATTTTTCGAATCCATGACGCGGACCATAACGTCAATGTCATTCTTGAGACCATGACCCACTATGGTACACGCACCATTATGGCGCAGCGTTTCATACCGGAGATCGTCAAAGGCGACAAACGTATTTTACTGATTGCGGGCAAACCTGTGCCCTACGCACTGGCGCGCATTCCCAAACCGGGTGAAACCCGCGGCAATCTCAATACCGGCGGTACCGGCGTGGCGCAACCGTTATCGGATTACGACAAAGAAATTGCGGAAACCCTTGGTCCGGAACTGGTCGAGCAGGGTTTGCTGCTCGTCGGCCTTGACGTCATCGGCGACTGTCTCACAGAAATCAATGTGACCAGCCCGACCGGCATTCAGGAAATTTATAAGCAGACAGGTTTTAACGCTGCGGGGATGATGATCGATGCGGTTGAAGACAATTAAACATTTCCTCAGTTTTTATTTGTGAGCCCCCATCGCCAGCGCACGCTGTTTTGACTGCTCAAGCATCTCCTGAGACGGCGCCGGTTCCAGCCAGCCCTGCAGATTGGACCTGGCGATTTCGGACAGGGCATCAATCCAGTCAGCACGTTCGTTCAGGCAGGGAATGTAATGATATTCCTTGCCGCCGGCTTCGGTGAAGGTTTTCTTGCCTTCGATAGCAATTTCTTCCAGTGTTTCCAGACAATCTGAGACAAAACCGGGGCAGGTGATGTCGACGCGGCGGGTGTTGGCCTTGCCAAGCTGTTCCAGTGTTTCGGCGGTATAAGGCTGCAGCCATTGCGCACGCCCGAAGCGTGACTGGAAACAGACCTGATACTGCTCTTCGCCAAGATTCAGCGCTTCTGCGAGCAGGCGGCCCGTTTTCTGGCAAAAGCAGTGATACGGATCGCCTTTGTCCAGGTTTCTGCGTGGGACACCATGAAAGCTGATGATCAGTTTGTCGGGCTGACCATGCTGTTCCCAGTAATCGCGAATGTTTTGAGCCAGCGCTGCGATATATCCCGAATGGTCATGATATTGCTTGACGGTGCGAATGGCCGGCATATTGCGAACCGGCCCAAGCGCGGCAAAAACGGCATCCATGGCAGCGGCGGTGCTGCTTGCCGCATACTGTGGAAACAGCGGAATGACCAGAATGCGGTCGCAACCGGCATCGACCATTTTATTGATGACACTGGTGACGGATGGGTTGCCGATATTCATGGCGTATTCAACCATTGGCGCCGGGTTGGCAGAATTCTGCAGCGCTTCGGCCAGTAACGCTGCCTGGCGTTCGGTATGCACTTTCAGCGGAGACCCTTCGGATGTCCAGATCAGGGCGTATTTTTCTGCCGATTGTTTGGGCCTGAACGGCAGAATGAATCCGTATAAAATCGGCCACCAGATCAGCCGCGGCACTTCGATAACACGCGGATTGCTCAGGAATTCCCGGAGATAGGGGCGCAGCGCCTCTTTGGTCGGGGCGTCGGGTGTGCCCAGGTTGATCAGGAGCACGCCTGTTTTGCCCGGTGTGCCATGCTGGAATTGGGGTTCATTACTCATGGTTCTAGGCCTTTAGTGCAAATGAGTCGGAAAGCTGCATAGTGTTATTGTTTTGACAGACTGCTGGACAACAGTTTCGCAGTCACATCGACAATCGGAATAATGCGCTCGTATGCCATACGTCTGGGGCCGATTACACCGACAGTGCCGACAACCGAGCCTTCCGTTTCGTATGGCGCCGTGATAACGCTGAATTCGTCAAACGCGGCAACGTCAGACTCGCCGCCAATAAAAATTTTAACGCCGTGTGCGTTACGGCTGAGCTCAAGTAGCTGCAGCAGTTTTGTTTTACGCTCAAATAATTCAAACAGTTTTTTGAGACTGGACAGACTCTCTGATGCATCCAGTGTGTCGAGCAGCCTGCGTTCGCCGGCGAGTACGACGACCTCGCTGCTTTCCTTGACCGCGTCGCCGCCGGCTTCTATCGCCGCGTTCATCAATTTGGTCATGTCCTGTCTGAGCTGTTTCAGTTCGGTCTGCACCCGGCTGCGGATTTCGTCGAGTGTGCAGCCGGCATAGTGTTGATTGATAAAATTGCCGGCCTCAATCAGGTCGGTCTGACTGTAGGGCGTGTCGGTGAAAATGATGCGGTTTTGCACATCGCCGTCGGGCGTAACGATAATCAGCAGAATTCTTTTTTCCGATAACGCCATAAACTCGATATAGCGGAAAACAGCGCCGGTGCGCTTTGGCGTCACAACGACACCGGCAAAATGCGTCAATTCAGACAACAGTTGCGAAGCCGCGTTGACCAGACGAGTCGGGTTGTCAGGGTGCAACTGGTTCTCAAGCTGATGCAGCTCGTCTTCGCGTAGTGATTTGATCACCAGCAGATGATCGATAAACAGCCGGTAGCCTTTGGGGGTCGGAATCCGGCCGGCGGATGTATGAGGGCTCATGACCAGCCCCATTTCCTCCAGGTCAGCCATGACGTTGCGTATGGTCGCCGGACTCAAGTCAAGGCCCGAAAATTTGGATAACGAACGTGACCCCACCGGCTGACCTTCGTAAATATATCGCTCTACCAGTGTTTTTAGCAGTATTTGGGCTCTTTCATTAAGCATATGCTGATTTTACAACAATCTGAGTAATTTAAATTGTTCTGTCTGTTTTTGATATCGACGGGTTAGTATAAATTCTTTCATATAATGCTAAACTCCTTAATGAAGGATATATGGGCGTAGCATATTATTTTCATCCTTTTTCAGAAATATTTCTGAATCCGGTATTTGATTAACAATCATTGCCGGATCATTCGGGGTTACCGTTGTGGCATACTATTTTACAGTTGTTTGCCTTACAGTCGGTATGCTAATTTTATCGAATTAACCGGCTTTGTAGAGTACACGCATGACAGTTTGTATACAGACATGAAGCCGGCACAAAAATTGCAGGTTAATTAATATTCAGTAATGAGTTTTCCATTTAAATCGATAGCGTTGATAGGTAAGCATAAGAATCCGGAGATAGCGGCGCCTATTCTCGATCTTGCTGAATATTTGACCAGGCTGGAATTTGAGGTTTTTGTTGATCATTTAACCGCTTCTTATCTGCCGAATGATACGTACAAAGCACTGACACTCGAAGAAATCGGCCGTCAGGCCGATCTTGCCGTAGTAATGGGTGGTGACGGTACCATGTTGAATATCGCCCGCATGCTGGCGTCCTATGATGTGCCGCTGATCGGCATCAACCAGGGGCGTCTGGGTTTTTTGACGGACCTGTCGACCGACACCATGCTGGAAACGCTTAACGAGATGCTGCAGGGGCATTATACGGCGGAACGCCGCATGCTGTTGTATGCTGAGGTAATCCGCAATGACAGCAGCGTATTCAGTGCGCTGGCGTTCAATGACGTGGTGCTTTACCGGGGTATGAGCAGCGGTATGGTTGAGTTTCAGATTAGCATCAATAATGAATACGTCAACACGATGCGTTCCGATGGACTGATTATCGCGACACCGACGGGATCGACGGCTTATGCGTTGTCGTCAGGCGGCCCCATTCTTCATCCAAGCCTGGATCTGATTGCGCTGGTGCCGGTCTGTCCGCATACGCTGAGCAATCGCCCGATCGTGGTCGGGCCCGATGCAAGTGTCGAAGTGCATATGCTCAGTTCGCTTGATGCGCGCGTACACTGCGACAGCCATTCCTGCTACGATCTGGAGCAATCCGACCGCATTATCATCAGACGTTTTCCCAAGACGGTTCGCCTGTTGCACTCCGTCAATCATAGTTATTACCGCATGTTGCGTGAAAAACTGGGGTGGAGTGAACTGCATTAATCCATTACCTTGACCATGCTCAGACTGCTCAGTATCAGCAATTTTGTCATTGTCGACCATATGGAACTGGAGTTTTCCGCCGGTTTTACGGTGTTGACCGGTGAAACCGGGGCCGGCAAGTCTATCATGATCGACGCTTTGTCACTGACCCTGGGCGAGCGTGGTGATAGCAGCCTGATTCGCCAGGGATGCGAACGTGCAGAGATCAGCGCGCTGTTTGATACTGAAGCGTTACCGGAATTTTGTGAGTGGCTGGATCAACATGATTTGCAGGGCGACTCGGGTAGCTGCATCCTGCGACGCGTACTGGACGCCAGCGGCCGTTCACGCGCACTGATCAACGGCCATACAGTGACGTTGCAGCAATTGCGTACTGCCGGAGACTATCTGGTTGCCGTCCACAGTCAGCACGCACACCAGGCCTTAATGCAGAAATCGGCCCAGCGCGAATTGCTGGATGCGTTCGCCGGTTGCTGTGAACTTTCGCAAGCCGTTAAAACTGCATTTCAAAGCTGGCAGGATATCCAGCAGGAGCGGGTCGATTGCGAACAGCGGTTGGCCGAGTCGCTTGAAAAACGCGAACAGTTCGAATGGCAAAAGCGTGAACTCTCGGAACTCAACCTGACTGCCAATGAGTGGGAAACTTTGCAGACGGACCACAGCCGGCTTTCCAACCTGGCCGGTTTACTGGAAGCGACCCAGAGCGGGATCGAATTATTGTCGGAAAATGATACCGCCGCAGTTTCACAAATCGGCGCGGTGAAAAGCCGGTTGCAGAATCTGCTCGAATACGACAGTCAGTTGCAGACTGTGATTGACCTGCTGGATTCTGCCCAGATACAGGTACAGGAAAGTATTTACGAACTCAGGCATTACCGGCAGCAACTTGATATCGATCCGCAATATCTGCAGGAAGTCGAACAACGCGTAACAGTCATCCACGGCATGGCCAGAAAATACCGCGTCGCGCCCGAAGCATTGCCAGCTTTGCTTGATGATGTATCTGCTCAGCTCGAATCACTGGACGGTGGCGGAAATCTTACCCAATTGGCTGAGCAGGAGCAGGCTGCACTGGCAACCTATCGCGAACTTGCAGGAAAGCTCAGTGGAAAACGGCGCAAAGCCGGAAAGACTATGGCAAAAGCTGTAACCGAAGCCATGCAGACAATTGCCATGGTCGGCGGCAAATTTTCAGTTGCGTTTGAACCGCTGGAGCAGGGGAATGCGAGCGGTCTGGAGCAGGTCGAGTTTCAGGTTGCCGCGCACAAAGGGCTGGCGCTCAAGCCCCTCGCCAGGGTGGCTTCGGGTGGAGAGTTGTCCCGCATTAGCCTGGCGATACAGGTTATCGCCAGCCAGACCGGTTCGGTACCGACGCTTGTTTTCGATGAAGTGGATGTCGGTATCGGCGGACGCGTCGCAGAAATAGTCGGCCAGTTGCTAAAACAGCTCGGCCGTTCACGGCAGGTGATGTGCATCACCCATCTGCCGCAGGTGGCCGCCGCAGGCGATCACCACTTGCAGGTGACCAAAACAGAGGAAACCGACAGTCAACAGATACAAAGCCGCATAACGATGCTCGACAACGATCAACGCGTGGACGAAATCGCACGCATGCTGGGCGGCGTGAAAATGACCGAAGCCACGCGTAAACATGCGGCGGAGATGCTGCAAAACAGTGCGGCAGAATGAAATATGTTTCCTGAAAGAATCGTCCGATTCAACTTGAGATCAACAGATATGCAATATCCAACGGAATGCACCCATGGGTGTGTCTGTTTTGGTGCAATATGCTCTGTTTATTTAAACCCTACCCGTAATTGGGTGATAAATTTCCTAGTGTGAAATATTATTCAATATGAATGTTAGTGGTGAGTTTGTAGGGTGCAATAACCAGCGGGCATTGCACCATTGGACTGTAAATCTGTTGAAACGGCAAGGAAATGATTTGTTGACGCGGCATATTGGTCTGTTGCGGACATCGGTCGCGACGGTACGAAAGGCGCACCCGTTTGTCGTTCACGGTTGGGTGGTGTTGCCGGATCACCTGCATTGCGTGATTGAATTGCCGTCAAATGACATGAATTTTTCGACACGCTGGCGGTTAATCAAAATGGGATTTTCCAAAGGGCTGCCGCAAGAAGAAATACGTAACGCTTCACGTACACGCCGTGGTGAGCGGGGTATTTGGCAACGACGGTATTTGGGAGCATTTGATTCGGAATCAGCGTGATTTCAATGCCCACATGGATTATTTGCACATCAATCCGGTCAAGCATGGTTTGGTCAAATATGTAGCCGATTGGCCGCATTCGACATTTCATAAATTGGTGGAAAATAACGTGTATCCACCTAATTGGGCAGGTGGTGATGAGGATGCAGTAAATTGCAACGAGTAAAGAACTGGTCTCATCATCTGGTGTTTTGCGCTTCACTTAATGGCACCTTACCGGTTGCGGTTTTGAGAATAGGCCGTACGCATTGCAGCAACCGGTTATTTTATGGTGCAATGCGTTTCACTTATTGCACCCTACAAAGCTATGATCAACCTCCGCAAGCATACCGTTTTTCCCGAAGAATTTCCTGAAGCCTGGGCGTCCGACTGGGGCGAGGATGAGTACGGACTGTGGATGGCGTTCACATATAAAGGCGTGCGTCAGATATTTCGCTGGTGCGAACCGGGAACGTTTTTGATGGGTTCGCCAACGGGTGAACCGGAACGGGAATCGTTTGGTTTAGATGAAACGCAGCATGAAGTCACATTGACCAGGGGATTCTGGATGGCCGATACGCCGGTGACGCAGGCATTATGGACGGTAGTCATGGGAAAAGATTATCAAAACCCAAGTCGTTTTCAAGGTGAAGACCGTCCTGTAGAGAATGTCAGCTGGGACGATGCGCAAACCTTTATCGATAAAATGAACGGGTTAAAAGCGGAGTTGAAGCTTTGTCTGCCAACCGAAGCACAGTGGGAATACGCCTGTCGTGCCGGAACGACAACGCCATTTAGCTGGGGTGACCAGATCGACTCATCACTGGTTAATTTTGACGGTAATTATCCTTATCCCTACAATAATGGCCAGCGCAGCGAATTCCGTGAACAGACAGTCGATGTGAAGGTAATGCCGTGCAACGACTGGGGGTTGTACCAGATGCACGGCAATGTATGGGAATGGTGTCTGAACTGGTTTGGCGATTACCCGTCAGAGTCGGTAACCGATCCACAAGGTCCACAATCCGGAGACAGGCGCGTGTTGCGCGGCGGCTCTTGGTTCAGCGGCGGTGAAGACTGCCACTCTGCCTATCGTAATCAATATGTTTCCACTTACCGCAACGTCGATACTGGCTTTCGTCTTGCTCGAAATCACTGAATTCAGGGCGTGCTTTATGGTGCAATGCGCTTCGCTTATTGGCACCCTACAAAGCACCCACAAAACCTTTTTTATTCAATATTCTGAACCTGCTCGCGCATCTGTTCGATCAGGACTTTCAGTTCCATGGCGATTCGGGAGATTTCGATGTCGACCGATTTGGAGCCGATGGTATTGGCCTCGCGGTTGAGTTCCTGCATCAGAAAATCGAGCCGCTTGCCGACGGTTCCGTCGGTGTTCAAAATGCGTTCGACTTCATCCAGGTGGGTGCGCAGCCGGGACAGTTCTTCGTCGATATCGATTTTGGCGGCAAAAATGGTGATTTCCTGGCGTATGCGGTCGTCTTCGCGATTATCGAGTGCCTCTTGCAGGCGTGTGGCCAGTTTCTCTTCAAAGGCTGCGATCAGGTCGGGTATGCGCGGCACAATCGCCGCCAGGTGCTGCCGCATGGTAGCGACACGCTCAAGCAGTACTGCTTGCAGTTTTTCGCCTTCGCGCATGCGGGTCGCCTGTAGTTCAGGCAGTACCGACTGCAGCAGGGCCAGCGTGTTTTGATGTAGTTCATCGATGGACAGCACGTCGCTGCCGAGCATGCCCGGCCAGTTCAGTATTTGAGCAACGGACAAGCCGGCTGCTTCGGGTAGCGCGGTCTTGACCGTGTGATTCAGTTCCAGCAGTTTGTGCATTAACGCCGAGTTCAGTTGCTGCGGGTTTTCAATGTCCGAATGCGGTGTGAAGTTCAGTCGGCATTCGATTTTTCCGCGTTTCAGATGCTGTGCGATCTGTTCGCGGATTTTGGGTTCGAGTGCGCGGAAGTCGTCCGGCAGACGTAACTGAATATCCAGAAACCGGTTGTTGACGGCACGTAATTCCAGCGTCAGCGTGCCGTTAGGGGTCGTCTGCGTCCGGGTGGCGTAGCCCGTCATGCTGCTGATCATCATTGATGCACGCTCCAGTCGTTGGGATGAATTTACTGCGTTTGAAAGACCAGTCCGGCGTGTTCACGCATTTTGTGAAACTGCACGGTTGGCCAGTTTTCTTCGGCGACGCTGATTTCGGCGCCGAAGGAAGCCAGGAATGTCGGTGCGTCGACAGCATCGTAAGCAATCCGGTGCGCATTCGCTTCGATAAAACGCTGTAATTCACGCGGATCGTCCGCCGTCACCCAGCGTGCCAGCTGGTATTTGGCCGGCGCAATACGGGCGGCAACGGCATATTCATGTTGCAGGCGGTGCGCAACGACTTCAAATTGCAAAATGCCGACCGCTCCCAGCAACAGCATGTTGCCGAGATGGGGACGGAATACCTGGATTGCGCCTTCTTCGCCGAGTTGGGTCAGGCCAAGCTTGAGTTGTTTGCTGCGCAGCGGATCAGCTATTTCGACGGTGCGAAATATTTCCGGCGCAAAAAACGGCAGGCCGGTGAATTGCAGCGATTCGCCTTCAGTCAGGGTGTCGCCAAGCTGCAGGGTGCCGTGGTTGGGTATGCCGATAATATCGCCGGGATAGGCTTCTTCCAGAATATCGCGGCGCTGCGACAGGAACGACACCACGGTATTGGTACGAATATCTTTGCCGCTGCGCGCGACTTTAAGATTCATGCCGCGCCTGAACTGACCGGAGCAGATGCGCAAAAAGGCGATACGGTCGCGGTGCGCCGGATTCATATTGGCCTGAATTTTAAATACGACGCCGGAAAATTTCTGTTCGTCGGGCAATACTTCGCGCTGCATCGCCTGGCGGGGTTCTGGTGGCGGGGCCAGGTCCACCAGCGCATCCAGCACTTCACGTACGCCGAAATTATTGATGGCCGAGCCGAAAAAAACCGGTGTCTGCTGGCCGGCAAGAAACGCCATGTGATCGAAGGCCGGAGAGGCCACCTCAATCAGTTCGATTTCCTGTTGTGCATCGCTCAGGGCAGAGCCGAAACGTAATTGTACATCCCTGTCATTCAGGTTTGTAACAAGTTCGTTTGCGGTATCGGCACGGTCGGCGCCTGGTTTAAAGACACGCAACCCTTGCTTGCGCAGGTCATATACGCCGTGGAAAGAACGACCCATACCGATCGGCCAGGTAAACGGCACCGCATCCATACCGAGCGTGCGCTCTATTTCATCGATGAGGTCCAGCGGCGGCTGCACTTCACGGTCCATTTTGTTGATAAAAGTCAGTATCGGTGTATGCCGCGCTCGACAGACCTCAAGCAGGCGCAGGGTCTGTTCCTCGACACCGTTGGCAGCGTCAATAACCATCAATGCAGCATCGACGGCGGTCAGGACGCGGTAGGTATCTTCAGAGAAATCCTGGTGCCCGGGTGTGTCCAGCAGATTGATCACGCAGTCGCGGTATTCCATCTGCATGACCGAACTGGCAACCGATATGCCGCGTTGCTTTTCGATTTCCATCCAGTCTGAGGTGGCGTGTCGGCTGGCTTTGCGCGCTTTGACGCTGCCGGCAATATGGATCGCGCCGGCGTACATTAACAGTTTCTCGGTGAGTGTCGTTTTGCCCGCATCCGGGTGGGAAATGATGGCGAACGTTCGGCGCCGCGTGACTTCTTTTTCAATGCTCATGTTGCTTAGTAATGTGCTCCTGTGAATAAAGATAACAATGTGTATAGTGCGTTGGGCTGATTGTGCTGGCTGCCGGATAAGACTGGTTGCAGACCGGCATGGCATGCGGACAACGTGGGTGAAAATGACAGCCTGCCGGTGGCGAGGCCGGCGAGGGCAAATCCCCTTTTAATTTTATCATGGCTGCAGCAGAGGATTCATTAATGACCGGCACTGCGGATAATAACGCCTGCGTATACGGATGCCGGGGATGATCGATCACTTCATCGACCCGCCCGTATTCAACAATACGACCCAGGTACATGACTGCAATCTCGTCGGCCAGATATTCGACGACCGAAATATTATGCGTTATGAATAAAAATGCAAGTCCAAAATCATTCTGTAACGTATTCAGAAGATTCAGAATCTGCGCTTGTACAGAGACATCGAGAGCGCTGGTTGGTTCATCGCAAATCAGCAGACTTGGATTGACCGCCAGCGCCCGGGCGATTGCTATGCGCTGCCGCTGACCACCCGAAAATTCATGTGGATAGCGCCATTTGGCTTCAACGGGCAATCCGACGCAATCGAGCAGTGCATCAACTGCCTGTTCGCGCGAAAGGGGGGGCTGCGATGCCTGAATATTCACGGCCGGCGTGTCGACATTGAGTGCATTCATGCCTTCCTGAAGAATATCGATAATCCGCATACGCGGATTCAGGGATGAATAGGGATCCTGAAATACGAATTGCAAATCTGAACGCAGCGGGCGTAATCGTTCACGGCGCATGCCAACCAGCTCATGGCCGTTATAACGGACATTGCCGGCCGTCGGTTCGATCAGCTGCAGAATACTTTTACCGACGGTGGTTTTTCCACAACCCGATTCACCGACCAGCGCCAGTGTTTTTCCGGCAAAGATGTTCAGCGAAACGCCATCAACAGCCCTGACCTGCCCGACCAGGCGTTTGAACAGTCCTTTGCGGATCGGGAAATGAACTTTAAGTCCGTTAACCTGCAATAACGGCTTGTCGGCCTGTGGTTGCCGTGCTGCGGTTTCGGTTTTCAAGGTAACATCAGGTGCCGGTCTGTTTTGCTCAGGTACGGCAGCCGTATCGTAAAGATGGCAGCGGACGCTGTGATTGTCAGCAATTACATGCCATTGGGGTACGATATCGTGGCAGCGTGCAAAAGCATGCGGACAGCGGTCAGCAAAGCGGCAGCCTTTGAATTGCTGTGACAGTGAAGGCACCGTGCCGCTGATGACAGCCAGTTCCAGATGACGTTTCTGTTTGGCCGGAAGCGAGGCGAACAGCTGCTGTGAATATGGATGCGCAGGTTGCGAAAAAAACCGTTCCCGCGGGGATTGCTCGACGATTTCTCCTGCATACATGACCGCGATGACCTGCGCCATTTCACTGACGACGCCAAGATCGTGCGTAATCAGCAGGATTGTCATCTGATTTCGTTGCTGGATCCGGCGCAGCAGATCGAGAACCTGCGCCTGAATTGTGACATCAAGTGCGGTTGTCGGTTCATCGGCAATCAGCAATTCGGGCTGGCCTGCCAGTGCCATGGCGATCATCGCCCGTTGCTTCATGCCACCTGAAAACTGAAAGGAATATTCATGCATTCTGCGGCGTGCATCGGGAATTCCGACCTGTTCGAGCAATTCGACAATGCGATGCTGCGCGGCGTCATTACTCAGCGGTAAATGCTGCTTCAAAACCTCGTTAATCTGATCTGCAATAGTCATGACCGGATTGAGGCTGAGCATGGGTTCCTGAAATATCATACTGATCAGTTTGCCGCGAATACGGCGCATTGAAGCCTCAGGCAACTGAAGTATGTCATTGCCGCTGAGTCTGACTGCGCCCGACTGAATTTCACCGGTGTCAGGTAATAATCGCATGATGGACAGCGCTGTCATGGATTTGCCGCAGCCTGATTCGCCAAGCAGGGCGAAAGTCTCACCTTTATTGATGGTTAATGACAGGCCGTCGACCGCACGTACCGGACTGTTACCGGTATGCAGTATCGTTCTCAGATTTTCAATTTGCAGAAGTGTGTTCATGATTGCCGTGGTGGTCTGTTGACTGTAACGGCTGTAACCGGCGAGACGGATGCTTGTGTCGCCGCTGCCTGATGTGTGGTTGCCGCAGCCGGGATATTACCTTTTGACTGGTTGTCGTGGCTCTGATAAGTTCTGACGCGAGGGTCGAGCGCTTTCTGTACTGCGTCTGCAAACAGGTTTGCACAGAGTACCAGGGTGAACATAAATAAAAACGCGGCCAGTAATGCCCACCAAACCATCGGTTCGCGGGCCATTTCCAGCCGGGCCGCATTAATCATGGTGCCAAAGCTGATCATGGACGGATCAACGCCCACGCCAACATAGGACAGCACGGCTTCGGCCAGCACCAGCCCACTGAAATCCATCACTGTGGCTATCAGAACAATGTACATCACGTTAGGCAGGATATGGCGGCTGATAATACGCCAGTGCGAGACACCGAACGCATGTGCAGCCTGAATGTACTCCATCTCCCGAAGTTTCAGTGTTTCTCCGCGTAGCAATCGGCACAGGCTGGTCCAGCTGGTAATACCCAGAATAATGCACAAAAAAAGCAGTCGTATATCAGCACGCGACGCAATCGTTTCAAACATTTCCGGATGAGTTTCAATATAAACCTGCATCATGAGAACCGTTGCTGCAATCAGCAGGACACTGGGGATGGAGTTCAGCGTGGTATAAATGTATTGAATCACGTCATCGATCCAGCCGCGAAAGTAGCCGGCCGTTATGCCCAGCAGCAATGCAAAAGGCAGCATTATCAGCGTGGTCAGGGTGCCGATAATCAGCGCAATGCGTATGCTTTTCAATGAAAGATACAGTACATCCTGGCCGACTTTGTCCGTGCCAAGCACATGGTATTGCATTGCGAGCAGTGTGGTTATACCGATCAGCACGGAAACAATTGCCAGTGTAATAAGAATGGCATGCCATGGAATCTCAGTTGACCGCCGCCAGATGGACTGAAAACACTGAGCAAAGTTGCGGTCTGAACGCCGTGCCATGCTCAGGCACAGCAGGGCATGCAAGCCGCACCATACCAGGAGTCCCAGCACTGCACCAGTAGCGGTCCGCCACGCGATATCCGTTAACCGGTCCGACGCCGGGTTTTGAAGGTGCGCGCCGCCAAATTCGAGTCTGGCAAACGTGCGTATCTGGTTGCCGTCCGGTCGGTCGATAGTTTCTTTGGTATATAAATGCGTCGCCAGCGGCGCCGAATAGGTCTTTTCTACGTTGGTTCGCAACGGCGTCAGCACGATATCGAGCACACTGAGTACTTCAACACTGTACACTCTTTCCCCGTGATTGTTTGTGTGCTGTAAAGCCGGGCGGAAATGTAGCGTATCCAGTAAACCGATAGTAATGAAGACCAGTAAAACGGTAAGTGCTGACATACCACTGGTACTGTGCCCGACTCTTCTCCAGGGGGCGAGCAAGTACTCATGGTTTCGTACATACCAGATGGTAACGAGCACGATCAGAACCAGTAAAAATACCAGTGAGTCGGTCCAGAGAATAACGGGCTTGAATGGCATTTCAGTATTCGTTTGCAGCAGGGTCAAATGTGGATGGTTTAAGACCACCGGTTATAACATAATTGTATCTGCTTCACCATCACCTTATTATGGGGCGGTCTCGCTGTTGATGGTGAATTTGTGTGTCAATCGGATGCACTTGTTTGTGATTTGCAAACAGCAACGCGCTGTTTGATTGTTGACAGTTCAGTTTACTCGGTATGCAATGCATCGACGGGATTCAGTTGAGCGGCGCGCATAGCCGGTAACACCCCGGCTGCAAGACCTATGAATATTGAAATTACCAGGGCACCTAAAACATAGTCCCAGGGAATGTTAACCGGCAAATTGACGACAAAAATTTTGAGCAAGCCGGCCAGACCTGAGCCGGCGATCAGTCCTGCCATGCCGCCCAGTGTTGATAACACCGTCGATTCAATCAGAAATAAAGTCCGAATGCGCGCGCGCGTTGTTCCCAGCGCAGTCAGCAACCCGATTTCGGCTACCCGTTCTGCGACTGCGATATGCATTAATGTGACCATGCCGACAGCGCCGACCAGCAGGGAAATACCGCCCAGAGCCGCAACAGCGAACTTGAGTACATTCAGCACTGTCGAGAGCGTACTGAGCATTTGCTGTTGTGGTGTGACCGTAAAATCTTCCCGTCCGTGACGTGCGACGAGAATATCTTTTAGCTCGTCAACAACAGCTTCCAGCGGCGCGTCAGGCTGGTAGGAAACATTAATTTCCATTACGCCTTCCCGATTAAAGACCTCCAGTGCCCTTGTGGTGGGAATGTAAACGGTATCATCCAGATCGAACCCGAGCACATGACCCTTGGGGGCCATGACGCCGATGATCCGGAACCGGGAGCCGCCAGCCTGCAGAATTTCTCCAAGCGGATTTTCGCTGTCGAACAGTTCCTGATGTACTTTGGCGCCGAGTACGACATAAGCGCGCGGGTTCCGTGGATCGTCGTCCGGCAAAAATCGGCCGATAGCAACCTGCATATTGAACGCACGTGCGAAATCGGGGCCCTGGCCGTACAGCGTGACGCGTCTGCTGAGTCTGTTAGCCTTGATTTCCGCATTTCCCATAACGCTTGGATTGGCATATTCGACATAGCGGGAATTGCCTAATGCAATCGCGTCATCGATGGTCAGCAGACGGGCGCTGCCGATAGCGCCCAGCGAACCGCCGTGTGTTGTGATTTTACCGGGTGTAATAGTAATGATATTGGTCCCGAACTGGGTAAATTCCGATAATACAAAACGCTGGACACCATCACCGATGGCCGTTAACAGAATAACTGCGGCTATGCCGATGGCGATCCCGGATGCCGATAATGCCGTGCGCAGGGGGTGCGCGGTCAGTGAACGAAAAGCAAAATGCAGTGTATCGATCGTGTTCATTTCTTGCTCAATGCTTGAACGGCATCCAGACGCGCGGCCTTGTTGGCTGGCAGGATACTGGCAAGAATTCCGGTTAACAAAGCGACCGTGATACCGGCAATGCTGGCCCATGCAGGCGCCCATGCAGGAAGATCAGGATAAGCAAGGCGTAGCATAAGACTGCCTAACTGACCTACCAGAAAACCGAAAGCTGCACCCGCTGTAGACAGCCACATGGCCTCGGCAAAAAACAAGAAACGAATATCGGCGGCTGGCGCGCCTATCGCTTTCAACAGTCCGATTTCCGAAGTGCGTTGATTCACGGCGACCAGCATCACATTCATGACCAGAATACCGGCAACGATCAGGCTGATCGCAGCGATACCGGCAACAGCAAGTGTCAATGCGTGCAAAATACGATCGAATGTCGCCAGAATTGCGTCCTGCGTGATAACGGTGATATCTTCCTCGCCATCGTGACTTTGTTTGAGCGTTTCCAGAATGGCTTCTTTGGCTGGTTCTATGGCATCGTGGCTTTTGGCCTCGACCAGTATGCGAAAAAGGGACGTGGTGTTGAACAAGGACTGCGCCTGTTCGACCGGTATGATCACGATTTCATCGGTATTGTGGCCCATGGTTTTACCCTGAGGGGCGAGAACGCCGGATACAAGAAATCGACGTTCATTCAATCTGATTCGCTGTCCAATGGCCGATGTCAGTGGAAAGAATTCGCTGGCCAGTTTGGAACCAAGGACGATCTGGGCGCTGTAGTCAGCGCCATGCTTCAAAAAGCCGCCTTGAGCCAGTTTCATGTGCCGTATGGGAATTAGTTCTTCATTGCTGCCGAGCACGGTAACCTCGCGCAGCCGGTTTGAAGCGGAAAGCTCCGCCTCGCCAACGTTCAGTGGCGCGTATCGCCTGACTTGAGGAAGCCTGCCGAGCAATTGCGCATCTTTCAGCGTCAGATCACGTGGTGTCTGGCCCAGCACGGCGCCGGGAAATGCGCCGGTAGTTTCTGCGCGCCCTGGCATGACAACAAGTAAATTGGTTCCGATAGAAGAGAACTGGTTTACAACATATTTTCGGGCGCCGTCGCCCAGTGCAGTCAACACAACAACGGCGGCAACACCCAGTGTCATCGCCAGAATAATCAATACCGAGCGCAGGCGATAACTGACTACGGTTTTAAATGATAAAAAAAAAGTATCGGCCAGCGTCATGTCTTTTTATCGGTCATGATTTTTCCGTCACGCAGCATCAGTTGACGGTGCGCACGATCACCCAGCTCGCGGTCATGTGTCACCACTATGAGTGTGGTGCCGGTCTGGTGCAGATTTTCCAGCAGCGCAATTACTTCTACGCCTATTTGATGGTCCAGATTGCCTGTTGGTTCATCGGCCAGTATAGCCGTCGGCTGCATAATGGTGGCGCGTGCAATGGCGACGCGCTGTCGTTGTCCGCCGGATAATTCAGACGGCCTGTGCGCGGCACGGTCTGAGAGATCGAATGCACGTAATGTATCGTTTACACGTTGCTTGCGCTCAGCAGCCGCCAGTCCGCTAAGAATCAAGGGCAGCTCAATATTCTCGGCAGCTGTCAGGCGCGGCACCAGATGAAACGATTGAAACACAAAACCGATCTTTTCACGGCGGATCTGTGCCTGCTCGGCTTCAGACAAGTCGGTGACTGTTTTTCCATCGAGCCTGTAACTGCCATCGTCCGGTTTGTCCAGTAAACCGATGACATTCAGTAATGTTGACTTTCCAGAACCGGAAGGTCCCATGATGGCCACATATTCACCATTCTGTATCTCAAGATCAATATGATCCAGCGCATAAATACTCTGTTCTCCCATATGGAAAATGCGCGTTATACCGGTCAGCTCAATCATGACACAGGGGTTTCGGATGCTTTGGGCCGCACGACGATACCCGGTTTGATTTCTTCAAGATCAAATGAAATCAGCACTCGATCGCCGTCATCGAGACCACTGATGATTTCGGTGAAGCTCCAGTTAGCCAGACCTGTTTCAAGTTGCCGTTCTATCAATGTATTGTCCTGACTGAGCAGCCATACCTTATTGTTCTGGCGCAGGGCTTGTGTCGGTATACGCAGCACATGTTCGCGGCTGTCGAGAATCACTTCGACATCGGCGCTGTAACCAGCCAGTAGCGGATTGTCAGGCAGTTCGGAGAAATCGACTTCAATATCGACGGTTCTGGCCTGTTTTTCAACTTCTGTGACATAAGGGGCAATGCGCCTGACCCGGCCCGGAAAGGATATTTCGGGCATGGCATCCAGGGTGATACGTGCAGGCTGACCGATTCTGATTTTGGGGGCGTCGATTTCATCCATGGGCGCCATTACATACAAGCAGCTGGTATCAATCAGGTCAATAACCGGCGGCATTGGAATACCTGGAGGCGAAGGGGTGGCGTATTCGCCGATTTCGCCTGTTACCTGTGCAACGACACCCGCAAAGGGTGCTTTTAGAACGGTACGTTCCAGACCGGCCAGAGTAACGCGGATCTGCGCCTTGGCACGCTTGATATCGGATATTGCCGCGTCGCAACTGGCCTGTCGCGCACGTGCATTGGCATCGGCGTCTTCAGCGGCCTGCGGGCTGATAAATCCCTTATCGACCAGTTGCTGTGTCCGTTGCGACTCCCGCCAGGCATTTTCTGCAATGATACAGGCCTCCCGGCGGCGCTCTTGGGCCATCGAAAGCTGGCGTTCGGCGAGTTCTCGCTGCGCGATCAGATCGGCATTCCAGAGTTCGAGTAAAACCTGGTCCTGCTCGACATTGTCGCCTTCATCGACGAGAATATGCGCGATCTGCCCACCGAGTGCCGGGGCCAGTCTGGCACGCTGGCAGGCCTTGACTGTGCCGGCACGGGTATTGACCACGGTAGACTCGACATTACCGTACGTGACGACAGCCAGTTCAACCTCTGGAGGCTCCGGACGGGAAAAATACCATACCGCAGCAAGTATCAAGACAATGAAACCGCCATATATGATAAAGCGGAATGTTTTTTTGGATTGCTGCATAATTAAGTAGCGATTTTGTTTGTATTCTTTAATGGGATACTGATATTTTACACATTCAATCAACCTTGCTTTTGCATGAATTAAGAAAATTTATGAATATTTCCAGCCAAGCGATATCCGAAGAATCTATCTGGCGCCACCCATTCATTCTTTCCAGTGGTGATCGACCTGTCAGCATAGACAATTTTCGTCCTGCTGAGCCAGACCATACGGTACTGGATCCGAAAACATACGAAGCGATTGAAGCCGAGAAGCTTTTTGCTACCATTAATCATACTCGAACCGAAGCAGGGCGCTTGTGCCTGTATCGCTCGTTAGTACGTCCGCTGCCTGATGCGCAGGTTTTACGAATGAAACAGGAAGCACTGCGGGAAATCGAATCGAACCAGAATATCTGTGAAGCGCTTGAACGCTATGTTGAAAAAGGTGTAAAAGACGAGCGTGAACTTAAATATCTGTTGTATGGAGAGTTTACAGGCGGATTGACTACCGATGTGCCGGCCGAGAGATCAGGAAGGCTCGAATTTGGCGGTTTTGGCTATCATCAGTATCGTGAAGGCACGCAGTATGTCGTTGACAGAGTTGCTGCCGCTAAAACATTACCGCAGCCTGAAAGCCGGTATCTGCAAATTCTGTTTGCAACGTTGCAGACATTTGAGCAGACGCATGTTTATCAGCTGATGAAAGGGCCGGTATACCTTGCCAACGACAAATTCAAGACGCAGCAGGAGAAACCCAGGTTTTTGCCGTTACCGCGGTTTCGCCCAACTATTTTCAAATGGGTGCCGGCAGTTTTATTTATTGCGGCAATTTATGCGATTATGCTTTTTTTTGAAATTCTGGCACCAGAGCTTGGCGCTTCGTATATCGGTTATGGAATTCTGCTGTTAACCGTGCCGGCTTTCCCGATCGTATTGCTGGCGATGGGCGCGTCGGATCGTGATTCGGTGATTTATCCACTGCGCCGACTATACCGGCAAAGCGAAGATCTGGCCAGACTGTATGATACTCTGGGCATGCTGGATGAATTACTGTCATTTCACCGCTTCAGGGCTTCACTGCAGGAGCCTATGACATTACCCAAAGTACTGGACGAACCGCATCACTTGCTGATCGTCGATAACGCCAAGAATCCCCTGTTGATTCACGACCATCCTGACTATGTGCCGAACGATATCGTTCTGGATACAGTCGGCAGGTTGCTGATTATTACCGGACCAAACAGCGGCGGCAAGACGGCGTATTGTAAGACGATTGCTCAGCTTCAGCTGCTTGGCCAGATTGGTTGCTATATACCGGCAACCAGTGCGCAACTGGTCCCTGCCGAACGGATTTATTATCAGGTGCCGGATCCGGGACAGCTGGCAGCGGGTATGGGACGTTTTGGGCATGAGCTCAAACGCACGCGTGAGATTTTTTTTAATTCAACGCCACGCAGTCTGGTTGTGCTTGACGAATTATCCGAGGGCACTACATTTGAGGAAAAAATGACACTATCGGAATATATCCTGAAAGGATTTCATCAATTGGGCGCCAGTACCATACTAGTTACCCACAATCATGAACTTTGTGAGCGGTTGCAGAGCGAAGGTATCGGGCGGTATCTACAGGTCGAGTTTGTACAGGATGGTCCAACGCACAGAATGATCGACGGTATATCCCGCGTCAGTCACGCGCATCGTGTTGCCAGTGAGATCGGGTTTAGTAAAGCGGATGTTGATAAGCATATCGAGCAGCATTTATCCGGCAGCAACAATAAAACAAGCTAGCGTTGTGTGGAACAGTAACAAGACCGGACAACTGCTTGTTTATTGAGCGGCGGTGCGGACCGCTTTTAGCAGATCTGAATCCAGATGGCCGTCAGCGACACGCTGCGTTCTTTGCTGAAAAACGCTGATCGCTTTGCGTGTTTGCGGACCCATGACACCGTCTACGCCGCCGGCATCGATACCGAGTGCTTGCAGATCCTGTTGTAACTGCCTGACTTGATCCCGCGTGATTTTAATTTCATCCTCGGGCGGGTGCTGGGATAAACCGGGTTCGCCGGCGATGCGGTCGGCCAGATGACCGACAGACAGGGCATAATATTCTGAACGATTCCAGCGCATGATGACATGAAAGTTGCGCGTGACGAGAAACGCCGGGCCCTGGTGGCCAGCGGGCACCAGTAACGAAACTTTTTGGTCTGTTGGCAAGAGGCCTGGACCGGAAACAGGTGTGACGCCGTATGTTATCCACTCACGTAACGGGCGTTTATGATGACTGCCGGCCAGGGCATAATCGAAATCCGGCGGCAGCCTGACTTCCTGTCCCCATTCGAGATCCGGGTCCCAGCCCATTTTGAGTAGAAAATTTGCTGCCGAAGCCATGGCATCTTCAAGACTGCCCCACAAATCGCGGCGGCCGTCACCGTCTGCGTCAATGGCATAATTTAAAAATGTGGATGGCATGAATTGCATATGACCCATTGCTCCCGCCCAGGAACCTTTCATGCGATCCGGGGTGATGTCTCCAGCATCGATGATACGCATGGCATTAAACAGTTCTTGCGTGAAGTAAGTGCTGCGACGTTGGTCACAGGCCAGTGTCGTCAATGCATCCGGCACCGACCAGTCGCCAAAGTATCCGCCATAATTGGTTTCGAGCCCCCAGAATGAGGCAAGGTATTTTGGCGGAATACCGGTTTCCCTTTCTATTTTTTCAAATAAATCGCGGTGTGCCGTGAACAGTCTGCGTCCGTTACGGACGCGTTCTTCAGTGACGCGTGCGTTAAAATAACCGGCGAAAGTCTGGGTGAATTCGGGCTGGCGACGATCAAGCTCAATGACGCGCGCCAGGTATCTGGCCTGACCGAGTACCCGATTGACTGTATGTTCGGATATTCCCTGCTGCAACGCCTGTGGTTTCAGGCGGTTGACGCACTGATCGAATTGCTGATTTGCAGCCAGGCTGGAGCTGAAAAACACCATGCCGGCAATTGAAGCAATAGTGCACAGCCCGCTGGGTGAAAAAAAAACTGTGCCTGACAGACGCAAAGAAGACATTATTTGCAATTGAATGTGTACGAGTTGTTATTTACGGTGTGGGCACGGGTCTTTCAGGCATTCGGCGTAAAGTGATAACGAATGTTCCTGTAATTTGAATCCTCGTGTTTTTGCTATCTCGATTTGACGCTTCTCAATTTCAGCATCATAAAATTCCTCGACACGACCGCACTGCATACAGACCAGGTGATCGTGATGTCCCTCGTTTTTCAATTCGAAAACAGCTTTGCCACTTTCAAAATGATGACGTTCCAGCAGGCCGGCTTGTTCAAACTGCGTCAAAACACGATAAACTGTAGCCAGCCCGATATCTTCATTTTCGTTGATCAACTCTTTGTAAACATCTTCTGCCGAGAGATGTCGTATAGGGCTATTCTCAAAAAGGTTCAGTATTTTGAGTCTCGGCAGCGTGGTTTTGAGGCCGATAGTTTTCAGGTCAATGCTTTTGGCTTCTCCAGAATTGCTCATGGTGATTTCTGTCAAGTAAATAATTTACTGTATCATATCGTGCTCAATTATGTTCAGTCTACTGTACCAATATTACAAATTTGTACAATTCTATAAAATGATAATAAAAATCATTGTGTTGCTGGTTTTTTTTAATTTGTCAGGGTGTTTTTTAATTCCACATGTACTCTATAAAATCGATGTACAGCAAGGCAACGTGGTCACTGATGAAATGCTCGACAAATTAAAGGTGGGAATGACCAAGCCCCAGGTGCGGTTTGTACTCGGTTCGCCGTTAGTTGTCGATACGTTTCGGGATAATCGCTGGGACTATGTCTATATTCAGCGTGAAAAGGGTGATCTGGTTGAACAAAAAAGACTGACAATTTACTTTGAAGATGAACGTCTGATTCGAATAGAAAACGAGCAGCTTTACTCACTTCATCCGGTTGAGTCTGATGCGCGCGAATCGCGTGGGGCGGTTGAGGAAAGCGATGATCAGTCAGATGATCGTTGAATTATTCTAATTTCTAATTATTTCACAGGAGTCACATGTCCACTCAAAACATCGCCATAGCCGGCAGTGCTGGCCGCATGGGACGTGCATTGCTGGAAGCAGTCACGCACGCTGACGGCATGCAGTTATCTGCAGCACTGGAACACGACAACAGTCAATTTTTACACAAGGATTCGGGAGAACTGATAGGGTCTACCAATGGTATTGTAATTACCAGTGATATTGTCACGGCTTTGGCTGGTTGTCATCAAATTATCGATTTTACGAGACCGCAGGGCACGATGGCGCATTTGGACGCATGCAGGGAAAAGGGTGTAAAAATGGTAATTGGCACCACGGGTCTTTCCGAGCAAGAAAAAAACCGATTGAAAGACGCGTCAAATGATATTGCCATTGTATTTGCGCCCAACATGAGCGTGGGTGTAAATGTCACGTTTAAGTTGCTTGAAATCGCTGCCAGGGTATTGCGTCAGGGTTATGATATCGAGATCATAGAGGCACATCATCGTCATAAAATCGATGCCCCTTCAGGTACAGCGTTGCGCATGGGTGAGGTCATCGCCGATGCACTGGGTCGGGATTTGAAGCAAGTGGCGATTTATGGACGGGAGGGTGTTACGGGAGAGCGCTCAGACGAAACCATCGGTTTCTCTACCATTCGAGCGGGTGATATTGTCGGTGAACATACTGCGATGTTTGCCGGCGCGGGCGAGCGCGTTGAAATCGTGCACAAAGCAAGTAGTCGCATGACCTTCGCCATGGGTGCGGTGCGTGCCGTACGTTTTCTGGAAGATAAGGCCAGCGGTCTGTTCGACATGCAGGATGTGCTTGGTCTGCGGTAAGTGCGTTGCTGCATGAATTCATCTCTATTGTCGATAACTATTAAATTGTCGAATGCATTGTTGAATCTGAGACCAGCATAATTATCATGGCAACTTATGCAATTGGCGATATTCAAGGCTGCTACTCATCATTCAGAAGGCTGCTTGATTTAATTGAATTTGACGCTGCGCTCGACCGGCTGTGGCTGGTTGGCGATATTGTCAATCGTGGTCCGCAATCGCTGGAAACGCTGCGTTTTGTCAAACAGTCGGATGACGCCATGATCATGGTGTTAGGCAATCACGATTTGCATTTGTTAATGGTTGACGCCGGTATTGTCCACTGCGGAAAAGGCGATACCATTCAACCGATTCTGAGTGCACCTGATCGTGACGAGTTGCTACACTGGTTAAGGCACCAGCGATTGTTTTTCAATGAGGGTGACCATGCGCTGGTTCATGCCGGCCTGTTACCGGAGTGGTCTGTTCCAGAAGCTGCTCGGCTGGCGCACGAAGTTGAAACGGCGTTGCGCAGCGATGATTACAGCTATGTTTTTTCGCAAATATATGGCAATGAGCCGAATTACTGGCGTGATGACCTGACAGGCACCGAGCGTTTGCGTGTCATTATTAATGCCATGACTCGCATGCGTGTCTGCAGTATTGATGGGCGGATAGATTTTACATTCAAAGGCAATTTGCAGGATATACCTGACGGATCTTTACCATGGTTCGACATGCCTAATCGCGCAAGCCGGGACCATACGATCATATGCGGACACTGGTCGGCACTCGATCTGCATCTATCAGATACAGTGGCCGCGCTCGACAGCGGCTGTGTCTGGAATAGACAGTTATCCGCTATGCGTTTGGAAGATAAGAAGGTTTTTCAGATTCGCTGTGATAAGCGGATTGTGACAGATTCTGGTTAATTGCTTCTTCTGACAGGCGCGCCAGTTCACGACGGTTTTTTTCTGTACTGTGAATAGGTTCGTTGCAGTTCAGTACAGCTTCAATGTGGGGCTGGCGCAAAATTTGTCGCAGTGAGGTTACCAGGGAGACATCGGTATATGCGGCGTCGCGGCAGGTGTTTCCGTCTGTATCCAGATAACGAATTGCGACAGGGTACACCAGTGCCTCAGCATTGATGGCGGATTGTAGCAGTGAAGCATGAAAGTGGAGCGTTTGCGTACCATCGCTGATACCGCCTTCAGGAAAAATGCAAACACACTTGCCAGCGGTCAGTGCTGCGCTGATTTCCTGGTTGATACGAGCGGTATCTCTTCGTTTTGCACGCTTTATGAAAAGTGTGTCAACTCTTTTGGATAAAAAGCCGATAATCGGCCAGCTGCTTATTTCGGATTTTGCAACAAATTGTGCGGGGCACACAGCCAGAATCACACAAATATCCAGCCAGGATACGTGATTGGCTACCAGAAGCGCACGTTGGTGGCTCTGGTTCGGGATATTACCGGTATAATGTATTTTGATGTCCAGTGCTTTCAACATGCCTGCTGCCCAATTTTTCATCTGGCGCTGCTGAGTGGAATGGGAACAATACGGGTAGACGATTGACTGCAGAATACCGGTTACGATCTGTACCAGCAGACGAAATAAACGGATGAGACGGACAACTATAGAGGTAGTCTTTTTTTTCATCTTTTTGCGTTACGGCTGTTAAGTCATGATTTTAACCCGATCGCCTTAAAATTAAAAAAAATTTAGCCGGCAAAGACCGGTAGCTGTTTCTTGATTACACTTTATGTAATAATTTAATGTTGAGATTACTGAACTGAATCAATTACGATCTGGATGATGTATACGTTATACGACAAACTTTGGAATCAACATCTTGTACACACTGAATCGAACGACGCTGACAGCATGGCGCTGCTTTATATTGACCGTCATCTGGTTCATGAAGTAACCAGTCCGCAGGCGTTTGAAAGCTTGAAACTGGCCGGACGTAAGCCATGGCGGGTGAATTCGATTCTGGCTGTAGCAGATCACAACGTACCGACAACGGGTCGTAATCAAGGGATTAACGATCCGGTATCGCGTTTGCAGGTCGATACGCTTGATGAAAACTGTGAGGAACTGGGTATTACTGAATTCAAAATGCACGACGTGCGTCAGGGGATTGTACATGTAATTGGGCCCGAACAGGGGGCTACTTTACCTGGCATGACCGTAGTATGCGGGGATTCGCATACCAGTACCCATGGTGCGTTTGGCTGTCTGGCATTTGGTATCGGCACCTCGGAAGTCGAACATGTGCTGGCCACGCAATGCCTGTTAGCCAAAAAATCCAAAACCATGCGCATTTTAGTTGAAGGCGAGCTTGGGCTGGGCGTTACCGCCAAAGATATTGCGCTGGCAGTAATCGGCAGAATAGGAACGGCAGGTGGTACCGGCTATGCCATTGAATTTGCCGGCAGCGCAATTCAGTCGCTGTCTATGGAAGGGCGCATGACACTTTGTAATATGGCTATTGAGGCTGGTGCACGGGCAGGAATGGTTGCCGTCGACGACACGACGATTGAGTACATCCAGGGACGGCCATTTGCACCGCAGGGAAACTTATGGGAACAGGCTGTTGCATATTGGCGAACATTACACAGTGATGCGGATGCAGTATTTGACAAATCTATTATCTTGAATGCTGCAGAAATTCGTCCTCAGGTTACCTGGGGAACTTCTCCGGAAATGGTAACGACGATAGATGGTTGTGTTCCCGATCCAGCGAATGTGGCTGATCAGGTAAAACGCCATGATATGGAGCAGGCACTAAAATACATGGGACTGCAACCCAATACACCGATTCAAGCAATTACGCTCGACAAAATATTCATCGGCTCATGCACAAACTCGCGGATTGAAGATTTACGTGCGGCAGCAGCGGTAATCAGGGACAGACATATTGCTCCAACAATCAAACTGGCGCTGGTTGTACCCGGCTCCGGACTGGTTAAGCAACAGGCCGAAAAAGAAGGGCTTGATAAGATTTTTGTTGCAGCCGGATTTGAATGGCGTGAACCCGGTTGTTCGATGTGTCTGGCAATGAATGATGACCGGTTGTCAAGAGGCGAACGCTGCGCGTCGACGTCCAACCGCAATTTTGAAGGAAGGCAGGGGCCTGGTGGCCGTACACATCTTGTAAGCCCTGCGATGGCGGCTGCAGCTGCTGTGGAAGGTCATTTCGTGGATGTAAGCAAGTTCGGCACATCCTGAATATTGTTTTATTTGATTATTGCTGCAGTTACTGTACTTTTTATTCCACTGAAGGAGGGCATCATGAAACTTTTCACGGCAATCATTGCGTTCATTGCATTATTCGGTTTGACGGCCTGCAATACAATGGCCGGACTTGGCAAGGATATTCAGTCAGGGGGTGAGGCGCTGGAACGTACCGCACAGTAAAAATTATGGAGAAATTTCAAACATTCACGGGTGTTGTGGCACCGCTTGATCGAGCCAATGTGGATACGGACGCCATTATTCCAAAGCAGTTTCTGAAATCAATCAAGCGCACGGGTTTTGGCCAGAACCTGTTTGATGAATGGCGCTACCTCGATCATGGCGAACCGGGTATGGATGTATCGCAACGGCAGCTGAATCCGGAATTTGTCTTGAATTTACCCCGTTACAAATCAGCCAGAATTTTGCTGGCAAGAGACAATTTCGGGTGTGGATCGAGCCGTGAGCATGCGCCGTGGGCACTTCAGGATTATGGTTTCAAGGTCATAGTTGCGCCCAGTTTTGCAGATATCTTTTTTAATAACTGTTTTAAAATCGGACTGTTGCCTATTGTGCTGGAAGGAAAATTTTTGGATCAGTTGTTTCGTGAGGTAAATCAGACGGAAGGTTACGCCTTGACTGTGAATCTGCAGGATCAGATGTTGATAAAACCTACAGGTGAACATATTTCATTTACTGTGGATACATTCCGGAAACACTGTTTGCTGAATGGCCTGGATGATATCGGTCTGACGCTGCAGCACGCCGAGAAAATTAAAGCATACGAGAAAAAAAGACGTGTACAGCAGCCTTGGCTGTTTGTGTGAAACATATTTATGGCAACTATGAAAATTGCGATTCTGGCCGGTGACGGTATAGGACCTGAAATTATTGCGCAGGCAGTCCGTGTTCTGGACATCTTAAAAGTGGAAGGCCTTGATATTGAACTTGAGTATGGATTGATAGGAGGGTGTGCAGTCGATGCGACTGGCGAGCCTTACCCGGAAATGACCCATCAGCTGGTTTCACGCGCAGATGCGGTGTTACTCGGAGCAGTTGGTGGCCCACAGTATGATGCGTTGCCGCGTCAGCAACGACCAGAGAGAGGACTGTTATCCATCCGTAAATCTTTAAATCTGTTTGCCAACCTGAGACCGGCAACGCTTTATTCAGAACTGGCCGATGCGTCAAGCCTGAAACGCGAGATTGTAACCGGAATGGATATTCTGATTGTTCGTGAATTAACAGGTGATATCTATTTTGGTGAACCGCGCGGCATTGAAATGCGCGACGGGCAGCGCGTTGGTGTGAATACAATGGTATATAGCGAAGCCGAGATTCAGCGTATTGCGCATGTTGCATTTCAGGCAGCACAGAAGAGAAATCGTGCTGTATGTTCAGTGGATAAGATGAATGTACTGGAATGCACTCAATTATGGCGTGACGTAATGGAAGAAACCGGTAAGGAATATCCCGACGTTACGTTGTCGCATATGCTGGTTGATAATGCGGCCATGCAGCTGGTTAGAGACCCCAGGCAATTTGATGTGATTGTCACGGGAAATATGTTTGGTGATATTTTGTCTGATGAGGCGTCAATGCTGACGGGTTCGATTGGTATGCTGCCGTCTGCCTCACTTGACAGTCAGAATAAGGGGCTGTACGAACCGATACATGGTTCTGCACCGGATATCGCGGGTAAGAATATTGCAAACCCGCTTGCCACTATTCTTTCTGTCGCTATGATGATGCGTTACACTTTCAATCAGGATGATGTGGCACAGCGCATTGAAAAAGCAGTGCAAAAGGTGTTGTCAGATGGTTTGCGCACAAGCGATATCGCAAGCCATGGAGTGCAGGTGCTTGGTACGAAGGAAATGGGCGATGCGGTTTTATCAGAATTATGAAGTCAATTGTTCTTGCTACATATTTTTGATAAAAAAGATTGTCGAAATGCATTGTTGAATATTTCTGGCGATTAGTTGATAACAACAGTTTTTAACGAGTGATACATTTTAGGGTGATAGATTAATCATGAAGCAGGTTGGTTTTGTTGGTTGGCGAGGTATGGTCGGTTCCGTTTTAATGCAGCGCATGCGTGAAGAAAGCGATTTCTCCTTGATTGATCCTGTATTTTTTTCAACATCCCAGCAAGGCGGCCGGGGACCGGATGTTGGAAAAGATGTGCCACCACTGAAGGACGCTTACGATTTGACCGAACTTGCTGCAATGGATGTCATTGTGACTTGTCAGGGCGGAGACTATACCAGTAAGGTCATCAATGACCTCAGAAAGTCCGGCTGGCAGGGCTATTGGATTGATGCCGCATCGGCACTGCGTATGAATGATGATGCTGTCATTATTCTTGATCCTGTAAATATGCCTGTGATTGAACAGGCATTGCACCAGGGTGTGAAAAATTATATTGGCGGTAACTGCACAGTCAGTCTGATGCTGATGGCAATTAGCGGTCTGATAGAAAAAGGGCTGGTAGAGTGGGTCAATGTTATGACTTATCAGGCGGCCTCGGGTGCAGGTGCCCGCAATATGCGTGAATTGCTACAGCAAATGGGTGAAGCGCATCGGGTCGCCAAGGAATTACTTGATGATCCGGCGTCCAGTATTCTGGATATTGATCGAGAAGTAGCCGGAACATTGCGGGATAAAAATTTTCCGGTAGCCAATTTTGGTGTTCCACTGGCCGGCAGCCTGATTCCCTGGATTGATAAGGCTGTAACCAACGGCCAAAGTCGCGAGGAATGGAAAGGTCTGGCTGAGACCAACAAAATCATAGGTAAAAAAGATCGGATATTGCCGGTTGATGGCACCTGCGTTCGAATTGGGGCCATGCGTTGCCACAGTCAGGCGCTTACCATGAAGTTAAAGAAAGATATACCGCTGGATGAAGCGGAAGACATTATCGCTAATTCCAATGAGTGGGTGCGGGTTATACCCAATGAACGGGAAGCAACAACAAAAGAATTAACACCTGCGGCCGTTACCGGTACCCTGTCGATACCAGTCGGGCGTATACGCAAATTAGCCATGGGGGACGAATATCTGTCTGCTTTCACAGTTGGTGACCAGCTGCTTTGGGGTGCCGCGGAACCGCTGAGAAGGATGCTTAGGATTATAGTACAACATTAATTTTGTACAATTATTGACTGATTATTAAGACAAATGGTATTGTCTTGATATATAAACTCAAATCTTTTATTCAGGAATTAGCATATAATTCCCTGAATATTTTAGCGCTTGCACTAGTCATGTTCCTGTTAGGCTAAGTCTATTTTCTTTTGAGAACAAGAAAGGGGTCCTCAGTGTATATTTCGTATCTTAGAGCGTGTTTGTTGTTGGTCAGTGTAATTTTTTCCCTAACTGCGCATGCCGCAGGACTTGGTAAGCTAACCATCAATTCTTCTCTCGGGCAGCCGCTCAACGCCGAGATTGATCTTGTCTCTGTCAGTGAAGAAGATCTTTCTTCTTTAAAAGCCGAGATCGCCTCGCGCGAAGCATTTGCACAAGCGGGTATACGCTATGAACCTTTCTTTTCAACTTTTCAATTATCTGTAGAATCGCGTGTCAGCGGTAATTCCTATGTAAAAATTGTATCACCGCAATCCGTAAACGAACCTTTTCTCAACATGCTGGTGGAGTTGAGCTGGGCATCAGGCCGATTGTTGCGTGAATATACAGTCTTGCTTGATCCCGCAGATGCGCGGCCTGCAGATCCGGTAGCGCCTGTTGTGCCACCAATCCAGCAAAAACAAGAGGCAATAGCTGAATCAGAGAATATTCCGGTAAACCAGGTTGCTTCTCAAACAGCACCACTACCTGTTGCTGATGAGCCTGATGTACAAACGCGACAGGCACAGGCATTATCAAAACCTGGAACATACGGACCAATACTGGAGGGTGATACGCTATCGTCGATTGCCAGGCAGGTAAAACCGGAATCGGTCAATTTGAATCAAATGCTGGTAGCGATTTTCCGTGCTAACCGTGATGCGTTTATCTCGGAAAACATGAATTTGCTCAAAACGGGCGCGGTTTTAAAAATACCTGATTTGCGGGATATTGCAGAAATCACTGAAAGGGATGCCAATGCTGAAGTCAGAGTACATGTTAGTGATTGGCACAAGTATCGGCAGAACCTGGCTTTGTCAACACAACAGCCGCAAAATGAGGACGATACGCTTAGCCAGACTGCTGCCGGAGAAATCACAACGGCTGTCGATAATGCAGCCGTTTCCCAGAGTGATTCTCCAAAAGAGGTGCTGCGGTTATCCAGTGGCGAGAAACCTGCTACAGCTCAAAACGGAAGTTCTGATTTAAGTGCTCAAGAGCGAATACGCATGATGGAAGAAGATGCCATTGCGCGTGATCTTGCGCTGAAAGAAGCCAATGAACGTGTTGCAATGCTGGAAAAGAATATAGAGAATCTGCAAAAACTACTGTCATTGCAAAATCCCGAATTGGCACAGGCACAGTTAAATGCCGAATCTGAAACACAACAGTCAAAGCCTGAGACAGAAACGCTGGAAGTTATACCTGCTGAATCCAATCTTGCATCCGATGACGAATTTGATTTGTTTACTGAAAATGAATCTGGCTTTGAAATGGATGTTATGTCCGAGGATGATTCTACCTCGCTGGCAATGACGGATGCTGCAACACAGGAAAGTGCTGACACTACTGCGCAGGATGCCACGCTAAACCCTGAACCACGGATAGAGTCTGCGGCACATTCTATCCTGTTGCCAGAGTCAGATGAAGCATCTTTGTTTGATCAAATCATGGACAATCTGATGTACATCGGTGCGGTTGCAGCCATTGTATTGCTTACCCTGCTGGCTTATATACTCAGACGACGCAGACAGACGGCTGAGGCAGAAGCTGAGGCAGAAGAGGCCAGATATGAAGAGCTGTCATCGGCACTGCGTGATAAAACAGCTGCTGCAGTGGCGGCTGCTCACGCAGTGGATCAGAAAAACGATGAAACGGATGAATTTGATCAAACCAATCAATTTTTCTCACAGGACGAATCACAGGAAAAAAATGATTCGGCAGCATTTGATTTATCATCAGATGTAGAGGAAAAATCAGAAACGCAGGCAGAAAATGCATACGAAATAGATCAGCCGATCGAATTGGATTTTTCAAAGGAGAATGAAGAAGCGGATGCCGGTAAAGAATCTCCTGTTGATAATTCAGAGACCGCTTCAGAATTAGAAACTTTTGATGACAATATGTCGGAACTAGAAAGTTTAGATGATGTGTCGCATGAAAATGCAGATCATACGCTTGATTTTAGTGATGCTAGCAAAGCTGAGATGGGTGCTGTAAAACAGGGTTTGGAGGAAAGTAACGAGCCCGATGATTCGAATCTGATGGATTTCACGCCAGAAACGCCGGATTTGTCTAAAGATACTGAATCAGATTATGAACTGAAGATTGATTTTGACGAACCACAAAAATCAGAAGCAGACAATGCAATGTCGGTGGATTTTACGGATGAAAAGCTTGAAACTGAACCGAAAGAAATCGACTCTGTATCTGGGATTGATAACACGCTCGACTTTTCAGTTGATCCTTCTTCGATCGATTTGTCTGATGAGAACAATTCTGCTGATGAAATGCCTGAACTGAATTCGCTGCCTGAAACAGAATTGCCGGATACGCTGCCCGAAACCGGAAGCGATTCTCAGGATTCTGGTCAACAACCCGCGGAAGTTGATTTTTCGGATATCAATCTGGATCTTGAGGATACATCTGGAGTTGATAAAAATCAGGCGGACAGTGAAAATGAAATTGCTAAACCCGAAGAAAAAAATGAGCGCTGGCATGAGATAGAGACCAAAATTGATTTGGCAAAAGCTTATCTGGAAATGGAAGATTTCGAAGGTGCGCGAGAGATGCTTGAAGAAGTTGCCCAGGAGGGCGACGAGAATCAACAAAATAACGCTAAAGAGTTGCTGAGAAAACTGTAAGGTGTAAACAGGTTATTAGATTTATCGGTGTGTGGTTATACTACTTAATGAATACTTCAGGCTGATTACCGCCTTACTGTGAGAGTTGTACTGGTTCTTGAATACGACGGCAGTAATTTTTGTGGATGGCAAAGTCAGTCAAATGCCTGTTCAATACAAAATAAACTTGAATTAGCCCTGTCCCGAATTGCCGATGAAAAGATACGTGTCATTGCTGCCGGCAGAACAGATGCAGGGGTGCATGCCCTATATCAGGTTGTGCATTTTGACACCACGGCCAGGCGTCCGCTGACAGCCTGGACACGCGGTGTCAACACATACCTGCCAAAGGGAATTGCCGTATTATGGGCAAATGAAATATCCACTCAGTTTCATGCGCGTTTTAGTGCACAAACGCGCCGTTATCAATATTTACTTCTTAATCATGCTATTCGTCCAGGCATTCTTTATCATAAAGTCGGATGGTTTCATCAACCGCTTGATTTCGAAAGAATGCGAACAGCAGCACAAATTTTACTTGGTGAACATGATTTTTCGGCTTTTCGTGCTGCTGAATGTCAGGCAAAATCACCTGTACGCACACTGACACAACTGGATATAGCCCATCGTGGTAATATGCTTATCTTTGAGTTAAGTGCCAATGCGTTTTTGCATCATATGGTGCGTAATATTATCGGATGTCTGGTCTATGTGGGTAAAGGCCGATACCCACCGGACTGGTTGCGAGTATTATTGGAAAATGGTGACAGATCGGCTGCAGCGCCCACATTCTCTGCATCCGGCTTGTATCTGGCCGATATCAAATACAGTCCGGACTGGAATCTGCCACGCATGGCAGGGCGTCTCAATATAGTTGATGAATATCGTTTTTTTTAGTTGCTGTTGTCTTTCCTTCAAACTAAATTCTATTTATGGTGGTGCGCGTAAAAATTTGCGGAATTACCCGTACTGAAGATGCTTTGGCGGCGGTCGATTCGGGAGCGGACGCAATTGGGTTTGTTTTCTGGCCAAACAGTGCGCGTTATATAACTCCGCACGAAGCCGCTGAAATTTCGGCTGATATACCTGCCTTTATCAATACTGTCGGCGTTTATGTTGATCCTGAACCAGAATGGGTAAATGAAACCGTCCAGATTGCGAAGCTGAGTCTGTTGCAGTTTCACGGTAATGAAACACGCGATTTTTGTGATCAATTTTTCTTGCCTTACATCAAGGCAATTCGCGTCAGGGAAGATGTAGATTTGTTACAATATGCAAATCGATACGACACTGCAAAAGGTTTATTGCTGGATACCTATACCAAAAACATGCCAGGTGGTACGGGGCATAAATTCGACTGGAATTTGATTCCCCGTCAGTTACCGCTGCCCGTGATTTTATCGGGTGGATTGAATGCTGAAAATATTTCTATGGCGATCAAACAGGTTCGTCCTTGGGCAGTGGATGTTTCCAGTGGTGTCGAATCTGCCAAGGGTATAAAGGACGAGCAAAAAATTTCTGCTTTTATGCGAGGAGTTCGAGAAGAGTGAATATTTATGATCTACCGGATAAACGGGGCCATTTCGGTCCTTACGGTGGTGTATTTGTTGCTGAAACATTGATTTCCGCACTGGACAAGTTGCGCGAGCAATATGATTCCTATCGGAATGATGCTGAATTTAAGCGTGAATTCGAAAACGAGTTAAAACATTATGTTGGGCGACCAAGCCCAATTTACCATGCCAAACGCTGGTCAGAGCATCTGGGCGGCGCACAGATTTTGTTAAAGCGTGAAGACCTAAATCATACCGGAGCACACAAAGTCAATAATACCGTCGGACAAGCCTTGCTTGCGCGGCGTATGGGCAAAAAACGAGTTATCGCCGAAACAGGTGCGGGGCAGCATGGTGTAGCAACAGCTACAGTCGCTGCACGCTATGGCATGCAATGCGTTGTTTACATGGGTGCTGAGGATGTGCGGCGACAGGCAACCAATGTATACCGCATGAAATTACTGGGAGCTGAAGTGATTCCAGTTGAATCAGGTTCCCGAACTTTGAAGGATGCACTGAATGAGGCCATGCGCGACTGGGTAACGCATGTCGAGAATACTTTTTATATTATTGGCACAGTTGCCGGGCCGCACCCCTATCCGATGATGGTGCGTGATTTTCAGACGGTTATTGGAGCTGAAGCCAAGTTACAAATGCAGGAGACGTATGGCAGGCAGCCCGATGTGTTAATAGCGTGCGTGGGTGGTGGATCAAACGCGATTGGCCTGTTTTATCCCTATATCAATGATGAAAGTGTGCGTATGATCGGTGTGGAGGCTGCAGGTAAAGGTCTGGATACAAATGAACATGCGGCCACATTGAGTAAAGGAAAACCCGGCGTGTTGCATGGGAACCGTACCTATTTGATTCAGGACGATAACGGACAAATTATTGAAACACATTCCATATCAGCCGGCCTGGATTACCCTGGTGTAGGTCCGGAACACGCATGGCTCAAGGATATTCATCGGGCTGAATACGTGGGAATCACGGATGATGAAGCGCTTGAAGCATTTCATGCGTTATGTCGCTTTGAAGGAATTATGCCGGCGCTTGAATCGAGTCACGCTCTGGCCTACGCAGCCAAATTTGCGCCAACCCTCTCTAAAGACCAGTTAATACTTGTCAATCTTTCTGGACGCGGTGACAAAGATATGGCGACCGTTGCGCAAATGTCCGGAATCACGTTATAGCATCAAGCGATGCCAACAAATTTTTTTGACTCAGCTTTCAACTTTATCTCTACTATAGGCTATTGCTGAGCTGGCCTGGATACTTGACATATTTTTACCAATTTAGAATGAATCGTATCGCACAAACATTTGCTGTTTTACAATCAAACCGGAAAAAAGCACTTATCCCATTTATTACAGCCGGGGATCCCGGCCCTGCAAATACTGTTGAACTAATGCATTGTTTGGTCGAGGCCGGATCAGATATTATCGAACTGGGTGTACCGTTCTCTGACCCGATGGCGGATGGTCCCACCATACAGCGTTCATCAGAACGGGCTTTGAAGCACCAGGTCGGGATAAACAGCGTGCTGAACATGATATCGGAGTTCAGAAAAACAAATTCACAAACGCCGGTTGTTTTGATGGGGTATGCTAATCCCATAGAAGCGATGGGTCATGAATATTTTGCCGCTCGTGCAAAAGAAGCCGGTGTAGACGGCGTACTGACAGTTGACTATCCACCGGAAGAGTGCGAAGAATGGGTGCGTTGCCTTGAGCAGCATGGTATGGACGCCATATTTCTGCTTTCGCCAACATCGGCGCAGTCACGGGTAGCGCGGGTTGCTGAATTGGCAAAAGGCTATATATATTATGTTTCATTGAAAGGGGTTACTGGCGCGTCTCATCTTGACCTAGAAGACGTTGAATCAAGACTGGCACAACTGCGTACGGCGGTATCCATTCCTATTGGGGTTGGTTTTGGCATACGCGATGGCGCGATGGCGGGTGCTGTAGCCAAACTGGCCGATGCAGTGGTTGTCGGCAGTCGCATTATCGAAGAAATTGAGCTTTCCCCGCAAAACGAACTGCTGAATAATGTAAGGAATTTGGTTGCGGGCATGCGTAAAGCTATTGATGAACAAGGGGATTAAATTAACGAATTCCAAAAGAGATTGCCATTATGAGTTGGTTTCAGAATATTATTCCACCTAAGATAAAACGCAAGGAAAACGGTGAAAAGAAAATTGTTCCGGAAGGTCTTTGGAGCAAATGTGGTTCCTGTGAAGCTGTTCTGTATTGTACTGATCTGGTAAAGAATCTGGACGTTTGTCCCCGCTGTGATTTTCATAATCGCATTTCTGCCAGAACACGGTTGGATTATTTTCTGGATGATCGTGACAGGCAGGAAATTGGTGATGAGATTCTGCCTACTGATCCGCTCAAATTCAAGGATAGTAAACGCTACGTGGATCGACTCTCACAAGCTAAATCCAGTATTGATGAAGACGATGCCTTGATCGTGATGAGTGGCAGCGTATTATCTGTACCTGTTGTTGCCGCTGTATTTGAATTCGGATTTATGGGTGGTTCGATGGGATCGGTTGTAGGTGAACGTTTTGTGCGCGGTGTCAACGCTTGCATCGAAAACCAATTGCCTTTTATTTGTTTTAGCGCCAGTGGCGGGGCGCGCATGCAGGAGGGTCTGTTTTCGCTTATGCAAATGGCCAAAACATCAGCGGCATTGACTCGTCTGAGCCGTGAAAAATTGCCATTTATTTCAATATTAACGGACCCAACAATGGGTGGAGTATCTGCCAGTTTTGCATTTATTGGCGATGTTGTAATTGCCGAGCCGGGTGCGTTGATCGGTTTCGCCGGTCCACGAGTTATCGAGCAGACGGTACGCCAGAAATTGCCGGAAGGTTTTCAGCGCGCGGAATTTTTGTTGGAACATGGCGCTATCGATATGATAGTCGATCGTAGACACATGCGTGAAAAAATCGCGAATCTGTGCACACTGCTGATGCGAAGCCCCTTGCCAGCAACCACATAAAAGTCAATTTTGAGAAAAATATAATTAATCCCGTATCTGTGTTTCATTAATTTCTATTCTTTTGTTCCGTGACTGTATCCAAAACTGGAGCAATCTCACCTGACGGGAAATTCAGCGATCTGAAAGAATGGCTGGCCTACCTGGAGCAGCTTCATCCAAAATCAATCGAAATGGGTCTGGAACGTATCGATCAGGTGCGCAAAGCGCTTGGATTGACACCTTTTTTTCCGGTGATTATTGTGGGTGGCACCAATGGTAAAGGTTCGGTCTGTGCGATGCTGGAGTCCATTTTGACTGCAGCTGGCTATCATGTCGGATGTTATACTTCACCGCATTTGATTCGCTACAATGAACGGATTCATGTCGGACAACATGCGGTTACCGATGAACAGCTGCTTAAGGCATTCAAAGCTGTTGAACAGGCCAGAATAGAAACTGGCGTTTCGCTGACTTATTTTGAATTTGGGACGCTTGCAGCCATGCATGTGTTCATGGTCAAACAGATTGATGTTGCCATACTCGAAGTTGGCCTGGGTGGGCGATTAGACGCTGTCAACATTTTTGATGCCGATTGCGCCATTGTGACCAGTGTTGACCTTGATCATCAGGATTATCTGGGTGATTCGCGAGAGAGCATAGGATATGAAAAAGCCGGAATTTTCAGGCAAAACAAGCCGGCTGTATGTGCTGATGCTGTTCTGCCATTCAGTGTGCAGCGTCATGCACAAGAAATTGGCGCTGAGATCAGAATGGTCCATCAGGACTTTGGTTTTATTAGAGAAACCAACCAGTGGCGCTTCTGGAGCCAGCATCATCGACGGCACGCATTGCCGATGCCTGCGTTGCTTGGCAGAAAGCAGCTATATAACGCAAGCGCCTGTTTGATGGCGCTGGAATTATTGCGAGAACAACTTCAGGTCAGTATGCACGCAGTACGTGAAGGCCTGCTAAATGTAAAATTACCAGGAAGATTTCAGGTAATTTCAATCCAACCGATGGTTGTTTTAGATGTTTTGCATAATCCCGCAGCCGCCGCTGCATTTGCAGACAATCTGCTGGAATTGGCGCCGTCTTCCGGAAAGACTTATGCAGTATTTGGAATGTTGCACGATAAAGATATAGCAGGGGTTGTGGAGGAACTAAAACCCCATATCGACAACTGGCTGATCGCTACTATTGATGTTCCCCGAGGTGCACATGCTGATGAATTGTTGCAAATTCTCAATCAATCAGAAATCACTAGAGAAAACCATACGATTTATGAATTTGAAGACGTTGTTTCAGCTTATGTATTTGCCTGTGAACATGCAGGTAAAAATGATAGAATCTGCGTGTTCGGTTCATTTTACACAGTAGGCGCAATCCTGCGACATCATGGAGAATAGTCAGTCATACTGGGACATTAGGTATGAATAAAAATATCACTGAAGAAGAGTTGTTACTCAGAAAGCGCGCAAGGCGTCGTCTGGTTGGTGCTGTCGTATTGGTCGTGACGGCAGTTATTGTACTGCCCATGATATTCGATGAACCAAAGCCGGATACGGAGACACATGAAATCGATATTCATCTGTTTCCCCAGGATGATATTAGTGAAATCCCGCCTTTAGTCCTGCCTTCAGAACAGTATCCACCGCAAAATACGGATCGGATCGATGATCGTACAGAGTTGGCGTCAGATATGCCGCCCGATATTCCCGAGGTGTTTGAGCCGCATGATCAGATAAGTGAAAATGAAGAGCGCCATAAACACATGCAGACTGGCCGGACTCCAATTCCGGGTATCAAACCGCGATTAGCCCAGGCTCCCCAATCAGGTCATAGCGCACCGTCCAGCCAGACGACCCCAGCGCAGTCAGAGCGCGTTCCACAATCCGTTCAGACTTCCGAGCAGTTTGTTGTTCAGTTAGGCGCATTTTCCGATCAGTCTAAAGCACAACAGCAACTGAACAATCTGCGAATGAATGGTCTAAATGCTTATACAGAAACACATACGATTAATGGTAAAGTTGTTACGCGCGTGCGCATAGGTCCCTTTTCTAGTCGTAATGCCGCGGAAAGCGAACTGGAAAAACTGAGACGACAAGGACTGGATGGCGTTGTAAATCCCAGATAGGATGAATTTCATACGATGTTACTTCATTATTACATTTAGATTGTAAAGAATGAATCCATAACCATGATTGATTTCAGCTTTCTTTCTAATGACTTTGCTTGATTATATCGTTCTGTGTATTTTTTTTATATCGATTGTTTTAAGCATTATTCGCGGATTAGTACGTGAGGTTCTCTCTATAGCAGGCTGGGTTGTCGCCTTTATTGCCGCCAGTACATACGCCTATGAGTTTGAACCTTTTATTCCTTCAGAAATCGGGGGGGAATCTTTACGCATCATTGCGGCGTTTATTGTAGTTTTTGTTGCAACGTTATTAGTTTCTGTTTTGATCACCATGCTGCTAAATGCACTGATAAAAAATGTTGGCCTGGGTTTTATTGACAGAACATTTGGTGCTTTTTTCGGGTTTGCGCGAGCGCTTGTTATTGTCATGATGCTGGTTCTGATAGCTGGCTTGACAGCCCTGCCGCAGCAGCCGGTGTGGCGTCAGGCCGTACTGAGTCCGACATTGGAAGTTGTGGCGCTGGAGGTGCTGCCCTGGTTGCCGGACGATTTATCCAAACGCATCAGCTATGAAAAAAAAGAACAGCTTACTCAGCAGAAGAATTAGAGGGTTTTTGCCGTGAACATTCAGTCATTGTCGGTTTTTGTTTTCCAGCACAGCATATTTGGAGTACGCCAATGTGTGGAGTATTAGGTATTGTCGCCAAGTCACCGGCTAATCAGTTGCTTTATGACGGTTTGCTGATGCTGCAACATCGCGGCCAGGATGCGGGCGGGATCGTTACGGCTCAAGGTAGCACGTTTCATATGCACAAGGGACTCGGACTTGTTCGCGATGTTTTTCGAACCCGAAACATGCGTGCGCTGCATGGCAACATGGGTATTGGCCACGTACGTTATCCTACAGCGGGTTCGTCTAAATCTCCTGCCGAGGCGCAGCCTTTTTATGTAAATTCTCCGTTCGGCATTGTACTGGGTCATAACGGTAATCTAACCAATGCAGAGCAACTGAATCAGGAATTGTTCCGGACCGATTTGCGACATGTCAATACGCATTCCGATTCGGAAGTATTATTAAATGTTCTGGCGCATGAACTGCAGGAACAGACAGGTAATTGCCATCTTGATCCGGAAACGATATTTGCTGCGGTCAGTGGTGTGCACAGGCGCTGCGCTGGCGCTTACGCTGTTGTTGCCATGATTGCAGGCTATGGTCTTCTGGCATTTCGTGACCCCCATGGTATTCGTCCGTTGGTGTATGGAACGATGGAAACTGAAAAAGGTACAGAATACCTGATTGCATCCGAAAGTGTGGCGCTGGATACACTGGGATTTCAGCTGGTTCGAGATATCGCACCGGGGGAAGCGATTTTTATCGATGAGGCAGGCAATTTTTTCAGTCAACAGTGTGCGAAGAAAGCAAGCCTGAATCCGTGTATTTTTGAATATGTCTATCTGGCGCGACCCGATTCCGTTATCGATGGTGTTTCGGTTTACGAGACAAGATTGAATATGGGTGAGTCGCTGGCGGAAAAAATCACCCGGACTATGAGCCACCTTGATATTGACGTTGTTATTCCGATTCCCGATTCAAGCCGGCCGAGTGCGTTGCAGCTGTCCAATCGACTGGGGGTCGATTTTCGTGAAGGCTTTATCAAGAATCGTTATGTTGGACGCACGTTTATCATGCCCGGACAGCAGCAGCGTAAAAAATCTGTGCGGCAGAAACTGAATGCCATGAGTATCGAGTTCAAAGGAAAAAATGTGCTGCTCGTTGACGATTCGATCGTACGCGGCACAACCAGCCGTGAAATCGTCCAAATGGCAAGGGATGCAGGTGCCAATAAAATTTATTTCGCTTCTGCCTCGCCACCAGTGCGGTTTCCGAATGTCTATGGAATAGATATGCCGACGCGCCAGGAATTGATTGCAGCTGAACGGGACACAGAAGAAATTTGTCGTGAAATAGGTGCGGATTATCTGATTTTTCAGGAACTGGAAGCGTTGACGCATACGGTTTCGAAAGTCAAGCCGGATTTGTCATGTTTTGAAACCTCCTGTTTTAATGGTCACTATATTGCGGGTAATGTGACAGCAGAGTACCTGGAAACGCTTGAGACCAAAAGGAACGGAGACAGGGCCGGCAGGCAAATGCCATTAAAAACACAGCTTGATCTGAGTCTGACGGTATCCGAATAGACCGCCTGCTTTGCATTCCAGTTGACAGAGTGTCTTGTATCAAGTTTGCCCAGGAGTAAAATATTTAATGTCCGACGATCAACTAAAACCCGAAACGCGTGCTCTCAGGACAGGGATACATCGCAGCCAGTTTAATGAACATTCGGAAGCGCTTTTTTTAACATCCAGTTTTGTCTTTGATAGTGCGGCACAGGCCGCAGCACGTTTTTCTGGTGAAGAATCCGGTAATATCTATTCGCGTTTTACCAATCCAACTGTAACCGCTCTGGAAGAAAGGCTTGCAGCGATGGAAGGTGCGGAAACCTGCGTTGCCACATCAACCGGCATGTCGGCAATTCTGGCATGTATTATGGGCCTGTTATCGGCCGGCGATCATGTTGTTGCTTCGCAGAGCCTGTTTGGCGCCACTGTTAACCTGTTTAACAATATATTGAAGAAATTCAACGTTCAAACGACGTTTGTATCTGCGACTGATTTGAACGCATGGGAGGCTGCGGTCCAACCGAACACCAAACTTTTTTTTCTTGAAACACCTTCCAATCCGTTGACAGAGATTTCGGATATTGCCGGACTCGCCAGCATCGCCAGGAAGTCGGGTGTATGGCTTGCTGTTGACAATTGCTTCTGCACCCCGATTTTACAAAAGCCTATTGAACTGGGCGCCGATATTGTCATTCATTCGGCGACAAAATATCTGGACGGCCAGGGACGTGTTTTGGGGGGTGCTGTTCTGGGCAGTCGTGAGTTGATGATGGAAGGTGGTGTTTTCAGCTTTCTTCGCACTGCAGGCCCGACTTTGAGTGCATTTAACGCATGGGTGATCCTGAAAGGACTGGAAACGCTTAAGGTACGTATCGACGCGCATTCCAGAAATGCGTTGCAAATGGCGCAATGGCTCGCTGCACATCCTAAAATTGAACGGGTTTTTTACCCTGGATTGCAGTCCCACCCACAACACGCACTGGCAATGCGACAGCAGAGTACAGGCGGCGGTATTGTTTCATTTGAAGTTAGCGGGGGCAGGGAAGCCGCCTGGCGCGTCATAGATAATACGCGGCTGGTCTCTATTACCGCAAATCTGGGTGATGTAAAAACCACGTTAACGCATCCTGCTACGACTACACACGGACGTATCAGTCAGGAAGCACGCGATGTTGCGGGTATTACCGACGGTTTGCTGCGGATCGCGGTAGGATTGGAAGCCGTGGAAGACATACAGGCCGATCTGGCCAGAGGTTTGTCCTGATACTCCATCAACAGTATATTCGATTGATGGAGTACAGACTTATTGTTTGTATAGGACAGGCAAGCCGGTTATTTTTGTTTTTGCAAATTGTGCATTGACCGTTCAGATTACTTCTGCCTTTTCAATCACAACATCATCAAGCGGAACATTCTGATGTCCGTTCCGGTCGCCTGTTTTGACTTTCTTTATCTTATCGACCACATCCTGACCATCAACGACTTTGCCAAAAACACAATACCCAAATCCTTGAGTAGTTGGTTCTTTGTAATTGAGAAACCCGTTATTGGTGACATTGATGAAAAACTGTGACGTGGCTGAATGAACATCTGCGGTCCTTGCCATGGCGATGGTATAAGTTTCGTTTTTTAACCCGTTGGCGGCTTCATTCTGTATGGGCGGGCTGGTTTTTTTTTGTTTCATGCCAGGCTCGAAACCACCACCCTGGATCATGAAATCGTCAATCACACGGTGAAAAATCGTATTGTTATAAAATCCGCTGGTGACATAATTTAAAAAATTCTGTACTGTCTCGGGCGCTTTCTCAGCGTCGAGTTCAAGCGTAATATCGCCAAAATTTGTTGTCAGTTTGATCATGATAATTTCCTGTTATTGTTGTTGACTGTTGTCTTCGGCATTCAAGACAGAGATATTTTCAATGATAACCATTGTCTTGGGCACATCTCCCGGAAACGGACCGCCTGAGCCGGTAGGTGTTTTGGCAATCTGATGGACGATATTCATGCCATCTGTCACTTTGCCAAAAACGGTATAACCGTATCCTCTTGGAGTGGCTGCGGTATAGTTCAGGAACGCATTGTTTTTTACATTGATAAAAAACTGTGCAGTTGCTGAATGTGGATCGGAGGTTCTGGCCATCGCAATGGTACCCACCTCATTTTTTAAACCGTTGTTGGCCTCATTTTTAACTGGACTGCGAGTGGCTTTCTGATGAAACGTCGTATCGAAACCGCCGCCCTGAATCATGAAATTGGCTATGACACGATGGAAAATAGTATCTTTATAAAATCCGTCTTCAACATAGCGTAAAAAATTCTCGACAGTTTCCGGTGCCTTGTCCGGATAGAGCTCCAGTGTGACAGGACCTAGATTTGTTTTCATGAGTACCTGGGGGTTTGCGGTATGAGCTGTCATGCTCCAGAAAGTGAATAAAGCGGCCGCGAGAAACTGTATTAAGCGCATGGTAATTCCTGTTATTTGATTGATTAAAAGTCGATAAATTAGCCGTTACGGGGTATGTTATACTCCCCAAGTTTTTGTGTCCGCTCTGGATTCTATCAAGAAGGTAAGTCATTCTACAATTATATCGATTCTTCCTATGTTGAAAATCTATAACACCTTAATACGCGACAAGCAGGATTTTGTTCCTTTAACGCCTGGAAAAGTGAAAATCTATGTGTGTGGCATGACGGTCTACGATTATTGCCATCTTGGTCATGCGCGTGTTCTGGTTGTGTTCGATATGGTTGTGCGCTGGTTGAGAGCACGTGGATTTGAAGTTATTTATGTCCGTAATATTACGGATATCGACGATAAAATCATTCAGCGCGCACTGGAGAATCATGAAGCAATTGAATCATTGACAGGACGCTTCATTCAAGCAATGGAACAAGATGCGACTGCTTTGGGTGTTGAACGACCAACGTATGAACCACGCGCTACTCATTTTATTGAAAATATGATCACCATGATTGAGAAGCTGATCGATAAATCACTGGCCTACGCAGCTGATAACGGTGATGTTTATTACGCGGTGCACCAATTTCCTGGATATGGAAAATTATCCGGCAAATCACTGGACGATCTTCGAGCGGGCGAGCGTGTTGAAATTGATGCAAATAAAAAAGATCCGCTGGATTTCGTTTTATGGAAATCTGCCAAACCAGGAGAGCCTGCCTGGGATTCGCCGTGGGGCAGGGGGCGGCCGGGCTGGCATATTGAATGTTCAGCTATGGGTGAGCACTTTTTGGGCGAGCAGTTCGATATTCACGGCGGTGGACAGGACTTGCAGTTTCCGCATCATGAAAATGAAATTGCCCAGAGTGAGGGGGCGCATGATCACCCTTTTGTCAATTATTGGATGCATAACGGCTTTGTACGTGTAGACAGTGAAAAAATGTCCAAGTCGCTGGGCAATTTCTTTACTGTAAGAGAAGTGTTGAAGAACTATCAACCAGAAGTTATAAGATTTTTTATTTTACGTGCTCACTATCGCAGTCCATTAAACTATTCGGACCAGCACTTGCGGGATGCCAAACTCGCGCTGGATCGCTTATATATTGCGTTAAAAGATTTCGAAATCAGTAACAATGATGAGATCGATTGGACAAATGATTATGCGCAGACGTTTATGTCAGCAATGAACGATGATTTCAATACGCCGGAAGCAATCGCGGTATTGTTCGAGCTCGCCGGTACTGTTAATAAAACGCAATCGAACTCACATGCGGCACTACTCAAACAGCTGGGTGGTATTCTGGGATTGTTACAGCAAACTCCGCAACTATATTTGCAGCATAATCCAGATGAATCCGATAAAGAATCCATTTCTGCTGAACAGATCGAGAGAATGGTACAAAAACGACTGGAAGCCCGAAAAAGCGGACAGTATGCAGAAGCCGACTCGATACGCCAAAATCTTATGGACTCAGGTATTATTTTGGAAGACGGTCCACAAGGAACAACCTGGCGTAGAAACTAGTTTTTTGAAGATGTCACAGGATCTGGTGATTTATCAGAAGCTGTGTTGTGTCCGGGAAAAATCCGCCAGATGTATAAGGTTGAACCTGTGAAATCATTGAGTTCAATACAGCTGTCAGGTGAAACGCCCGGTATTACAAAAGTGTTACTGATAAATATACTGCCCGGGCGCATTTCGCGGCATATTTTTTCCCAGAGCATTTTCATGGGCGCAGGCGACAAATACGCATACACGATATCGTATCGTGACAGATCCTGCTTCCATAGGTCGCCCCACTGAATGCTGCAGTTGGACTGTGAGCGCAGGCTTTTTACTTTGCCAATGAAACAAGGCAGCGGAGCAGCTTCTATGCCGTGGAACACGCCATTGGGTCTTGTTTTACTGAGTGAACTGAGGAGGCCACCACAACCGCAGCCCAGGTCAATAAGAGAAAAATGCTTTGTTTGCGGCAAATATGTGGATAGTGCCTGCGTAACTGCCTGACTGGATAGATATAAAGGTACTTGTGTTTGATCTGTTCTGCCATAAATCAGTAAAAGCACGCAAAAGCCCAGGCCAAACCACAGCGGTGAAACCCCAAGGGCAAGCGTTGCTACTATTGCTGGCAGAAAACATAACTGTATCGGAATCCACCAGACGTCTGCCTTTAGAATGTAGTTGATGAACGCAGCCATGATTCCTTGCAATACGGCCCATTCAAAGACTGTTAATGGCGGTGATACAGCCACCAGTACGACTGTGAAAGTCAATGCCGTCAGTTGAGACCATGCTGCCATCAATACAGGATTGCGGCGGGTTTTTATTGCGGTTTGCATGTATGTAAACAACAGGAGTCAACCCTGCTTCAGTTTGCGGGCGTCAGAAGTGTCGACGCATCCAGATTCGTCTGGTCATTTACATGAACAGCCTCATTCTCTTGTGTAATTGCATTTTCTGTTTTTTCATTCATGACGATAATGCTGATGCGACGGTTAATCGGATTAAACGGGTTTTCCTTATCAAATAATACTGCTGAGGACAAACCGACAACGCGTAAAACCTTGTTGGTATCCATTCCTCCGGAAATCAACTCTCTCCTTGAGGCATTGGCTCGGTCTGCGGATAATTCCCAGTTACTGTAACCTTTATCCCCTGTCGGAAATGGCGTTGCATCCGTATGGCCGGAGAGACTGATCTTGTTTGGGACATCGTTCAGCATTTTACCGATTTCATGCAGAATGATTTTTGTATACGATTGCAGTTCCGCTCGTCCGCTTGCAAACATGGGACGATTCTGTTCGTCCACGATCTGGATACGCAATCCTTCAGTGGTAATATCCAATAACAACTGGTTTTTGAATTGCCTCAAAAGAGGATTGGCATCAATAGCTTTTTCAAGCTTTATTTTCAGTTGGTTAAGGCGCTGTAATTCAAGTCGTTCACGTTCAGCGTCGGCGGCTTTTAGATCGAGTACTTTTTTTTCAATGATAGTTTCGCCTTTTTTTACCTGACCGCTGCTGCGGGATAAGTCGGTACCGCCGCCTTTGACAACGCTGGTAGCATCACCAACACTTGAACCGCCCAGGAATGCGACCTTTAGTGGTGTTCTGAAATATTCCGCGATACCTTCCAGGTCTCCCTGGGAAGCTGATCCCAACAACCACATCAACAGAAAAAATGCCATCATGGCGGTTACGAAATCTGCGTAGGCAATTTTCCATGCGCCACCGTGATGTCCACCAGCGACTTTTTTAATCCGCTTGATAACAATCGGGCGCTGAGAAATATCTTCAACCATAGACGGCCTCGTTACAGTGTAGTTTCAATTTTAAATGCACGTTTATTCAGCCTTGCTTTTCTTTACATGCTCTTCAAGTTCCATAAATGACGGCCGCTCTGTGGAGAATAAAACTTTCCGGCCGAACTCCACAGCCAGAACGGGTGAGTAGCCATTCAGATTGGCTAATAAGGTGATTTTGATACATTCAAGCAGTTTGCTTGATTCATGCAACTGATGCTCAAGCTTCGCAGCCAGAGGGCTGACAAACCCGTATGCAAGGAGAATGCCTAAAAACGTGCCAACAAGCGCCGCGGCAATCAGGATACCCAGTTCACTGGGCGGTAAATGAACGGATTCCATGGTATGAACAACACCCATGACCGCAGCGATAATTCCAAAAGCGGGTAAACCATCTCCCAGTTTTGCAATACAGTGAATCGGAACTACACCTTCCTGATGATGTGTTTCGAGTTCACTATCCATCAGGTTTTCAATTTCCAGTGCATTCAGATTCCCACTGACCATTAAACGCAAATAGTCAGTAATGAATTCAGTAACATGGTGGTCTGTCAGAATGGTTGGGTATTTTGTAAAGATTGGGCTGTTTTGCGGATCATCGATATCAGATTCGATTGACATAAGTCCTTCTTTACGAATTTTCCCAAGAATTTCATAGAGTAGTGTCATGAGCTCCATGTATACTGCCTTGGTGTATTTGGATCCTTTGAAAACGCCAGGCAGGCCTTTAAGTGTGGCCCTAAGCGCTTTGCTGGAATTGCCGACAACAAAAGCCCCAATAGCGCCACCACCTATCATAAGAATTTCAACAGGTTGCCATAAAGAAGCCAGATGCCCGCCTGCAAGTGCAAAGCCGCCGAAAATAGATATCAGGATAATAAGATAACCGACAATAACTAACATTGAAGAAAATCCTTGGGATAAGTCAATTAGAAATAATTTAAAAATTGAGCCAAAGTTATCATAAGCGTCCGAAAATAAAGGAATGAGAAAGCGCGCAATTTACCCGTATTTTTCCTGGGCTTCTCCAAAGGTGATAAAAGATGATTGATATTCAATAAGATGGAATTCTGTGTTCGAGATAGTTGTACTCTCGATTCAGACATATCCAGCAAGTATTAAAGCAATTATTGGTGAATATTTTATGGCTTTGGCAATTCTCTGAAACGTGCGGGGATATTCAGCTACATAATAAAGCCTGGATGATTGCCTGGAGATTCTGTTGAAACGGCAGTGGCACCAAAACAGCCAGTATTTGATTAAGAATTTTAACGACGGGTCGTCGAACAGGATCGTTTTTGCCCGGCGATCAGATTGGGGTGATAGTGTTGACAGAGAGGAATGTGGGAATTTTGGACAAAAAGAAACCCACCGAAGTGGGTTTCAAAATTGATTATATAGAGCTGTTATAAAATCAATTTGTTAGCTTTTAGTGTTGCCTGAATCTGCAAAAACCGGGCGAGAGCCTTGCTCCTCAGCCATTTTTCTGTGATACGCGGCTTGCTCCAGATTTTCCTCGGCAACCTTTTCATATTCTTGAATTTTGTGCTTTACGTGCTTTTTAATATCACGTCCATGCTTTCCAAAGAAGCTGCTGCGGGACCTTTCTTTCAAGGCCTCGATCTGTTCCTCGATTTTTGCGTACATTTCATTGGCTTGTTCTTCATGATGGCGCGCAAGTGCTGCATGATCAACAATCTCGGCGTTTTCCATGGCGACGGTTTTCGCTACGTCATTCTGCTCTGCTGCAAAAGCGTTCATTGGTAATGCAATATATGTAAATGTAAATAAAACTAATGCAGTGAAAAAATGTGTTGTTCCGTTTTGCATGGTTGCGCTCCTTAAAAGTTGTATAGCACGCTCGGAAGTCTAAACAAGCTCAAACAAAATAAAAATTGGGGAGACCATTATTCTTGTCTAAGCGAAACCATTAGTTCAGTACACAATCTGATCCAGATACCACAGCACACAGCACTGTGCGACTGCTGTACGCAACGGACTGGTGGCTACGGGTATCAGCGCGACAGATACAAGCAAGGGGACAGGACCGAGTTGATGCCTTAGGCCGCTTTTTTCTGAATGTGGTACTGATAAATGTGCAATAACTCCAGTCGTTCAGGGTGCGTTATTTACTTGTCTTGCTCGAAATAGCGTTTGCGGCTTTTTTGACAGCCGCCTCTACAGCAACATGATAGGCCTCCGGATCTTCAGTTCTCAGCTGATCCGAAATACCTGCAAAAGCGGCCAGGCTATTTGGAAAGTCGGTGACCCTGGTTCCATCCTTTTTTATATATAGAATAGGGCTGGGCACAAAATGACGAGAATGCCAGACAGAAACTACAGTCAGAAACGCTGCCTCATTCTTATTAGTCACAGAAGCCTTTCCATCATTGAGAATCTGATTGGTTATCAATGATTTGACAGTTTCATAAGTCTCCTCCGCATTTCTGTCCACGAGTGCCGTATCGGGTGTCATACTGAGAAAACGCGGTTCGTTGAGCAATGCGGTTACAAGCTGGCGCCGGTCAACCCCATATATCGAATAGATGTTTGCATCATTTCTGTCACCCGTTGCTATCATTGCCGGATTGACGGGATTTATGGCAGGTTCTGCCCTGTATTCCCGCCAGCCGGCACTTTTGATATCCAGATGTGCTTTAAAACCGCGGATTAAGGCTTTTCCAAGAAAAACGGCTTTGACGGTTTCACTGTCTTCAATAAAGTCAAGGTTTTTTCTGAGGGGAAAGCCTTCTTCCAGGGTTCCGCTGACAGCCACAATAACAAATCTGGTTGAGCTCTCATTTGTACATTCAGGTATGGTAATCGGGCTTCCACCGGAATTTGTTAAGCCGGAGCGCTGAAGCAGTCTCTCAAAATCGCATGGCGTATAAACATCAATCATCCGTTTAGTGTGGTGATCTACACCATAAATTTCGCGCTGTTGTCTTACGTCTGGTTTGCTCAGCATCATATGCCTTCCTTGTTAATGTTTGTAAATGCCGTTGCCTGGTTTTGCTATATGTGTATGGATAAACGCCTGGATTTTACTAAACTCCAGATCCTGGTCCAGGTGTCTATGAAAGCGTCTGTGTTGATATTTAAATTCTAGGCTAACAATTAGGTAATAAGCGGAATAACAGAAAACTGAATGTGAGTCTATCGAAATGCTGCTGCCGGAGTGCAAGCAGCTGAGATGTATAACGAGATGTAAAACTTCCCGGATTGGCAGGTAAATTCAGCACGTTATTGTGAGGTTTGTCACAGTGTCAATATTGGGCCAATGGTAATCTGGAACAGCAGAAAACAGCGTAATAGAACTGATATATTTTTATGGGATTTAATATCTTTGGGAGTATTTATCATGAATGTCAGAAATCTATATTTACATTTTTTTGTTGTACTTCTTGGCACGATTTTGATCGCTTTCCCTGTTGCAGCAGAAGCTGCCCGGTATGATGCCACAAACAAAGCCTTTTACGGCCAGTTGTCGTGTAAAGCTTCGAAGCGAGCTATCGCCGCGCTCGCAGAGTCGATGGAAACCAGGGGAGTTTCACAGCTGGATTTTAATAAAGTGATTGTAGAAGCGCTTCAGGGAACTGCGTTGAGTCCGGATGGCCCTCGCTGGCAGTGTTGCAGGGCCTGTGTCGAGAATGACCTGCCCAATGATTCTGCCGCCTGTCAGTGTTGTGACGGACTGGGTGACGATGTAATTGATGTTCCGGATGTTGAACAGCGCTGAGCCGCGCTTAAACATCGCGAACAGACGTTGTGGCCGGATTGGTTTTGACTGTTTGATCTGAGTCATCATGTGAACGAACACGCGTATTTCAGCTGTAATGTGGAAAATGACCGGTCCGTTGCCAATCCGGAATAAATTTCAGTTTAAATCCAAATTGACAGATACACCCACAAAAAAATGATCATCAAATCAGAAATAAACTGGAGCAGACGAAATTTAAACTTAGTCTAAAACGTCAGTCCTGCTGCGTGAATATGAGTTCGTCCGTATCAAAACCAAGTTTGTCAGACAGTCTGATAAACTTCGCTTTCACGTCCTTGCCGACCTCGGGCGTTCTTGAGAGTAACCATAAATAAGAAGTGTTGTAGCCGGAAATGAATGCATATTGATAATTATCATGGTCCAGATCAAATACAACATATGACCCGTAAAAAGGGCCAAAGAATGATACCTTTAGGTGGCCAATGTCGTCATTGCCAACAAAATATGCTTTTCCCTCCGCCTCTTGCCATTCGCTCTCGGCTGCTGAAAATCCCCGGTTGATAACCCGGATGCCGCCGTCTTCACGCAATTCATAATCAGCCGTAACATGACTCAATCCACGTTCGAATGAATGATCAAGCCGGGCTATTTCATACCATTTTCCCAGATACCGCTGTTTATCAAAATTGCTGACGGGAACAACCCCGTCCGGCATACCCGTGCAACCGGTCAGCGAGACAAGCAGCAGTAACAAAAAATATTTTCGCATACTTTTGACTCCGGTAATAATGCGTCTGGGGTTAGTATAGCCAAAACAGATGTCAGATGCCTGCTCAATTCAAGGAAAACCTGCGATAAAAACAAAACGTTTGTTGCCTGTGTAGCTTGTATTGCACCGGGACAAGCAAATGGATTAAGCGCTGTTTGAATTATCGTTCTGAAATTTACTTTTGATATAGCGGTATGCCCTGCCTAAAATAGAAGGCGCAGGCTTATGCGAATAGTTTTGCCACTGCGCTATGATTCGCTTTGCTGGAGCGCCAGTGACTCGTACGGGCGTGTGTGGCAGCGAATGAAGGACCGCCGTTTCCTGTGAATAAACATAGTCGATATATGGATCGTATTGATCTGCCGTTGGTGGCGTTGCACTGGCGTCCTTAATTGCGGTAATGACATAACTGCAATTCAAGTGGGCCTGGTGAATGCCATATAACGGAACATCCTCATTCCAGATTTTGATGTCTTTAAAGCCTGTATCAGAGAGAATGTACAGTAAATCAGTTTCGGAAAAGATGCGCATCTCGAGTGTTGATCCCACGCCACCATGCCAGGTTAACTTGTCATAGACTTCCACTGTTTGGTCTATGCGGCGATTGATCAGTAGTATGCTGTTTCCGTCCTGAATGAATTCGAACTCATGCAGGCCGGGAAAATGTTCTATCGTTTTGGGCAGTGTTGAATAAGGTACGGTCAGCAGCAATAAGCCATCCGGCTTCAATAAATGCCAGCTGTTGACAAATGCGACATGACGAGGCGGCGGCACATGTTCGAAAACATCTGACGTGATCAGCAGGTCGTAAGTATCTGATGCTAAGTGGTCGATATTGCGAATATCCAGAAAAGGTTCGGTATGGAAAAAGAAATTGGTGTAATCAAACAGGCTGGCGAGCTTGTCCGCATAAAGGGAAGCATCGCTAAGTCCCATGGCCTTGAATTGTCTGTCAGGTGTAAAATGTGATAGTGGGATGGGCTGGCTGTACAAGTGTTCAGACAGCGCAAGGATCAATGCGCGAAAACGAACATTGGAACCGCAATGGCTGCACAACCCGGTTTCACGCTCAAAATCCTGAGCTACCGGGGATTCTTGTCCGCAGAGATTGCAAGTAAACTGATCGTAATCCGGGCGCGTCATTGTAAGTGCAGAAAGCAGGCTTCATCTGCATTGTACACAAAAACAGACAGATCAAGCGAATAGTGATTGCGTATACAGATATTGATCAGGAATATCGGCATATTCATTTTTTCCAGCGCGCAGAATCAGGGTCGGGCAGTTATTAGCAAGTTGTCAAGTCTGTTAATTAATTAACTCCCAACCTTATTCATCCATTTTACCAGGTGTCAATCAGGCACCTTGCAAATGACACCGATCAAAAGCAGGTAGGGGACAAACAGGAAAACATCATTAATTTATTATTAATAAACAGACTTGACACTTATTCATATCCAGAGACACTTGAAGAAGTAAAAGAATTTGTTATCAAGTACAGTGAATATGCATATGAGTAGTCGTAAATGCATATAATAATACGGCTCAGTAAAATACCAGCAAGCTGGTATCAGACGTCCTGTGGTGCGCCGTTGCCCACGAACGTTAGCCATATATAAATTTTTTCAGAAGGTGAATGCAAAAGTGAAGGAAATATCAGGAATAAATCATATTGGTGTACGAGTAGCAAGCCTTGAAAAGGCGAGGGCCTTTTACGAGAATCTTGGCTTTGAGTTCATTATCGGCCCAATTGGACCAGAACCGGTAGCAGTCATGGAACACCCGTCCGGAGTAAATATAAACTTTATTCTGAATGCAGCACCTGAAAATACAAAAAATCTGCTGATGGATATTCCTGAAAAGCACCCGGGCTATACTCATATAGCGCTAGACGTAAGTGATATTAAAGCAGTGCAGGCTAAACTCGGCAATTTAGGTATTGAAATCACAGAAGGTCCGATTACTTTACCCGATGGGGCAGTCATGCTGTTTATTCGTGACCAGGATAGAAATGTTATTGAATTTCATCAAAATCCAAAGTAAAAAATGATGAACAAGTTCGGTCAAGTCGGACTGCCTCCGCAACGCTCGTTTGTGGCAATGCCACAAGCCTCCCGCTGCTGCAGCATGCCACTAACCGGCAACTTAGAAGGTGCGTAAGGTGTCAAGTCTATTTATTAATTCACTCCTATCCTTATTCACCCATTCTACCAAGTGTCAATCGGGGATCTTGCATATGACACCGATCAAGAGCAGGTAGGACACAAACAAGAAAACATCATAGATTTGTTATTAATAAACAGACTTGACACTTGTTCTAAGTTTTTTCCGTGCTTAAACTGTAGTGCTTGTACCTTATTTTCTCTCGTACCTGGACAAGCATTTTTTTCCGGGCGGCGTTGTCGTGTTTGCTTGCATAATATGTCCTGTTCATTCTAAATTTTTGTTAAATTACATGATGATGATAAATATTTACCATATTTATACGACATTGCCTGGAAGTTTATTAGACAAGATGTCGTATATATTGAGTTAGCTGCTTAGGAGAACACATGGATCTACCAACAGTATTGTCTTCGGGTGTCGTTGCTGGATTAGTAGCAGGCCTTGTAACTTTGCGTACGACAGAGCGAAAAATTGCAATCGAAAATATCACGCAACAACGGCAGCAGTGGAGGGATAAAGTTCGTGATCTAGCCCAACGAATTAAACTCTCATACCGAAACGATAAAACTGAGGAATTACACAGCCAATATGTTGAGATGCAACTACTACTTAATCCTGAAGATAGCGATGATAAGTCAATCCTCGACACGATTTGGAAGATGATTGAAAAATCGACATCCGAAGATCTACATATTGAGCTTGGAGAAAAATTATCGCTTCTTTTAAAACATGATTGGGAACGTGCTAAGACAGAAGCAAAACCAGCCTGGTATTGGCTCAGCGAAACAGAAAGAACCAGCTATGAAAATTTCAAGTCAAAGCGCATCAGCAGCTAACAAGCGCATGCAGTCGGACTTTTTTGCCGGCTGCGCCGTCAAAAAAGCCGCTGATGCGTGGCGTTAGATCCTGCACATCTATGGACTATGCATGAACTCGGATAGCAAAAACCTGACCCGCGACGGTCTTATCCAGAGAACGTTAGACGGAAAGGACAGGGCAATTGCGGCGTATGACGGAATTCTGTGGAAAATTAGAACAGGCTATGCCACCGTTCTATACGGCATGTTCACACTCGTGGTGAGCCTCGGCGACAAGACGAATTGGCCGCTATCTCTCACAGAAGCACAATTAGTGGCGCTTACGTTGATCACCGGTTTCAGCGTTTGCGCAGGTGCTTTGGATTTCTTCTTCCTGCGCAGCAAATTGCGAGTAATTCAATCCAAGGAGGAGCTCATTGATCTTGCACTATCGTTGGCATCCGGGCAGCAACTGGAGGCGTGGAAAGGAACCGCATTAAACGTTCTTCTTCACAATTCTGGAGAGGGTTTGGCACCAGTCGACTGGAAAGCACGGTCTTCGGTTTGGCCAGTCGCTCTACTGTACCTTGGCACCTGGGGACCATTATGCATCGCAGTTCTTTTGATGGGTGGCCTAATTCGCGCGTGAAACGGATTGCCCAACAGCATCGCTGTTGGGTACCGTCGTCACTTGCCGGAATGATTTTTTTGTTTGTTAATGACCGGCCTGTCTGTGTCTGTCAGTGGCAAGTACCGTATAAAGTGAAGGAACGACAAAAAGGGTAAATACCGTACCAATAGCCAGGCCCACGCCAAGAGTGAAGCTGATGGCAAAGCGACTCTCGGCACCCGGGCCGCTGGCAGCGACCAGCAGGGGGATCAGGCCGAACAGGGTCGCCAGTGTGGTCATGAGAATCGAACGCAGTCGTAGTGAAGCAGCTTTTTCCATCGCTTTGCGCCGGTTAAGCGATTCCTTCAGCTGTAAATCATTGGCAAACTCCACGAGCAAAATGCCATGCCGTATGATTGAACCTATGAGTGCCAGTAGACCGATTTGCGTATAGATGTTGACGCTTACGACGCCAAATGCAAAAAAGATCAGGGCGCCGGCCAGAGACATCGGCACACTGACCAGCATGACGGCGGGATCACGAAAGCTGTTGTACTGGGCCGAGAGAGTCAGATACATAAACATTACGGCCAGTGCAAAAGAAAACAGCAGTGCCGAGCCTTCGGTAACGTACTGCCGCGATTCCCCAGCCCAGTCGGTCACATAGCTGCCGGGCAGAAGCGTATCAGCCTGTTGCTGGAGATATTCAACAGCTTGCCCCAGGGTAATGCCGGGCGCGGGAACGGCCGACAGCGTAGCAGAGTTAAGCTGATTGAAACGTAACAGCTGACGTGGCTCAACCTGCTGGGTCAGCGTTGCGATAGCTGAAAGCGGAATCAGTTCCTTTTCATCGTTGGCAATGTAATAGTCCAGCAACTGCTCTGCCTGAAGTCGATACTGCCGTTCCACTTGCGGTACGACACGGTAGCTGCGTCCGTCAAAGCTGAAAAAATTGACATAGTTGTTCGACAGCATGGTTGCAAGGTCATCGCCGAGATGGCGCATATCGATGCCGACAGCGGCAGCTTTATCGCGGTCAATGTCAATACGGTATTGCAGGCGGTCGAACTTTAAATCTGACTGAATGTAGGTAAACAGACCGCTTTGACGCGCCTGACGGGCGAGGGCCTCGGCGTTGGTGAAAACGGCTGTGGGGTCGTCAATGGAACTGATGATGAACTGCACCGACGTGCCGCCGGTTGAGCCTGGCAGCGACGGCAGCGAAATCACCACAGCCTGCAATCCCGGGTTTTGTGTGACCAGCTGTTGTATCTGCGGTTTAAGTTGCATCTGGGTTTGATCACGCTCACTCCAGTCCCTGAGCGAGAGACCGCCGAAGGCGCTGGCACTGCTGCCACTTTGCGGACCGATATTGTTCACCATAAAAACATGTTCGATGTCCTGAAACCGTCCTACATTTTGTGCCAGCAATGAAGTCCAGCGTTCGAGTTGATCGATGGACATATTCGGGTCACCTTGCGCTGCAATCATCAGAAACCCGTCATCCTCCACGGGGGCCAGTTCGCGTTCGGAGGCCGTGTACAAAAAATAGACGCTGATCAATATCAGTCCGCCGAACCCAAGCACCAGCCAGTGCCTGTCCAGAGTTTTGCTGAGTAGCGTATCGTAACTGTTTGCAATACTTTTGAAGGCAGTATCGACCCATTGAGTGCTTCGCCTGCGCTTCATATTATGCTGAAACAGTTTCGCACACATCATCGGTGACAATGTTAACGCAATCACGCCGGAAACCAGTGTTGCGCCCGCAGCCGTGTAGGCAAATTCGGTAAATAATGTGCCTGTCAGACCCCCCATCAGTCCGATAGGCGCGAAGACCGCGAGCACCACGATGTTCATCGCAATAATTGAACCCGAGAGTTCATTCGCTGTCTGCTTGGCGGCCTCATCTGGCGTTGCGCCGGCCTCGATATGCCGCATTGCATTTTCCGCTATGACGATACCGTCATCTACGACGGTTCCGATGGCAAGAATCAATGCCAGCAGAGTCAGCAAATTAATGCTGTAACCCAGCATTTGCATTATGAAAAAAGCACCAATAATCGCCAGCGGCATTGCAATACCGGGAACAAGTGCCGAACGCAGCGCGCCCAGAAAGAAAAAAATGACGGTAGTAACGATGAGCAGCGCCTCGATCAGCGCATGGATAACTTCGTTGATCGAGTCTTCAATGGCGACCGTACTGTCGTAGACGACTATGCCTTCCAGGCCTGCCGGCATTTGCGAATAAATATCGGGCAGCAGGGCTTTCACGCCTCCGACAGTATCAAGCAGATTTGCGGTTGGCGTAACGGATACACCGATAAAAACGACCGTGCGGTCGTTGAACATGACTGAACTTTCGTAGTTTTCCGCGCCGAGACTGACCTGAGCCACATCACTTAACCGGATGATTGCGCCGTCTTCTTCCCGTATCACCATGTCGCGAAAAGCATCGACCGATTCGAGATCAGTACTCGTCTCCAGAGAAATCGACAGCACCGATCCTTTGGTGTTTCCTATGGCGGCCAGATAATTGTTGTCGGCAAGCACGTCTCTTACTTCGGATGCAGAAATACCCAGCGCGGCCATTTTGCGCGAATCGAGCCAGATACGCATGGCGATTGACTGAGCGCCCAGTATGACAGCTTCCTGAACACCCTGTCGTGTTTCCAGGCGTGGACGAACTGCCCGTGTCAGGTAATCGCTGATCTGTGTCGCATCCAGTACATCGCTGTAAAAAGCCAGATACATGGCAGCCTGGTCGCTGCCGGTACTGACGGTGACAATCGAATTTTCCGCGCTTTGCGGCAGCTGGTTGCGAACCTGTTGTATTTTAGTCAGAATTTGAGCGACTGCATCGTTCGGGTCATAGTTTAATACCAGCTGCACGGTGATCACGCTTTGTCCCTGACTGCTGGCGCTTTTCAGATACTCGATGCCGTCCATCGTTGCAATGGCCTGCTCCAGTGGCGTGGTTATAAAGCCGCGAACAAGTTCCGCATCGGCCCCGATATATGGCGTGACCACCGTCAGCGTGGTCGTGACGGTTTCCGGATATTGACGTACATTTAACTGCATCATCGCCTGTATTCCCAGCAGTGCAATAACAAGGCTAATGACGCTCGCCTGTACCGGTTTATCGATAAACTGCTGCAGCAGGCTCATGGTTCTTTCGGCCTCGGTTTGGCTGTTTGCAACACATCGTCATCGGAGATAATGATTGAGGCGCCTTCGTCAATCTTGATTTGACCTGCAGTGACGATACGATCACCTGCCTGTACGCCTTTCAGGACTTCCACCATCAGCCCGCGCCTTTCTCCGGTTTTGATAAATCCCCGTTCGGCTATCAATGCTGGCGGATGCTCCGGTGCATGTGAATCCCGGGATTGATCCCGGCCTGCCTCAGGCGCTGTAGGTGTACCAGTGCCGGAGAGACCGCTCTGCTGCGCTGATTGGCGCACAAAAAAAACGGACTCTCCAAAAGCATTGAAGGTGACTGAACTCACCGGAATGACGATCACGGGTCGTTGCTTGCCAAGGTCAATCGTGACATCTGCAAACATACCGGGCTGCAAGAGTGCCTCGTCGTTGGCTAGCAGCGCCTGAACTGTGAAATTGCGCGTTTTCTCGGATATTTTGGGATTAATCGCACTGATTTTTCCTGTAAATATCTGCGCCGGGTAGGCTGCTACCTGTATTTCAATTGTTTGTTCCGGATAAACTTTTGCAAAGGTATGTTCCGGCAGGGCAAAGTTTACAAAAACTGGGGAAATTGACTGCAATGTCACGATTGACGTTCCCGGTGAAATCAATTCACCGGGGCTGATCTGGCGGATACCCAGCTTACCCGCAAAGGGGGCGCGAATGGTTTTTTTGTGGATGCGTGTACGCTGTTCTTCTACCTGCGCCTTGAAATTTTTTGTATCAGTTGTCGTTTGCTGCAGAGCAGCTTCTGATATGAAACCTCTGTCGACAAGCTGGCGCGCGCGGTGTTCATCGCTGCGTGCTTTCTCAAGCTGCGCCTCTAGCGACCGGAGTTCGGCGTACTCTGTGCTGGTATCGAGTTTAACAAGAAGATCGCCCGTTTCAACGTAAGCGCCGGCATTGAAATCAATTTTAGCCACTTTGCCGGCGACTTCAGTCGTTACGTCGATACCCTGTATGGCCTGAACAGTACCGACTGACGTCAGTTGAGAGCGCCAGAACTGCTGCTCGGCTGTTGCTGCGGTCACTACAACCGGTGGCGGTCCACGCCGGTAACCGGATTGTCCCTCACCGCTGGATTCAAAATAATCATAAAAAAGATATCCTGCCAGCACGAGAACAAACCCGCTGATGATCCAGGTGGCAGTGGTGTGCCTGTAAGACATAGAGTTCCCGGTTTTCCTGTTGTCGTGTTTAAGGGCTCAACGGAAAAACTATAGTGACGGTTATAGTTTTGCAGTTACGGTTCTGGCAAACGAGTTTACTCTGTCAATACGGTATTTTTCATCATCGAGCGCCTGTCAATGAATACTGCACTTGTTTTTCATGATAGCGCAATTGGCGATATTTTTAATCCTTTTGTTGGCTGCAAATGGTAGCGGGGTGATCGACCGTAATGATTCATTGTGTGCAAATCAGGCTGTGGCAGTATGAATCGGTCAATAAGATACAGACATCAATTAAAACAGCTTGTGCATCGTGAAACACTACGTGTTTGTACTTATATTCTCAGGCAAATGGATTTGCTAATCTATCAGGCATCACGCATAAACGAAATATCGCTGTTTGGGCGATACGAACGTTACGGCTTCATCCCCTATGAAGGAGTCTAAGTATTATGATCCTGTCACTGAATGATCCCTTGCTTCAAACAACCTTCGACCGGGCATCAAAGCGAACGCAACGTGTCGTACAGGCGGGCACTCAAAGTGTGACGATAACAACACCTTTCCCGTCGCCGCATGACTGGCGGGATGTCTGGATCTATTTTCTGATGCTGGACAGATTTAATCGCGACGACGGCCTGCAGCCGGTCAGCTTGCCGTATGACAAACCCTTTGGTCAGTTTCAGGGCGGCACCTTCAATGGTGTCAGAGCTCAGTTGCGTTATATCAAGGATCTGGGAGCCGGGGCAATCTGGCTCTCGCCGGTATTGAAAAATCGTCAGTCAGACCTGCATACTTTTCATGGTTACGGAATTCAGGATTTTCTGAGACCCGAACCGAGGTTCGCGTCGGTTCCGGGCAAGGAAGATGAAGAACTGCGCGCACTGGTCGACGAGGCGCATGCTTTGGGGCTGTATGTCATTTTTGACATCGTGCTGAACCATGCCGGCGATGTTTTTGCTTACAAGGACTTTGGTTCTTCCGCGCCTGGCGGAAGCGAGATGCGGCCGGTTGAATGGCGTGACGAGACCGGGCAGGCGCGGGCCGATTTTCCGGTCATCGAAAACATTCCTGATCAGCATCGTAACCCGGATGCGCTGGTCTGGCCGACGGAGTTGCAACAAAACAGATTCTTTCGCCGCAAAGGCAAGGGTGGAGAGGATGGTGGCGACTTTGAGTCATTGAAGGAGTTTGTGACGGATGTGCGTGATGGTCAGATCTTTCCCGTTCGAAATGCATTGATTCTCGCTTACCAGTATGCCATTGCACGCTATGATATTGATGGATTTCGTATAGACACCTTGAAATTTGTCGAGCGGGATTTCGCCCAGACCTTTGGCAACGCGATGCGGGAATACGGTTTGAGCATTGGCAAAAAGAATTTTTTTTCCTATGGCGAAGTGTTCGACGACGAAGCGCGTATTGCCGAGTTCATTGGCCGCAATACCCGTGACGGCAGCGATCTCGTTGGCGTCGACGCCGCATTGGATTTTCCGCTTTTTTTTCGGTTGCCATCATTTGTCAAGGGATTTGCGCCTCCAACGCAGATTATCGATGTTTATCGGCGCCGCAAAGAGCTGGGGCGCGACATTCTGACAAGCCACGGCGAAGCAGGGCGTTATTTTGTCACGTTTCTCGATAATCATGATATGAAAGAGCGGTTTCGCAGTGCGATTTCGGATGACCCGGACAAATTCGATCCGCAAGTCACACTCGGTATTGCCGTATTGTTCTGCCTGCAGGGCATACCATGTCTCTACTACGGTACCGAACAAGGGTTGCGTGGCCGTGGAAACAGCGATCAGTTCGTACGTGAAGCCTTGTGGGGAAAACCCAATGCATTTGATCCCGATCATCCGATCTTCAAAACCATAAATTGCCTTTCACGCATTCGTGATAGCCAGCCTGCTTTGCGATATGGTCGGCTCTATTTCAGGCCAATTTCAGGCGATAGCGTGCATTTTGGTGCATCGCCTTACGCGCCGGGCGTACTCGCGTTCTCACGAATTCTGAATAATCGTGAAGTCGTCGTTGTCGCAAATGCCAGTACAGAAATGGAATTTGCCGGTCATGTGCTGGTCGATTTTTTTATTAATGGTGACGGTGACCGGTTTCGTGTGCTCAACGATTCATGTGCTGCCGTTCCGGGGCCGGTAGAGACTCGGAACGGCCTTGAAATTTATGAGGTTGATGGCGGAATAGCCGCCGGTCCGGCAAAAATGATCAGCGTAAGGCTGCGGTCGATGGAAGTCCAGATTCTGACCAGATAGCACGACAAAATCAAATCAGTTCAATACGTTCCCGAGAACACACCAATGAGGACTCATTGTTTCGCTTGACGGAGGTCTAGGTCAGGCAGCTTTTCTATTGATACGGTTACGCATAAGGTTAATTACAAAATGAACCTGGTTTGGGCAGATTGGGTTATGACAGTTGCCGGAAATTGTAGATTGGTAATCGGTGCCTGTTTTGAAATGACAAAGGTGCAGAGAATGAATTGCGTTCTGGCTGGATGAAATTTTTAACTTACTTCTGAAACTGCCATTTCTATTCTACCTGGCGTTAATAATAAATAACCATTTGGTAAAAGTGGTTGTTCCTTTAACTGTGGCAGTGGTACTGATCAAAGTGTTAATGAAAGAAGTGCGGATTTGCAGACGGTATACGCAGTCGCTTGAAGAAGTGGCATTATTTATAGTGCAAAGCCATGGCGTACCCCTGGCGGCAGCTTCATAAGCTATTCGCAGCAACATGCTGTACCGATTGAAGCAACAACAGTGATTAAATACAAACACGTCCATACTGTTTCGACTTCCGGATTGCTATCCCAACGGTTCATCTGGACAGCCGTTAGAGCGAAAACCAGGGTTGCAGCTCTCATGCTTGTGCTGCTTTCATAGCAGCCTACTCGATTGTATGATGTGGTAAAAATGAAGTTTTTCGATTGCGTATGTGATTTGATTTCCAATGAGCCTTGTTGATGTTTCGGCACTTTTTATCATCATGATAACGCTCGCAGCCATTCCCAGCGCGAGCGTGGCCCTTGTCGTTACCCGTTCGGCTACGATGAATCTGGCTAACGGTGTTGCTGTTTTAATGGGTGTTGTGCTTGGTGATTTGATCTTTGTTTTACTGGCAATAGTGGGGTTAGCTACCCTGTCTGAAATGATGGGTGGATTTTTTCTGGTGGTCAAATTCATGACCGGCATTTACCTGATTGGGTTCGGTATAACCCTGATCAGAAGCAGAACAAAAAAACTAACCAGCGTATATTCCAGCACGGGCAGTGGAATTCCGGCCAGTTTTCTTGCGGGATTGTTTGTCACGCTTGGCGACGTTAAAGCAATAATCTTTTATGCCAGCCTGTTTCCGGCATTTGTCGATGTGTCTGCACTGACTTTGCCGGATATAATGATTATTCTCATTGTCACGGTTGTCACTGTCGGTGGAGTCAAACTGGTTTACGCTATCGGGGCTGCGAAAGCCATGCTTATGAGTAAAAAACTGGCTGTTGAAAATAAAATCAGACTTGTTCCCGGTGTTCTCATGGTTGGTGCGGGTACCTATTTGATCGCAAAAAACTGAAAGAACATATCACCGCATGCAAGGGTATTCTTTACAGATTATTTGGTGTTACAACATGAAAATTCGTATTTTACTGATTGTGTTGACCGTGCTGGCGATAACGGGGTGCAGTTCAAGGCAAATTTACAACTCTGTTCAATACAATCAAAGAAACGATTGTATGAAACTGCCGGGATCGCAATATGATGAATGTATGGACAGGGTAAATAAACCGTTTGATCGATATGAAAAAGAACGAAACGAAGCCTTAGGTAAATAGCGTTTTAATGCGCGACTTCAATTCATTCAGATTAAAAGTACTTTACAATTAATTCAGGTACAGTAACAAGGAGAAGGCTGTGCCGTGGGACACCCGGCAACTTATTTGCATAGCCACAACAGCACAATACCCCGTTCGCACACCGATTGGTCTGCCAGGAATTCTTGATTATTCTGTTGATTCTAAAACGCAAAAATAAATAAGGTATGTTATATTAGACTCAGGCACTACATAAGAGAGAGACCAGGAACATGATTGAACATACTCTTGATACCGTACACGCCATACTCTATGTGCGTCCTAAAACTTCTCTTGAAGAAAACGATTTTGAGCAGCTTGCAGAAACGGTTGATCCATACATTGAGAAAAATGGAAATCTTGCCGGCCTCATCATACAAAACCCGACATTTCCCGGATGGAAAAGTCTTGGTGCGATGGTACAGCATTTTAATTTTGTGCAGGATCATCACAAAAAAATCAAAAAAGTAGGCCTTGTAACCGACTCTTCAATCGGCGATGTCGCAGAGCATCTGGCGTCGCACTTTGTGTCGGCTGAAATTAAACATTTTCCTGCAAGCGAACTCGAGGCCGCGAAACAGTGGGTCATTAATAGCGATTGAGTCATCTGATGTGCCGATTCACCCATTGATATATCGGTCGTGTTCAAGCCTGGCGAAGGCAATCGCGGAACCTAACGGTAAACGTTTGCTGATGGATGCGATGGTTCCTTTTAATTGCTGCTTTTATTCAGGGCAGAATTTCTTGTCCGTCCCAGCCGAAACATTTGCCGCTGTTCTGCGCGGATAAATTCTCTATAACAGAAACCAGTTTTTCAACGGCAAAATCAGGGGTGAATAACTTTCCTTCTGGTACACGGCTTTGAAAAGGTTTTGATAAATTACTATCAACTGTTCCGGGGTGCAGTCCCACAATAATCGCATGTTTATAACGTCGTCCCATTTCAATCGCGGCGTTCTTGATAATCATGTTCAACGCGGCTTTAGAAGCGCGGTAAGCATACCATCCGCCAAGCTGGTTATCGGATATGCTTCCCACGCGCGCCGAAAGTGCTGCGAAAACAGATCGTTTATCTTTGTTCAGCAGAGGCAGGAAATACTTGGCAGCAAGCGCCGGAAAAATGGTGTTGGCGTTAAAAATCGCCCGGAATTTATCCGCTGACAAATCACGCAGGCATTTTTCAGGCTGAATATCCGCGCCACCGTATAAAATTCCTGTTGCCACAATCACCAAGTCAAATGGCATATTTTCATACGCGGATTTGGCGGCGCTTTCGATTGTCTGTTCATCGGAATAATCGATTATATGATGCTTGAAATTTTTAGGCCTGTCCGCGACAGCTTTTCTCGAAAATGTGTGGATTTCAGCTTGTGGGTATAACCGGGTCAGTAGTTTTACAAATGACGATCCTATGGCTCCGGAGCTGCCGATGATTGCTATTTTAGTGTACATTTTCCTTTCCAGTTTCTTTCAAAATTGTTTTAGATAAATCGCTGACGTTGAGAAAACGGCCTTTTATGTCCACCTGTATGTCATCATGATCATTATTGGCAATTTGCCTGCTCGCCGATAAATTGATACGCATACTGATTTTGTCTTTGGTCAGAATTTCTTGACCGTTGACTTCCATATTTTGCAAATGCATATCGAACAGTTTGACAGTGAGCATGCGGCTAAATTTCTACCCGGAGTAGGTGCCCGTTTTTAACGTTTCAGACACTTTGCTTTCTATATCAAGAAAACCGACATGGCCTTCCGGTATCGTAACCGCAAAAATGGTCTTGCCGACCGATCGGGGTAGCGATGCACTTTCAGCATCCAGTACTTTGACGAATTTCTTATATCATTATCTAACAATCCTTTCTGGCTTTCTGCAACAATGTAGTTTTGTGGCAAAAGCATTTCATGTCACTAAGTGTCAAATCTGTTTATTAAAAATAAATCTATAATGTTTTCTTTTTTGTGTGCTACCTGCTTTTGATCAGTGCCATATACAAAATGCCTGGTCTACACCAGGTAGAATGGAGGCATAAGGTTAAGAGTGAATTAATAAATAGATTTGACCACTTGAGACCACTTGATGAGCTATAGTCAAATCTGGTGTATGGAGAATCAAGCGGCCTGCTGCTTTTGATCCCCATTTTGTTTAACGCCGTCAACGAATTTTGCACCTTCAA
>NZ_FOCP01000002.1 GCF_900110145.1 Nitrosomonas marina | reverse complement strand
TGTCATCAGAACCTGGTGCATGAAGAAGCGCCGATGACGGACCTGGATGCCAGCAAAGAGCAGGGCGAGCTTGTGCTGAAGGAAGACGGCTGGGACGATTGGGAGGAAGATGACGATGACGACTACGAAGATGACGACGACGAGGACGACGACGATTATTAATTCGATCGAATTTTATCAAATGTCGTATCTTAAAACATTGCAATAATTTGCAAGTGGGTTATCTTTGTAGAATTATCGATGTTGTATTTAATAAATTCAGGTGATTAGACATGCGCTGGCCGCGTGGCCTCACCTGAATTTATATAGGTTCAGACGTTGTTGAAACCGGCAGTTAGTACGATACAGATTGAAAGATGAAGTTTTTTTGATTTAGTGACCCGCTATAGGCGGGTTTTTTATTTTAATTTGGGGTTGACTATGTTGCAGCATTTACCACAACCTGGTGTTGCTTATCCGCATCGCGGTCGTGACTATTTTATTGCTGGTTTTACATTTTTCTGTGTTGGAGTAAGTCTGGTAATAGATGGTAGCGCCAGTATGGAAGTGCAAAATCTTCTGGGCATTATTGCATGGGTTTTTTTGCTGGGGTTGCTGGTTGGAGAAAATAAAGAAGTCAGAATGCAGGTTATTATTGCCGTTGCATTTGCAACTGCCGGCGAACATTTTGCTTCTATCTACATGGAAGGTTACACATACCGATTTGAAAATGTACCGCATTATGTACCTCCTGGGCATGGGATGGTTTATTTAACAGCTGTTGCATTGGCGCGCTCAGGGTTTTTTCAAATGTATGCACGGAAAATAGCTATATTTGTATTTGTTACGGGTGGTTTATGGTCTCTTTGGGGTATCAGCGGAATCCCTGAACAGGGAGATCAAGTGGGTGCATTTTTATTTGTTATTTTTGTTTTATGTGTGCTCAAAGGAAGATCGCCACTTGTTTATTTGGGTGCTTTTTTTATTTGCACATGGCTTGAGATTATAGGTACTGCCGCTGGTACATGGAGGTGGGCCTCTATTGAACCTGTATTTGATTGGTCGCAAGGTAATCCACCCAGTGGTGTTGCAGCATGGTATTGTTTGGTTGATGCTGTAGCAATTGGATTTGCGCCAATTTTTTTACGCAAATTGCAAAAATTTAATCTATGGTATAAATCAACTATTATGAATCGTATATAGTTAATACTATTTGTGAATATAATTTTAGAAAATATTGTGTAATGCTGTGTTTTGGGATTGAGGAAAGGTTGTGACAGTAATAAGACTGCCGGATGGCACAGAAAAGGTTTTTGATTACCCTGTAACCGTGTTGGATGTTGCTTCTTCGATAGGACCTGGTCTTGCGCGCGCTGCTGTAGCAGGCAAGGTTAATGGGAAGCTCGTTGATTTGAACAGTCAAATAGATCAGGATAGCGAACTGACAATAGTGACGGAAAAAGATGCAGATGGGCTGGATATTATCCGTCATTCCAGCGCACATTTACTGGCACACGCTGTCAAAGAACTTTTTCCTGAAGCGCAAGTGACCATTGGGCCGGTTATTGAGGATGGTTTTTATTATGATTTTTCATATAAACGTCCATTTACACCGGAAGATCTTGCCGCTATAGAAAAACGCATGCATGAAATTACCAAGCGGGATCTTACAATAAAGCGCAAGATATGGGATCGTTCAGAGGCCATAAATTTTTTTAAACAACAAGGAGAGCATTATAAGGCTCAGATAATTGAATCAATTCCTGGCGATGAAGATTTATCGTTGTATTCACAAGGAGATTTTACTGATTTGTGTCGGGGACCACATGTGCCGACAACTGCCAAACTAAAAGTTTTCAAGCTAATGAAAGTGGCTGGCGCTTATTGGCGAGGTGATTCCAATAATGAAATGCTGCAGAGAATTTATGGAACAGCCTGGTTGACAAAAGATGATCAAAAAAAATATTTGCACAGGCTTGAGGAAGCCGAAAAAAGAGATCATCGAAAGATTGGCAAACAGTTGAATTTGTTTCACATTCAAGAAGAAGCGCCCGGTATGGTATTCTGGCATCCCAAAGGTTGGGCGCTCTGGCAGCAGATAGAGCAATATATGCGACAAATCCAGAATGATAATGAGTATAAGGAAATACGAACACCTCAGGTCATTGATAAGGAACTGTGGGTGCAATCCGGTCATTGGGATAATTTTCGTGAGAATATGTTTGTTACCGATACTGATGAGCGCAGCTTTGCGATCAAGCCAATGAATTGTCCGGGTCACGTTCAGGTTTTCAAGCAAGGTTTGAAAAGTTATCGTGATTTACCTATACGCTTAGCAGAGTTCGGGTCGTGTCATCGCAACGAAGCATCAGGGGCTCTGCATGGTATGATGCGCGTACGTGCATTTACTCAGGATGACGCACATATTTTTTGTACAGAAAACCAAATCCAAGAAGAAGTCGTCAAATTTATTCACTTACTTAAATGTGTTTACGCAGATTTTGGTTTCAAAGATCTGTTAGTGAAGCTTTCTACACGACCTGTGAAACGTGTGGGCTCGGATATGCAATGGGACAAATCTGAGGCAGCATTAGAAGCCGCTCTGAAGGAGGCTGCTCTTGACTGGGAAGTACAGCCTGGTGAAGGTGCGTTTTATGGGCCCAAAATAGAATTTTCTCTTAGAGACTGTATAGGGCGTGTATGGCAATGTGGTACGTTACAACTCGACTTTTCCATGCCGGAAAGACTGGGTGCGGAGTATGTGGCCGAAGATAATTCCAGGCAAATTCCTGTTATGCTTCACAGAGCGATTCTTGGGTCGCTCGAACGTTTTATTGGTATTTTAATTGAAAATTATGCGGGAGTATTTCCATTATGGCTTGCGCCTGTGCAGGCTGTTGTACTGAACATTTCTAAAAATCAGATGGATTATGCGCAAAAAATAACCAAAGAGCTTAACAGTCATGGATTTAGAGTTGATCAGGACTTGAGAAATGAGAAGATAACCTATAAAATCCGGGAACATAGCTTGCAGAAACTCCCGTATCAGATCATTGTGGGTGATGCTGAAGTCAGTTCAAACCAGGTTTCAGTGCGAAACCGAAGTGGACATGACCTGGGTCAAATGACTGTGATTGAACTGGTAAATCGCTTTAATGAAGAGATTGCTTTAAAGATATAATTCATTCTTTTTTAACTTATTGGAGAATTGCCATAGTACAAGAAAAGACAGCACGCATAAATGATGAAATCGATGTGCCTGAAATTCGCCTGATTGGTGTCGATGGAGAACAAGTTGGAATAGTAAAACTAGCTGATGCCAACGCACTTGCAGAAGAAGCGGGAGTGGATCTGGTAGAAATAGCACCAACCGCGAAGCCGCCGGTGTGTCGGTTAATGGATTATGGCAAGTTTCGTTATCAGGAAAGTAAACGTAAGCACGAGGCAAAACTCAAGCAGAAACAGATCCAGATAAAAGAGATAAAATTCAGGCCTAATACGGATGAAGGCGATTACCGTATTAAATTACGTAATCTGACCAATTTCCTTAATGAAGGGGACAAAGTCAAGGTCACGCTCCGTTTTCGAGGTCGAGAAATGGCTCATCAGGAATTTGGTATCAGACTACTTGAACGTGTAAGAGATGATCTTGAAATGCATGCTGTAGTAGAACAATTTCCAAAAATGGAAGGACGCCAACTGGTAATGGTATTGTCTCCGAAGAAAAAAGATGCCAAAACTGGCAAGGCAAGCCAGGCTGATAATAACCCGACTACAACCACATAACTTCTGCATGATTGGTTTAATTCATGTTTGTTAAGTAGTAATTGTGAATTTAATAATGCATTCGTAAAACACGGTTACGTGGTTAACTTATTTCACAAGTGACTATGGGTTGACAAGCTTTCCACAAGGGAACACCCATTGTCATATTATAAAAATGGAGGATAGTAAATGCCCAAAATGAAAACCAAAAGTGGTGCTGCAAAACGCTTTAAGGTTCGTGCAAGTGGTAGTATCAAGCGAGCTCAAGCGTTTAAACGTCATATTCTGACAAAAAAAACAACCAAAAATAAACGCCAATTAAGAGGAATTGCCGCAATTCATCCTAGTGATACGGCGTCGGTTCGTTCTATGCTGCCCTATGCCTGAAGGAGAAAACCATGCCTAGAGTAAAACGTGGTGTAACCGCGCACGCAAGACATAAAAAAATCCTGAATTTGGCAAAGGGTTATCGTGGTCGTCGCAAAAATGTTTACCGTGTTGCGAAACAAGCGGTAATGAAAGCAGGACAATACGCTTATCGAGACAGACGTCAACGTAAACGACAATTCAGATCATTATGGATAGCACGTATTAATGCTGCTGCACGAGAATGTGGATTATCTTATAGCGTATTTATGAATGGCTTGAAAAAAGCTAGTATTGATATCGATAGAAAGGTACTGGCCGATCTCGCAGTTTTTGACAAGCCCGCATTTGAGAAAATTGCTGAGCAAGCTAAAGCTGTTCTGGCGTCTTAATTCAGTGACGCTATTTTTACAGGGAGGTTGGGTTCGGCCCAGCCTCCCTTTTTGTTGTGAAATGTAAAGACTGTATGTCCGATTCGGATTTGAGTACACATGAGAAACTTGGATGAAATCGTAGATGAAGCAACCGAATTATTCAATTCAATAGACGATACCGCTGAATTGGAACAGGTCAAAGCGCGTTATCTTGGTAAAAATGGAGAATTGACTGATTTGTTAAAAGGACTGGGTAAATTACCCGCAGATCAACGTCCAGCAGCGGGTTTGCAAATCAATCAGGCCAAGAACCAATTAGAGGTTTTATTAAAAAATCGTCGACTGCTACTTCAGGAAAAAAAGCTGGAAGAAAGGTTAAAGGAGGAAGCCCTGGATGTTACAATGCCTGGCCGTGGATACGGCAAGGGTGGTCTGCATCCAGTAACTCAGACTCTTAACCGAATTGAGGCTATTTTCCATTCAATCGGTTATGAAGTAGCTTCCGGTCCGGAAATTGAGAAGGATTTCTATAACTTTACAGCACTCAATATTCCGGATAATCATCCTGCGCGTGCCATGCACGACACATTCTACATCGAGAATGGTGATCTGTTACGAACACATACCTCGCCTGTTCAAATTCATTTTATGCTTGAAAATGAGCCACCAGTAAAATTGATTGCGCCAGGCCGTGTTTACCGTTGCGATTCAGATGTAACTCATACCCCAATGTTTCACCAGGTCGAAGGTTTATGGATTGATGAACACGCCAGTTTTGCAGCCCTAAAAGGCGTCCTGGCAAATTTCATGGCCTGTTTTTTCGAGCGGAATGATTTGTCGGTACGATTCCGACCTTCTTTTTTTCCATTTACTGAGCCTTCTGCAGAAATGGATATCAGTTGTGTGAAATGCAATGGCAATGGTTGTCGTATTTGTAGCTATACAGGCTGGCTGGAGGTTCTGGGCTGTGGCATGGTTCACCCAAATGTGTTGAAGCATGTTGATATAGATCATGAACGATATGTTGGATTTGCGTTTGGTATGGGTGTGGAAAGACTTGCTATGTTAAGGTATGGCGTTGGCGATCTAAGGTTGTTTTTTGAAAATGATTTACGCTTTCTGAAACAATTCAATTAATTCATTTATTTCTATTTGATTCTAATTAACTAAACTCTAATGAAGTTTTCCGAAAATTGGCTTCGCACCTTTGTCAATCCGAGTTGCACGAGTGATGAATTGGCGCATACGCTGACTATGGCCGGTCTGGAAGTTGAAGCAGTTGAACCGGTTGCAGCATTGTTTGACAAGGTCGTTGTAGCAGAAGTACTTTCAGTCGAAAATCATCCGGATGCAAACCGCCTAAACATTTGCCGGGTTAATGTGGGTGAGCATGCAAAAGAGCCGCTTCAGATTGTCTGCGGCGCACCTGACGTATGCGCTGGTATTAAAGTACCTTGCGCACTGGTTGGTGCTGAATTACCGGGTCTGGTGATTAAAAGTGCGAAACTGCGTGGCGTAGAATCTTTAGGGATGTTATGTTCGGCTCGTGAGCTTGGCCTTAACGAAACCGCAGATGGTTTACTGAAATTGCCAGATACTGCACCTGTTGGGCAAGATTTTCGAACGTATTATGAGTTGAATGACCAGGTTCTTACATTAAGTCTTACACCAAACAGAGCGGATTGCCTGGGGGTGTATGGTGTGGCACGCGAAATTTCAGCTATAACTAATACTCAACTGTTGTCTTTTAAGATACCACCAGTTCAAACAGAAATAGAGGACAGTCATGATATACATATAGATGCACCAGACGCCTGTCCGCTATATTGTGGACGAATCATGCGCGACATTAATTCCGGTGTTGAGACGCCATTATGGATGAAACAGCGGTTGGAGCGCAGCGGTCTCAGACCAATTAACACGATTGTGGATATTACTAACTATGTATTGCTTGAAACGGGTCAGCCAATGCATGCATTCGATTTGGCGAAGCTTGATGGTGCCATACACGTTCGCTATGCTAAAAAGGATGAATCGATACAGCTGCTGAATGAAAGTCAAGTAGCGTTGACAACCGATATGCTGTTGATTGCCGATGACCGGAAACCGCTCGCACTAGCTGGTATTATGGGTGGACTGGATAGTGGTGTTAAAAATGAGACCAGTGATATTTTCCTGGAGTGCGCTTATTTTGATCCGGATACGATTTCGGGCAAATCATTCAGACTTGGCTTTAGTTCCGACTCATCATATCGATTTGAACGGGGCGTGGATTTTGCCGCAACACGCAACATACTCGAGTATGCTACTGATCTAATCAAATCGATTTGTGGCGGCAAAGCAGGGCCTATAACAGAACAAAGAGGTAAATTGCCGCAACGTTTGCCGGTTTTAGTTCGAACCAGCAGGGTACAACGTGTTTTGGGTATTGTCTTGGAGAAGACACAAGTCGCTGAGTATCTGTCTCGTCTGCAGTTCGATTATACCGAGCAAGATAATGAGTTTACTGTTACACCACCAAGCTATCGATTTGATCTTTCTATCGAAGAAGACTTTATCGAAGAGGTGGCGAGGATTCATGGCTACGATGAGATACCTGCACAGCTGCCAAAAGCCGAGCTTAGAATGTTGTCATCTCAGGAATCTATGCGCGTGCCGGCTCAAATCAAACAAATGCTTGTTTTGCGTGATTATCAGGAAGTAGTGAACTATGCGTTTGTCGATAAGGCATGGGAAACCGAATGGATGCAAAATCAGAACCCTATTGCACTAAAAAATCCAATTGCAAATCATCTCAATGTGATGCGCAGTAGCCTCATGAGCGGACTGATCGCTAATTTGCAGTTTAATCTGAATCGAAAGCAAGAAAGGATACGTTTATTTGAATTGGGCTGCTGTTTTGAGAAAAGCGCTACTGAACAATATCTGCAGATCGAAAAACTGGCTGGTCTCGCATATGGCAATGTGTTTCCAGAACAGTGGGGTATATCAGCGCGTTCAGTTGATTTTTATGACGTAAAATCGGATATTGAAATGCTTTATCAGTCTCAAGCAATTTCTTTTCACGCAGTTCAGCATCCGGCCTTTCATCCAGGCAAATCTACGCAAATCATGATGGGTGCTAAAAGTGTTGGATGGTTGGGTGAACTGCATCCTCGTCTGCAGAAACAACATAATTTATCACGCCCGGTTATCCTCTTTGAACTGATACTGGATAGCCTGTTGCCGATACCGCTTGCGCAAATTCACGAGATACCCAAGTATCCAGCAGTCAGACGTGATGTGGCGGTTATTGTCGATAATCAGATGCCTGTGCAGACTATCCTGTCAGGCTTGTATGAAAAAATGCCAGAAATCGTCACAGAAATTGTGCTTTTTGACGTATATCGTGGCAATTCGGTTGGTCAACATAAAAAAAGTCTGGCATTTAAAGTACTGTTGCAGGATACCCAAAAAACGTTAACTGATGATGAAGCCGATGCTGCATTATCCATTTTACTAGAGATTCTGAAAACAAAATTTGGTGCAACACTGAGGGACTAAGTGCACATAAAGGTTGATTAAAATATGCAGCCTGTCTTTATGTAGTGATTGTAACGTCATTGAAAGAATTTTCTTATTTGGTGCATTCATTCCAAAGAATGGACCCCACGGATACTGGTTTGGATGCTATGTCAGTTGAAGACGGCCAGATTTTATTGTAAGTAAAAATGCGCTTTAATTCATTTGATTGAAGTTGTTATACTATGGTATTTGGCTATCATGCTGTGCAAAAAGTAAAAAGAGACGGTTTATGAGGCCTTGATTGATTAGAAACGTGTCTGAATGATAAGTCAGAATATAAGCTGTTCTTAGCAACAAGAATTCTAATTTAAAATTATGTGGAGAAGAATAATATGGCTCTTACAAAAGCTGAGCTAGCTGATTTGTTATTTGAAAATGTTGGACTCAATAAACGTGAGGCCAAAGATATGGTCGAATCGTTTTATGAGGAAGTACGCGCCGCACTCGAAAAGGGAGAAGGCGTAAAACTGTCAGGTTTCGGAAATTTTCAATTGCGTACGAAACCACAGCGTCCTGGCAGAAACCCTAAAACCGGAGAAGAAATACCCATCACGGCACGTCGTGTTGTTACTTTTCATGCCAGCCAGAAACTAAAAAACATGGTTGAGCAGAATTATCATGGAAAGCAAAAAAACAAATAATCAATTTCCACCGATTCCTGCAAAACGTTATTTTACGATTGGAGAAGTAGGTGAATTGTGTGGTGTCAAACCGCATGTTTTACGTTACTGGGAACAGGAATTCACACAATTAAAACCTGTCAAACGTCGAGGCAATCGACGATATTATCAGCACCAGGAGGTTTTGCTGATTCGGAGAATCAGGGAATTATTGTATGATCAGGGATTCACTATAAATGGTGCGCGCAACCGGCTTGAACGAAACACGTCTAATTCGCAGTCTCCTCAGGAAACAGCAGCGAATGTCTCATCGCAAGCCCCGGTCGATCTGAAATATATCCGAAATGAAATTAAAAGCATACGTTCCATTTTGATTTCCTCGACATAAATGTAATCAAAGCCGTAATTTAAGTTTAGTTTAGTTTGCTATAATGACAGGTTTTCGGGGCGTAGCGCAGCCTGGTAGCGTACTTGCATGGGGTGCAAGTGGTCGGAGGTTCAAATCCTCTCGCCCCGACCAGATTACATTGGCGTAGAACTGTTTTTTATGCTTTTGGTGTGTTTTTGGTCTGCCTGGGTTTTGAAAATAACCGTGTCCCGGCTTTACGGGATTACATTTATTCAGCTTATTTTATGCGCAAGATTCTTCACAGATTAATTTTTTGCAAACGCTTTTGAGTTCACAATGCGTATCCTACTTAGCAACGATGATGGTTATTTTGCACCTGGGCTGGCGTGTCTGGCAAATGCTCTGGAAAGCGTCGCAGAAATCACCGTAGTTGCGCCTGAGCGTGACAGAAGCGGATCAAGCAATTCTCTAACACTGGATCGCCCGTTAAGCCTGCAACAGGCGCATAACGGCTTTTATTTTGTCAATGGTACGCCTACAGATTGCGTACATTTGGCGGTTACAGGCATGCTGGATGTATTACCGGATATGGTTATCTCGGGAATTAATCATGGTGCCAATATGGGAGATGATACAGTCTATTCAGGAACAGTCGCAGCAGCAACAGAAGGATTCCTGCTGGGTGTGCCCTCCCTAGCAGTATCGCTGACAGACGTATCTAATGGACATTATACGACTGCTGCACGCGTTGTGGTTGATCTTGTAAACCGCTTCAAGAAAGACAAACTAAAGATTCCGATATTGCTGAATATCAACGTTCCAGATATAGAGTATGAACAGCTTCAAGGCATGCGAGTAACACGATTAGGAAGGCGGCATAAGGCTGAACCAGTCGTTAGAGCCATAAGTCCGCGAGGAAATACTGTCTATTGGGTCGGTCCAGCTGGACCAGCCCAGGATGCCGGGAAAGGTACAGATTTTCATGCAGTGCAGTTTAATAATGTTTCTATAACGCCATTACAGATTGACCTGACGCGTTTTGATCAAATGGAATTTGTTTCGCAATGGCTGGGAAATTAATAAGAACATATATTTTCATTTATTTACAGGTGGTTGAATTCTTTGAGCAGCAATGAAATACTTTTTTATTCACGCTTTTCTGCAGTCAGGCTATCGTAAATTAATTAAAAATGATTTTCATCTGAATGGAAAGTAACCTGTGAGTATTCACCTTTCAGGCATAGGCATGACGTCACAACGGACGCGAATGCGTATGATTGAGCGTCTGCGAAACCAGGGGATAGGTGACGAGATTGTATTGTCAGTCATGGGCTCCGTCCCGCGCCACCTTTTTATTGAAGAAGCACTGGCAAGCCGGGCTTATGAAGATGTTGCTTTGCCGATTAATTTCGGACAAACAATTTCCAGTCCTTGGATTGTTGCACGAATGAGTGAATTGTTACGTGCAAACGGTTCGCTGGATAAGGTGCTTGAAATAGGTACTGGATGTGGGTATCAGACTGCAATACTGGCGCAGCTGGCCCGTCAGGTATATTCCATAGAACGAATTGGTCCGTTATTGACGCGTACTCGCATACGTTTGCATAAATTACAGATTCGGAATATTCAATTGAAGCACGCAGATGGTTTGCGCGGATTGCCTGAAATGTCTCCGTTTGATGGTATTATCATGACTGCGGTCACAACTCATATTCCGGATGCCTTATTGGAGCAGTTAGCCGTAGGTGGGCGAATAGTTTTTCCTAAAGGTGTTCAGAAACAGAACCTGTGTGTGATAGAACGAAATATGCAGGGGTATATTGAAAATGTCCTGGAAGAGGTCAATTTTGTACCCTTGCTGTCCGGTGTCATCAAATCATAGTGATACTGAGGAAATTACAATGGAAAATCATCAAATACATATGAAAAACAGTGTGTTTCCAGTAAAAATCATCCTTGCCGTCTACTGGTTGTTACCGGTTTTTTTGCTCCTTGGCTGTGAGACGACCAAGCCGCCAGCACCCGTTGTTGAACGAACAGTATCGCCTGAAAAAACTGCTGTCAATCTTCAAGATGATAAACAAATCGATCGCTTTTATATAGTGCAGAAGGGAGATACTTTTTACAGTATAGCGCTTAAACATGGTATTGATCAGAAAGAACTTGCTGAATGGAACAATATCACCGACACCACAAAGATCAAAACAGGCCAACGTATAAACCTTTCTGTTCCTTCAAAAAAAGCCGAACCGACATTATTTGCTGTTCCACAACATTCAGAAATGCCTGTTGTGGACCCAAGCCTCGATTTACCAAGTAACGCGCCAGGCGCTACGGTAGCTCCAGCATACGATACTGCCTCTCAACAAATCAAAACATATCCAAAAGCTCTGAAATTACCATACTCAGAACAAAATGTGGCCCGGCTGCAATATTCTGTTAATCCGGCTTTAACTCAACCTCAGACAGAGTATTCATCTTCGGGAACACGGATTGAGAATGCGCCGGAAATGGTTGGGTACAATACCGATACGTCGTTAAATACATCCGAGTCTGATTGGATATGGCCAGCAACCGGAACATTATTGTCTTCCTTTTCCAACAATTCAAAAGGTTTGAAAATATCAGGGCAGGCAGGTCAACCTGTTCTGGCCACTGCAGCTGGTGAAGTTGTTTATAGTGGTAATGGCCTGCGCGGCTACGGTAATCTGATCATCATCAAGCATAATGATACGTTATTGAGCGCATATGCTCATAACAGTAAATTACTTGTGAAAGAGGGTGAATCAGTTGTGCAAGGACAGAAGATAGCAGAAATGGGTGATACAGACACAGACGCACCGCAATTACATTTTGAAATCAGAAAACATGGAAAACCAGTTGACCCACTTGAATTTTTGCCTGCCAGTTCGCAATAATATCCATTTCCTGAATTGTAACGGACTATCTCGTTTCAATTAGCAGCTGCACTGTTTCTGCACGTATCGTTATTTGCAAGTGTATGTTTCTTCCATGTTTCCAGAATAGTGTGATGCATTTTGTTGACGGTTAACCTGGGACCTTCCAGACTGTTGGCTGCTTTACTTGTTGTTACGCATTGTGCAGCCGCAATAATTGTAGGATTGCTGTCTGTCACAGTGGAGGTTAAATTGGCTGGCTTAGTGGCGTTCATTGTCAGCTTGTGCTTCTATATCAGGGGTGAAGCATTACAAATATCTGGCCGCTCGGCGGTTTTGTTGGAGTTTACTGACAAAGTCATATGTAAGCTGAAAACTAAAAATGGGCAGAGCTTTGAATACAAAGTATCCGGATCGACTTTTGTGTCACCTTATTTAACCGTATTGATTTTAAGGTCACGTCATTCCTGGTCAACACAAAGTATCGTTATATTACCTGATGCGATTGATTCTGAGGAATTCAGACGACTCAGAGTTTTGTTGCGATGGAAATGGAAACAGTTAACAGAGAAAGGCGCATGAAATAACCGACTGCTATTTCATGCGATGTATTTTAATGAATAGATTTCTCTTTATTGCTTTTTAGCGCATTTGCCAGGGGGTATAAGTAGTTTCTCGGTCAAAATTGTCCCAGATATAAGCCGGTCTAATGACGGGTGTGGTTGGCACCAAAAAAGTTGCTATGTCCAGTGCACCTGCAAGACTGCGTCCAACACTGTGAAACAGACCGGTAAAGAAACCGGCTGTCATGCCGTATGTTGCACCATGTCTGCGTCCCGTTATCATCATGGTTTTGGGGATTTCAACAACTCCTGTAACTGCATTGGCAATTCCGTTACCAAGCTTTTCACCTACCTTGGTCGGATAATTGTGTGCCAAAGCAAAATTAGGAATACATAGTATTGTGCCGAGTACTATTATCATATAAATGTTTTTTTTCATGAGTCACCCCTCTGAATTATTGAAAATTGTAGTACCTTGTATTTCGTGTGCCTGACTAGAGACGGTGCCCGTCGCAATAGCTCTGGAAAACCGCATGAGAGCTGAAAAATCCTGAATATAATAAATCACTAGTCAGTGAATGAATCAGAATAGCCTGTTAATCAGGTTTTCGTTTCAGGAAATTCATAATTCTTTCGACTTCTGAGCCAATCTGATGAGATGGATAGTTCTGGTTTTCAAGTTCTGTTCTGATCAAAAAAGCCATTTCCAGAATTAAGAGTTCCGTAGTTTTTTTGTCGCCATTTTCGAGCGCTTCCTGATATTCTTTCTGGAACCGATTGATGGCTCTGGTCATACTGGTATTGTTTTCTTCGCTCGGCAAGATAGTACTGAGCTCATATTTCAGGTTGCTGGATATAATGGCAACTTGATCCGTGTTGGTCTGAATAGATTCTACTGGAAAAAGTTTCTGAATATAAATTGAAGTCATAATAAGCGTAACACCCGATACAATAACGGTAGCTACGAAACGTCCAAAACCATATTCTTTTCTAAAAAATCTAATTGTTTTGCTTTTTTTAAAACCACGTCTGATTAATGCTGCCAGTCCAATAAAAAATAAAATGGCACCAGCAGTCATAATAATGGGTACGATCGGATTCACGTTTTTAAACTCTCCCTGTATAAGCTAGTTTTATGATTTCTGGTATGAATACGCTGTTAACAAGCGCGTCTATTTGCAATATAAGCCAATATTATTGTCAAATTATGGCCGTATCGCAATGCCTGTATTTTAGCTTAAAAGGATGACGTCAGCGTTGCCGTGTTGTTATCAGTCACCAGGTTGTCCGCCGAGTCTGGCAAAAGGCAACCTGGATCAATTTATTGTGGGGGTGGCGGTGGTGGATTTCCCGGTGGTGGCGGTGGCGGTGTAAACCCGGGTTGAGACGGTGATATCTTAATCGGCTTTTGGGTCGCCGTTGTGGGTACTTCGCTGGTTATTTTACCGGAAACGGGTACACGGTGGCCTTTTGCATACATACACTGAATATAACTGATGTCATAACGATACTGATTTTCATAACTGGATGTTCTGGCAGTACCGCTTCCAGCCAGGCCGCCCGCAAGTAATCCGGTTCCAGCGCCAATGGCTGCACCCTCGCCTCCGCCAATAGCTGCACCTGCGGCAGCGCCAAGGCCTGACCCCACCGCTGCGCTGGTTAGACCGCTAGATGTTGCAGCTTGACTTGTTGTTACGCCGCCGATCTGCTCATAAGCATAGCGCCTGCAGTCATAATCATCGTAGCGGAACTGTTCAAAGCTTTTACTTGAGCCAGGCAAAACCATAACACTGGGTCCGGTTGGCAGGTTGACACACGCTGTCAATACCGCAGGCAATATGAAAAAAATTTTTTTACGTATTCTGGGCATGTCAAATCTCCTCGTAATGTTTACTGATGTTCTGGGGGGGTGGGACTAACGCGCAGCCAACCGCCTGGGCATTGTTTAACATAAGGATAATAACCTTCCGGGTTCTGGCAGTAATACCAATAATTCATCTGTGGTTGGGTCGGAGTGATTTGTTCCTGCTGTTGTATATATACAGGTGGTGTTGACGGCACAATGACGGGGGGCGTCATAGGAACAACTACAGGCGGGTAGCTATAGATCGGAGGATAAAAAAACGGGTCATAGAAGAACGGGTCATGATAGCCATAACCAAAATAACCCGGATGACCGAGATGTATGCCAAAATTAAACCTGTCTATACGACCGCCATGCGCAGTTGCCTGGGAGCATATCAGGGAACCTGCCAGCGGGATTACAAGCATCAATACAATTTGTTTCTTCATCTGAAAATTATCAACCCGGTGTAACAGTACTTTGCTTTTATGACAGATACGGGTCATATCTGTTTCCCTGATGCTAGAAATATTTAAAGTAAAATTTTTCATTTTTCAATATCGATCAATAGCGATAAGATGAGGGATAGCCTGGCGGTGGCGGCGGAGTTGATATCCTTTTGCTGCTAATGGATGGATTGATATGTGCTCCTATATTGCCAGTGACCGGAACATGATGGCCTTTGGCGTACATACACTGAATATAGCTATTGTCGTAACGTTGCTGGTTGATGTGACCGGAGGTTGTGGCGCTTCCGGAACCAGTAAGTCCGCCTGCCAGTAACCCTGTACCGGCACCGATAGCAGCACCCTGGCCACCACCAATAGCTACGCCGGCGATTGCGCCCAAGCCGGCTCCAATAGCTGCACTGCTCAGACCGCTGCTGATTGCGGCATCGGTAGCTGTTTTGCCTCCTAATTGCGCGTAGGCATATTGTCTGCATTCATCATCGTCAAGACGAAACTGATCAAAACTGCTGTCTGTTTTTGGCAAAACCAGAACACTTGGCCCGGTAGGCATGGCGACACAGGCAGAGAGAAACAGAACCGCAGCCAGCAGCATGATTTTGGCTAATAGGGTTTTCATTGGTGTATGACCGTTTTCAGGGCGATTGCGGGGCTGGCTGGGGAACGACTTGGAGCCATCCCTCAGGACATTGTTTTACATATGGATAATAGCCTTCAGGATTGCGACAGTAATACCAGTAGCTTGATTGAGACTGAGTCGAATTAACAGCAGTCACTTTTCTCTCGATATAAACTGGTGGCGTTGCAGGTGCAATCAGCGGGGAAGGATAAACATATGCGCGGGAATAATAGTAAGGGCTGCGGTATCTTGACCAATACGGATAACCATAAAAGCCGGGTCCATAAAAACCGCCAAAATTAAACCCGAAATTTATCCGCGAATGACGATGGTGTCCAAAATGGCGATGTCCACCGCTAAAATGACCGCGTCCGCCTCCAAAATGGCTTGGTCCGCTACTTCCCCTGAAGTGTCCTCCACCACCACCACCGCCGCCACCGCTTCCGAAGCTAGTGCCTTGTCCACCGCCGCCGCGTGCCCAGAGTGAATTACTGAATGCTAAGCTTAATACTGTAAAAAAAAATAAGAAAAATATTAGCTTTTTCATCGCTGTCACCTCGTTGAGGTTATGCAGGCATTTCATGTGCAGATACAATAAAAAAAGTAAAATACTGCCTGAAAATGATTGCACTGTTTCTTCATTTATCAGCTTTTTGTCCGGTTGACAAAGCTGCAGGCTAATTCTAGCGTGTTCAACCTGAATGTATACTGAACACTGCGATACTTCTTATAGCACCGTCCAAAATATGCGGAAAGCAGACTCATATTAGAGTAAAATGCCTTCGATCGTATTATTACCGGAATGGTAAATCTTTTGTAATAATTTTGAGGAGAAAATCAATATGTCGCAGAAACACCCGGTTATTGCAGTTACCGGATCATCTGGCGCAGGCACATCAACGGTTAAAAACAGCTTTGAGCATATTTTCAGACGGGAAAAATTAACAGCTGCTGTTGTAGAAGGTGACAGTTTTCACCGTTTTGACCGTGAAGCCATGAAAAAAGCGGTTGCTGATTCTGAAAAAGATGGTGGCCGGGCAATCAGTCATTTTGGCCCGGAAGCTAATGAATTTGAAAAGTTGGAAACCCTGTTCAAGGAATATGGTGAGAGTGGTTCCGGTCAGACCCGTTTATATCTGCACAACGAAGAAGAAGCCGCTCCCTGGAACCAAAAGCCGGGTACATTTACGCCGTGGTCGGCAATAAAGCCAGGTTCTGATTTATTGTTTTATGAGGGACTGCATGGCGGCGTTAAAAGTGACACTGCAGATGTTGCTAAGTATGTCGATTTGCTCGTTGGAGTGGTGCCAATCGTCAATCTGGAATGGATCCAGAAAATATTTCGCGATACCAGCGCGCGCGGTTATTCAGCAGAAGCTGTGACGCATACAATATTGCGCCGTATGCATGATTATGTGCATTACATAACACCACAGTTTTCCCGTACTCATATCAATTTCCAGCGTGTGCCGACAGTAGATACATCCAATCCGTTCATAGCCCGTGAAATTCCGACATTGGATGAGAGTATGGTAGTAATAAGGTTTAGACATCCGGAGCATGTGGATTTTTCAAACTTGCTGACGATGATTCATGATTCGTTCATGTCTCGCCCTAATACCATTGTGGTTCCAGGCGGTAAAATGGGTATGGCCATCGAACTGGTATTAACGCCACTCATACTGGATATCGTTGCCAAAAGCAGAGCTTAAATCTGTTGTCCGTGGTGATTAATTTAGAGATCAGATTTGCATGGCGTTGGTATTTTCCTGCCATTGATCTGATTCTGAATTAATCAACAGTTGAACAATTAGCAAAAAAGTTGATTTTTTGCTTTGTCTTTTCTTTCGTAACAATAAAATACCCTGTACCCTGAGCTGACCAATAGTGGTCCCCAGTGTATACAGCAAGAAATTATACCGTATTACCATGACTTCTCCCTTACTGGCGGGCCTGAACGCTCAACAACTGGAAGCCATTACGTTACCGCACCAGTCTGTACTTGTACTGGCAGGGGCCGGCAGTGGGAAAACCCGTGTGCTGACTACACGTATTGCGTATCTGATACAGTCTGGCCAGGCCAGCCCATACAGTATACTGGCAGTTACGTTCACCAATAAGGCGGCGAAAGAAATGCTTACACGGATAAACGCGATGCTGCCGGTGAATACACGTGGTATGTGGATAGGAACGTTTCATGGCTTGTGTAACCGTTTGTTGCGAGCACATTATCAGGAAGCCGGGCTGCCACAATCATTTCAAATTCTTGATACGGCTGATCAGTTGGCAATGATCAAGCGCATTCTGAAAAGTCTATCGGTAGATGACAAGCGATTCCCGCCGCGTCAGATACAATGGTTTATCAATCATGCGAAAGAAGCCGGACAACGCGCTGCTGATGTTGTCGTAGACGATCCATTTTCCCGGCATTTACTAGAGTTTTATCTGGCCTATGAACAGCAATGCAACCGGGAGGGCGTTGCTGATTTCGCAGAGCTCCTGCTACGCAGTTATGAATTACTGAATCGAAACGAAATTTTGCGTGATCACTATCGCGAACGTTTTGATCATATTCTGGTAGACGAATTTCAGGATACTAACCGGCTACAGTACAACTGGCTCAAATTACTGGCTGGTATCGGTTCCGCTCACGCAGCTGCAGTTTTTGTCGTAGGCGACGATGACCAGAGTATTTATGCATTTCGTGGTGCGGATACCGGAAATATGAATGATTTCGAGCGTGATTTTGGTATCTCGACAATTATCAAACTGGAACAAAATTATCGCTCGCATGGCAATATCCTGAGTGCTGCCAATGCATTGATTGAGAACAATGCGCAACGTCTTGGTAAAAATCTGTGGACGGCTGAGGGTGAAGGTGAACCAATTCGTGTGTATCGGGCGTTCAATGATACTGACGAGGCCAGTTACATCGTCGATGAAATCCGTGCATTACATGCGGATGGAGTCATGCTTTCCGATATTGCATTGCTGTATCGTTCAAATGCGCAATCGAGAGTATTGGAACATAGTCTGTTTAATGCTTCGTTGCCATATCGCGTGTATGGCGGTATGCGTTTTTTTGAACGTATGGAAATCAAGCATGCGCTGGCATATTTACGCCTTGTTGCCAATCCTGAAGACGACAATGCCCTGCTGCGCATTATCAATTTTCCTGCGCGTGGCATCGGTGCGCGCAGCCTCGAGCATTTGCAGGATATCGCGCGCCAGCAAGACAGCAGTTTGTGGGAGGCAGCATTGCTACAATGCGGTGGCGAAAAAAATCTCGACACGGCCGCTGCAAGCAACGCAAAAAATAAAAAAGGCATAACGGGTTTTGTGATTTTGATTCAGACATTGCGCCGGGACTGGGAGCACATGCCGCTACCCCAGATCATAGAACGCGTTTTACTGCACAGCGGACTGCTATCGCACTACACAACCGAAAGAGAAGGGGCGGACAGGCTGGAGAATCTGCATGAGCTTGTCAATGCGGCCATCAGCTTTGTGCACGAAGCAGAGGATGACAGCCTGACAGCATTTCTGGCACATGCATCGCTGGAAGCCGGCGAGCATCAGGCAGGGGGTGGTCAGGATGCATTGCAACTCATGACTGTGCATGCCGCAAAAGGACTCGAATTTCATTCGGTATTTTTAAGCGGCCTGGAAGAAGGACTGTTTCCGCACGAGAACAGTCTAAATGAAACAAACGGACTTGAAGAAGAACGGCGTTTGATGTACGTAGCGATAACACGCGCTCGCCGACGTTTGTACTTTACTTTTGCGCAGAGCCGCATGTTGCATGGCCAAACGCGTTATAACATAGCATCACGCTTTGTTGAAGAAATTCCAAATTCATTTTTGAAATGGATCAAACCATCCAGAGATATTACTGGTAGTGGCAGGATGTCAAGTTACGACAGGGGAGCGGCTTTTACGACTGCTTCAGTTGCAAGTGGCGAGAAACTGTTCAGCAGAACACCAGTGACTGACGGACAATGGCATATTGGTCAGACAGTTACACATGCCAAATTTGGCGAAGGTGTAATTCTTAATTATGAAGGAAGCGGCAGCGAGGCAAGAGTACAGGTAAACTTTGCTCGGGCCGGAACTAAATGGTTGATGCTTGAATATGCTAAATTGACACCCGGTTAGTATGCTGGTCTTTATTAATTGCAACAAACGCGTACCGAAGCGGATGCTCGACTGGTCATTTGAAAATCACATACAACATGTACCGGTGATTTTAGGCATCAGCTGTCATTCCGCGCGATTTGGCTGTGTGCTATACAGCATAACGAGGACTTGGTGCTGACCGATGTTCTTGATGTCATTAAAATAGAGTTCGCAAACAGCCTGCATTCCTTTTCCTGTATTGACCTCAAACTTGTGACCGATTCTCGAGAGAAAGCGAAGATAGGGATTGACGCGCCCCTCTGTCTTTTCGATCAGCTCAACTGCGGCCAGTTTGGGAATGACACTGGATATATGGTGTTTCCCTGAATGAGATTGATCCGGCGAATAGCCTAGTAACTGCGAGCCTTTCTGGTTTGCTTCCAGAATCATGCCGTCGTTCGAGAGTATAAAAATTGCCGCTTTGTCTCGATGCAATGGAACCGATGGTTGTCGCGTTATTTCGGATGCAAACGTTTTTGATTGCAGGTTCATAAACTGATCTCCTTTTTATTGCCAGCCCTTTGTCCATGCCTTGAGCGGCTGCCGGACCAAGTTACTGTGTTTAGTGATAATAAAATTTCTGTGCCCGAATAGGGGCGGTAGTTGTTATGGCTGCAAGAATGGTCAACCTGTTTGAATCTGCCTGCCTGGTAATTTGCAAATGGCTGGGTCGCCCGCCTTGTGCTTTACGTTTACGTAACTGGATTACTAAAGTTGCATGGACATCAAATTATCTCGATAGATGGTTTTTGTCAGTGTTGCATTTTTACATGACATTTTTTAGACAGTGGTGCGCGCAGAAAGCCGGCATGGTCGGAGTAATTAAAAAGTCATTTGTGCGCGAAACATGAAGGTATCCAGGTCATCTGCTTTACTGCCGTCACGTTTTGTCAGTGGTGAGTTCCTGATCGTTAGCACACGATCGTAACTTGCCATAAAGCGTACAATACGATTGGGGTACCAGTTCAAACCAACGGTAAGATTGCCCAGTTTTCCACCCTTGTACGTACCGTCATTCAGATCGACCTCTCCGTAACGGGCAGCGATTTCCCAGGCGCCCCAGCCACCGTTGTGTAAACTGAAAGCGCTGTTGGGAATGACCCGGTAAAATAAACCATCTCTATAGACCCGCGGTTCTTTTGTCAGTGTCCATGCAGCTTCTGTATACCAGCCGTGGAAATCCAAATTCGGGTTTCCCTGCAGATTTATCCAGCTGTGCGTATATTCTCCACCGACACTGAAAGGGCCCAGGAGTCCATGTCCCTCGATACCGAGCATGACAATATTATCGATACCGGAAATATCGGTTCTAATCAGATTAAGATTTGACATGTGAGTCGTTTCATACGCCAATGAAAGCGGTGCATCGATGAGTTCACCCGCATCATTTGGTTCGCGGTAGTTACCGGCAATACCGATATGGATAATACGTTCCGCTTCTGCAATCGGTGCGAAAGTCATTCGCGAATTGATCGCCCACCCTTCGTCCGCGAATGTGTTGCGTTTGTTTGGGTCAATTGTGTCACCGTATATCCCGATCTGGCTTGTCCAGTTTTGCCCGAGGCCAGATATATCTTGTCCGCTTGCAGATATATTCAATCCGAGCGCACGGTCTACTGTGGGTCCATTCAATACATTCATGACCGATCGCTCCAGAAACAGAAGGTCGTTTGAGCTTTCCTGCAGTTCACGGCTGAAAGCCTGTTTCTGTTCACCGACTCTGATTCGCGCAAATTCCGTTCCATGATACTGGATGAACATATCCTTGACCGAGACTTCGTTATCTGCAAAATCCACTTCACTTTTGAAAAACCAGTCCCTGAAAAAAGTACCTTCAAATTTCAAGCGTCCGCGGCGTATTTCGGTGCCATCATTCGCTTCGAATAGATTTCCACCAGCATCAACAAAATCGTCACCGTCACTGAAAGTTGCATCAGCATGAATCCGTCCACCTAATCTGAAATTGAAATCTCCGTTCTGCGATCCAAAACTGAATGCGCCGTCCTCTCTCAATGTAATGTTTGCATTCTGTTCATCCGATTCATTGGGAGCTTCGCTGTTAGTATTATCTTTGTCTGCAATAACGGTCTGTCCATCCGCGTGTGGTTCCTCAGGTATATCAATATCGGCAGGATTGTCCAAAACTAAAGTGCCAATTCGTTTTCTACCCGGTCCTGGCTCAATGTAAAGTTGTTTTGTTTCCGTATCGACATAGACATCAACGGCCAGTGAAGTCAAAGGCAAGGTCAGAATCAAGAGAATAAGTACAGCACCAAGTAATTGAAAACAGGGCACTGTTGACGGTCTTACTGTATTCATTTTCTGTTTTTTAGGGTTGTGGTGTGTTCAGTGATGATGTATGGCTGTTCTCAGCCAATACGTTCAAAATCTGAAATTTTTGTTGTAAGTATCGATATCATCAATACTTTAGTTGAAACAACGTAAACTTTTTGTGAAAACGGGGTTAACCCGGTAACCGTATTAAAAAATTGTTTAGAATGGTAACAGGAAATCAGCGATTATTTTGGTTCGTGATAATAATCGAGGCTGCTGCTTGGGATTTTTTACCGGGCGATGTTAATTGCAGGGCTGAAGAGCACGTGAAAAATAAGAACGATCCTGTTGAAAAAATCATGGCCAGCAGCACAGAAAGCGTACCTGGATACAGGGTGTATTGTAAGAAGTGGAAAAATCAGGCGTGATCGTTGTTCGAGCGTCGAATATCCGAACCACTGACCATATAGACGACATATTCTGCCAGATTATGTGCATGGGCATCGATACGCTCCAAAGACTTTAAAACCAGTATGATATTGATGGCACATTTCATGTTCAGCGTGTCTTCCAGTATGAAAGATGTCAATCTGCGAAAACTGGCATTAAATTTTTCATCCAGCCCGGCCTGACCCAGCAGTTTCCTAGCCCGTGTTATATCCAATATCCTGAGAACTTCAATTGCTTCACGCAGAGCAGTACAGGCTAGATCGCCCACCAGCTCAATTTCGCGCAGCATGCCGGTGTTTTTCCTGCCAGGTTCGTTAGCATGAATACGGGTGGAAAAATGAGTGATGCGAGTGGCTTCATCACCCAGGCGCTCCAGGTCGGTGACCACTTTTGAAAAGCCCATGATGGCACGCAGATCCCGCGCCATTGGACTCCGTTTCTTAAGTACTTCGGCAATTGTGTTGTCAATTCTCTTTTCTAACGAATCAACCTGGGATTCCCGTTTGAGAATGGCTTGTATGATTTGTTGATTGTCCGGCTGAAACGATTCTAGTGCTTTACGTATTTGTTCGAAAACAAGTTCGGCCATATCCAGAATTTCGTTATGTAACTGCTCGTGTTCGCCATCAAAACACCGAATAGTATGATTTTCCAGTCTATTAAGCATGGGATTTTTTTCCTTCTGTATTATCAGTCACTAACCTATATGGCCTGTAATGTAATCGCTGGTTAATTGGTGTGTCGGGTGGGTAAAAATCGGCTCTGTGTTTTCCACTGCAATCAAGTTATTGAGATGAAAATAGGCGGCCCGTTGTGAAACACGGGCCGCCTGCTGCATGGAGTGTGTCACAATGACAATTGAATAGTTCTCACACACTTCATTCATTAAATCCTCGTTTATCCCAGTCGCAAAAGTGTCCTGCGCGGAAAAGGGCACATCCATAAGAATGACTCCGGGATTGATTGTAATTGCGCGCGCTATACATAAATGCTGTTGTTGTTCGCCAGAAAGGCTTGTGCCAGGCTGGTCGAGACAGTTTTTGATTTCTTTCCATGTTTTATGCGGGTTGGGAGCCAGTTTGCCGCTGTTTTCAGGACCAGGAATCTGTTTGGCCAGTGACATAAACAGGTCTTTATGGGGCAGGTCAAATGGAGAAGCTATTTTTGGATTGACGATGACGATCCCGTCATGATCGATTTTTATTTCTATAATGTCTGTGACGCCATTTGCAGCACATATATCGATTTCTGACTGTTTGATGGCGCGCGATGAATCGGAGATGTTCGGGTATTTAATCCCGATTCCATTACAAAAAAGCTTAAAACCGCCACCGGAGCAAGTGGATTCTATTTTCGGTGTTTTGAATTGCGTTGTTTTTCCAAAGTTTTCAGCAACCAAGGTAGCAAATGGGTAGACTGTAGAGGGGCCGACAATGCTCATATAATCGCGTACCGCCTGAGCATGAGTCTGGTTTGAAGCAAGAAAAAGCATTGCCGTCAGGATGAGCAATCTTTTAGACATTTTTTTCTCCAGGAAACAGCAAAATATCGATGAACTGTCAGGAAAATATTGCATCAGGGCCAGTTCAGCGCTTAAATAACTGATATTTTGACTTTCACGTGTTACAGAATTATGACAATGGTTTTACTCGCCGACGCAACGGGCGGTCGTGCGGTTTTGATGATGCATGTTTCACAGTAATTTGCGGCAGATTGAAATGAGGCGCATGTGGCTGCGAGGATATGCGTGCCGGAAATGCCTTGCCAGTCAGATAATCTCTGTGTTTCGGTATGGCGTGCTTGTGTGCTTCAGGGTGTCATTAAATTATCATATTAATTTCATAATATTCATTCCATGCATAAATTTTATTTTGTAACTATGTTATGAATAGCAATTGTCATGATACTGAAAGCAGGTTTGAACTGCTTTACGATGAGATCAACGATTCGAGCGAGCATGTATGGATAAGGGGGCTTGCGTGCGTAGACCAGTATAGTGGTCGCGATAAATCCGGGACTTTGTCCAAAAGTATTGTAAATTGAGGCCACAATCTTGTGATGTGCGCGAATGATTTGCGTCCGCTTCAGGAGAAGCGGGCGCAGGCCGGATTATCCTCGCCTGGGCGGGATGATCGCGCGTGGTGATCTGGTTATCGAACTCGGTCATGGACGTACGGCTGAAATTCAAAAAGAAATCCTGTGGTGGTGTGAAGCGGCGCACGTGCCGGTGATCTGGACTACACAGGTGCCTGAATCCATTGCCAAGCATGGAATCGGTTCGAGAATGGAATTTATCGATGCGGCAATGGGTGTACGTGCGGAATGCGTCATGTTGAACAAAGGTCCTTGTATCCTGGATGCTTTGCGTTCACTGAATGCCGTCCTGAAGTGTATGCAGGCGCATCAGCCCAAAATAATATCCCGGTTGCGCCTCTTGCACTGGTGATCCCTGTCGGCAAATATGTCATCTGGTAGCATTTGTATTTCAGAATTCGGGAATTGGATATTGCATTTGTTACGCTGCAGATGTGATGTGTTAAATACGGCACGTAACGCAACAGGCGTTAAACACCAAGAAAATGATTCAGTGGATAGTGAAATGTATCGTTATGACACTTGAGTGCACTTAATATTGCGGTGCCTGGAAATAATCTGGCGTCGTACTGGCAGAGACTGATGACCGGAAACCGGTGTCCAAGTCCCTGGTTGTATCGGGTTTCAAAATTGTATAGTTCTTCCAGGCCGAATCCTTTTTGCAACGCCCAGGCCATGTCTCCGAGTACGCGCATTCCCTGAATTCCCTGTTTATTTGCCTGTAAAAAAGACTGCTCGAAAAAAGTGTATTGTTCCGAGCAGCTTGCCATGCCTTCAGAGACTACAAGCCGCCCCTCCCGAATATCCTGATCTAGGTCGGGTCTGGCATCGCGAAGCTCGTTTAGAATAGCTGTCTGGACATCAGCTGTAGCAACCAGGAAACAGCGGCTGTCTTCCTGAAACCCGCCAAGCAGGAAGGGTAGAGCCAGCTTTAATCTTCCCGGGTCGGTGTCATAAAAAGCGCATAAGTGTGCCGTAGTTGATTGAAATACCTTCCAGCGTGATATGTGCAGTCTGTCCTGGTGCTGGATCAGACGGTAAGGGATTTTCAAGGAACCTGTTCTGTTCAAGGTATGCGTTAAGATCGCTCAAACGAAACCTTCTTTCGCGCCTGGTGCCGATGCGTAAACATGGCAGTTTCCCGGCGTCTGTCCAGCGTCTCAAAGAAACTACACTGGCATTCAGAATTTTGGCAGCCTGTTTGATGTTTAACAGCGATTCTGCAGTATTTTCATTGGTGTGCATTGATGTTTTCCCCCGAATGATCGGATTGTACCCCAGCCAGCTTAGATTAGGTTGAACGCGGCAGACTTTATATACTGCTTGACAATTATTATAGCATCCATCACATTAGAAAATGAGTAGTATTGATTAATTATGTGTAGCATTGAATATAAAATAAGTAACAATGATGGGATGCAAACTAACCCGTAAAGGATACTGATATGAATTCAAAACCTGGAGTAATACATGATTCGAGTCTTTATAAGGCATTCAGTCAATCGCCCGTGCGAGCCGCAGGGAATAAGCCCGATTTGTCGATCTATCGTTCGCCGGGCAAGGCCGAATACGGTGCTTTTAGTTACACTGCTCCCGTTGAGGGTTTGCTGCAGATTGGCGGACCGCACAGTGCTGAGACAAAATGGACGGATGATTTTGAAATTGCCTGGACGAAAATGGGTGATAGGGGTCCCCTGGTTCTGTTTCTGCATGGTGTGCCGACAAATCGGTCGCAATGGGAAGAAGTACAGGGGCAGATATCACGGTTCTGCGAAACGATTTCGATTGATATGCTCGGTATGGGAGAAAGTTCCAAACCGCGTCTTTATGGTCGTAAAGACGATCCGGTTTCGAATGATCGCTGGCATTGGGCTAATGATGTGGATTACATCGAAAAACTGATGCAGCATGAATTCCCCGGTCGCCGGTTCATATTCATTGCCGATGACTGGGGCAGTGGTATCGCCTCGCATTATGCAGCCAGACATAATGACCGTCTGGAGGCACTGATACAGGTCGATCCGGTTGCCTTTGACGGTTATCCGGTCAATGAAATACAGGCGATTGGCAGGGCCTCTGAAATTCCCAACACGCCTGAGGGCGACGCGCAATTTGCCATGTTATTTGCCGCATTTGACCAGACGCTGGTACAAATTCTCAAGTCCATGGTTTACGACCCGTCCAGGTACAATCAATATAATCTGCGCTATCTGACCTTTCCGTATGTGGATGTGGATTACGAACGCAATGGTCAAAACGACGGTATTACCGATGTGGCCCGCTCTACTACCATGCGTCTAAAATTACACAATCTGCGCGTTCTGTCGGACAGGGCGGCCATTCTGAGTCCCGCTTTACTGCTGCCTTATCATCCGCAGTGTAATCCCAACGGGGTGCAATACCAGAATATAACGGTACCCACACTGATTATGTGGGGCGAATACGACAATATGATGCCGGCGGCACAGACACAGCGTTTTGTACATGCGCTGGGCACGAAGGATGTACAAATCAGTTATGTGCCGCGCGCCGGTCATTTTCCGGCAACAGATAATCCCGATCATGTAACCGATACAATCATCAACTTTATCCGCCGTATTGTCGGGCACCAGGCGCTTGCGGATATCTATATTGGCAATCACGGTATCTGGAAAGGTGATGAACGGCAGATGATACAGGAGTTGCGTATGATTTATGGATTAAAGGATTAGTACTCTATCAATATGATATTGCCTAATATTAAAGTATTCTCTCAATATATGCTACCAACATATTGAGAGATTAGATGAAGAAAAGATATATTGTTCGTTTAACTGAAGAAGAACGTGAATGGCTGGAGGAATTGGTTTATAAAGGGAAGGCAGCTGCATATCGGCGAACGCATGCACAAACCTGGCGACTGCTGTGTTTTGCTCTAAGGGAGCGCGCCCTGTCCACTATAACAGATAGAAAGGTTATGTTGTGATCAGTGTCACAGCTTAATGGCATGTGGGACCAATATGCGGTACGACCCGATTAACCGATTGTTTCGTTAGAGTAAATTTACGCAAAGATAGTGAACGACGATTTGAATCCACAAACATGGCTTGACGCGCATGGTGACTATTTGTACAGCTATGTATTTCTGAAAGTAAAAGACAGGCATGTTGCCGAAGACCTTGTTCAGGAAATGCTTCTCGCTGCCTTGACTGCAAACGAAAACTTTAATAATCGATCCTGTGTTCGGACATGGCTTACTGGCATACTAAAACATAAGATGGTCGATTATTTCCGGCGACAGGGACGCGTAATTTTTTCAGAAAAACGGTGTCTGGATTGAAAAACCGGAATCATTTCCTGGTCCCGAATCGGCATTTCAACGAAATCAATTCTGGAAAGTTTTTCAGCAATGCCTGTCCGGGTTAAAACCCAGGCAGGCCGCTGTTTTTCTTGCTAAAGAAATACATGATATGAGCAATGAGGCAATTTGTAACCAATTTTCAATAACACCGACCAACGCATGGGTACTGATGCATCGTGCACGTCTATCATTGATTCAATGTTTGAAAACTTCCTGGGTGGACAACGGAAAACGTAAATGCTGAACTGCAGGCAAGCCAGTCAACTGGCTTCTCGGGCAATGGATGAAATTTTGCAAAACAAAATCATTATTACTGCCTACTCCGGTTTCACATCATCTGCAACACTATCATCACAATATACCCGGGATCTGATTAAACAATTAGACATGGTATTGATTGAGTCTCCAGATTTTCATCGCAATGATACTCCCTGACAGATTAAATTTACATTCGGTCAGAAATAGTGCATTTATTGACCTGATTTATTTTACCGTAGATGGCTATTAACAAGATGTATATACGTAGAAACACGTATTCCTGAAAATCCAGGCTGTCTGAATTGCATTCCGTTTCGGGTCCTGGATGTTTGAAAAAACCTTTTCTGATTGCCGCAAAACATATAATGTACGTCAACATGATCAAATTGCGGCTGACAGCCATAATCATGATATTGAACGATGGGCGGGAATGCCGATTCAAATTGAATTAAATCCAGTCTGGTTCCATCTAAGAATAAACATACCAGTCTGTATTAATGATTTCAGTCACGATCAGCGACGGGAGAATCAATTTTGACGGTAACACGGTTGGCCTGACCGTTCAGGCAGGGTTCAGCGGATCATATAGGGCAATAATCAATTTTTCGAGGAGGTGATTCAAATGCTGGAATCGTCATTTCGCATCGGTACTGTTGCGGGTATTCGGATCGGAGTGCATTACACCTGGTTTATCGTATTTTTATTGCTGAGCGGTGCGTTGGCGACTTATTTCAGAGAAACGCACAGCGAATGGAGCGGAAGCGCGGTGTTATTGACAGCACTGGTGACGACGCTGATGTATTTTGTAAGTATCGTATTGCATGAACTCGGACACAGTCTGGTAGCGATAGCACGCGGTGTTCAGGTGCGTGCGATTACACTGTTTATATTTGGCGGCATAGCACAGACCGAAAAGGATGCGGATACCGCGGCGACTGAATTTTACATTGCGATTGCCGGTCCGCTGGTCAGTTTCGCGCTGGCTGTTTTGTTCTATTTTCTGGGTCAGTGGTTGATACCCTATAGTGAAATAGCCGCCGAAGCGTTGAAGTGGCTGGCAACGATTAATTTTGTTCTGGCGGTATTCAATTTGGTGCCTGGTTTCCCACTGGACGGTGGCCGCGTCTTTCGCGCCATAGTATGGCGGTTTACCGGCGATGCGGTCAAAGGCATGCAATGGGCTGTTATGGGCGGAAAAGTGGTGGCTTACGGGCTGATGTTGCTGGGTGCGCTTGTGGGGCTGCAGCCGGGAATGCTGCTTAATGGCATCTGGCTGCTGGCGCTGGGCTGGTTTTTGTTTGCTGCAGCAGAAGGAAGCAGGCGCGCCTATTTTTCGTCACGCCTGGCAGCGCATGTTCCTGTAGGCGAGGTGATGCAAAAAGATGTGCCGACGGTGTCCGCAGATATGAGCCTGCTTTACTGGATTGATGAACAAATGTTGCTGACAGGTCAGCGGTCGGCGCTGGTGACCCAGGGGGAAAAGACCGTTGGTCTGATCACTTTGAATGACATTATGAAATGTCCGCGAACGCAATGGCCGGATACTTCTGTGCACCAGTACATGACACCGCTGGAACGTTTTCACTTCGTCAATCCTGCCAACAGCATGTTTGAGGTGTTACAGATCATGCGTGAGCGCAATATCAATCAGGTGCCTGTGATGGACAGTGGCGAAGTAGTCGGCTGGGTCGACCGTGAACACCTGCTGAAAATTCTGGAACTGCATTCCGCGGTCGGTCATTGATGGCGTTTCCACAAATCAACAGAACGGCGTCATAAAGCGGCGCCAGTCAGTTCATTTTTATTTTACAGGGGTTTCCAGTTACCCGAAACGATAAAGCCTGCCCAGTAAAATGGATGGTTGTGATCTCTACCGTCGAGTATTTCCAGTTGTGTATTGCGCATGGCCTCTGAACGACCTTCTCGGTCGTTGATGAGACGGTCATAATATCCAGCCATTAAATCCACGGTTGCACGGTCATCAATTTTCCACAGACTCATTACCTGCGTTTCTGAACCGGCAAGCACCAGGGCGCGTCTCAGACCGAAAACACCTTTGCTGTTCTGAATATCGCCTACGCCGGTTTCACACGCTGACAATACCACCAGCTGAGTATCCCATAAGTCCATGCCGGTAACCTCGAGCGCGGTTACGATACCATCTTCATTTCCAGATTTGAGTTGGTTGGCGCCAGCCAGTGCGATACCAGAGCGCAGCAACGGATTTTCCTTGAGTAATCGTTTTTGAGAATTTGCCACCGTGGACAGGTCTGATGGGTAAAATCCCGAAATAGGAAGTGCGCGTGCGGCATTGCTGGATGCAGGCGCGGTTTCAACCAAATCGTTCAGAAAAAAACCATGTGTTGCGAGGTGCAGAATCTGTGGACTATCGAGCTGCTTCAGTGCGGCTTCTGTCGCAGCTTGCCTGGTAAAAAGTTTTGCGTTTCGAAGTTTTTTCTGGAGTGCGGCGGCTTCAGCCTGCGTGCCGGGCAGCGACTGAAAAAACATTCGGTTAAAATCGATAGAACGGCGATTGCCAGATTCGTCGGGGTCCGTGTCGTTAAATGCAACCAGGACGTCATTTTTTTGCTGAGGGACAACGCCGAAATCAACATCGGCAAAAATCGCAGGTGGTTGCCGATTCGCTGTGTTGTTGCCGGTTTGTGCGCCAACTCGTAATAGGTCCCGCCCGGAGCTGAGATAGGTGAAGTGATGCTGTTTTATCAAAAATTGATCATTTCCATCCATCAGTGCCGCAAAAGGGATCAGATTTAGTGCGCCATCCGGCGAGACCAGCACATTCTTAATGTTTCCAGTGAATTTGCGTAGCGGTTCCATGATAAGCGCATCGAGCTTGCGTGCTGTATGGTACACAGTGTCTTTGCGGGAATCATTCAGGTTGTCACGAAAATCGGAAATCAGCTTTTCAATGGTCTTCGCATCGCCCAAATCGACGGTTTCCGGATCGTCCTGGGATTTCAGGATGTAGGCTGCATATCGAGCGTCGCCCCATTGCTTTTTAATGGACGCTCTGGGGTTGAACGGCTGGTAACGTACATATTCAATCAGTACTGCATCTTTGGGAATTGCCTGCTGGACTGCGTCCATGGTGACGGGTTGAATTTGAGCCAGAAATGCCGCGCTCTTTTTGCTGATTTGATCTTCAAGTCTGGAGGCTTCCCGTTCAAGCCTTTTTTTGCGACTGAAATAATCTTTTCCCGATATTGTATTTTGATATGCAAGGTTATACAGCCGTGAACGTTGCTGGTTGAACTCGGACAAGCGGTCAAGCAGCGCTCGGTCTTTCGGGTCCATGCGTTTCCGAAATATAGACATGCTCGTATTCATGCTGTCCAGAATACGGCCTTTTCGTTGCAGCACAACTGTGGTTGCGAGTCTGGCTGCATGTTGTCGTACAGTGGCGGTTGTGCTATCCAAATGAAAGGAAATTGCAGCGTCCAGCTCTGTCTGGATCGTCGCCAGAAAATCATGTTTTTTCTGTTCGGTGCCGTGTGTCATCATTAAATGTAAATGACGGGCACTGATTTCATTCGCGCGCTGTTGTAGCGCAAGCGCTTGCCGAATACTGTCCGGCTCGCCCTGGGCCCATAGATTCAAGGCAAAATTTTGACTAAAAATGCCCACTTCGGGATGGTCCGAACCGAGCGTTTTGTCACCTGTTTGCATTAGCTGCTCAAATAATGGCCGAGCACTTGCATAACGCCCCTGATCCCAATGAAGCAGCGCCAGATTGTTGAGAGTTTTTGCTACAAACGGATGATTTGCACCCAGTTTGTTCTGGTATATTTCCAACGCTTGTCTTAATAATGGTTCGGCCCGATCCAGTTGGCCCTGGTTGCGGTAAAGCATGGCCAGACTGTTAAGACTGGCTGCCACATCCGGGTGGTCAGGGCCCAGCATTTTTTCTCGTATTTCCAGCGAGCGTTTGTACAGCGGTTCGGCTTTGGCGTACTGTCTTTGGTCCCAATAAAGCAGCGCCAGATTGTTCAGGCTCTTGGCTACATCCGGATGATTTTGCCCCAGTGCGGTTTCCCATATTTTTAATGACTGAAGATACAGTGGTTCGGCGCTGGCATACTGTCCCAGGATACGGTAATGTTCCGCCAGGTTATTCATGCTCATTGCAACATCCGTATGGTTAGCACCCAGTAACTTCTTGCGTATTGCCAGTGCCTGTTCAAGTAATGGTTCAGCCTTGATATGTTGCCCCTGTGCTTGATAAAGCAAGGCCAGGTTGCTGAGCGTAAGGGCGACATCCGGGTGGTCTGTGCCGTATGCGGTTTTCCATATTGTTAATGAGCGCTTCAGCAACCGCTTTGCTTTTGTATACCGGCCCTGATGATAATAAAGCAGTGCAAGGTTGTTAAGGCCGGTTGCCACATGCGGATGATCATTACCATATGCCTTCTTGAAAATTTCGAGCGATCGCTGATACAACGGCTGTGCCTTTGCATACAGGCCCTGATCACGATACAGTGCAGCAAGATTGTTCAGTCCTGTTGCAATATCCGTCTGGTCGGCGCCGGATGTTTTTTCATAGATACCCAGCGACCGTTCATATAGCGGTTCGGCTTCTTTATACAGACCTTGCGCATGATATAGGTCGCCCAGATTGTTTAAAATGAGCGCCACCTCAGGGTGTTCCGGGCCAAACGTTTGTTCTCGCATTCTGAGCGACTGTTCAAATAATGTTTTTGCTTTGCCAAACTGAAGCTGGTCCCGGTAAAGCGAAGCCAGATTATTAAGAATTAATGTTACATTTGGATCTGTTGGACCAAGTGTTTGTTCAAATATTTCAAGTGACTCCTTGTACAGCGCTGCTGCTTTCTTATACTGTCTCTGGTCATGATAATGATCAGCCAGATTATTCAGGCTGGCCGCTACCTCGGGATGATCAGGGCCGAGCACTTTTTTTCGTATAGACAATGCCCGTTCAAACAGAGGTCCGGCTTTGTTGCTTTGAGCCAGATCCTGATACAGTAGCGCCAGATTGTTCAGGCTTAATGCGACTTCCAAGTGGTCGGGACCCAAGGCCTGTTCCAGAATGTTTGTTGACCGTTCGAACAGCGGTATGGCCTTTGCAAACTGGCTCTGGTTCCGGTAAAACACGGCCAGATTGTTAAGCGCCAGCGCGACATCCGGGTGTTCGGGGCCGAACGCATTTTCCCGTATGGTAAGCGACTGATGAAACAGTGATTCGGCGTCGCTGTTCTGGCCCAGTTCCTGGTAGACAGATGCCAGCTCATTAAGAACAATCGCTACATCGGGGTGTTTTGCTCCAAGCGTTTTTTTTAAAATTTTCAGCGATTGGGCATACAATGATTCCGCTTTTAGAAATTGCCCCTGTTTTCTGTACAATGCCGCCAGCTCATTGTTGACCCATGCAACATCCTGATGTGTATCTCCATGCAATTTTTTAATCAGTTGCAGTGCACGCGTGAATTGCTTTTCCGCCTGGGCATACTGTGCTTGTTCAAAAAAAATCCTTCCCAGAAAAATATATCCAAGCGTACGGTATTCGGGATCCAGATCCGGTGTGCTTTCAGCAATCCGGATAAGTTTGCGCGTGGATATGGCGGCTTTTTCGTATTCACCCTGCTGAATCAACGTTATAACCTGGTTGAGTAACGATTCCGGGGCGTTGTTCTGGGCATACGTAGGCAATGGCACGCCTGGATTCAGCAAAAGAAAAAATAGCAACAATAACAATAATAGCCTTGCTTTCATAATCACACCCTTTTGTCCGGTTGTGTATCAGAGGCGAAATTTGCTGGAACTTTTTGTCAATCCCTTCTGATAATACCCGTCATGTATCTGAACTGATTCGCGATACAATGCGTTGTATTGCAGTTTGAGATCCGCATTCAGAAAAAATTCCTTCTGATATATCAACAGGTTATCAAGATTGATGTGTTTCGTACAGTTTGGGCGATTGTTTGAGGAAGATTCTTGCCCGGACTGTTTTCGATCAATAAAACAGCAAACTTGTATATGAAAGCTTCACATAGACAATACAGTATTTCGCTTTATTGCTGTGCAATTCTGCTTTGTGCTATGTCCAGTTTACCAGCGACCGCCGCCAGACATGCGCTCCTTATCGGTATTCAGAATTATCTGGATACACCGCATTTTAGGGGTCGCGGCATACAGCAGCTTGCCGGACCACATAACGATATAGCGATATTGAAGGAATTATTGCTGTCTGAACGTTTTCAGTTTCCACAGAAAAATATAAATACCCTGCTGGACGAACAGGCCACGCATACCGGTATTGAAAAAGCTTTTCAGGACCTGGCTGCGCGTGTCCAGCCAGGTGATTTTGTGTATGTCCACTTCTCGGGGCACGGCAGCGAGCATGACAATTTTGACGATGAAGAAATTTCCGGCATGGATCAAACCTGGGTGACATATGGTTCACCTGACGCGGGGTCAAAAGACAGTCGCGACATCATAGACGACCAGATCAATATCTGGCTCTCGAAAATCGGCACTACAACTGACAACATCGTTTTTGTGTCAGACTCCTGTCATTCCGGGTCCGTCAGCCGTGGTCTTTTACCGGGTGTTCGCGCGATAGGCAAGGATAACCGGCCTTATCCCGGAATCACGCGCAGCGATAATCTCAAACCGGTGGGTATTCGCATCGGTGCCAGCGGAGATAGCGAAAACGCCTATGAGTACCGTGTAGGCGGCAAGGTTTATGGTCGTTTTACCTGGCACTGGGCGCAGTCGTTAAGCATGATAAAACCCGGCGAAACCTGGAGCGATGTATTTCATCGTACCGAAGCGCTGATGCGCGAAGATACGATAACAGGCCTCGGCGTCAACAAACAACAGCCCCAGATCGCATCGCTGCACAGCCAGCATCACAATACCCTGGTGCTGGCTGGAGAAATACCAGAGAACCTGAACAGGATCATTGTTACAGCAGTGGATGAAGACGGGCAGTTACGGCTGAATGCAGGGCATATCAACAATATTACCAAAGGTTCTGTTTATACAATTGAATCTGCTGCGGATAAATCGACAGCAGTCAAAATAACCGACGTTGACACCTACACCAGTAAAGCGAGCATTATCAGCGGTGGCACAGTTGAAGTTGGCGACATTCTGATCGAACAGCACCGCGCTTACAGCTTTGACCCGATTCCGATTGTAATTGAAGGCGACGGACTGGTGGGGCAGGACCAAATTGATAGTTTTTCCGCCGGGATTGAAGAAAAGCTGGATAAAAACGAATACCGGATGGTCAGTGAACGGCAAAACGACGGTTTTATCATTCGTTTGTTCAGACCTGAACAGCGCAACGGTATGTACGTTCGAGAGACAGGCAACAGCACTTTGCCAAAATCGCATCCCGATGCCGACCTGCAGGCGTGGGTGATGACCATGCAGGAGGATGTGCTGGATGAGGCCCTGCATGTGAATCTTGCCGGCGGCTTTGAGCAGGGTATTGATCAGTTGGCCATAAACATGGGAATACTGGTTGATCTGCTGGACCTGAAAAAACTGCAGAGTTCCCCGCCTGATATTCAAATCAGGGCGCATGAAATTATCAAGGACGAAACCTGTGATGAAAGCCATCAGACAGACGATTGTTTTAGACTGAAGAACAGGTACCGCATTACCCGGACACTGGATTTGAACCAGTTGAACGGACAGCAATTGCCACAGGGAAGCATCCTCGGATTCTCGGTAGCAAACAACGCCGATGAACCCTATTATATTTATCTGATGAGCCTGAGTCTTCGTGACGGTGGTTTTGTACAGTTTCCATATGGCGGCAGAACGGCTGAATATGCCCTGATCAAAGCAGGTGAATCCAGAAAGCTGACCGATGGCGGCGCGCTTGAATTTGCCAGTCCTGGTCTGGAAATTATCAAAGCCATCATCAGCCTGAATCCCCTTGATACCCGCGCATTTGAATTCAAGGGTGTCGCATCCTACCGAAGTATAGCCAAAGTAATTACGCCGCAAAATCATCTGGAACAGTTGCTGAACCGGACGGCACGAAGGGCGGTCAGACGATATGCACCAGAACCTTCTGAATGGGGTACGATACAGGCTGAAATCATGGTGACGGAGCGTGAGGAGATACAATAAACCGCCGAAGCGTGATATCAATCATGCACTCAGGTGAGGACAGGCATTGTTCAGGCAGCCAGTTTTTTGACCATTTGAGCATGGCCTGTCAGTAAACCCACATACCGTTCAAGCACGTATTTGTCCGGTACATTCAGTATATGCCGAAAACAATCAGCGCGGTGCCGTTTATGGTAAAACGGCCCGGTATGTGCGATCTTTTTATTCTCTGGCCTGCTCTTTAAACATGCTTGTACTTTTGATGACGCTGGTAATTGCGCCTATGATGCCGACTACTGAGGCGGTCACAATTGAAACAGCTTCACCGGAGACAAGCGTAATGCCGCCGATAATCAGAATCATCAGCAAACCGATGGGTAATCGGTAATCTTTCCAGACACCGGCTTCTCCTTCGCGCACCAGTTGATTGATAGTATCTGCGGTTTCTGCATTGCGGACAAAGTACGCAAAACTGTTGTTAACGATTTCCAGGCGGCCATGTTCTACCTTAATTAACCCGTTCACAGCCAGGTGTTCAATCATCTGTGTATTGGACGGATTGAGTCTTTGTTGTTTATCGAGGTTGAGCAGTGCAAGTTTTTCGGCATTTGAACAGGACTCCCATTTAAATCGATAAAGCGCACCTGCGCGCATTAAAATGTAATGGATGGTTGTCAGCCGAGCTTCAATAGTTGCATCCCTGTGTTTATTCCATGAATCTTCTTTTGTGTTTTCGTATGTTTTCAGGGGCTCACGAGACAAAAATGACAATTCGGGAAAATCGGCAATCTCCCGCATTAAAAAGGATTGATCTATTTGCCGTTCAAACTCTTTAGCGACTTTGACATTGAAATCCATGAGGCACTCGGCCCATGACAGATATTCGGCATGCTTGAGTACTGAACCGCAATTCATTTGCAGCGGGTCTTTTATTTTGATTCGTTGTAAATTGTGGTGTTCCGCATAGATGGTGAATGAATTTAACTGATTTGCCAGTGTGAGTGATTTCATTTCCATGATTAAATCGAGCAGGTTTTGCCTGAAATCAGGCTGGGCAAGGCATGCCTCAATGTCCCAGATTTGAACATCCAGTTCTTTGTTGGCGGGATTTTGCTCGACGTTCAGCTTCAGATCTGGCTGGGCGTGCGTTTGCGCGCCTAGTCTTTGCAGACAGGGGCTGAGTTGATAGAGCGTATCAAAACCTGTTAACAGAATATGCTGCCTGGATTCGGCTGATTGACTATTGTGCATGGCGGCGGTTCCGAGCAGCAGGGTCAGGTCTATGCCATTCAGTTTTGTACGATCACACTCGATTATCAGTTTTGAATGATACTGGTTCCAGTCAGGTTGTGTAAATTTTGCCTGGGTTAGTTTTTTGATGTGCTGTAAAAAACGGTCCGAGCAATACAATCGTTTCCATAACGTTTGTCGAGTGAATTCATACCAAAACCAAATAATCAACAGGATCATGACAAATGAGACAACCAACGTGAAAATGGATGTGAAGGTTACGCTGTCCGTATGCCACCAAGAAGTATCGTTGTTTACCTGTTGCGATTTTTTGATAGTTTTACTGGCCGGCGGTTCAGAATTAACCAGTTGCAAATTGTATATCCATTGCCAGAAATCTATCAGGGAGTTCAAACTGAGATGGTTTCCCAGTTCGGTTTGAGATGAATAATTTTGACACACACTTTTATCCTCATCCAAACTCTCTTGTAATTCAGTCATGGGCAATAATGTTATTGGATGTATTCGATGGTCGGTGATAGAGTTCGGGTAGCGGCTGATCGCCATCTTGATACTTTCCTGACGTTCGTAATTGAGCCAGTTACAGTCAACTTGTTGATAGTGAAACTCCAGAGTTTTCAGTGGTATTTGTCCCACATCCACTGTATACAAATAACAGAATTTGAGGATTGACATTGACAGTAGAATAACTACGGGAATAAATTTTTTGGAACGAATAGTTTTGCATAGGAAAAATATCAATATTCCGGTAACTATCAGTATTCCGGCAATTGATTGCAAATCACATTTTTTCGCCGAATCAAACGGTGCCTTGTCCAAAGTCAAAAGTAGACTGGTATAATAAGACGTATAGATAACGCAAATAAGAATTGTAACGGCCATAAAGATCTTTCTACCGTTGATTGTTTCAGGTATCGATAATCTGTTTTTCAGACTACTGGCCCAGTTTAATTTGCGGATGACATAGAGTGAAAAAGCAAACAGCAGTAAAACGATGGCAAAGTTAACACTGATGATTAGAAACTGTTTGGCCATGACAACGTCCAGGCTCTCGTCTGGATAAAAGATTACAATTGCCCACTCGTCTACCGGCGCTTCAACTGACTTGAAACGTCCCGGTTGTCCGTGGTAATGGCCGCTCATCACTTCCTTGTCGACTATCCCAAAACGGTCCAGCCCCGTTTTGAGCCATTCACCCAGGTTGGATTGGTTGTTGCCGGAGTAATACAGGTTTTCGACCAGGGTACGGCTTTCATCACTATGAAACAGAACATCGCCGCTGTTACGTTCAATCACCATATAGATAAAATCATAAGGCGCGGGAGCCGCCAGACTGACTGAAGGCAAAATGACATCGGCTGTCAGAGTGTAGGCAAGTGCCGGTTTAGATCTATTATTGATTGAATCCTGATCAACCATGGGCATGGAAATGGTAGTGCCTCGAGTGCCATCGCTTATATTGAGTACACGCTGAATGTATACATTCTCAAAAACACACTTCCCATTTTTTTCTTTCTTGTTATCATCGCACAGATCCAAGTGCCAACCCTGATAGCTTCTGACTTTCTTGTAATAATCGCGGTGGGTCAAGTTCAGGATCAATGGGGGAGCATTACTTTCACGGTAGAATATCGGCGGCAATGTTATTTTGCCTTCATCATTTATAGATGTAACCCCAAGAATTTTATCGGGTATATAGTGTTTTCCCTCAGGTATAGAGAGATAGGAATAGATTTTGTCCGTATTTTTTGGATTATTCACCGCGATAATTTGGTTACCTGCCACAAACCCCAATGTATATAGGTTATCAGGTTTGTTTTGATACGCTTTAAGCAATACTTCCTCTGCGAATCGATCCAGCTTTATATCCGATAAATTGAACTTACAATGTTTGTCTTCTGAAGGTTTGTTGATTCGATAGTCTGTAGCATGCGTAAATGCATGACTCGGTAATATTTTTCTTAAACTGTGCGAGCATCCCCTGCTTTTAACGATGGAGTTCAAAGAGTCCTTGATAAGATTCGAAAATTCTTTAGTTGCGGGTTCGTTGCATTCAGGACGCTGTGGATTTTCCAAACAATTGGTAGAAACTGATGGTAATTGATCCAGTCCGGTGATTAATTTCTGATAGAAAGCTCTGTAATTGTCTAGTCTGTCAAATACCAATTTGAGATCATCCTCTAAATCCGAGGCTAATTTTTTTCCATATTCTGCTGCGTAATGATCTTTGTTTGCCTGTAAAGCAGTTTTTTGCATAAACGCCAGCAACAGAGCAATAAGCGCGATGATAAAGCCGTAACTCGAAGCCATGGTAAACCTTCGGTACCCGGAGCTGATCGACTGGTTTTTGGGTAGCAAATATAGACGCAACAGAGCCCATACAAACAATGAAAAGATGAGCGCTACCAGTAATAAGGGCAGATCTCTGTATTCGGAGCCTTCCGTATGTAATTTGTATTTTGGCAGAAGACCAACCAGGTAGAGGGTATTGATGTCCCTGTCAGCGTTAGTATCTGTAGATTTCTCCTTTTCCAGATTGTCTTTGACACCTTCCCTGATTAGAGGCGTCGCCAGTGAAAAAGGGAAAATGAAGATTCGAAATTCTTCATGGGACAATTTCATATCCACGTGACTGCTGAAGCTGGGTAAATCCCAACCTGCTTTCTTGCTATTGTTATTTGTTGGCTGATTCAATTTAAATTGAAAGCGTCGTTTATTTTTTTCAATTTCTTTGCTAACGCTTGTTAAAGTATCAATTGAGATGGTTTTTTCATCTCCAATTACTGCTAATACCTTGCCTTTGTTGCTAGCAAACAAATACTGACTGAAACCGCGTTTGGGAGTAGGTAAAATATCGGTGATTCGAATTTCAGCTATATCTTCAGCGTTATTGCTATCTCCGTCTCGGATTTTAATGCTTTGTCCTTTTAGAACAAATTTTAAATTTTTAGAAATACTTGAATTTTGTGGAATTTTTCGTTTGTAGCTGGGTAACTGGGTGCGGATAGAATTAAGACTTTCTTTATTGACGTGCATTTTGCGCAACTGGCTTAGGTTCTCATTCAACTTGTTCGAAGCCTCGTACAGCACGCGGTAATAATCATTATTTACGAGATCTTCTCTGCTGTCGACGTAGCTGAAATAACCAATAAGAACGCCGATTAACAGCGCTATGAGTGCAAAAAAACCTAATCGGCGATTTAACGCCGGTTTTCTGGGTTGCGCTGGCTCTGTGACTGTATTGACTGATTCGGTTGCCATCAGCACCTCCTCGCAAGCTAACAGTTAAGCATGTGAATGCCGAAATACACTCAGTAAGAATAAAAAAAACGAAACATACAGTTTGTTAAAAGCATCCTGGATTGTTCGTTTAAAAAACATATGCATCGTTTTTGCTGATAATTGCTTAGCCTTATCAACAAATAAGTAATTTTCAATTGTTATGTCAAATTCAGTCTATTAGAAAGACCATGACAAAAGTATGGGAAAACTCACTTCGAAGAATGAAAAAGCAATATCAATTTTTTTTCGCGCTCGAATGATGACGTATTGCGACCACCAGGATAGCGATGCTTGTCATGGAGAATATCTTGAAGAGTAGAAATATTGAAAATTGTCTGATAGCAAAAAGGGCCTGTGTTCAGGAATTAATAATACTACGGTGTTAGAAGGTTATCGTTGCCCGCCTTTTGTCGACAAGCGGTGGCGCTGAAAGGATTTTATTAGATGTGTGTTGCAAGACATTTAGTCAGGCAATTACAGGGCTACATAATGATGCGAGAATTATGAGAAGTACTTTACGCCGCAAGTTTTTTGGCAGTTTGAACATGACCTGCCAGTAAACCCACATAACGTTCAAGTACGTATTTGTCCGGTACATCCAGCATATGCCGAATAAAATCAGCGCGGTGCCGTTCATCGTAAAACGGTCGGTGTGGATTTTCAGCAAAACTACGGACAGCATGGTAAATATCGTCGCGGCAATGCATTGCAGACTCAGGTATATAATGTGAGATGGCGGAATACCCGGCATGCAGATAATCTGCGGAAAGCACCGGGATGCCGCGTTTGACGGCCTCAAATGCGACGGACGTGGCAACATCGATAATCATGTCCGCTGATGCGATCAGGCTGGCTGAATGTTCGCTGTCCTGCGCAACCTCCAGTCGTGATGACTGAATCTGTCTTAGAATTTGTTTAAGCGGCGTCTGCAAGTAGTCGCGCGTATGAGGTTTGATAATCAGCCGTATATTCTCAAACTGAATAACCATCCTGATAACACGCTGTATTTCATCCCAGAAAAGTGAAAATTCCTTTTTTCGAAGAAAAAATACAATGTAGATTTTTTGTTGATGCTTTCGGGTAACAGGCGGTGGTAACAGGCGGTGCAGTACGTTCAGCCATTCGTCGTTATACCTCGGGGAGCCCAGTATTTTTATTTTGGCCTCATCAATAAAAGGGCGGTAGCGTTTTGCGCATAATTCGTTCGGGCACACGATATAGTCGAACATGTCGCTGTGGGCATATTTGGCTTGCGGTCCGACATGAAATTCGTGATTGCGGATGAGTTCATTGTAGTGCGGACTGTCACCATGCGGAAGCGAGACGCTGATATGCCCCTGCTTTCGGGACAATGCGAGCACATGGCGCACAAACTCAATGGGCAGTGTTGATTTCTGGCTGACCCAGTCAAACACAACCACACCTGCTGAATCTGTCGGAAAAGCTGTCTTGAGCAGAAATGTTGCCAGTTTGTCCCAGAATTGCATGCGCGTTCTGACCGGCCAGAAAACTTCGAACAAATGGTACAGCGAGTGGGATATATATCGGCCTGAATGGCCATATAAAGCCAGGCTGAGAAATCGAAACCTGCACTGATCGGCTGTGGTCAATATGTTCTGGATATTCAGTACCTTGACGCCGGCAAGCGAAGCGATAAACTGTATGCGGTAGTCCCGGGCAATGCTCGAGAAGCCGATCAATACCACCGTGCAACGAAATCCCGAACGGGACCATTTGTATATTACGGGGACGATATGGTCGATGTCGTTGTAGTGTCTAAGAAAAAAAAGTGCCTGTCGCATAAGTCGTAGCCTGGTTGCCTGCATGGTTGTGCATCCGTATCAACACAGGCCGTTGAAAGGTTTTTTGTGTTTTCAAAAAGGCAGGTTCAAAAATTTCTGAAAACTTTTAGACGGCCTGTGTAGTGCGGGTTAATCGGTGCTGCGCACTATGGTGTCGCGCCGGCTTTTCTCAAAAACACCGTTGATACGGATTAGCTGTGTTTCGCCGTTTGAATCGTCAACACCGTCGTTATCGTTTGCAAATAGCATGTCACCTTTTCTCGTCACTGCCAGGCTTTCAATTTTCTCAAGCACCATGCCGCCCGTTGCTTCAAGATCGGGCATCAGGTCGCGTATCAGTGTTTTAGTCAATACGTCAAAGGTTTCACCCTCTGGCCTGAAAATGACATTGTTAACAGAGAACGCGTAGATGTGCTTGATTCGCGCATCCGTATTGGCCTGATTATCACGCTCGACGACAGCAAAGCGGCCATCTCTCAGTGCGGTTATTTCCGATAAGCCAACCCAGCCGCCATTCGGTGACTGACGTACCTCCAGTGGATAGTATGCAAATGTCCATTCCCGGCTCGCCGTGTCATAACGACCGATTCTGACCTGACCGCCATCATCGGAATTATTCGGCTCCGGGTCGCCTATCCAGGGGCGCTGGAATGCGACATATAGTACTTCATTGTCGCCTTCCTTGACCGAGGCTACACCTTCAAAGCCAAAGCGGCGTTGTTTTGCATTGACACTGTCGGGCAGTGTGACGGTGTCAATAATCACGCCGTCCGCAGCAACATGTACGAGTTCATTCAGACTGGTTACCGGACGTCCTGGGTCGTCTACCGATCCAGCACCTTCAGAAGCAATCCAGAAACTGCCGTCTCTATTCGAACTCGCAGCAATACCTTCAGCATCCAGATTGACAGTATGGCCGTTCTGATCTTTCAGTATGATCTCACCGGTAATCACAGCCGGTTTTTTATGAATGTTCATGACATAAATACGGCTTTGCTGATAAAAACTGTCATGTACGGCATACAGCGTTTTTTCATGTCTGGGATCAATTGCGAAACCTGATAAGGCGCCCCATGGGATGGGTGTGCCGTCGTCGCGGTTTTTTGAGAAAACAGTGGGATAATTCGCCTTGCCATGGTTGCTTTTTTCCAGTTGATAAATTGTGATAACGCTGCGGTATTTGTCATCGCGCGAATCGTTTTCGCTGGCGGCCACCAGCAAGTTCCTGTTCGGAATGGCTTTTATGCCTTCAGGTCCGACACCGGCTGGCAAGACTTGCTTCAATACGGGTTTGTGGTGTCTTCCTTTTATTTTGTATACGAAAATTACACTTGAACGCTCGGATGCGACAAATAAATACTGCTGATGGCGATATTCGGCGAATTCCACATTTTCCGGTTCATTGCCTTTATTACCTGAACGGCTGTCGGGATAGTGCCCCAGACGTACCACTTCATGTTCCAGTGTATTGCCGGCTTCAAACAGGATATTGCCATCGGTATCGAACAGCGTGAACCCGCGACTGCCCCCGAACAAGTCGCCCTCATCAGCTGTTGCAAAAACTTCGTTGGAAATCCAGGTTACACCATCGGGTTCGCGTGCAACATTTGTCAGCGTGTCCGTCAGACTGATCAACGCTGGGTCTTCTTCCTGGGTATCGATCTGATGCAGATCGGTTAAACCGGCGGAGAAGTGGTTGATGATTGTGCCTGTAGCCAGATCGATTAATACAATATGGTTGTTTTCCTGCATCGTAACAACGGCGATATTGTCAGTATTGATGTCTACATATTCGGGTTCTGCATCGCCTGGAAACAAATCGGCTAAATTATCCAGATTGACATCACGGATCGACCAGTCTGCCGGCACGCCAGTCAAATCGACAATCTGCAGTAAACCAGCAGGCGCCTGCGGCGGTTCTCCGTTTCCTAAATCCTCGTCGCGTTCATTTTCAATCACGATAGCAGCATAGCGTTCGTCCGGGCTGACGGCGACTGAATCCGGTTGTCCCGCCAGCTTATGCGTTGCGACGATTGTCTGCATACCAATATGGACAACATGAAGATGTCCGCTGGGTGAAATAAAGCTGGGAGATGTATTGACCGCAACCAGCGCGTATTCTCCAGCCACGGCGACCGATGTCGGTTCTCCACCGACATCAATGGCACCGAGTGCTTGAGGATTGTCGGGCCGCTGGATATCGACAAAACCCAGTTTGCCTGTTTCACTGTCGGTATAAACCAGTGTGTTGCCGTCTTTACTGGCATCGACAATTTCCGCGACCGTCTCAACGCCCATATCTGTGTTCAGATACACGGGAAAAGTTGCAATGCGGTTAAAAACACGTCCGTCCGCCAGTGCCGCGAACGGCAACAGAAAAAAGACCACGAGCACGATTACCCCGAATACGGTGTACGTGTGGACTTTAAGGCGGGATATATCACTATTAATATGCATTTAAAACTCCAGTTTTTTTGTTATGCATGGTGCTTGATTACAGGTGATCTTAAAATGTGTTGATGTCAATTTAATGACAAATGCATGAAGTTGCATGTACTGAAGTTGCATGTACTAATGGCGTGTTTGGAAATAATGCTGCGTCATTGATGCAGATAAAAGTATTGCTGTATGGATCGGGTCATCACATTTTTCCGAACTGTCGCCTGTCACGCCAGCGGAATCGGATATCCATACATAGCTGGCAACCATGCTTATCCGTCAATACGGAAACGATTCTGCGTTCAGGGTTATGCAGTTTGCAGTGAAGGAGATGCCAGGTATGGATCCTGATTTTCACAATTGCCGGACGCTCGGGTCAGGCTGTCACTTAATAATTGGTCTGTTTATCTGTCAAAGTGTAGCGTCATTCTGGAAAGAGTCAGGCCATCAAAATGTCTCACAAACCATGACAAATTGCTGTAAGGTAATAAACAATCCAGGAGAACAGAAGGAGCGCCGCCTGCGGCGTAAAAATACAATTTTTACCTGTTTTTGGTTATTCCGGGCAAATGAATTCTTTGTATCTGAGCAGAACGTGACCGGGATCGACTGGTTAACAGATCTATATCCTGTGAAGGAGAATGTATATGGATCAGATAGAATCGATAAGACATGACATTACATTGCTGACAGAAGGCGATATTTATCTGTTCAGGCAAGGAACGCATGCAAGGTTGTATGACAAGCTCGGTGCGCATCAGATTGTTCATAAAAATCAACAGGGAACATTTTTCGCGGTGTGGGCGCCGAATGCCCAGTCTGTTTCGGTTATCGGAGATTTCAATAACTGGAGCACTGATGCGCATCCGCTGAAAATGCGCCGCGATGATTCGGGAGTCTGGGAAGGATTTATTCCGGGCCTGCTATCCGGTACGGTCTATAAGTATCATATTGCCTCAAGGTATCATGGTTACCGGGTCGATAAAGGCGATCCTTTCGCTTTTTGTTGGGAAACACCTCCAAAAACAGCATCCAAAACCTGGGACATTGATTATGAGTGGAACGACGCGGACTGGATGAATAACCGGAAGGCCGTCAATGATCTGGATGCGCCACTTTCTATCTATGAAATGCATTTGGGTTCCTGGAGGCGGCAGGTCGAAGACGATAATCGACCGCTCAATTACCGGGAACTGGCCAGGTGGCTGCCCGAGTACATGCGTGAAATGAATTTTACGCATGTTGAGTTTCTCCCCGTTACGGAGCATCCCTTTTATGGTTCATGGGGTTATCAGACAACGGGCTACTTTTCTCCAACTGCGCGCTATGGTACGCCGCAGGATTTTATGTACCTGGTGGACTGTCTGCATCAGCAGGGTATTGGCGTTATTCTTGACTGGGTACCCTCGCACTTTCCCGACGATGCTCACGGCCTGCACTATTTCGACGGCACCTACTTGTTCGAGCATGCCGATCCCAAACGCGGCTATCATCCAGAATGGCAGAGCTATATTTTTAACTATGGGCGTCACGAAGTGCGTGCGTTTCTGATCAGCAGCGCACTGTTCTGGCTCGACAAGTATCATATTGACGGCCTGCGCGTGGATGCGGTGGCTTCCATGCTCTATCTTGATTATGGTCGCCGCGAAGGAGAATGGACGCCAAATCAGCATGGCGGTAATGAGGACCTTGATGCAGTCAGCTTTTTGCGCAGCCTGAATGAAGCGGTTTACAGAGATTATCCTGGGGTGCAAACGATAGCCGAGGAATCCACCGCCTGGCCGGCCGTTTCCCGGCCCACTTATGTGGGCGGGCTGGGCTTCGGAATGAAGTGGAACATGGGCTGGATGCACGATACGCTGACTTATTTCAGCAAAGACCCGATTTATCGCAAACACCATCATAACCAGCTGACTTTCAGTTTGTGGTATGCATTCAATGAAAATTTTCTGCTTCCCTTTTCACACGATGAGGTTGTTCACGGCAAAGGCTCGATGATCGGCAAGATGCCCGGTGACGATTGGCAAAAATTTGCCAATTTGCGCGCACTTTATGGTTATATGTACGGCCACCCCGGAAAAAAACTGCTGTTCATGGGGAGCGAATTTGCGCAGTGGAGCGAATGGAATCATGACCGCAGTCTTGAATGGGAATTGTTACAGTATTCGCCCCACCGGGGTATACAGGACTGGCTGAAGGATCTTAACCACTTTTATCGCAACGAAGCTGCATTGTATGAACAGGACTTTGCGTCCGAGGGTTTTGAGTGGGTAGACTGTAACGACTGGGAAGAAAGTACCATCAGTTTTATCAGGTCAGCAAAACGCAGTGGCGATGTCATTCTGGCGGTATGCAATTTTACGCCGATTCCCCGTATGAATTATCGCGTGGGTGTGCCGCGTGGAGGCTGGTGGCGTGAGGTGCTGAACAGTGACGCAACCCAATATGGTGGCAGCGGCCATGGCAATCTGGGTGGCGTGGAAGCAGCGCCGGTCAGCGTTCACGGCAGATCGCACTCTCTGATGTTGAGTCTTCCGCCACTGGCGACACTTTTCTTCAAAGTGGAGGAATAGATGGCCCATACGTTACCTGAAACAGGACAGTGCAGAGTAATTATCGAGCGCGTGGAACCGCAGGTGAATAGTGGGCGTTTTCCTGTTAAACGCACTGTTGGCGAACGGGTTGCGGTAGAGGCTGATGTCTTTACCGACGGACATGATCGAATTTATTGTGTGTTGTTGTATCGCCGTGAACATCAGTCAGAGTGGCACAAGACTCCAATGAAGCCGGTGGGCAATGATTGCTGGCAGGGTGCATTTTCCGTGCATGACGTGGGGCGCTACTATTACACCGTAACTGCCTGTGTTGATCATTTTGCCTCATGGTCAGGTGATCTCAAGCGGCGCACCGATCCCGGCGATATCGAGATAGCGCTGCTTGCTGGTGCCGAATTGATCGATGCCGCTGCCTCGCGCGCGCAAAGCAGTGATGCGAATAGGCTCCGATTTTTTGGTAAAGCATTACGCAGCGACGATGACTGGCGCGTTCGGTTTGATACGGCGTTCGATTCCGAGCTTGCACAACTGATGTCCCGGTACACGGATCCGAATCTGGCTGCGGTGTATGATCGGGAACTGACCGTTGTTGTTGATCCTGTGCTGGCGCGCTTTGGCGCGTGGTATGAGGTTTTTCCACGTTCTTGTAGCACAGAATACGGTCGTCACGGTACTTTCGCCGACTGCGAGGCGCGCCTGCCTTATATTGCCGCGATGGGCTTTGATGTGCTATATCTGCCGCCGATACATCCCATCGGTAATACAAAACGTAAAGGTCCAAATAATACCCTGGTGGCGGGCGAACATGATCCCGGCAGTCCATGGGCCATTGGGTCAGCGGAAGGAGGGCATCTCAGTATTCATCCGGAACTGGGTACACTGAAGGAATTCCACAGTCTGATCGCGCGCGCGCGCGAGTACAAGCTGGAGATCGCCATGGATATTGCATTTCAGTGCTCTCCGGATCATCCATATGTCAAGGAACATCCAGAGTGGTTTCGACACCGCCCTGACGGCAGCGTTCAGTTCGCGGAGAATCCGCCAAAAAAATATGAAGATATTTACCCTTTTGATTTCGAGAGCACCGGCTGGCAGCGATTATGGACGGAACTGGAAGGCGTGTTTCGCTTCTGGATCAAACAGGGTATACGGATTTTCCGGGTGGATAATCCGCATACCAAGAGTTTTTATTTCTGGGAATGGACAATCAACAGCATCAAGCGAGATCATCCTGAAACGATTTTCCTGGCTGAAGCGTTTACACGGCCAAAGGTATTGCACTACCTGGCCAAACTGGGATTCAGCCAGTCTTATAATTATTTTCCCTGGCGCAACACCAAATACGAGATTGTTCAATATCTCACACAGCTGTCGAAGGGCCGTGAGCGCGAATACCTGCGCCCCAGTCTGTGGCCGAATACGCCGGATATCCTGACGGAATACCTGCAATATGGTGGGCGGCCTGCGTTTATGATTCGGCTTGCGCTGGCTGCCACCCTGGGAGCCAGTTACGGTATTTATGGTCCGGCTTTCGAGCTTTTTGAAAACAAGCCGAGAGAACCCGGCAGCGAGGAATACCTCGATTCGGAAAAATACCAGATTCGGCACTGGGATCTGCAGCAACGTGACAGCCTGAAAGACTATATTGCACGAATTAACCGTATTCGCCGGGAAAATCCGGCCCTGCAATTTGACCACATGTTGCAGTTTCATGCTGTGGATAACGAATCGCTTATCTGCTACAGTAAAAACACTGAAGATCTTGACAATATCATTCTGGTACTGGTCAATCTGGATCCGCATCATACACAGTCAGGATGGCTGGATATTCCGCTGGATATTTTCGGGCTGGATGCGGATCATTCCTATCAGGTGCATGATCTGTTGAGCAATGCACGTTTTATCTGGAACGGTCCGCGAAATTATGTTGAACTGGATCCCCGGATTGTGCCGGCGCATATCTTCCGTCTTCGCAGGCGTGTGCGCAGTGAACGGGATTTTGATTACTATATGTAACCCAGGGAGCAAGTAATGGACTGGCAGATTGCTGACAAGGATGACGATCCATTCTGGTACAAGGATGCCATTATCTACCAGTTACATGTCAAGGCCTTCTACGACCATGACAATAATGGCATCGGTGATTTCGCAGGGTTGACGCAGAAACTCGATTATATTCAGGATCTGGGTGTCAACACTATCTGGCTGTTGCCATTCTATCCGTCACCACAACGTGATGACGGCTATGACATATCAGATTATCGTAATATCCATCCCGATTACGGCACGCGCAAGGATTTCCGGAATTTTCTGCGCGAAGCGCACCGACGTGGATTGCGCGTGATCACCGAACTGGTAATCAACCATACTTCGGACCAGCACCCCTGGTTTCGGGCTGCACGTGAAGCGCCAACGGGCAGTAAGAAAAGGGATTTTTATATCTGGAGCCAATCCAGTCAGAAATTTCCGGAAACACGAATTATTTTTACCGATACCGAGTCTTCAAACTGGACATGGGATGATGCGGCGCAAGCGTTTTACTGGCACCGTTTTTTTCACCATCAACCGGATCTGAACCACAATAACCCGAACGTGGTCAAGGCTGTGATTCGGGTTATGAATTTCTGGCTCGATATGGGCGTGGACGGATTACGCCTGGACGCAGTTCCGTACCTGTGTGTACGCGAGGGTACTAACAATGAGAATCTGCCCGAAACTCATGCAGTGCTCAAGCATATGCGCTCAGTTGTGGATGCGCGCTACCGTAATCGCCTGTTTCTGGCTGAAGCCAATCAATGGCCAGAAGACGTTCAGGATTACTTCGGTCAGGGCGATGAGTGCCATATGGCATATCATTTTCCGCTGATGCCGCGGATGTATATGGCCGTCGCATTAGAAGACCGTCATCCCATTGTAGAGATCATGCAACAGACCCCCGAGATTCCCGATAGCTGCCAGTGGGCGATTTTTTTGCGCAATCACGATGAGCTGACGCTGGAGATGGTAACCGATCGGGAACGTGATTATATGTACGAACGCTATGCAGCGGATCCGCGCATGCGTGTCAATGTAGGAATCAGAAGGCGGCTGGCACCGCTGATGGACAATGATATTGACAAAATCAAGTTGATGAACAGTCTGCTGATGTCCATGCCGGGATCACCAATTGTTTATTACGGAGACGAAATCGGTATGGGCGATAATTTTTTTCTGGGTGACCGACATGGCGTACGTACACCCATGCAGTGGAGCCCGGACCGCAATGCCGGTTTTTCCAAGGCGGACCCGCAATTTCTGTATTTGCCGCCCATTATGGATCCGATATACGGTTACGAGGCGGTTAATGTGGAAGCGCAGAACCGTGAACCTTCGTCACTGTTAAACTGGATGAAACGCATCATTGCTGCGCGCCAGTCATACCCGACATTCGGACGCGGCACGCTGGAATTCCTGAATCCAGGCAACCGCAAGATTCTTGCCTATATACGCGAATACGGCGACGAATCCATTCTTTGTGTGGCAAATCTGTCCCGTTCAGCACAACCCGTAGAGCTTGATTTGTCCCGGTTCAAAGGCAAAATACCGATAGAACTGCTGGGACGGACCGCTTTTCCACCCATTGGCGATCTGCCTTACATGTTAACGCTGCCCGGTCATCAGTTCTATTGGTTTTGTCTGACTGCCAACACTGAAGCGCCGGTCTGGCATTCGGAAGCACCGCTACCTTTAAAACTTCCCGTCATGGTTTTATTCGACGGTTTGCGCAGCTTCCTGAGCGAACAGACTGAATTAAGAAAGTCGACGATGGCCGAGAAACTACGGACACAACTCGAACGAGAAATTTTGCCTGATTTCTTGACCAATCAACGCTGGTTTGCTGCAAAAACCGAATCGCTGGACCGCATTGAGATTGTGCGCCTGACAACGCGTTCACAGGAATCTCATGCATGGCTCTGGTTGTGGGTCAAGGTTTATTTTGCGCAACAGGAAGCACAGATCTATTTTTTGCCTTTATCAATAATCTGGGGTGAAGCAGACGATGATCATATTCGGCCACTACTGCATGTTGCGCTGGCAAGAGCACGACAGCGTGCTCGAGTAGGCATCATTTATGATGCGGTGCACGACGAAGCATTTGTTCGTGCAATCATCAGTTCCATGAGCCAGTCAGCCGCTACGGAAACCGGTTCGGAAATGATCCATTTCCGCGCTACCACGGTCTTTGACAAATTTGTCGATGACAGCTGTATGGCGGAGGATCAGCGATCCTTGTCTGAAAGCACCAACAGTACTATTGCACTGGGAGACCGGTTATTTCTGAAACTGTATCGGCAATTGCAGCCAGGCGTGAATCTGGAAATGGAGATGGGGCGTTTCCTGACTGATGTTTCGCCATATCCGAATATCTCGCCGTTAATAGGTTCCGTCGAATTTCAGGAGCCAGATGTGCCTGCAACGACGCTCGTCCTGATTCAGACATACAAATCCAATCAGGGGGATGGATGGAGTTACACGATCGATTATTTGCGGCGATTTTTCGAGGACTGCCTGACCAACCCAGCGGTCATAGAAGAAACCGAAAACTGGCATGCCGATTATAAATGGCTGATACACATACTCGGACTGCGTACGGGAGAACTACACCGGGCACTTGCCTTTTCAAGTGGCAACCCTGATTTTGAACCGGAGCCCATCCTGCCGTCAGATTTAATAAACTGGCGTGAACAGGTCTGCCAGGATTTGCACAAAACGCTGGAGAAACTGATGTTACACAGTAGCGCTATTTCGGAAAATGACCAGGCAGGCGTGCATGCGTTACTGGACAAGTCGTCACAACTGCTGCAGCGAATCGATATGCTGATTCCGACAAACCTGAACGCTGTGAAGACACGTTACCATGGTGATTTTCATCTCGGCCAGGTACTGCTGACCGAGAACGATTTTGTCATCATTGATTTTGAAGGCGAGCCGGCAAGACCGCTGGAAACGCGCCGGGCCAAACATTCGCCTCTGCGCGATGTGGCCGGAATGCTTCGTTCCTTCAGTTACGCGGGTGCCGTGGCATTAATCGGCTGTGCGTCAGTACGACCGGCAGACCGCGAGCGATTGATGCCCTATGTTCAGGAATGGGAACTGGCTGCGCGCGATGCTTTCTTGTCCGGATATCGTGAAGGTATAGCGGATTGCCCGGCCTGGCCTTCTGCGGACGAGGATGCCGGTCGGTTAATTGAGTTGTTCATACTTGAAAAAGCATTGTATGAACTGCGCTATGAGCTGGATCATCGCGTGGAATGGGCTGGAGTTCCGCTGACAGGTTTGCTTGCTATATTACATACGACATCCAATGCATCCGGAGAAGGCGCATGAAAGAATTGAGATCGCAGCCAAAAATTATGGCTTTCGTGATGGCGGGTGGCGAGGGCAGCCGCCTGCAGCCACTAACTGAAAAACGTTGCAAACCGGGGGTACCGTTTGGCGGCCGCTATCGAATCGTGGATTTTGTGTTGAGCAATCTGATCAATTCAGAGATTCGATCGATTTATCTGCTGGTGCAGTATAAATCCCAGTCATTGATCGAACATATTCGCAGGGCCTGGACGATTTCGCCACTGCTTCCGGAACATTTTGTAACCGTCGTGCCACCCCAAATGCACAGAGGCAAGTCCTGGTTTACCGGTACGGCTGATTCTGTCTATCAGAATTTGAGCCTGATCAAAGAGCATCAGCCGGATCTTGTCGTGGTATTTGGTGCGGATCATATCTATCGAATGGATATCAGGCAGATGGTGCGATTCCACATCCAGCGGTGCGCAGATGTCAGTCTTGCTGCGCTGCCAGTGCCAATAGAACAGTCATCCAGCTTTGGTATCATTGAAGCGGACACTGATGGCCGGGTAAAAGGGTTCCAGGAAAAGCCAGCACATCCGCGGGAAATTCCCACTGATCCGTCGCGTGCCTATGCGTCTATGGGTAATTATATCTTCAACACTGCTGTACTGATTGAAGCGCTGGAAGTTCTGCATCAGCGTGAAGAAACCGATTTTGGACGGCATATGTTACCGATGTTGCTGCAAAGTCATCGATTGTTTGCTTATGATTTTGCATCCAACGAAGTGCCGGGTATCAAATCATACGAAGAAAAAAGCTACTGGCGCGATGTCGGTACCCTCGATGCTTATTTCGAGGCGCATTTTGATGTGCTTGGAATGGAGCCGCGTTTTGACGCATTCAACCCGCAATGGCCTGTCTACTCAAGCGGTTATCCGGGGCCGGTTGCCCGCGTGATAGGAGGACGTATAGACAACAGCCTGCTTGGCGCGGCCACTGTGATCAATGACGCCAATGTGCGAAATTGCATTATTCGTCGAGAATCCGTCATAGAGCCGGGTGCGGAGCTGGAAGATTGCATTATCATGGATTATGTACGGATCTGCCGTGGTGCCAAACTGCGCCGCGTGATTGTAGACCGGCATAATATTATCGAGGCGGGTGCGCGCATTGGTTTTGACCCTGAAGAAGACCGCCGGCGTTACCACGTTACGCCAACCGGTCTTGTGGTTGTACCATTGGGAGAGATCAGTTATTTTGCACGCAATTCACGCGGTAAGGGGCCTGGATATAATGAGTAACATGCAAAACAATATCAATAAACCTTTTCCACGTCTCTGGCCGGGCAGGCCCTATCCACTGGGTGCCACGTGGGACGGGGCAGGCGTTAATTTTGCATTGTTTTCGGAACACGCGGAAAAAGTCGAATTATGTGTATACGACAAAAAGGGTCATCGTGAAATCCAGCGGATTATTTTGCCGGAACAGACCGACCGGGTCTGGCACGGCTATCTCCCCGAGGCGCGCCCCGGTCTGCTTTACGGTTACCGGGTGTACGGGCCTTACAAACCTGAAGAAGGACATCGCTTCAACCCGAACAAGTTGCTGATTGATCCATATGCCAAAGATATTCATGGCAAGTTACGCTGGAGTGAAGCGCATTTCGGTTATAAAATTCACAGTAACCGCAAGGATCTGTCGTACAACTGGAGCGATAATGCACGCAGTATGCTCAAATGTCGCGTTATTGATCCTGCATTTACCTGGGAAGATGACCGTCCACCCAGAACGCCCTGGCATGAAACCATAATTTACGAGTTGCATGTTAAAGGTTTCACCCGGTTGCACCCGCTGGTGCCGCCTCACCTGAGAGGTACCTATGCGGCACTTGCCTGCGAGCCTGTGATCGAGCACTTTCACCGTTTGGGGATCACTGCGATAGAGTTAATGCCAATACATACGTTTATTAACGATCATTATCTGGCCGAGCGGGGTCTGAACAATTATTGGGGTTATAACTCTATCGGTTTTTTTGCGCCTGATAGCCGCTATGGTTCCAGTGGCGGGGTCAATGAATTCAAGACAATGGTTAAAACCCTGCACACCGCAGGTATCGAAGTAATTCTGGACGTTGTTTATAATCATACAGCCGAAGGCAACCAGCTTGGACCAACACTGTCTTTTCGCGGTATCGATAATGCGGTCTATTATCGCCTGATATCAGATGATCCCCGTTACTACAAGGATTATACAGGATGTGGCAATACCCTGAACCTGATGCATCCGCGCGTATTGCAACTGATAATGGACAGCCTGCGCTACTGGGTGCTGGACATGCATGTCGATGGCTTCCGTTTCGACCTGGCTGCAGCGCTGGCACGAGGTCTCCATGAGGTGGACCGTCTGAATGCATTTCTTGATACCATACATCAGGACCCTGTGTTATCGCAGGTAAAACTTATCGCTGAACCCTGGGATCTCGGCGCTGGTGGATATCAGGTAGGCGGCTTTCCGGTCGGCTGGACGGAATGGAACGGCAAATACCGAGATGTCGTTCGCGATTACTGGAAAGGCGAAGGAGGTGTCATCGACGAACTCGGTTATCGCCTCACCGGCTCCAGCGATCTGTACGAGCATAACGGACGCCGCCCTTATGCGAGTATTAATTTCATTACCGCTCATGACGGATTCACCCTGCATGACCTGGTGAGTTACAACCAAAAGCATAATGAAGCGAATCTGGAGGAGAACCGTGACGGTGAAAATCATAACCGTAGCTGGAACTGCGGCGCTGAGGGTGAGACCGATGATCCCGAGATCCGTAGCCTTCGCATGCGTCAGAAACGGAATTTTCTGGCGACGCTGTTTCTTTCCCAGGGTGTGCCGATGCTGTTAGCCGGTGATGAAACGGGCCGCAGTCAACAGGGCAACAATAATGCCTATTGTCAGGACAATGAGATCAGCTGGGTTGACTGGGAACTGAGTGAAGAAGACCGCGAATTGCTTAATTTCGCGCGGACGCTTATCAGCCTGACAAAAAAACATCCCAGTTTCAGACGCCGCAATTTTTTTCAGGGGCACAGCATCAAAGGAAAAAAAGATATTGTCTGGCTGAATCCGGATGGAAAAGAGATGAGCGAGGAACAGTGGCAGCATGATTTTGCGCGCTGTCTAGGTGTCTTTCTGGCAGGAACGGGGATTAACGAGCGTGATTCGCGCGGACATATGATTATTGATGATGATTTTCTGATGTTGCTGAATGCTTATCATGAGGAGATTCCATTCAGGTTGCCGGATTTCGCTGCAGAATATGACTGGAAAGTGTTGATCGACACCATGGAGTGTGCAATACCGCCAGCAGTGCAGCAGTACCGGTGCGGCGAAAGTTATCCCCTGCAGGGACGCTCGCTGGTGCTGCTCATACATGAAAGAAAGCAAATTCGATAACAGATTGTTGCAGCGCGTCAGTAGATTTCATTGATAAAAGTTGAATAGACAGAAAAGCGAAGGGAGAGTCAGTGTCCGCTTTTTTTGTCTATTCAGGGAGAGAGATGTTTAACCTGTTTCCAGATCTAAGCAGAATTCAGTTTTTGTAAAATCTGGTCGTGGCTTTCGATATAACGCTGGAATTTTTTTTCCTTGATAGCGTTTATCTGTACCAGAATCAATGCATCCACACAATTTGAAAATTTCGGATCGATATTAAATCCCAGGAACTTGCAGCCATTGGGCCGGCACAGCTCGACATACTGTTTATATAATACAGGGACTTTAACACCGAACACGTCCATTTTGTTCTTGAGTTGAGCATAGGCCTGCTTGTACTCGGTTTCACTGGTGATGGTGCTCAACCTGGAGAAACCGTCAGTTGTGTCAAATTGGAATGGCAGTCTCGGTTCGACGAGTGTTTTTTCACAGCTGAAAAGTGTGCTGTAAAAATCCGCGATAATTTGTTGTGCTGGTTCAGGCCATGAATTGCTCATTGATACGGGACCAAACAGATACTGGACTTCAGGGTGCTGATGCAGATAAGCGCCGATACCATACCAGAGATAGTCGAGGCTGCGCTTTCCCTGATACCGGGGCTGAATAAAACTGCGTCCCAGTTCTATACCATTTTCGAGGTAAGGCATGAATGCTTCGTCAAATTTAAACAGACTGTTCGTGTATAGACCTTTTTGTCCGTATTCACGCAGAATTTCACCGGCTTCGCCAATACGATAGGAGCCGATGATTTCCAATTCGTCCTCATCCCATAGAATCAGGTGACGGTAGTAACGGTCATAGCTGTCGATGTCAAGTGCGTTTCCCGTACCTTCCTGTACCTGCCGGAAGGACAGTTCGCGTAGGCGGCCGATTTCACGCATTACGCTGGAATTCGGTATGTAATCGAACAGATAAATATGCTTGCCATCCTGGGTTTCGCCAATCAGCTGAGAAGCCTTGAGTTCTTTGCGAATAAGTTTTGTTTTTGCCGGATGCACGATATTTTCAACCGGATTGAACAGATCCTTTTTCTTCTTTTTTCCCAACAGATAAACCTGTTTGCGCATTAACTTGGCAAGCGCTTTTTTGGGGAGGTCCATAGCTGCAATGGAATTCCACGGTATGGGATTACCTATTCGAAATGATATTTCATGGTCTTTCTGATTGAACATTTCATTGACCAGCATCATCGTGCCGAGTGGCCTGTAGATACTCGATAAACCGTAAAATAGCGTTGAATTCTTACCACCGATAAAAACCGGCAGAATGGGACTGCGCGTTTTCCTGGCCAATGCCAGAAAACCGGATTTCCATTTGCCGTCGCGGATTCCACTGGGACGAATACGCGATACTTCGCCGGTCGGAAACATGATCACGGCCTGATCTGATTCAAGCGCTTCGACAATCTGGTCAATCTGGTCACGTGTATTTCCATACCGTGAGAGATTGTCGACAGACAGGAAAAGGCTTTTCAACGGTTCAATGCAATCGAGCAGTGTGGTTGCGACCACCCTGACGTCGGTCCTGACCTCCGACACCAGCTTGAGCAGCGCAAGTCCGTCCAGTGAACCCAGGGGATGATTGGCAACGATTAATACGCGGCCCTGGTCAGGAATACGGGCGCGGTCCTTATTTGAAACCTGATAGGTAAAGTTAAAATGCTCAAGTACGGCGTCGTTGAACTCCAGTCCTTCCAGATGCTGGTGCGTTTTTATAAACTCATTGATCTCATTCTGGTGAAACAACTTCTTAAGGATGAATGATGCCTTTTTGATGAAAGGCCTGTCATGCTGTTCGCCCGCATGTTGGAAATAATCATTCAATAAAGCATCGACATCAAGCATGTCTCCGTTCTCCGGCAAAATGTGAATGATCGGTACAGTATAGAAAAAATATGACATTACAATGACGTTTAACAGTCTATGGTGACCTTGCAGTACAATGTTATTTCGTTCCGCATGTCCGCTTGGGCAACAGGCAGCGTATGATTGGTCTCTACATTATGCATACCGCAAATCGGCAGCGTGCGCTATTGGATGGGTTATGGCGGTATGTATTTTGTTAATCTGCGTCGTAGAAATTGATTTATCGGTCGGCCTTGTGAGAATGCAGCCATGCACCGATGGCGTTCACCAGCCATTCGGGTTCGTCCAGCGGCAGATCGTGACCAGCCGTCGCATGCTGCACGTAATCGGTTTGCAATACCCGTGCCAGTCGGGCGCTGCAGTGATAGTCGACCAGGCGGTCCGCCATACTGGTGATCACGAGGACAGGCCGGTTCAGTCGCAATAGGTTGGTAAAACTGGCTGCAGCAAGACACTGATGGATTGCGTTCGACAATGAGACAGGGTGCTGTTGCTGCCATCGCTGCCAGCATGACAGAAGTTTCTGGTCTCCACCATGACAATTGGATGTAAGCGCCAGAATATCAGCCTCAATGTCTATTTTTTTTTGCAGTATGGCTGTCAGAATCATCTTGGCAACGCGCGGATAAGCCGTCCAGCGCAGGCGATGATAAAATGGTGAAAAATTTTTGAGGCTGGTGTTGATCAGGACAGCGGAACGCACTTCATCCGGATAGCGCGTCATCCAGTCAATGGCGATCATGCCGCCCATGGATATCGCGATTAATCTGAGGCCCTGCTGCTGCCCTATTTGCCCGCGCAGCGCTTCGGTCATGTCAGCAATCGTTTTTGGGCTTGTCAGATGATTCAGTTTGCCGTTACCCGGTATGTCTGGCGTCAGGATGCGTGCTCGGGGGAATCTTCTTTGCAGTACATGTTTGAACTCGCCCCAGTGTCTGGCGTCACGCAACAGGCCGCGAATTAATACAAACTGTGGCGTTTGCATCAGGGATACCAGAGAGACAGCGCCAGTTTTTCCATTTCCGGTGTCTGGCTTTTATGAATCCAGTTTTGATAGGATAATGTAGCATGCAATAGAAAATCCAGCAGAATCAGGTGGCTGCGTAACACTCTTCTGAGGCGGTGCGGTTTCATCGGATGGAAAAGTCCCAACAATTGCCTGATTTGCAGTGGATTCTTGCGCACCCAGCGCCAAGAACCCATTTCCAGCGTCAGCGGCAGAAAAATATTGCCGCGCTCTAGTGATTGCAGATAAAGGAAGTCCCATAAATCGCCATGAACCAGATAATGTTGCGATTGCGGTTCAAACAGGTATTCCTGATGCGGATAGGCATGCATAAACAGCTTGCGCAGATAGTAGATTTCACTGATGTGCTTGATTGGTTCAAGCTTGCTGCGAGCATAAGGAAACCAGATCTGGTTGCGAAAACCGAAGCCGGAGTGACAGTCGAGTACAATACTGAACGGTGCCGGAAATACTTCCCGAATAATAAAATCACACAGTGCCTGTGCCTCCGGTTGCATGGGTTTGCCTGCTTTTCCCCGATACCATGGCAATAACGGTGATATCCTGTGTCCGCCGCCAAGCCAGATGGTTTTTTCATGGCTGTCAATCGGAGCGTTGCGCATCAGATCGACACCCTGCCCGTTGGAACGCGTATTGTTGTACATGCCGACGGGATTGATGAGCGGCAGTATGTGGATACGCACTCTTTGCAATAGATCAACAGCGACCTGATCCCAGTCGAGACGCTCGAGCAGCCCCTCCATAAAGGAGACCACAACCTGAGTACCAATGCGCTCCAACCCATGTACACCGGCTACAAACGTGACACAGGGCACATCCTGAACCTGATTGCCGAGGGTCAGCGCATAAATCGGTAACAGATCATTCTGGCAGGGAATATGTCCGAGCACTCTGCTGGATAAGTGTTTTTTGTCGCTCCATTTAATCAGTGTCTCAATTTGTTGCAGTTCGGGTATTTCTATGGATGTTGAGTAGGCCATGCTGTGATTAAATTATATTTGTTGTAGCGCGCTTGAATGGCCAACATGGTTTTGTCGATAAAAATATCTATTCTCTTACCATATTCGGATTTTCAGATAGTGCTCTTGAGTGGATGCGCTCGACTGCATACTCACGGCAGAACATACAACATCGGGTAACTGTGACTCTGCCATCATACCATTCGTTCAGGCCAACTTCATTTTTAATAAAAATGTAACTGGATTTTAATAATTGTTGGATTGCCAGAGCTGGGTGAATGCGCGTATGCTTCCAAAACAACGTAAGCTGGTGGGTGTAGCTACGGATAATTCAGTTGCTCGTATCGGATACAGCGTGCAATCGGTTTCTGTTTGATTGCTCCAGATGATCCAGTCAACCACAAGTCTTCGGGGTAATAATACATCTGAGACCCTGAATTTCTATTTCAGGCATAACGGTTTATAATTTTCAGGCCTTGTTGCAGGAAAATAAAAGACCGACAAATACTACTGTTTTACTGATGCCATCTAACCGTTGCAGCGATACACTGACCCAGTCCCTGAATTCAGTCTTCGAACAGAATCTGGATGAATGGAAAAAAATCTACGCCGACATTCGGGAAGTAGAAATTCCCGACAAGCATTTTCTTTACCGGCAGGGAGATCGCGACACAGATTTTTTCTGGATACGAAAAGGTATTGTCAAATTATCGTATCTGACAAAACAGGGTAGCGAGCTGACGCTTGCGTTGCTCAGGCAGGGTGACATCATTGGACGCCTGCAACACGATGCTGACGAACTCATGGCTGAGGAAAGCGCGCAAGCACTGGGGGACGTGACCTGCTGCTGTATCGGGCGTAAGGATTTCAGACAACTCATAATTGATCGACCCAATCTGTCATTGCTGGTTTTCGAATCGATTTATGCCCGGCAACGCAGGATCGAGCACAAATTACGCATGATTTTGACACAACCTGTAGAGCAGAGAGTGGTTGCAACGCTGCTGGATCTGGCGCAGCTTTTCAGCACGCGCTGTACACACGGTTTTTCTCTGGAAATTTTTCTGACCCAGCAGGAGCTGGCTGACCTCGTTGGCGCCAGCCGTTCTGTAGTCAGTACAATCATGAACGATTTCAGGAATCGAGGTCTGCTTGATTATACCCGGGAGCAGATCTGCATTAACGACAGTGCCTTTGCCAGCGATACTTTCGATAGGGACTGATTTTTTCGTCAGAGTTCGCCGGAATCAGACTTCCACCATACATTGCTTATGTACAGGCCGGCGTTCATCTGGCGGTTACGCGGATATCGGATTTTTCTCTGGGTGTTTTCAAATTGCTGGCTTTTAACTGCATGGCTTGATCGAGTACATTGCCGGCCTTGCACTCGTTGTCATATCTTTAATACTGAGATTTGCCGACGAGCCGGATGCGCGGAATTGTTATATAGCGGTGTGATCAGAATAGTGGCCGGATTTTTGACTAATTATCATCAGGTAGGTCGCAATAATAGTAAATTGTTCTGCGAACAACCCAGCTTAGCCTTGCCTTCTGACCGAGTCAGGTATTACTGCATTGGATTGCCAGTGAAATGAATAAGGGATCCAGTCGAGCAATGCTAGCAATCTGGCGCATATCAAAAGAGAGTATTTTAAATAATTCAAGCAATTAGCATCAGGCAGACCAACGACCCATCCCAAGGCCATCAAAGTTTCATACAATAGGCATAAAACAGAAATATTCACTCGTAAGCATGGGAAACTGTCCGGGTCGACCTATGGAGCGTCAACACTCCATCGGTCGAGAGATTGTGTCGTGTCTATCGCCCCGGTGCATCCAATCAACACAACATCATCACCAGAGGAGTGAATCATGAAGCGCATAATTTTGACAGGTGCTGCCGCACTTGTTCTGGCGTTGTCTACTGCAAGCCTGGCCGAAGATGACAATGAATCCGAAAAACACTACAACAAGGATCGTGGGTATGAAGTTCAGTTGGGGCCACGTCCGTTTTTTCTCGTTGAGAACATGGATCCGGGTCAACTGAAATCCAGGCTGGAGCGCTGTTTATCCGGTCCGTTTAAACGCACTGATTTTTCCATTGGCCACCGAGGTGCACCGATGCAGTTTCCCGAACATACGCTGGAATCGTATCAGGCCGCTGCAAGAATGGGAGCGGGCATCGTTGAGTGCGATGTAACGTTTACGCAGGATAAGGAGCTGGTTTGCCGCCATTCGCAGTGTGATCTGCATACCACTACCAATATGCTGGAAACGCCATTGGCTGAGAAGTGTTCCGAATCCTTCCAGCCCGCAGCTTTTGATGAGAACGGAAATCTGGTGACACCTGCCAGTGCACGTTGCTGCACCAGTGATATTACACTGGCAGATTTCAAAACCCTGAAAGGAAAAATGGACGCTTCCAACCCGCGCGCGGCAAGTGTGGCTGACTATATGAAAGGTACGGCTGACTGGAGGACAGACCTGTACGCCACACGTGGCACTCTGTTGACGCACAAGGAAAGTATTGCTTTGTTCCAGAAACTGGGGGTAAAAATGACGCCTGAACTGAAATCTCCGAGTGTTCCGATGCCGTTTGACGGTTTCACCCAGGAAGATTTCGCCCAGAAAATGATCGATGAATACAAGGAGGCAAGGGTGCGCGCTTCAAAAGTATGGGCACAATCTTTTAACCTTGGTGATGTCTTGTACTGGATTCAGAACGAGCCGGATTTTGGCAAACAGGCTGTTTATCTGGATGGCCGCTATGATGATCCGGCTTTCGACCACCGCAATCCAGCGACCTGGTCGCCCCCTATGGAACAACTGGTGATTGATGGCGTGCAAATCATAGCACCACCGATGTGGATGCTGCTGGAAACCGAGAATGGCCAAACGGTGCCATCCCGCTATGCCGAAGCGGTGAAAGATGCAGGCCTGGGTATCATTACCTGGACTTTCGAACGCGACGGCCCGCTCGATAATGGCGGGGGCTGGTATTTTCAGACATTGAACGGGCAAAATCCGAACCCGTCGCAGCCTGGCAGTGTCATTAACAATGATGGCGATATGTATGATGTATTGCATGTGCTGACAAAAAAGGTCGGTATTCTCGGTATTTTCTCCGACTGGCCGGCGACCGTAACTTACTATGCTAATTGCTTGAATCTGAAATAATAATTGTAAAGACAGGGCAGGATGGTTTTATCGGCTCCGCCTCTGGTCTTTGTCATTGCCAGGATTAATTGGAAGCGACGATGTTTAAGGCGTGTAAATTTTTTTTCAGGTGTTTGTGCCAGGTTTCCAGTGCCGGCATGATGTCCGGTTTGTTTGTTTTCGCAACCATTGTGTTGGCTGGCGGGAGCAATGAATCGGCCATTATTCAAAGTGACAAACCGTTTGCTTTTGCCGTAATTGGTGACGGTCCTTATGGCGACGACAGGGAAGCTGCTTTTGACAGAATGATCGATGCGATCAACCAGGACCGCGCAGTCAGGTTCGTTATTCATGTTGGTGACATCAAAAGCGGTGGTACTGAATGTACAAATGAACGTTTGCAACGCAGATTCGATCAGTTGCAAAATATCCGCACGGCGCTGATTTATACACCCGGTGATAACGAATGGACGGATTGTCACCGTGTCAGCAACGGCAGCTGGAATCCGCTTCAACGGCTGGCTTTTCTTCGGCAGCTCTTTTTTTCGAATCCAGGTATGACCACGGGGCAGAAACCGCGCCGGATTCAAACGCAATCAGCGTTGACCGGTTACGAAAAATACGTGGAAAATGGAATGTTCATGACCAACCAAATTGTCGTTTCAACGATACATGTGGTCGGGAGCAATAACAATCTGAATCCGTGGTCGGGTATCGACCCGGCAGACAGCTTTGATAATCCCAGAGGAGATCGAATGCAGGAATTCATCGAGCGTAATGCTGCCGCGATTGCCTGGCTGGAAGAGACATTCAGAATGGCAATGAATAGTAAAGCTGCCGGTATTTTTATTGCGATCCATGCTGATCCAAAATTCGAGCTGCCATTCCACGACAGTAATCGCGCCGGCTACAATCCGTTTATCGAGAAGCTGATTGCGCTCAGTCTGAATTACGATAAACCGGTTGTGCTCGGTCATGGTGATTCGCATGTTTTCCGTGTGGACCGGCCACGTCTAATACCGTGGTATGCAAATGCCGATGCAACGGGTCCGAATGACAATATACAGGTGCCCAAGCTGACACGTATGGAAGTATTTGGCGATTCAGAATTGCATTGGATCAAGGTAACAGTCGATCCACGCTCAGATGAAGTGTTTATTTTTTCACCGCAGCTGGTTCGTGGAAACTTTTAACAAGATTCCTTAGAAATTTCTTCCTCATCTTGTCTTGTTGTAATACTTGCTAGCTAATATCTACACGGGTGTTCCTGATAAAGCAGATACCGGCAACTTCCTCGGAGACAGCTGTCTTATTTTGTTGCCCGTTTCCCAGTCTGTATGATGCTGTTGTGGAAATTAACAGTACCTGACAACGGTGTGGAGCACAAAAACAGATCCAAGCCATTATTGCAATTTAATCAAAGGTTCATGAATTCTTAACAAAAATTTCAAGATAGTTTCATGTGGATACTCTAAGCTGCTTTGCATAATCAATCAATTCAAAACGGATTATGGCTAAGAATAGAGCACCGATCAAAGTAAGAAGTGTCTGGATTTCTGATGTTCATCTTGGGTTTCGTGGCTGCCAGGCTGAAACGCTGCTTCATTTCCTGCATTCTGTCGAAACCGATTATCTGTTTCTGGTTGGCGATATCGTGGATTTTTGGAGTATCAAAAAAAACCCGTACTGGCCTCAGGAACATACCAATGTAATTCGTTCGATCCTGGGAAAAGCCAAGCATGGCACCAAAGTGATTTATGTGCCCGGCAATCATGATGAAGCGTTGCGCGATTGCGCCGGCCATATATTTGGTAATCTGGAAATACATCTCGACTATGTTCATACCACAGCTGATGGAAGAAAACTGCTGATCATGCATGGTGACGAGTTTGACGTGATTGTCAAGCACAGCCGATTGATTGCCAGGCTTGGTAACGCTGCCTACGACTTTTTGCTGTGGCTTAATCGCTATGTCAACGGCATGCGTAAATTTTTTGGTTATTCCTACTGGTCGCTGGCAGCCTACCTGAAGCTAAAGGTCAAAAATGCCGTCAGCTTTATCAGCAGCTTTGAAAACGCTTTGGCGAGAATGGCCAAAGACCGTGGCGTTGACGGCGTTGTGTGTGGCCATATTCACCATGCCGAAATCAGAGAGATCGATTCGATCCTGTATTGTAATGACGGTGACTGGGTAGAAAGCTGCACCACACTGCTTGAGCACCAGGATGGGTCGCTTGAACTGATAAACTGGACAGACAAATTCGAACAACACAAAAATGTAGAAGGCATGATCGCAGCAAAAAAAGCGGCATGATTTGTATTGCAGAATGAGACCCGAACCGGCGCAGCACTTTAACCTACGGCCAGTTTTCTGGTCGATATTCGGAGATATTCCTTGCGACCGAGATATGTATTAAGTCTGGACGGAGGCGGCAGCCATTTGCTCATCCAGCTAAGCGTGCTGGCATGTCTTGAAGAAGATGCCGGTGTATCGACTTATGATTTGTTTGACATAATTGCCGGGTCGTCATCGGGCGGAATGCTTGCCTGTTTGATTTCAGGCCGAACGCTGAGTGCTTCTGGGATTATACGGCTGATACAGCAGGATAAGTTGCTTGAAAACATGATGACCGGGCACTGGCTGAACCGGTTGTTGAATACGCTGCAGATTCGCCCCAAATATTCTGGCATTTCAAAGCGCAGGAGATTGAAAAAAGAGCTCGGTGGATTAAGACTCTCGTCTCTGGACAAGCAGGTGTTTGTACCCTGTTTTAATCTGGACCGGGATCAGCTGGAGATTTTTACCAATCAAACAAAACCGGATTTCTTGCTGTGTGAAATTGCAGATGCCTGCACGGCAGCGCCTGCTTATTATCCGCCGGTAAGAATGGAAGATAAAGGCTGGCGAATTGACGGCGGCGTGGGTATGAATAACCCCGGACTGGGCGCCTATCTGCATGCAAGACAGCTCTGGCCCGACGCCGCTATAAAAATGCTCTCAATTGGGTCAGGCTGGCGCAGTTTCTCGTTTGACGGACAAAAAGCCCGCAGATACGGAGGCATGCAGTGGTCGGCGAAAGGAATTGCATCCGTTATTCTCCGCGAAAAAATGATGGCGAATGCAAAATTGACCGAGGCGGTTATCGGTGAACATGCGCTGTACATCAATGAATATCTGAAACACTTCGGTTTGCCTGATCATATGGATTCCGTAAATGATCCGGTGAATCAACAAAAAGCGCTTGAGATCGGCAGATTATGGTATGACCGTCACCGTGAAGAGATCAGACGGTGGATACCTGCTCAGAATGCCGGACATTCAGCTGCGGCATAATCCAGATTGCCGGCACAGCATCGACGTATTACATACCGTTAAACAAGTTAATGATCAAGCGTACATTGCTAACGGGCGTGGGTACGATCATTTTTGTTTTCGGAATTGTCCTGTTTCCTTTGCCAGGACCGTTTGGATTGCCGACTATGGCCATCGGTCTGACTATTCTGTTAAAGGCATCCAATCGTATCAAGCGCCTGACGATTAACCTGGTACGTAAAAATCGCTTGACTAGTGCACTCTGGCGTAAAACACGCGAATTCCACAGGCGCATTCGCAGTCCTAAAATTGTCATCAAATAATCATATATCTGTCATTCCGGTGTCACAGTTTCGCCATAAAATTGCTCGATTCTCTTTACAGGAAGGTAATGATGAATCGATTGGCTGACACAAATTCGAAAATTCTGATTTGTTTGGGCAGTTTGTGCAATGTGCCGTATCTAATCAGCAGTATATGGAATGCAAAGCCATGAAAGTCTTTTATGGAATTCAGGGTACCGGTAACGGCCATATAACGCGTGGCCGCATCATGGCGAGAGAGTTTCGGGCCGCCGATATTGCAGTGGATTATCAGTTTACAGGCAGGCCTAAAGATACATTTTTCGATATGGAAATTTTCAATGATCATCTATGGTGCGAAGGTCTGACATTCAGTGTCAAAAATGGAAAAATCAATCCCTTCATGACCGTGCTGAAATCCAGCCCGGTACGTCTGATCAGGGATATCAGGCAGTTGGACCTGAGCAGCTATGACCTGGTGATTTGCGATTTTGAACCTGTCACTGCCTGGGCTGCGCGCCAGCAAAAAAAGAAAACCTTTGGCGTCAGTCATCAGTATGCTTTTCAATACAAAATTCCGCGTGCAGGCAGTAATCCCGTTTCGGAAGCGGTGATGAAACATTTCGCGCCTGTTGATATCGGTGTCGGTCTACACTGGCATCATTTCGACCAGCCGATTCTGCCGCCAATTATCGACACACCGGATATTGCGAAACGTGTACAAAAAAACAAAATCGTGGTTTATCTGCCATTTGAGAACCAACAGAAACTTATTCAGATACTTGCGCCGTTCAGGAATTTTGAATTTAATATTTATTCGTTCGTCCCGGACCTGACCCAACGAATTGAGCATATCCATTGCAAGCCATTATCCTTGCATGGCTTTCAGAAAGACCTGCATGATTGTGCCGGAATTATCTGTAATGCGGGTTTTGAACTGGCCAGCGAATCGCTGTATCTGGGTAAGAAAATTCTGGTTAAACCTGTACACGCGCAGATGGAACAGACCTCAAATGCTGCAGCGCTGGTTGAGCTGGGTTACGGACACATGATGAATAAAATCGATCCCAAAATCATTGAGCAATGGCTCGGCATAACCAAAGCGGTTCGTATTAATTATCCCAATACAGCGAAATATCTGGTGGAATGGATCAAAAATGGTATGCCGCCAGCCGATCAGGGCTGGTGCAACCAGGTATGGTCCAGTGTCAGGGCAATGCCAGTGGATTTGTCGTAATAATAATGTGTGATCCTGCCTAGATAAGTTATTGCTGAAATATGAAGGATGCATGCAATGTCAGTCATAAACAAAAATAACCCGGTGCAAATGAAGCAGTGCTGATAAAAATACCCTCGCCAAATAATATTCTGATTTTTTACAATCCTATTTCCAGTGCAGGCAATACGCGGCAGACTGCTGAACGCATGGCGTCTCAACTGACGTATAGTGGCAAGCAGGTTACGGTACAGGTATCTGAAAAGAAAACGAAAGCCTATAAGCGTATGAAAGATGCCATAGCCGGGTATGATCTGGTCGTGATCGTTGGCGGAGACGGAACGGTCAGGAAACTGCTTGGAATTATCGGCAAAACGAAAACGCCATTGTATGCTATTCCCGGTGGAAATGAATCGCTGTTTGCACGTACCTATGACATGAGTGCGCAGCCTGGAGATCTACTGCAGACGATAGCCGCTGGCAACTGCCTTCAACAGTATTACGGCCTGATCAGCGGGCATGGCATCAAGGGAAAAAAACCCTTCTTTCATATGGCTTCGATGGGACTGGATTCGCTAACGGTCAAATATATCGGTAAGCGAAGCAGCCCATTGAATGACTCGGTCTATGTCTGGCACGGATTGAAAGCGCTGTGCTCGCTGCATCATCCAACGGTTTCACTCAATGTAGACGGGCAACCGGTAATTGCACGCGAATCAGGCTATGTCATTGTAGCCAACAGTTCGGCGTATGCCAGAAACCTGCAACTGGTGCCTGCTGCCAATCCTTCGAAGAACGAGCTTGTCGCGGGTTTCCTGCCAGGTGCGCGGCATCAGCATGAGCTAATCAAGGCGATGAAAATACTACAGCGGAAACCGGCTAATCTGCCCATGCAATATTTCTCAGGAAAAAAAATTGAATGCACTTTGCACGATCAGTCGTATCCTTTGCAGGTGGACGGTGATTATTTTCGCAACCGTGATATTGAGGCCGACGTAACTGTCGAATTCAGCATCAGTATAATTCCGATCCAGGTGCTGATACCGCCGGAATATGCAACAAAGCTGATAGAGCCCTCCCGGTTGCATGGCCAGCAAAAGGAGACTATAGTCGAAGCCGATTGTAGTAACAAAGCTTTACCGGAATAACAGCTTCGAAAAAGACATATGGCCCGCATTCTGCTTTTCCGGCGATTTGCCGCCATTCGCTGATTACAGACAGTCCATTACTGCTTAAGATAAACGGATATCGGTTAACAGTGCTACAGAATCAGACATCCCGGTTGACAGTTGTGGCTGACACGAACAGGTTTCCAGACGATGAAATCCTTACACAGCGCTCAATTCATTGTTTCACAGTCAATTGACAGTGACGCCATCTTCACATTGCTGCAGCATGAATTTTCGCTGTACGAAACCGGCCACACGCGCTTGAAATGTCATTATCTGGATACATTTGACTGGCGGATGTACCGAAAAAACTATGTCTGCTCCTGGTACCAGACGGCGAACAAGCGCGCCAAGAATCGTGAGGGGATTTTTTTTATCCATGAAAAGGAAACCGGCAACAGCATTTGCGAACTGCCTCTGAGCAGGGTACCTGGGTTTTCCAAAGATATTAACCATCAGGCGTATCGAAGAATGCTGGACAATATACTGGGAATACGGGCATTAATGACAGTCGCAGTTCTGACCGTCAGGCGCAGGCAATTAATAATTTTAGATGAAGAGCACAAGACGCTGGCGCTGCTGCAACTAGAGCAATATACGATCGATGAATCTGCTGACGACGATCAGCCGGCAGGCCGTCTGATCGTCTGCCCTGTCAGGGGCTATCCAAAAGTATTCAAACGGGTCGTACAACTCGTTACCGAACAATTAAAATTACCTCACTCGCGCGAAGCATTGCTGGATGAAGTGCTCGCAGTCACCGGCAAACGGCCCGATACGTACAAATTAACCGGATTTCAGGAACTTGAGTCTTCATTCAGTACGTGGGAAGCCGTGCGAATTTTATTACAGCACCTGTTCAGTGTCATGCAGGCCAATGAACCCGGATTGCGCGAAGCCATCGATACGGAATTTCTTCACGACTATCGTGTTGCGGTAAGACGAATCCGTTCGATACTGGGGCAGATCAAGCATGTTTTTCCGGATAAACTGCTGGCTTATTTTAAACGGGAATTTTTCTGGCTGGGAACGGTGACAACGCCGACGCGCGATCTGGATATGTATTTGCTCAAATTTGACGGTTATATACAGGCATTGCCGGATGATTTGCAGCAGCACCTTGAGATGTTTCGCTTATTCCTGCAACGGCACTGGAAGATTGAGCATGCGCGTTTGTGTCGCGCGCTTGACTCGAAACGCTATCAGAAGCTTGCCAGCGAATGGCAAAAAATACTGGCAAACGCCGATATGCCGCTGCAAAGTGAAATGTCAACTGGCAGCCAGGCGCAGGAGACATGTAATGCGGCCGAGCCGGTCAGGATTGTTGCCAGGCAGCGTATCTGGAAGCTTTACAAGCGTATACTGAAGGAAGGTGGATCAATCACGCCTCAATCGCACGATGAAGGCCTGCATGAGTTGCGTAAGAGTTGCAAAAAATTCCGATATCTGATCGAATTTTTCCAGGATTACTATGTCGGCAAGTCAATTAAGCAATTGCTGAAACCGCTCAAACAGTTACAGGATAATCTGGGTGATTTTCAGGATTTGTGTGTTCAGATTGAGCAGTTGAATGGTTTCGCAGAGCAAATGCAGCAAGAAGGTCTGGCGGATACCAAAACAATTATGGCGATGGGTGTGTTGGTAGAGAATTTGAACAAACGCAAAAAAGCGCTACGGGCTGAATTCGGGCGCCAGTTCGAGTCATTTATTCAGCCCGAGAAAAAAGCCGTTTTTGTAGAGGCATTGCGCGTTTAACAACATGAAGGTGTCACAAAATGAAAATTGTCGCATGCTATAACGTTAAAGGTGGTATCGGGAAAACGGCTGCTGCAGTCAACCTGGCTTTTCTCGCGGCGCATGAGGGCGCCCGCACGCTGGTCTGGGATCTGGATCCGCAAGGTGCGGCAAGCTTCTACTTCCGAATCAAACCCAAGGTGAAGAAGGGCAGCAAGGGGTTGCTCACCGGCAAAAAGGCGCTTGAAGAAGTGGTAAAAGGTACCGATTATCCAAATCTTGATCTGATACCGGCCGATTTTTCCTATCGAAACCTCGATCTTCAACTGGATGAAGTTAAAAAATCAAATACCCGTATACAGAAACTGCTCAAACCACTGGCCAGTGAGTATGATTTTATCTTTCTCGATTGTCCCCCCAGTATTTCACTGGTGTCAGAAAATACACTGATTGCAGCAGATGCTGTTGTTGTACCGACGATTCCGACAACACTGTCGCTGCGTACTTTGGACCAGATTATTGAGTTTTGTAACAAACTGAATATCGATCACACCAAAATTAGCACTTTTTTTTCCATGACGGACAGTCGCAAAAAACTGCATAAACAGATTGTTGAGAATCCGCCTCAGCATGTCCGGGTATTGGGCACCAGTATTCCTTATGCCAGTGATGTTGAGCGTATGGGGATTTACCGTCAGCCGGTCCCCGTCTTTGCCGGAAACAGTCGGGCGGCGAAGGCCTACCGGACACTCTGGGAAGAAATAAAATCAGTTCTGGGCTGATACTAAAACCGCGCCATATGAGTCTTATTGAGGTTAATCATCGTGTCACATTTGCTCTATTTGCTACGTCATGCAAAATCGGATTGGAAAAAGGAAGCCACCAGTGATTTCGAGCGCCCACTCTCGAAACGCGGTGTTGCAGATGCCCCCAGGATGGCGGCATGGCTGGTAAAGCAGGCCAATAAACCAACAGCAATTGTCAGTTCGCCGGCATTGCGTGCATACCAGACGGCACTGGTGTTTTCTCGTGCGCTGGATGTACAGGTCAAGGATATTTATTTTGACAACCGGATTTATGCAGCCAGCCTGGAGACCTTAAAGGAGATCATTCGTGCGTTGCCTGAACAGGAAAAGTCGGTGCTGCTCGTCGGTCATAATCCGGGCCTGGATTTGCTGCTGCAGGTATTATGCAAACAGGCGAGGCCGCGCACAGACGGTAAACTGATGACAACCTGCGCGATAGCAAAAATTGCTCTGGAAAGTCAATGGCGGGATATTTCAGACAAGCACTGCGAACTCTACAGCCTGTCCCGGCCGAAAGATGTATTGTAGAAAATTCATGCGCCCCTCGGCAGATTGTTGCAAACTATCCCCACAATCAAATAGCAGATTAATTTTGCGAATATATAACGTCAATTCTGACCGGATGATCGTATTGACATATCGGGACGATTTATCCGTAAAGGAGGTCTCGTCAATTTAACCGCTGAGATACAGCATGCATTTTTGATTTTTGCTGGTTTTGCTTTTTTTAACCAGCACTTGGCACTCTGACCTTGTATTCCGGGTTTGACCAGTGTATAGGCGCGGCATTTTGGATCATTTTTACAGGCATTTTCGCATTCAGAGGTATACATGTTGACATCGAAACCGGGCTTGATGTCTGAACCCGGACGATCAAAACCGATTTCCTTCTCGCCCATGATTTTAATGCCAGATACGCAGCAGTTGTTAGCTTTCCGTTTGGGTACGGAATCCTTGAGCCAGCACATGTTTGTCTGATTGACAAAAGTATAGGCCCGGCACCGGGCATTGGTTGCACAGGAACTGGCGCATTGACTGAAACCGTTTGCCTCGTATTTATGGTAATCGCCGCCTGGACGGTCGAACCGGAACTCGGCTTCTCCCATTGGATTGGCCATACCAGGTTTCCAGCCGAACATACAGGTTATGAAAAATAGGGCTACAACGGTAAACCAGTTTACTTGAACAGACTGAATGAGTTTAAGCATAAGATCTTTCCCTCTTAAATGATGTTTGAGGAATATTTCTCTGTTCTGTGGGTATTCAATCTACTGGAAGGGGAAAATGTTGTCAAATTAACTGATTCATCTGAAATGGCATCGCTGAAGACAAACGGCGTGTCAGAATTAATTGTTTCGGCGAGCTGGTACCACCAACCAACGTTTATTCCGGTTTTTTGCCAGTTCCTCGAATTGTAAATAGTTTGGAAATTGCATCGAACCAGAAAGGCGCTCCCAGTGTCCCGGCCAGTGCTGTAATGATCCATCCAATGATGATTAACAGCCAGTTGTTTTGGCCAGGCAACAGGAGAAACTCCAGTGTCAGGGGCTGTGATTCTGTTTTCTGTGTTGCAACAGTGTGTTCAACAGCATCCAACAGGGGAATATGCCAGCCAACCGGCAGTCCCAGGTTTCTGAAATCATTTGCATCGACATTCAACTTCCCGATTTGTCTCAGCAAGGCTTCCTCCGGATCAATTTTTTCTTGATCGGCGCTTGTGCCTGTTATGCCTGTTATGTTAATGCTGCTTTTGCCTGTTTCAGCTGAATATTCAGAGGCGATGTTTACTAGCAATTCGATCTGTTCCGGATTTTTCTGCATTTGCTGTACGATATAAATCGAGTCAACATTAAAACCGGATGCCAGAACAAACGCAATGACAAACATCATGAATTGAGATCGGCGCTTGTACCATCCGCCGACTCTGTCCATCACTGCGATATAATGCTGTTCAATTTTGAGTTTGAATTTTTCCAGATCGTAACCTGCTTCATCAAGCATAGGCATCAGCAGTTTATTCAACGGTTCGGGCCGTTTTGCCAGTGATTGTCGTACTGCGTCCAGGGATGCATTGTTATTGGATAACACTTGAACTAACGCAGTCGAAAAAACTGCAGGTGGTATATATGAAGGTTTTGATCCACCCGGTGGAGACAGGGTATCGATTAATGGATGCTGATACAGCAGACTGGTTAATTGTGCTTTTTGCCTGTCTATAAAACCCAGCATGCGCTTAAAATTACTGAACCATCTTTTGGAAGCAGATCCGGTCTCCCTGGGCAGTTCACCCAGAAGCGCTGCAATGCTCTCAAACAAAATCCTGCCTCGCATCGCGAGCATCTGCACAATCAACTCATTAAGGCCGCTTACCAATCCGGAAAAGAGTGCATAAATCAAAAAAACCGCGATAATGATATCGAGTATTCCAAGCATTCTTGTCTCCAGTTCATCAACTTATCACGTACTGTTAGCATTGAAGAGATGCATCGCGTTTAAGGTAATCATAGCGCGTTGGGCGATTGATAGCTATTCATGATTTCTGGTGCTGTGGCATGGAAGCTTCACACCGGACTCCCTGGTTCAATAGACAATAAAATGTTATTTGTTTTCCATGGTATCAATAAATGCATTAGCTTCATTGATTGAATCTTCCATGGAAGCGATCAGCGCGGAAACGTCAGATTGTATAGTGTCAAGTTCGTTTTTCAGGGACGCGATTGCACGTGCGTTCAGATTGTGTTTAAGGAACAAAACCTGATCACGGAAAACGGTCAGTATGGGCTGAATTTTAGATTCAGCTTTTTTCATGGATGCAATGAGTTGCTGGTAATGTGTTTTTGTGGTGTTCAGTTTATTCTGGCTGCTGCGTTTCAAGTTGGCATTACTGTACTGGGAGATTTCCTGTTCCCATTCTGCAAACAGTGCCTGCGACACATCTTCAATATCTTCAATGCGGTCTCTAACCTCTTCGGCTTTACTGACACTTGCTTCATATTCGTCATTGAGTTTGGTATAAATCGCTTCCAGATCGCCACCAGTGAAATGGGTGGCTGCGGTGAACTGTTCAAGTGCTGATTTGAATTGTTCTTTGGTTTCCTCTTGTGTGTCGCGTGCCTGCTCAACCCGATACACCATAACGTCTCGTTTGGGAATGCCGATTTTTTCCAGGCCCTCGTAATACATTGTTGAGCATGCGCCCAGTGCAAACAGCAGGGCGAGTACGGGTAACATCGCTTTTGAATTCATGATCCCTCTCATTAGTCTATGTGATTGCTTGGTTGATATAACAAAAGTCAGCGAATAGCGCCTTTGCGCAATACCTGCCATATAACCGAAAAACCCCAGATAATTGGGTGTCGACGCAGCCATGGTGTGATTTCAAGTTGAACACCGGTATGCCGCTCGATTTTCCAGGCGGCATAATCAAGGCAGTCCCTGAACGTCAGGGTGGCTTTGGATAAACGCAAGACTGAAAGTATGCGGCCCTGCCAGCGGCGAAGCAGCCAGTGCCGTAATGCACGTCGACGTATTTGTGGTGTATTTTGGCACAAATAGGTGTCGTTGTCCGGTTGATAGCTGAGCAGGTCAGTCAACGCCGGATAGGCATGACGCGTCAGTTGTGTGAAATCTTCCAGATTTGTAACTGCCAGATGTCGCGCACGGGTTTCGTTTTCGTGACGTAATTCGGCTGCATAGCTGAGCAATAGACAACGTGTCCAAAGCATTTCAACGGTCAACGAAGTATTTTCCAGTGTACGAACACCCGAACGAAGAAACGTTAACACCGACTGGGCATACGCATGATAAACCTGTTTCCGGTTTGCGTCGTTGCGCGCGAATAGTAATCGCGACGGTTGCGCAAAACGCGCCCATATATAGGAATGAAACCAGTATTTGGCGCCTTTCTCGAAATCGGCCGTTGAGATCACTGCGTACTTGGCACGCAGAGTTCTTCCCTGATGAAGAACTTCAAGATAAAAAACGTTTGGCGGCAGCCATGCGTTTAACAGACTGAGATAACGCTTATCGTATGCACGCTCGTAGTCGTCGACCAGTACATAAAGATCGGCGATGCCTTCGTCGAGATTGCCGGTGCGCAAACACGATCCGTAAAGAATAATCGCGTCGACAGCCGTTTTGAAACGTTCCTGTAGCGCATGCACAAACACCGCATAATCCTTGGTTACACCGCGCGTACATTGTGTGGCAACAGTGTTAAGCAGTTTTTCGGGTATCAGTGCAGGCGGTACAGGGTCGGTCGTCATAATAGTAACAAAGTCAAAGTACAAGAAATGTCACAGGGGGGGTAGCAGTGATACGCAAGGGCCCGTTGTCTGGCGAGCGATACAGTTCTCCGTCGACGATATATTCGTCATTCATTTGAATTGTTAATACATGGCTGTTGTGGCTGTGATAGCCGTCTTCTGCGCTGAGTCGTTCGCCCTGGCCCTTCAACAGTGGCCATAAAGAACGCCAGAGATGTTTGCGTTGTTGGTCGACCCACGTGACATGAAGTGGGGCCAGTTCCTTGCCCCAATAGGGACGCAGGTTTAACAACAGGCAATCGAGCGCGCTGATTAGTGTAAAAAGATAGGTGCCATGAACTTTCTCGCCATTTTCCCGGACTATTGACATCTTTACCGGCGCCCATTCTTTATTGTCGTGGCTGAAAATCAGGCCAATGAGCGAGCGCAACATGATCAGGAAAGTGAAGATGCTGCCGGTGATACCGATCTGCTTGACACTGCTGCGCGAAAACTTGACGCCGCGCGCAACCAGTCCTGCCGCAAAAAACATGCCGTAGATAGTTTGTCGTCCATTTTGTTCGATACATAAAACGGGACGCTGAACATGTTGAAACAATTCGCTGTTATCGGGATGTTGTAAGCAGTGTACTAGGCGCTGCAGAATTTTTTCAGGCTTGCCGCGCATACCCAGATCGAGCGGTGTCATGTTGGTTGTGCCACCTGGAACAATCATTAAAGCAGGCCATTGCGCTATGGGCAGGATACTAAACAGATGACTGAGCACCGCATGGGATGTGCCGTCACCAGCAATGATGACCAGAATATCCGGGCTGTCATGAATCAGGGTGTCGGTAGCTGTTATGAATCCAGCCAAATCAGTCGCTTCGCACATCATTGCGTTCGGTATCTGTGCAAGCGTTTGCCGTATGGCTTGTTCACGCTTGCGTACCTTGCCACTCATAGGATTGAGCAACAGCCCGATTTTTACCGGTGTTGATTTGAAAAGGTCTATGGCTGAACTCACAGTCATATGGAAAAGGACAAACTGTTAAGAACTGACGGATTGCAGCCGTTTGGGGTCAATTGGCGTGTGTGTGAATATTTTGACGGCAAACATCTTTCGATCCCGGACAGGATCGATATCCTGCAGCCAGGAGCGCAGCGTCCCCTGTTGCCGCCAGATACGCCAGCCGGCAATTAGCCGTCCCATCAGGATTGCCGTCGACAGCAAATGCCAGGCAACAACAAGTATCAGGCCAAAATCCGGTTGCTCGGTGGCCCATCCATAGGTCAGCAGAATCAGATTGGGGTTGCGGCGTGCGGTGATCAGCCGGTTAAATGAATCAATTTTGCGCCATATAAACATGTCGAACGGTGCAAGCCATAATTGAAAGGCACCTTCGCACAGGCGCCCGCCAATGTAACCGAAAAACATCAGCCATATCAGCAGATCGAGATTGTCGATCGGTGTCAGCGTACTTGCCAGACCGATGCCCCATGCAAGATACCAGAGTGGCGGATGAATGATATCGAGTCCATGATCGAGCACGTCACCGAGTTTGCTTGATGTCAGGGTTACCCGCGCTAATTTGCCGTCTACTGTGTCCAGAAATGTCATCAACCAGCCCAAGATCAAGCCGATTGCAAAAAAACCATACCAGAACGCAATACCTGCCAGCAGCGCAAAAATCGCGCTTAGCACTGTGACATGATTGGGTTTCCAGCCTTTACGAACACATAGGTGTGTGCACCAAAAAGCCGGCGCCGGCCATAGCCATTTCGTTACCAGATCAGTGACACCCTTGTAAGAGCCGGAAAACAATTCTTTTTCGAGCGGTTTCTGGTTGTCTTCGGTAATCGGCAGGATATAGGGGGGGTCCTTTTTTTTAAGGTTTTGCTGAAAATCGATAGGGAGATCGTTGAGCGTGAGACGCGGCATTCCGGACAAGATATGCTCCGGTCTCAGACTTCTCGGTTTTGTCAGTACGCTAAGCAAATGTGGTGCCTGACCACCATACGTACGAACGGCAGTCAGCTGATTGTCATGACTGCATAATACGGCAGGATCTTTCAACGCGATTAATGCCTTGAGCACCCTGTTGTCAAAAAGATAATGCGTATTCAATATCAGCAGGGGGGCGTTGACTGGAACGTTATCGACTTTCTCCGCCAGTGTTACATGAGATAACTGGCGTATCATGCGTTCGAGGCGTTGGCGTCCTGTCAGCCCCCAAATCAGAGCGTCACTACCGCCTATGAAGTAAATATAGGTTGTTTTTTGCATAGATTTTTGATTCATTGAAGTCTGGAGTTTACAGCAAAACGATTTGCAGCAGCATAGTTCAGTTCCATCAGATGTCAGACTGAGACACTATGACTCGCTGTATTTCGTCTTATTATAGTATCAGGTATTTAATAAACGTTTCGTAGCCACAGGATTGCCAGCAAAATTAATATCGCACTGGGCGCAAGTGCTGCAACAGCGGGTTCGAGGTGCAGTAGCAGGCCCGCATTAGCAAAAATCTGGTCAAGCAAATAAACCGCAACGCCGATGAGTGCGGCAATTACCAGTTTATTGGCCAGACCTGCTCGTATTGATCCGAATATAAACGGCATTGAAAGCATCAGCATTGCGATTGTTAATAAAGCGCTGCCTGCCTTACGCCATAACGCAAGAGCATACGAATCCGCATCCTGGCCAGTGCTGCGTAAAAAATCCACATGTCGTACAAGTTCAGTGGGAGATAAACTTTCTGGTGGCTTGGTGAGCGTCGCAATATCTTCAGGCTTTAGGAATGACTGCCAGCTCAATGTTTCGGCACGGGTTAGCAGAATTTGCGTTTCCGAAAATTTTCTGATGATTACATTGGTCAAAATCCAGGCGTCATTACTGCGTATGTCAGCAAACTCAGCATGGATGTGTGCTTGCAAAAGATTCTCTTGATCAAAATTCAGGATTTCAACATCAGCTGCTTTTTTTGCATGCAGCATCTGACCAATGCGTAAAATATTCCGCTCGTTGCGCGTCCATATGCCGAGCCCTTTGCCAAGTTCTGCTGTTTGATTCAGCGCTACGGCGCGGTTCGAAATGGCTTTTTGTTGCAACTGTGGCGCGGCAAACTGTTCAAGTCCGGCAATAAACACTATCAGGGCAATGCCTACAGCAAGTGGCGCCATGCTGATCTTCAACGGTGAGACACCGGCGCTACGCATGGCGATGAGTTCAGAATTTACGGCCAAAGCGCCCAGCGCAGCGACGGTGCCTAATAAAGCGATAAACGGCGCGATCTGAATGAACCGTCGCGGCAGCAGCATTATGGTATAGATGAACGCATCAATCGTGCGGTACGTACCCTTGCCAACATCGTCGAGCTGGTCCAGCAGGTCGAAAAAGCTGAACAATGGCAGAAGAACAGCGGTGGCAATTATCAGACCAACGCATACCTGAGTGGCTATATACCGGAAAATAAGCATTAACGGATCGATAGAAGTTTCTGTCCGGGTTTCATGGCGTACAGAAGCAATAGTACGAACATGGCAGTATAAAGCCACCAGATTCCTGGTGTTGTGCCAACAACGTTCTGTTCAACCCAGTTTTTGGCCAGGCCGCTTAAATTATAGTACACAGCGAACACAGTGGCAGCGACCAGATAGGTCTTGGTTGCCTTGTCATGCCGCGGCGTGATTTTTATAAACGCTACTGCAACCAGAGCCATCAAGATAGTGGAAACAGGGCGTGACAGACGCCATTGCAGTTCTGCAATTTCCCAGGGTTCCTCGGATTTCCAGAGAGTTCTTGTAGGTGCGGCTTTACGGCGATATCTTAAAGCAAGCTCGCTGTCTGTAAAATAGGTCATTTTTTCAAATGCGATTTTGTCGTCCCGGGATACATCGTGAGTCAGTTGATAAATATGCCCGTCCGATAATTGTATGTTAGGACGCTCTGCTTCTGTGGAAGGTTGTACTTGCATGGCCTTTTTGGCAATAATGATTTCATGCGTGTCAGGTCTTTTAATATAGTGAAAGACTTCATTCATCGTTTTGTTGGTCTCGTCCTTATGATGGACATAGACAACCCTGCCGCTACGTTCACTTCCGTAAAAACGTCCTGCCTGAAAACGATTGGTGTTCAGTTCCGCTTCTGCCTGTGCATCAAGCAAATAGCTTTTGGCATAAGCCCAGGGACGGACATAGGCCGAAAGCAAGCCGCTAATGATACCGACTGGTATCGCTACCAACAAAACGATAGAAACTATGCGCTTACCACTGATTCCCGTGGATTGCAGCACGTTTAATTCCTGATCCTTGTGCAATCTGCTCAGGCCGCTGATGATGGCCACATAAAGGGCAACTGGAATCAATACCTCGAGTGCGATCAGGGTTTTGAGCAGCACCAGCATGAAAAGCGCGCCAAGTCCCAGTGTTTCTGTAACGGAACCAGCCAGAAAGCGAGCACTGCTAAAACTCGCAAACAAGGCGACAAGGATCAGAATAACCACAAGAAACGGTATTGTCAGCTCGCGTGCGACATAACGCTCTATTATTTTCATGCAGCAATCCTATCAGAAATCGTGTGATATCTCATCGAGATAAATCTTGAAGGCAGCTTGGAAGACTCTCAGCTCCGTTTGTAAAACGGAACCGTGGCTTTGTTGAGTATGGATTCGGCAAGTATTAGATCTTCGATGTTATCGACGTCAATGCCTGCACGTGCATCCGGAAGCATGATGGGTGTTACACACACCCCGGATTTGACGGCTAAGGTATGCAGTGCCTGATTCAGAGAGAGTCTCCTGAATAAATAGGATAGGACAATACCGGGTTCAACGAAGCGTGCAATCAGACGCCAGGGCTGTTTGCGCAGATCTTCGACGGAACGCCAGAACTCAACAAGAGCCCGTCCGCCTGGATTGAACGTGAATAAATTGCAGCCGCAAACACCGCCATCACGCAAATGAAAGTAAGTGCGTCTGGCTTCTGGAAATACTGCGGTCATCTGTGCCTGCTTTACCAGTCCTACTGTTGCATCGCTGTCAGCATTGAGTGATTCGGTCAGAAAATACTGAACAATTTGTGGTGTCAGCAGTGCATGATCTGCAGTTGTCAGGAGTACCGGGGTATCGGCAGCCAAGTGTTCGAATCCATATTCTGCACTGCGACTGGGCGAGTCCTTATTGGGTAGCCAGATGATTTCTCCCGATTCTATCCGTGTTTTCAGGGGAGGGCAGTCATTCAATCTGGACCTGGGTGGGCCGCATAAAACAACAGCATCAATCAAATTGCAGGCAGTGAGTGCGTCCAGTACGCGTATTATCATCGGTTGGCCGCCAACAGATGCAAAAGCTTTACAAGCCGCGCCCGTTTGGCGGGTAATTGGGTCGTCTGCTGTTCGATCTGCTGAGAGAACCAAAGCAGTGAATTTTTTTTGTACAGGTTTATGTAAATCAGTCACAGCGTTTTTCCGTAAATGCGGTAGCGTTTGTATTCCGTACTGCCGATATTTTCCAGAATACTGCGCATCGACTTGTTGTCTTCCAGTATCCAGGACAGTTCCACTTCGCGAATACCGTGCGCTATACCGATTTTCTTGGGTGCTTCAATAACGGTGCAGGCGAGTGCCATTCCTAGTGTAGTATTGTGGTATTGTCTGCGCACGCCCATAAGAGGAATGCGTGCTGTTCTGATTTCATGGCGCTTGAGCTTTTTAATCAATTTCAACCAGCCGAATGGAAACAGGCGCCCATCGAGTTCAGCAAGTACTTCGTTCAGATTCGGAAGGGCGACCATGAATGCAGCAGGTTGACCGTTGACTTCTGCAATCTGGACATAATCATCGGACACCAGATGCTTGAGACTGTTGCCCAGTTCGGCGAATTCTGCCTCGGTAAACGGTACAAACCCCCAGTTTTCAGACCATGCATCATTGAAAATATCCCGCAACACCTCCATTTCTGCGGCAAGCTGTTTGCGGTTTAAGGGTCTGACCTGGATTTGACCGGCATGGCGTTTGATTAGTTGCTTCATGACCGGTGGCGGATCAAAATCGACTGCTATCCTGTATGCCAATAAATCTTTGGCGGGGAAGTATTCGTGCGACTCAAGCAACTGCGGATACCAGTACGCTGTATGAGGCATCATCACAGCAGGTGGTGTATCAAACCCATTTACCAGAATACCGCATTCCTGGTTGATGGATAAATTGAAGGGTCCTGTTACATGTCGTGTATGCCGCGCAGCCAGCCAGGCTTCGGCATGCAGCATGAGTGCCGTGAAAACATTTGTGTCATTGACACACTCAAGCAGCCCGAAATGCCCGGTATCGTCGCCATACCGCTGTCGATGCAATGTGTCGATCTGCGCACTGATTCTTCCTACCGGACGGCGGTGATGATAAGCAACCCAGGCCTGCCATTCACCATGCTGCAAGAAAGGATTGTATTTGGAGAAGTGAAAGCGTCGTTCAAGACGTAGAGGCGGTACCCACAACGGGTCGTCTGCGTAAATCAGCCATGGCACATTGATAAAATCACCCATATCCCGATATGACATCACCGGGCGCACCGTCAATTCGCCTGATACAAACTGTTCATTAGGATGATTCATAGACTGATTTTGAAAATTTTTTAATTGTTAATTATCTTTTCAGATTTCAGGCATATTATGAAGAATTCCTATCGGAAGCAATTCTTTTTGAGGAATAAACCCGGATTGTTCTTCAATCAATCCGGGTTTATTAAATTGTGTATGCTTTTTAATGAACTACTTCGAAATATATCAAACGTGAGAAATATATGTTTTCAAGTGGTTTTTGAATCTGGCGACGTGTCTCCCGATGCAGTATCGGAATGCTGCACCTGTTGCGTTGATTCACCGTGTTGTTCATGTGTGCCGGCGTCGAACTGACGCGATTCGTCTGTTTTTGAGGAGTTATTCGGTTCATCTTCTGTTTCGTTGCTGGGTTTGACATCAAACCAGCGATAAAGTGTCGGCAATACTACCAGGGTCAACAAAGTAGACGTGATCAGTCCACCGATCACAACAATTGCCAATGGACGTTGTACTTCGGAGCCTGGGCCGGTGGCGAACAAAAAGGGTACCAGTCCCAGCATGGCGACAGTTGCTGTCATCAGTACCGGACGAAACCGCTGCTCGCAGCCGCGCACCACTGAGACGGGTATGCTGGCGCCTTGTTCACGCTGCTCGCGGATAAACGAGATCAATACAACACCATTTAATACAGCAATTCCCCATAGTGCGATAAAACCGACCGATGCGGGAACTGATAAATACTCCCCGGAAATGAACAGGCCCGTGATTCCGCCAATTGAAGCAAAAGGCAGCACCAAAATGATCAGTGAGGCCAGTTTCACAGAGTTAAACAGCATAAAGAGCAAAAAGAAAATAGCCGCGATTGTTAAAGGCACGATTACGGAAAGCGTTGCCATTGCGCGCTCCATATTTTCAAATTGACCGCCCCATTCAAAGTAGTAACCATCAGGCAGGTTCATTTCTTCCGCTACCCGTTCCTGTATTTCCTCGACAAAACCACCCATGTCACGCTCATGAACGTTTGCACCGACAACAACACGGCGTTTGGAAAATTCCCGATTAATTTGCGCCGGACCGTCAATGACCTGGATGTTGGCAACAGATTCCAGCGGAATCAACGCGCCGCCTGGAACCATGCCGCCATTGCCGGGAAGTGTCTCGGGTGTACGCAGCAACAAGTCCCGAATAGCATCAACATTGTCACGAAAATCCAGCGGTAGGCGCATGACAAGCGAGAAACGACGCTCGTTCTCGAAAATGGTCGACACTTCTTTACCGCCAACGGTTCTGATTAAATCGTTGACGTCTTCAACGTTGATGCCATATCGTGCGATAGCGTCGCGGTTAATATCGATTACCAGAGATTGCTGTCCTGATAAGGGTTGTACCCGAATATCCCTGGCGCCTCTGACTGTTCTCATGATTCGTGCCAGCTGCTCGGACAATAGGCGCAGTTGCTCGAGGTCGTCGCCAAAAATCTTAACAGCAACTTGTGAACGCACGCCTGTAATCATTTCATCAACGCGCTGCGCGATTGGCTGAGAGACGACAATACTGACGCCGGGCAATGTTGACAATACTTTACGAACGTCTTCATCCACTTCATCCTGAGTACGCCCTGAATCCGGGTCCAGTGTGATAATGGGGTCCGATTCATGCGGGCCAGCAGGGTCGGATGGCTCTTTGCCGCGCCCCAGCCTGGAAACTGCGCTCTCGACTCCCGGTACGGTGGCGATGCGTTTCATTGCCTCAATTTCTATTTTTATTGAATTCTCCAGTGAAATAGAAGGTGCCCGAATAATGACGGGCGTCAGTGCGCCTTCCTTTAAAATCGGGATGAACGAAGTTCCCAAAAATGGAAACAGCATGAAGGAAGAAACCAGCAAACCAATTGCTACGAGGATAGTAGTTTTTTCGTGCGTTAGCGCCTTGTTCAATAAATTCTGATACCGTTTTTTGAGAAACGCGATAACCGGCGTGTCATGATCAGCGCCGCCCTTAAGGCCATAGGCGCAAAGTACAGGGGATAACGTAAGCGAAATAATTAATGAAACCGCCAGTGCAATGGCGATCGTATAGGCTAACGGACTGAAAGTTTTACCTTCCATACCTTCCAGAGTCATCAAAGGAAGGAATACCAGAATAATAATACAGATGCCAAAAATAAGGGGTACACCGATTTCAACCACGGCATCCCGTATAACCAGCAGTCTTTCTTTTAAGGTAGTGCCAGCATGTCCCAGGCGGTGATAGACATTTTCGACCACGACGACAGTTGTATCTACAATGAGGCCGATGGCGATTGCCAGTCCTCCCAGTGACATCAGGTTGGCTGAGATACCCTGATGATTCATTATCATGAAGGTAATAAGTGGTGCGACAATCAATGTTGCAACAACAATCAGACTGGAGCGTACATCGCCCAGAAAGATAAACAGTACGATAATTACCAGAATAATGCCTTCAATCAATACATTGGTTACCGTCCATAACGCTGCATCGACCAGGTCAGAACGATCGTAGAATGGAACAACTTGCAAGCCGCCGGGTAACAGGCCGCGTTCATTAATTTCAGAAACCTTTTCCTGAACTCTGGCGACGATTTCCTTGGCGTTACCGCCCATCAACATCATGACAATACCACCTGTTGATTCCGTGTAACCGCCTTTAATCAGTGCACCCTGGCGTACAGGTCCGCCAAATTCCACCTCAGCAACATCACGGACAAAGACGGGAATGCCATCGATTTCTCTGAGCACAATGTTTCGGATGTCGTTGAGAGTCGAGATCAATCCATTCGTTCGAATCAGGTATTGTTCTGCATGCAGTTCGAGAATATTCCCACTGGCATTTGCGTTATTGCTGGCCAAGGCTTCGTCAACGTCGGACAAAGTCAGGTCGTAATATCGTAATCTTTCCGGATCAACAAATACTTGGTATTGCTTCTCGTGTCCACCCAATGAATTTATTCCGGCTACCCCGGGAATCGAGCGCAGCATGGGTCGTACCATCCAATCCTGAATCGTACGGCGCTCCATCAATTCTTCCACGGTTAATTCACGTGTGCCGTCATCAGGGTGGTCCAGTGTATATTGATAAATTTCGCCCAGTCCTGTGGTTACCGGTCCCAACTCCGTTACTACACCTACCGGCAGTTGATCAACCACCCCTATGTAACGCTCCATAACAAGCTGCCGCGCAAAATAGACATCCGTATCATCGGTAAATACGAGTGTAATAATGGTTAACCCGCTTTTGTTCAGGGAACGCATCTCAACAAGGCCGGGCAGACCTGTCATGGCTATTTCCACGGGTATTGTTACCAAGCGCTCGATTTCTTCCGCACTGCGGCCTTCTACACGTGCGGCAACGATAACCTGTACATTGGTGACATCTGGAAAAGCATCGACTGAAAGTTTCGTGGCTGCCCGTAAACCGAAAGCTACCAAAATAAGGGCAATAATAACGACAAGAAGCCGCTGCTTAAGCATGGCCTGTACAATGGATGACAACATGAGTTATTCCTTTCTATCGAGCTTGCGTTCGCTATCTATATGGAAAGCACCATCAACTACAATTTGTTGTCCGACTGAAAGCCCTGATATGACAGGACGCAAATTGCCAATTTCCGGCCCCAGTTCAACCGGTACGCGTAAATAGGAATAGTTTCCCCTGTCTAGATAAACATAATCTTTATTTAATTCACGTACAACCGCCGATTCAGGTATCACAAGCTGTTCCTGCGGGGTTTCTATGATGCGCATGGATGCAAGCATGCCAGGCTTGAGTTTGCGATCCTGATTCTCGACGACAGTTCGTACCATAACTGTTCTTGTTTGGGGATTGACAGTATCTGAGACATATATGATCAGCGCATCTAAAACTATATTGCCCAGCGCAGGGACTTGAATTTCAACATGCTGGCCGGCCATCACATTGCTGGCAATATGCTCCGGTACGTCACCAACCGCCCAGACAGTCGATAAGTCAGCGACTTTGAAAAGCTGGTCAGATGGTTGCACTACTTGACCGGCTACCACGTTACGTTCGATGATTATGCCGCTTTTAGGAGATGAAATGCCGACAGAAGGAAGTATCTGTCCACGTTTGACCAAGTCGCTGACAGCATTTTCATAAACACCCAATAGGCGCAACTGGTCTTTTGCCGCGCTGAGTTCAGCACGTGAAACCTGTAGTTCGGCATCTCTGCGTTGCAGTTCCGCTGTGCCAATTACGTCAGCATCCAGCAATAGTTTCGCGCGCTTTGCTGCGCGTTCATTTAAAACCGTCATAGAGTGCGCGCGAAGATATGCTAGTTGGGCGGTAGTCAATTCAGGGCTTGATAGCTTGGCAAGTGTCGTACCGGCATCAACACTGTCGCCTAATTCAACGTTTACTTCGACAATACGTCCTGTGACGTTCGCGCCGACGCGGATTAACTGTTGCTCATTGACTTTGATATGGCTGGGTACCTGAATTTTATCAGCAAGATTAGTTAGATTGAGTGCTTTGGTTTCGATCCCCACCGTCATCGCTTCGCTGAGGGTAATCAGGTCTGTTTTGCCTGACTCCTCAGTATCAGGTATTCCGGTGGGCACGTTGTTAGCATTGCTATTGGCGTCTTTACTGTTATCATCTTCGCCGTTACTGCAAGCGATGAAAAGAAAAACAACGAACAGGGAACAGATTGATAAACGGATCGGGGATTTCATTCGATGGTGTGCTCCTTGGGATAATGGGCGCGTAGTCGATCTATTTCTGCAGCAGCAGACTGTAATTCAAAGCGGGCTTGTAACAAATCACCGAGCACACCACGCAACACACGTTGAGTATCCAGTACTTCGATAAATCCGCGTTCGCCAAGTCGGTAGGCCGTCTGTGCTATGCTCAGTGCCAGTTCCGCCTCTGTAACGATGCCGCCTTCAAACATTTCAACTCTGCGGCGTGCGATTTCTTTTGCTTGCCAGGCGGATTCCAGTTGCTGGCCAATTTCAAAACGCCGATAATCAAGCGTGTTGCGAATGCGTGCCGAATCATAAATGGCATTGTCTATTTCGCCGCGTCGGCGATAGAATAACGGAATTTCGAGGCTGACGCCGGCGGTGTTCGACATAAACTGGCGATCCTGAAAATTAGTAAACAGAACGCTCACGGAAGGTAAAACGGAAGCTTTCTGCTGATCAATACGAAGATTGGCGCTGTTTTGTTCAGCCTCCAGACGCTGAATATCAGGGTTGGCCTGTACAATTTCCTGGCGCAATTGCTCCAACGGTGGAAATTCGACTGGATCACTCAGCGATGCATTGATTGTAAAATTGCTTTGAAGCGCTCCCGCTGTCAGTTGGACCAATGCAACCCTTGCGCGCTCTGCATTCAACATTGCAGCTTCCATACGGTTTTCCGCGCTGAGCACCTCGGTTTCAGCACGAATGAGTTCAAAACGAGCGGTTTCTCCAACATCAACGCTGACTTTGATGCGTCGGTAGATTTCTTTCATCAAATCGTAGATGCTCGTTTCCATCTGCGCCTCTTCCTGGCGCAGCAATAATTCATAAGCGCGAATGCGCAGTTGAGCGGCTAAATCGGCACGAACCTGATTTAAACTCGCTTGCCTTGCATCAACAAGTGCTTCAGCTGAGCCGATGCGTGCAGATCGCAGAAAAGGATTCTCGATCGGCTGGCTGACTTTGACTTCACGTTGGTTGTCAGACGGGCCAGTGACCGAAGCTGGTAACCGCTTGCTTTGTGGACCTGCTTCAACACTGACCTTGGGATTTGGAAACGCACGGGCGCTGATCACATCAGCTTCGGCCATATCAATCTGCGAGCGCGCAGCCTGGACCAGCCCATTAGCCTGCAATCCCAGCTCCTGCAGTTCCTTAATGGTCCAGATGGATAATTCCTGGGCTGATAATGGTGCCGAAAGAGATATGAGAAAAAAAAAGAATAAAAATTGTCGCAATAGAAAGGTCTGCATGGTCTGCATTAGGCCTTTAGGGTGAGTATAGTATTAATGAATAGTTAAGAAATATTAACGGTACGGTTCGGTTGCCATGCTTTCGAAATTTTATCACTTACAAATCAATTGGGGTGTTGATCATCATTTATTACATAATATCGCACTATCAGGATTTATCAGCACTGAATTAGTACTGCTTTTTCTTATTAGTTTTGAAGATGGCATGTTATTGTCCATGAGTGTGTCAGGTACAGACTCCTGCCGATGATACTTGAAAAAACCTGAATGTTACCTGAATGACCGACAGATGCAAATTGGGGTCAGTTAAACAAAAACAATAAAGAAAAGCAGGGAACCAGACAGCAGATAGGCTACCCGATGCTTTGGGGAGCACAATCGATATTGCCTGATTCGTGGTCTTGATCAAGCAAACAATGTTGCAAAAGCAGCGGAAAATCAGCATATGGCTGCTTCATTGATTCTGAACCAAAATGACCTTCGCCAGATATAACAACCAAAGTGCCGCCAAGGGTTTTCCGCATAAATTCCCCTTGTTCATGCCCACAATCCCATGGGTCATTGTCGGAATGAATAAAAGTCAGCATGCGGCTATTTGTCCTTATGGTATCAACGCAAAATCCTGCTGGATAGGTTGTATCATTCGGTGGTGCCCCGTGAAGTGGCTTAATATATCCAGCAACAGAAATTGTGTGTTTCGCGGTAAAACCGCTCTGGGAAAGCAGTCTTAAAATTAATGGTCCCCCTGCTGAATGGCCAATCATCAGATCAAAATTTCGGCAGGACGTTCGAGTTATGATTTCTTCGACCCATTTATCCAATTCATCGAAGCCTGAGCAGTCGGATAGCGAAGGCGTCCATACATCAAATTTGTGCTTTTCCAATTCAGTTTTCAGCCAGGGAATCCAGAAACTTTTACTTGAACCACCAAGGCCGTGAAAAATAGCAGCTTTTTTTCTCATGATTACTTTTTAAAACATCAACCGGATCAAAAAGAGTAACACATTCACAGTATGACGCTACGCTCATCGCCTTATTTGCTTGGGGCGCAGTTCATACCGAACAGTCAACCGATTGCTTATGCATAGCTTGTTGAAACTGTTTTAGCGATTTGACAAGAAAACGTCAATAAATGCTTTAAGGAGAGTGTTTGAAATTTTATTATATTTGACGAAGGCTAGTTTATGAAATATCAAGAGCGAGCTATAATTAGAATTTTCCGAAAAAATTCATGAATCGCTTTTTATTCCCATTGTTGCCTCTTCTGGCTGTGTTACTGCTGTCAATATTTTCTGTTGCAGTTTCAGCTCAGCAACCCGAGATTTCGATTGCAGCCAAAGCTTATATGCTTACGGATTATCAATCCGGTCAGGTGTTGGCCAGCCAGAATCCGCACGAGCGCGTTGAGCCAGCTTCCTTAACCAAGTTGATGACGGCTTATATCGTTTTTACAGCGCTGAAGCAGAATCGCATACAGCACGATCAGGTGGTGCCTGTTTCAGACAGGGCCTGGCGTATGATCGGGTCGCGCATGTTTATCGAACCTAATAAGACAGTGACAGTTAACGAGCTGATTCGAGGTATGATAGTACAGTCCGGTAACGACGCATGTATTGCGTTGGCTGAGGTAGTAGCGGGATCCGAGGAAGTTTTCGTACAAATGATGAATCAGGAAGCGCAACGCCTTGGTATGAAAAATACGCATTTTATGAATACCACAGGTTTGCCTGATTCCGACCACTACACGTCCGTGCATGATTTGACCTTGCTGGCAGCGGCCATAATTCGCGATTTTCCAGACTTTTATCCATTGTATTCACTTAAAGAATATACATATAACAATATAACACAGCCAAACCGAAACCGGCTGCTATGGCTGGATCCACATGTGGATGGTATGAAAACCGGCTGGACGAAATCCGCCGGTTATTGTCTGATTACTTCTGCAAAACGTGATAAAAGACGCCTGATTTCGGTAGTAATGGGAACGAAATCAGCCAATGCGCGCAGTATGGAAAGCCAGCGTTTGTTGAACTACGGTTTCCAGTTTTACGATACTGTGCATTTATATAAAAAAGGGGAAGTGCTGACTTCGATCGAATTGTGGAAAGGCTCTCAGGATGCGTTGAAAGCTGGTTTTAACAGCGACGTTTATTTTTCCATACCTAAAGGGCAGGCGGATAATCTCAAAGCTACAATGGAATACAAGCAGCCATTGATTGCGCCGGTAAATGCAGGGCAAGTGGTTGGTTCGGTAAAATTTACTTTAAACGGTTAACTGGTCGAAAGTTATCCATTGGTTGCGCTGGAAGATGTAGAGCTAGGAAATTTTATCGGTCGCGCGTGGGATAGTCTTATGCTGCTGTTTAATTAGCCGTTCCGATGCGTATACAGTTTAGGTAATTATAAAGGCCAGGTATGATTTTTTTAAATGGGCAGTTTATGCCAATCGAAAAGGCTAGTATCTCTGTACTGGACCGGGGTTTTATTTTTGGTGATGGCGTATATGAAGTCATCCCTGTCTATTCTCGTCGACCATTTCGGTTGGATAAACATTTGCACCGACTGCAGCACAGTCTGGATGGTATTCGTCTCAAGAACCCTTATACCACCGAACAATGGAGTGATTTGATAGGACAGGTTGTAGACAAAAATGCAGGTGACGATCAATCCATATATCTTCATATTACCAGGGGTGTAGCCAAACGTGACCATCCTTTCCCCGATGTGCCACCCACTGTTTTTATGATGAGTAATCCGTTGCTGCCTCCGCTACCAGAATCACTGGAAAAAGGCGTGGCAGCGATCACGGCCAGTGATAACCGCTGGATTCGCTGCGATATCAAATCCATTTCACTGCTCCCAAATGTATTGTTACGCCAGATTGCGGTCGATGCAGGTGCTGCAGAAACAATTCTTATTCGGGACGGTTTCCTGACTGAAGGTTCAGCCAGCAATATCTTTGTTGTCAAAGATCAAGTATTGCTGGCACCGCCTAAAAGCCATTTGATGCTTCCAGGTATTACGTATGATGTGCTGCTTGAACTGGTCGCAGAAAATCATGTCATTCATGAAGTGAGAGAAATTTCTGAAGATGAATTATTTTCTGCAGAGGAGATTATGCTGACTTCTTCAACGAGGGAAATTATGGCAGTTACCCGGTTAAATGAGCAATCTGTCGGTACCGGCAGTCCCGGCGCTATGTTCAGACAATTGCATCAGTTTTATCAGCAATACAAGGCTACGCATATGCGAGGTGGTTTAACGTGCTGATTGGCATGGGCTTCATTGCGAGCAATAATGATAGATATGCATGAAGAATCATTAATTGAATATCCATGCGAGTTTCCGATTAAGATCATGGGCAAGGCAAAACATGATTTGGTTCGGGTCGCCTTGGAGATCGTCAAGCAACATGCGCCTGATTTCGATGAAAATACCATGGAAATTCGTGCCAGCAAGGGAGGAAACTATCTTAGTATCACCTGTACTATTCGCGCTACATCACGACATCAGTTAGATCAATTGTATTATGCATTAACCGATCATCCAATGGTGTCTTTGGTATTGTGAAATGGCGGTCGACATGCAAACTGCCTTGAATGCAGTTACACATCGAGGTTCGTGGTTTACCGTGAGGTATATGGGCGTGATCGATTATGAGATTTCGTGGCGGGCGATGAAAGATTTTACAAATACACGAACCTCGCAGACCAGCGATGAAATCTGGCTATTACAGCACCCAGCAGTGTATACACAGGGTATTGCAGGAAAACCCGAGCATTTGCTGGCTGACAGTAACATTAATGTGATTAAAACAGATCGAGGAGGGCAGATCACTTATCACGGTCCTGGTCAACTCATCGCTTATCTGCTTTTGGATATCAGACGACTGAATCTGACTGTACGTGATCTTGTCAGAAGAATGGAAACAGCCGTAATTCATATGTTGAATGAATATCAAATCAAGGCGTATGGCTGTGCTGATATGCCCGGTGTATATGTAGGGGCGGCTAAAATCGCTTCACTGGGATTGAAAATAAAAAAAAGCTATTGTTACCACGGTATTGCATTGAATGTTGATATGGATCTGAAACCGTTCTCGAGAATTAACCCGTGTGGATATGCTGGCTTGGCGGTAACACGGACAAAAGATCAAGGTGTCAAAGACGGACTTGATGTGTTAAGTCGCAAGCTGTCAGAATATTTACAGAAAGAACTTGTTAAATAAATAAAAGGAAATGATATACCGTTATGACTTCTGAAATACGTCAGAAAGGCGTTGATAAAACAGCGCGTAATCCTGTCAAGATTAGTCCGCAAACACGCGATGAAATTTTGCGTAAACCACCATGGATTCGGGTGCGTTCGTCAAATAGCCAGAAGTTTAATGAAGTCAAGCGGATTTTGAGAGAACAAAAGCTGCACACGGTTTGTGAGGAAGCTTCCTGCCCCAATATCGGTGAGTGTTTTGGCAAGGGTACTGCTACGTTCATGATTTTGGGAGATCTTTGTACGAGGCGATGCCCGTTTTGTGATGTGGCCCATGGTCGGCCTAAGCCCCCTGATTCGGATGAACCGTTACATCTGGCGCAGTCAATTGCAGCATTAAAATTGAATTATGTTGTGATTACCAGTGTTGATCGTGATGACTTACGTGATGGCGGTGCGCTGCATTTTGCTGAATGTATCGGCGAAATACGACGATATGCACCACAAACAAAAATTGAGATACTGGTACCTGATTTCAGGGGCAGGCTGGACGTTGCACTAGAAAAACTCGCCAGCTGTCCACCGGATGTGTTGAATCACAATCTGGAAACTGTGCCAAGACTGTATAAGCAGTGTCGTCCAGGTGCTGATTACATGCATTCATTGAAACTGTTGAAGAATTTTAAAGATCGTTTTTCAAATATTCCAACCAAATCGGGATTAATGGTGGGTCTCGGCGAGACTGACGAGGAAATTATCGAGGTTATGCGCGATTTGCGTGCGCACAAAGTAGAAATGTTGACAATCGGGCAATACCTGCAACCGAGTATAGGACACTTGCCTGTTCATCGTTACGTCACCCCTAAAGGATTTAAAATGTTTGAAGATGCAGCGCTGGATTTGGGTTTTACACATGCCGCATGCGGGCCATTGGTGCGCTCCAGTTATCATGCCGATCAGCAGGCACATGAAGCCGGTCTTATTTGATATGTGAATATAAACGATAGATGATCGTTTTTTTCGCTCAATTGAAACAGTTTTTTAAATAGGCTTGATCATTTTCTAAGATTTTGCTAGTCTAAATATATGTGAAACTAGGGTTCCGGTTTCATGTAATTGTATTTTAGAGAAAATTACATGAAATGGCTGGTTCGAGAGTTTCCGGTCTCATCAATAAATAACGAGACTCCACGGAGGGATAAAAGCCCGGGAGGTTAAGCACACATGGCTTATTAATATGTGTGACTACCGAATTAACGCGAGCATGTGTTTGTGTTAATTCCCGGCTGATATCGTGATTTGAGGAGTTTCCGTTATGTCAATTTCATCTCATCAAAATCGTTTGACGACTGACGATAAATATCCAGGCTCGGATGTGGATACACTCAACCGCAGCATGAGCGTCTGGCACAGTTTTACCATGGGTTTTGCGGTTGTATCACCGGTAGTGGGTTTGTATGCCATTATAGGTGTACAGACTGTTGTTACCGGGGGCGGCTGGTTCGCTGCGCTGGCAATATGCCTGGTCATGCAACTGCTGGTGGCGACCGTTTATGCTGAACTGGCATCGCAGTTTCCGATAGCTGGCGGTGCCTATAAGTGGGCAAGACAGCTCGGCGGTGTTACGGCTGGCCAGTATGCGGGTGTTATTTATGTCAGTTCAACCATCGCCATGCTGACGACTACCGCTTATACAGGCGGTGTCTGGCTAGCAACCTTTTGGGGCGCGCTCGATAACAGCGGTGTTTCCATGGTGATCTGGGGGGCAGTTTTTCTGCTGATTTGCATGGTGCTCAATCTTGTTCATGTCAATATTTTTAAGACATTAATAGCGCTTGGCGTTTACGCAGAGGTAATTGGGTCATTTGGTATTGCGCTGTTACTGTTTTTGTTTTTTCGGCAGTATGGTTTTACAGAGTTGTTTCAGCATATGGGGACAGGCAGCGCTCCAACAGAAACGGCGGCGTTTCTGGCGGCATTGGCCATTGCAGGATGGGCGTTTATCGGTTTTGATGCGTGTTCTACAACGGCAGAAGAAACGCACCAGCCAAAACGAATGGTTCCGCGTGCTATCTTCTTTGCATTAAGCGCCGTCGGTGCCGTTGTGTTGTTTAATTCATCCGCATTAATATTGTCTTTCGATCATGAAGTGCTGGCGACTACCAGCAAAACAGCCGATCCTGTCACACCACTGATTGCAAGTAGTTTTGGAGACTGGGTAAGCAAACCGTTTTCGGGTATTGTAATGATCGCTTTTCTCGCATGTGGTGCGTCGGTCGTTAAATACACTTCACGTATTGTTTTCTCAATGTCGCGCGAGGGAAATATGCCGGCATTTCTTAGTCATGTGACGGCAGACAGAGTCCCGCGCAATGCCGTTCTTTTTACAGTCACCCTTTCCGGTCTGGGATTATTGCTGGGATTAAATGACGGTGCTGTGGCTACAGTGATTGCATTTGGTACTGGCGGGCTATACGCGATGTTTGCCATGACTACCGGCGTTGGTCTTTTTACCCGCCTGACGGGCCGCTGGAATCCCGCACTTGGCGAACTTAAACTTGGTGCCTGGGGACTGGTAATCAATTGTGCTGCATTTGCCTGGTCGCTGTTTGAACTTATCAATATTGCCTGGCCGCGCACTTATGCGGTTTCAGAGAACGCGCCCTGGTGGCAGCTTTGGGCAATACCACTGGTGCTGGGCAGCATACTGAGTGTAACGACACTGTATATTCTGGTTCAAAAAATTCGCCAGAATTAAATTCAGAAACAAGCTGTTCACATTTTCACTCAGCATCTGAGTGTATCCATATTTATTTCAAAATCAATATGTTATTGAGCTGCGTATGCAATCAATATTCATCAAGGAGGCGATAATGAATCAAAATCTGCATTTTGTCTGGAAAGAAGTCGTGCCGGGTGGGTGCCACTGGTCCGGCCTAGTACGTCGTGGAATGACGCTGCGTTTGACTGACGTGGATGGGGGCGCCAATGCGGCCGTATTGTTTTATAACCAGGAAGAAAGACTGGAACGGTATAACATGGCGGATACACTTAAATCCCAGCATACGTTTTATTTGACTCAGGGCCATGCCTGTCATTCCGATATGGGGCGGATATTTTGTTGTATTACGAAAGACACTGTTGGCTGGCATGATACCGTGTGCGGAATCAGTGATGCGGAACAGGTACGTAAGCAATACGGAGTTGCGCGCTACCAGGAACATCGCAATCGCATGTATCGCAATGGCATGGATAACATGTTGCTGGAACTCGGCAAGTGGGGAATGGGGCGGCGTGATATTGTATCCAACATAAATTTCTTCAGTAAGGTAACGGCAAATCATTCAGGAGAATTGACTTTTCAATCCGGAAACAGTAGGGCTGGTGATTATGTAGATCTGAGTTTCGAAATGAAAACTCTGGTGGTGCTTTCAGCTGCACCGCACCCGCTGAATCCAGCAGATAAGTATCAGCCAGGCGCTATTGGTTTGTCATTGTATGTCACGCCAGCCGGTGCTTTTGAAAATTGCAATAAAATTCCCGAAAATACACGGGGATTTCAGAATACACAACGGTTTTACGAATCTGGTGGAGGTGAAGTATGAACGGACAGCATCAACAAAACAGTCTGACAGAAAGTAAACTGGATCCTGCGCACGCTATTATTGATGAAATCTGTTCGGCTGGAGAACCCTGGGTAAAACAGGTGAAAACCGGTCAGACTTTCCGGATTGTCGATCTGGAGGGCAATCAAGCCGTTGACACGCTATTTTTCAATGTCCATCATGCACTTGAACGGTACAGTGCCTCCGATACCATACGTGAACAAAACAAACTTTATCTGACTACAGGGAGCAAGCTATATTCAAATTTCAGCAATGTCATGCTGACAATAGTGGCCGATACGTGTGGACGACACGATACACTCGGCGGTGCCTGTGCAGCAGAAAGCAACACTGTACGCTATGCCTTGGATAAATATCCCATGCACAATTGTCGCGATAATTTTTTGCATGCTCTCTCTCATGATCCGTTGTGTGAGCAGCTTGGAATGAGCAAGCGTGATTTGCCAAGTAACATCAATTTCTTTATGAACGTGCCAGTTACCGAGGGTGGCAGGCTAGAGTTTGTCGATGGTATTTCCGCGCCTGGTAAATATGTTGAAATGCGTGCGGAGATGGATGTAATGGTGTTGATCTCAAACTGTCCGCAGCTTAATAATCCCTGTAATGCCTATAATCCAACGCCTATTCGTCTGTTGATCTGGGATTGATCAGTTATTTGCGGTGTGTGTATTTTCAAAAAAGGAGCAGACAATGTTTGACAAAGTATTGATTGCTAATCGAGGCGCGATTGCCAGTCGCATTATTCGTACCCTTCGTCGTATGGGCGTAAGCAGCGTCGCTGTCTACACAGAAGCAGATGCATTGTCACGGCATGTGACTGAAGCGGATGAGGCGTATTGCATCGGTGAAGGTGCTGCGGCAGACAGCTATTTGCGAACAGATAAAATCCTGGCAGTGGCGCAGCAGGTGCATGCGCAAGGAATACATCCGGGATATGGCTTTTTAAGCGAAAACGCGGATTTTGCCGATCAGTGCACATCACATCATATCCGCTTTATCGGGCCGACCGCACATCAAATGCGTGTTTTTGGTCTTAAGCACACTGCCCGCGAACTGGCTTTGCAAAATAATGTGCCATTGCTGCCTGGAACCGGTTTGCTGGAAGATTTGGATGAAGCAATGCATGCTGCCGCACATATTGGTTTTCCGGTGATGTTGAAAAGTACTGCTGGGGGTGGCGGTATTGGCATGAGATTGTGTTGGAATGAAAAAGAACTGGTCGATGCCTATGATGCTGTCCGCTACCTGGCGCAAAATAATTTCAGCGATGCCGGTATTTTCCTGGAAAAATATATTGAAAATGCGCGGCATATCGAGGTTCAGATTTTTGGTAACGGCAGGGGAAAAGTGATTGCATTGGGCGAGCGTGACTGTTCGATGCAGCGTCGTAATCAGAAAGTTGTCGAGGAAACGCCTGCGCCTAATCTGACAGACGATTTGCGCAAGGCATTAAGCAACGCAGCTGTTTGCCTGGGTGAATCCGTTCAATACCAGTCGGCCGGCACGGTGGAATTTATTGTCGATGGTCACAGCAATGAATTTTATTTTCTTGAGGTCAACACGCGTCTTCAGGTGGAGCATGGCGTTACTGAAATGGTGACCGGGGTCGATCTGGTTGAATGGATGATTCGACAGGCATGTGAAGAATTACCGGAACTGGATTCGTTCAACATCAGGTCTAAAGGTACAGCAATTCAGGCGCGGATTTATGCAGAGAATCCTGCACAGAATTTTCAGCCATCCAGCGGAATGTTGACTGCCGTTCAGTTTTCACCTGTCGCGCGTGTCGAGACCTGGGTGGACAGCGGTACCACCGTTACACCTTTTTATGATCCGATGCTGGCAAAGGTGATTGTGCACGCAGCGACACGTGAGCAAGCGGTCGATGGTTTAATTCATGCGTTGGAACAAACTGTGTTGCAGGGCATCGAGACCAATCGTGAATACCTGATGCAGGTTATCAATAGCAGTGCGTTTCGTGGTGGTATCTATGGCACGCGGTATCTAAACGGTTTTCACTATCATGCACAGACAGTCGATATTCTCAGTCCTGGCGTGCAAACCACAATACAGGATTATCCGGGTCGATTAGGATACTGGCATATCGGCGTGCCACCGTCAGGTCCGATGGATGGCCTGGCTTTTCGCTTGGCGAATCAGCTTGTTGGCAATAATAGCGATGCGGCCGGACTTGAAATCACGTTTGCCGGTCCGACAATCCGTTTTAACTGCGACAGCGTTATCGCGATTACCGGTGCACCGATAGCAGTCCATCTGGATGGTGAACCACTCTCCCTTTGGCGTTCTCATTCTGTTAAAGCTGGTGCAGTACTGCAGTTTGGCAAAATTACGCACCACGGCTGCCGTGCTTATCTTGCAGTCCAGTGTGGTTTTCAGGTGGTAGATTATCTTGGCAGCAAATCTACATTTACCTTGGGTCAGTTTGGTGGGCATGCGGGGCGTGTGCTACGCAGCGGCGATGTATTGCAAATTGAGAAAGCAGACAGGCATCAGCCGCGCTATCTGGAGGATGCAAATATTCCACTTTATACGGATCATTGGGTTATTGGTGTGCTGTACGGCCCGCATGGCGCTCCGGATTTCTTTACTGAAAAGGACATGCAAACCTTTTTTACCGCTGAATGGACTGTGCATCATAATTCCAATCGTACAGGTATACGGTTGCTTGGCCCCAAGCCGGAATGGGCGCGGAGTGATGGCGGTGAGGCCGGTCTGCATCCATCCAATATTCATGATAACGCCTATGCGATAGGCGCTGTTGATTTTACCGGCGACATGCCTGTTATTCTGGGGCCGGATGGTCCGAGTTTGGGTGGTTTTGTCTGCCCTGCGACGGTGGCACATGCGGAGTTGTGGAAACTTGGACAACTAAAGCCTGGCGATACAGTTTGTTTTTGTCCTTTGTCGTTGACACAAGCCGAGGCAATGGCGCGCGAGCTTGATGTGTCAGTTGAACAGGTAGACTTTCCGAAGCACATCCTGGTACCGTCTCAGCCATTGTTACTTGACAGTCCGATGATACACAGCATACCGGAGAGTGATCAGTCACCGGCTGTTGTTTATCGACAATCGGGTGATCGCTACCTGCTGATAGAGTATGGACCAGTTGTACTCGATATCAATTTGAGAATGCGTGTCCATGCATTAATGTTGTCGTTGCAGCAAGCTATAGATACTGGCGGGCTTGATGGCATTATTGATTTGACACCAGGCATACGGTCACTTCAAGTGCATTTTGATTCACTAGTTCTGTCTCGTGATAAGCTGCTGTCAAGTCTGATCAAAGCGGAAGCCGAATTGCCAGCAATGGATGATCTTGAAATACCGTCACGCGTTGTGCATTTGCCACTGTCATGGGATGACCGGGCCACCAGGCTGGCAATCGCAAAATATATGCAATCCGTACGTAGTGATGCACCATGGTGTCCGAGTAATATTGAATTTATCCGGCGAATTAACGGGCTTGAAGACACCGAGACCGTACGACATATAGTTTTCGATGCCAGTTATCTTGTACTTGGATTAGGTGATGTGTACCTTGGCGCACCAGTGGCTACACCCATTGATCCGCGTCATCGCCTGGTTACAACGAAGTATAATCCTGCCAGAACCTGGACCCCGGAGAATGCAGTTGGCATCGGTGGTGCTTATTTATGCGTTTATGGAATGGAAGGACCTGGCGGCTATCAATTTGTTGGGCGTACAGTCCAGATGTGGAATCGATATCGTCAAACAGACGACTTTAAGGATGGGAAACCCTGGTTGCTTCGTTTTTTCGATCAGATACGTTTTTATCCCGTCAGTGAAAGCGAATTACTTGAAATCCGTAACGATTTTATTACAGGAAAATTTAAACTGCGCATCGAGGAATCCACATTTAGCCTGAAACAATACAATCAATTCCTGCAGCAACACAATACCACGATACAGGCGTTTAAAGACAGCCAGCAGGCCGCATTTGAAGCTGAACGCGAACACTGGCGTGCTACTGGTCAATCAGAATACTCAAGTGAATTGAATGAAGACAGTCTTGACGAATCCAATGCGCAAAGCGAGCTTGATCTTCCGGAAGGCAGTGTAGCCATCGGTTCGCATATTACCGGTACAGTTTGGAAAGTTTTGGTGCAAGAAGGGCAGCATGTAACGGTGGGAACACCACTGATTGTCATTGAATCCATGAAAATGGAGTTTACCGTTGAGGCTGTCAGTGATGGAACGGTGCAGCAGATATCTTGTCAGGAAGGTGCGTATGTGACTACCGGGCAGATGCTGACAATTATTTCGAAATCTGCTCAGACTGACTGACGCTGTTTGTGCTGACTAAATCGTTTATGCAGGCTGGCAAGTTCACGCTGATGAGTAATCAGCACGATTTCATCGCCTGACCGGATTTGGGTATCTTGAGTCGGCAGCAGTAACTCGTCTTCCCGGTAAATACATACAATGCGGCTCGTATCGGGCAGTGACAGCTGCTCTAATTCACCTTCGAATGACTCCTGAACTACAAATGAAAATATTCTGGCATCACCTTTGATTATAGACGTGATTTCCAGAATATTGCGTCCTTCAGTCATATCAACAAGATAATTTGCAATTGTTCTTGACGGTACGATTAGGCTTTCCAGGCCTAGTTCGATGGCGATATGATCGAATTCCGGATCTTCAAGTTTAGTCACTGTTTTTTTAAATCCGAGCGAGCGTGCAACGAGGCTGGCGATAATATTGGATTGATCATTACTGGTAAAGCAGAAAATAATTTCTGTGTTTTCAGGATCGACTTCTTTTAAGATGTCTGGGCGCGTGCCATCGCCGTGAATGAATCCACAGTCGATTTGTTCGGATACCGTTTCAATTTTTTCTAAGTCTGCTTCGACAATGATCACATCATGGCCTTGTTTGCTTAGATTGCGGGCTGTGGCTATGGTGATGCTGCTGGCGCCGATAAAAACTAGTCTCATGCGTTGGTTCTCCTGATGGTCCATGTTGATGGGTAGACTAATATCAACAACGCGATAAATTCAAGGCGGCCGAGCAACATGCAGGCACATAACACTAATTTTAAATATGACGAAAGTTCGCTGTCTGTGATGCCACTGCTAAGACCGACGGTAGCCGTTGCGGAAACGACTTCAAACAGAGCAGCAAGCGGTTGATGGCCGGAATACAGAAAAACCAGCCATGCAAAAAAAACCGTAATGATAAACAGTAGAATGACCAATAATGCTTTGTTAATCTCATCGGTTTCAAGATTTTTACTTCCGAGGCTGGGTTTGATCACAGCATGTGGAATTGCAGCCGTCTTACGCAGCATGTGCTGTAATGCGCGCCAGAAAATCAATATTCGGAAAAGTTTTACACCACCTGCGGTTGATCCCAGTGCGCCACCGATAACCATCGCGACCATAATTACCAGCATGCCATGCAAGCCGATATGTGTTATTTCGATCGAAGTGAAGCCTGCGGTTGTTTGTGCGGAGATCGTGATTAGCAGGGCATGGAATAAGGCGTCGGAAAATGGAATCCTGATTTCATACAGAAATATTAATGTAAGCAGTATAGTGATACATGCTACAAAAAAGACCATGGCTCTGACTTGCGTATCGTGGAAAAGTGCTGATAAACCCGTTTGGTGCAGCCGGAAATACAGAAGCAGTGGTAAAGCCCCAAGAAAACATCCTGAGATAACACTCACCATGGCAATTGAGCTTTGTAAACCGGCCAGACTGTTGTCATAATTAGAGAACCCACCTGTTGATACTGCTGTAAATGCATGCGTGACTGCATTAAAAAGATCGCCAGTCGCTATCCAGATGATACATGTACCGATCACTGTCAATAGTATGTAAACCGCCATGATGCGCCGGGCATATGTACGGGTTGAACTGACAATATCGTCCTTCTCATCCAACTCAATCAGCTTTCTCAGATACGCGCCCGGTTTTAACAGCAACGCAATGGTCAGAACAACAATTCCCAGACCACCGATCCATTGCATATAGGCACGAGCGAACAGAAAAGTCAGCGGTTGTTGCTGTAATTCTGTCGCAACAGAGAGTCCTGTAGTAGTGAAGGCTGATACCGATTCGAACAATGCGTTTATAAAATTCATTCCGTTACCCATCATAGGTATCGTCATGACCAGCGGGGACAGTATGAAAATAAACCCGGTAACGACTAGACCTTCGTTGGTTTGAATATTGGCTGAAGCATTGATCCGCATGAGAGGCAGGCCTGTTGCCAGCAAAATGGCCTCAACGATCATGAAACGAACGGTGAAGTCGTATTCCATGAAGAGCAGCGAGAATGCCAGAGGAACAATCGATAGAGCGGCCAGAATAACCAATAACTGACCGAGGTACTTGCCAATCACCGGGAATCTAACCGATTTTTGCAGCAGGGTTGTATTATCGTAGTGGTACACGGTGAAATTCCAGCACGATGTTTAGTAACGATCATCCATGGTTCACTTTCTCAATGCTACTGAATTGGCCGTATGCTTTGTGTTTACTATCGACTAGAAACATTATAGCGTGAAACTGTTGAACATACCGACTGATTCGTGAGTATTGGCCGTACCGGCTGCATGAATGGCAGTATAACCTGTCGATCATGGCAGATTTCCGCTGCAATTTTTTAATCTGTCGTTTCTTCTTGCAAGTTCGGCAGACGTGTACTTTGAAGATATTGTGTATGATTACTCAGAAATGGACAGAACGCGCTGTCAAAGCACCAGCGAGCAGTCAATTTATTCGATCGGCTAAAACCGGTCAATAAAAACGGCAAAAACGTTACGAGCGAAACATTGAGGATGGCGACGGAAAAAAATTATTGTTGAGGTTTCATCAATAGTTTTTGTTTTTTGGGGGATATAATCGTTCATGAATGTTATGAAGCTCGGTTATTTCCAATGCAACTTCAATTGGAAAACCGGCTCTTTTACGATCTCTACAGTCGACAAGCAGCTTTTCGATAAATGGATAGAATTCATCATAGCCCCAGTGAAGTTCAATTTTTTCCGCAACATGCTGATAATGTTTATCGAGCAGTGATTCTTTTTCTCCCAGAAAAACACCAAATTCCTTGATAAATGTCTTTAATGGCATTGCTTGACGTCTCATGGATTGTTTGTGGTAATGATTTATTCTAGTGTTTGCCTGGCAATGATTATTTGTATATTAACGGGATGATTCTGCCGTAAATTTTACATTTGGTATGAAGAATGCTTGTTGCGTAGCTGAGATTCCTTTGTGTAACGCTTATTACACCAAAACATAGTATGGCAGTCTGCCCGGATTGGAAACAGAAATAGGCGAAAGTATTTTTTCATTCATGTTCGAGCGGCTATTTCTGTTCAGTGTGGTTACAATAATTTGCTGCTGTGCTTGTATGTGAATGATAAGTAACGCTATTGTAGTAGATAATACAGTTTGTTAAATAACGATATTTACCAGTCTGCCCGGTACGACGATAATTTTTTTGATGGCAGCGCCTTCAATGAATTTAACGACTTGTTCATTGTCGAGAGCGGTTTTTTCAATGGTTGCCTGATCTGCCTGTTTTGAAACATGGATTTGTCCACGAAGTTTACCGTTAACCTGGACTATCAACTTAATTTCATCCTGAATCATTGCAGCCTGGTCGGCCTGGGGCCAGGGTTGGTCAAGCAGCTCTGTGCCAGGTTTGAGTTCACGCCAGAGAACATGACAGATATGGGGCACAATTGGAGATAACATCAAAACGATGTTTTCCAGTGATTCCTGCATTACGTTACGGGTTGCAGGGTCAGAATCCTGGGTTTTGGCAAGATTGTTCATCAGTTCCATTACGGCGGCGATTGCCGTATTGAAAGTGTGACGTCGTTCCAGATCGTCACTGACTTTAGTAATGGTATGGTGCAGTTGAAAACGCAACGCTTTGAGTTCGGTTGACGCATCAGCGTTCAAGTCCGGATCAACGGGAACAATACCTTGTTTGACATGATTGTATGTCTGTTTCCAGAGACGTTTAAGAAAGCGATATGCACCATCGACACCTGTGTCCGACCATTCAAGTGTTTGTGTTGGCGGGCTTGCAAACATCATAAACAGTCGTGCCGTATCTGCACCATATTCCTCGACCAGCTGTTGAGGATCGACACCATTGTTTTTGGATTTTGACATGGTGCCAATTCCGCCGGATTCAACGGGCTGCTGATCAGCATGCAGATGTGCACCGCTGCGCTTGCCGCTTTCGTCATATTGAATCTCTATTTCGGCGGGATTGAAATAGGATATGCGCCCATTATCATTTTTACGGTAAAAAATCTCGTTGAGAACCATGCCCTGTGTTAGAAGATTGGTAAAGGGTTCATCGATTTTAAGCAAACCCATGTCACGCATGACCTTGCTCCAGAAACGCGAATACAGCAAATGCAAAATCGCATGTTCGATGCCGCCGATATATTGATCGACAGGCAACCAGTAATTCGCGCGCTCATCGGTTATAGTTGAACTCTGATCGGGACAGGTATAACGGGCGTAGTACCAGGAAGAATCGACAAAAGTATCCATGGTATCCGTTTCCCGGCGGGCGGCTTTGCTACACTTGGGGCAGATACATTCATAAAAAGATGATGTTTTGCCGAGTGGATTGCCAGAGCCATCCGGCACCAGATCCCTTGGCAGAACGACCGGCAGTTGATCGTCCGGTACTGGAACGATACCGCAGGATTCACAGTGAATTAATGGAATAGGGCATCCCCAGTAGCGCTGACGTGAGATGCCCCAATCACGCAAACGATATTGTACGCGTTTGTTGCCTAGTCCTTTACCAGTTAATGCGGCAGCAATTGCATCAACAGCGGCCTGGAATTCAAGCCCGGAAAATTCATTTGAGTCGAATGTAATACCCTGACCGACGTAAGCTTCGGTCAACGGTAGTTGTAGATCCTCATTGGTCGGTTTAATAACGGCTTTGATCGGTAAAGCATACTGATTGGCAAATTCAAAGTCACGTTCATCATGTGCGGGAACTGCCATGACAGCACCCTCGCCATATCCCATCAGAACATAGTTTGCGATCCAGATTGGCAGTCGTTTGCCGTTGAGTGGATGGATGACGAACAGGCCGGTGTCCATCCCTTTTTTGTCTTGAGTTGCGAGATCTGCTTCCTTGGTCGCGCCAAGTTTGCATTCCTGAATAAAATTGTGCAGTGCCAGGTTGTCTTTGGCGGCATGTGTTGCAATGGGGTGTTCAGCAGCGATTGCAACGTAAGTAGCGCCCATCAACGTGTCCGCGCGGGTAGTGAATACTTTCAAATCCTGTGGCGTTCCGGATGCCGTATCGGCCGGAAAAGTAATGTCTACACCGTGACTCTTGCCTATCCAGTTCGCCTGCATGGTTTTTACACGTTCCGGCCAACCGGGCAGAGTATCCAGCGCTTCCAGCAGCTCATCGGCATAAGCGGTGATTTTCAGGTAGTACATCGGGATTTCTCGCTTTTCAACCGGCGCGCCTGTACGCCAGCCACAACCATCAATTACTTGTTCATTGGCAAGAACAGTTTGATCTACCGGATCCCAGTTGACTGTGCCTGTGGTCTGGTATGCAAGCCCTTTTTCCAGCATGCGTAAAAACAGCCACTGATTCCAGTGATAGTATCCGGGGTCGCAAGTCGCGAGTTCACGGTCCCAATCGATACCCAGTCCGAGGCTTTTGAGTTGCATGCGCATGTAGTCAATATTGTCGTAAGTCCACTGCGCTGGAGAAACCTTGTTTTGCATTGCAGCGTTTTCTGCCGGCAGTCCGAAAGCGTCCCATCCCATGGGTTGTAAAACATTGTAACCGCGCATGCGATGGTAACGAGATAACACATCCCCGATCGTATAGTTGCGTACATGACCCATATGCAGCTTCCCGGATGGGTAGGGAAACATTGACAGACAGTAATATTTTGGCTTTTCAGTAGTTTCTACAGCTTTGAATGCAGCAGACTTTTCCCAAAACTGCTGGGCATTTTTTTCAACTTCCTGAGGATGATATTTTTCTTGCATGACACGGATATTATTGCTTTTGAGAAAGTTTTCATTATACCGCGAACTGTCCGGGCAAGACTATGTGACGCGTAATAATCGTTTTGGTAGAAGTATGCTCTGATTTTTCGAGATTCAACTTTCCTTCCCGCGAAAATTGATTTTAAAGCAGAGATGATTTTATTCCTTTTTTTTATGACATTATTTACCGGCTTGTTGGCCTGTTGCCTGCGGTCTCAAACCAGCCTGAAACAAGACCTGTTGTATATTCATGTAAGATCAGACACCGGGAATAATGTTCTGAGCAAAAATACCGCCGCATTAAAAGCGGTTCTCGAGTATCTGGCATTTGATTAAACAAGCTTATGGTCTGATACATCCGATTGCATGCCAGCAGGTTTCTCCATTCTCATCAAGTGACACAGTTATGAAGAAGGTTGTGATTCGTCTGCTTTGTTACTGTAGTTAAATATAGCAGTTGATGGGCGGTAATTTTTACATATAATCATGTTATGGGTACCTTGGAAAGGGTTGGCGCCAACAGTTTATAGAAAATAATATATTTTAAAACAATAGGGTTATAGGTGAAATATGAAAACTGATTCAGACGACAGTTTAAAACAAACCCGGTTCGATCTAGTCGATGACAGAGTTGTGACATTATTTAAAACTGTGGGTGAAGCTGTTCATCAGGATTTGATTGAAGATCAGCATTCTTTCGAGATCAGCCGCAACCAGGTCGTGGATAGAAAAATCAAATCGAATGAAGCTGAAACAAAGATTTATATTGATGAATCTGGATACGGACAGCACATGTTATTTTCACAATCCGAGACCGATTCAGACACTTCCGGTGGTAGTGTTGACAGTTTGTCCAGTAATGATAATTTCAATAGTAACAGTGGGCGCAAATCATTTGAATTTGAAATCATCAATGGCGCAATAGTTCGCGTGTTTGAAGTCAAGGACGGACAATTGGGGCGCGTTCCGATTGAGGTAAATGAAATTTATTCACTTGATGACAATAGTATCATTCGCATTGAAAGAAAGTCGTTTGGCATAGAAATTCAGCGTTTTTCAGATAGCGACGAAGATGGGCGTTATCAACGTTTCTCTGAGCAGTGGATGCCTGATTCAGAAAACGTTGGAAATGCCGGACCCATTATAGAGCAACCCTTGGTGTATTATTTTACAGATGATAGCGACCTCATTGCTGTACGAGATGACGATCCGGTAAGCGGAGGTGGGGGTGCCGATTCCTTTGTATTCCGGTTTGAACCCGGTCAACCGAATCATTGGAAAATAGAAGATTTTCATTCAGCTGAAGATGACCGACTGGTTTTCGACACGGGTATAGGTTTGACGTCAAAAGAGCATTTGGCCGGTTTTGTCACTGAGCTGTCTTATGAAGGACAGAATTTCTTTGTAGGTTTTTCGTCCGAAATTACAATCACATTGACCGGTGTGACACCTGCATCAATAAGCTGGGATAATGTTGATGTATTAAGCTAGTGGAGATCCGTTTGGTATATAACCTGTGTATGTTTAAAATGACCTATTGGCTTCACAGTAAATACAAAATCGCTTTTTTTAATCAAAAGTATCGATGCGATTGTGCTGATGGTTTTCATATTTCAATACAGGGCCATGTTCACGAATTCCGTTACCGATTGAGATGTCGTTGATATCCTGAATGACCGGGGAAGGTTTTAATTCCAGCTTGTCCACGATTATCTTGTGTTCGGGCGTCAATTGACCGCTAATCTGTACACGCCGGTTTAATTCAAGTTTCTTTTCGTCGGTTCCGGTAATTTGTGCAGAAGGACTTAAATGCAGTGATTGATTATTCAATTCGAGTGAATGATCAGTAAAAGCCTGAACGTATCCTTCCATTACGATTTGTTGAACATCGCCTAAAATTTGCCGGGTTGGTTCCACATGGACTGTCTGTGCATGAATACTTGTACCGTCCCAAGTGCCGTCGACAGATATCTCCATTCCTTTGGACAAACCATGCGGCCATGATTCAGGGCTAAATTGTACGCGCGTGCCTTCAATGATGATTTCGCCGGGATTGATTTGAGTGATTCGGCCATTAATGATGGAATGTTTCATCGGCTGGATAGGCTGGATATGCGTTGCAATGATTTTTCCACTTGCAAGACGCGATCCGCTAACGCGTACCCATTTTTCACTCAACTGCTCCAGCCTATGGTGCGCCTGCAGCTGTATGGTCTGGTTTAGTACTCTGATTTCTCTGGATGTTGGGTCAATATGGCCTACAGGGCCAACTACTGCATGATATATAGCGATCAGTTGTGCCTTTGTTTTATCGTTTGAATTTTCGGCACGAATCACAACCATTTGACCGGTCTCCAATTTGCTGATGGAAAAAGCCAAACCGTCCATCGTTACTGGTGTATGTTTATTGTAATGAATTTCAATGTCGTTTACACATATACTGGCAAAACCGGTGATAACCCCGATTATGCCTGTACCGCCTATCATGCTGCCTTCAATGATTGTTTTTTCATCGCTGTCACCATAATCACTGATTTCGATACCGGTACCGCCAATACCACTGCCATCAATTCCCGTTCCGCCTATTCCGGATTGCGTCAACTCAATACCTGTGCCACCTAAACCCGATTTTGTTGTAGCGAGTGGATTAGCAGGGCTGCTGTCTGTTTTACAAACATTGGAACCGAATGAGTTGAGCGGATAAGCAAAGGAAAGAGCGATAGCTGAAACAATTAGAAGTCTTAATAGGAAGCCCGTATTCAACGGGAGATGCTGATCGTGCAATGTCATTTTCATTAGAGTGGCGAATGGTTGTTTCGCAGTTTTTCATCTGTGAACGGATCTGTGGGGGTCGTATATTTTTCTGACTCAACAGGTTCGCTGTAAAAATAGACACCCAAAGTAAAACGGTGAGCTTTTTCACTTTTGGATGCGTCTTCCTGCTCCAGTGACATGGCTTTTTTATTGATTGCCAGTAGTGCTTGCATGCCCAGTAGCTCTGACTGTTCCGCTAAAATCCTTATCGATTGATGACTTAAGGCATCATAATGTACGCTGCGCTCCAAGAATGGCTGGTGCTCTCCAATCAGGTTGGAAGCGGCAGCAGCGGAATGGTCATGAAGATTATGACCGAAATAGTATGCTTTTTCATCAAAACCTTTCGCGGGAACGAATGCTTCCACCTTCAGACATACTCGGCGCTGTTCGTCGAAATCGACAACACCCAGGCGAAGCCATTCATCCAGCACCACACGCGAGCGAATATCCTTGCTGATGCTGGCCACAAGTCCTTCAAATGATATTTTGCCGGCATCACGTATAAAGCGCGGCAAAGGTTTAGGATGACCATCTTCATCCAAGTAGGCCGGATCACTAGTCCATTGGCTGACGAGTCGTGCACCCATGGAGACGGTTTCCGGAACAATTTCGTTTTTTGTGTTGGTAGTGGTGCGCAGTCTTTTAATATCCTTGCGGTGTATACCGGTTAACAGACTCAAATGGCTGTCTGTAACAGGCTTGCCATTCATTCGAAAATCCTTATCACCAACTTCCACAAAAATTTTTTTCAATATATCCGTCAGATAAACATAGGTTATTCCTTTGGATAACATGAGTTTGACCAAAGGCCGCAATACTTTGCATAAGGCTGATACTAGTGCTGCGGAAACTGTTGTGACACTCGTATCTTTTTCTGAAGTAGGCATTCGCATTAATTGTTATTTCAACTTCTCTTGTGATTCAGAAAGTTTGATTTTAGTATGCGTGGGAATTTTTTACAAATTATTGGTGTTGTCGTCAATACATGCCCAAATGAATTGACCATTGTCTACGGAAACTACGCGATTTTAAGTATATCTTCGATTCAGCCTCTTTGCTGGAATATCAATCAACAACAAATACTATGCTGTCTGCTGTCAAGATTTGCATCTTTATTAACGGTTTTGATCCGGGCTCTCGGAAGATACTACAGGGAACATATTCGTGTTAGTCTCGCTCAGTATTAAAGTGGGAAAGTGTCAAGTAGCCGTTTGCTGGAGAGTTTTTTATAACTGCACGAGAATATTGATAATTATTTCAGACTGTTTGAGATGTTGATTAACATAGAAGTGCTAGTGTTTAAACTCAGGGTGAGTTTGCTGCCTGAACCTATGCGACCTATGCGCTTTTGTGCGTTGCTCATATAGTATTAAAATGTCGACAAGAGGTAGAAATGGCCCAATTTATTCGTTTTTTGTCACAAAACACTCTCGATCAGCTACCGCTTTCGACGCAGGATATTGTAGCAAGTATTGAACATTTGTTGTTGGGGCGGAATTGCTCGAAGGTGTGGAATGCGCCAAAATCGGTCATAACGCCATCGGACGGCAGATATATGATGGCAACGCTTGCGGCTGCAGACGGCCCACAAATCTTAGCTGTGAAATCTTTGTTACTGAATCCTAAAAATTCCAGTCGGGGCATGCAGAGTATTTACGCGTTGGTGACGCTGCTTGACAGTGATACCGGCATGCCTTTGTCTGTATTAAATGGTGGCTGGGTTACTGCAGTTCGAACAGCCGGGTTAAGTGCAGTAGCGGCGAAACGTCTGGCGAGAGTTGATTCATCGGTAGCAGCCTTTGTTGGTTGCGGCGTTCAGGCACACAGTCATTTAGAAACGTTTGCTGCATTGTTTCCGCTCACCGAAATACGTGCGTATGGCCGCGGTACTGAAAGCCGAGACAGATTCTGTTTACATGCTAAGGAATTGGGATTAAAAGTGATTGCATGTGAAACAGCTCGGGAAGCGGTGTCGAAAGCTGACATCATTGTCACATCGGTTACTATTTCACCGGAGTTGAAGCCTTTTATTGATGCACATTGGTTAAAGACAGGCGCGTTTGTTACCATGACCGATTTGGCGGCCCCCTGGCATGCCGAGAGCATGTCTGCTTTCGATTGTATTGTTATTGATGACCTTGAGCAGGAAGCAAATATGCCGAACCCTCTGGTGAATCCGGCGCTGGTTGCAGGAGATTTGACAGCACTGGTCAATGGAAAAATTACTGGTCGGGTGTGTAGCAAGTCACGGACTGCGTTCGTTTTTCGCGGCCTGGCATTGGGCGATTTGGCAGTTTCAGCTCTGGCGTACCAATGTGCATGCGACAATTCAAAAGGACAGCTGGTTGAAATTTGATATTTGGTTTATTTTCGGAAGTTGTTGTAAATGTGTGTCAATTTTATAATTTAATCCAGTAATCTATTACGTGAAGAGTAAATTCATTTATAATCCCGTGTTCAGTTCCAAAAAAGTAAAGAAAAATTTCCAAATATTGTTCAAAAGTTAAATAAATAAATTCGAAGAAAGTCAAAAAAATTTTGCTAGCATACTGGCAAAAATTAGGGAGATAGGGGAGATCGGCAATGCATATAGGCATACCCGCTGAGATTCGCGGGGGAGAGACGCGTGTAGCAGCTACACCAGAAACCATTAAAAAATATACCGCAGCAGGAGTTCATATCGTGTCTGTTCAAACAGGTGCAGGTGCGGGTGCGAGTATACCTGATTCAGAGTTTGAGGCGGCAGGCGCGAAAATTGTGGCAGATGCTGCAACCTTGTACAGTCAGTCGGACATGGTACTTAAGGTACGTGGTCCAGAAGCAGAAGAACTGGCAATGATGCGCAAAGATGCCGTACTGATTGGTTTGCTGGCGCCGAGTAAATCCGAAAACATAGACATACTCGCCCAGCATGGCATTACAGCATTTGCAATGGAAAAACTGCCGCGAATTACACGTGCACAGAATATGGACGTATTGTCCTCTCAAGCAAATATTGCTGGTTACAAGGCGGTAATTATGGCCGCCAATGTTTATCAGCGTTTTTTTCCGATGCTGATGACAGCTGCTGGAACGGTAAAGGCAGCCCGTGTGTTGATTCTGGGTGCAGGCGTGGCAGGGTTGCAGGCAATTGCCACCGCAAAAAGGCTTGGTGCAGTAGTGGAGGCATTTGATGTAAGGCCGGCAGCGAAAGAACAGGTTGAGAGCCTGGGTGCCAAATTTGTAGAAGTACCACTCAATGAAGAAGAAAAGGCAAATGCTGAAACTGCCGGTGGCTATGCGACTGAAATGTCAGAGGATTACAAACGTCGTCAGAGTGAATTGGTTCATGAAAGAGCTGTTGCCGCTGATATAGTAATTACTACGGCCTTGATTCCAGGTCGACCGGCACCGGTTTTAATAAAAGAAGAAACAGTAAAAGCAATGAAACCAGGTTCGGTCATTGTTGATATGGCTGTCGAAGCAGGTGGTAATTGCGTTTTGTCCGAGTTGGACCAAACCGTTGTCAAACACGACGTACACCTGATAGGCATCGCAAATATACCTGGACTAGTTGCAGCCGATTCAAGCACATTGTATGCGCGGAATCTGATGAACTTTTTGAATCTGATAGTAGATGCTGAAAGCGGTCAGCTTCGCATTGATCGTGATGATGAGATTGTCGCGGGTACCCTAGTTTGCAGTGATGGCAATGTTGTTCAGGCATCTTAATAAAACAGCATAGGCATACAATTAACGATTTTAAAAGGAGTGAATATGATAGGTGATATTGATCCACTTATTATTAATTTAACAATCTTTGTGCTGGCGATATTTGTTGGCTATCATGTGGTATGGAATGTTACGCCAGCCTTGCACACACCGTTGATGTCTGTAACCAATGCAATTTCAAGTATTATCATAGTCGGTGCCATGCTTGCGGCAGGGCCTGCTGATACAGACTGGGGGGTATGGCTTGGTGCGGTTGCCGTGACGCTTGCGGCCGTGAATGTATTTGGCGGGTTTCTGGTCAGCCAGCGTATGCTGGAAATGTTCAAGAAAAAAGATAAAAAAGGAAGCGCATAAATGTCAGCAAATATGGTAGCACTCGCATACCTGGTAGCTTCGGTATTTTTTATACTGGCGCTGAAAGGTTTAAGCTCACCGGAATCTGCGCGTCGTGGAAACGTATTCGGTATGCTCGGCATGCTCATAGCCGTTGCAACGACGATGACACTGACAGAAAACTGGTTGTTAATCATCGGTTGTATCGCTATCGGTGCCGTTATCGGTACTATCATCGCAAAACGTGTGCAAATGACAGCAATGCCTGAGCTGGTTGCATTTATGCATTCACTCGTGGGTCTTGCGGCTGTATTTATTGCAATTGCAGCAGTCAATAACCCTGTTTCTTTTGGCCTTCCGGCAGTATTGCCCGCTGGTAGTAAGTTGGAACTGTTTCTCGGTACATTTATCGGTGCGATGACGTGGTCTGGCTCGGTTATTGCTTTTCTGAAGTTATCTGGCCGCATGAGTGGAACACCTGTCGTTTTTACCGGTCAGCATCTGTTGAATTTGCTGCTGGCGATCGTAATGGTTGGTTTCGGCTTGTGGTTCTTTTTCAGTGACACAACCAACTGGACGGCGTTTATCGCAATGACGGCAATTGCCTTCCTGCTGGGTTTCCTGATTATCATTCCGATTGGTGGCGCCGACATGCCCGTTGTTATATCAATGCTCAATTCATATTCCGGTTGGGCTGCCGCAGGTATCGGTTTTTCTCTCGGAAATCCGATGCTCATTATAGCTGGCTCGCTGGTTGGCAGTTCCGGTGCGATTCTTTCGTACATTATGTGTAAAGCGATGAACCGACCATTTTTGTCGGTAATTTTAGGCGGGTTTGGTAGTGACGGCGGTACTTCGATTGCTGATGATGGAACGCAGAAAACCCACCGCAGCGGTAGTGCGGAAGACGCGGCATTCCTGATGGGGAATGCGGATAGCGTTGTTATTATTCCAGGCTACGGATTGGCTGTCGCGAGAGCGCAGCACGCTGTTAAGGAACTGGCTGAAATATTGCACGAAAAAGGTGTTAATGTGCGTTTTGCCATTCATCCTGTTGCCGGGCGTATGCCAGGTCATATGAATGTGCTTTTGGCGGAAGCGGAAATACCCTATGAGCAGGTTCTTGAAATGGAAGAAATCAACAGCGATTTTTCTAACACAGACGTGGTGTTAGTGCTTGGTGCAAACGACGTGGTAAATCCAGCTGCTAATGTGCCGGGTAGTCCGATTTATGGTATGCCGATTCTGGAAGCGCACAAAGCGCGTACAGTCATGGTAGTTAAGCGGAGTATGGGAGTCGGTTATGCGGGTTTAGATAATGACCTGTTTTATATGGATAAAACAATGATGATATTTGGGGATGCGAAGAAGGTTGTAGAAAATATGGTCAAAGCTATCTGATTTACATACAGTGCTTCGCGTAAATTGATTCAAGCGACAGTAATTCGGTAATTTCTGAATACTGTCGCTTTTGTTTTCCTTAAATTTATTTATTTCGAGTTAAGGGAGTTGTGACAACGCCTTTTTGTTTTACCGTTATCAGGTTATTCAGCGGACTCGGTTTCTCGATCCCCAGTCCTTGAGCATAATGAATGCCAATTTCGCGCAATCTGGATATCGTTTCCTCGTTCTCAACCAGTTCAGCGATCGTTCTTATGTTGAATTGATGCGCGATTTGTTTGATGTTTTGTACCTGTATCAGGTCATCATGTTCGTAAATCATATTGCATACAATGATGCCATCAATTTTCAGGAAGTCTATTTTAATTTTCTTCAATAAATCCACAGATTGAGTGTCTTGACTAAACCCGCATAGGGTAATCAGGCAACCTAGTTCGCGAATTTTCTCCGTAAAAAACATGGCGTCAATCAAATTTGCCTGTGCGTCTGTTTCCTCGATTTCAAAACACAATAAATTCGCCGGTATTTTCGATTTTTGTATTTTGTCTTGTATAAATTCGATAAACGTTTTGTCGCATAGCGTATCTCTGGCAACATTCAGGCTGAATATTGATTTAAATTCTTTTGCATTTGTTGCTAACCATTTGACGACATGATTTGCAACCCATCGATCTAGCTGGGGCATCAGTTTCAGCTGATCAACAAGTGGTAAAAAAGAGCCCGGCGGCATCAGATTATTCTCCTCTTCAGCCATGCGAATCAGGATTTCATATTGCGTTGGAGGCAGGGAGGCTGAATCGAGAGGAATGATTTTCTGACAGTAAAGATAAAACTCTCCACTTTTTATTGCTTGTATAATACGTTCCGCTGAAATTTCGGCTCGTTTGGGATTCTTGTTTGTCTGCTGTTCAGCCTTTTTGTTGCTGATTTCTGTCACTGATGTATCGGTCTGATCATTCTTTTTGACAGATATGCGTTTTTTATCCTGAGCACATGGCGTGTGGAGGGTATAAAAACCAATCGTATTGCCTTTGCTATCCTTATGGGGAATGTACTGTTCTGTAAAAATATACGGAAACCCTTTTATAGATTTTAAAACGCGTTCTTCGTGGATTGTCTTGCCGGACAGAATAGCATCGAAATGTCTCTTGATAGAGGATGAGAAATCATCATCAGCAAATTCCTTAAGTAATCTGCCATCGATTTGATCGGCTTTTAATCCGAACCATTTGCGAAAAATTCGATTATGGTATTTGCAGCGTTGGTCAATATTAAAGTAGGCGAGCAGTACAGGAATATTTTCATCAATAATTTGTGATTTTATCTTTGCCTCTGCAGTTGACTTTTCTGCCCATAGCCGATGTTTGATTTCATTGGCCAGTCTTTCTTTGTTGGCTGATAACTGAAAAGAGCAGTTATGAATTTCCTTTTCCGCATGAATGTATTGGACAAGCATGATTAAAATAGCGGAAAACAGTAAAACCCATAAGACTGCAAACCAGATTATTCCGATATCATCGAAATACAGATCTGTGATGACCAGCAGCGTCGCCATAAATAAAGCGATACCGGCTGATGCAAATGATTTGAATGTATTTAGCATAGAGTTTAGTAGTTAACGTGTTATATACAAATGCGGTGTAACCGATCACATCATCATGATTGTTTAACGGCATAAAACGACAATGGTTTTATAGTTTTCCAGAATTTCCATAGATTGTTGTGAGTGACCACGAATTCAAAGGAAGTGTTTTCATTTGTCGTTGAAATCGTTAGTGTATTGATCTGAGTATTTTTGAGTGCTGTATATAACGGCGTGAACCAGACTTTCTCCAGTTTTTTTAAGTTTTCTCGCCAGGCCAGGGCATTGTTGTATTTGTCTTGATATAACAAGGAATCCAGAATGACAATTTGTTGGTTTTCTGATTTATTTTGTTGCAGCCAGTGTGGAACATTGTCGGGTAATCGCGCAAAAGGCGTATCACAGAAATCAGCCAGGGCTTGTGAGAATTGGTCATTACTCCATACACCTGAATAAGGTGAACAAACAGACTGCGGCACGTGACCTCCACCCCAAAACCAGATGCTGTTAATTGCAATTTGGTTGCGTGCTGTACGTTCCTGATTTAAGGGGTGATCATGTAACAGCATTTGTATTTCATTAAATATCCTGTGCCATTTAACACTGTCTTTTCCTGTTGGTAAAAGGTTGTTTATATTGCGACAGGTAACTTCGTCCAGTGTGCGTGTCTGCATTTCAGGCATATCTGCTAGCCGGACGTACCACCGGTGCGGGTGCAGCGGTATCAGAGAAAATGTTTCATCATTCAGATTCTCATTGATAAAGGATGTGTACTGTTTGGCCTCTTCATGAGAAAGCTCGAAAATATGACTGTTGGCCAGCATAATATGATTTTGTTCGATACGTAAATGAACCGGATCGGCACGTAACCAATAATTATTATCAATAGTATCGGCCTGGTTCGGATAATCGGTTTTTAGAGTGATGGGTGCAACAGGCCAGTCAAGTTGTTTTTGTACATTGAATGATTGACAAAGCCATGCACAAAAGTCCGACTCTTGTGCTTGAACAATGCTGCTTTTTGATAAAAGCTTTTCAAGTGAGGGAAGTTGAAGATCTTGATAGATTTCGGGAGTGGTCATGTCAGACCAGAACAGCGATGGAATATAAAGGTGTAAATTCATAATATATTCAAAAAGAAAATGAAAGGATTGTCGCTACAGTAATGTTTTATAATTGTATAGGATGAGAGGTTTATACGACCATCAAACATTTTATGAGTGTTTTGAAATAATTCAAAAGTAATGATCTTTATATATGGTGAAAGGATTTATCAGTGTACTGATAATTTGGATAATTATTTTTTCGGCGGCTTATCTGTACTTTGATACAAGACTCGAACCCAGAGTTTCAGCGGCTAGAGAATATCTGGAAAATGGATCGGTTATTATTCCCAGATCATGGGATGGCCATTACTATGTGCAGGGCTCCGTTAATGGGTTCCCGGTTAAATTCATGATTGATACCGGTGCAAGCGTTGTTTCTGTCGGTAAACAGTTTGCCCGGTCGGCTAACCTGCCAGCAGGTAGACCTGCCAGTTTTGCGACGGCTGGTGGTGTGGTGCAGGGAGAAATGGTGTTTAATCAGACTATTGAAGCTGGTGGTATAGTAATGAGTGGTCTGGAGGTTTCTGTTGGGTTGCACGGTGACGTGGCTTTGCTTGGGCAAAATTTTTTGCGCAATATAGATGTCATTCAGTCTAACGACACTATGATATTGAGGTTCAGGACTCGGTGAATGCTGGATATTGGGCGTATAAAAAGATCTAAAAGAAAAAAAGCAAAGCAGCGAACACAGGATAATGTTAACGATTGTAAATAAAATTGTTAGAGTCAACTGTTATTTTGTTTGTGCCAGTTAGTTGACTATTATTAATAAATGGCTATTTTGGAGATAGGATGTATCAACATATCAAAACGCCTGAGAATGGCGATAAAATTCAAGTAAATAGTGATCTGACACTGAGTGTTCCCGATAATCCCATTATCCCTTTCATTGAAGGTGATGGAATTGGAGTGGATATCACACCTGTGATGCAGAAGGTAGTCGAAGCAGCCGTTGCAAAAGCGTACAGTGATCGGCGCAAAATAGCCTGGATGGAAATTTACGCTGGAGAAAAATCAACGCGGATATATGGTCAGGATGCCTGGTTACCTGACGAAACACTGGCTGCTGCTAAAGAATTTGTGGTCTCAATCAAGGGTCCGTTAACTACACCGGTCGGAGGTGGTATCCGTTCAATAAATGTTGCATTGCGGCAGGAATTGGATTTGTATATCTGTTTAAGGCCCGTCAGGTATTTTAAGGGCGTTCCTAGTCCGCTTAAAAATCCCGAAAAGACGGATATGATAATTTTCAGGGAGAACTCGGAAGATATTTATGCAGGCGTCGAGTGGGAGGCCGAATCCGCAGAAGCCAGGAAAGTCATCAATTTTCTGATCCAGGAAATGGGAGTTCAAAAGATACGTTTTCCGAACACATCAGGTATTGGTATTAAGCCGGTCTCAAGAGAGGGCACGGAACGGATTGTAAGAAAGGCTATTCAATATGCTATAGATAATCAAAAAAAATCGGTGACTCTGGTGCATAAGGGCAATATTATGAAGTTCACCGAAGGAGCATTTAAAAACTGGGGTTACGCGCTTGCCAGCAGGGAATTCGGTGCGGAGTTATTGGATGGCGGGCCCTGGATGAAATTGCCACAGGACAAAGGCGGTATTATTATAAAAGATGTGATTGCTGATGCTTTTTTACAGCAGATTTTGTTACGTCCTGAAGAGTATGATGTCGTAACGACTATGAATCTGAACGGTGATTATATTTCCGATGCGCTGGCGGCTCAGGTCGGCGGTATTGGAATTGCACCCGGCGCCAATTTAAGTGATTCCATTGCTATTTTTGAAGCGACACATGGTACAGCTCCGAAATATGCAGGCAAGGATCAGGTTAATCCCGGTTCCATTATTTTATCAGCAGAAATGATGTTAAGACATTTGGGCTGGACGGAAGCGGCTGAATTGATCATTCGAGGTATGGAAAGTACAATCCAGGACAAAATTGTGACCTATGATTTTGCAAGGTTGTTGCCTGGTGCGAACAAAGTATCCTGTTCACAATTTGGTGATGCGTTGATAGAACGTTTGCGCTAAAACAGAATGGTGAGTGAGGAGGTGAATGGAATGGATAATAAAAAGAATTAATGCATCAAAAAACCCCTTGCTGGATGAATCAGTCAAGGGGTAATCATGCTACATTAATTTTGTATTTTGATTGTGTTTATTGTCTGGTCAGTGATGCTGTGCCAGAAACTTATACAAAAGAACAGTTATAGTTTATGTGGATTGAATGTTTGCAGCCTGCTTTCCTTTTGGTCCCTGAGTAACGTCAAAACTTACTTTCTGACCTTCCTTTAGGGTTTTGAAACCAGACATGTTTATGGCTGAAAAGTGGGCGAACAAATCTTCACTGCCATCGTCGGGTGTAATAAAACCAAAACCTTTAGAGTCATTAAACCATTTTACTGTACCTGTTGCCATTTCTACTTCCTATAATACGTTTAAGAAACCGGGCCGGAAACCCTAATACTATTTGAATTTCAAGGCCGCAAACGGCTATTTCTGGGTACCGCAGTGAACTTGAAGCCAAACACCACATAGAGTTTTACGCAAAACGAATGCTAAAGTCAAGCGGTTAAACAATTTTTATAATTTAATGCAGGATTAATGGTCTTTGCCACTTGAAAAAAGTGTCGTAATCGTCAACCATTATGTGAGTCAGATTTTGTTACGGTTTTTTTACTGTTTCACGATTACTGATTAAAATTGTTAGGAAGTTTGTCATGACGGAAAAAGATTTGGAAACCGTTATAAATACCAAGGAAGAGAATGAAATTAAAATTCCTCCGATGTATAAGATTTTGTTGTTGAATGATGACTTTACACCCATGGATTTTGTAGTTGAGGTATTAAGATTGTTTTTTTCGATGGATCGAGAGCAGGCAACACAAGTTATGTTAAAGGTTCATACAGAAGGTGCTGCTGTATGTGGAGTCTATCCAAGTGACATTGCCAGCACTAAGGTTAACCAGGTTATTGAATTTGCACGCAGTAATCAACATCCGCTGAGATGTGTGATGGAGGAAAATTAAGATGATTGCTCCGGATTTGGAAGTGAGCTTACATATGGCTTTTGTCGAATCGAGGCAGAAGCGACATGAATTTATTACAGTGGAGCATTTGTTGCTGGCGATGCTGGACAACGCCAGTGCAGCAGAAGTTTTAAATGCCTGTTTGATTGATCTTGAAGATTTACGTGCGATCCTGTTAGACCACATTGCGCGGCATACTCCAATAATCAGCAGTGATTCTGAGGTGGATACTCAGCCGACTCTGGGCTTCCAGCGAGTCATACAGCGAGCTATTCTGCATGTCCAGTCGTCAGGCAAAAAGGAAGTAACGGGCGCGAATGTTCTTGTCGCAATTTTTGGCGAAAAAGATTCACATGCGGTTTATTACCTGCAACAGCGGGGGGTTACCCGGCTTGATGTGGTAAATTATATCTCTCACAATATACGTAAAACACCACAGGAAAGTGAAAACAAGTCGACAGGTGAAAATGAACAGGAGCAGGTGCAGCAGGAACAGGGGCCGGCCAGCAATAACATGCTGGAAAACTATACGGTGAATCTGAATGTGCTGGCTTTGACCAATAAAATCGATCCTTTGATAGGCCGCGATCAGGAAATTGAACGTGTCATACAGACATTGTGTCGCAGGCGCAAAAATAACCCGTTACTGGTTGGTGAAGCAGGTGTCGGCAAAACAGCTATTGCGGAAGGATTGGCCAAACGGATTGTTGACGGTGATGTTCCTGAACTCCTGGTCAATCATCAAATTTATGCATTGGATATGGGTTCATTACTTGCAGGTACAAAATATCGTGGTGATTTCGAACAACGATTAAAGGCTGTGCTGAAACAGTTAACCGACAATAACGATACGATCCTTTTTGTCGATGAAATACACACTCTGATAGGTGCCGGCGCTGCATCCGGCGGGGTTCTGGATGCATCAAATCTGTTGAAGCCTGTTCTAAGTTCCGGACAGTTGCGCTGCATCGGAGCGACGACATATACTGAATTTCGCGGTATCTTTGAGAAAGACCATGCATTGTCGCGTCGTTTTCAGCCAATTGATGTCAATGAGCCAAGTGTCAATGAAACCGTTGCCATTTTGCGCGGCCTGAAATCCAGATACGAATTGCACCATGATGTTAAATATACCAACAGTGCACTAAGCCTGGCGGCTGAGTTGTCGGAACGCTATATTAATGATAGGCATCTGCCGGACAAGGCAATTGATGTGATTGATGAGGCAGGCGCTGTTCAGCGGATTATGCCAAAATCGAAAAAAAGAAAAATTATCGGAAAGACCGAGATTGAAAACGTTGTTGCCAAGATTGCACGAATTCCGCCTCAAAACATTTCCGCTAGTGACCGTAACCGTTTGAAAACACTGGAACGTGATATGAAAGCGGTAGTGTTCGGTCAGGATAAGGCGATCAACTCTTTGTGTGCTGCAATCAAGATGTCCAGAAGCGGTTTGGGCAATCCGCGCAAGCCTGTTGGCTCGTTCCTGTTTTCAGGTCCGACCGGCGTCGGCAAAACAGAAGTTGCGCGGCAGCTCGCCTATACACTCGGTATTCAATTGCACCGTTTTGATATGTCAGAATACATGGAACGACATGCTGTATCCCGTCTGATTGGTGCACCTCCCGGTTATGTGGGCTTTGATCAAGGTGGCCTTTTGACCGAGACAGTTGTCAAGCATCCTTATTCTGTTTTGTTACTCGATGAAATTGAAAAGGCGCATTCGGATATATTTAATATTCTGTTACAGGTTCTGGATTATGGTACCTTGACCGACAACAATGGCCGCAAGGCGGATTTCCGCAATGTCATCATAATCATGACAACAAATGCAGGCGCTGAATCACTCACCAAATCGACGATCGGCTTCACCAAGCCGAAGCAGGCCGGTGATGAAATGGCCGAAATCAAACGTTTGTTCACCCCGGAATTCAGAAATCGCATCGACGCTATCATTTCATTCTCGGCACTGAATGAAGATGTGATACTGCAGGTTACCGATAAATTCCTGATGCAACTCGAAGAACAGTTGCAGGAGAAAAAAGTGGAAGCAACATTTACTGAACGCTTGCGACGATTCCTTGCGAAAAATGGCTTTGATCCACTGATGGGCGCACGACCAATGGAGCGTCTTATTCAGGACACTATACGCAGGGCGCTGGCCGATGAACTTTTGTTCGGGCGACTGGTAAATGGGGGTAAAGTAACCGTGGATATCGAACGTGACGATAAAGTACAACTGATTTTCGAAGAAGAAATTGTAGAAGCATAAATTTTTTCACGAATTACGAGTATGCAAAATATCTGACTCCACGTTGGAACGGACATGGATTTCCACCATTGGATCTGTTAATGTGAATCCGGTAAATCATCATTTAATTATTCAAAAATCTGTTGTCATATGGCAGGTTTTGCTTTTCGGCGTTTTCATTGTGCTGTGTTTAGGAACAGGTCCGCAATCTGCCCATGCACAATCAGGAACTTATCAATGGCGTTTGGCCATGTCGTGGCCGGAAGGAACGCCAATGCTGCATCATGCGGCAGCACGCTTTGCCAGAAATGTTGAAGCCATGTCCGGTGGCCGTTTCAGCATCACTGTAGATGCGCCTGGCAGACATAAGGCTCCCCTTGAAGTTCTGGGTATGGTACGTTCAGGTGCGTATGAAATGGGGCACAGCGCATCGTATTATTACAAAGGAAAAGATCCGGCAACGACATTTTTTACCACTACACCATTTGGCATGACGCCAACGGAAATGAATGCCTGGTATTACTATGGTGGTGGACTGGAATTACTGGAAAAAGTGTATGCGCGGCATAATGTCGTTGCGTTTCCGGCTGGTAATACACATATCCAGATGGGCGGCTGGTTCAGAAAAGAAATTAAATCAGTACAGGATTTGAAAGGGTTAAAAATCCGTATGCCGGGTCATGCCGGTGAAGTTGTCGGCAGGGTTGGTATGAAACCGGTCAGCGTACCTCCTGGTGAGCTCTATACCGCATTGGAGCGAGGTACTATTGATGCAGTCGAGTGGGTAGGGCCGGCCAACGACATCAAAATGGGTTTTCATAAAATTGCGCCTTTTTATTATACGGGCTGGCATGAGCCGGGAGCGGAGCTGCATGTGTTTGTCAACAAACAGAAATTCGATGCATTACCGGATGATTTAAAGGTGATTATTGCAGTTGCAGCGAAGGAAGTATCGATCGATATACTTTCGGAATCGTTTTATCGTAATGTGTTGGCCTGGGAGGAAATGAAGCAACACAGCGACATCGTGATTCGAACGCTGCCGGATGATGTGCTGGAATTGTTCAAGCAGGCAAATGATGATTTGCTTGATGAAGTCGCAAGAAAATCGCAGCTGGCTAAAGAAATCATTACCAGTCAACGTGAGTTTCTCAACAAAGCAAAAAACTGGACCACGATAACCGATGCCGATTATTTGCGTCTAAGATAAACATTTCTGTCATCTTGATTACAGCTTCTCAATCGTTTAAATCGTCAGAATAATCGCTAATGCAGACACTGCTGCGGCCTGAAATCTTATATTCTGCGTGCGACATTAATAATGGTAATATATGCGGTTTAACGGTTTTTATAATTTAAAAGGTCTGATAACACCATGTTTTCGCAGAATCATACGATAGCACACACTGATCCAGAATTATGGCAAGCCATGCAAGGCGAGGTGCAGCGGCAGGAAGAATACATTGAATTAATTGCATCAGAAAATTATGCCAGCCCCGCGGTTATGCAGGCGCAGGGGTCGGTGCTGACAAACAAGTATGCTGAAGGTTATCCTGGCAAGCGTTATTACGGCGGTTGTAATTATGTAGATGTTGTTGAACAACTGGCGATAGACCGGGTTAAAGCATTGTTCGGCGCTGAGTATGTCAACGTTCAACCGCATTCCGGTTCCCAGGCAAATGCGGCGGTATACCTGTGTGCGCTTAAACCGGGCGATACACTGCTGGGCATGTCACTTGCGCATGGTGGTCATCTGACGCATGGTGCGACGGTCAACATGAGCGGAAAAATTTTCCATTCCGTCTCCTATGGCTTGCACTCCGAGACCGAGGAACTCGATTACGATCAGGTCGAAAAACTGGCACAAGAACATAAACCCAAAATGATTGTGGCCGGCGCATCCTCGTACGCGCGAGTTATCGACTGGAAACGCTTTCGTAAAATAGCGGATTCCATTGATGCCTATCTGTTTGTGGATATGGCTCATTACGCCGGTCTGGTAGCCGCCGGTTTTTATCCGAATCCGGTTGGTATTGCCGATTTTGTGACCAGCACGACGCATAAAACGCTACGCGGTCCTCGTGGCGGAATTATCATGGCAAAACCCGAGCACGAGAAAGCACTGAACTCTGCGATTTTCCCACAAACGCAAGGTGGACCGCTGATGCATGTAATTGCAGCCAAGGCAATTGCTTTTAAAGAAGCGGCGAGTAAAGAGTTCAAGAAATATCAGGAACAGGTTATTGAAAATGCACGCGTCATGGCGAAAGTATTGAAGCAGCGTGGATTGCGCATTGTATCCGGTAAAACTGATTGTCATATGTTTCTTGTTGATTTGCAGGCGATTCAGCTCACCGGTAAGGAAGCGGAAGCGGCGCTCGAACATGCGCATATCACCGTTAATAAAAATGCAATTCCCAATGATCCGCAAAAACCCTTTGTCACCAGCGGTATCCGTATTGGCACACCTGCAATGACCACTCGTGGATTCAGGGAAATCGAATCGGAGCAACTTGCAAACATGATTGCCGACGTGCTCGAAGCACCTAACGATTCGGCGGTCATCACACGCGTTGCCAAAGAAGCAAAAGCGCTGTGTGAAAAATTTCCGGTATATGGAGAATAATGGGGTGCTGTCTGACTGAATATCGTTGATAATTTTCGATTGTTCACCCGGTAGCTCGCATAATCGGTTATGAAATGTCCTTTCTGTAATGCTGAAGATACCAGTGTTATCGATTCGCGGGTGAGTGAGGAAGGCAGCCGTATTCGTCGCAGACGGCGCTGCCCTGCTTGTGATAAACGTTTTACCACGTATGAAACAGTCGAGCTACGTTTGCCTCAGGTTGTCAAACACGATGGTACTCGGGCAGAATTTGATCGCAACAAGCTGCTGACAGGGTTCAAGCGCGCCCTGCACAAACGTCCGGTACCCACCAGCTATGTCGATGCGGCAATTGATCGCATCGTGCACAAATACCTGAGCCAGGGCGATCGTGAAGTGTCTTCCCGAAGCATTGGTGAAAGCGTCATGCAGGAACTGTACAAGCTCGACAAAGTGGCTTATATCCGGTTTGCGTCGGTATATAAAAGCTTTCAGGATGTTGACGATTTCCGCGATGCGATCCGCGAGGTCAACAAGGTCAGTACAATCAAAACAGACAAGTGCGCCAAAAATGCCGGACAGGATCAACAGACTTCTTCATCATCTGAAGATGAATAGCGAAAAACAATAATTCGAAGTACAGCCGAGCCAAAAATACGCCATGTTTTCTTCCGAAGATTATAAGCATATGGCGCATGCTTTACAGCTTGCGGAAAAGGGGTTGGATACGACAACGCCGAATCCGCGCGTCGGATGCGTAATCACCCGTAACAATCAGGTTGTCGGCAGCGGCTGGCATGAACAGGCCGGCGCGGCACATGCGGAAATCAACGCCCTGGCAATGGCCGGAGAAAAAGCACGCGGCGCAACTGTTTATGTGACACTTGAGCCTTGTTGTCATCAAGGTCGAACACCGCCATGCGTCGAAGCGTTAATCCGTGCCGCAGTCGCCCGTGTCGTGATAGCCATGGAAGACCCCAATCCGCTGATGTCGGGTAGCGGCATTGGAACATTGAAGCAGGTTGGCATTGCGGTTCAATCAGGTTTGTTGCAGGAGCAGGCACGGGCGCTGAATCCCGGTTTTGTGAAACGCATGCTGCATGGCAAGCCGTGGGTACGGCTGAAAACCGCTGTCAGTCTTGACGGTAAAACCGCGCTGAACAACGGGCAGAGTCAGTGGATAAGCTGTGAGGCGGCACGTATCGACGGTCACCGCTGGCGAGCGCGTTCCTGCGCCATTCTGACCGGCATCGGCACCATACTTGCTGACGATCCGCAACTGACCGTGCGACACATTCCTGCATCGCGTCAACCCAAAAAAATCATTGTCGATAGCCGTCTCGACATACCGTCGGATGCGAGCGTACTGCAGGGTGAAGATGTTTTTATATTTACTGCATCGACTGAAGAAACCAGTAAGACAAACATTCTAGAAAAAATGGGCACTACCCAGGTCATCGTTTTCGAAGGATCGGGTACCCGGGTTAATCTGGACCGGATGATGACAACGCTGGCAAAACTGGGTATGAACGAGATTCTGGTCGAGGCCGGCAGCAGACTCAGCGGCGCTTTGATACAGAATGGCCTCGTCGATGAACTGATTATCTATATGGCGCCCAGTATACTCGGCAGCAATGCAAAAGGCATGTTTCAACTGCCGGAACTGGCCAGCCTGCAGCATAAAACTGCGTTAAACATTGAAGACGTGCGCATCATTGGAAGCGATATCAGGATAATAGCGCGACTGTAATGTACTTTCATGTGGCGGCTTCTGGCTTTTAAGCATGGACCGGGTCATGCATAATACAGCCTGGCAAAATGAAAAGGGCTGTCACGAGCTGGAAGCAGCAATTAATCGATGTCGTATTTTTCAGCGGTCTGGGATCGTGCTGGCCAAATCGTTGCTGCTGCACTGTCAACGCCTCTCTGGATCAGCCAATAATCTGTAGCTTTGAACAACGCTTGCGGCTATTTCCGGCTGACCGGTGCAAAAATTTCCTGCCATGTTTGTCCAGATTGTACAAACAAATTGCCCACGATAGATCAGGGCGCTAACCGTTCGCTTGCCCAGCTGTTGTTTGCCGCGTATGCGGAAATACTCAAAAACCATGATCAATATCACGAGAATGGACAACTTTTGCTGTTGTCATGCCAAGCGCTGCGCGTTAGCTTTCTGAGGGAATACTGACATTATCTTGAACGTTGGCGTTGAATAAAATGAACGTCGTTCGGATGGTCAAAGCGGATACAGATGCGATCAAAAGGAAGTATTAGAAACTTTGCTGCGCAACGATCAAACTACAAAATCGAATCCTGCAACCAGCGAGGAAATAGTGCTGGTCGAATTCAAAGCAGTTCGTCCGTCTTGCTGGCCGCTACAGGTGCATGTTCTTCTAAGTGGCACCAGACGCGCCCATGACGACCGTAGCAATGGTCTTGGTCCACGTTCTGGCCTAAGTCATTGAACCCGTCAGGACAGGCAGGACCTGCCGGCAGCCACCATTTGGCTGTCGCGCGATGGCGTGCGCGAGGGACAAATGGAGGGTGATGGCGCGGTGCAATCAGCGGGCTTGTTGCCGCTTCGACGTTGATATCCTGCTTTTTTTATGCAGCCTGTTTTTTCTCGTACACGAACCGGCCTGCGCCCTTGACGATGTTGCGTACAAACGATTCGAACATCAGCAGCGTCCACAGTGGCGCGCTGTAGTCGCGTCTGCCGGACTGGTGGTGCTCGACCAGTTCTTCAAGATAGGTCCGGTTGAAGATGCCGGTTTCGGCAAGTACCGGGCCCAGAACGGCGTCGCGCACGCGCTGGCGCAAGGGGCCGCGGAACCAGTCGGCGAGCGGTACCGAAAATCCCATTTTATTACGGTAGAGAATGTTGTCGGACAGGTACGGCTCCAGCGCTTTTTTGAACACATACTTGCCTTTGCCGTCCTTGAGCTTGATTGAAGCGGGCAGGGTGGAGATCCACTCGACCAGTTCATGGTCGAGTAGCGGCACTCGGACTTCAAGTGCGTGTGCCATGCTTGCGCGGTCGACTTTGGTGAGGATATCGCCGACCAGATAAGTTTTCATGTCGATATACTGTACGCGCGACAGCGCATCGTCGGTCGGGCATTGTTCGGCATAAGACCGTAAAACATTGACCGCCTGATACGCCTGCAGATCGTTTTTGAACGTGGGCGCGAACAAGCGTTGACGCATGGCGTCGCTCATGATTGAAACGCTGTGGAAATAGCCCTCGACGGCATCACGTGCGAGTGCTTCAAATGTGGCCTTGGCGCGAAACATGCGCGGCGCCCAGTCTGCCTTGGGATAGACATGGCCAAGAAAACCGAACAGCGGTTTGCGGATCGTCAACGGCAATGTGGCGCGCATTTTTTCTTCGAGCATATGCCAGCGGTAACGGCGGTAGCCGGCAAAATTTTCATCGCCGCCGTCGCCGGACAATACCACGGTGACACGTTCGCGCGCCAGCTCGCAGACGCGGTAGGTGGGCAGCGCGGAACTGTCGGCATACGGTTCGTCATACAGCAGCGCCAGCTTGTCGATCAGGTCGAAATCGTCGTGTTCGACCTGTTTGACATGGTGATTGGTACGGTAGCGGTCGGCGACTTCCTGCGCGTAGCGTGATTCGTTGAATGCGGGGTCACCGAACGATATCGAGCAGGTGTTGACAGGCTCGTTCATGATACCGCTCATCATCGCCACTACTGCGCTCGAATCGACACCGCCTGATAAAAACGCGCCAAGCGGTACTTCCGTCATCAGGTGAATGTCGACCGATTCGCGCAGTTTGGCAATCAGTGATTCCTGTACCTCGGATTCGTCGATGGTGTCCTGCCGGTTAAACGGCACGTCCCAGTATTGCTTCGGCTGCAGCTGTGTTTGTCCGCGCTGTACGGTGAGCATGAATCCCGGCGACAGTTTTCGCGCCTGCTTGAATATGGTTTTCGGTTCCGGAATATAGCCATAGGCGAAATAGTCTTCAACCGCGCAGGGATCCATATCCCGACTCAGCGCGGGGTGTGCGACCAGTGCCTTGAGTTCGGACGAGAAAATGAGTTGTCCGTTATCCAGCAGCGCGTAATAAAGCGGTTTGATGCCGAGACGGTCGCGCGCCAGAAACAGGGTCTGGCGATTTCTGTCCCAAAGCCCGAAAGCGAACATACCGCGGAAATGGTTGACGCACTGTTCGCCCCATTCCTCCCAGGCATGCACGATAACTTCAGTGTCGCAATGGGTCTTGAACTGATGCCCGGCCTCGATTAGTTGTTTGGCAAGCTTCTGGTAGTTGTAGATTTCACCGTTGAAGACGACAACGACACTGCCATCTTCATTAAACAGCGGTTGTTGCCCGCTGGCGACATCCATGATAGACAGGCGGCGATGCCCCAGTCCGAGTCCGGGCTCGATATATACCTCGCCTTCGTCCGGACCCCGGTGTACCTGGGTCTGGTTCATTTGAACAAGCTGCTGCCGGTCGATTGTGCTGTTGCCGTGCGTATCAAACAGACCTACTATTCCACACATGTCGTTAACTCGCTTAAAATCATTTTCGTAAAGGGTTTCAGTCGCAAATCCAGAATAGTCATGTGTTAATCCTGGAATTGTTGTAAGCCGCGTATTCTACGCAAGATTTTATCTGCTCTCCAGATCATTTTTGTCCGGCGGCAGCTGAAATGATAGCCGCTGGCAGATAACTTTAAGAAATAAATAATGATGGTTTTTGTGGTTATATCCTTCTTTCGGATGATTCTAATCTGCTTTGCGATGTACTGTAAGTGGTGCACCACTTGTGTTGTCTATCGCACGCCGAGGAATAATTATGAGAATTCATATGGTTAATTTATTTAAATAATTCGCTAATACACTTTGTAGCTAAAGCACGAGCCAGTTTAGCTGGTCCCTGCTACGCGAGCATATCATTTTCACTTACTTGGCAGGCAATTGATTATTCACACAGGGCAGTATTGTGTTTAGTCAATGGCACGGCTCTATGACTTTAATGGTTGGAACAATTAAGTATATAATAATATCGATAATAATTATTATTTGTAATCAATAAGTTAATTTTGTATTTATAGTAATAGGTGATTATAATGTGACTTGTTTCCGGTTTTAACCTGCTTATTTCGCGATGTTGCGGTTCTTGTTTGTTGAACCTACTAAACGGTTTTTGCAAAAAACAGGGGGAGGGTGCACGGGTCAGGCAGTTGTACTGCCTTAAATCGCAAACAGAAAGCTTATTGCAGTCAAATTGTTTTTTAGAAGGAGAGTCGCATGAAAGGAAACGCTAGAATTATCGATACGCTAAATACGTTACTGGCAGCTGAGTTGACAGCCATGGACCAATATTTTACGCATTCGCGCATGTATGAAGACTGGGGATTCAGTAAGCTTTATGAACGCATCGATCATGAAATGGACGATGAGAAACAGCACGCGGACCAGTTGATCAAACGAATTCTTTTTCTTGAGGGAGTGCCTGCGGTAGGCAACCGCAGTCCGTTAAGAATAGGCAGCGACGTGCCGGCAATGCTGAAAAACGACCTGGAACTTGAACGCGAGGTTATTGTTGCGCTGCGCGATGCTATTGCTGCCTGCGAGCAGGAACAGGATTACCAGACCAGGGAAATTCTGGAAACGCTACTGGCGGAGACTGAAGAGGATCATGCCTATTGGCTGGAGAAACAACTCGGTCTGATTGAAAAAATCGGGCTGCACAATTATTTACAATCGCAAATATAGTCGCCTGTATGTGAACTGACAATTGGTGTCGGCCGGATTTTGCGCAGCGTCGGCACTTATGAGTTTGGTCACAGTATACCGTTTTCTTCAGTGTTCGGTTTGGCGCATGAAAAAAAGAATGGGAATCAGCCCTGCGAGTACCAGTGTCAGTGCGGGTAAGGCGGCCTGTTCCCATTCCCCCTCGGAAGTCATTTCAAAGATACGTACTGCCAGCGTATCCCAGCCAAAAGGGCGAGTCATCAGCGTTATTGGCATTTCCTTCATTACGTCAACGAATACCAGCGACGCGCCGGTGAAAATACCAGATTTGAGCATGGGTATATGAATTTTTCGAATCATAACCCAGCCATGCAGACCCATGCACATGGCGGCTTCTTCTATACTGGGCGTAACCCGCTGCATGGCACCGTTAATCGGATAGTGACTGACGGCCATAAAGCGGATCAGATACGCCAGCAGCATGATGAGGAATGTACCCTGAATCAAGAGGCCCGTTTCCACCTCGAACAATGCAGAAGCCAGATCACTGAGACGGGCATCGAGCCAGCTCAGCGGTATGAAAATTCCAATAGCGAGTACAGCGCCGGGTAACGCATAGCCGATGGTAGCGGTACGTACGGCCAGTTGCATGGCGTATCCAGGAAAACGGCGCGCAGCGTAGACAATCATGATAACGGTGCAACAGGTAATCAGGGCTGCCATGCCCGAAAGTGATACCGAATGCCAGAGAAACTCAAGATATCGATTCAGGTCAAAGTCTGTTGCGAACGATTGCATTGTCCAGTGTAACAGCTGCCCGACTGGCAGTACAAAAGCAAGAAACCAGACCGCCGCAATAACACCGGTAATGCACCAGCGGTAGCATTTGGCAGGATAAATGCGGTTAGCCCGTTCGCTTTTTCTGGTTTCTGCATAGCGCATGCGTGAACGAAACTGCTGCTCGAGAACGACAATGACAAAAACGATTAGTATCAGTAAAGAAGCCAATTGAGAGGCCGCTGTCAATGAAAACAGGCTGAACCACGCCTTATAGATAGCAGTGGTGAAAGTATCGTAATTGAATACCGCAACGGTACCGAAATCGGCCAGCGTCTCCATTAGGACCAGCATCAGCCCGCCGGCAATCCACGGACGTGCCATAGGTAGTGCGACTTTATAAAAACCGGCGCGCTGTGTATGCCCCAATGATTGCGCTACTTCCAGCGACCGCTTTCCCTGACTGATGAATGCATTGCGTGCCAGCAGATACACATAGGGATAAAACGCAAGCGACATGATTATTATAACGCCGCCGGTGCTGCGAATGTCCGGAAACCATAGCAGGTCGGAGTCCAGCCAGGCGCGCAGCAGGGTCTGAATGGGGCCAGTAAAATCAAACAATCCCAGCGCAACAAAGGCAGTGACATAGGCCGGAATCGCCAACGGCAGCAGCAGCGCCCAAGTGAAAAAACTACGACCGGGAAACTCATAAACTGCCGTAAACCAGGCCAGGCTGACGCCCAGTAAGCCCGTTCCAGTCAGAACACCCAGTGCCAGCCAGAAAGTATTTTTCAACAGTAGCGGCAGAGTATTCTCTACCAGATGTTCCCAGATATCACCAGTTGGTGCGAGCAGGGACGACATGACCACACCAACTGGAATTATGACCAGCAGTGCGGCCAGAAACGGAATCAGTCGCCAGCCAGCAATCACATGTCCATCAGATTAAACATTTTAAAATGATGTGCTACGCTTATCGGTAACCTGCACGATCCATCAGTTTAACTGCCGCGGCCTGCAGTTCACCGGCCTTGACCAGGTTAATGCTGCTTTGTACAAAGCGTCCCCAGGATGCGACAATGGGATCGGGTGCAATATTTGGGTTGACCGGATATTCCATGTTGACTTCGGCAAACAGTTTTTGTGCCTGAATGGAGGATAAAAACTCAAGCAATTGCTCCGCTGCTTGCGGATTTTTTCCGTATCGCGTAAGCCCTGCGCCTGAAATATTGACGTGAACACCGCCGCTATATTCACTCTTCTGGTTAGGCCAGAAAATAGCCAGCGGCAAATCCGGATTTTTTTGCAGCAGACGTCCGAGATAATACGAATTGACAATCGTCAAGTCACACCGGCCTGCCGCGACAAATTCCATCGCACGCGTATCATCGGATAGCGGGTCTGTTGCCAGATTGGATACCCAGCCTTTCACAACTTTCTCGGCTTCAGCTTCACCAAGTTCGGCGATCATCATCGCAACCAGCGATTGATTATAGACTTTTTTTGATGTGCGCAGACAAAGACGGTTTTTCCATTTGGGATCGGCGAGGTCCTCATAAGTGGACAACTCTTCGGGATCGACTTTATCGGTATTGTAAACAATCGTACGCGCACGTATGGATAACCCGAACCACTCGTTATCTGGATCGCGCAAATGCAGAGGGATATTGGATTTGAGTATTTGCGAATCAAATGGCCTGAGTACACCTGCCTGTGCTGCAGCCCACAAGTTTCCGGCATCTGCCGTGATCAACATGTCAGCGGGTGTGTTCTTGCCTTCCGCTTGAAGACGGGCGAGCAAAGCGCCTTCTTTGTCTGTGGTAAATTTGACCTTGATACCGGTTTTTTCGGTAAACACGTCAAACATGGGTTTGATAAGTTGCTCTATTCTGGCCGAATAAACGACGACTTGCTCGGCTTGGACCGGGCTGGTTATAAAAAAAGAGAGCGCTGCAAATACAGATAGTAAAATATATTGAAATTTAAGATTTGGAATTTGCATGAGGATTCAAAATGAACAAAATGAAGTTGTTTAGCTGATTATCAATGGGTGTAACTATATTACGGATAGGAGCAATTATCAATCAGCCTTGTTTAACGCTATCACAGGGGGTGACGCGGGGGTTGAATTTCGCCGAAAAATCACGTCCCATACCGCATGTCCCAGTTTGATGCCACGTTTCTCGAATTTGGTTACAGGCCTGTACGCCGGCCGGTTTGCATATTGGCTGGCAGTATTGTACAACAGACGCTCGTTATTCAGTACTTCGATCATATGCTGGGCGTATTCTTCCCAGTCAGTAGCCAGATGCACGTACGCCTCTTGCTTTAGCAGTTTGCACAGAAGGTTGACAAATGCCGGTTGGATTAATCGGCGCTTGTGATGTTTTGCCTTGGGCCATGGATCGGGAAAAAAAATATGCACGCCGTCAAGACACATGGGTGGCAGCATATGTTGCATGACTTCTACGGCATCGTGTTGAATAATGCGCAGATTGGTAAGTCCGCGTATTTCGATCTGGTTTAGCAGGCTGCCAACGCCGGGGGCATGTACCTCAACTGCCAGATAATCCTGGTCGGGGTGGGTATAGGCAATGTCAGCCGTTGTTTCACCCATACCGAAACCGATTTCGAGTATTTTGGGCGCTTGCCTGCCAAACACGGTCTCCAGTTTGATTAGTTCGCGTTTGAAAGGAATGCCGTACTTGGGCAGCAGCGTTTCACAGGCGCGGCGCTGTGCGTTAGAAATCCTACCCTGGCGCAGAACAAAACTGCGAATGGTGTGAGTCATGAGCAGATGCGGTTTTACTCTGGCTACTGTGATCGTGCGCTGGCAATCACGCCTTCAACCGGAGAGCTCGGGCTGGCGGTATACATTTTTTTTGCCATGCGACCGGCCAGATAGGCCTCACGACCTGCTTCGACGGCTTTTCGCATTGCTGACGCCATCAATACCGGATTATGTGCAGCGGCAATGGCTGTATTCATCAGCACGCCGTCGCAGCCAAGTTCCAGCGCTATGGCAGCATCGGATGCGGTGCCGACACCGGCATCTACGAGCACCGGTACGCTGGCGTTGTCAATTATGATTTGCAGATTCCACGGATTCAGAATTCCCATACCGGATCCGATTAATGAAGCCAGCGGCATAATGGCTACGCAGCCGATTTCTTCCAGTTGTCTGGCTGCAATCGGGTCGTCGGATGTATAAACCATTACATCAAAGCCTTCCTTGACCAGTATTTCAGCTGCTTTGATCGTTTCTACGATGTTTGGATATAGCGTCCTAGGGTCTCCTAGCACTTCCAGTTTGACCAGTGTGTGGCCGTCGAGCAGCTCCCTGGCCAGGCGTAAGGTGCGGACTGCGTCATCGACCGTGTAACAACCCGCCGTGTTGGGTAGCAGGCTATATTTAGACGGGGGAACGCTGTCGAGCAGGTTGGGTTCGTCGGCATGTTGGCCGATGTTGGTGCGGCGGATCGCAACGGTGATGATTTCCGCGCCGCTGGCTTCAATGGCCGCACGTGTTTCTGAAAAATCTTTATATTTGCCTGTGCCGACCAGGAGTCTCGAAGAATAGGTTTTTCCGGCAATGATAAGGTTATCCATGAAATACTGTATTGAGTTGAATCATAATTGAGTGAACTAACAGTTATTTGCGCGATACGAAAATTTTCAGATTTTCAACGATCAACCAGTACGGGAAAAGGTGCATGCAGACAGGTATCACGGTGAATTATTCGGTGCTAGCCGCCACCGACAGCAACGACAACTTCAAGGCAGTCACCGTCAGCCAGAAACTGTTCGGCAAACTGGCTGCGTGGCACAATTTCACCGTTTCGTTCAATGGCGATTCGTTTGCCTATTAAATTGTTTTCGTCAACAAACTGTTCAATATTTATCGGCTGGTTGAACTGGCGGGTTTCACCATTGATTGTGATATGTATCATTTCAAAAAAATTACAGAATCAATCGACTGAATGTAGAGTTCACGTACAGGATGTATTTTATCATGAGGGATAAATAGGGTGAAAGTTCAGTGTATGGTTTGTCGTTTATGTCGTTGCTGGGACGGGAGTCAGTATTAAATTCTGTGGAAATAAACAATGATTATGTCATGATTTGTTGTAATTGCGGATAAATCCAGTCAATATCCTGACTGGACCGTCTGGGGCCGGCAGGCTGAAAGCTACTGTAGCTGGACAGTTCTTTCGGTGGAATGTAACCCGCAACTGCTTCAAGTTCGGCAAGACGGATGCCCTGTCTGGCCAGATAAACCAGGTAAGTATGTCGCAGTGCACCGGCGCTGATTTCACCGTTATCAGACAAGTCTGCATCAGCAATTGCACAAGTAAGTAAAGCAGTCAGGTCTTCTGCCGACAACGGCTCTCCGGATGAGTGAACCAATTTACAGGCGGTGTTTTCAAAAAGCGATTTTAAGGCAGGGCTCAACGGTATTGTTCTGGGTGTCATGCCATGGATTGTCAGTCTTTTCTTGTCAAAATCGATATCCTCCTGTTTAATCGCTGCAATTTCATCCAAAGTTGCGCCGCTGAGCAGCAGTGCAATCAACAGTTTTTCCCTGTAACCAGCACTGTGAAGTAACATTTTGATTTGCTGCGCGGAAATTTCCTGTGGCAGCGGGGTGTTCAGGGCAGGGTTCTGCTGCGGCAGGGCATCAACAGGCTGTCGCTGCATTTCCAGGGAATCCGGATTGATACGACGGTCGTACAAATGTACGCCTGACAGATTGACGATCGGTTTCGGCTCGGTTTTTCGAGTAAGAAATTCGGCGATCCAGACACAGAACAGACCGAAAATAATCGAGATGATTAAGGCGATTCCTGCATCGCGCAAATAATCAGGGCGGATGGGTGTGCCGGGTAAAAAAGCGCGTTCGATGACATCAACCTGGGGATATTTGCCTGCGTATTTGGCTTCAATCTGAGCCAGTCGTTCCTGCGTTTCACGAAAAAGTGCTTCCAGCGCTTCGAGATCACCTTTTAATGCTTCATGTTCTGTGAAACGGCTCGAAAAAGCGGTCGCTTTTCTTTTATGTACATTGAGTTGCTGACGTATTTCATCGGCAGTCTGCTTGGCCGCTGCATATTCCTGCTGCGCGTCGGATTGAACTACCGTCTGGCCGTGCTGACGCATGCGCTTGATTTCTGCTTCAAGCGCACTGAGTTGCTCGGGTATGACTTTGAGCGCAGGCGATAAGTTAAGATATTCCTGTGTGTAGCGGAGATTCAATTCCGCCAGTTGCTGTCGTAATTCCTGTGCCCGGTCTTCAAGCAGGCTCAGAGTGCGCGTGTCTTCCTGCGGTACCACGGCTTGTCCGCGTTCAATTGCTTTATTGATTGCATCCAGCTTCGCTTTGGCCTTGACTTCATCTTCACTGGCATCGTTTAACGCTTCGTTCAGTCCTTTCAAACGTGCCAGTGCCTCGTTTTCTTCACGCTCAATGGAAGCAATATCATGTTCATGTCTGAATTGGTCAAGTTCGACGCGTTTGATCTGGATTTTTTTGGTCAACCCGTCAAGTTCGTCCTGAATAATTTGAGTGGTGTCACCCAGCAGACGGGAGACCTCTGCTGCTCTGGCATCCAGATATACATCTATCCATGTATTAATCAGTAGGGGTAATGTCTTCGCGTCGGTTCCCTCGGCCACCATTTCTATCAGGTTGGTTTCGGCGACTGGCCTGACATCGAGCATCTGCCGAATATCACCTGTATTTAGATGGATATGATTGCCTGGATTATTGACAGTCTGCAAACGTCTTGACGTTTCAGCCAGCAATTCGGAGCCCAGCAATATCTGTTTCTGGATGGCAACATGTTGAATATCGGCATCGCTGCTGGGTGAATCTATTGCAGTTTTGGCAACCGTCAAGAGTGTCGCATAACTTTGATAAACAGGTGAGCGTAAAAATACATAACCTAGCGATAACCCGATACTGATCACAAAGGCAATGGTAAAAATGATAAATCGACGTGATTTATGCCACGGTCTTGTGTCAAGCCGGGGTGATTGCCAGTATTCGCTGGCATCATTGGCGGAAAATACTGTTTCCTGAGGTAAGCGGTTAGACATGTTCTGCTAGGTAATACGCTTTTTCTGGATTGTTTATATTCTAACAGGGTTTAATAGTTTCACGTTTGTTTGGTAAGCGAAAGATTTTCATCATTTACTGGAACAAAAATAGTAAAACGAACACCGCTCGCTGTTTGTTGCGACCAAAAGTCAAAGGGTTAGTCATTTACTCCGGTAAATCAAAATCAGCGAAATTCGGCTTTTTCACACGTGCATATTTAATCCAGTCAACCTTCACAGTATAAATATTATGACTTGTATCATGAAGTATAACAGACTAAACTTGTTAGCAGTGAAGCGCATCTGGATTGCTTTACATCAATCACAATAGGGTTTCATGCATGGAAGCGAAACTTTTAAAAAAACAACGCCCCAAGCATCTCAATCTGTTCAAAATCAGTCAACCATTACCGGCCATCGTTTCGATCATGCATCGTATCAGTGGTGTTTTGCTTTTTTTTCCGGGTATACCGCTGTTGCTCTATGGTCTGCAGATGTTGCTTGAGTCAGCAGATAGTTTTGAGGCATTACACACGCTTATACAGAACCCGCTCGTAAAAGGTCTGATTCTTATGTTTGTCTGGTTTGGCTTGCATCATTTGTGTGCGGGTATACGCTATCTTGCGTTAGATTTGCATTATGGCATCGCACTTGCCCATGCGCGAGCAAGCAGCAAATGGGTGCTGGCTGTGAGTGTTACGTTGACGCTGGCTGTAGGAATTACCTTATGGTAAAACAGAATGGCCGTATTGTTACGGGTGCGCACTACGGCTTAAAAGACTGGCTGGTGCAGCGTGTGACAGCCGTGTTGATGACAGCCTATATCATTTTGTTTGCTGTGGTTGTCTGGATTTCATCACCGCTGGATCAGGCAAAGTGGGTGGCTATTTTCGGTCATCAATGGATGCGAATTGCTTCATTTCTCTTTCTGGTCTCATTAATGTGGCATGCCTGGGTGGGTGTTCGCAATGTGCTGATGGATTATATCAAGCCAGTGTCAGTCCGTCTGGCGCTGCAGATTCTGGTAATTGTCTCCCTGCTGGTATACCTGGTGTGGGCTGTTGAAATTTTATGGAGCTGATGTGGCGGTTGTAACAAGAAAATTCGATGTTGTCATTGTTGGCGCAGGCGGAGCGGGTATGCGTGCAGCATTGCAATTATCCGAGGCCGGGCTCAAGGTTGCCGTGTTATCCAAGGTTTTTCCAACCCGGTCGCATACCGTATCAGCACAGGGTGGTATAGCGGCTTCACTGGGTAATGTGACAGATGATCACTGGCACTGGCATATGTATGATACTGTCAAGGGCTCCGATTATCTCGGGGATCAGGACGCGATTGAATTCATGTGTCGTCAGGCCAGTGAAGTGGTGTATGAGCTGGAGCATTATGGCATGCCGTTTGATCGTCTGGAGAACGGAAAAATTTACCAACGCCCATTTGGAGGTCAGTCCCAGCATTTTGGTGGTGCGCAGGCCACGCGCTCCTGCGCGGCCGCGGATCGTACCGGTCACGCGCTTCTCCATACACTCTATCAGCGCAATGTTAGTGCCAATACCCAGTTTTTTGTCGAATGGATGTGTCTGGATCTGGTTCGTGACCTTATTGGCGATGTGTTGGGTGTCGTAGCGATGGAAATGGAAACCGGTGAGGTGATGGTTTTGCAGGCAAAAGCCACTTTATTCGCCACCGGTGGTGGCGGGCGCATTTTTCAGGCGAATACCAATGCGCTGACGAATACCGGTGACGGGCTGGGTATTGCGGCACGTGCGGGCATTCCGCTTGAGGATATGGAATTCTGGCAATTTCATCCGACCGGCATTCATGGTGTTGGTGTATTGATCAGCGAAGCGGTAAGAGGAGAAGGCGGTTATCTGATTAACCGGGATGGCGAGCGTTTTATGGAGCGTTACGCTCCCAATGCCAAGGACCTTGCCAGTCGAGATGTAGTTGCACGGGCAATGACGATTGAGATCAAGGAAGGGCGCGGCTGTGGCAATGAAAACGATCATCTGCTGCTGAAGCTTGATCATTTGGGTGCAAATATCATCAAGACCCGATTGCCCGGAATTCGAGAACTTGCAATGAAATTCGCACATGCCGATCCGATTCATGATCCCATTCCCGTGGTACCGACAGCACATTATATGATGGGTGGCATTCCGACAAATTTTTTTGGGCAGGTAGTTGCCCCTTATAAAACAGGACCGGAAGAAATCGTGACAGGTTTCTATGCGGTAGGTGAGTGTGCTTGTGTCTCGGTGCACGGCGCCAATCGACTTGGCACGAATTCTCTTTTGGATATTATCGTTTTTGGTCGCGCAGCGGCCAATCAGATTATTGAGGATTTAAAAAGAAATACGCACCACAAGCCTCTGCCTGGCGACGCCACCGAAATGACGATGGCAAGACTTGAACGCCTGGAAACCCAAACGAATGGTGAAAACGTTGCGCAGGTAACTGATGCCTTATGCAAGACAATGCAGACTTATTGTGGCGTATTTCGTTTTGAGGATACATTGAAACAGGGCGTACAAAAAATCAGGGAAGTGGCGGATCGTGTAAATTGTACTGAGATCAGGGATAAGAGCAAAATATTCAATACGGCCCGTTTCGAGGCATTGGAACTCGATAATATGAAAGAGGTTGCCATAGCAACAATGGTATCTGCCGAAGCGCGGCGTGAAAGCCGAGGTGCGCATGCGCGCGACGATTATCCGGATCGAGATGATGACAAATGGCTGAAACATTCGCTGTTTTTTAGTGAAGATAGCCGTCTTGATTACAAGCCTGTTCGTCTTAAACCGCTGACAGTGGATTCGTTTCCCCCCCAAAAAAGAACTTACTAGCGTTGTATAATCGCGAATATCCGCCCCCCGACTCTGCCGGGTCCGAATATCAACTCTTCAATGTTTTATATCAATCAACGATGAAAATAAGTTATCTCGTCATACTGTTTGCTTTTTTTACTGGCAATGTGATTTTTTCTGTACCGGTTGCGGCCGAGCAGCGTTATGTCACTGATCGTTTTGAAATTACACTGCGAAGTGGCCCAAGCGGAAAACACGCTATTCAACGCATGGTGAAAAGCGGCACATCACTTGAACTGCTGGAACAGGATATGGAAAATGGATACTCAAAAGTCAGGACACATGGCGGTGCAGAAGGCTGGGTGCTGAGCCGCTATCTCATGCGCGAACCGGCAGCCAGGATTCAACTGGAGCATCTGGTCAAGCATATAACCAAGACGAAGCCTCAAAACAGCAGTATTCATAGCCAGGCAAATCTGATTAAAACTGAGTATGAGAAGATTAATAAGCGGGTTACTCATCTGGAACAGGAAAAAGATCAGCTGGAGCAGCAGTTGCACGATATCAAAAGTACTGCGGCAAATGTGTTGGCGATTGACGCGGAAAATAAGCAATTGCATCAGAAATTTGTTGAAACGAAATCACAGCTGGAAACACTGCAGGCGGAATACAGTGCGCTTAGCAGCAATAACGATAAAGACTGGTTTATCACCGGAGCGCTGGTGATGCTAGGCGGTTTGCTACTGGGGATGATTATTCCCAAAATCAGTTGGAGCAAACGCTCACGTTACGGCAGTTTCTGACTGCCAGCTAACGGGTACATTCGGATTTTAAAGTCGTATCAGTGCACTTGGGTGACGAATCTGAATTGAATATTTTTCACTTCTCCTGGAAACCCAGCCGCGGATTTCCACCGTTTCTCCCAGATATTCTGTTAAATCATGAAAATGATCAATATGATTATTGTCTATACGAATACTGAACTCGTCGGAAAAAAACAGATAAGTAAATTTTTTTTTCTGATGAATGGCTCGAGGTACCCCAGTGTAGCGCCGCCAGCCGCGGTTGTCAGTTGCAATTGTTGACAGTGTCCGAGCGCGATACCGCGCCATACCCCAAATTCCCAGATTATGTTGTTCTGCGAGATACTGGGCGCGCTCAAATTGGGCGGCATGTCTTAAATTCGGAGGCATAATATTCACAAAAGCCAGGCCATTTTTGATCAATTCAAGGTTGATATGCGTACCGTCGGACATAAACAAATGGGCAAGCAGCCGTTTGTATTTGTCCTGTTTCTCCAGATCGTATTCCAGATATACTTTCTGTCCCTGAAGACGTTCCTGCAACCATACTTTGGCCATTTTTCCACCAGGTTCGCCTGCGCGATAACGACTTTCAATTTCGGGTGTATTGATGCCCAATAACCTGACACGTTTGCCGTTCTCAAGAATAATGGTGTCGCCGTCATAGACTTTTTTTACCCGGTGAAGGTGCCGGTAAGTACGCTCTGATAGCTGAACTGGCTTTGCGCCATTAGTTGCTTTATCAGAATAGGTGACTTTTCCGGAGGCGTCTTCACTGCGAAAGATTTCAGCGCCGAGGGCCGTCGGGGTTTTCAGGCAGAGTAAGATCAGCAGTGCGCATGAAAAAAATAGAGCGCGTTTAAAGTTCATCATAAGCTTGAATCATTCTTTTAGTTAGTTGTAACCGGTAAATACAGTGTTGAAGATTGTTGTGTAACTGTAGGCAGCAAATATGCTTAAACATAAAAATATGGCACAATAGTAAAATTTTGTATCGGCTGAGTGCATGCGTTTTGGTATGCCTGGTGACTACTGTAGCAATTGTTTTTATCGAGTCCGGGCGTTACCAGTATTGAAGCATTTTAGCTGGTGGATTTAAACAACAATTACCCGGTAATGTTATATACGGTTTTCTGTTTTACTTTTTAATGATCACAAAAATAATAATGTCTGAGAACTCGGATCGATTGATGCACTGCAGCCACCGTGGATCGCTCGGCAATATATTTCGATCAGCAACACACAGGGCAGCGTGATCGGCGCCAGGCCACAGGAGTAAATATCTACATGGAAATCGATAAAATCATCGATGCGGCTGTTGAACCGATTTCAAATTCCGTTGCTGCGGTTATTTTCTATAGCATTCCGTTTCTTGATTCTGAAATCAAGCTGGTTCTGGTGTGGCTGGTTGCAGCTGCACTTTTTTTTACAGTGTATTTTGGTTTTATTAATATTCGCTGTTTTCGTCACGGTATCGATGTGCTGCGTGGCAAATACGATCGGCACGATGTGGATGGCCAAATCAATCGATTCCAGGCTTTGATGACCTCGCTCTCAGGAACAGTTGGTTTGGGCAATATTGCTGGTGTGGCCGTAGCTATTTCAGTGGGTGGTCCAGGTGCGGCATTATGGATGTCGGTCATGGGCGTCTTCGGTATGTCTACCAAATTCATAGAAGTCACACTGGGTGTCAAATACCGGCAGCACGGGTCTAAGCGACATCCAGAAGCGATCTCGGGCGGTCCCATGTACTACCTCAGAGCGGCCTTTGATCAGTTTCACAAACCCCGATTGGGCAGATTTATGGCTGGTTTCTTTGCGCTGTGTTGTGTTGGCGGCACTATTGGAGCCGGTGGATTGTTTCAAGCAAATCAGGCATACCAGCAGGCTTTGGTTGTCAGCGGCGGTGAATCTGGTTTTCTGGCCGAACGTGGCTGGCTATTTGGAATTTTTATGGCATTACTGGTCGGCCTGGTGATTCTGGGTGGTATTAAATGGATTGCGGCGGTGGCAAGTAGTGTCGTGCCGGTAATGGCGATGATCTACATTGTAGCGGGTCTAGTGGTGATTGGAGTACATTATGAAACGATACCGGATGCGTTGCAGACTATCGTAGAAATGGCATTATATCCGGAGGCGGGGGTTGGAGCATTGATGGGTGCCTTGCTGATGGGAGTGCAACGCGCCACTTTTTCTAATGAGGCCGGCCTGGGGTCGTCCGCAATTGCGCACAGCGCTGTGAAGACGGATGTGCCCGTCAGTCAGGGTATGGTGGGTATGCTGGGACCTTTTATAGATACAGTGGTTATCTGTATGATCACAGCACTTGTTATCGTAATTTCTGGGGCTTATATCGAAGGCAGCGGCATTGAAGGTGTAGAACTGACATCCCGCGCTTTTGCAGCAGGAATTTCGTGGTTTCCCTACGTGTTATCGGTGACGGTTTTCTTGTTTGCTTACTCTACCATGATCTCATGGTCCTATTATGGCTTGAAATGTACGACTTATCTGTTCGGTGAGTATGACATTGTCGAAAATATTTATAAGGTTTTATATTGCGTGTTCATCGTGATTGGGTCAGCAACACAGTTGTCAAACATCATTTTATTTACCGATTCCATGGTTTTTGCCATGGCGGTACCGAACATTATCGGTTTGTACCTGTTAGCGCCAGAGATCAAGAAAGACCTGCAGGCATATCTGAAAAATTTACGAATGCAGTAAACAGGATGACGAAATCCGCAACGAATGATCCTGGTGCAACAGCTCCTAGCGCCTGCTAAAATCTCGCCGATACAATAATCATCTCAATACGTATCTTAGCCACTTTAATGATGACAGCCGAAACACTTGTAGAAATCAGCGATTTGAATTTTTCATACGATACACGTGCCATTCTGAATGGCGTTAACATGACCATGAAGCGCGGTCAGGTGATTGCTATTATGGGTGGAAGTGGGTCAGGAAAAACAACGCTGCTGAAATTAATCGGTGGAGAGGTGACCCCGTCATCCGGTTACGTGAAGGTTTCGGGGCAGGTCATACATGAACTCAATCGCGACGCCTTGTTTGCCATGCGTCGTAAAATGGGTATGCTGTTTCAGTTTGGTGCATTGTTTACCGATTTATCCGTATTTGACAATGTGGCATTTCAGATGCGCGAGCATAGTGATTTGCCAGAATCCATGATACGTGATCTGGTACTGATGAAACTGCATGCAGTCGGTTTGCGTGGGGCGCATCGTCTAATGCCGGCTCAATTATCGGGGGGTATGTCACGACGTGTTGCTTTGGCACGGTCGATTGCACTTGATCCTATGCTGATGATGTTTGACGAGCCTTTTACCGGTCTTGACCCGATTTCACTGAGTGTGATTGGAAGTCTGATTCGTCGTTTGACAGATGCTTTGGAAATGACGTCGATTATTGTTACGCATGATGTGCAGGAATCTTTGAGTATCGTTGATTATGTGTATTTTATTGCGGATGGTGTGATTGCCGCTCATGGCACGCCGGAAGAAGTGAAAGTTTCCAAAGCCCCATTTGTACACCAGTTTGTTCATGGCGAGACTGACGGGCCAGTGCCTTTCCATTATCCGGCGCAAACATACCTTAAAGATTTGCAACTGGAGAAAACTGTTGCCTAAACGTATCATTGCAGGCATTCAAAAGGTCGGCCACCGTACCATAGAAGGTATTCGCAGACTCGGGCATGCCACACTTTTTTTTCTGCTAGTGTTGTTAAAATCCGGCACCAGTTTGCGGCGCTTCAATCTGGTAGTGCGGGAATTATATTACGTCGGTGTTCTGTCGCTGATTATTATTGTTGTTTCCGGTCTATTCGTGGGCATGGTACTTGGTCTGCAGGGATATGAGACGTTACAGAAGTATGGTTCGGAATCGGCAGTCGGCACGTTGGTAGCATTATCACTGGTGCGCGAGCTTGGACCGGTGGTGGCTGCATTGCTGTTCGCCAGTAGAGCCGGGTCGGCAATAACCGCCGAAATCGGCTTGATGAAAGCGACTGAACAGTTATCCGCAATGGGCATGATGGCGGTAGATCCTGTCGCCAGAGTCGTAGCGCCGCGTTTCTGGGCGGGTGTGATATCCATGCCACTGCTGGCAGCCATATTTTCGGTTATGGGTATATTTGGCGGTTATCTGGTTGCAGTTGTGTTTATCGGTGTAGATGCAGGCTCGTTCTGGTCACAAATGCAGAGCAACGTTGATTTCCGCATTGATATCTTGAATGGATTTATTAAAAGCTGTTTTTTTGGCGTCGCGGTAACGGCGATTGCCGTGTTTGAAGGTTATGATTCCCCTCCTACGGCCGAAGGTGTTTCAGGCGCGACAACGCGTACAGTTGTCACTTCATCACTGGTCATACTGGGGCTTGATTTTATACTGACAGCTTTCATGTTTAGAGGATTGTAAGTAAATGCAACGAGCAACGCTGGATTTATGGGTTGGGCTGTTTGTTTTGGCCGGAATTGGTGCGCTTATGATTTTGAGTCTTAAAGTGGGAAATCTGGATACCTACAACGGATCGGGCACTTACGTTATTAAAGGCAATTTTGAAAATATCGGAGGATTGAAGATCAGAGCCCCCGTTAAAAGCTCTGGTGTTGTGGTTGGACGTGTAGCGGATATTCAGTTCAGCACGAAAACATACGATGCAATTGTGACAATGAATATTGAGCAGCGTTATCAGTTTCCCAAGGATACATTTGCAAGTATTCTGACATCCGGTTTGCTGGGTGAACAGTATATCGGGCTGGATGCAGGTGGCGATGAAGCGATGCTCAAGGAAGGTGATACAATCATGAAAACAAATTCAGCCATGGTCCTCGAGGAAATGATCGGACGTTTTTTGTTTGATAAGGCTTCAGAAGATGATGCATTCTAAACAGACAGTATAGAATTTTTGTTACATGAATTTTGTATAGATTAATCGAATATTGAATCAAATTGTGAGAGAACAATGAAAAAACTGCTTGGCGTAATGATATTTTTGCTTTCATATCTGTTCGTGTTCCCGGCGTGGTCAATGATGGAACCGGACCGGCTTGTCGATAAAACCGTTCAGGAGGTTCTCGATATTATCGGTAAAGACGATAAAATTGGTGAAGACAAGGAGAGAATGCTGGATTTGATTGAAAATAAAATCCTGCCGCATTTTAATTTTACGCGCATGACAAGCCTGGCGATGGGCAAACACTGGTCATCTGCAGCGCCAGAACAGAAAAATGTGTTGGTGGAGGAATTCAAAACGCTACTGGTCAGAACCTATTCCAATGCATTGACGACTTATCGCGACGAAACGGTAAAAGTCAATCCTATCAGGGATCTGGGCAATAAGGCCGATGCCACGGTCAGAACAATCGTCCATCAGGGCGGCGGTAAGCAGCCTGTTCCGATCGATTACAGTATGGAAAAAGGGTCAGATGGCTGGAAAGTCTATGATGTGACAGTAGCGGGCGTCAGTTTGGTCACCAATTACCGAGGATCATTTAACAGCCAGATTCGTAAGGGTGGAATTGATGGACTGATCAAAGTCTTATCCGACAAGAATCGATCGCTGGAAGGAAAATGATAACCGATGATTGATAAATTCAGTCAAAGAAAGCCGTTTTGTAATGGTACATCGTGAAGGCAATACAATTGTAGTCAAAGGTGCTGTCACCATTCGCAATGTCGTTGAATTGATGCGGCAAGGTGTTGCATACATTGAAGATAATGCTGTCGGAAGTCATCTGCAGATTGATTTGCATCAGATTTCCGAAGTAGATTCAACTGCGATCAGCATGCTGTTTGAATGGTATCGGGCAGCAAATAACAATGGCTGCGAACTCGAAGTAACGCATATGCCAGCAAGTCTTGAGAGTCTGGTGCAACTGTATGATGTGAGCGATATTGTTACACCGGGCGCCGGCAGACAGTAGCCGGCGTTTTTTTACATTCAGATTTTCGATTTAGTATTTACACAACGATTCAGCCGAAAGATCAAATCAATGACTGCAGCGATAGTCGTACAAAACGTATGTAAGTATTTTGGTGCGTTTTGTGCGCTTGATCACGTGCATTTGGAAATTCAGCCAGGTGAATTTTTTGCGTTACTTGGACCCAATGGTGCCGGTAAAACTACGTTGATTCATACCATAGCCGGGCTGTCTGTTGTCGATAGTGGCTCGATTCATGTGATGGGTAATCATGTGACCAGGCAATATCGTCAAGCCCGCATGAGACTGGGAATAGTGCCGCAGGAGCTTGTGTTCGATCCTTTTTTTACCGTGCGCGAAACACTGAAAATTCAGTCGGGCTATTATGGTATCTCAGATAATGGTGCGTGGATCGATGAGATTATTGCCCGGCTGGGTCTTGCTGATAAAGCGGATACCAATATGCGTGCGCTTTCCGGTGGCATGAAGAGACGAGTCATGGTAGCGCAGGCGCTGGTGCACAAACCGCCAGTAATTATTCTGGACGAGCCAACCGCAGGTGTTGATGTAGAATTGCGCCAGTCACTCTGGGATTTTATCCGTGAACTTAACGTGGCAGGACATACTATTGTTCTGACAACACATTATCTTGAAGAGGCAGAGGCATTATGTAACCGGATTGCCATGTTGAAACAGGGTAAGGTCATTGCTTTGAATAGCATGCAAAATTTCATCAGTACGATGTCTGTAGGTTATACCTTGCGCTTGAAACTATTGCCGGACACTTTGCCTTCGATGCTGCGGGAAATACAGACCGGTTATCGGAACGGATACATTGAATTGAAGCTGGACAACTATACGCAGATTGAACCGATACTTGCCCAGTTGAGGCTGTCTGATATCCAGATACTGGAAATGCAGTTGCTGCAACCTGATCTGGAGGATGTGTTCGTCAGTTTAATGAACAATCCATTGGCACAAATTCAATGACAGGATTTTTTACATTATTATACAAAGAGCTGCTTAGGTTCTGGAAGGTTGGGTTTCAGACCATACTGGCGCCCATTGTGTCGACGTTGCTGTATCTGTTGATTTTCTTACACGTGCTGGAATCACATGTGGAAGTGTATCAGGGTGTTTCATATACGGTCTTTTTGATACCGGGCCTGGTGATGATGGCAGTAATGCAGAATGCGTTTGCCAATGCATCGTCAAGTATGATCCAGTCCAAAATCAGCGGTAATATTGTCTTTGTGTTACTGTCGCCATTAACTTATCGCGACATTTTCTTTGCTTATATACTGGCTTCGGTTGTACGAGGGTTATTGGTAGGGGCAGGGGTGTATCTGGTAACCGCATTGTTTTTTGATACGCCCACGTACTGGCCATTGTGGATATGGATTTTTGCAATACTGGGCAGTGGATTGCTTGGCGCACTTGGTGTTATCGCCGGAATCTGGGCGGACAAGTTCGACCAGTTGGCTGCTTTTCAGAATTTTATCATTATTCCATTGACTTTTCTTTCCGGGGTGTTTTATTCAATTCACTCGCTGCCGCCTGTCTGGCAGTTCTTGTCACATCTCAACCCCTTCTTTTATATGATAGATGGGTTTCGGTACGGCTTTTTTGGTGCTTCGGATTCGTCGCCATATTTAAGTCTTTGTATCGTCACTGCGTGTTTTGCAGCAATCTCCCTGCTAGCGATACAAATGCTAAGAAGCGGTTATAAATTACGGCATTAATTGGAAATTGGTAATGTTATGCCCAGCTTTGTAAAATGAGTAAAGGAATCTTATTTTCAATATTCGTATATTTTTATTCTGTTTCAGGATAGGGGTACAGCATATTCATGGCAATGCTCTTGCCGGCCGTTTCTACAATGCGAACATGCTCCCGTCTGAATTCACGCGCGTGTCTCAGTCCGCAAGAGTGTGCAATCATAGCGACTTCTTTATTGTAATTTCTGGCGTAATTGGCAACACGTACACATTTTTCTTCAACGACCAGGCCGCTTTGCAGTCGCGGGTTGTGCGTAGTGACGCCAGTCGGGCATGTGTTCTTGTGGCAGCGCATTGCCTGAATACAACCCAGTGAGAACATAAATCCACGTGCGGTATTGACGAAATCAGCGCCAGCGCAGAGGGCCCAAGCACCTTGATTTGAAGTGACGAGCTTTCCTGCTGCAACTACGCGAATACGGTCTTTCAACCTGGATTCGATTAATGAATCGACGACACGTGGCAGTGCTTCCATAATGGGAAGGCTAACGCTGTCCATGAGTGTCTGCGGCGCAGCACCACTGCCGCCTTCACCGCCGTCGATGGTGATAAAATCGGGCGCGTAGTGCAGGCCTTTGCGGACAATACAGTCGCACAGTTCATTAATAAAATGCCAGCCGCCAATGGCGGTTTTTATGCCGACGGGACGACCTGTAACTTCCCTGATGTAATTGATTTTTTCAAGTAGTTCGTCAATATTGTTAATATCTTTGTGTCGGTTTGGGCTGATTGAATCCCTAAATGCAGGTATACCTCTAATAATTGAGATTTCTTCTGTGATTTTACCGCCGGGAAGCAACCCACCCTTGCCGGGTTTTGCGCCTTGAGAAAGCTTGATCTCGAATGCTTTGACAAGTTCCCCCAGTTCCTCGGCACGCTCCGCTGAAAAATTACCATGTTCATCACGAATACCGTATTTGGCGGTACCTATCTGCATGATAACGTCACATTTGCCTTCAAGATGGTAGGGTGCGAGACCGCCTTCGCCGGTATTAAGCCAGCAACCGGCTTGAACGGCGCCCAGAGACAGTGCGCGGACAGCAGGTTTGGAAATTGCACCGTAACTCATGCCACTGATGTTGATAATGGACTTGGCCACGAAAGGATGTTTGGCATAGCCCTCACCGATCAGTAATGGCGGTGTAGGTAGCTGGTTTTCTTCCAGAATCGGGAAAGCGGCATTAACAAAAATGATTGCTCCCGGGTCCCGCAGATCAATGGTTGAACCAAAGCCGATCAGACCGCCTTTGTCTTTGGAATGACGATATACCCAGTTGCGGGTAGCACGGTTAAAAGGCATTTCCTCCCTGTCGTTGGAAAAAAAATATTGCCGGAAATATTTTCCCTGCTCTTCAAAGAAAAAGCGTAACCGACCGATAATCGGGTAGTTGCGTAGTATAGAGTGTTTTTTCTGGCTGATATCTTGAATGAACCAGAATACAATTAGACCGATCACGACAAGACCGAACATCGTAGAAAAGATATAAGTGAGCAGATCCATCGCGTTTGACATAAATTCTCCTGTTACTCAAGGGTTATATCTTATCTGTTTAATCTGAGTTTTTCATGTAGATGACGCATATTATTCGGCAACGCTGAGTTTGCAATCGTGCTGTTGAAAATCGGTATACTACGGTTTTAACCAACATCTAAACAAATCGCAGGAATGCCGTACAATTTGATCGAAGAAATAGCAAACAATGTTACCCGAGCACTGGCTGAAGATATCGGAACGGGAGACCTGACAGCGCTGCTGGTTTCCGAACACCAGCAGTCTGCTGCTGTTGTAGTGGGCAGGGAACCGGCCGTGTTGTGCGGTACACAATGGTTTGACTCTTGTTTCAGCAGGTTGACATCGGACGTTCGAATACGGTGGTTTGCAAAGGACGGTGATGCCATAGCAGCACAGCAAAAACTATGTGAAATTGCCGGCAATTCACGTGCATTATTGTCAGCAGAACGCGCAGCACTGAATTTTTTGCAGATGCTGTCGGCCGTTGCTACACAAACCAGGCGTTACGTCGATGCAATTGCCGGCACAGATACGACCATCGTCGATACGCGCAAGACGCTGCCCGGTTTGCGGCTGGCACAGAAATATGCCGTTACTTGCGGCGGTGGTGTTAATCATCGTACCGGTCTGTATGACGGTATTCTTATCAAAGAGAATCATATCGCCGCGGCAGGCGGTATTTCGCACGCGCTGGAACAGGCCCGATCGATTGCTGTAGATGGTGTATTTGTTCAGATTGAAGTCGAGTCCCTGGGGCAGTTGCGAGCCGCACTGAACGCCGGAGCCTCCATGGTTCTGCTGGATAATTTCACTGTTGCTCAACTGGAAGAGGCCGTCGACGTCAGCCGCAACTACAGCCGGAGTTCCGGTCTAACTGTGCTGCTGGAAGCTTCGGGCAATATTGGCTTGCATAATGTTCGGCGTATCGCCGAGACAGGTGTTGACAGGATTTCAATCGGTGGGCTGACCAAAAACATTCAAGCTGTGGATTTGTCGATGCGTTTCGTGTGATATAAATGAGATTAAAAAATGATTTGCCTGATTTTCCGGTGCGTTATAGTTTGCTGACATAGTAGTACCGAAGTTATTACAGATACTTTAAAAGATCTGTATCCAACGTATCGTGTTGCCAATGCAAATATTAACCTCAAAAAATTAACAGGGATTAGAATGGGTTACTGGTATCTTGCTATTGCAATCGTCGCCGAAGTGATCGCGACAAACGCCTTGAAGGCTTCGAATGAGTTTACACGATTGATGCCGAGCTTGATTGTTGTCGTCGGTTATGGCGTGGCCTTTTATTTTCTAACGCTTGCACTCAGAACGATTCCCATTGGTGTTGCGTATGCGATCTGGGCGGGTGTCGGCATTGTTCTGGTGGCGCTGGTTGCTGCAGCAGTATTCAAACAAATACCCGATATGCCTGCAATTATCGGCATGATTCTAATTGTGTGTGGCGTCGTGGTAATTCATGTTTTTTCCAGAACAGCCGTCCATTGATCGGTTATTTCGGTTGATTTTACTGCAAATTGACTCTTTGAAACCTTATGCGTGCATAAGATAATGATTTCTCTCTGTTTCCAATTGATTTCTTTTTCTATTAGCGGGATGAATACTGCTTTAATCTGTTTATGACAGATCTTGAGATTTTAGTATTCTGCCACTTGGAAAAATCAAAGGAGGCAGCGAATGATCAATCGAATACATACCGGGTTTTTTATTGTAGGTCTGGTAATGTTTGCGTCAGTGTCGGCCAAACCGGTTAGCTGGAGTACAGACTCGGACTCGGCAGTATGCACCAGCGGAGTAGGCAACAGCTGTATTTTTACTGAAAGCGGTTATACGCTTACGGCACGCGCCTATTCCACAACCAATAACAGCGGTTCGGGTGTTTTTCAAAAAGCCACGCTGATTTCGTGGGGCAGCGGTTTGGGTGTTCGGAACCCCGATCAGATCAATGAAATCCTGAGTCCGAATCATGCACTTGATGACAGTGGCAGGGATGAATTAATTATATTTGAAAGTAATTATCCCGGTAATGTTTTTACCGGATTTGAAATCGGCTGGCGTCGAAATGATTCGGATATCAGCGCATGGGTCGGGTCACTCTTTGCGGGTTTTGATTTCACAGGACTCAGATTTTCCGGTTTGGGAGGTTCAGGGTTTATCAAAAATAATTTCAGCAATGTACCTGTTGGTACGCAGCGTTTATTGAGACCAGGGAAGTTCGATGGAAACTATCTGATTCTTGCTCCGAAACATGATTCAAATTCTGAATATATCAAGATCAGCCGTATTAATGGAAATATTCCCAACCAGATTCCCCAGCCGGGCATACTGGCGTTGTTCGTTGCATCGGGGCTTGGCCTGTGGGTAAGCAGAAGGAGAAATATCTGTTAACAACAATCTGGTCGTGCGTTGCTTACGATTTTCTTTGGGGTGCGTTCTATAATACCGGTGTGGAAAGCCGGTTCCCCCAGTTTGCGTTCGCACATATAGCGTTTTAACGGATCATGAATAACCCGAAATGCCATTTCATCCCAGGGTATTTCCGATTCGGACAATAATTTGACTTCGCTGCTTTCTATGCCCGGACTGTAATCCAAGTCAAGCAGGCTTGCACGAAACAATACATAGACCTGACTGATATGCGGCAGGCTGTAGATTGCGTATAGATCACCGATTTCTACTCGGGCATTGGCTTCTTCCAGTGTTTCCCGGGCCGCGGCTTCGGCAAGAGTTTCGTTATTTTCCATAAATCCTGCCGGTAGCGTCCACCAGCCACAGCGTGGCTCGATAGCTCGGCGGCAAAGTAGGATCTTATCTTCCCATTCGGGTATACAGCCTACAACAACTTTGGGGTTCTGATAGTGGATTTCGTGGCATTGGGTACAGATATATCTGGGCAGTGTATCTCCTTCCGGTATTCGGAATTCAACAACCGCGCTACAACTGCTGCAAAAATTCATAAAAAGCCTATGGATTTACATGCTGTTACTAACAATAAAATGCCTCTCTACAAGTTGCTCGCCAGCTTCGTCAGTCAAAGTGACTCGCCAGGTTCCGATACTTTTTTTATTTAACAGCTTGTTGGCATAGGTTCGCCAGTTCCGGCCATTGACCTCAAGCGTCGTTTCAGCCATATGCTGCTCATTAAAATACCAGTTGACGGTAACCTGCTGCCCTGCCAGATCGTGCAACTCAACAAAAAAATAAATATTCCGGGGAATATTTTGTTCAAGCTGGATTTTATCGATTTCGTCGACAGGTTCACGCTTATTGACAGCTCGTGTCAATTGCGCCCGAATAATCTGATCGTGATCGATTGTGTCCGGTGAAGTCGCCGAGACAGGTGTACCGGAATCGTGTGGCATCGGTGGTTGCTGCTGGTCTGTCAGCGCATAATCAGGTTTTGGGCTCGGTCTGAGTGAGGCCGTTTTTTTGTCGTGACCCGGTTTGGAGCCGGGTATAATAGTCAAGTCTGTACCAGATTCGGTAAGAGCACTGTCGTCAGCCGGTGACAGTTGATCGGGTAAGTCTTTTTTGTTTGTTTTTGTTTCTTCGTTTGCTGCTGTATTTTCCAATACTGGTGTGTCGGATAGGTTCTCAGGTGAGGTATCTGCGGTGTTGCTTGAAAAATTGTTATATAAAGCTGACGAGTCACTGAAATGAACTGCTTCTGAATCTGCATTGACTGGTTGCGTATCGGTGATGTCCTGTTTGAATATCAGGTAAGCCAGATAACCGATAACTGCAATTACTATCATGAACAATACGGCCGCCAAAGCAATTTTATTCCAATCAAGCGGCGGTTTGTCCAGAATGGACTGCGCATCAAAATCCGGAGCGGCTGCTTCAAATGATTCAATTTCGTCCGATTGTTGTGAAGCGTTGGGCTGCTGGATGTGTATGCGGATTTTCAGTTTGTTATCAGACATATTAGGCTTAACCCCGGTTTTGCAAAATAAATCGTAGGGTAAAATTATACAGGAGAATGTATAGACTTACGGTTGACATGGATAACTATATCTACAGTACACGCTATATATTTTACAATATGGTAAACGTCACAAAAAACAGTTTGGCAGAAGAAACCGGTAACGTCAGTCAGATGGGTCAGTCTTTAGAAAATATTCAGCAACAACTCGATAAGCTGCGCCAGCAGGTTGAAGAATACAATTATCAGTACTACGTGCTGGACGCGCCGACAATTCCTGATGCGGAATATGATCGTCTGTTTAGGCAATTACAGCGCATTGAGGAGAAGTATCCGACGTTGATAACAGAGGAATCCCCGACTCAGCGCGTTGGTGCAGCTCCTGTAAAATCATTTTCGCAGGTAACGCACAATTCGCCAATGTTGTCGCTGGCAAACGCCTTTGAGCCGACTGAGGTAGAAGCGTTTGACCGACGGGTTCGTGAAGGATTGAGCGTCTCTGAAGTCGATTACGCCGTGGAACCCAAATTTGATGGCCTGGCTGTCAGTCTGCGCTATGAAAAAGGGGTGCTCAAAACAGGATCGACACGTGGAGACGGATATACAGGTGAGGATATCACGCTTAATTTACGCACAATCAAAACCATACCGTTAACATTATCAGTAGGCAAAGTGCCGGATTTGTTGGAAGTACGTGGTGAAGTGTTGATGCTCAGAGCTGATTTTATCCGGCTTAATAAACATAACCTGGAAAAAGGCGAAAAAATCTTTGCCAATCCCCGTAATGCTGCGGCCGGATCGTTGCGTCAGTTGGATTCTGCCGTTACGGCCGAGCGAAACCTTGTGTTTTTTGCTTATGGTATTGTATCGAATGAAGATCCGTGTGTGCCACAGGATACTCATAGCGCTATTATCCAATATCTCCGCGATCTTCACTTTCCAGTTGCGCGTGAATGCACTGTGGTCAGGGGCAGCGCAGGGTTGCTGACATATTATCGCGAAATCAGTACGCAGCGCGAGCAGCTTCCATATGATATCGACGGCGTTGTATACAAGGTAAATTCATTGGTTCAACAGGTACGTCTAGGCTACGTAGCTCGTGCACCACGTTTTGCGCTCGCGCACAAATTTCCTGCGCAGGAAGCGGTTACCCGGTTGCTGGATATTCATGTTCAAGTCGGACGGACAGGGGCATTGACGCCGGTTGCCAGACTTGATCCTGTTTTTGTTGGTGGCGTCACTGTGACCAATGCCACATTGCACAATGCTGATGAAATTAATCGCAAGGATGTGCGCATTGGTGATACTGTAATTGTTCGTCGGGCCGGCGATGTTATTCCAGAGATCGTGTCAGTTATTCTGGCGCAGAGACCTGAAAATACAGAGCCTTTTGTCATGCCAAGACACTGTCCTGTGTGCGGTGCAAAAGCGGTACGGGTAACAGGAGAAGCGGTTTCCCGGTGTACGGGCGGGCTTTTTTGTCCGGCGCAGCGAAAGCAGGCCATTTTGCATTTTGCGTCACGCCGCGCAATGGATATTCAAGGTCTGGGAGAAAAGCTGGTTGATCAGTTAGTTGATAATGCCATAGTCAGAAATCCGGCCGATCTGTATCAACTGGGTATTCTCGCACTTGCTAATCTGGATCGGATGGCAGAAAAATCGGCCGGTAATATTCTTGCAGCAATTGAAAAAAGTAAACAGACTACACTGGCGCGATTTATCTATGCACTGGGAATCCGTAACGTCGGTGAAGCGACCGCCAAGGATCTCGCTCATCATTTTGGCAGCCTGGACAGTCTCATGGACACTGATATGGAAGGGCTGGTGAACGTGCCTGATGTGGGTCCTGTAGTCGCGCAAAGTATCCTGGATTTTTTTGCAGAGAATCATAATCGGGAGGTTATTGAACGGTTGCGGGCCAGCGGCGTATCCTGGAAAGAAAATGTAACGTCAATGAAAAGTTCAGTTAAGGGCCACGCTGTTAGTGGAAAGACTTTTGTGTTGACCGGGACACTATCTGACATGTCGCGGGATGAGGCCAAGGAAAAAATTGAACTGCATGGTGGTAAAGTGACCGGCAGTGTTTCCAAAAATACCGATTATGTTGTCGTTGGTGAAGATCCCGGCAGCAAGTATCAGAAAGCAGTTAATCTGGGGATTGTGCTGCTCGATGAAAAACAGTTTAAAGAACTTCTTTAGTTTGTCTGAAATTTATGTTGACCCGTGAAAAAACTGAGCAGATCCTGGAAAATGCCGAGTTGATCTATTCTGCAGAGGAGATTGCTGAAACAATACAGCGTCTGGCCGATGAAATTGCGGCACAATTATCTAATCAATACCCGCTGGTGCTGTGTGTTATGAAAGGCGCTGTTGTATTTGCCGGCCACTTGCTGCCGAAATTGGCGTTCCCATTGAATTTTGAGTATTTGCAGGTTACGCGCTACCATAACGCCACGCGCGGTGGAACGCTGGATTGGCTGGTGTTTCCTCAAAATGCTGTAAAAGACAGGGCCGTGCTGGTGATTGACGATATTTTGGATGAAGGTGTAACGTTGGCGGAAATACGAACAAAAATTTTTGATTGCGGTGCGCGCTCGTTTCATAGTGTGGTGCTCGCAGACAAAGATATCGGCAAGAACAAACCTTTTCATGCGGATTTTGTCGGATTTGTACTGCCGGACCGGTATGTATTTGGCTTTGGCATGGATGTTCACAGCGCATGGCGAAATCTGCCGGCAATATACGCATTGCAATCTGGGGCGGAAGAGTAAATTATGCTGGCTATCATAGGCGGCAGTGGCATGACACAGCTCTCATGCCTTAAAATATCGCACCGACAGATCATACGAACGCCTTTTGGCGAACCGTCCGGTCCGTTTACGTTTGGTACAGTCAACGGACATGATATTGTTTTTCTGGCGCGCCACGGTCACGGGCACACGATACCGCCGCACCGTATTAATTATCGCGCTAATATCTGGGCCTTGCACTCGCTTAATCCAGTACATATCGTGGCGGTTGCCGCTGTTGGCGGTATTCGTGAGAACCTTATACCTGGCGCGCTGATAATACCGGATCAGATCATCGATTATACCTATGAACGTGATTTCACTTATTTCGATAGTTCGGAAGAACCGGTAACCCATGTCGATTTTACTCACCCATACAGTTCTGTGACTCGAGCACAGCTTTTGAAGGCGGCGCATCTGGCCGCCGAATCTGTATTTGACGGTGGCGTTTATGCTGCCGTTCAGGGGCCGCGCCTTGAGACAGCTGCAGAGATAAACCGTCTGGAGCGTGATGGTTGTGACATGGTTGGCATGACAGGTATGCCTGAAGCTGGACTGGCCAGGGAACTTGGAATGAATTATGCAACCCTGGCCGTGGTGGCGAATTATGCTGCTGGACGTGGGTCGAATATTACAGCTATTCCGCTAAAGGAAATCTATGCCGTTCTGGATAAATCAATGGTTCGTGTACGAAAAATCATAGAACATTTGGTGCAGTGCAATGACAATTAAACAAGTGCTTAAAATGGGCGACCCGAAGTTGCTGGAGGTGGCGAATGCGGTGGAGCAATTCAATACCTCGGCACTCGATAAACTGATTCAGGATATGAAGGACACTATGAATTCGCTTGATGGTGCAGGTCTCGCAGCGCCACAGATCGGCGTTGGACTGCAGGTGGTCATTTTCGGTTTTAAAGAAAACCAGCGATATCCTGATTCAGATGAAATTCCATTTACCGTGTTAGTCAATCCGCATCTAACGCCATTGTCAGATGAAATGGAGGAGGGATGGGAAGGGTGCTTGAGCGTTCCTGGCCTGCGTGGCAAAGTACCGCGCTACACGCATTTGCGTTACCAGGGATTTGATCAGTATGGCCAGGTGATTGATAGACAGGTAGAAAGTTTTCATGCGCGCGTGGTACAGCATGAGTGTGATCATCTACAAGGCATACTTTATCCCATGCGCATCAGGGATTTTCGCACGTTTGGTTATACAGAGGTTCTGTTTCCCGAGTTGGTGGCTGCGGACAGAGCTTCAGGTGGTAATATGGAGTAAAATCGTTTTACAGGCAGCACGAATCTGGATCAACGGCAACGAAACCGGCATTAGCCGGGGAGATCAGTTCAAAAACATCCTGCGCTGCATACACGTTATCAGGGTTGGCTTGTCATCGGCCCTACAAAATTACAATATCGTATTGATATCCGTTTAAGGTTGAAATTAAGGTTTAGTTAGGGTTTTTTCACGATAACCTGCAAGCTATAAACTACCCATATTAGTAACGTACTTATTGATAATTATTATCGTTTGTTTTATTATTTGTCGCTTGATCAGAATTATCTTTTTGGATGTGTGCCGGATCTGGTACTCGTCATTGAATAGAGTGTGTCACTGTCCAGTTTCGGTACAGAAAACGATACAGATCTCAATTGTGCAAGCGTGTTAAGGGTGGTTATTATCCCAAGTCTTCACATAGAGCACATTATCAGATAGATCAATAGTTATCTTTTTTACTCTGTTATAACAATCGAAAGAAAGGTTAATAATATCGCTATAGTTTATCCTGCAATGCAGTCACTGACACGAAGAAATGTTGATTACCTCGGATCGAAACAAAATTTTATTTCGTTGCCGGGATTGTTGTTTGTACTTGTTGCACATGGGGCGTTGGCATATATTTTATGGAATCAACGTCTTGTTCCACAGCCAGAACAAATGGTGACTCTGTTTGCCGAGATCATTTCACAGCCTGCACCTGAAGCTGCTCCTGAACCTAAACAGCAGGAGCCAGTGCCTGTAAAATTAAAGCCTGTCAAAAAACCTGAGACCAAACCGAAAATCAAACGGCTGGCAACCAAGGCCCCTGAACTGCCAGAACCAGTACCCGTTGTGCAACCGGATCCTGAACCAGTACCAGAACCCGTCATAGAACAGGAAGTTTTTTCGGAGCCGGTCACCGAGGTGCCGCCGCGTCAGATGGAAACAGGCCCGGTCACGTTGTCTTCCGAGCTGTCCGTTTCGTGCCCGAAACTGACGGCGCCGACGTATCCTGCAATTTCTCGCCGAATGGGCGAAGAGGGCAAGCTGGTATTGCGGGTCGAGCTGGATGAGAGCGGTCATATTGACGAAGCACAGGTTGTCGACAGCAGCGGATATACGCGCCTTGATAACGCTGCCCTGGAGGCGGTTAGAAACTGGCAATGCAGGCCGTCAATGCGTAATGGCCAACCGGTTCGCGCGATTGCGTTGCAACCTTTCAATTTTGTACTGCAAGGAAATTAATTTAAATGGAACAAGGACTTGGTTTTTCTCATTTTCTCGCCCAGATCGATGGCGTCGGTATCAGCGTATTGGTATTGCTGGTTTCGCTTTCGATTGCCAGCTGGTATCTGATTATTACAAAAAGTATTGCCAATTTTATAGCAAAAAAGCGCGCTACTGTTTTCCTGAATCATTTCTGGAACGTTGAATCACTGGATGAAGTAAAAAGTTCGTTCAACGGCACAACACCTCCGAACAATGCGTTTGCTGAATTGGCAAAATTGGGTATAGAAGCTGCTGCAGACTCCAAAATGCACGATTCACACAAACTGGTTGCGGCCGGTGGCACCAGTGAGTTTCTGACGCGCGCTTTACGTAATGGAATTGATCAGGAAGCTGCGCGAGTAGAGAACGGTTTGACATTGATTGCATCGGCAGGATCGGCTGCGCCTTACATCGGTTTGCTAGGAACGGTCTGGGGTATCTATCATGCTCTGATCCAGATCGGTTTGTCCGGACAGGGAACACTCGATAAGGTTGCTGGCCCGGTCGGTGAAGCATTGATAATGACAGCGCTGGGGCTGGCGGTTGCGATTCCGGCAGTATTAGCCTATAACGCATTTGTTCGACGTAACCGGATTTGGTTAGCCCGGTTGGATGCATTTGCGCACGACCTTTTCGTTTTAATTACGATAGGTAATGGTGTTGCCAATGGTAATGATGCCTCCATACAGCGTTCTCAATCACCTGTACCACAAACTATTGCACCCGCAACCACGTACTCCAATCTTGAAGAAAGAGGCCAGTGATGGGATTTGGCAGTATGAATAGTGGAAAACAGCAGGCACCCATGTCTGAGATCAATGTCGTGCCATTGGTTGATGTTATGCTGGTGTTGTTGATTATTTTTATTATTACCGCGCCATTATTGACACATTCTGTCAAAATTGATTTGCCCAAGGCCGAAAGCACCCCCAATTTTACGCAACCTGAGCATATCGAGCTGGCGATTCGGGCTGATGGCGATTTTTTCTGGAATGGTGAACCCGTACAGTTCGATCAGTTGTCTGAACGATTTGCGTCGGCAGTGTTACAGGATCCCAAGACAGAGCTGCATATTCGCGCAGATAAAACTACACAATATGAGCATGTTGCGCGAGCGATGAGTATCGCCGCGAATGCAGGGATGGCGAGAATCGGTTTTATCACTGATCCGACATTGGTGCAGCAATAGTCATTTTTTCCCAGGATCGTGATGAGGAAGGTGCACTGTTTCAAGCATGCCCGCTGAAGGGTCATTGAAAACGATCATTGATAGGCTGTTTTCACTGTGTGCCACAATCATAGTGACAACGGCATCTCCTGTTACATTGACAGCTGTTCGAATCATATCGAGCAGACGGTCGACGCCCATAATCAGGGCAATACCTTCAACGGGAAGCCCGACTTGATTAAACACCATTGCAAGCATGATCAGACCTACGCCTGGCACACCCGCAGTTCCGATTGATGCCAGAACGGACATTCCGATAACAGTTAGATAGCCGACAATACCGATTTCTATACCATAAACATTGGCGATGAACACTGTCGCGACACCTTGCATAATGGCGGTACCGTCCATGTTGATTGTGGCGCCAAATGGCACGATAAATGCAGCGGTTGAATTATCAACGCCCATTCGCTTCTCGACTGTTCTGAGCGTTACAGGAATGGTTGCGTTTGAGCTGGCAGTGCTAAAGGCGAAAATCTGGGCCGTTCGCATTTTTCTCAAAAACTTAGTTGGGCTGATTTTTCCAAGAAATTTTAGTAACAGCATCAGCGTGCCCGTCGCGTGGCAGACTAGTACGCCTACTACCACGCCAAAATAGCCAATCATTGGCATAATCAGACCGATTCCCTGTTGTGCAAAGGTTTTTGCCATTAATGCAAATACCCCATATGGTGCGAAGGACATCACAACATTCACCACCTGCATCATGACATCATTAATGCGTTCCGCAGTCTGTATCAGTGGTCGCCCGCGTTCACCGATCATGAGCAGTGAAATTGCAAACAGTATTGTAAAAAAGATAATCTGCAGCATGTTGCCTTCTGCCAGTGCGGTGACTGGGTTGCTTGGCACCAGATTGATAAAAACCTGGGTAATTGGCGGCGCTTCCGGCACGGTAAACGTATCTGGCAAACCTTCCGCTAAATTAAAGTTTTTACCGGGTGCAACGTTCTTTGCCACCAGGATCGCTAATGAAATAGCCAGAGACGTAGACAGTAAAAATAAAGTAAACGCTTTTATACCGACACGTCCCAGTTTATTGATATCGCCAATACCGCAAACGCCGCAAATCAGTGAAAATGTGACCAGTGGAACCACCAGCATTTTCAACAAATTGATAAATACTGCACCTGCTACATGGAACAGTCCGTCGACAAAATAGACCTGGATAATAGAATTGTCTGTCGCAAAATAGTTGATCAGGCTGCCAGTGACCAATCCGGCGGCCATCCAGATAAGAATTTTGGTTGTTATGTTCATGATGCCTGATCAGCCGCCCTGGGTCGGCATGCTGTTATGAATGGATGATGTGGCGTTATTTATTCACCCGGCTGTAACGTAACAGGTATTTCCATCTCCTGCTCATTGCGTATTATTCTGACTTGTATGGTATCACCAACGCGGTATCCATCAATAATTGACAACAGCTTTTCAACCGAATCGACCTGTTCGCCGTTGATGGCGATTATGATATCCCTTGGTGTGATTTCGCCATCGGGAGAAATCACGGCACCTTTGAGTCCTGCGGCCTCTGCAGCCGAGCCCCGGCCGACGCCCAGTATGACAATTCCATTAACATTGATAGTGCTGGTTAAACGTTCATTAAACTTGCCATCGACAGTTATGCCCAATGCCGGCCGAATATATTTGCCACGGCTGATGAGTTGCGGGACAACTCGATTAACGGTATTGACCGGTACGGCAAACCCGATACCTGCGCTTGCGCCACTGGGACTGTAAATCGCTGTATTAATGCCGATCAGTCGGCCTGCAGAATCCAGCAGGGGGCCGCCAGAATTGCCAGGGTTAATGGCGGCATCTGTCTGAATCAGATTACTGATTATGCGTCCGTTTTCACCTGGAAGTGAACGGTCGAGAGCTGACACGATACCGGTTGTTAATGTCCAGTCCAGACCGAAAGGATTGCCGATGGCAAACACTTTTTGCCCTACCTTAAGATCATCGCTGGTACCGAGCGGAACAGGCGCGGGGCGTTGAAAGCCGATACCGATGCGTAGAACAGCAATATCGTGTGCAGGACTTGCGCCAACCAGCGCTGCTTTATAGTCCCGTCCGTCAACCAAGCGAACCATGGCTTCGCTGGCACCTTTAATGACATGAAAATTGGTTATGATATGGCCGTGATCATCCCAGATAAAACCGGAACCCGTTCCACTGGGTACGGAAAAGATATTTCGTGTCCAGGCGTCCATGACGCGTTGACGGGTCGTAATAAAAACTACCGAGTCGCGTGAGTTTTCAAATAACTCAATTGTGCTGAGTTCGTCTTCGGCAAGATTTCCACGCGCTTCGACAATGCGAGGTTCGGCGTATTCGCGTTTGTCTCCGAAAATAAAGAAATCGGACATATCGCGAAATAAAAGAATCAGCAGCATGACCGCCAGTGTGATCCAGATCAAACGGGACAGAAAACGGCCGTTATCGGGCATATGGATTAACTCCTTAATAAGGTTTGGGTATCATTATTAAATTCGGCACAGTCAAAAAGGCCCGGTTATTTCAAAAGTCATGCCGTCTTCTGATTTGCCCGTCGAACCACGTTGCGAACTGAAATACAAACGCGTCCCGTCCGGACTGAAAGAGGGGCCTGTAATTTCTGATCGGTCATGGTTAACCACTTGTAGCAACGGCATGACAGTGTCCGAAGAGACGACAACTATCTGCATATCGCCGCCGTCTTCGGCCACCAGTAATTCGCCTGATGCATTGACCGTAATATTGTCGACACCGGTCAGTACAGGATTTGGATAACGGGCAGCATTATAAATGATGGTGAGCCGCTTCCTCAGCGTGTTGTATGCCCAAATCCGATCGTTTCCCTTGGTGGTGAAGTAAACAATGCCTGCATGGAACCAGATACCTTCACCACCATCAAATGCCGTACATTGCTTTATTTGATAACGCGTCGGTGTGTGCTTCGCAAGTGGATCGTGAATTAAGTGCCAGCGTACTGTGCCAATGCGGTCGTCGACAACCTCGGCCACTTCCAGAAAACCGTTATCAAGATCGGGTCTGCCCGTAGCATCAATTGCTCTGGCGGTGTAGCGGTATAAACATCCATCGGGTTTATCTTCAGTCAAGTACAATTGCTTACTTTGCAAATCGACGGCTACAGCCTCGTGGCTGAAAGTACCCAGTGCAGGCCTCAAACGTGCGGGTTGTATGCCGAAAGGGTCGCATTCCCATACTTGACCATTGTCATATTCCTCGCATGAGAACCAGGTCTGCCATGGTGTATGACCACCCGCGCAATTTCGCGTGGTATTGTTAAGTATGGAATAGGCGTCGGTTATTTCGCCAAGGCGGTCAAAACGAATCGCGCCAACACCACCCTTTTGGGAATCGAGTTCGCTGTTGGATACGTATATCCATCCACCGTCTGGTGATGCAAATGTTGCGCCACCATCAGGCGCTGCATGCCAGTCATAACCGAAGATTGTCTGCCCTGAATGCGCTACGATGCGTGAACGGAATCCTTCAGGCAGGCGTATGCCATTAGTATCCGGCGGCAGCAGGCCATCTTGTGCCGCCCTGGCTAACGATGCAGCCAGAGTCGACGCAGAGAACAAGTGGTTTGAAATAAATACACCTACACCACCGAGCAGGCCGAACTTAAGTAATTTTCTGCGCTGTTGCTCAAATATTTTCATAGTGATTAAAGTGCAAATTCAGCTGAAAAAGCTGATGATGCAGTATTGTTTTGAATCGAATATCGTATTTTGTTCAGAAGGCAGCGATGACATATTTTAATAATTGTATGTCCTGCATATTTTTCGGTTCAAGGAAAAAATATTGCGTGAAAGACAGTTTGATTATACACAGCCTGAGATATGATTTTCCTTGTTTCCATTCAAGCTGGAGTACCTGAAACAATTTTTCTGCTGGTATCCAATAAAAACAGCAGGTTTTTGGAAAATATGTTATTCACAATTTCTGTGGATAAAACTGTGAATTTCATCTTTAAACGGACGATTCATAAACCGGCGGGGCCGTTGCTCGAAGATTAAGCAAATTTGTTTTATTAACACTATTCAAAGTTGAAAATGTCATAAAAATATGATGGGTCGACCTGTGTCTCTGCTGGATGACAGAGACAGAAATGCCCTTGGTGATCGCGCTATTAATACTGGTAATATTAATGATAATTGTGGAGATAAAAGACTGGGAATATTTTTTGTTGTCAATAATCTAGAACGCAATGTGCTTCTGAAAACATATTTAATCAATGACTGGATTTGTTTCTAGCAGGCATTAAGGCTGTACAGTAAGTGAAGTTAGAAAAGAAAGATCACTGGTTCAGCAAGTGAGAGAGGGTAACAACGAAACAAGAAAGCCGGTTGTCGAGTCAAAATTCAAGCGCACCAGAATCGCGGTGCCTCTGCAAATGTGTGTAGGCTAAAATCCGGTTTTGCTCCTGCGTGTATTTTAAAGCAGCATTGTCGAGAGTAATCCAGACAGTTTGGGCCCAGACAGTTTTCTTTGGAAAAACTTTATACTTTACATACTTTCAATACATACCTTGACAAAAAAAACAGAGTCTCTATAATCCTTGCCTTGTCTTTTGGGTGTTTACTTTCGATATAAAAGAAAACTTCTGATCGTACAAAATGCGGGAATAGCTCAGTGGTAGAGCACAACCTTGCCAAGGTTGGGGTCGCGAGTTCGAGCCTCGTTTCCCGCTCCATTTTAGAGCAAAATCTCCAAATTCCAATTTTTTGCCGGCAATTGGTATTTTCTAGAAAAGCACAAAGGCGGGGTGGCAGAGTGGTTATGCAGCGGCCTGCAAAGCCGTCTACGCCGGTTCGATTCCGACCCCCGCCTCCACTTCAATTTGAATTAAAGCACTGTAGATTGAGCTAATCCGTGCCAACAATTCACTGTATGTAGCTTATTTCCGATTCCTTCTGGTTAATGTAGAAAATGCGTAATAAACGTATTGAAATCTGTAGTGAATCATGCAAATACAAATTTGACGCTACTATTACAATTTTTTTCAGGTTATAATCTTCTGAATTTACTTGATAGCAATAACTGTAACTCATTGTATTTTATATATTTATATGCCCGGGTGGTGAAATTGGTAGACACAAGGGACTTAAAATCCCTCGGACATTGCGTCCGTGCCGGTTCGACTCCGGCCCCGGGCACCAACAAAAACAAAAAGTTACAACAAAATTTGCTTTAGGTTGATTGGGTAAATTTTTCAGCCCGCTAAAAAATGTAACGGGATTTGTAAGCAAATTCTGCAAATAGCAGACATTAAAAACCCACGTAAAGTGGGCAGTGTTTCAGGGTAGTCAAACGATGGCTAAAATAATTCTAAAGTTTCGCCGTGAATGTTCGATCTTATTAATTACTGATATGAAAAATAGTTTCGGTTCTCGCGGTCGGTCGGGGTTCTGTCCCGGCTGACCGATTCACCGGCTTTTAACCTGAAACTTGACCAATCTTGGCCACCTGTCATGTATCCACGCATATTCTGGCGGTGTCTCAGTCGTAACAACATAAACCCGCTGTTCAATCTTTTGTTCTTTTGTTCGTTCAGCCAATAAACCCTGAATCACCAGCGTTTTGTCCAGTTCTATCCAGTGGGACTGCTCATCATAGTCTTTTTCCATGAATTGATCAGCAACGATTAAAACCGGCCTCGGGTGCCAGGGTTTCCATTTACCTGCTTTAATTGAATCCAGCCGCGCCCAGCCGCCATTCGGAAACTTTCTGTTTGCTTCTTTTTTGCGATTACCCCATGTTACCCAGGTCACGCCGCCGCTACGCAATAATAGAGGCAATTTTGCATCTGGTTGAGGAAAATGGATTTTCTGATCCTGATATTGAATGCCGCCGCACATTTGTGAATAATTACAGATTAGTTAATGGGTTATTTCAAAATAAAGTTTTCACAAATTACCACAGTTAATATCAATAGATTTATATGGCATGACTTGTCGAAAAACGTATTGGGAGACAGATCGTCAAGTAATTAAAATTTTTTCCGTTAAGCTTCTTGTGGCATGACAAGCCTTGCCTACAAAAAATATCGAATTTTGATTACGCATACCACACGTGTACTTCGAAGCAAACAGAGGATATAAAATGGCCAAATCAATCGCAATATACAACAACAAAGGCGGCGTGGGTAAAACAACACTATCACTTTTTTTATCTGATTTTCTTTCATCAATTACTATAAACAAAAAAAAATCCAAAGTGTTAGTTATGGATTTTGATCCTCAAGCTTCTTGTGCGAATGCGGTGCTAGGTATAGAAAAGGTGTCGGAAATTATTAACAATTCATTAACGCTTCCTTATATATTGAATGCTAAACTTGATAAAAAAGAAGAACCAGATTTATCAAAGTTCATTTTTACCAGAGAAGAAAATAGTGAAACAAAAACGAGAAAAACCCGACTTGGAAATCTCGATGTCATGGTATCTGAGCCAAATTTAGCACTGAGCTTTGATGAAAAAGCTTCTATTGATGATTCATTAGAATTGGCTCACTGGATAGAAAGTGAACTAGTTGCAAAATATGATTTTATTTTTGTCGACTTGCCGGGAAGTATATCAAAAGTAAACAAGTTCTCTTTAGTTGGTGCATTTCTAGCAGAATACTTTATTGTTCCAACAGAGCCAAACAGATTGAACGTTAACGCCCTATCTGGCACATTAAATATGCTTGAAAATATTAAAAATTGGAAGGGGCGTAGAAACAACTTTAAGTTATTAGGCTTTGTTCTTAATAAAACGGACAAAAGAGCCAGACAATTTAAACTTCATAAAGATGAGCTAAATCATTTTGCAAAATTTAAAAACTGCAAAATTTTTAAAAATGTTTTACCACCAACTCCAAAATTATCCGATGCTTCTGACGATTCCATAAAATTTATAACATTATCAGATAGGTATGATAGTTATTACTCAAATGTCAGAGATCTCGTTATAGAGATAATTAAAGATTTAGGCTTTGTCAAAAATTAATATTTTTAAAAAATACTTCAGACACTGCCGCCCATGCCTTCAACAAATGTATTAATAAACGATTTAATCTTGTCCCTCACGCGGCCAATGACTGATTTACGTTCAAGTATTTTCGGTCTGAAGTTGAGTGAATCGACAATTTCCTGATCACGCGGAAAACGGCTGGCGAATGCGTAATTGGTCAGCAGTTTTTCCAATTGCTGCGGATTGATGTTTTCATTCACGCACAGTTTATCAAGCGCATCTTTTTTGCTGCTGTCCCAGAATTTCTCAAATGCCTTGATAACATCATCGTTCGGTTTCAGTTTGGGCAGGTTTTCGTCGATGAAGGCTTCTATCAATGCGCGTTTGCTGCGCAGTTGTACTTCACCGGCCACTAGGTCAATAATTTCTTTCTGGCGTTTTTTCGCTTCATCCGGGTCAAGTTTGTTCAGGCTTATCAGCAGATTCAGGATATAAGCCACATTGATTTCATCGCGGTGAATCAGGCTCAATTCAAAGTCGACATCTTCCAGAATCGATACTTTGTCAGGATCATCCCTTCTCTTTGTCTGTTCATGCACATCCAGGTATTTGCTTTTGAAGTCTTCAAAGGTCTGCGCGTCCATTGTCAGGTCTTTATCTTCAAAATCGGCAAATGTGGTCAGGATGTTTTTGACGCGCATCAATTCCCGGAATTTAACGACAAAATCACGCAGCGCGTTTTCATCGGGCAAGGTGTCCACACTTTGCACCGTTGGCGTAATGGCTAACAGTTCCTCGGTGGCTTTATTGAATTTCTTGACGTAGTTGTCATACGGTTCGAGTAATACCGTTTCTTTAGCGTCTTTGTTCGAGAATAGCGCTATGGCTTCATCAGTAGCTTTTTTCAGGTTTCTGAAGCAAACGATATTACCCTGTGATTTCTTTTCGTTCAGTATGCGGTTGGTACGTGAGAATGCTTGCACCAGTCCATGAAATCTTAAATTCTTGTCGACATACAGCGTATTCAGGCGCGGGCTGTCAAAGCCGGTCAGAAACATATTCACCACCAGCAAAATATCGATTTCAGCGTTTCTGACGCGCTTGGCTATATCCTGATAGTAGTTATAGAACGATTGGCTGTCATTCGTGCTGTAGCGCGTTCCAAACAGCGTGTTATAGTCATTGATGAAGGCGTCCAGCTTGTCACGGCTGCTTTGATCAATTCTGGCATCGCTGGGCACATCGGGCGATTCTTCCGGGATCATGCCATTGGCCAGTTGACTGGGTTCATTGGCGGCATAACTGAAGATGGTGGCCACCTTTAACGGGCGAATGGGTTTGAGTGCTGCCTGTCTTTGTTTGAACAGCTCATAGTAGGTAATCAGGCTTTCAATGCTACTCACGCAAAACATCGCGGTAAAGCTCGGTGTTTTGGTTTTCTGCGCATGGTGGGCAAGGATATAATCCACGATTCTTTCCAGCCGCTGCGGGCTATCCAATAGTTCCTTTTTGTCGATATCCTCGACTTCGATATCCAAATTATTGGCACTGTCCTTGTACTGGTATTTACCAACGTATTCAACCGCAAAACGCAGTACGTTTTCATCCTTGATGGCGTCGACAATCACATATTTATGCAGGCACTCGCCAAACAGGTCTTTGGTGGTCTTGATCAGCCCAAAACCCGATTTGGCGTTATCGGCAAAAATCGGCGTTCCGGTAAAACCGAACATCTGCGCATTGGTAAAAAACCGCTTGATGTTCTGGTGCGTTTCGCCAAATTGTGAACGGTGGCATTCATCGAATATGAATACAAACTTCTCATCCTGCAAATGCGCAATTTTGTCAAAGTAACGCGGGTTTTTTAGCGCGTTGTTGATTTTCTGCAACGTGGTGACAATCAACCGGGTGGTGCTGTCGTTCAGTTGTTTCACCAAGTGGTGCGTGTTGGTGGTGGCGTCTACGCTGCCTTTGGAAAATGCGTTAAATTCGGTCGTGGTCTGGTAATCCAGGTCTTTGCGGTCAACCACAAACATGACCTTATGCACTTTAGGCATGCGTGTGATGATCTGGCTGGCCTTGAATGACGTCAGCGTCTTGCCTGATCCTGTTGTATGCCAGATATACGCGTTCTGGTTGCTGTTCTTTACCCGGTCGACCAGTGCTTCAGTGGCGTAATACTGATACGGGCGCAATACTTTCAAAATGCCCTGTTCGGTGATCACCGTATAATGCGTGATCATTTTGGCAATATGGCATTGTTTCAGGAATACGGCGGTAAATTCGCTCAAGTCCGAATAGCGGTTATTTGCCTTGTCCGTCCAGAAAAAAGTCTGTTCAAACGTTTGATATCTGTTGTTTGCAAAATACTTGGTATTGACGCCATTGCTGATAATGAACAGTTGCACATACTGGAACAGTCCCGCGCCTGCATCATACGATTCATGCTGATAGCGGTTTACTTGGTGAAATGCCACTTTCAATTCTGCGCCGCGCCGTTTGAGTTCGATCTGTACCAGTGGCAAGCCGTTGATCAGGATAGTGACGTCATAGCGGTTTTTGCGCTTGCCTGCCATGCTGATCTGGTTGGTTACTTGAAATTCATTCAGGCACCAGTCATCACAGTTCAGGAAACTCAGCCAGATTGTTTCAGCCGGTTGGCCGTTGGCGGCTTCGCGTTTGAGTGCGAATTTATCGCGTAGTATGCGGGCGCGATCCACCACAGTACCGGTATTCAAATGGTTCAGTATGCGTTCAAATTCGGGTTCCGTTAGCTGAATATTATTGTTATGGATTTCAAGCTGGCGTTTTAGGTTGGCAAGCATTGCCGCTTCGTCATCAACATGCGCCCGCGCATATTCCATGCGTTCCAGTTGTTCAATTAAACCTTGTTCCAGTGCAAATTCTGATTGGGTGGTCATATCGGGTAATCAGACAAACATTTGCTGTAACAAGCTATTCTTGTAGTGTTTGACGGCTTCAAGCTGGGCTTGGGTCTGGGTGATTTTATCGTCGATGGCGGTGAGGAAGTTGGCAATTTTTATTTGTTCGGTTATGCACGGATAACTAACCAGGCAATGACTAATTTCACCAAGATTTATTTTTTTAGGGAATGCCACATGAATAGTTCTTTTGTGAAGTTCACCTTGAAATGAATCTGATCCAATGTAATGAGACAGATACAACGAATTTATTTTCTTAGATTGCTTTAGTAAGGCGAGGCTTACATAGAATGAGGCTTCAACTTCCCAATTTATATACTTTGGAGTGCCAATATCCCCAATCCTTGTCATTAGAATATCGCCCTTTTCCAGCTTTACTCTTTTATTTTCTTTTTCAAAAACTTCTCTTGAAATAAACCTGGTTTCTTTAAAATTATTATTTGTTACATGTTCAACACTATAAAAGGGTATCCCTTGATTCTGGTACTTTGGCGTCATATGTGTGCCATCATAAACTTTAACCAACGAACCTAATTGCTTTGTTTCCCATTCCGGAAACTCCCGTCCATCGTCATCCTTAAACCGCAGCTTTTGGCTGAAAATCTGCTGCATGACGCCTTTTTTGTATTGCTTTAATAAGTCGTTTTTTTGCGTGAGTTGGGTGATTTTTTCATCGATGGCGGTGAGGAAGTTGGCGATTTTGGTTTGTTCTGGAAAGGATGGAATATCAATACTAAACGATCTTACGGCTTGAAAATTCAGGCCTTCTCTACCACTTCCAACTTGGTGACTTAAAACTAACTTTTGGCCACGTGTAGAACTTAAAAATGGTTGAATGAATCGAGAAAGAAAACCAGATTTCAGCCTAATGATACAAACATGTTGGTTAACATTACCTTCCTTAAAATTATCTGGAACAACACAGCTTCTTCCAATTGATGCACCGGTAATATTTAATAAAATATCATTTGCTTTAACCGTGCTACCTTGCATCTGTTTATGTATCGCATCAGGTATAAATGTTAAATCCTTTAGATTTAGAAAATTGTTATTCACATTCTGGCTTCTGATAAATGGAATGCCATTTGATTGATATACTTTTTCACCGCCTCTTGGAGTACTACCACTACCAACTTTCAAAGTTATTTCACCAATCTTTTTTTTAATCCAATCATCAGAAAATCCTTTAAACCGTAACTTAGGCACATTCATATTCATTTCCCAGTCACCGCAAACGGTGGCGCAATGCCCAGTTCTTCACAATATGCCGCAATCGTGGCGTCGGTCTTCTGGTTTTGTTGATCCAGTGCTTTGAGTTGCTCAGCGATACTGTTCAGGTCAATTTCTTCCTCGGCTTCAAACGTGTCTACATATCGCGGTATGTTCAGGTTATAGTCGTTTTCCCGGATGGTTTCGAGACTCGCCACATGGCTGAATTTGTCTTGGTCTTTACGCGATGTGTAGGCATCGACTATTTTCTGGATATGTTCCGGCCTCAGAATGTTTTGCGTTTTGGCTTTGTCAAATTCCCGGCTGGCATCAATGAATAAAATATCGTCCGGGTGTCTGCGGCATTTCTTGAATACCAGTACACAAGTGGGTATGCTGGTGCCATAGAAAATATTGGCAGGCAGGCCAATGACGGCATCAAGGCAGTTCATATGTTCAACCAGATACTGGCGGATATGGCCTTCAGCCGCACCACGGAACAGTACACCGTGCGGTAATACAACGGCCATAGTGCCATCATCCGATAACTGGTAAATCATGTGCTGAACAAACGCCATATCCGCTTTGCTGCCGGGTGCCAGTTTGCCGTAAATGCTGAAACGGTCATCGCTCATGAATAACGGGCTGGCGCTCCATTTAGCTGAAAACGGCGGATTGGCAACAATGGCATCAAAGCGTAATTCCCTGTGTTGCGGGTGTTCCAGCGTATCATCCTGACGGATATCAAAATCGGCATAATGCACGTCATGCAATATCATGTTCATACGTGCCAGGTTATACGTGGTGCGGTTCAGTTCCTGCCCGTAAATCTTGTCCACATGCGCCGCTTCGCGCGTGACGCGTAATAACAAAGAACCGCTGCCACACGTTGGATCATACAATGCGCGGATGTTTTTATTCTGGCTGGTGACAAGCTTGGCCAGTAAAGAGGAAACCGGCTGCGGGGTGTAAAATTCACCGGCTTTTTTACCCGCGCCGCTGGCAAATGCGCCAATCAGGTATTCGTATGCATCGCCCAGAATGTCCGCCGTACCATCGGCTAGCCTAAAATCGATCTTGTCGAGATGTGCCAGTATCTTGGCCACCAGTGCATTCTTGGCTTTTACCGTCGAACCCAGCTTGGATGATGTTAAATCAAGGTCTTCAAACAGGTTACTGAAATCATCCGCGCTTTCTGTGCCAAGCGTGCTTTGTTCGATGTTCTTCAGAATGCGCGTGAGATCATCCAGAATAAAATTACTGGCTTCGGTTTCATCATCGCTTTCTGCTTGGCTGTTACCCTTTAGCGCAATAGCGTGAAACAACTCTGAAGGTTTCAGGAAATAACCCAGCTCTTTGATGGTGGCTTCCTGCACGGCTTCAACGATCTGCGCCCCTTCCTCGGTGTTCTCGCTCAGTTTGGCGAATTCAAGCTGATCTTCAGCCAGCACTGAATCCGCATAGTGTTCTACTTTTTCAGACAGGTATTTGTAAAAAATGAACCCCAGAATGTAATCCCGGAATTCATCCGCGTTCATCTTGCCGCGCAGCGTATTGGCGATATTCCAAAGCTGCTGCTGTAGCCGCCTTCGTTGTTCCTCGGTCATGGTTTTTGTTGGTTTTGTTTAGTAGGTGTAATATTTACGCCAAGTTATAGCTAGACAGTTAATTGGATGAACTAACTATATTAAATTCACTACCCCCCTGTTTTATTTCGCGGTTTTGAATAAAAAGGTATGCAGCCGGTTTATGAAAAAATAACTGTAGACTTTTAACCCTCCCCAGGGGAAATACTCGGTAAACTACTTTTTTTAGCCTCTATTGCATATTCCTTATCCTAATTGTAAATGATCAGAAATCTGGATTACAGATTTAATGCTTTGAGCAAGTAATGTGCGGCCTCAATTTTACTTTTGCAGATACTGTATTTTATATATTGCATCTAGGAATACCGCCAATACTGACTTTCAGGCCATCCTGCACAGTAATAACAATACCTGTAATTAAAAAATAATTGTAATGTGCGAATGTGCGCATTATTAGGGGGTGCACAATCGCACAAAATATCAATGCGTAAATACTGATCTATGATGCATGCTGTAACTTGTTATTTTTTTCTTGAATCGGGCAACTTGATATTTCGGCCTGATTCATTAGCTTTTTTTACGATTCTTGATAATTGAAAACGTGATAACCCAGTTTCCGCCATGATTTCCTGTCTGCTTGAGCCATCCTCAATGAACACCTCGATTCTGTCTATGATTGAATCTGAAACGGGTTTATGCATCCAGGTTATCTTCTCATGATCACTGTGCATCTCTACTTCAAGCGGCATCGCTTCATCACCAGTAAGATTACGCGCTTTCTCAAAATGCAGTTCAAATTTAGCACCATCAGATGATTCATAATCAGGCGGCCTGCGTAAATTGATGACGGTATCAAGTACATCTTCTTTGCGGCTTGTTCCTCGCTGATTTCCATTTTTTCCAGAATGGTGAATGAATAATACCGAACGTCCTTGTGCACGATGTTGTAACGCCCATTCTTGAATAGGTAGCCATGATTCCGATTCGTTCTCCCGGCCACCTCTGGCCAATGTAGATAGGTTGTCCAGTATGATTAAGTCAACATCTTGGGCAATAGAATTTATTTGCTCCCGGCCGTATAAATCGGACAAGTTCGGCATAATGCCATTTAACTGAAGATCGGGCGTTATCAGTTTAAAGCCGTTTTCTTCTGGTTTTGTATCGAAGCTATTTGCAATCAAGGTTAATCGTTGCTGCAATGTATACGCCGGTAACTCCCCGTCAATGTATAGAACATGGTATCTTTTTGGGGCTGTCCAGCCCAGAATCTGGCCGCCACTTGCAACCGCATAACCAATAGACAAGGCTAACCAGCTTTTACCCATCCCACGCCAGGCAAATAGCATGGACAGGCTTTGTTTGGGTAACCAGGGGGCAATCAAAAGTTCACGTGGTGGCAATTCGAGCGTTAAAAAATCACTTAATCCGATACAGTTTGCTTTGGTGCCAATGCGTTGCTGGTTCAATGTCTTATATGCCGCTTGTTCTTCTTCAGTGGCTTCTCTGAAATCTTTCATGTCAATTCTCTTGTGGAGTGCACCAAGTAAAATGCCGGATTGTCGGTAACATTCTGCTTTGCCAGCATGTAATTAAAAGTTGCCAAAATTCTGGGATTGACCTGCAAAACTTCGTTAATTAAATCAGGCAGCATGTGTGCGTCATTGAAGCTGTGTGCAATCATTACGCTTAATCCTGTCAAGTAATTGAAATATAATGACTTAATGGGCTTGTTTGCAGGTATTACAATTCGAGTAAAAAGCCTTCCGATTTTCCAGTTAAAGGTAATGATCACATCGCTGCTTGGAACCAGCCCTTTGTCTCTCATTAATTTGATTCTTTTACCATAGGCGGGGTAACATTTTTTTTCAGACATTGCTCTAACCCTCTACGCCAAGCAACTGTTTAATTTCTGAAACCGGCCAAGCCAAGCGGCCATTAATGCGAATAGGGCGAATCAGGCCATTCTCATTCATGGCCCAGATTCTCAGTGTTTGGGGTTTGCGGTTTAGATAAAATGCCGCTTCGTTTGTGGTTACTGCTGTACGCGTGACTTGTTCGATTGGTGGGAATTGATTATTGAATTTTTCCATACTTGAATACATTAAATTGTTGAGATGTATTCATGGTATGAAATCTGTTTCCCGGTTTAGCGAAAGCCGGGAAAAAATATTAGATTCTTTTTCTTAGCGTGGACAAGCGGTCACTGATGCGTTTAAAAGATGTTTTTTTATTTTTGTTCCAGTAGACAGCTTCATCATCGACTTCATCAATCAGTTTATGATTATTATCAGCTAGTTCACTAAGCTTGTTGATTACAGCTTTTGCTGGTGTTTTTTTCCCGTTTTCAACAAGAATTTGGAGTAGCAATGTACCTAATGCGTCCGTGTTACGTTTATTTGTCCCCCGGAATTTACTTCCATGTTCAACTAATTCATTTTTTGCTAAAGAATATTTACGGACACTGTCAATTCGTCGATCAAGGCTGATCACGTAAGCCTTAAATAACAGCTCTTTTAATTCAGGCAAGTACGCCTTTAGTATGGAAGGTTTTGTGCAAGTTTGAATACGATAGTACAAATTGGCGAGAATCTCTGATTGATATGATTTGCCAGGTGTTACTCCATGCGCAAGTTCCAGTTTGCAAACTGATTTCATAAGTGCATTTATGCGAATGTTAAATTCTGAATTTTTGCCGCAAATCCAGTTCAGTCGCTCCTGACCAGGTAACTCACTGTCAATATCGAGTTGTTCAAAAATATGCTCAAGCTCTCCAAGATCTCTGAACATTTATATAGTATTCTCGTTAGCTGAAATTAAATCAGGAATCTAAACTTTCTATTTTAAATAAAAATCCTATTAAATGATTGCTCTTAAACCTGTGTTTGTTTTTGTTGGTGTAAATTCAATTCCGGCTTGTTCTAATATCCAATCTTCAATTTTTATATGCCACTTTCTAAGTAGATCAAGTGGTCTTCTAATATAGCTTTTTTCCCGCACGCCTTGGGGCTTGTGCCCTTGTATTTGTGCAGCGATTCCGGCGGGCATTTCTACCCATTCGCAAAGACTGGCGAAAGAGCGGCGCAAGCCGTGGATAGTCAATTCAATGCCAGCAATCGCACAGGCTTTGCTATGTCCTGCGGCTGGTTCTGACAGTCTGCCGCTTGCGGATGCAGGACTACTGAATACCCACTGATTGCGCCGGGGTAGGGAAGCCAGACAATGGCTAACATAAGGCGTTAAGGGAATGACGCGCAGCCCGTCCACTTTGTCACGAATGGTCATGCTGTTCCATTGAAAATCTATATCTTCCCATTTTATTTGCAGGATTTCTTCACGCCGTGCGCCGGTCAGCAAAACGGTTTGCAGGTAGGCACTGATTACGGGGTTTTGAAGTTGTCGCACTGCGCTGAACCATGCGGGCAGTTGTTCACGCTGTAACACGTCGTTTTTAGCCATCGTCTTGCCAAGTGTTTCACGGATTGCCTTGTTGCTTGTGGGATTGGTCTGGACAATATGGCTGTATAAATCGTGTTCACTGCACCAGTTGAAAAAAGCCCGCAGCAAACGCAGTGCAAGGCGGGCTTGTGTTGGTCGTTGCTGGCTTTCCTTGTCCGCCCAGGTGGTCAATAGTTCCTTGGATATGTCCCTAAGCGGCATGTCCAGGAAGGGTGTGAGTAATCCCGGAATAGTCAGTTTGTCGATTCGCTTGTAAGGGTCTCCGGCTGCCCGGATCATTTTCATGTGGTCTTTATAGTGCGACTCTGACCATTTCGCTTTCCGGGCTTTCAGGTATTCGTTCCACGCTTCGCCAAACGTCAACCGTTCGCGTGTTTCTTCCTGCACTCGTGCAAGCTTGGCGGCTTCATCTTTTTCGGCTTTTTCTTTTTTCACTTCGCGCGGGTCGTTGCCCTGATCGATTAAAATCTGTAACCGGCGGGCTTCGGTTTTAGCTTCGGGAATACTCCATACTTCTACCTTGCCGATGGTTAAGCGGATGGTCTTACCGTTAAGCCGGGATTGGTAAATGTAACGCTTGGTATCGGATGAGGCAGTTGCTCGGACTGCCAGCCCTTTAACCTCACTGCACCATAGAAAATCCTGTTTCTTGCCCTCAGCACATTGAAAGCTTGCAATGCGTCCGGTTGTTAATTTGATCTTTGCCATAAAATCCCCAGATTAATCCCTTGAAACTTTTGTAACGATATTTGTAAGCATATTGTAAGCAAATTTTATCAATTTTAACAATTACCGATCAACGCGCATAAAAACACGTATTTTGTAAAAGTGTTTATATTCAATGATAATCAGGGATTTTTTGAATGTGGATCAACACAGGAAAATACAGTCTGAAGGGGACTTAAAATCCCTCGGACATTGCGTCCGTGCCGGTTCGACTCCGGCCCCGGGCACCAATTTTGAGTTTCATAAAACCTCATATAAGAACAAATTTATTGTATTTATTGAGTTTTATGGACTATCCCACGCCTCATAACATCGCATAAAATCTTTTGACGTACCATCAATTTGTTGGTGCTCTTTGCTTCTGATTAGTGATGTGCCACCAAATGCTGACAGATATTGCAGCGCGTCTGGCCAAACCTAAAGATAAACCTGACAAAATAAGTGACGCTGCTGGATTATCTAGACGTATTGGATGACTTGTTCAGCCAGAAGAAAAACTGTTACTACACCCGATATATGGATGACATCCTCATTATGACGAAGACAGGATGGGAAAACAGAAAAGCCATCAAGGAAAGCAGAAACAGTCTTGGCGGTCGGAAATTATTTAGGAAACTGTGTGAAGAAGGTTTCCACATTGGCCGGTATCGTACCCGTACACTAATGCGCCGATTAAATCTGAAAGTTCGGCAGCGTGTTGCTTTCAAAGTGACGACGAAACGGAAACAAAGTGATGCGGTTGTTGACGACTTGCTCAACCGGAAGTTCAATCCCGCTGGTAAGGACGAAGTCTGGTCTGGAGACATCACCTATCTGCGCACAAATGAAGGCTGAATGTATCTGGTGATTGTGATGGGTTTATACTTCCGCCGCATCGTGGGGTGGTACATCGCAGGCGCCTGACAAAAGACTTGGTCTGCAAGGCATTGATGGAAAGCAATTAACCTGTGTCAACCAAAGCCTGGATTGTTTTTTCATAGCGATTGCCGCTCACAGTATACCAGCTGTTTTTATCGAATATTACAGGTCGCCTATGGTATCCGGATTTCGATGGGCAGCGTAGGCGCGTGTTGGGATAATGCCGTCGTTGAACGGTTCTTCGGTAACTTGAAGCATGATTGGATTTTCAAAGTGGCGCAGCTAACATGGAATCCTATGAAAAAGGATCTGGCAGATTATATTCGATATTTCAGCAATGACCGGTTACACACGGCAGGTTGCGGAATGTCTACGGTCAATATGAAATGTCTCAGATTGAAGTGTCCGGTTCGACTTGACCGGAACAGAATCAGATGTAAATCTTTTTCGGCTATTGTAAAGCAAAAAATAAGTAAAGAATTCTGCTCATTAATCGGACAGGGGGAGGAAACAATAATGTTAAATTACAGAACATTTTTTGCAGGAAGCTTTGTATTGCTGACTGGGCTGTTTCTGAAACCATTTAATCAAGCCGTTGCTTCGAGTTATTTGGGGCAAGTATGCTTGGTAATGACTGTTAATGCTGTACTTGATGGTCAACCAGTTGAAATCAAGGAAGGTGTACTCAGAATGGGAGTGGACAACATGAGAGACAATCACATCACAGTTTTGGGTACACTGGAAACATCTGCCGATGCACTGCCCGTAGGTGGTAATGCTGAGTTGATAAACAATATTTGGCGCATGAATCTTTTATCTACTTGGCATTTGGGTAATGACACCTATCATGTGAACTTGATACCGGAAACGTTGGAAGGTGATTTCTCCCGAATTAGCCAAGTTTACAATCCCGAACTTCAGACATTTGAGCCCAGTTATTTGACTGGAAATATTGTTGGTTTTGCTTGCCCCGTCGTTCATTCCGGCTCGGCTTGTGACTTTCCTGAAAATCCTCCCGGACATTTGCCCCCTCCCGGGGAGTGCCGTATCTGGAACCCTGAATTACCACCGGGGCAGCAAAGCCCACCAAGTGCTTGTGGTGCTTTTTTCAACAATGTCCCACCAGGTCTTTGTTTGGTTGATCATTATGGTGTTGTGAGAGAAATTGGCGGTGGATTCTGACTTAAACAGCCGCTCACGGCTTATTTTTTCATGAGTAGAATATAAACAATCCATCAAATGGTCATTGGCTGATTGCTGATAGATACACTCTATGTCTTTTATTCAGCCCAAATTCAGTTGCAAGCAATTACTATCATCAAATGACCTTATACTTATCAATTGAAGAATGATAGATGAACAGAATGAATTATTTTATTGCAGGTTGCACAGTACTGTTAATTGTTTCATCTTCAATCACACTTGCAGATTCCCCATGTAAGGACGAATGGGAGCACCGCAAAGAACACATGAAAAATGAACGTGAATGGATGAAGCGGGAACATGAATTGGAAAAAGAAAGGCGAAAACACTATGAGGAAATAGAGCGAGAGCAGCGTAAACACTATGAAGAAATGCAACGTGAAGAAAGTAAGTATTTCGATGAATTGGAACGGGAACGCTTAGAGCATGAGCGGGAAATGTACAGATAAAAATTCTTTTGCTTAGTTTTCGGCAATGCCATTCAATACAGGTAAAACTGACAAATTGGCCGGACAAAATAAATAATCCCCTATTAGTAAAGACGCATGTTTTGTCTGGCAGTTTGAAAATCTGATGGTGTTTTATTTTTTAAAAATATAATAATTAATATTATCAATCCGTTAATCTGGTTTTTCGATTACGGCTCCGGTCATATTGTTTCACAGGCTGATTGACAGTACCAGTTGTCATTTTGACTATTTGTCAGGTCATCGTAAAGGTTCTGTATCTTCTATTTTCAGAAATATGGGGTAAAGCGAAACGTGTCTTTGCTTTGTATTCAAGAAAATTTACGATTTAATATCACTTCAATTTAGTCAATAATTGCGGAGGTGAACTGCAATGAATACAGAGTGCTTTGTAGAAGATATAGATGATGTTGCAGATGGCTTGATACCGGATAGCAGGATTGTAGAGTTGATCGATGAGCTGGAACTCGTCAAGGATGTTATCGAGCGAATCCGTATTGAGTTGTAACTGATAACAACGCTTAGAGTACAGTGTATAAATGGAATGGATTGCAGAACTTCGATTTATGAAGATACGAGCTTTTTTCTTTTTTTATTTTCATACATCAACACATCCGCCTGAGTTAGCAAATCATCCAGGGAACCAAAATTTTCTGCTTTCCCGATTATCTTTCCTTCGCTGTAACTGATGCGGTAGCGTTTATTATTACGAGCGTTAGCAGCATTGACGGCGTCTGCCAGTCTTTTTGCTGCTGTGTCTACTTCTTGATTCTTGCTCAGTACAACAAATTCATCACCGCCAATTCGGGCTATAGTTTCATTACGGCGAAAATTCGTCTTCAATAGATTTGCAAATTCAATAATCATATCAGAACCGACCTGATGTCCCTGAGTGTCATTGATTTTTTTTAATCCGTCCAGATCAAAATACAGCAATGTCAGTATAGTGTTGTTACGCAGGCTTTCCAGGAAAGCCTGTTTTCCCAAAATGGAAAAAGCACGGAGGTTATAAAGACCGGTCATTTCGTCGGTCAGTGCGAGTGTGCGCAAATCATTTTCCAGGTGACTGATTTTGTTGGATAACCATAAAATGATAAAAAAGAACATGAGTGATAACAGGGTTGCCGATAATGCAATTTGAATTTCTTGAGAAGCGCCCCTTGGGTCCCAAAAATAGTTAATGGCACTGATAACAAAAAATGGACCCATTATCGCCCATGGCAAAGCTACTCTGGCTGTGTAGCTTCCGATTCCGGAACCCAGGAATAATGAGAATATTCCACCGTCAACACCGCGAACAAAGTTCGTGAATGTCAATAAACACATACAAACAAAAGTATGATATGAAACAAGTGTTTCAGTAGAGTGGCTATATAAACTTGTAGCTGAAAAAAGATATCCTGAGAAGATAACCAGTACCATTCCAATCAACAGCAGCGTTAAAAAATCACGAGCGTTATTACAATGTTTCTGATTCTTTTCTTTTTTCGCAACGATGATTGAAGCGCCATACAAATAGAAGAAAATAATGCTGTGTATGGGCACTTGGTCGGATAGTTCTGTCAAATTACCCTGTATTTTGATTGATTCAAAGGCAATCGACTGGCCGTTGATGTAGCCATATAATGCGAACGTTGTGAAAATGATAACAGCGAGCCCGCAAAATCGGATAACCAGAATATTCGAGTCGTTTCGGATCAATATGATGGCGAATGCACTGATCAAGATGGATAACGCGGTATTTTGGGTCATCAACCACCAGCCATCAGGCAGTTTTGAAGCAATGGCAGGTACCATCCAGCCACACAGCGTGACAATGGCGATACCACCCGCAAAAACCACGCAAGCAATCTGTGCAAAAAAAAGCCCAGACAGGTGTTCGTTATTTTGCTGTTCTAATTGGTGACCGAAGGAATCCATGTGGATTTTCACAGCTATTAAAGTTGTTAAACCTGTTGTCTTCAAAAAAACGAGAACAATCAAATATTGATAATTCTGATCGAATGCAGCGAACATTGGTTTCTGTCAATTGCATAATGTCAGATTCTATAGCTTTTATACCGAAGTGAAATGAAAACCTGAGCAAAACAAGGTATATTGACTCCATAGTATGGGTATTAGTCAAAATGTCAATGTACCTATGCTTTATACACTGGTATCATAAAGCCTTTGAATAGCTGGCTTTTAAGAAAGTTTGTTTCGTATGTTCGTGACTCGTTGTCGAACGGATAAATTAAATTGCGCTAGTAACTAACTATTAGCGTGGAAACACTTTTAGCTGTGTTGCTAGATAATAATAACTAATAATTAAATAACAAAAATATATCGTGTAGACGGATTCATGAAGACTTCTAACCATACGTTTTTACGAGCTTTACTCAAACAACCCATAGAATACACACCCATCTGGATGATGCGTCAGGCTGGACGCTACCTGCCCGAATATAATGAAACACGCGCCCGGGCTGGTGATTTTCTCTCCTTGTGCAAAACGCCGGCACTGGCGACAGAGGTGACTTTACAGCCGCTTGACCGGTTTCCGTTAGATGCAGCCATATTATTTTCGGATATCCTGACTATACCGGATGCAATGGGACTGGGCCTTTATTTTGCGCAGGGTGAAGGACCGATGTTCGAGCGTCCGCTGCGCGACGAAGCGAGTATTCAGGCATTAAAAATACCTGACCCGGGTGATGAATTGCAATATGTAATGGATGCTGTATCCGAGATACGCAAGGCACTGAATGATCGGGTGCCGTTAATCGGGTTTTCCGGCAGTCCGTTTACGCTCGCTTGCTATATGATCGAGGGACGCGGCGGCACGGATTTCCGCGAAATTAAAACCATGTTGTATAACAGACCTGAACTGCTGCATCAAATACTGGAGAAGAATGCGCATGCCGTAACAGCGTATTTGAATGCGCAGATTGATTCAGGAGCTCAGGCTGTGATGATCTTTGATACCTGGGGCGGCGCACTGTCACATTCTGCGTATCGGGAATTTTCTCTTCATTATATGCATCAAATCATTGAAGGTCTCAAGCGGGAAAGTGAAGGTATGCGTGTTCCCTGCATCGTTTTTACCAAAGGTGGTGGCTTGTGGTTGAAAGCGATTGCGGATATCGGTTGTGATGCAGTGGGCCTTGACTGGACGATTGACATGGGTGAAGCGCGCAAGCAGGTTGGTGAAAAGGTGGCTTTGCAGGGTAACCTGGATCCATCGATATTATTTTCTTCGCCACAGGTCATCGTCAAAGAAGTTGAAAAAATATTAGCAAGTTATGGCAGCGGGAGCGGTCACGTATTTAACCTGGGACATGGTATCTCCCAGTTTACACCGCCTGAGCATGCTGGTGCATTGGTTGAAGCAGTGCATACACTAAGCCGCAAATTTCATAGTGCATCATAGTATTGGTGAAACGTTATTAGCGGTCTGGTAATGGTAGTAAAAGGTAACAGACATAGTGCATATTTTGATTATTGAGGATGATTTGGCTATTGCCGCCAATCTGTATGATTTTCTTGAGTCTCGCGGCCACAGCGTGGATGCCGCTGCTGATGGGGCGTTAGGCTTTCATTTGGCAGTGACTCAGCAGTTCGATGCGATTTTGCTCGATCTGGGGTTGCCGGGGATGAGTGGTATTGCTCTGTGTCAAAAACTGAGGCAGGAATCAAACGTCGATACCCCGATACTGATGCTGACGGCCCGTGATACTCTCGAAGACAAACTGGTCGGATTTGAGCACGGTGCTGATGATTATCTGGTAAAACCATTTGCCCTAAAAGAAGTGGAAGCGCGTCTGAATGCACTGCACAAACGTCATTCAGGACGCATGGCAAGTCGCTTGCTCGAAGTCGACAGTCTGTCTTACGATCCCAAGACATTTTCAATACGTTTTGAGAATAAAGACGTCAAGCTGCCGCCAAAATGCATTCGGTTATTGGCATTAATGATGAGTGAGCCCGGTCGTGTATTCAGCCGCAAGGAGTTGGAATCGGAAGCGTGGGAGGATGTGCAGGAGACCAGTGATACGCTGCGCAGCCATATGCACGTGCTGCGACGTGCTCTGCTGCGTGCCGGTGGCTATGACCCGATTGAAACGGTACACGGTATCGGTTACTGCTTAAGTTCTCGTGCTCAAACTCAGGATTGAACATGGTTTACGTCTGCGTGTTGCAAACGCGTTGGCGAATTTCTGTATTATTACAGTAGGTGCACTCGGCGTTATTCTGTATATCGCTTCAGATAATATTGAAGAGGCGCATATCCGGCAAGTGATCAAGATGGAAATGGATCATTTGGTGCATCGCTATCGGAAGCATTCTGATTTTTACTCCCAGATTGGTTCACATCTAAAAGGATATGTCATACATCATGTCGATGATGAATTGCAGATCCCTTCCTATTACCGTGGACTGAATACCGGATACCACCGGATTTACTATGATTTCGAGGACATTCACGTTCTTGTTCAGACCATCGATGATGTCAAATTTCTGGTTGCATATCGTATAGCATTACATAACCAGCGGCTGAGTGAGTTACGTTTGCTGATTTTGTTGTCCTGGGTGGCTGTTGTCGCGATTGCTTTCGTTGTCGGTTATGTTTTGGCGGGAATTCTTGTCAAACAGGTAACAGATCTGGCTGAACGTGTTAAATTACTTGCGCCGGGTGATGTGCAGGGTGTGCCTTTAATGCAGGCAGACATGGATAAGGAAGTTGCGCAACTTGCGTCTGCCCTGGACGATTATCAGAACAGGATACGACGTATGCTGCAAAGAGAGCAGGAATTTACTGCCAATATCAGTCATGAATTGAGAACGCCGATTACAACCATTTTAACAAGTTGTGAACTGCTGGATGCTGAACCTGGTCTTTCAGACAAGGTGCGTATGAGAATTAAACGTATTGAAACAGCTACCACACGGATGGGCGAACAGCTGCAGGCATTATTGTTTCTTGCTCGTGAACAGGCGCTGGGTGTGATGGAGCCTGTTGCGATCGCAGAATGCGTGAATGACGCCGTTGAACCTTTGTATCCACAAATACACCGAAAAAAATTAAAGTTTATTGTCAATATCGCGCCAGATGTGGTTGTCCTGTTAAATCGCCAGGCGCTGCATACAGCAATGACCAATTTGCTGCGCAACGCAATTCAGTATACCGAGACGGGTTTTATCCGTGTTGAATATGGCCACGGGAGTTTGTCGATAACCGATACGGGAATGGGTATCGAATCTGCATTTTTACCATTATTATTTGAACGTTTTTTTCGTGGCACTACGCATGTAGAAGGGCTTGGTATCGGGCTGCCGATTGTCAAACGAATCTGCAATCATTATGGCTGGCAGATCAATGTTGAAAGTGAAGTAGGCAAAGGTACTACGTTTCGAATTACGTTTCCTTCGCTACTGACCTCTCATAGCAAAACAATTTTGAATGCGGTGTAACCAGGCTCTCTTTACGTCTTGAATGTGGCAGACTCGTGACTGAACTTGAGATTGTCTACACAGCAACTGTATAGACAAAGTGCGAACATCTTTCTGGATACATTCCTGTGAGAGAGCGACAGGAATGACAGGGCTTCACCGGCAAGAGTCCCCAATGCAATTCAACCAGCTTCCTGGCTGAATCTATCCTGGATGAAGTAAATAATCAGTTATGAAAATTGCTCGGCAATTATATAATCTACTATAGTCTTTTTTCTATCCATCAAAGTTTATCCATGAGGCGGTTTTTCTTAACGGTTTATAAAACACTTGTCAGTACAGAAAAAAACTCATACCGGTCATTAAAAGACAATATATCGCAATTTGACTACAAAGTGATGCTGATATGCCTGACGACGGCACTAGTGCTGACCTGCACGCACTATTTCGGTGATTTCAAATTTCTTGTTTCAATTCTGCTGAATTTGGGTTTTAACGATCTGGCCATCAAATTACAACGATTAATGCTGATGCATCCTGATTCAGGTTTCTTTCAGGCGCTTTACTGGGCATCGGTCATTGTCTTTTTTTATCTTGCGTTACCGGCAATCTGTATTAAATGGATTTTCAGAGAAAATTTCACTGAGTACGGAGCGGGTTTCGAAGGTGCATTGAGATATTATCGACTGTATATCTGGATGCTGATTGTTATGATACCGCTGGTTTATTATTTTTCAGCAACCGAAAGCTTCATCAAAATGTATCCGTTTTATAAGGTGTCCCCGGGCGACAGTTTGTTTCCGAAGTTTTTTGTCTGGGAATTATTTTATTTTTTGCAGTTTGTTGCACTGGAGTTCTTCTTTCGAGGATTCATGCTTCACGGAACTAAGCACAGGTTCGGTTTTTATTCAATTTTCTTCATGATGGTGCCTTATTGCATGATACATTTCGGTAAACCCATGCCAGAAACGATAGCAGCCATCATTGCCGGTGTGATTCTGGGTTATATGAGTTTAAAGAGTCGCAATATCTGGCTGGGCGTGTTTGTTCATTGCAGTGTAGCTTTGATGATGGATGTTTCGGCGTTAATACGACAGGGGGTTTTTGGAAGTCAGGCCGTTTCAGTTTAGCTCTCGGCCGACAGCGGGTTTGAATAGGATTTATAAACTGAACGTTAGACCAGATTGCATCAAACCAACAAGATCAATATTTTCGTCATTTAACGGTGTACTTGCAGCCAAAATCGTAAGGTCAGCAGCTGACAACTGCTGACTATCGAGTAGCGTTACATATGGTTGTTTTTCGTCTGGTGTAGGATCAAATCCGTACAGATTATGCCAAAGCAACGAAACAAGTTGATCATGACTGCTTATACCTAAAGCGGTCAGCGCTGTAAACGCGAGTTCTTCATTACTGGCTCCATTATCTATTAAAGACAGCCCAACGCGAATAAGATCGGGATTACTCACTGTATCGGCACCAAATGTAATACTTACAAGCTTGGCAATCCGACCGGCATGCCCATCGATATCAAGTGCAAGCCCTTTATCAGTAAATTTCAGGCGTTCAATTTCCAGGAGTATATCTTTTCCATCAGTGCCTGTTTGATGTGTTATCGTGAACCCGTCAGCGGTTTTATTCAGCAGGTAATCAGTTAATTTATCTGTAAACACAACTTCATCGATACCGGTGCCGCCCAGAAATGTATCGTCACCTTCCAGACCTGTCAGGATGTCGTTGCCGGCGTTACCAGACAGTATGTTGTCAAATGGATTCCCGTAAATCTCATCATCGTTGATACCACCAGCGGCATTTTCTATGACGGTGTCATATGCAATCCAGATATTGGGTACTGCAATGTGTTCGTTATCACTGATTGCATGTACCGCGTTACCGATGTATGAACCACTGCCCGCCGTAAGCTGGATTATGGTGTGCTGGCTGCCTGTGTAGGTGATTGTGTCTATTCCGCCGGTATCGAAAATGGTTTCGTGATAGGTTTTGTCATCTGTGAAAAGAATTGTGCTGTTGTCTTTTTGGAAATCTGTATTGGCACCATACATATGCTGAATGGCCATGATATCCAGCGGCATTGGTGTGGTAGGGTAATAATCAAAGACTGATTCCTGGTTGCCTGGAAGCGCGGAATAGCTCATGATTGTGGACGACATGGTATTGTCTGCAGTAGGAAAAGCGGGATCGTCAAAGGGATGGGTGAGACCCAGCGCATGTCCGATTTCATGAAGAATTGTCAAAAATGAATAATTACCTGGTGTCCACTCGCGACTGGCGCTGACGCTTGATTTGTTGACCCAGATGTCACCTCCCCAGACTCCCTGTGCTGGCAGATAAGCCCATGCTTCGGCAGAGGATAATGCAGGCACCTGAGAGTAGGCAATACGAATATCGCCAACAGTATTCTGCGTTTCGTTGATCGGCTCGAATTTAATATCAGCAACATTCTGCCATTGTTGCAATGCGGCTTCGAAATCGGAACGGTTTGATAATGAAAGTGGCGCATAGGAAAGACTCCATGGTTCGTCACCGGGATCGTAACCAGTGAACGGATTTGTTGACCATACAGATTGTACGCCTGGGAAACTGTAAGAAATAACGCTATTCTCCCAACGGAAGCCGTATATAAGCGCATCAACAGTAATAGAACCTGTAAAGCCGGTGGCTATGGTATTGCTGAATGAGAATGGCGTTGGCATGTTGTGCGCAGTAAAGCCAAATAACGATTATTTCGCTTCGATATATTTCAATACAATATAGACAATATTACAGATAATTTTATCCCTTGGTATCCGATTGAGATCCTGACATGGATCATTCACAGTATAGTGCGAACGTTCTTTGGCGGATACTTTGATTTACATCCTGCGAGGCTTTGTATCGTCCAGATTCGTCAGCCCAGTCCAGATTTCCACGCATCCAGGAGCGCAGAACCGAAACGTATTTTTTAACGTCCTGATCACATACATCAGCAAATTCGGGCAACTGTTTTTCGAGTATCAGAAATTGCTGTATCTGCGTTTCGATAAGATTTTTAACAAAATCCAGTGCTTCCTGCAGGCTGATATTTCTTTCACGTTGCAGCACCAGAACCATGTTATGCATATCACCGTGCGCCTTTTCTTTTCTTAGTGAAATAATGTCATTAGACCAGCACACTACATTGTTTGTCAGAGCAGTTAGCTTCATCAGGTGTGGGTTCGCGCGGGCTAGGCATGACATTTTGATGTTTTCTGCAATTTCAATCAATTCTATATCGGTAAATAATCCACCACTGAAAGGGCGCATCAGCATATAACTATCAATGTCCGGCCATCGGCTATGGTATCGGTTTTGTGCCTCCCAGAACGTCGCCTCAAAATATTCGGCAGCACTTTTTGCGAATCGCAGCATCCAGGATTTCGAGGCAAGCGGTAACAGACGGCAGTATATATCATGTAAAGCGTGAATCAGCGGAATATCGTTTGGTTTCGTAGAATAACCGGACAAAATCTCAATGCAACGGCCGTGCAAGGCTAACAACCGGTCAGGGTGCTTGCCCAGCCCGCTTTCATCACATTGGTCATCAATTACAAAAAGCCAGGTATTCCAGTCAGAAATGATTTCAAGTCTATCCAACGCAGCATCCGGATAAGCGCGCGCCGCAAGCCTGCCAAATTTGGATGATCGCAGGCGTTCAAATGCTTTCTCGTTTGTAACGAGTCTAAAATGTTTGACCCATTCAAGGGTATGATGATGAACATCATTTGCATAAGGGCTGATTCTTTCTGGAAACGGGCATGAGAGTTTGGGCAGGCTAATGTTGTCATTCGTCATAACAGTATTCCTCATTGCAAACCAAGTGAATAAGACAGGAGGAAAGTGTAGCAATGGATAGTTTGTTGATATTACTTAAAGAAACGCCATATATAGCTTCTGTTTGAATAATCATGCGGTTTGTGAATAGCTGTAACACATTATTTGAATGCGGCTACTAATCGATACCACCTGTTTTTTTGGGTGAAAATGTGCAGGAGCTAATATATTCTTCAATGATTTACAGAATTGTTTTTCATCTGAATATAATTGTGAGGCATGACAATCGTATGTATGTGCGTAGATTTTTGAATAAACGATAGATAAATTCAATCCTGTTGGAAAACGGGATGGTCAGGTTTTTAATCGCGATGTCTGGGGATCGCTGTATAATTTAGACATTTCGCATCTGCCGGGATTTGTTAACAGCGGTTAAGAAGTTTAGTGTTCCGGGAGTCATGCCTGAACAATCTGAAAGAGAGTTTTCATTGAAGTATAAACACCAACTCATCAAGCAAATCGATGCTGTTTTGCCGCAAACGCAATGCCGTCAGTGTGGATATTCCGGCTGTGAGCCTTATGCTTCGGCTATCGTAGAAGGGCGGGCGGATATTAATCAATGCCCGCCAGGTGATTCAATTGTTATCGAAAAAATAGCTGCGCTACTGGGTATTCAACCCAAACCGTTGAATACAGAGCACGGCTATCCCAAACCCAGGTCTGTTGCGGTAATTGACGAAAATCTGTGTATTGGATGTACTTTTTGTATTCGTTCATGTCCAGTTGATGCAATTGTGGGGGCAGCCAAGCAGATGCATACAGTCATTTCTCGGGAATGCACCGGATGTGAATTATGCCTGGACCCATGTCCTGTGGATTGTATTCAAATGATTCCTGATATTTCACAGGCAGATTCAGATAAAACTCAGCAAAATGAATATGATAATAAAGCGGACAAGGCCCGCCGACGGTATCAATTCAGGCTGCAAAGACTTAGCCAGGATAAAAAACAGACGCCGGAAATTGTAGACGGAATGAAGCCGGCTGCACCGAATAACAGTGTGGAAACATTAAAAATACGCAAAAGGATTATCGTTCAGGCTGCGTTGGAGCGAGCCGCTTCCATTCGTTCGCAGGATATGGATGGCAATTTAAAATCGCGGTCTACTGCATCATGAATTCAGCCACGCGACAGGAACTATTTGCGTGCTTGAAAACTGTCAACCCTAACCCGACAACCGAACTGGAATACCAGTCATCTTTTGAATTGCTGATTGCAGTATTACTCTCAGCGCAGGCGACGGATAAAAGTGTCAATCTGGCCACACGGAAATTGTTCGCTGTGGCGGATACGCCCCAGAAAATGCTCATGTTAGGTGAAGAAAGGCTACTGGATTTTATTAAGAGTATCGGGCTGTTTAAAACAAAAGCAAAAAATATTCTCGCAACCTGTCAGATTCTGGAGCAACAGTATAATGGCGAGGTGCCAAGAACGCGTGAGCAACTCGAGCAATTGCCCGGTGTTGGCCGTAAAACGGCCAATGTGGTTTTGAATACAGCTTTTGGTGAGCCGACCATCGCTGTTGATACACATATTTTTCGTGTAGCCAACAGAACAGGCCTTGCACGTGGTAAATCTGTGCTGGAAGTGGAATTAAAATTATTAAAAGTTGTTCCCAAGGCTTATAGGCATGACGCACATCACTGGTTGATATTGCATGGCCGATATGTCTGCAAAGCCAGAAAACCTGAATGCAATCGATGCGTGATTTATCACTTATGTGAATATAAAGACAAGACAGCTTGACATTTCCGAGACACCGGCACAATAACAGGACTACGCATTACTTCTGACATGTTTAAACCTACAAGAAATCAGGCGCGCCAGCTATTTTTCGGCACTTGGCGAAAATATAGGCAGCAGGAAATTTTAACTGGACTGGAGCAAATTGCTCTGGAGGTCATATTACTTCACCCCGAGTATCATGGCATGCTGGATGATGTGGAACGCTACGGCGATAAGGATTTTCTGCCGGAGATGGGGGAAACCAATCCATTCTTGCACCTGAGCATGCATGTTGCCATTAGGGAACAGCTGTCAATCAATCAGCCGGCTGGTATAAGTGAACGTTTCTTACAACTCAAACAACAGACCGGAGATGAGCATGATGCGGCTCACCAGGTGATGGAATGTCTGGCTGAAATGCTGTGGCAGGCGCAGCGTAATCAGACTGCCCCCGATGCAACAGTTTATTTTTCCTGTCTGGACAGACGGTTAGCAGGACAGACTAAAGGATAGATAACTGAATCTGTCAGTGCTCTGCGCAGCAATGATACGTCAGTAACGGGAAAACTTCTAGAGAAACGGTATCCCTGTTGCCTGGCGGGTATCAGAATGCTCGGTATCCGTTCTTGGTTGTTTCCAGAGATTCGATTTCTGTAACAGTGGTTTTGTGGTGATTTGTTAACTGAACGTGTAATCGAGGAACCGGTTCTTATTCGAATGAATCATATGGAGATCGGTGTCACGTCTGTTACGTCTCTGTCTCTGTGTGTAACTTCAATCCAAATTCTCCAGCTCCATTTCCACGATTTTGTGCTTTAAACGGGTCTTGTTGGAATTTTTGTGTTTGTTGCCTTCTGCAACAAAAAATAATGCTGTTTCAGTTGTTACAGTGATTCAAAGCTTCATCTTTAAGCGTACTGCCCAATTAAAAATTCGACTGCCCAGCAGCCAGTGAGACACTACTGCCGTTTTTGAATCACCAGGTAATGCATGGCGCATGGGTGGAAAAGCTGTTGTGGCCGCTTTCAAAATGGCTTGTGCGATAATTTCTGGTCCTGGTGCTTTGGGTTCACCGGCGAGAAGACGGGGAAGAGCATCGAGCAATTTTTTATATGCAGGCGGGTGCTGGACTGTTTTAAGTAAGGCAAATTCTTTTTCCGTAAACTCTGTTCTGATCAGACCCGGCGCAATGACGATGACCTTGATACCGAATTTCATAACTTCGCTACGCAGGGTTTCAGATAACGCCTCAACTGCATGTTTCGAAGCCGTGTACCAACCAAAACCAGGTAATGAAACTTTTCCCAGAATCGATGCAATATTGATAATACATCCGGATTTTTGCGAACGCATGTGCGGAAGCACCGCGTGCATAAAACGCGCATAACCGAAAACATTAACTTCAAACTGCGCGTGAGCAGCTTCCATGGAAACGCATTCAATAGCCCCTAATTGTCCATATCCAGCGTTGTTTACCAGTAAGTCAATGCGGCCCTTGGCGGTCATGACATAATCGACGACAGCTTCAATGGCGCTTGCGTCAGTTACATCCAGCTGAATCGGCTCAATACTGTCTGAACGCATGGCCTCAAGTCTGTCTTTGCGGCGCGCCATGGCGTAGACATAATAATCATTTTTCGCAAGCAGTTCGGCAGTTGCTTTGCCTATACCGCTTGAGGCGCCGGTGACCAATGCGATGCGTTGCGTCATAGCCGTGTTTTTGATTATATTTAAAATACTTTTCTTATCAGTTCTTACGCATTGCTGGATTTAACAACGGAAGCAAAGCAAGCTACAATGATTATAATGAAAATGCGCAAGTGTGTGCTGGTTTGCAGCTACGCTATTTCTACGAGCTATTTTGGCCATCTGTCCTCTGTTATTTTGTTCCAGTCTATCTGACTTCAATACAGCACTTCAACGCCTATGCACCAGACCATTACTTATTGTACACAATTGTTACGCGAGTGGCGTGAAGGAATTTCACCGCCTGTTTTTTTTACCGCTGCGATCATTAATATCATTATTATTGCGGTTGCCGGCATTTGGAGTGAAGCTGCAGGACGCTTATTTGACGCATTACTGCATGACATATCTAAAATATTCGGTGGGTATTATATTGCAGCAACCGTAGCAATGGTTATTTGCGCTTTCTGGCTGTTATTCAGTCGTTATGGAAATCTGACACTGGGTGTGCCTGGTGAAAGGCCTCAATTCAGCTTAATGGCATGGCTGGCAATGTTATTTGCAGCCGGTATGGGCATGGGACTGGTGTTTTGGGGAGTTGCTGAACCGCTTTATCATTATTATGATCCTCCAACAGCCGTACCGGAAAGCCAGGAAGCCCAGGCGGAGGCCATGCAGTTCAGTTTTTTCCATTGGGGACTGCATCCGTGGGCAATTTATGTCATTTTCGGACTGTCTATTGCATTGCTTCATTTCCGTTTTGGTTTGCCGCTGGCTCCACGGTCACTTCTTTATCCATTGTTTGGGGAGCGTATTTACGGCTGGCTTGGGCATGCTACAGATGCATTCTGTACGATCGGAACGTTACTTGGTGTAGCGACCTCACTCGGCCTGGGTGCAATGCAGATCAACGCTGGACTGAATCATGTCATAGATGCCGATTACTCGGTTACGAACCAGATATGGATCATTACGCTGATTACAGCAATCGCGACAATCTCGACAGTTAGCGGTGTGTCCAGAGGAATTCGTTACTTAAGTGTTCTGAATTGCCTGATTATGGTTTTTTTCCTGGTATTTGTTTTTCTGACGGGGCCTACCTTTTATCAGATTACAGCTTTTTTTACCGCAGCTGTTGACTATGTTCAGTATTTCGTTCCGACCAGCGTGTGGCTGGATACACGGCCAGAGAACGACTGGCAGACGCGATGGACATTGTTTTACTGGGGGTGGTGGTTTTCCTGGAGCCCCTTTGTGGGTATTTTTATTGCGCGTATATCCAAAGGACGAACCTTGCGAGAGTTTGTAGGTTTCATATTGTTGGTGCCGACATTGATAAATTTTATCTGGTTTTCCGTGTTTGGCAGTACCGGGATCTATTTAGAAAAAGAAACCGGCAGTATGGCAGCTCCGGTGATAGACAATGCCGCCATGTCGCTTCATGTACTGCTGAGTCATCTACCCTGGACAGCAGTCATGCAATGGGGTGGATTGCTGCTTGCTGTGATTTTTTTTATTACATCGTCAGATTCTGGATCATTTGTCGATGATATGATCACTTCCGGCGGAAATCCAAATCCGCCGGTGGCCAATCGTGTTTTCTGGGGTATCTCGGAAGGGGCAGCTGCCGCGGTCCTGTTACTGGCAGGCGGACTTCAGGCGCTTCAGGCTGCTTCAGTTTCGGCTGGATTACTGCAAAGCTTGTTGCTTCTGACTGGATGTGCGGGCCTGATAAAACTGTTGCGTAAAATATCAGTATGATGTCAAATCGTGATGATGGATAATTTTAGGTCAACTGCATGATAAGACAACGTTGCACAATGATAGGCCGGGCTGCCGGTACACAGTTGTATCTGGCGGGATTGATATGTTTAACAAAGTGACCGTCCAGCAGGGTGCATACTGGAACGAATTTGTTGATAGCTGCCACATTGATGAATCAGTATGTTTGTGCGGCAAATGTTTCTCTGATTATAAACCTGTTGTTTATTTTTCTGTCATTTGGCCGTTCAGACATTCCAGAATCCCACCGGATTCAGTGTGACGGATGCGTGTTATACCGCCATTGTTAATTTTCATTCGATAAAGACCAACGGGAGCAGCACAGACAGTACGGGCGATAACTGCACGGATGACACCGGCATGTGTAACAATTAAACAACGTTTGCCGTTGTGGTGCTGAACCGCATCATCATAAGCGGCGGCAACGCGTTGAATAAAACTATCAAGCGGTTCGGCACCTTTGGGGCGCCGATTAACCGGGTCCCGTAAAAAGGCATGATACTCATCGAATCTATCCGTTTTGATGATTTCATGACTTAAACCCTCCCACTCGCCAAAACCGACTTCACTGAACCTGGCTTCAACTGTGACGCCGATGTTATGCCGTTTGCCCAGAGCAATAGCGAATGCCTGGCAACGCGACAACGGGGAGCTGATGATTTGCTGCCAGTGATGACAGTCCCCGACAGTATTCCACATTTGACGCCATCCTTTTTCTGTCAGGGGATCATCAATTGCATGCCCTCGATAGCGGCGACCGCCAACCGGCTCGCCATGCCTGATTAATTCAATTATAGTCTCAGTCATTATGCTTGTTTAATGTGACAAAAGCACCCCGGTACACATTGTGCTTCTGTTTTGGTTAATGAATATTTGTGAATTATTGTGAGTCGTACTATGTCTATGTGGTTACAAAAACAAATCCAGTTAAATCCGCGTACCCGTGGGTTTCATCTGGTTACTGACGAAATCGCGCTGCAGTTGCCGGAACTTAAAAATTTCAACATTGGTTTGATGCATATATTTATACAACATACATCAGCATCATTGACAGTGAATGAAAACGCGGATCCAAACGTGCGTCAGGATTTTGAAACGTACTTTAACCACAGCGTGCCGGAAAACGAACTGTATTACAGACACCGTGATGAAGGCGCGGATGATATGCCTGCGCATTTAAAATCCAGTTTGCTGGATAATAACCTGACTATCCCTGTAACCAATGGTTGTTTGAATCTGGGTACCTGGCAAGGAATCTATTTATGCGAGCATCGTAATGATGGAGGCAGCAGAAAAATCCTGATTACAGTGCATGGCGAGTAGTTTTTTTCAGTAAGACACAAAATAAATCGTACAGTACCCTGAATCCGATCTTATTAATTTTTAGCTGAGGAAACCGGCTGGTGATTGCTAATGTAGTCGATAATATCTTTGACACAATGAAAGCTTTTGACTTCATCGTCCTTGAAGGTCACGCCAAATGTTTCCTCGGCGTCAAATAGTAACTGAACCCGATCCATGGAGTCGAGGCCAAGCGCTTCAAATTCGGACTCGGCGGTTATTGTTGACGCATCTACTTCCTCTACTTTCGACGCAATAAATTCAATTACTTTTGCTTCAATATTTTCTGTGTTCATATTAGATTGCTTATTTTAAACATTGGGTTTTGAGAAAACGAGGCTGACATTGTTGCCGCCGAATCCGAATGCATTGCACAGAGCAGTATTCAATGTTTTTGCAAACGCTGTATTTGGCGCATAATTGAGATCACATTCCGGGTCTGCTTCTTCCAGATTGATTGTCGGATGAACCATACCTGTACGTAACGATTGGATTGCAGCAATGCTGCCTATGGCTGCAGATGCACCGATAGTGTGTCCAATCATGGATTTTGTGGCGCTGATGATGATATTTTCGGCATGTTTTCCAAATAACTGCCTGATTGCCTTGGTTTCAATGACATCCCCGAGTGGTGTGGATGTGGCGTGAGCGTTTATATAGTCAATTGAATCAGGCGTTATTCCGGCGTCCTGAATTGCAGCCGTCATTGCCGCGACCTGCCCGTCTATGTCGGGTGCTACCAGATGGGCTGCGTCGCATGCACATCCGTAGCCAGCCAGTTGTGCATAAATACTGGCGCCTCGTCGTATTGCGGTATCTTCCTTTTCCAGCACAAGAATGGCCGCGCCTTCTCCCATTACAAAGCCGTCACGGCCTTTTGCGAACGGGCGAGAGGCGTGCTGTGCATTATCATTGAAACCGGTTGATAGCGCATACAAGGCTTCAAAGCCTGAAATCGTTAAAGGTAATACGCAGGCCTCTGCACCGCCGGTGACAACAGCGTCCGCTTTTCCTGCGCGCAGCATGTCAAGGCCCATACCGATTGCATTGCCGCCAGAGGAACACGCTGTACTGCAGGTAAGGTTTGCACCTTTTAATTCATGTATGGTGGCAATCCAGGCGGCAGCGGAATTAGCCATTGTGCGGGGAACGGTAAAGGGCGGAATTGACCGGTTCTTTAGTCTGCGTTCTGCTGAAGATTCAAATGTTGCAAATCCGCCCATGCCAGATCCCAGACTGACTGCACGTCGGCGCGGCTCATAATGATCAAGACCTCCGGCATCTATGATTGCCTGATTAGCCGCATATACAGCCAGCTGTGTAAAGCGATCCGTTTGCTCAATTTGTTTGTTTGATAGAAGCGATTTAGGGTCAAAATCTTTTACTTCGCCTGCTATGCGAGACCGGTTATTTGATGCATCAAAAGACTTGATCGGACCAATACCATTAATGCCATTGATGGCTGCATTCCAGAATTCATCGACACTGGAGCCTATTGGCGAGACGATTCCCATTCCGGTTACAACAATGCGCATAGTGAATTTGAATTGAAGGTTCTTGGATAGGGCGTCAAGTACTTGATAAATTGAATGCAATCTTTTAACAATTCGAAATATACTGCATAGCCTGAATTGTTGTCAAACAACCTGATCAGTATAGAGAAACCGTGCTTGTGTATCAGGCATGGCCGGTTCCCACAGAATTTTTGCTTTTTTATTTTTGGCAGCGGGCAGCCACAGTGCGCTTCGTTTCGGAATAGGGTAATAAATTACAACAGGTTAAGTTAAAAACGATAGGAAAACATGACTGTTACCAGGTCCCAGTTGGGATCCCCCCCGGAGCCTCGCAAAAGGGCTGGATTGTCTGCAGGTGATAACCAACCCGTACCATGGACCCTGTGGTAGTCGGCCGCAACCATAAAATTTGTCGCAAATGTCCAGCGCAGGCCGAACGTTATATCCCTTGAAAAAAACATGTGTTTTGGCAACCCTGTCATTTGAGCCATTTTTTTTCCGCTGCGGTCATGAATGTCGGCAAAGAATGCGTCAAAGCGCAGCAATGCAGTCCAGTCAGGGGCAAAACGGTATTCGGACTGAACATAGAAACTTTCTGAAGTCATGTCCAGTGGAATACCCCTGAATAATGATTCACTGCGTTTGGTCATGACTTGACCATACTCTGTCGTGAAACTCCATTTTTCCAGATTGATTTGCGCCGAGGCCAGCGGGTATGTCGTTTTGATATTTCCAGAAGGTATGGTGGAAGAAGATGATTTAAAATCTCGATTGAGGTCTACGATACTGAACAGCAGGCGAAACCGGCCTTCTTTCCATTGATAACCAGCGCGACCTATAAACAGTGGTCTCCCGGTCATTTTTCCGGGTGCATCTGATAATCCAGTCAAAAACTCTGTTGCGCCACCCGTGTTATCAAGGGGATTGGCTGTAACAAATTCAGCGCTGAGTGTATGATTGCCAAATGAGTGGCGGCCATAAATCAGCCCGCCGTCAGATGAGATCATTGCCTGACGCAAAGCCAGCGCGTCAAAATAGATTGACTGCGGCAAAGTCGCACTCGGCCGGGTCCAAATAACATCGCGTGTATCGTTGTACAGACCGAACGGGTTTTTTATTCGGCCCAGGCGGATGCCTATAGTGCTTTCATTGTTGATCGGGTATTGATAATCTAAATTGGCAAAATCCAAGCGAAAATCATCCGTGTCTGAGCCACCGGCATCTCGATAAAGACCTTGTGCAGCGATCAAAACGTTTGGATAGATGTTACCGGCCACATTGATTCCAATTTCCCTAAAGTCGAAACTGCCATCATGCCGACTTTTACCAAAGAAATTATTGCCTGATGTGTAGGTGTAGCCTTGGCTCGCAAAGCCATGTGCCTGCCAGTCCCCAATACCAATTTCGAACCCTGAAGCAACCTGGCCATATGCCAGAATTAATGTGGAGATTATCAGTATTGCCGAGCATTGTATTTTGTCAAAAGCTGTCATGTTGTTAGCTTTTTAGAAAAAACAATAGCATCAAACATCGATTTGAATGTGTTTAAAATTTTCCGACATAACGTACTGCAATGTGATGAAACCATGAATAAAGTATATCACTTGGATCAACGCGGAATTTGAAAGACAGAAACGTTTTTTAAGTTGTTTTGAAGAGAACTGTTGCTGCAGGAAATATTCAACTATATCAACTGATAAATCATTATGACTGATTTTGCCGTTTCGAGCTGCAAGTGCAGAAGACTAAACCATTATCGTTGTCGGTATGCCGCAGATATTTGAATCTGAACATATGATATGCCAATAGCTTTCTAATTATTCAATCATAATCCTGTTATTTTAATATCTATTATGAGCCGATTTTTTATGAAGTAGTGTGGATGATTTATTGCAGAGCAGTGTATATGAACTTCAGTATTATTTTTTTATTTACTTTTTGTTAATAGCAATCCAGTAAATGCTAAAATCGGAATCCAGTATTCAGTATCCGCTAAAACCAATGGCCCAATCCATATTTAATGTCACGACCAGCGAGGTGTTGGAAACCTACAAAACGCCACCGCATTCTATAGAAACTGAACAATCGGTGCTGGGTGGATTGATGCTGGATAATCAAGCCTGGGACAAGATTGCAGATATCGTAACAGGCGATGATTTTTATCGCCATGATCACCGGTTGATTTTTCAACATATATGTAAATTAATCGAGCATAATAAGCCGGCTGATGTAGTTACCGTTGCCGAATCAATGGAACTGTCTGCAGAATTGGAAACGGTTGGCGGACTTTCCTATATTGGTGCTTTGGCGCAGAACACACCATCTGCTGCAAATATTAAACGGTATGCAGAGATAGTTCGGGAGCGTTCGATAATGCGCAATCTGGCCCAAGTGGGTGTTCAGATAACGGAGTCTGCGTTCAATCCTGCCGGACGGTCGGCTGTTGATCTGCTTGATGAGGCCGAGTCCAGGGTGTTTGAAATTGCTGAAGAAGGTGCGCGCAATAACCAGGGGTTTGTTGACATCCAGCCACTCTTGAAAGAGGTGGTTGAGCGCATCGAACTGCTATACAGTCGGGAAAGCCCCAACGATGTAACCGGTATTGCTTCAGGGTTTCATGATTTGGATCAGAAGACCTCAGGTTTCCAGCCCGGTGATCTGATTATCGTTGCCGGTAGACCATCAATGGGAAAAACGGCGTTCTCGCTGAATATTGCTGAACATGTTGCTTTGGAGCTTGAGAAGCCGGTAGCGGTTTTCAGCATGGAAATGGGTGGTGCGCAGCTCGCTATGCGTATGTTAGGTTCGGTCGGCCGGCTTGATCAGCATAAAGTTCGTACCGGACGACTGGATGATGATGACTGGCCGAAGTTGACGCATGCCCTGGGTAAGCTCAGTGATGCGCCTATTCACATAGACGAAAGCGCCGCACTTAGCGCGCTTGAGGTCAGGGCAAGGGCAAGGAGGCTCTATCGTCAGTATGGCGAGCTAGGATTGATTGTCGTAGATTATCTGCAACTGATGTCATCAAGCAACCCGGGTGAAAATAGGGCAACCGAGATATCGGAAATATCTCGCGCTCTAAAAAGCCTGGCCAAGGAACTGAAAGTGCCGCTAATCGCGCTGTCGCAATTGAATCGCAGCCTGGAACAGCGACCCAACAAACGCCCGGTAATGTCTGATCTGCGGGAGTCGGGCGCAATAGAGCAGGATGCCGATGTTATTTTATTTATTTATCGTGACGAGGTCTATAATCCTGAAACACAGGATAAAGGCATTGCAGAAATTATTATTGGAAAACAGCGTAACGGACCGATCGGAAAGGTCAATTTGACTTTTCTGGGCGAGTATACACGTTTTGAGAGCTACGCCAAGCAGGAATATTATTAAACGACTGTATTGGAACGGATTTTGGTTTAAAACAGAAGCAGCTGTTGACTGTGCGCGGCGTGCGAATCCAATTTAAATAACCAAGATTACAGTGTTACAAAATCAATCTGATGCAGCAGATATATCTCAGCGGCAGACTTCTTGAGAGAGTGTGCGGCCTCAACAATTTGTGATGGAAATTCATGCAAGATAAACACTACGATATTGTGATAATCGGAGGCGGCCCTGTGGGTATGGCGCTGGCGCTGGCGCTGCGAGACTGTAACCTGACCGTTCTGCTCTTGGAGGCACGGGGATTGCCAGAAAAAGTGGATGACGAGCGGCCATTGGCTCTTTCACACGGCAGCTATCTGATTTTGCAACGACTGGGGGTCTGGAACAGGCTTTACAGGCATACACCGATACAGACTATACATATTTCAAATAAGGGTTTTTTCGGTCGTACCGTTTTGACGACCGAAGATGCTGGCGTTCCGGCACTTGGTTATGTGGTCAATTATCATGATTTGTATCGTGCTCTGTATGAAGCTACAGTTAATAACGAAATTCAGTATCAGACCGGTGTTGCTGTAAAAACCTTTTCAACAGATCAGTATTTGGGTTACGTTCAATATGAGCATGAAGGCGCTGAAAAAGACTTGACTGCAAAGCTGCTGGTGCTGGCTGATGGCGGCCGCCTCAGCAGTCAGATTGAAGACATCGCCTATCAAACCGAAGCATATGATCAATGGGCAATTGTGGCCAATGTAAAAACCGAAGTTCAGCAAACTGGTATTGCATACGAGCGTTTTACATCAGAAGGACCGGTTGCATTGCTTCCTTCAGGAGATGACTTTGCACTCGTTTGGACGACGTCTCCTGAAAACGCGAAAGTAATTCTGGCGCTGAATGAAGCACAATTTCTACGGCGATTGTACAATCATTTTGGCGACCGGCTGGGACGTTTTGTCTCCACCGGGAAGCGTTCAGGGTTTCCTCTGGCGCTTAAATATGCAATTTCACCGACTACGCAACGTATTGCACTTGTCGGGAACGCTGCCCAAACTCTACATCCTGTAGCCGGACAGGGCTTTAATCTCGGCCTCAGAGATGCCTATGAGCTTGCGCTGGAATTGACTGCAACTGCTTCTGAAAATAAGGAAATTGGCGCGTTACCAATGCTGGCAAGATATCGTCATCGACGGCGTGCAGACAGTCAGGGTGGTCGCATTTTTACGGATTCACTGATCAAGCTGTTTTCTAATGACAATACGCTGCTCGGGCATCTGTGCGGCATTGGACTGACCCTGCTGGACAATTGTCCGCCAATGAAACGTTTTGTCTCTCGGCGCATGATTTTCGGGTCAAGAGGCTGAGCATCAGGCATTTTTCAACTGGGTCGTGAGTTTTTAAAAATGACAAGGATTCCGGCGGTATGTGGTGACAAAATCACGAGATGGCACGTAAAAAATATGTACCGGCTTTGGGTTTTCATTGCCTGACTTCATTTTATGACCGGGTTGCTGGTTGCGCCGGTTACGGGTACCGGTTTTGGTATGCATTGATGATTCAGGCCAGGCTGGCTGACGGGCAGCGCGTGCTTGATCTCGGTTGTGGTACAGGCTCGCTGGCTGTGCTGATAAAGCAGTATTATCCTGGTATTGATATTTCGGCACTCGACTGCGATCATGCGATGCTTATTCAGGCAGGCCGAAAAGCCGAAAAGCGGCAGGCCGGCATCCATTTTGTTCGAGCATTTGCTGAACATACACCGTATCCCGATCGTCATTTTGATCGTGTACTGTCAAGTCTGTTGTTTCATCATCTGAGCAGTGATAGCAAAGCTTTGGCTGCGTCGGAATTGCTGCGTGTTTTAAAACCTGGCGGGGAGTTGTACGTTATGGACTGGGGACGTGCCGCGAGTCGGCTAATGAGATACCTTTTCTATACAGTACAACTGATGGACGGTTTCGACAGCACCCGCGACAACATAGCCGGAAGATTGCCCGAGATATTCGAACGTGCCGGATTCTGTGAAGTTGTGAAGCTACAAGCGGTAAATACCGTTTTTGGCACCCTCGCATTTTACCGCGCTGTAAAAAAAACTGGCTCCGGAAATTCACTGCTGCTGTAGTGAGCTGCCTAGGAATGAACTGGATTTTGTTTTCTCAGTTGTGGAAGGAAATTGTACTTTAGGGAACATGACGGTGAACGCAGTGCCCTTATCGGGCTCGCTGGTAACATCAATATTCAGATAATTGTTTTCAGCCGCTATTTTGACAATCGACAGGCCGACTCCACTGGTGGCTTTATTGTGGGAAGCGGCGCGCGGTGAGTAAAAATATTCATTGAAGATATTTGGCAGGTCATCGCTGTCAATGCCAATGCCGTGATCGGTAATGGTCAGCGTTGTATTTTTACCTCTCTTACTGATATTTGATGTAATTTCAATCGATCCGTTTTCATGCGAATAAGTAATTGCGTTGGCGATAATATTTTCTACCAGAATCTCAATCTGATCTGGGATGCCATTATAAACAAATGGATCGACAGAAATGTTAAAAGTGATATTTTTAGTATTGATTACCGGCGTCAGCTTGTCTATGCATTTGAGCACGGTTTCCTGGATGTCAACGGGTTTGGTCTCGGCGCTGCATGAGCAGGTTTCTTTAAGCCGCTGAAGTCTGAGCAAATCCAGAATCAAACCAGCCATATTCGTTGCACGTCGGTCGATTTTAAGCAACGTATCTTTAATTTCTTCGGGAACCTCTCCGCAGTAACCGCCTTTTATTAAATTAATTTTGCTGCGTATAGCATCCAGTGGTGATTTTAGCTGGTGTGTCATCAAAACGGCATATTGGTCTTTTTCGTGCTGTGCTTGGTTAATGCGCTTGTAGGCTTCAGCCAGTTGATGCTCATGTGCCCTGACGACGAGGGATAACCGAGAAACCAGATACCACACGGTAAAAAACAGGATGTCTAGCGCGATCATCCAGAACAGCATGTGATTCTTGGTTTTGCCGTTCTGAGCGATGGCTGGGTCAACTGAAAACGTTATGAAAAACTGACCGGCAAAGGAATATTCAATCAACAGTACAAGGGTGTACATTGCGCTGACAAGCAGTGCGACGAGCAGACTCTCTAGGGTTGAAAAGAAAATGCATGCCAGTGCAATATGAAGAATATAGAAAAAAGGCGCTGGTGTTGCTGTACTGCCGATAAAATGCACGACCACGGACAAACAGACCAGGTCGATAATAATCTGCAACCATAGATTAACTGATGGTGTATTTAATTTACCGGGATTGCTGGAATTCAGTGCGTATATATAGAATAGATTGGCTACGCCAAGAATTAACGTAATCGTGATCGGCCAATTGTTTTCTTCGATTATGCGGAACTGTATCAATGTATCCGGCACCAGCAGCGCTATTACATGAATCAGAATCAACGCACCGATAACGCCCCAACGAAAAATGATAAACCAGCGAATGTTGCTGATTAATATATCATCGCTGAGCTTGGCGGCACAGTCGCTGTAATTGTTGCTGGCGGGTAACACAACAGTATCCGTGGATTTTTTCCAGTCAAAATGAACACTCGCCATGGCCGATCCTTTTTGTTGTTTTTTTAATTAGTGCGCTTTACCGATCTGGTTATTTTTCTTTTGAGAAAGACGGTCCTCGATAACGCTGAGCAGACTGTCAGGCTCAACAGGTTTTTCCATGACACAAACCCATTTATCTGACTCTTTGTCAAAGTATTGCCGTATCATGTCACCTAATGAGGTCAAGAAAATAGTTTGAATACTTGGATGATTTTTTTGAATCTCTGCGTAAGCAGTCAATCCAGCATCCATCGATTCAACCATAACATCCAGAATGGCCAGATCGGGCGGATTGCTGTTTTGTTCCAGTGACGCGATAAAATCCTTCATGGTTAGATAATGTTCAACTTCGTAACCGTTTTTTTCCAGTATGCGTGCCACGGCATCGCGAATATCCGGGTCGTCATCAACATGTGCGATTCTTTTTGTCATGTCTAGTGTCCTTTTTACTTTTTGTTCACTGGGTTGTTTTTGATCAGTCAGAATATATAAGTAAAATATAAAAAACAATAATGTCTGTCATTCCGGCTGATTATTTTCAGTTTACGTTATTTTATTTTTATATCGGCTGTATAAGTAAATATAATAACCATTATAAGAATAAGCTTATAAAAAAAATGTGAAGTTATCGAGCGCAAATAGTGATATTTGTACATTTTCGTAAGATTTGCGGGCGTTTTCCGACTATGTGTAACAGATAAAAATCAGGTCTTGCGGACACATGTCATGTTGAAAAACAAACATGATTTTGCAAAGATACAGTTACTGAATTATCGGCCTAAATTTGATATACGATGGATACAACGCTTGTACTGGTACATAAAAAACCGCAAATTGGCGTTGGCAAGCAACGGCTTGCGGCACGGTTTGGCAGGGAACGAACACTGCAGATCGCGCAGGCGCTCTTGAATTGCGCCATAGAAGACGCACTGGCATGGCCGGGACCGGTGGTGCTTGCTCCGGCGGATGAACAAGACAAAAGTTGGGCATGGGAACAGGCGTCGCAATTTGGTTTTTCACCCAGCATAATTCCACAGGTTTCGGGCAATTTGGGTCAGCGGCTGAATGCACTGGACACCATGTTGCGCAAACAGAATATCACCCGGCTGGTTTTTATTGGCAGTGACGCTCCCGGTATAAGCGAGACAGATTACGCCGCGGTGAGGTCGCATTTGTGCAATAGTGATGCCGTACTAATGCCGGCAGTAGATGGCGGTGTTGTACTCATGGCCAACCGGTGTGCATGGCCGGATTTATCAATGCTGCCCTGGAGCACAGATTGTCTGGGTGTGGCGTTGGCCAGCTGTTGCCGGGCTGAGATGGATACGGTAAGCATATTGAATGAAAGCTATGATATAGATGAGCCGGATGATTTTTTTCGCTTGCTGCGATTGCTCGAAAATGACAGGCGTCCGGCCCGTCTGGCTTTATATACGCTGGTTACAGACGTCGCATCAGCGTTGAACATTAACCCGGATTGTTACCATGCCTGATTTCAGTGTCATAATTCCCTGCTACAGGGACGAAAAGAAGCTGCACAGTCTGCTGAACCAGTTACAACACCTGCCAAAATGTGTGAACGAAATTATAGTGGCTGACGGTGCCAGCAGCATTGCCTGTCGAGATATCTGCAATGCCGGCGGTGCACGCTGGTTGCCTTGCCTTCCATGCCGGGGGCAACAACTGTCAGCCGCTGCTGCAATAGCACAAGGGGATGTGTTATGGTTCTTACATGCGGATGCGCGTATTTCGGACAATGCATTTACAGCGATGAAAGACGCGCTTCAACGGGGTGCCATCGGAGGATATTTTACTTTTCGTTTTGACGTGCCGCGTCAGTGGCCTGCAAGAATTCTGGAGCCGGCAATTGCATTACGTTGTCGCTTTGGCGTGCCCTACGGCGATCAAGGGCTTTTTATATTGCGTAAAAGCTATTTTGCAGCTGGCGGTCATGCACCGTGGCCTTTGTTTGAAGAGGTGCCGCTCGTGCATGGTGCGAGGCGACTGGGTAATTTTGCTGCATTGAGCGAACATATATTTGTTGATTCGAGACGCTGGCAACGGGATGGCTGGTGGCGACGGACCTGGTATAACCGTAAACTGGCACTGAAGTTTGCATGCGGCACAACGCCTGATGTGCTGGCGGAACGTTACCAGTAAAGTAGTTTGTTGACCAAGCAAGTTAATTATCAGACAGTATTGATCATTACCTAAACCGGGGAAAATTATGCAGGAAGTTGTACAAAAATATTACGGAGAAACTCTGTCCGGCACGCACGATCTGAGAACAAATGCCTGTTGCACAGATGCGCGATTGCCTGAGTATATCAAACCGATGCTCTCCAGAGTGCACGAAGAAGTGCTGTCGCGCTACTATGGATGTGGTCTTGTGCTGCCCGAACAATTGGAAGGGTTGACGGTTCTTGATCTTGGTTGCGGTGCAGGGCGGGATGTTTATTTGTTGTCTCAGTTAGTCGGCGAAAAAGGAAAAGTTATTGGGGTCGATATGACCGAAGAGCAGCTTGCGGTTGCGCGCAAACATGAGAAATTTCATCGACAGGCATTTGGATACCGGCGTAACAACGTGCGGTTTTTATACGGTTACATTGAACAGCTCGATGAGCTGGATCTGGCTGATTCGAGTATCGATATCATAGTGTCGAATTGCGTGATCAATCTGGCAATGGATAAAGCAGCTGTATTGCGGGAAGCTTACCGGGTACTAAAACCGGGCGGTGAGCTTTATTTTTCTGATGTTTACAGCGACAGGCGCATTCCCAAAGCTCTGGTCAACGATCCGGTTCTCTATGGCGAGTGTTTAAGCGGTGCACTGTATTGGAATGATTTCGTGCCGTTGGCGCGTGAGCAGGGTTTTATCGATCCGCGCCTGGTTACGGACCGGTCAATTTCGATTGATGATTCCCAACTTCGAGATAAAATCGGGAATATTCGGTTTTACTCGGCTACCTATCGTTTATTCAAATTGCCAGATCTTGAACTGGCTTGCGAAGATCACGGGCAGGCAGTCGTTTATCGCGGCACCATACCATATCACCCGCATGCATTCTTACTCGACAAACATCACCTGATTGAAACGGGCAGACAGTTCCCGGTTTGTGGCAATACCTGGCGTATGTTGCATGATACGCGTTTTGCAGCGCATTTTGATTTTTACGGGAATTTCGATCGGCATTACGGTATTTTCCCAGGGTGTGGTATGGGTATTCCGTTTGATGACGAAACGCAAGGCGAGTCGAAAGGTGGTTGCTGTTGAAAACAGAGGTTGAGTTAAAAACAATGTCCTGCGAGCGAACAGTAAAAGCACGCAAACGATCGCCTGAATGGTATGTGACTTCAACGAGCGAACCGCGCGGATTTATTGACTCGCATGGACTGGACGAGCTGTGGTTGCATACCGGCACGGCTTGCAATCTGTCCTGCCCGTTTTGCCTGGAAGGTTCCAAGCCCGGAGACAGCCGTCTGCAACTGATGCGTTTTGACGATGCCCGACCTTATATCGATGAAGCATTGATGCTCGGTGTTCGACAATTCTCGTTCACCGGCGGGGAACCTTTTGTCAATAAGGATATTGTCCGTATACTGGATTATGCACTAAGCCATCGTCCCTGCCTGGTGCTGACCAATGCCACCGAACCATTGATCCGGCGTCTGCATCAACTACGGTCATTACTGGATCGCCAGCATCGGTTGCATTTTCGCGTTAGTCTGGATCATTATGACGCTGTCGAACATGACAAAGGCCGCGGAGAAGGCATGTTTGAGCTTGCTTTGGAAGGGATGCGCAAGCTGCATGACATGGGATTCCAATTGTCAGTGGCCAGTCAGGTGTTGCCGGATATGGCGGCCGAACAGATCAGGCAACGTTTTGCGGACGTGTTTCGCACAGCAGGGCTGCCAGAAAATTTGCGCAGGATCGAATTTCCTGAATTTTATCCGCCTGAGGCGGTTATTACGGCGCCAGAGATTACACAACGTTGCATGCTTGATTTTCAGACGAAAGCGTCGCGTCGAGAATTCATGTGTGCATTCAGTCGTATGGTGGTCAGGCAGAATAACCGTTGTTGGGTGTATGCCTGCACCCTGGTTGACGACGATGCCGATTATGCACTGGCCGAAACACTGACCGAAAGTCTGAGAGTTCCTGTGAGCATGAAGCATCACCGCTGTTACAGTTGTTTTAAATTCGGCGCCTCATGTAGTGAAATCAAATAGTACAGTGCATTGACACATAAGGATAATTCAATGAACAAACGCTGGTGGTTGCTGTGCCTGCTGGGTCTGCTCATTATTTTGTTTTTTGGATTTGATTTGCAGCGTTATTTTAGTTTGGACATGCTGAAGTCAAGCAATGACACGCTGCAGCAGGCATACCAAGACGAGCCGTTTCTTGTCATCGGCATTTATTCGCTGACGTATATTATTATGGCCGCGCTGTCTTTGCCAGGCGCTGCGGTGATGACGCTGGCGGGTGGTGCGATGTTCGGATTATGGATCGCGGTGCCGGTTGTACTGGTTTCTGCCGCTGTCGGCGCTACACTGGCGTTTTGGGCGTCGCGCTACATCTTGCGCGATACCGTGCAGCGCCGTTTTGGCGACCGACTGGAAACACTCAATAACGGGCTTGAACGCGATGGTGTGTTTTATCTGTTTTCATTGCGTCTGGTACCTGCATTTCCTTTTTTTCTGATCAATCTGCTTATGGGACTTACCCGAATTCGCAGCAGTGTTTTTTTCTGGGTCAGCCTGATCGGTATGTTTCCCGGCAGTGCAGTTTATGTCAATGCAGGAACGCAACTAGCCACAATCGACAATTTATCCGATATTCTGTCTCCGGCGCTCGTTCTGTCGTTTCTGCTGTTGGCTGTTTTTCCATGGCTGGCGCGCTGGGGTATCGGGATCGCAAAAATGCGCCGGTTATATGCGCGCTGGTCCAAACCAGAAACTTTCGACCGAAATCTGGTTGTTATTGGTGCGGGTGCGGCAGGTTTGGTAACCGCGTATATTGCTGCTGCAGTACGTGCCAAAGTGACGCTCATTGAAAGCCATAAAATGGGGGGCGACTGTCTCAATTACGGTTGCGTTCCATCCAAAACGTTGATCCGCTCGGCCGGCTTCTTGAAAGAAGCGCGTCAGTCTGTATCGCTTGGCATCAAGCAAGCCCAGGTAAATTATGATTTTGCCGACGTAATGGCACGGGTTCAACGTGTCATCAAAGCTGTTGAGCCGCATGATTCCATCGAACGTTACACCCGGCTTGGTGTTGAAGTGGTCGAAGGTCATGCCAGAATCACGTCACCCTGGTCTGTTGAAGTTAACGGCCAGACTCTGACCACACGGGCAATTGTTATCGCAACCGGCGCAAGCCCGGTAGTTCCTGATATTCCTGGGCTTGAGTCGATGCGTTATTTTACTTCTGATACCATTTGGTCGTTGACGGAGCGTCCTGAACGATTAATTGTGCTGGGTGGTGGACCAATCGGCTGCGAACTGGCGCAGGCTTTTGCACGGCTCGACTGCCAGGTGACTCAAGTCGAGCAGGGCGATCTGCTGCAACGAGAAGATTCCGATGCGCGGGCGTTGGTCAAAAACGCTATCCAGGAAGACGGTGTGCAGTTATTGACATATACCAAAGCCGTGCGGTGTGAAATTGCGCATGAGCCGGATGGCAAGGTGCAGCGGCTTATCGTGCAGGATCAGGATGGCCGGGAACAGGTAATTGTCTTTGACGTTATCCTGTGTGCAGTTGGCCGTACACCTCGCACCGAAGGATTTGGACTTGAAGAGCTGGGCATTTCAGTTACTTCACAGCGCACCATTGATACAAACGCCTGGCTGCAAACGATTTATCCAAATATTTACACCTGCGGGGATGTCGCTGGGCCTTATCAGTTTACTCACACTGCTGCGCATCAGGCATGGTATGCGTCTGTCAATGCGCTATTCGGCGATTTCAAGCGCTTCAAAGCAGACTATTCGGTGATTCCATGGGCGACTTTTACCGACCCGGAAGTTGCCCGGGCCGGACTGTCCGAGGATGAAGCCAAAGCGCGCGGCGTGGCTGTGGAAGTGACACGATACGGGTTAGACGATCTGGATCGTGCTATTACCGACGAAGCAACAGACGGGTTCATCAAGGTGCTAACAGTACCGGGCAAAGATCGAATTCTGGGTGTGACCATAGTTGGCAAACACGCTAGTGACTTACTGGCCGAGTATGTACTGGCGATGAAACATGGATTAGGGCTAAACAAAATCCTCGAGACTATCCATACCTATCCGACCTGGCCCGAAGCCAATAAATACATTGCTGGGAAATGGAAGCGTGCGCATGCACCGGAGAAACTGTTGCAGTGGGTTGAGCGGTTTCATGCCTGGCGGCGCGGGTGAAAGGCCGGTCCCGGTTTTGCAGAACCTGATTGTCAGCCTCTAAGTGCTGGCAGTGCATCTTCAACCGGTACGAATTTCAGGGCATAACCGTTGTTGCACCAGCGTTCCCCGCGAGGCGGAGGGCCGTCATTGAAGACGTGGCCCTGATGGCCTCCGCAGCGTACGCAATGGTATTCGGTACGTGGCCAGATTATTTTGAAATCGATTTTGGTCGCGATATGACCAGCAATTGGTTCGGTAAAACTTGGCCAGCCGGTCCAGCTTTCATACTTGTACCTGCTTTCAAACAGCGGCAGGTAACATGCGGCGCACAGATACGTACCTTCACGTGTTTCATATATTAAATTACTTGATTCCGGTCGCTCCGTCGCCTCCTCGAACAATATTTCATAGGCTCTCGTTGAAACCAGCCCGCGCCATTCTTTGCGCGGTTTGTTAAGTGGCGTTACCGGAATTTCGGCTTCACCCACTACCCTGGTGCAGCCCGGCATTAGCGGCAACACGGACGCTGCTGCAAACCCCTTTAAAACTGTGCGTCTATTCATTGATGTTTCCTATGAGATTTTTCCGCTGTGCAAATGAAAAACACAGGCGGGAATGCTGTAAAATTTTTAAAATTGAACGATAACGCTGGAACAGCGTTTTGGCAATATGAATGGAATAACGGCACTGAAAATACAATTTCTTGTCAGGGGTGAGCAGAGGTTATGACAGTATGACCGATAAACGTTTTAACATCGCCATTGCAATGATTGACGCTGTCAACAGTGAAGACCCGAACATGGAAACCAGCGATGACAAGAACTGGCCCAAAGAACTGTTGTACGCGCAGCGCATGTCACAGATGCTGGAACGTTATGCACCAGAGGCCGGTGACGCCGTCAGGCTTGCTGCCAGGGCGCAGCATATCCAGCGTTGGAAGGTGCCACGTAATGATTATCCACTGGACCGAAAAGGCTACCATCAATGGCGCACCGCGTTGAACATGTTCCATGCCGATACCGTAGCCAGTCTGCTTGAAAAGGCCGGTTACGATCAGGATTTCATCACACGCGTAAAACGAATTATCAGCAAACGATCACTCAAAACAAATTCAGAATCGCAACTGCTTGAAGACGTGGCCGGGCTCGTTTTTTTGGAACACTACCTGGTTGACTTCGTGGCCAGACATCCCGAGTACGATGAAATTAAATGGAACGATATTATTCGGCGAATCTGGAATAAACTGTCCGAGCGGGCGCACCGGTTTGTACAGGCTGGCCAGATAAAGCTGCCGGCGTTGATGAATGGCCGGATTGGGAATGTGATGCGTGAATAAATGCTGAGTGTAATTATATGGTAGTACAGGTTATTTCTACAATGACGGGCGCTCTATGATTGATAGATACCGTACGGACATACTATTGTTCGTATAATAACTAAATCAATCGGTTCCAGCTACGTGAGACTCGTAGAAAAATAAATTTTCTTCTGCTTTTGATTATTGCTTCACAGCCCCGGGCTGAAAGTATTCGTAGTAGCAGGCTTTAATGACAAATTGTCTTTATTAGCCTGGAGTCATCAATGTTGTTGTCAATTTCTGATTCGTTAGCAACGCTATTGTGCATCGGTTCGGCTCAAGTAGGCTGTTGACGGCTGGTACACATTAAATCGACGTATATTAAAACTGCTTTATTGCCAGTTCCGTATCTTAGCAGAACAAAATCAATCAAACCCATCTAGCCAAATGTTGTTCCGATCAGATAAGCGGTATAACCCGTATAGCAGGCTAATAACAGAGATCCCTCGATACGGTTGATGCGACCGTGACCGTGGGGTCCGTAGCCGATGACGAATAGCGAAAGGGTCAGCGCCGCCATGACGGGCATGTCCCGGCTTAATACAGCCGGATCCACCGACATCGGATGAATCATGCCAGCGATGCCAACGACGGCTAGCGTATTGAACAGGTTGGAACCAATGACATTGCCGAGTGCGATATCGTGTTCCCCTTTGCGGGCAGCGATGATTGAAGAAGCCAGTTCGGGCAGTGATGTGCCGATAGCGACAATTGTCAAGCCAATGACAAGGTCGCTGACACCGAATCCCTGCGCAATGGCCACTGCGCCCCAGACAAGCATGCGGGAGCTTATTATTAACAATACCAGTCCGGTAACCAGCCAGAATACAGCTCGCCGGATGGGCATTTCATGGGATTCCAGTTTTTGCTCGATTTCCGTACCCAGTGCGTCGGTTTTTTCTTGTAGCCCCTGCCTGATTGCCCATGCCATCAGTACACCAAACACGCCAAGCAATACGCCCGCGTCGATACGGGAAATATGACCATTCCAGAGCTGCGCGGCTGTCAGCATGGTCACAATGGCAAGAACGGGAAGTTCCTTGCGCAACACCTGCGAGTGTACTGTTATGGGGCTGATTATCGCAGTGAGTCCCAGAATCAGGGCGATGTTGGTGATGTTGGAGCCAAAAGCATTGCCGAGCGCGATACCCGGATTTCCCTGCGATGCGGCAAGCGCGGATACGACCATTTCGGGCGCAGATGTACCAAAACCGACAATTACCATGCCGATCAATAGTGGCGGCATGCCGAAATGGCGAGCGGTGACGGCGGCACCCTCTACAAAACGGTCTGCACTCCAGGCAAGCAGTATCAGACCTGCTGCAACGGCCAGAAAAGCTTCAATCATAAAATATCGTGATCGTGTCCCGTCATTTGTATAATCTAATAGAACAAATACGTTGCAGTCGCCAATTGATCAGCTAGAACAGCGCTAGAAGTAATAATTTACAGCAAAGATGCTCTCATTGTTATGGTCATATCGATTGTATTTCATCCGCATATCGAGATTTTGTGTGAGCGCATATCGGGTGACAACGTGCGTGGTGAAAAATCGCTTCTTGTCTCCAAGAAAATACACACGGTAGCTTCCCGCCAGCCTGATTCTCAGCCGATGGTTGAAATTGTAAAACGCGCCCAGTTCCGCATTGCCGCCAAACCGGTAATTCTGTTTCAAATGACTGGATACGTCGGCTTTCAAATCCAGAAACGAAAATAACAAAATTGGCGAGAAAAAATCGGGACGGTAGGCAATGCCTCTGCCGTAGCTGCCTGAAACTGTATTGCAGTAGCCGCAATCCTGTTCTCTGAGCGTGTCAATGCTGAAATCGAAGCGCCATGATGGTTTGACAAACTGTGGGTCGTACGGGTTTAGTGCAGTAATTGATAACAATCGCGCCTGGTCAAGGCGTACGCGCTGTGACTCGAAAAAATAACGCAGTTTGAAATCCATGAAAATGATTTCTGAGTCCTTGTCATAGCCCTCGTCTCGAGCCATTAAATCATGATAGGCGGGCCGGTAGGCAAATTCTATAAAAGGTTCTCGATCATTATGGCCCGCAGCGATCCGTATACGATCGGCACCGTGGCCGAGATGCGGTGGGCTGGAGAAGTAAAATAGGGAATTATGTTCAGCATCGTCAGTATCCAGGCGGCTGCGTGCCAGTAAAACCGGGTACGGAATTTTTACTTCGCCAGCGCGTTGCTCTCGCATACTCTGATATTGAAGCAAGTCCATATAAGCATCCAGCAAAAGTGCCTGCGTTTGATCCGGGAGCTGTTTGAATTCAGCAGCGTCCGGTGTCAATTTTTCTTTGACTAGAGCACGAAAAATCCGACGCTGTGCGTTAGTCATCTGATGCCTTTTTTGATTCAGCTGGCTCACAATTGACGGTCGATATACGACCTTTTTGACCAGATTCTCCTGTGCTACGACGATTTTTACCGTGTCAGCAGGGATAACGCTGAAAATGAATTGATCTTTTAAATGCAGTTCCGGTCTGGCGATTTCAAAAAGTGATAAAACATGGTATGAGCAGTTTTCCTGAAAATAATAATAATCAAAATGGGTGCCGCCAAGTTCCCATAGATGCAGCAGCATGGTGTTTAATTGTGCTTCTGTGAAGTTGAGTTCGTATTCCCAAAGATCACGGCTTTCAAGATTGTTATATTCCTGAACTTTAGTGTAATAAGGAAAGATGGCAAATTTCCCTTCAAATGAGCCGGTCAGGCCACGCCAGGCATACAGGAACGGATTATCGGTATCCGGAACCGCTGCATAGTTTGCCCCGTAATTTGTGAGCTTCTTGTCGTCTTGCCGTTCCCTGCTGTCGATGCGCACCAGTGTATGACCAAACATAGAAGCCGGATTGTTTAAATAATAGGATGCGAAAACCAGTGTGACACCCACCGGATCCAGCTCGTTGATCCAGCGCTCAAGACGGTCGCATACTTGTATCTGGAGACGGTTGGTGTCGAACTGAAGTTGCTGATTTAACCATTTGAAACGAGCGGGAAAATTACATTGCGGATGTTCGCTGTTATCTGCCAGATCTTCTGTTGAGAGAAAAAAACTTGCCAGCGTTGCCGTCAATTCGGATTCTGGACTGGTTTTCCCGTCAGGTGCATTGAAAAAATCCATGCCGTCTGCTTCACTGACAACGCCGCCGAATAATTGCGGCTTGTATTTTAGCAACAGGTGCCAGACACGTTGCTCATTCAGTTTCAACTGTTTGGCTTGTTGCTGAAGTTCGGTCAGATAATCGTTGCTATGATTGTTTCTGGAGTAGGCGCTGTCAGGGAACAGGCAAAAGCAAACGGCTAAAATTCCGGCGGCTAGTAAATAGAGTGGCACGAAGTACCCGTAGAACGGGGCGCAGGATGCACGGGTACCGGCGTATGATGATACCCGTGACGTGTTTTAGTCTAATGCTGATAATTGCATATTACAGGATTCCGACAGTGTGCGATGTTGACCCAGCAAGGTTTCCAACTGGCTTAGCAGGATATCCGGTGTTGTTTCAGCATCGGGTACAATCTCGTTAAATTTTTGCTGTGTCAAAGCACCGAATTCTTGGTGCTGCGCGGCAGGGCAGTGATACATGCTGGCAAGAATATTGAGATGTTCGCCTTTACCACGGGCCATTTCTTTTACCAGACTGGTGTAATTCTCGGTGGCGAATATTTCTCTTTCTTGACTTAAATTAAGCAGGCCATGGTCGCCGCAATTTGATGTGCCCGAGGTCATGCCGAAGGTTTGAGAACCCGAGGTGCCATTGGTGGTGGCGGCAAAAATCTGTTCCGGACCACGTTCCGAGCCGATGACCATCGAGCCCAGTCCACATCCCGCCGTGCCATATCCCGCGGCAAAAGCAGACATCGGAAATAAAAACAGACTTGCAGTGAATACAACCAGGCTTTTGCGTACCATCTAAATTCTCCTATCATTGATCTCTTCTTCGAACCGATATCGCGCGGACGATTGAAAAGAAGATAAAGTTTAAATAAAACTCTGGAATTTGTCCCAGCCTATAAACATTGCTGAGAACCCGAATGAATCTACTTAAACTTTCTGGACCTGTCAAACGAAAACCGTTCGGGAAGCAACGTGATGCAGACAAGCCACAGGGTTTGTGGAATTTAGTGCTGACTTAATCGTTCCAGGAAAGCCAAAAATTCACTGCGGTATTTCTGGTTATGTCTTAGAAACACATCGGTGTGTCTACCGTCCGGGATTATCCAGTATGTTTTCGGTTCTGCCAGTTGTTTATAAATTCTTTCACCGAAAACTGGTTCGACTGTTTTGTCCTGTTGACCGTGTATTACCAGAACTGATACAGGTGATAATGATGACAGATTTCCGGGAGCCCAATAATCGCTTAAAAGGAGGTAACTCAACAGTTGCATCGGCCATGTCACCCAGTGATGAGACAGTTTGACACGTGCAATTTTCTGAAAAGAGTAAAATGTACTGTCTGCAACCACCAGTTTTAGATTGATTTCGTCTTTTTTATCCAATGCTGTTCTCAAGGCAATATTACCGCCCAGGCTTTGCCCATAAATAATAATCGGGCCGCCTTGTACTTTATGCCTATTGACCCAGTCTACGGCCGCATGGCCTGATTCGACGCAGCTTTTTGGTGTCGGATGACCTTCGGACAGTCCAAATCCGGGATAATCAAAAATGAAGACATTGTAATGTTCGCGACTGATCCATGCTATCTGAAGGAAATGTGAGGTCAGATTCTCAGCATTGCCATGAAAGAAGACGATAGTCGCTTTTACTGGTGATTTTTGTGCAGAAAACCACCATCCATGTAATTTTCTCTGGGCAGCGTCAGTAAAAAAAACTGTTTCCGGCGTATACCCAACAGCTTCAGGATCAAAATAACGATGTCGCGTGTCAGGATAATATAAAAGATTAGAGCAACTACAAAATAACACGACCATGGCAAGAAGTATGCTATGGCGAATGCTGAACGAGTTCATGGCCGGTGCTGGCAGACAGTCAAAGCGAATATCATGCCTGCTATGTTATTCGTAATCAGTTACACACACAAATGTCTTGTAATCAGGTATATATTGTGCCATGAATTATTAATGCAGATAAACAGTGGGTTATCTGTTTATCTGATGTGTCACCACCCACAATCACTGCCTGTAATGTCAAAACTGGCGCGACGCTCCAAGAACGCTGCTAGAGCGGCACTGCCGGTAAATAACGGCAATACTCAGCTGTGTTTGTACGGAACATGATAAATGATGATATGAAATCAATAACAATGACTTGCAAATAAGAACAATTATCATTAATATTAACATTTGTTTGTGCAATTGAGCCTGGAGCTTTCAGGGGATTGCAGCAAGTATTTGCTCTTCGCGATTGACAAGGCATATATATATGTTCCGTTTGGGTGCTGGGTTACAGGTTTGTTGTCTGAATGCTTATATGAGTATTTCTCAAAATCACAGGATATTGCGATCGGATTGATAACCCGTTTTTATCACGGTGATGTATCGAAAATTGACCCGTAGCGCTGGAATAGATCGTGTTTTGGATTGCGCAATTTTCATTTGTTGACTGGAAGGTGAAATTTGATACAAAAAATTCATTTGTGGATCGGCATTATCATCGGTCTGTTCTTTAGTTTGTCGGGTTTATCCGGAAGTATTCTGGTTTTTGATGATGAACTGGATGTTTATTTCAATGCCAATCTGTGGCGCGTTGAACCGCAATCCGATGTAATACGGCTGGATGAAGCGACGCACAAGGTGCAATCAATATTTGCCGGTCATACGGTATTATTGGCGCGTTTACCTCGGGAGCCTGATCATAGTATTGAATACTGGATAAAAAAGAATGAAATATTTGAGCAGGTGTATGTCGACCCATGGACTCTGGATATTCTTGGCAGACGGGATGAACATGCCGGCTTTCTGGGGTTTCTTCACGATCTGCATGTCCATTTGCTTGCTGATGATGATGGTTTATTTGTTAACGGCATACTCGGGCTGATCCTGATATTAACGCTGTTGACCGGATTATGGCTGGCCTGGCCGGGCTGGCGGAAATTAATCGGCGCGTTACGCGTCCCTCGCAAGTCTGCGCGATTTGCCCGCTGGTTCGCGCTGCATCGTTCGGCTGGTCTGGTTTCAATGCTGCTGTTGTTTATTGTGGCGCTGACCGGTGCCGCGATGGTTTTCTACAAACCGACCAATGCCGCATTGGTTGCTGTGTTCGGCGGACCCGGGTTGTCCGAGCCGCCATTGATTGAACATATTGATCCGCACGCTCTGCAAAAGCTGCCGAGTGCGTTGCTGCGGACGGCCGAGTCGGAGATACCCGGCGCCAGTGCAACCTGGCTGAGATTTCCGGGTAAACCGGAAATGCCGTTTGTCGTCAGATTGAAGTATCCAGGTGATTCACACCCTAATGGTACCAGTTATGTCGCATTGGACAGCTTTTCAGGTGAAGTATTGATGGCGCACGATGCTAAAAGCAGCGGGACAGGGCAGCAGATTGCTGACATGAAATATCCACTGCATATCGGAACGGCTGCCGGTGTGCCGGGGCGTCTGTTAATTTTCGTGACAGGATTTATACCAGCAATTCTTTTTGTTACCGGCATATATACATGGTGGTGTCGTCGCAAACAGACCCAGATTAAAACGGCGTCTTTTTCACGATCAGTCTCATTTGATTCAAATCTAACATCAGCGGAAAAGGAAAGTACTGTAATGACTGAGCACAATAGAGAAAATCAATCATGAAAGTAACTGTTCACAGCGCAAAATGACATTTGTTAAGGGTGGGTCAATTAACGCTGATTTTTCGTTTGGCGTCTGTTTGTTATGACGAAGAATTAAACCGAAGATCGGTTGAGCGCATTTCAGCGTTTTTCACATTAACAAAAAACTATCTTCAATAGTTTATCAAAAACATAACCAATATTAGCAGCATGTAAATAAATAATAATAGTAATACATATCATTCTAATAAACATTTATTAAAGGTAAGAATAATGGTAAAAATAAAATTCACCCACCTATGGCGAAAAACGTTCGTCACCCTGTTAATACCTGCTGGCTGTTTGCCCTTCGGGGTGGTGTTTGCGCAAAATAAAAGCATGGAACCGGTGGTGGTGACAGCCACGCGTACCGAAACACCCGTTTCTGAAACGACTCGATCTGTGTCAGTGATCACAAACGAGGAAATACAACAACAGGCCGGTTATGCGCGCAATTTAAGTGATGTACTGGCGAAAACTGTACCAGGTCTCGGGCCCAGTTCTGAAGCACTGTCCACTTTCGGTCAAACTCTGCGGGGTCGAGATTATCTGGTACTGATTGATGGTATACCTCAGTCAACTGCGCTGCGTTCTTCAAGTCGTGATCTGAATACGATCGATGTGGATGCGATCGAGCGTATCGAGGTGGTGCGTGGCGGAACAGCGGCTTATGGTTTCGGTGCAGCAGGGGGGCTGGTAAACATTATCACCAAACACGCCTCCAAAAAATTAAGGGAAGGCTTTTCGAAGGGCGGTATCCGTTTTTCAACGGAGCGGTTTGACGATGCGATCATGTGGGAAACGACACACCGGATATCCGGTACGAGGGAGAATATGGATTACCTGGTGTCTGGCACCTACGGTGAACGTGGTCAATTCTTCGATGCAAGCGGGGACCGCATTCCACCCGATCCGATTGGCGTACAGGGTGGTCTTGCCGATACCAACAACTTTAATATTCTTGGGAAACTGGGATTTAATTTCGACAATGACCGGCAGCGGGTGCAGTTTACGGTTAATCATTTCAATATCAAACAGGACACTAACTTTACCTTTGGTCTCGGTGATCCCGCAAATGGCATCAAGACCCCGGCAGTCCGCGGGCAATTCAATCCATTTAAGCCGGGTACCAAAAATACGCTGGTTGGTGTCGACTACATTAACAAAAATTTTTTTGGTAGCCATGTCTCGGTGAAAGGCTATTATGACGATCAGATCGCCCGTTTTGCCAAATTTCCAGGATTTGCTCAGACCGAAGTACGCGCTGAGAAATTCGGTAGTCGTGTAACGATAAACACTCCCATAACAGTTAAAAACTATGAATTCAGCGCAATCTGGGGACTGGATTATCTTCGCGATCAGGTTGTTCAGGCTGGTCTGGACGGACCGACAGTCGTTCCTTTTATGAAACAGGACGCGCTGGCGGGATTTTTTGAACTTGAACTGCCTGTAAGCAAGTACGGAATAGTTCGTGGCGGTGTCCGTCAGGAAGCTATTTCCGTCGATATTTCGGATGTGATTAATCGGGCCGGTGCCAATATCAGCGGCGAGGAAGTCAAGTATGACAACACGCTGTTTAACGGCAGCGCGGTTGTCTTTCTGACTGAGTATCTGGAGCTCTACGGCGGTTATTCACAGAGTTTTTCGCTCGCTGATATCGGTCGTGCCATCAGGGACGCAAATATCAGCGTGGTCAGTGCAGGTCAATTGGCGTCTGAGGCGCAAAAAGTGCACAACTACGAGCTTGGCCTGCGAGGCCGATACGGTCCGGTGCAGGCATCCGCTGTTGGTTTTTACAGCGAATCGAATAACGGCACCACGTATACCAGGGATTTAAGTATTGTCAAGCTTCCTGAGCGTATCTGGGGTGTTGAAGGCTCACTGGCATACCAGGTTACAGAGCAGGTTAATGTCGGTGGTACGGTCAGCTGGGCAGAAGGTGAAATTGACCTGGATGATGACGGTACATTTGACGAAGATCTGCCTAGCACCAGGATCTCCCCGGTTAAATTGACCGGATTTCTGGAATACAGTCCGTTTGAATGGTGGCGAAACAGGATGCAGGCGTTTTACGTCGCTGACCGTACCCCGAATTCAACGCAGTTTGGTGGGATGCCGATTGACGATTATGTGTTGGTGGACCTGTCAACCAGTCTTGCGGTTGGTCCGGGATATTTTACCGTTGCAGTGAAAAATCTGTTGAACGAAAACTATTTTCCACTGATCAGCCAGGCATCACAGACGCCGTACGGCTTTGCTACCGGTCCAGGCCGTATGGTTGGTGTGACCTATGCGTTTAACTGGTAATCAATGGTGAGACATATTCACAACTTCATACAATTGCATGCATTGGGAATGAAATGTATGCAGATCTATTCAACACAGTTTATTAGAGAATTGCAGCATGACTGATTTAACTTTTTACTCAATTAAATATTTTTTTACACTGATTGCCGTTTCATTGATGAGTGTCAGTATAAGCCAGGCATCATTAATGCTAAGAATTACGGATACGCCGCAGGCTGGTTCGCCTACAATAGTAACAGCGACGGACCAGATAGCCGGAGGTGTGGGGAACGTTGCGCCGGATAACAGCAGCATACCCGGTTTGCTCTCGGCATCGTTTGGAACGCCTAACTTTTTTCTGACCGCTTCATTAGGTACATCGAAACCGTATCCACCCAACAGCGAAATACTGGCCGATCTTTTTTTGCGCCAGTTGTCGATTTCTTCTACAAACGGTGGCACATTAACAATCGAGATTTCTGATAATGATTTCACACTGAACGGTATTGGCAATGAAGGTTTTTTTACTGCTGATATTGCTGGCACACTGGGGGCAGATCCTCTCAATTCGGTTGAAGTGGATTATTTTTACAATACTTCTAATATTCCCTTCGATACCGATGGTGCAACAATGGTCGGCAGCAGTGCCATCAGCGGTGGCCTGGGATTTGACGAAAGCTTTGGGCGGGTCGCTGTCAGCGGCATAGATCAGCCGTTTTCCATCACGCAGGTGATTAAAATTCACATGCAGCCAAATTACCAGATTTTGTCTTTTGATTCGGATTTGCGTGTGGTTCCGGAACCTAGTACTGCGCTACTGGCGGGATTGGCGTTGTTCATTTTAGTCATCGTTGTTTCTAGAAGGAGATCCGCAATACAAGTTTGGTAAACGCCCAGGCTTGAGCATGTATCGTGCGTTAATTGCGAGTGCAGTATGCCTGGCATTTGTTTTATTGACGCTATGATACATGCGTATCAACCCACCAGTTCACTCTTTTGTTTAGCATTATGCATTGTGGTTCTTCAGGCGGCAGTTGTCTGTTGGTGTATAGACTCGCAATGGTTAGCGACATCCGTATAAGTGTTTAGCCGCACGGCTGAATTAGAGTTTTTGTAAATACTGGTCAAACAATCCGGCTTCTCATGGCTGCTTGCAGCCATGCAGAAATTCGATACTTTATGGATAACTGAATCCTGAATATCTGGACACTGGTTATTCAATCATTTCAAAACCTAAAATTATGAAAAAATTAATTGTTGAGAATAAAAATATAAATGATTATAATTCTCATTAATGTGTTGGGTGTTTTATAAAGTGATTGTTGTTTGAAACTACATGAAACGTTAATTGCCCGGCACAGAAAACCCACGCGAGTTTAGTCGCGCAAAAACTTAATAACTGTTAACAAAACTCAATAGGAGTAAAGTATGACTGATATTATAAGAGGTACTGGCCTTTTCTTCGGATCTGATGATGGTGAAGTTATTTGGACGTATGGCTCATCCGTAGTACTTGCGGGTGGCGGTGATGATGGTTTGAGATTGGGTTATTCCAATGATGTTGCATATCTGGGTGACGGTGATGATGTTGCTTATGCTGAAGCGGGTAATGATTTGTTATTCGGCGAAGCAGGCAATGATCTGCTTTACGGCGGCAGCGGTAACGACTGGATTGAAGGCGGTACAGGCGATGATTTGCTGTGGGGTGCGACAGGTAACGATCAGCTTTTCGGTAATGAAGATAGCGATACGCTTTACGGTGTAACCGGCATCAATGCGCTCTATGGTTCGCTCGGTGGTGATCTTATCATTGGCGGCGACGACACTGATGTGATTTTTGGCGGTGAAGAGAATGATGTGATTTTGGGAAATGCCGGAAACGACTGGATTTCCGGTGGCTCAGGCGACAATCAGCTGTACGGTCAGGAAGGTGACGACCTGATTTATGGTTCTGGATCAAATTCCAACAATGACAGGACTAACGAAATCTTTTACAGAGGCAATGACGGCAACGATACCGTGCAAAGATTTAACGCCGATTCTGATCAGCTTATGATCGTGGCCGATATTAACGGTACCGGTATTGCAACGACGGAAGATCTGACTGCGAGCTTGACCGGCTATGGAGAAGCTGGCGGCGAAGACCCTTACGGAACTATCGTTGATCTGGGTGCTGGAAGCACCGTTGATCTGGTAGGCGTGTCAGTTGACGATGTTACGGCAAATCTTGCAGATTTCTTTACAGTTACTGCATAGTTCTTTTCCAGAAAAAACCCGGCGCAACCCTGCGCGCCGGGTTTTTTTATGAAGGCTCGGTAATCAATGTCTCTGGTCGCTTCCAGGTACGATCCACTTTCTTTGTTAAAAAAGTGAACTACGAATTATTTTTTCGCTTGGAATAAGTGCTTAACGCTTATGTTCGCCTGCATCGCTGATTGTCATGTTTACGCTCATTCAATGCTGTTTAATCAGTGCATTCCGCAGTTCGGCGCCAGCCGGTATGGCCATCAGTGCGATTGCAGCAGCAACAAACAGCGGCAGACCTGGCGCAATTTCAAACAGCGGGCCAGCAAAGGCGACCCCCAGAAGATGTCCAAGAATTCGTGCTATGTACAAATCAGAGCTTGCATGTGCTTGTACCCGGGTATCACGGTTAATGACGGCACCAGCAGCTGAAGCCGGTAACAGCAATGCAAATGATACTGCGATTAATATCAATCCGACGGGTAGAGTGGTCGGATAAATGGCTGCAAGCGCTGCACCGCAGGCCATACCGGCTGGTGACCATGCAAGAATCAGCTCGGGTCTGGGACGAAAATGCAGGCTTGTCAGTTGTACCAGTGCCATACAGACGGCAATGACTGCAAGGAGTAGCGCGGTGTATGTGAGTGTGCTGTTCAGTGAAATGTTCCATTCAAAAGCAAGATAAGGACCGATAATGAACTCCGAAAGCCCCAGGCTCATGTGTATCAGCAGGGTTGGTATTGCGATGGCAGTTTCAGGCCAGCGTGCTGCCGACCGTGTCAGCGAAATTTCTGTATTGTTTTTATATCGTGTGATCTCTTCGGGTAACACCAGAAGCGCCAAAAGCGGTAGTCCGATCAGTAATAGCAGCACTGTTACAGGTTGAAATATAGCCAGACATGCTGCCAGCAGCGGTACGACAATTCGGACAATGCTTACAGTTGCGCTCAGGTATGTCAGTATTCGATGCCGGGAACGCTCGCTATTTACGCATTCGTTGACCATCCAAACCTGAACGATGGGATAGATGCCTGAGACGGTCAGTCCATAGCAAAAACGCGTAATGAACAACAGGGATGCCAGAGTAATGGCACCGAATATTTCCACAGTGCCTGCGTATAAAATGAATACAAATAAAATTTGACTAGCAGTTGCCGCAATCAGGAGCTGCTTTAGAAGCCGACGGCGTCGACCGGGGACGGCTCGTCGCGGCCAGTAATAACCGCCGACCAGAAAGGCAAGTGCGGCCAGTCCCAGAACAGGGCTTATCAGGCCGATTTTCAATCCGGTTAATGCTGTGATTATCGGTAATGTGATTACCAGCAGGCTCTGGGTTGCACCTGTAATTGCAACAGGAAAAGCGAATTTCACAGACGGATCGATACCGGTTTTTTTGGGGTACATAAATGTAAATGTGGAAAAAAAGTATAAAGAAACCAACTGCCAGTTAATATAATGATAACATTAATAAGAATGATTAGTATTTACAATATTGGTTCTTTATCTTATTATCTGAATTTACCGAATGAGCGATCGCGGTGTTTAAACACACCTTGCTTTGCATCTGAATAACTGTAAATCGAAGATGAATCGACACACATCAAGTCCACAACAACTAGCTGAAAAGTTTTCAGCAACAGCGCTGATAAACTCTCTCTTAAGGGAATGGAACGGATTCGAGATTAATAACAATGAAATTGTTTTCCGCAATGAGCACAAAGCGATAAGTATCGTATTGGATAATTATTCCAAAGTCGGATGCCATGCCTTTAAAAACACGTTTTACAGAACAACGGGTATACAAAAGGAAATAATAAGTTTTGAAGTATTCGTACAGGAACTTTTCCGTATATTAACCAATGACGAACAAGATGCCGGTATGCGTGCGCTGTGCTCAAGAATTAAGGAAAGCTGCCAGAATCTGGTTGATATCCTGAAACACAGGCGGTCTGGATATAATGCGCTTTACCGAAAGCAGGGATTGTCTTTTATAGATGCCGAGCAGGCTCTGTTGCTGGGGCACAATGTTCATCCTTGCCCAAAAAGCAAATCCGAATTCAGCAGGCGTGACCACCGATTGTATGCTCCGGAATTCGGTAACGCTTTTTTTCTCAGATGGGGTTTGCTCAAGAAATCCTGTTTTTATCAGAATCATTCGAAATATTTTGAAGATGCCGACTGGTTTTCGGATCTTTATAAACGTGACCAGAAAGGTACCGTTGACAGTGAATATCTGCCCTTTCCGTTTCATCCCTGGCAATTCGAGACGCTGAAAAAAAGTGGCAAAATCAATCACCTTATAAACAGTGGAGATTTGATACCGATTAACAAGGCGGGGAAATTGCAATGGAAAGCAACGAGTTCTCTGCGATCTATTTACTGCGAAGATAGTGATTATATGCTCAAGTTTTCGCTTTCTCTGAGGATTACAAATTCGATCAGGCATTTACAGGCTGCCGAAGTTGTCAGGGGGGTGCAGGTTCATGAAGTAATGAATTCTGACAACGGCCGACAGTTTCTCGCTGCAAATAAAAACTTTTCGATTATGAATGAACCTTCATTTCTGGCAATCAAGTATGCACCGAAACCAGTTATTCTGGAGACCATTGTCCTTATTAGGGAGAATCCTTTCAATAAGTCAGCGGAGCAGGAGTCTATCGTTCTTTCGACGATAACCCAGCCAAATCCTTATGACGGCAATGGTTTTTTGGCATCGCGTAATATTGAGGCAGTCAAATGGTTTTCCCTGTATCTGGATAATGTGCTGAGTCCGTTCATCATGGCTCATGCCAACCATGGCATCCTTTTTGGTGCGCATCAGCAGAACATTATCGTGCAATTAATTGACGGTTATCCGTGCGGCGTAATTTTCAGGGACTGCCAGGGCACAGGTTATACCCGGCTCGGCTATGAAAAAATGAAAACTGAGGTTTCGTCGCTTGATCTGCTCAACGGCAACATTCTGGATGACTCTATGACGCATGCGTTGCTGGGATATTATCTTGTTATTAATTCGACCTTCAGTTTGATCAACGCACTTGCGACACAACGCGCTTGTGCTGAAGCAGAACTGTTGGACATGCTTTTTCAGTATCTGGCAGAGACAAAGAAAGGCAAGCTGTTAGACGCTTCATTTGTCGATTATTTGCTGCATTCAAGGACATTAAGACAAAAAGGGAATTTCTATTGCAGCTTGAAAGGGGTGAATGAAAATACAGAAAAAAATCCTCTGGCTATTTATAACGAAATCGAGAATCCATTGTACAAATTTTCAAAAAATGTTTGTCATGCATAAACCAAATTCAATGTTGAGAAATCTTTTTCTGGATCAGGAAAAACGGTTAAAAGAACATTTCAAACCAGGTGTTCAAGGTATTGATTTACAACTTCAGGATCGCGTGATGAAAATCAGTCGGAGCGAATTTTTTCAATTTTCACCTTTCTGGATTAAGTCGAACGAACGAGCCTTATACCCTGTTACCTGGGTGAGAACCAATAGTGTCTCGCATCCTTTGCGGCATAACCCGGAAAAAAACACACTGTTGTACAAGCGATATATTTATGAGATCGACAAAACAATTGCGTTCAGAGTAATCGACCCGGACAAAGATTTAACTGTTTTTTCACAATGGCACAATAGTAAGCGTGTATCGGTTTACTGGGAGCTTGAAGGCAGCATCGATCAGCACCGGAAGTATATTGAGAAGAATCTGGACGATCCGCATCTGATACCTGTAATCATGGAAATTGACAGTGAACCGGCTGGGTATTTTGAATTTTATTGGGTAAAGGAAGACAGGCTGGGGCCTTATTATGACAGTGATGATTACGATAGGGGATTCCATTTTCTGATAGGGAATCGGAAATTTCTGGGCATAAAAAATACAGATGCCGTGTTGAAATGTGTGGTGCACTATCTTTTTCTTGACGATCCCAGAACGCTAAAGGTTATGGCTGAACCTCGGTGGGATAATCAGAAGGTTCTGCAATATGTTGATTCCTTTCCGGTCTGGAGGAGAATTAAAGTATTTGATTTTCCACATAAACGTGCTGTTCTTCTGGAGTGCACACGGGAAAGGCTGTTTGCTGGTGAACACTTATGACCTGGGAAATCGCGAACAGGAACCTTATTGCCAAGGCAATCAGCGAGCTGTTTTATGAAGAAATTCTGTCAGATAAGGTAAAGCAGGTGGGTGAGAACACATTTACCTTAGACATAAGCGGTGAAGTCAGTTATTACTTTCGTGCATTCAAGGGGATATGGGGTGACTTGGTTGTCAGGCCGGATACGTTGAGACGATGCGACGGCCTGAAGCTGGAGGCCGCACTGTTTTTTAAAGAGACGCAGTATCTGACAAAAATGAGCGATATCACACTGGCGAATTTTATAGAGGAGATGCAGCGTACGCTGTACAGCGATCAAATTATGCTGCAAAAACCTGCTTCAGTGAATGAGCTTTATCAAATCGATTCTCTTGACATTGAATCTCGGCTCAATGGACATCCCAAACTTATCTTGAACAAGGGTAGAATCGGCTGGTCACCATGTGATCTGTCTGCATATGCACCTGAAAATGCCCGGGAAACTCAATTTCTTCGGATTGCAATCATGAAGAACCTGCTGACTATAAACTGTCAGCAACATAAATCGTTCGAAAATATTATTACTGCTGATCTGGCTGAAAGCGAGATTGGTTATTTACAATATTTATGTAAGAAAAATAATATTGATTATCATTCCTATTATATTGTTCCGGTGCATGTATGGCAGTGGGAACATAAAATTCAGTTTTTTTTCCAGAAAGATATCAATTGCAACAATATTGTTTTACTGGACAGGGCGGGTGATCGCTACAAACCGCATGTGTCAATAAGAACTTTCTCAAACTGCCGGAACAGGCTGGCTTTTGACATAAAACTGCCGATTTCGATTTTAAATACTTCATGTGTACGCGGTATTCCCGCGCGGTATATCTCGATCGCATCGGAGATTTCAGAAGGGATAGAATCCATCCTCAGTCAGGATGCCGTTTTTGTGACGGCCAATACTGATTGTTTAAAGGATGTGGCCGCTTTTAGTTATGTTTCATCAGATTATATTGACATAAAAAGTGCGCCATATCGGTATAAGGAATTGCTGGGAGCAATCTGGCGCGAATCCAGCTCATCAAAACTGGACGGTGATGAAAGATGCCTCATGACCGGATCATTGTCATATGTGGATCAGGATGGCAAGTCATTCATTGGTTTGTTGATAGAAAAATCAAAACTTTCTATAGAGCAATGGCTGGAGCACTATTTTAATAAAGTTGTGCTTCCGCTCTACCACCTTCAATCCCGATATGGAATCGGCCTGGTGGCTCATGGTCAGAATACATTGTTAAAACTCAAGAACAATGCGCCTTCAGGTTTAATCATTAAAGATTTTCAGGGAGATCTGCGGTTAAATCAGAATCTGCCGCCGGTAACGCGAAAGAAATTCTCAGAGAAAGTACTGAACAGACTGGATTATCTGCCATCAGGGCACATTATTTACGATCTGATTACCGGTCATTTTGTATCAGTGCTGAGATTCATTTCACAGTCGCTTTATATTTCGCATCGATTCAAGGAAGTGCATTTTTATCAGCTGCTGGGTTCAGTTATCGCTGAGTACGAGAAAAACTATCCAACGCAAGCAGACGTACCCAGCTTGCTGACACCGAATTTACAGAGAGTTTTGTTAAATAAGGTTCGTTTTGAAATCGGGTATCAAGATTCTGTTCAGCGACCCAAACCTCTACTGGGTAACCCGCTTGAAAATCCCCTGGTGAATAAAGAAAGTGCTTATGGATAATGTGTTGGATCTGGTCGGAATCGGAATTGGCCCCTTTAATTTGAGTCTGGCTGCTGTCTCGGAAAAAAATCAAACATTAAGAACGCGATTTTTTGATGAAAAGCCAATGTTTCAATGGCACTCGGAAATATTGTTTCCGGATTCTGATATGCAGACAGCGTTTCTGAAAGACCTGGTTACAGGTGTAGATCCCACCAGCCCATACTCTTTTTTAAATTATCTTGTGCAAAACGGACTATTTCATGCATTTATGAATACCAACCGTCAGGTGGTGACCCGAAAAGAATTTGAATTGTATTGTCAGTGGGTAGTCCGGCAGATGCCAAAAAAACTGTCGTTTAATTTCAAAGTTGACAGCCTAAGCTACGATGGCCAGTTTTTTATCATCGGCAATCATGCGAAGCAATTCAGGGCAAAAAACATCTGTCTAGGCACGGGTATCAGCCCCAGAATACCGGCCTGTGCGAAACCCTATATCAGTAACACCTGTTTTCACGCAAAATCTGCCTATCTGCAGCAGATTGATGTGCGAGACAAGCGTGTGGTTATCATTGGCGGTGGCCAGACTGGCGTGGAAATCTTCAGGAATGTAATCAAAGGGAAATGGGGATGCGCTAATTCTGTGTCGCTTGTTTCCAGCAGACCGAACCTGGAACCTCTCGATGAATCAGCATTTGTCAATGAGTATTTCAGTCCCAATTATGCAAAGGAATTTTTTGCAGTCGATGCTCAGTTGAAGAAAAAAATTGTCGACTATCAGAAGTTGACCAGTGACGGAAATACGCCGACCTATTTACAAAGCCTTTATAACGAGCTTTATTATGCTCAGAATGTTGATCAATTACCGGTTAAATTCAGGATTCTTCCTTACCGAAGGATGGAAAGCATCAGCCATGTCCGCAATCGTTATCAACTGAGCCTGTCAAATTATTTCACACTTAAAAATGAGTGTCTTGACGCAGACATCGTTATTTTATGCACTGGTTTTAAAAACAGTGTGCCTGCTTTTGTCAAAGCTATAAAACATCTTATTCGCTTTGATGAAAACGGCTGCTTCCGTGTTAACCGGGACTTCTCCGTACAATGGGATGGCCACGCGTGGAACAGAATCTTTGTTCAGAACTTCAGTCGTTACGAGCACGGGATATTTGAGCCACAGACCAGCCTGATGGCCTGGCGATCGGCGGTGATTACAAATGCCATTTCCCGGTACGAGATCTACGAAACTGAAAATTTTGCACCTAATTTTTTGAGCTATACCTGTATTGGACAGTGACGCTGCGAAATGACTGCAGGGTATGCTCAGATTGCAATTAGCATTGTATAATATCATGCTCAGAAACTTTCATTTATCTTGTCCTTCTGTCTATGAATCCATTATCCCAAAGTCAAACTAAAGTACTTTTCGTCTGCATGGGCAATATTTGCCGTTCTCCCACTGCGGATGCCGTATTCAGACATACAGTGAAAAAAGCTAATTTGGAGCATGCATTTTCAGTCGATTCCGCCGGAACGCATGCCTATCACGTCGGTAACCCGCCTGATCGCCGTGCTCAAGGTGCGGCTAAGAAGCGCGGTTATCAAATGAACGACTTGCGTGCACGTAAAGTTCACCCTGACGATTTTGCCAAATTCGATTATATACTGGCAATGGACCATGAAAATCTTTCGATTTTACAACAGCGCTGCCCCGACCGATTCACCCACAAGCTTGAATTAATGATGCGCTACAGTAAGGGTATCTATAGCAATCGTGAAGTGCCTGATCCATATTTTGGCGGTGATCAGGGATTTGAGACAGTGCTTGACATGATTGAGGAAGCCAGTCTGGGCTTATTGGAGCATGTGTGCAATCACGAAACGCAAGGGTAATTTCTTACTGTATTTATGTATCGTGCAATAAAAATATTAAATGATATGGTACCTTCGGACATGACCGGGGTAAGGAGATGGCCTGCGTTAAGGAATACGAATCTCAAATAATGTTGGCCAGTTCTTGCCGGTAACGTAGAAAGTTCCGGTACCCGGTGAGTATGCAATACCGTTGAGCATATCTTTGAAATTGCGCCTGCCCGAGCGGTAAATAATTCCCCGGCAATCTATTACCCGTTGCACTTTGCCCGTGAAACGGTCAATTTCATAAATATGATTGTGAAATTGGACATTTGCATAGATTTTATCGCAAACACACTCCAGATCGTTTATAAAATTAAGTGGTCGCCCGTTAATGGTAACTGGCAAGATGGATGCAACAGTAAACTGATTATTTCTAAAAACCAGTTCATTACTCCCGTTGCTCATAATTAAACCATCATCGCAACCAGCGAGCCCCCAACCTTCACCCTCATAGCTAAACCGATTATCCAGTCTTTCCAGCGTACTGATGTCGTAATTCAGTGTCTTACCGGATGTATATGTCAACTGGACCAGTTGATTGTTCAGGATTGCAATACCTTCACACCATTCCTGGTCAACCTTGATCTCGTGCTGAACAGCGCCATTACGGTAATCAAGATGGCGCAGCCGCGATGCATTCATAAGTCCGGTACTCTCATAAAGCTTGCCTTGATGAAAGACAAGCCCTTGTGTGCAAGCGTTCTTATCGTGCGGCAGAGTACGAACAATACAGGGTGTTATTTTGGGTAACCCGAAGGTTTGAAGCCGGAAATATATCCATCCCAGCGGTTTTTTTATGCCGAGAAAGTCGAAAAACTGAATTAGAGCATCACGATTGATCATGGCAACTTCCACGAATATCCCGATTCCGGTATGCGGTAGCAATTGCTGAAATCGCTAAACACCCCGGTTTGTGTTTAGTTTTTGCTGCACATTAATTTGTCCGCGTATTTGCGCAAATTATATTTATCAAGCAATCGTCCAACAGTCTCTGATATTTGGTCAAATGTACGCATTATTTTGACAGTCAGGTTATTTCGTCCATTTCGCGGGACGAGGTATACATAACTTTGAATTATCGCTGTCGTGCTAAGTCTTTTTTTATGCAGGCTGTCGTCATTTCCAAAATCGAATCGTTTCACCTTTTCATTTGATGCAATCAAATCAGGCAGAATCTCTGTATGAAGAAAAATACCCACCTGCAGCTTCGCCCAGTCAGGATCATAACCGATTTCCTGAGCATGATAACAACCGTTGTATAAATGGCCAACCTGAAAAGCAATGGGTTGTTGATCAGCAAAAAGAACGTAGCTGCGAAACCACCCATGTCTGGCTGTAATGCCGTATTGTTCTGCCAATTGCTGTCTGCTCCGTAATCCGCTTCCTAGTCGTGTGTACTGGTATGTGCGTGACGATATGGCCATGGCTGCGTCAAGAAAGTCATTAATTTGATCGGCGGACCGGTAGCAAACGGTTTGATGACTATTCACAGCAGCTAAAAATCGTTTGCGCGTTCGCTTCAGGTCGTTGCGGGTACTTGATCCCAATTGTTTTAAATACTGGTCATAATCTCCGGTAAAATCAATAAAGCGATGTGTGTAACGCTTGCCGTATTCAAAAATATGAAACTGTTCACGTAGTAATGAATTTTCTGTTAGCAGTTGTGCCAACGGTGAGTCATCGGTGACAGATTGCAAAAAAATTGCTTCATTCTTGCCAAGCTGGCTATGCGCCAACATAAACAAATTCTGCAGTATTTGTAGCTGATCCAGATCGACGCGGTTGTCCAGCAAAGGCGGGGCAAATAAAGTATAGCGGCGGATTCGATGGGAATAAAGTGTCCAGCCATTCAGGGTTACGCGCAGCGCAGACGGGTGAACAAAGAAAGTAGTCCAGCCTATCGGTTTGCCACGCTGTTCAAGTACAAATTGCTCCAGATACTTGTCGTCTCCATGGACGAGTGATGCTAGCCAGTGTTGATCCTGTTCTAGTGAAATCTCTAACTCAGAGTTATCAGTAGCGCCAGCGTTATTTCTTGAACTCTCTTGTGCTTGTTTTTTCCAGGTTGCTGGTGGGATTGACATATTCGCTTATCAATAAAATTTAAGATCAGGATTGTGTCTTTTTTCGACGAAGGAAGCGTCGCAGCTTGGATTTGATACCATATTTTTCTAGAAATTGACCAACACGACCGGTCGTTATATTGAACAAGCGTAATGCATATGCGATTGTCAATAACGGAAATGCACGCGGAACAAGATAAAAATTTTGCTCTTGATGGCTTTCGTTGCTTAATCTTTTTTTACTGCCATTGTCGCCATACAAAAAATCAAACTGTATAGCGCCTCTTTGAATCAAATGCTCTACTGTATAGATATGAGCGATTGTTCCTACAGACGATTTTGCCCAGTCTGGATCATACCCCATGTGGGTCAGATAATAGATATTTTCATAAAAAAAACCATGCTCGAATGCGACTGGCTTATCGTCGCAGAAAAGTATCAGACTTCTTAACCATCCTTTCTCAGCTGCAAAAGATAAATTACGATATGTTTCTTCATCCTCTGAAATCCCCAGATTGAGTAACTGATGCTGGTAGGTTTTGACCGAAATCGAATGTAATAATCTTACCAGTTCCGTTACTTCTTCAGGTTGCGTATAAACACGATATGTAACGGTTGCCTGTTTATTCAATTTTCTTATCGCGCGACGCACCTCATAACGTGTACTGTAACCAAGGCCACCAATATACTTTTCGAGATCATCCGGTAATCGAATTGTTCGTCTTTGATACGCATCGCCATATGGAAGCACCAGATATTTCCTTGAGAGTGCTTGATTGTCGATCATAAATTGCCCGAAACCGGATTCGAGTGAAACACCGAGGCCAAACAAAACATCGCGTGGATTCAGAGTCCTGCGCAATTCACCAAAAAGGCTTTCGAATAGTGCTTCGGGTGACAACTGGTTATTGGCCAGTAACGGTTGCGCCGTAATTGCATGGCGGTTAACACGATAGTCAAACAACGCTACGCCAAACAGACTGAAGCTTAAGGCAGACGGGTGCACAAAAAAAGGCGCATAACCATTGATCGAACCATCTTTTGCAAGATTGACAAAGACTTTTACAGATTTTCCAGGGCCGCATTTTGTCGTCAACCAGTCAAGATTGTGATCCATTCCGGCATCTGGATGGGTTTTAACAAAATGGCTAATCGAATTTTTTATTTTCTGGCGATCATCGGTATCGAATGTTTCAAGATCAAGCCATTTTAAATTTGTATCCATTGTTTCTGTTGTTTTTCAGTTGGGTCAGTCTGAGGGATACTTTTGGGATAGTTTGTCTTTTTCAATCCACAATTTTATCAGGGTTTAGAAGTTTTATTGTTAACGGCTGAAAATAACATTTTCTGAAGCAATTTGTCAGGTATTCCTGTATAGATATCGCGATTCAGTCTGATTCTCTGTGCTTATCTCTAGCGACATTGTCCAGACGCGAAAAGTGTATTTTCTCCGGAGAATTGGTTCCACCGGTAACAACAAATGTCATGGCTTCTTCAGTACTCCAGTCGGTCATAATAATATTCTTGATTGGTACAATTTCTATGTAGCCCGAAGTCGGATTGGGAGATGTGGGCACATAAACCGCTGCGAGTTTTTCGCCGGTTTCTGAGTCGTGCAGGACTTTAGTGATAAATCCGATAGCCTTCATCTCCGAAGATGGAAAGCTAATCAGAACGACTCTGCGTCCTGTGACGGGGGGCTTGCTCAATGTATTGAGAAAACGTTTGGTAGCGCCATAGATAGTTTGAACCAGCGGAAGCCGGGCCAGAATATCCTCGTAAAGGTCAATCACTTTTTTTCCAATTACAAACGAAGCGAGTAGCCCGATCCCGTACAATCCGGCAATGGTTAGCAGTGCGGCAACCCCTTGCTGGAAACTGGAGTCAAGCAACCAGTTGGCAATTGTATCCGAATGCGGGCGAACAGCGCGGGCAAGCCCTCTCAGCAAGGGTTCGCCCATCTGGGCCAGCATTTTCAAGACAAATTCAAAAACCAGCCAGGTTATCCAAAGTGGTGCGACTGTCAGTGCACCAATTAATACATAACGCCCGACGTGAGCCGAGCGTTCCTGATGCTGTGTATTATTTTGATCATTACTCATGGTTTGCCTTGTATAATCAGTCAGGGATTCTGAGGATCATTTAATCGTGAACAAGTGCACCGCAATTGTTTCTTTGTGTAAATGGGAATAACTAATAGGTTAAGAATATAGATTGTTAACAACAAAGAATAGGCATTTTCACAACAGCAGATTTTCAGCGCGACCAATTGCTGGTAAGCCAGGCTTGTTCTTGGTAGAATCGCATCGCTTGGTTCTTGAATTTTACTGAAATTTTACTTACTTAAGCTGTGTTGTTTCAAATATGAAACAACAATTATCCGATCTTCATGCGTACATGGTTTTTTTCACTAAAATAGAAAAAGTGAAAATGCCAGAAAATTCAAGTGTACAGATACATGCTATTCATTCGGTAATGTCAGTCAATAAATTTTTATTTGCGATTTTTTGTGGGTATCTTTAGCGTGATGCCTTTTATAAAAACGAAAAGGGGCTTATATGTCATATAGTTCAACTCAAATAAACAAACTTCTCAACAGCCTGGAAAAACATTTGGCTGATGAGCATCCGGATAATCCGGTGCTTGCCAAGGCCGTTAAAAGTTTTCGAAAAATGGATTATATTGCTTATAGCATGGGATTGTTAAACCGAGATGAATCATTTGCTACTTGCGTAACCTGGTGGCCTATGATTGCCGTTCTGGGTACATTTTCGGCTGGTAAATCAACGTTCATCAATTCACATTTGGGCATGAAGTTGCAACGAACGGGTAACCAGGCAGTCGATGATAAGTTTACCGTCATATGTTACAGCCGCCATAACGAAGCAAAAACGTTACCGGGAGTAGCGCTTGATGCGGATCCGCGTTTCCCTTTTTTTCATATTAGTAAAAGTATTGAAGAAATTTCTGAAGCAGGGCAGGAAAGAATCGACGCATACCTCCAGTTGAAAACCTGTCCATCGGAAAATATTCGCGGAAAAATTCTGATAGACTCCCCGGGTTTTGACGCTGACAGTCAGCGCGCTTCAACGCTACGCCTGACCCAGCATATAATCAACCTTTCCGATCTGGTGCTGGTATTCTTTGATGCACGCCATCCAGAACCCAAAGCAATGCAGGACACGCTTGCTTATTTGGTATCGGCGAGTGTAAACCGCGCAGACGCCAACAAATTTCTCTATATTCTTAATCAAATGGATGTAACCGCCCAGGAAGACAATCCTGAAGAAGTGGTATCCGCCTGGCAGCGCTCACTTGCTGAAGTCGGATTGATAGCAGGCCGTTTTTATCGAATATACAATCCGGAAGTGGCGGTACCCATCAGCGATCCCAGAGTAAAGGAACGGTTTGAAAAAAAACGGGAAGAAGATTTAAAAGATATCTATACGCGCATGCAGCAAATTGAAGTGGAACGCTCGTACCGTATTGTTGGCAAACTCGAACAGACAGCAAAATCAATTAAAAGTCAGGTTGTCGTAAAACTGACAGAGATGCTCACTGAATGGAAAAATAAAGTGCTATTGTTCGATGGCATTATCATTTCAGCGCTTGCCCTGATTGTCGGTGGCGGCCTGCATTTGTCTGATTCATGGGGTTTATTGGGTACATTGGTGCCTGGAACTGAATCTTTTTCGGAAACCACATTAATTGCAGGGTTGTTCGTCCTGATTTTTGTTCACTTTACAGTGCGTAAGCGTGTGGCTGACAGGATCAAAAAGAAACTTGCCGAGGATATGGGAAGTGATCACGAAGCATGTAAACAATATATCGGTGCTTTTAGTAAAAGTACTGCTGCTTATCGGTCTATGCTTTTCAAAAAACCAGCCGGGTGGAATGAAGTCACGGAGCGTACGATTGATGAAATTGTCGATGAATCGAATGATCATATACAGGAGCTGAACGACCAGTTCACCAACCCTTCCGGAAATGATGAAGAGGAAACTCAGGTTTTAACTGAAGAGACACAAACAGGTTAACACCAGAAACGACAGATTTACCATCGTTAATCGTTTTTATGCGCAATAAGTTTAGGCCGGTATAGTTAGAAAATTGAATAAGTAAAAATGAATTACTAAAGCCTTGCCGCCCGATTCATGCTGCTAGCAGAATTTTTAAAATTAAAACTCCCGCATTTTGAATGTTGATCTGTTTTGGACAAGGTTTATATTAAGGAGTAAAATTCACCATTTTTACAAAATTTTTACATTTGTTTTAACTGGAGAAATGTATGTCAGTAACAACTGATCAAAAAGCGAGTGTTATGCGGGATTTTCAAAGAGGGGAAGGCGATACCGGATCTCCGGAAGTACAGGTGGCGTTGTTAACCGCTCGCATTAACGATTTAATCGACCATTTTAAAGTTCATGTCAAGGATCATCATTCGCGACGTGGCTTACTGCGCATGGTCGGTCGTCGGCGTAAGTTGCTTGATTATCTTAAACGCCAGAATATTAACAGTTACAAAACGCTGATTGATCGCCTTGGCCTACGAAAATAGACACACCAGAATAATAACTACACGCTCAGGATGACGCGTAACATGAATACGCCCATTTCTGTCAGCGTTGAATTTACAAAAGGACTGTTAATTGAAATCGATTAAGAAGAGTATTACATACGGACGACACCAGCTCACTCTGGAAACAGGTGAAATCGCTAGACAGGCGCACGGCGCGGTGATGGTGTCTATGGATGATACTGTTGTACTTGTGACGGTTGTAGGGGCAAAACAAGTAAGCCCGGGGCAGGATTTCTTCCCGCTGACTGTTGACTATCAGGAAAAATTTTATGCTGCTGGGAGGATTCCTGGCAGTTTTTTTAAGCGTGAAGGCCGTCCATCAGAAAAAGAAACATTAACCTGTCGTCTCATTGATCGTCCGATACGACCGCTTTTCCCCGAGGGTTTTTATAACGAGGTGCAGGTCGTAGCTACCGTTTTGTCATCCAACGAAGACGTAGATGCCGATATTCCTGCAATCATAGGAACATCTGCGGCACTGGTTCTGTCAGGAATTCCGTTTGAAGGACCCATTGGCGCCGCGCGTGTTGGCTATATTAATGATGAATATATTTTAAATCCGACAACGGATGAATTGAAAGATGCTCAGTTGAATCTTGTTGTTGCCGGTACTCAACGCGCTGTGTTAATGGTCGAGTCCGAAGCCATGGAATTATCTGAAGACGTCATGCTGGGCGCCGTTGTATACGGTCATGAACAGATGCAGGCAGTGATAGATGCAATTAATGAACTGGCAGATGAGGCCGGTGTTACCGCCTGGGACTGGACCCCACCAGAAAAAGATACGGCTTTACAGAAAAAAGTTTCAGAAATCGCCGAAGCTGCATTACGAGAGGCTTTTCAAATCAGGCAGAAGCAGGCGCGGACGGAAGCGATTGCATCTATCCGTCAGAAAAGTATAGAAACGCTTGGGGTTGGAAATGAGGATGGGCCGGAACAAAGTGCTTTTGAGCAAGCTTTTTTTGCGCTTGAATCAAGTATTGTGCGTAATCAAATCCTAGATGGTGAGCCCCGAATTGACGGTCGCGGTACACGAACAGTCAGGCCCATCACCATTCGCAGCGGTGTTTTGCCGCGAACTCATGGTTCTGCGCTTTTTACCCGCGGCGAAACGCAGTCATTGGCAGTGGCTACGCTTGGTACGGCACGTGATGAACAAAAAATAGATTCGTTACAGGGAGATTATTCTGAGCGTTTTATGCTGCATTACAACATGCCCCCGTATGCGACGGGTGAAACCGGGCGTGTCGGTTCCCCAAAGCGGCGAGAAATCGGACATGGACGTTTGGCGAAACGCGCGCTAGTGCCTGTGCTTCCTTCACAGGAAGAATTCGGTTATTCACTGCGGGTTGTTTCGGAAATAACCGAATCTAATGGCTCCAGTTCCATGGCCTCGGTATGCGGTGGTTGCCTCGCATTAATGGATGCCGGTGTGCCATTAAAAGCACATGTTGCGGGTATAGCCATGGGGTTGATTAAAGAAAGCAACCGCTTTGCGGTGTTAACCGATATTCTGGGAGATGAAGACCATCTTGGGGATATGGATTTCAAGGTGGCCGGAACGGATAAAGGCATTACTGCTTTACAAATGGATATCAAAATACAGGGCATTACCAAAGATATTATGCATGCAGCGTTGCTACAGGCACGTGAAGGACGCATGCATATACTCGATATCATGAAAGATGCCATGCCGGTGACACGCGACAGTATTTCAATTCATGCACCACGCATCATCAAAATAAAAATAAACCCTGAAAAGATTCGTGATGTGATTGGAAAGGGTGGCGCGGTAATTCGAACGTTAACAGAAGAGACAGGTACAACGATCGACATCACCGACGATGGACAGGTTACTATTGCTTGTGTCAATGCAGAAAATGGTGAGCTGGCAAAGAAACGTATTGAGGATCTGACAGCAGAAGTGGAAGTTGGGCGGATTTATGATGGTACCGTATTAAAGTTGCTTGATTTTGGGGCGATCGTCAGTGTATTACCTGGCAAGGATGGTTTATTACATATTTCTCAGATCGCTAATGAGCGCGTAAATAACGTTACCGATCATCTGAGTGAAGGTCAGTCTGTTCGTGTCAAGGTTCTAGAAGCAGATGATAAAGGTCGACTTCGTTTGAGTATGAAAGCAATCGCAAATGAAGAAAATGAAGCTGGATCGACGGAAAATACCGCTGAAATCACTGATACAACGGAGAATTAAGATATAAATTAATATGTTGTTCTGATTTATTTAATACAGCTGCTAGTTATTACAAACACCAATCGATTGTACGGGTGGAACGATTGATTTACGGATCTGCCTCAACAATGATTACCATATGCGTTTGCGAATTTTGTACATTCGCCAGAAAACAACAAAAAACGCCATGTGAATAGTACCATTATGGCGTGACTGCAATGTTTTGGGTCTGACTATTAGAAATAATGAAACACAGATTTCATATGTGTATATTCTTGAATGATAGTTTGATTTCACATTTTCTATTGTAGTTAATCGATTGTGATTACAGACTTACATATTCCTTAGAATAAGCCATTTCCGGCGCTGTTAATGATTATCCCTGTGCTCTTTAAGAGGGAGTGTTTGGAACATGAAAATAAAAACGGGCGCCAGTTGCATATGCGGTCTCAGTACAGTTTATGTTAATTGTTGTGGCCGTTATCTAGACATGGGGCAAGTGCCAGAGAACGCGGAAGAATTAATGCGCTCTCGTTATTCGGCATACACCTTGTGTCGTGAGGATTATCTGTTAGAGACATGGCATCCTGAAACACGTCCCTTGTCATTAGAATTGACTTCTCGACAAAAATGGTTGAATCTTTCTGTCAAACAACATAAACAGTTGTCACCGAAACTTGCGCTTGTTGAATTCATAGCGCGTTACAAAATTGCCGGGCGCGCTTATCGGCTGCACGAAATTAGTCGGTTTGTATTTGAAAAAGAACGCTGGTTTTATGTTGATGGTGATTTTGTAAAAAAACCGTAATGTTGAATTGAATATCGTGGACAAGAGACTATACAAGCAAGAACTGTATACACTACAGGTAGAACTGGTTAAGTTTCACAAAAGCGTAATCGAGAGTGGCCGTAAAGTTTGTTTGCTTTTTGAGGGCAGAGATGCAGCAGGTAAAGATGGAACCATTAAGCGGTTCAGCGAACACCTGAGTCCCAGAGAAGTACGAACAGTTGCATTAGGCGCACCGTCGGACCGTGAGAAAAGTGCATGGTATTTCCAACGTTTCGTTCCGCATTTGCCAGTTTCTGGGGAAATCGTTTTTTTTAACCGTAGCTGGTATAACCGGGCAGGTGTTGAAAAAGTAATGAAGTTCTGTCGAAAAAATGAGTATTTGAAATTCATGAATGAAGTGGCTAATTTCGAACATTTATTGACACATGCTGATTTGGTGTTTTTTAAGTACTATCTCGATATTTCAAAACAAGAACAGAAAAAACGGCTCAGCGCACGGCGAGAAGACCCTCTTAAGCAATGGAAGATAAGTCCTATTGATGAGAAAGCACAGGCGCTATGGCAGGCTTATTCTGAGGCCAGAGATGCAATGTTTGCTAAAACTAATTTTGTTTTTGCGCCCTGGCATATTGTGCATAGTGATAATAAAAAACGTACGCGTATTAATGTCATGAAACATTTCCTGAGTCATGTGGATTATAAGGGCAAAAATAATGAAGCATTAATTTACGATTCTTCTGTCGTATTTGAATTTGATCCTGTATGTTATGAAAAGGGTATGATTGCTTCGTAATCAAACAAGCGCAGAGTAGCGTGTTTATACTACCTGACCTGCAGCGTGACCCGATGACCAGGCCCACTGAAAATTAAAGCCACCCAACTGTCCTGTAACATCCACAACTTCCCCGATAAAATAAAGCCCGGGAATTTGTTTGACTTCCATCGTGCTCGACGACAAAGCGTGCGTATCAACGCCTCCTAGAGTTACCTCGGCTTTCTTATAACCCATTGTTCCGCTCGGAGAAAATTCCCAGTTGTGTATCAGCTCGGTTATTTGAGACAAGGCGGCATTGCTAAATTGACTGACAGGTTTATCCTTTAAATGCGAAAGTGATAAATGCTCCAGAACAAAATCACACCATATTTTTACAAACCGTTTTGGCAGGAATTCGGCGAGCAGATTGTGCAATTGTTGTTTGCTATGTCGCTGTGTAAGAAAAATTTCCTGCAGATTATTTTGCGGCAGTAGGTCGATAATGATTGTCGTACCGGGTTTCCAGTATGAAGAAATTTGCAGAATTGCAGGTCCGCTAAATCCACGGTGTGTTAACAGAAGATTTTCTCTAAATGAAATCTTCTTTCGCCAGCTTACTTGAGAATCAATCGCTACCCCCGGCATATTTTGAAAACCGGGGAGCTTGTCTGACGAAGCCGTCAGGCCAACCAGTCCGGGTCGTAACGGTGTAACTGGAATATTAAACTGTCTGGCTGTCTGATAACCAAAATCACTCGCACCAATTTGGGGTAGTGATAAGCCCCCAGTGGCAATGACCAGAGAATGTGCAACTAACGTATTGCGCTCTGTCTGAATCACAAACCGTTTGTGCCTGCTTTGACCGGAGAAACCGCATTCGGAATATTCTATCTTTGACACTGTTGAAGGTGATTGAAAGGAGACTCCGGCAAAATGACACTCATACATGAGCATCTCTATGATCTGTTGAGCGCTGTTGTTACAGAAAAGTTGTCCGAATTTCTTCTCGTGGTAATGTATATCGTGTTTTTCCAGTAATGCAATAAAATTATGCGGTGTATAACGCGAAAGCGCCGAACGACAGAAATGCGGGTTATTTGACAGGAAATTGTCAGCGCCGGTATGTAGGTTTGTAAAATTACACCGTCCTCCACCTGAAATACGGATTTTTTCGGCTGGCTTTGAGGCATGGTCAACCAGCAGAACAGAACGTCCACGTTTACCTGCTTCAGCGGCACACATCATCCCTGCTGCTCCGGCTCCAATGATGACTACATCCATATTTCGGATGGTTTTTCTCATTTTCTTGGGGAACCGGTGAGTGGGATCGTTTTTTTTGTATGAATTAACTTAAAACCTAAGAATCAATGATTGTTTATTCAGGCAATATGTTCAAAGTAAGTATAAATCATCATGATTATAAACAGCAGCAAGGAAACGCCGATGCGAATACTTAATGATTTAACCATGCGCGTCGAATTGCCTGTATCTTTGTACATGTAATATAAGGCCGAGCCAAGACTGTACAAAATTACGAGAAATAATATCGCTGCTAAAATTTTCAATGGCTTTCCTCCAGATTGACAAAAATTTTGTACCAGACCAACAGTTTATCCGAGATTGACTTTTTATCCAATGGGAAATTCTATAACTGTATTCAAAAACCTTTATTGATCAATTGCTTGTGTGAATGCAGATTTCAGAACCTGTTTTGAATAATCTGAAGTGTGGCACGAATTGAGCTAATTCATTTGCTACCTAATTCCAAAAGTGTGTCATCCCAGCATTAACAAATTAACGGGATGAAACTTCCCTTTTCTCCACATCAAATTTTGAGCATCGTGCGCATAATATGGATGACGGTAATTGGAGGAGAAATGGCTGAAGACAGTGATTTAGAACGTACGGAAGAAGCGACGCCACAGCGTATACAAAAAGCGCGGGAAGAGGGGCAAGTTGCCCGTTCACAGGAATTAACCACGTTTGTTTTGTTGCTAACAGCCGCCGCCGGTCTGATTTTTATGGGTGGAAGACTGGTTGAACATCTGACGGATATTATGCATGCAGGTATGCAAATAGATCGAAATATGGCTTTTCATACGGATTTGATGGTTAAGCGCCTAAGCCAATTATCGATTGAAGGTCTCTGGTCATTAATCCCCCTGTTAATTCTGTTGATTGTTGCAGCGTTTACCGCGCCCATGCTACTCAGTGGTTGGCTGTTTAGCTCCAAGGCGCTCATTCCCGATTTCAAGCGTTTAAATCCGGTCTCAGGGTTTGGTAGGATTTTTTCAATGCATGGGTTGACTGAATTACTGAAAGCAATTGCCAAAACACTGGTCGTTGGCAGTGTTGCTGCTTTGGTGATATGGGGTAACAGAGATTCAGTATTGTCATTGATTGCACTACCAGTGATGTCAGGTGTTACCCGAACAGGTGAGTTGCTGGTCTTAAGTTTTTTTCTGATTACAGGCGCGATGATATTAATCGTTGCGATTGATGTGCCTTTTCAATTATGGAGTCATGCCAAGAAATTACGTATGACCAAAGAGGAAATCCGGCGCGAGGCCAAGGAGAGTGAGGGAGATCCTTTGGTTAAAGGGCGTATACGAAGCTTACAGCGTGAGGCCGCTCGGCGCAGGATGATGTCTGAAATACCTGAAGCAGACGTTATTGTGACGAACCCGACTCATTATGCAGTCGCTTTACGCTACAAAAGCAATTCGATGCGTGCACCCAAGGTTGTTGCCAAGGGAGTACATTTACTTGCTGCGCGTATACGTGAACTGGGCGAGGCTCATCATATACCCATACTGGAGGCGCCTCCGCTTGCGCGTGCGTTGTATCACCACGCCGAACTGGATGCTGAAATACCGGAAAAACTATATACCGCTGTTGCGGAAGTTCTGGCTTACATTTTCCAATTGCAGCGTTATCAGAATTACGGTGGCGACAAACCCGCGCCGCTTGGGGAAATCAATGTGCCGCAAGAACTGGATGTACTTTCGCCTGATAATTAATGAATAAGCAAGGGGATTTAGGTGTTTATTTACCGATGCTCGTATCGGATTTTAATGTAACTTACCATCATGAATACAACTTTGACATTTTCTAGTTTAATGACTGGAAACAACCTGAAAGCACTGGCCGGCCCGATATTGATCATCATGATCCTCGGGATGATGGTGTTGCCATTACCGCCATTCATTCTGGACGTTTTATTTACATTCAATATTGCGCTGGCCATTATTGTTTTGATGGTGAGTTTATATACCAGAAACCCTCTCGATTTTGCGGTATTTCCTACTGTTCTACTAATAACGACACTGTTGCGCTTATCTTTAAATGTTGCTTCTACTCGCGTTGTTTTACTGGAGGGACATACAGGACCGGATGCGGCAGGAAAGGTCATAGAGGCTTTTGGGCATTTTCTTGTCGGCGGTAACTACGCTGTCGGTCTGGTTGTTTTCATTATTTTAGTGGTGATCAACTTTGTTGTGATTACCAAAGGAGCAGGGCGTATTGCTGAAGTAAGTGCTCGGTTCACATTAGATGCAATGCCCGGTAAGCAAATGGCAATTGATGCTGATCTGAATGCAGGTTTGATAGGAGAGGAAGAGGCGCGCAATCGCCGGTCGGCCATTTCTAAAGAAGCCGATTTTTTTGGTTCGATGGATGGTGCGAGTAAATTTGTCAGAGGTGATGCTATTGCCGGCGTAATGGTCATGTTGATTACCATCATCGGCGGGCTTGTCGTGGGAATGTTGCAACATGATCTGGACCTGGATACGGCTGCTCGAAACTATACACTTTTGACCATTGGTGATGGCCTGGTTGCACAGATTCCGGCATTGGTAATTTCAACTGCAGCCGGACTGGTGGTTAGCCGCGTTACGACCGATGAAGATTTAAGCGAGCAAGTATTAGGCCAATTGTTTACACAGCCACAGGTGCTTGTGATTACGGCAAGTATTCTTGCGGTGATGGGTCTTGTGCCAGGAATGCCGCATTTTGTTTTCCTGTTACTGGCAAGTACGCTGGGGCTGGGTGCGTATTTTATGATAAAGAGTGCTCAAGAGAGCGAGGCAGAACAGACGGAGCCCGCCGCCGTACCCGTGATCGAGCAGCAGGATGCAAGCTGGGATGATGTGACCCCAATTGATACGCTGGGTTTGGAGGTGGGTTACCGACTCATACCGCTTGTCGATAAGGCACAGCAGGGTGATTTGCTCAAACGGATTAACGGTATACGCCGAAAATTCGCACAGGATATTGGCTTTCTACCGCCTGTAGTACATATCCGGGATAATCTCGAACTTCGACCTAACGCCTATCAGATTACTTTAAAGGGATCAGTAATTGGACAGGGAGAATCATATAACGGAATGTATCTTGCGATTAACCCGGGAAGGGTAACCATAACGCTGCCGGGTACGCCAACAAGTGATCCTGCATTTGGCCTGCCCGCAGTTTGGATAGAAGCCTCGCTTAGAGAACAGGCGCAGGCAAACGGGTACACCGTTGTCGATGCCAGTACAGTCGTAACAACGCATATCAATCACTTAATTCATTCACATGCTTCCGAATTACTGGGCCGGCAGGAGCTTCAACTTTTACTGGATCACCTGAGCGCTAAGTCACCGAAATTAATTGAAGATCTGATTCCAAAACTGCTGCCGTTGTCTTCTGTACAGAAAGTGCTTCAGAACTTGCTGATGGAAAATGTGCATATCCGCGATATGCGTACCATCATTGATGTACTGACCGAGCATTCACCTGCTACTCAGGATGCCGTGCAGCTGACAGCATACGTACGCGCCGCACTGGGGCGCGCAATTGTCGAACAGTTCTTCCCGGCTAACACAGAGCTGCAAGTAATTAGTTTGCATCATGAGCTGGAAAATATTCTGATGCAGGTTGTACAAACCAGCGGCAAAGAGGGTGGCGGGATAGAACCCGGGCTGGCAGACATGCTGCTGAAAGAAGCTGCTGCTGCCGCTAATCAGCAGGAAAAACAAGGCCTGCCGGCTGTTATTTTGGTACCTGGGCCAATCCGTAATCTGCTCTCCCATTTTCTGCGCAGAGCCGTGCCACAGATCAGAGTTCTTGCGCATGCAGAGGTCCCTGATACCCGGAAAATTAAAGTCACTTCCTTAATTGGAGGTAAGTCATGAAAGTTAAGCGATATTTAGCTGCTACATCGCGCGAAGCGCTGCGTAAAGTCAAGGCAGATCTGGGTGCTGAAGCCATTATTTTATCCAACAGACAGACTGATGCTGGTGTTGAAATAATGGCGCTGGCTGATACAGATATGACTAGCCTGATTGATGCTCAGCAGACGGATCAATCAAGACCGCAGCAAAAAAACAAGCCAGCACTGCATGAGATCAAAGCAGATTTTTATTCTCCTGCTCAAGTGTCACAAAGTGATTTGCCAAAAACAGAGGATACTACGGCTGCCGCTATACCAGAAAATATCGTGTCCGAAGAATTTGTTCAGGCCTTGATGAAGGAAATTCATGCGATGAAATGCACGCTTGAAGATCAGCTGGCAAATGTGGCATGGGGCAACAAAGCGCAGCGTAATCCTGAAAAAATGAAGGTGCTGCGTGCGTTATTAAATGCTGGTTTCAGCCCTTTATTGTCGCGACGCCTGGTTGATAAATTACCGGAAGAGCTCGACTATGTTCAGAGTATGAAGCAGGCGGTTTCAGCTTTAACGTTCAATCTGCGTACTGCATCTGATGATGAAATGATTAAACAGGGCGGTGTATATGCGTTGATCGGTGCCACGGGGGTTGGCAAGACTACAACAATAGCCAAGCTTGCTGCAAAAAGTGTAATTAGACACGGTGCTGAGAAAGTTGCGTTGCTTACTACAGATAGCTATCGGATTGGCGGTCACGAGCAGTTACGAATTTATGGCAGATTGTTGGGTATTTCGGTGAGAAATATACAGGATGCAGACGATCTCCAGCTTACATTATCAGAACTCAGAAATAAGCATATCGTTTTCATAGATACCGTTGGCATGAGTCATCGTGATCAGATGCTGGCTGAACAGATTGCAACCCTGAGCAGTTCCGAAACGAATATTAACAAAATGCTGGTGGTAAGTGCTACCTCAAGCGACAGGACGCTCGATGAAATTATTACAGCTTATCGCAAGTTCGACATTCTTGGTTGCATCATAACAAAGGTGGATGAGGCCGCCGGCCTTGGTGTGGTGCTTGATGCGGCAATTAGACGCAAGCTGGTGCTGCATTATGTGACCAATGGCCAAAAAGTACCGGAAGATATTCATGCAGCAAATCCAAGGTACCTTTTACATCGAATTTTTAGCGCAAAACCAAGTGATCCGGCATTTACACTTCAAGATGCTGAATTTGCGCTAGTCATGTCAAAAAACACCAACTTGGATAATCATGAACTAAAAATGCGCGCAGGTACTAAACATGACTAATTTTTCACATGATCAAGCGGCAGGGTTGCGTAATCTGGTTGCTTTGCAAACAGACAGCTCGACACGGGTCATTACCGTTACAGGTGGGGCAAAAGGCGTAGGGAGAACAGAAGTAACCGTTAATCTGGCGGCGGCATTAGCCGAACAAAATAAGCGGGTTTTGCTGATTGATGAGAATGCATATCCGCATAATATTTGCACAAGACTCGGATTAAAAGCGCGTTTTGATCTTGCGCATGTGATACGGCAAGACAGAAAGCTGGAACAAGTTATTGTTCCGGGACCGGATAATATATTTGTTCTGCCTGCTCAAAGAGGCATTCATGCTTTGACCGGACTGAACAGGGCAGATCAGCAAAGACTCATTACGAGTTTTAGTCAGATTACAGAACCAATCGATTTTATTTTGATTGATACAGCCATGAATGCTGAAACACAAGTGCTGCCATTGAGTCTTGCATCAGAGCAGGTCATGGTTGTCATTTCAGGCTCGGCAGTTTCACTGACAGGTGCCTATGCATTAATCAAAATAATGAACAGGGAATATGCAAAGCGTCACTTCTTGGTATTTATCAATAAAGCTGAGACAAAATTAATTGCGCAGAATGTGTTTGAAAACTTTGCTTGTATTGTTCAAAGGTATCTGGGGATATCGCCCGAATTTGCAGGATTTACTGAACTGGATGAAAAAATATCTCAATCAAGACGATTGTGCAGGCCAGCACTAAGCTTATTTCCAGATTCACAGACCGGCAATAACTTCAGACTTCTGGCAGAAAATGTTCTGTACGCCCCGCGCAAAGATTATTTTAACGGGTTGGTAGAAAGTTTTATGCAGCGCCTCATTCACACGAGTCATTTGAGTATGACAAATTTAACGGTTTGATAAATATGTATACAGCGACTGGAATTAAAAGTAAGGAAGATTTTGTTGGTGAATTTTCACCTTTGGTTAAGCGTATCGCTTATCACATGATGGCTAAACTTCCGGCCAGCGTTCAGGTGGATGATCTGATTCAAGCTGGAATGATAGGTCTTCTGGATGCAATTAATCGCTACGAAGGGTCTTACGGACGACAGTTTGAGAGTTATGCCGCACAACGGATTCGCGGGTCAATTCTGGATGAATTGCGTGATGCTGATTGGCTGCCGCGCAGTGTGCGAAAAAAAATGCGACAAATTGAAGCCGCAGTGAACGCCCTGGAACAACGAAACGGCAGTGTTCCCAGTGAACAGGACCTTGCCGAAGAATTAAATATCTCGCTGGATGAATATCATTCGACACTCCAAAGCGCTCGGGGTGCACAGTTGATATATTACGAAGATTTCCAGCAGGATGATGAAGAACCATTCTTGGATCGATTACTTGCGGATGATAAGAGCAATCCGTTGGAAACACTTGTCGATGAAAATCTGCGAACGCTGTTGGTACAGGCAATAGAGAATCTGCCGCCACGTGAGAAAATGGTTATGGGTATGCACTATGAACAGGAGATGAACTTGCGTGAAATTGGAGAGGTCCTGGGGGTGAGTGAATCACGTGTATGTCAACTGCATACACAGGCCATAGCAAGATTGCGAAGCCGCATGAGAAATCTTTAACGCCTGAAACATATTATTCACAGGTGGTTTCGGGACAAATGATGAGTAATAAAACTAAGATAGACGTAAGCAGTATTGCCGGAATTGCTCTGGCATTAGCGGCAATTATGGGCGGACAGATGCTCGAAGGCGGCCATCTGGGTGCATTATTGCAGTTCGCGGCTTTTTTTATTGTCGTGGGCGGTACTGTCGGTGCTGTTCTTTTGCAAAGCCCGGTAAAAGTGTTAATTAATGGCGTCAAAATGGCTAAATGGATTTTTTTCCCGCCGAAAAGACCGACTCAGATCCTAATCAAACAAGTTGTCGGTTGGTCGTATCTTTCACGCAAAGAGGGCCTGCTTGTTCTTGAAAGACATGCAGAATCTGCGACTGATCCCTTGACAAAAAAGGGGTTGTTGCTGCTGGCAGATGGAAGCAAAGCTGAAAAACTGCGTGAAATACTGGAAATAGAGGTTGAAGCTGAAGTTTCATTTCAGCGTCAGTCTGCAAGAATTTGGGAAGCAGCCGGTGGTTATGCTCCGACCATCGGTATTCTTGGTGCAGTTCTCGGTTTGATACATGTCATGGAGAACCTGACTGAACCCAGTCTTTTGGGTAGCGGGATTGCTGTTGCATTTGTCGCCACAATTTACGGTGTCGGCCTGGCAAATTTGTTTTTTCTGCCGATAGCGAACAAACTGAAAAGCATTATCAATGAGCAACTGGTTTTTCGTGAAATGTTGATCGACGGATTAGTTGGCATAGCGCATGGTGAAAATCCGCGGTTAATAGAGAATCGCCTGATGAGTTATTGTGTGGAAAAGTAAACTTGCGGCTTTAAGTTGATTAACATCGATAAATGAATATGGCTAGAAAAAGATTCTGCTCAAATGAAGAAGTTCATGAGAATCATGAACGCTGGCTGGTTTCGTATGCTGATTTTATTACCCTGTTATTTGCCTTTTTTGTGGTTATGTACGCGGTTTCCTCCATCAATGAAGGCAAATATAAAGTGCTGAGCGGGTCATTAGTAAATGCTTTTAAAAATCCAGTAGTCAAGCCTGAACCAACACAGCAATCTCAGGCGCCTTTACTGATAAAAAAAGAGATGCAGCAAGAAAGTCTTATTAAGATTATTGAAGAAAAAAAGTTTCAGCGCAGTAAAAAGCAGGAAGTAATGCAGTCCATGGCGAAAGATGTGCTGAAGGTGCTGGCGTCGTTGGTTGATAATGGGAAAGTCAGAGTTACACAGAGCAATCTGGGTATTACAGTAGAAATTAATGCCAGCGTACTTTTTTCTCCTGGAGAAGCACAATTATCGGATGATTCAATTGATACGTTACAGGCAGTGGCGCAAGTGTTAAAAAACCACGATCATGAAATTCAGGTTGAAGGACATACAGATAATCTGCCGATTCACAATGTATTTTTTCCATCCAATTGGGAATTATCAACTGCACGAGCAAGCAGCGTTATTCGATTATTTATAGACAGTGGTTTGGAAGGACAACGATTAACGGCAATTGGTTATGGAGAGAACAGGCCAGTAGACACTAATGACACCATCGAAGGTAGAATGCGCAATCGGCGGGTGGCTGTAATGATCTTGTCAAACGAATCGGAAAAAGAGACAGAAATTCCTGTCAGTCTGGATTAGTCATATATTCTATAAATAAATAGCCTGCGTGTCTGTATACTGTGTGAAGGCAAGTATGGTGAATACGGAAAGACCTATCAGACTGAGAATTGCAAACTGGCGATATTTTTTGACCAGTTTTTGTTGACCGAAAGTTGAGAGGATAAACGGTTGTTGTTTCTTTGTTGTATTCCCGAGTGAATAAACCGTTGGGAGCCGCGATAACTCTTGCCTGCGTTTTTCAGCTTCATGACGGGCGGCTGCTCTTACTTCTTCCCATTCGTTCATGTCTATCGTTCCGTTTTTATCTCGATCGAAATGCTTTAAAATTTGCTTGTAATTGTGTCTCCATTCACGAATTACTGTACCAGTCATCTGGTGGATACCTGGTACATTACGCCCCCCGCCCTTTGTCTTGAAATCACCGAGTGCATAAAGAATATCGTCAGCCTGTATGATTCTTTCTATGTAACGATAGCGCTTGCCGATGATTATATTGAAAAAATTGTTTGATTTATTTGCCCGGGATGGTTTTTTTGTATGGCCATACCAGGTACGCGAGTAAGTCGTTTGAACTTCTGCGCCTTCGGGATCAATTACACAGGTCCCGGTATCATCTTTAATAAGAAATTGCTCAGTACTCGTTTTTTCTTCAATTGTCGACCAGTGGCTGCTTTTACCTGTGCGTCGATATTGCTGTATTTTATATGTAAACCAGACGCACGTAGTACCTGAAAGGGGCGCAGAAAGCATTTGGTTGCTGACCATTGATACTGAACCCATAATTTCAACATAGCCTTGGGCGGCAGACCGAATTTTTGAAGTTGGCGTATCTTCAATGAGTCGTGCGCGCTTGAGGTAATAAAAAAACAGCCAGAAGCAAACAAGTGCCATTAGTGTGAAGGCAAACAGCAAAAAAAGCTGGTTGTCTTCGTTTAATAATGCATTACTTTCGATCGATATCATTGGAATAACAGGCTTACGTTCACATCTGCCTTGTCGGATTCGGAAAACTCCAGTAAATCAAATGGTTTAAATCCAAAGATTTTTGCAATCAATACATCAGGAAACTGTTCAATACGTATATTGTTGATATTTGTAGACTCGTTATAAAATTCACGACGGTCGGCTATATCATGTTCCAGTCCCGTGATACGGGTTTGTAAGTGTTGAAATGATTGATTGGCTTTAAGTTCTGGATAGGATTCTGCCAGGGCAAATAGATTTCCCAGACCCAAGCGTAATTGTGTTTCCGCTACGCCTAGTGCCTTGATGTCCGAGTCTTGTTGCGCATGAGAAACAGCGGAACGTGCCTCAATAATGGCTTCCAATGCACTTTTCTCATATCCCATATACTGCTTACATGTTTCAACAAGTTTGGGAAGTTCATCGTGTCGTTGTTTAAGCAATACGTCAATATTGGACCAGGCCTTGGAGACATTATGCTTTAGCTGAACCAGATTGTTATAAATCAAAATTATATAGACCAATATCAGACTTAAAACAATCAGTATTATTATCGTGGAATAGTCCATCTTAGTTCCTTTTTGTTAAATATGAACAAAATGCCAATTAAGCGTCTTGGATGTAAAAAAACACGAAAAGTAGTGAGATTTAACGGACTATACGAATAAAAATTGAATCAGTTAAAAAAATTGTCAACAACCATTGGTAATAAACGTATGTTTTCAGATAATTTGCATTCAAAATCAGAATGAATTTTGGTTTTTCCTTGCATTAGCTTTATCTCAACGTTAGTATCTGAGCTAACACATGCTCACAAAATTTTATTGAAAGTGGAAAATTAAACGTTCAATATCATTGTTATTCTGGCTAAAGTTTTTTTTCAGAGTGTCGATGAGACATTTAACTAAAATAATTGATAGGGAATCCAAATTGAAAATCGACAATTCTATACATTCAGTAACGAATGTTTCAGGAGGAGATGGCAAGAAACGACCAGAAAATGCCTCTGCTTCTGGCATTAATCCTGAAGATACAAATAATGCAGTTCACATCAGCGCACAAGCGATAAATTTGAAATCGTCGGAACGCATATCCAACAATGACGGTGTAGTTGATATGTCTCGTGTCCAAGAGATAAAGTCGGCGATTAGTGAAGGGACTTTTAAAGTCAATCCCGATGTGGTTGCGGATCGTTTGCTCGAAACTGTGAAAGAATTGATAAACACTAAAGAAGGCCGCTCTTAATGAATGACTTACAAAGCCTTGAGGGTTTCGCAGCTATTATTGATAGTGAGATTTGTACAGTTAAAAATTTTATAGAAGTACTAAAAAAAGAAGAAGATGCGTTGATTCAAGGGCGGATAGATGAACTAGACATGCTGGTTTCTGATAAATCCCGCTTGGCAGAAAAACTTGAAGATTTATCTGACCAGCGGTTACGATATTTATCAATTTCGGGTTGTTCACCCGACAAGAGCGGAATGCAGTCATGGTTGGCAAAACAGCCAAAAAAAGAGTTAACAGCAAGCTGGTTTCAATTGATAGAACTAGCGAAGTCCGCTCAGCAGATTAACCAGACAAACGGAAAAGTGATTTCTACCCGATTGCAGCACGCTCAACGTGCTCATCTCTCATTGCAAAGCGCAGCTGGAAATATCTCTTTATATGGCCCCAAAGGGCAGGTTTTTGTTTGAAGCTGGATTGCAGTAAAGCAATATTGCAGTAAAGCAATAAAAAAACTATTTCCTCAATTTTTCATAAAACAGCAATTGTCGTTTTAAACTTTTCCTCTATTCCTCCGGCAAAGCTTCAGTCACCAGAATTCAGCAATATTTTCAGATAGATATGTTTGGATAAAAATCCCTGTAACAAGATTTTTTTCAGGGCATATCCATAGTTTTTTGCTTCCACAACATCTCAGAATTTCCGTGCTTACTTTATCGCAAAGGTAACGATTGTAGAACTGTCAGAAATCGATTTTTGTTCTATGAGATGCTGATAGTGCCACACTAAATTCAAGGTGGCCAAAAGATATAGAATGCTATTGGTTTTAAAGACAAAAAAATGGCATGACTACTTTGTGATTCAGGTTCGGGGTTTATAAGATACGGATAATTTGGTATTATTTAAAAATTTTATAAATAAATAAGGTAGATCATGAGCGATTATCTTTTTACATCCGAGTCGGTATCAGAAGGTCATCCGGATAAAGTTTCCGATCAGATATCAGATGCTGTGCTTGATGCAATTTTAGAGCAGGACGTCAATGCAAGAGTGGCGTGTGAAACATTGTGCAGCACCGGATTAATTGTTTTGTCCGGTGAAATAACCACAAATGCAACAATAGATTATAATGTCATAGCACGTGAGACAGTTCGAAATATAGGATATACCAGTTCGGATATAGGGTTTGATTCAACGACGTGTGCGGTATTAACGGCGTTTAATAAGCAGTCTCCCGACATTGCACAAGGTGTAAATCGAACAAAAGAAGAGGAGATGGACCAAGGTGCGGGTGACCAGGGGTTGATGTTTGGTTATGCCTGTGATGAAACGCCGCAACAGATGCCTATGCCCATTTACTATGCGCATCGTTTGGTTGAACGGCAGTCAGTTTTGCGAAAAAACGGAAAATTATCTTGGCTTCGCCCCGATGCAAAATCCCAGGTATCTGTCAGATATGAGAATGGCAAGCCGAAATATATCGAAACGGTAGTTATTTCTACTCAGCATAGCCCTGATATTTCCCATGATGTCCTAACAGAGGCCGTAGTAGAGGAAATAATCAAACCTGTTCTGCCACAAGAAATGCTGAGTAATCAAACCCAATATCTGGTCAATCCGACCGGTCGTTTTGTTGTCGGTGGCCCAATGGGGGATTGCGGGTTGACAGGACGCAAAATTATTGTTGATACTTATGGCGGTATGGCGCGCCACGGAGGCGGAGCATTTTCCGGCAAGGATCCTTCGAAAGTTGATCGTTCTGCGACTTATGCAGGGCGTTATGTAGCCAAAAATATTGTGGCAGCAGGCCTTGCAGGTCAGTGTGAAGTGCAGGTTGCGTATGCAATTGGTGTGGCAAAACCTGTTTCTTTAATGGTTAATACCTTTGGAACGGGAAGAATTCCAGATACTAAAATTATTCAACTGATTGAAAAGCACTTTGATTTACGGCCACGTGCAATCATCCATACATTAGACTTGCTACGCCCGATATATTCCAAAACAGCTGCATATGGGCATTTTGGGCGTGAAGAACCTGAATTTTCCTGGGAAGCAACAGATAAAGCTGAACTTCTGCGTGCTGAAGCAGGTATCTAAACACACACTTCATTTTTAATTAGTTATTTGGTTCACAACGCTGAGGGGCGCTGCAGCGGAAATTATTCCGTGAGGCTCAGCTTGTGGATATCAATAAAACGGCGCTCGTTCGATGTTATAGGAGAAAGACTATGAACGCTGTGCTTAATCCAAACGGAAGTAATTTTACAGATTATAAAATAGCAGATATAGCCTTGGCCGAATGGGGACGAAAAGAAATTGCAATTGCTGAAACAGAAATGCCCGGTTTGATGGCAGTTCGTGAAGAATATGCAGAACAGAAACCATTAGCCGGGGCGCGTATTGCCGGATCTCTGCACATGACCATCCAAACAGCAGTGTTAATTGAAACACTGGTTGCGCTGGGTGCTGAAGTACGCTGGGCTTCTTGTAATATTTTTTCAACTCAGGATCACGCTGCTGCAGCGATCGCAGCTCAAGGTATACCGGTATTTGCTTATAAGGGAGAATCTCTTGAAGAGTACTGGGATTATGCACATCAGATTTTTGAATGGAAATCTGCAGATCAGTCGCAGAATGCAAATATGATTCTGGACGATGGTGGCGATGCTACTTTACTACTTATACTTGGAAGCAAGGCAGAGAACGATATTTCTGTTATTGCTAATCCGTCGAATGAAGAAGAAGAGGCATTGTTCGCATCGATCAAAAATAAACTGGCAGTTGACCCAAATTGGTATTCCAGGAAACTGGAGAGTATCAATGGTGTTACAGAAGAGACAACCACAGGTGTACACAGGTTGTATGAAATGCAAAAGAACGGAGAGCTTCCATTCCCTGCATTCAACGTAAATGATTCTGTCACGAAATCAAAATTTGACAATCTTTATGGGTGTAGAGAGTCACTGGTTGATGGTATCAAGCGTGCTACTGACGTCATGATTGCTGGAAAGATAGCCTTGGTATGTGGTTATGGAGATGTTGGTAAAGGATGTGCCCAATCTCTACGTGGACTAGGTGCTACCGTTTGGGTTTCTGAAATAGATCCAATTTGTGCATTACAGGCAGCAATGGAAGGTTTCCGGATAGTGACTATGGAGGATGCCTGTGATAAGGCTGATATTTTTGTAACAGCAACAGGTAATGTGAGAGTCATATCTCACGATCATATGCTGAAAATGAAGGATCAGGCTATTGTTTGCAATATCGGGCACTTTGATTCCGAGATTGATATAGCTTCTGTCCAAAAATATCAATGGGAAAACATCAAGCCGCAAGTGGATCATGTGATTTTTCCAACAGGGCGCAGAATCATTGTACTGGCTCAAGGAAGGCTGGTAAATCTTGGGTGCGGTACGGGACACCCTTCTTTTGTTATGTCAAATTCATTTACCAATCAAGTGCTCGCACAAATGGAGCTTTGGACGAATGGAAAACAATATAATAAAGAAGTGTATGTCTTGCCTAAGCATCTCGATGAAAAAGTTGCTCGACTGCATTTGAAGAAGCTTGGGGTTCAGTTAACAGAATTAACTGACGAGCAGGCTGTTTATTTGGGATTGAACAAGAACGGTCCATTCAAGCCTGAAATGTATCGTTACTAAGTTACTCAAGAACTGGCTGGAAAAAGTTGAACAAGTTCTTTACATCAAAGTATCAGAGCTTGTTCACCCTGAAATTTTAAAATACAACAGCCAATAAAAACGCTCAAAAATTTGCGCAACTAATTAAGTCTTTTAACTAGTTGTGCAGGTTTCAAATAGATGTGTATTTTCCCATAGCGCCTGTTTTATTTTCACTGGCATTGTGCTGTCGGGGAAAGCATATCTGAGTAATATGATTCTAGTTTTGTGTTTTAGAAACACGATTTGCAAGTACATTACATCACCGAGAATTCAGGTGTCTTGAAGTCTGCCATTTCTAAACGCAAGAAATATCATCATATTTCTCTGTTAGCGTAAATTGTTATGTTTCCCAATTATCCACTATGGAATCACAAAAAAAGTTTTCTCCCACTTATAGTTTTGAATTATTTCCTCCACAATCAGAGTTAGGTGTTGAGAAATTGAGAGTAGCGCGCAAAAAACTTGCGCAGCTTAAGCCAAAATTTTTTTCAGTAACCTTTGGTGCAGGCGGTTCGACTCGGGAACGCACACTCGAAACTGTACTTGAAATGCAGTCTGAAGGATATAGTGTTGCTCCGCATATTTCCTGCATTGGTTCCACCAGGAAAAATATTTGCTCAATTTTGGAAACATATCAGGCTGCAGGTGTGCAGCAGCTAGTTGCCTTACGTGGTGATATTCCATCAGGCATGGCGCAAGCAGGTGAGTTTCGTTATGCAAGTGAACTCGTCAAATATATTCGGGAAGCATTTGGTCAGGCCTTTCATATTGAAGTAGCAGCATACCCTGAGTGTCACCCGCAAGCCCGTTCTTACAAAGCAGACTTGGAAAACTTTCATCGTAAGATGGAAGCTGGCGCCGATTCCGCGATTACTCAGTATTTTTATAATGCGGATGCATATTTTTATTTTGTCGAATCATGTGAATCAATGGGGTTGTCAGTTCCAATAGTGCCAGGCATTATGCCTATTAATAAATTCTCACAATTAGTGAGATTCTCAGATGCTTGTGGGGCTGAAATTCCTCGCTGGATTCGAAAAAAATTGGAAGGGTACGGAGATGATACCGCATCTATCCATGCTTTTGGTTTAGATGTAGTAACGGAAATGTGCGAGCGCTTATTAAAAGAAGGTGCGCCGGGTTTGCATTTTTACACCATGAACAGTTCTGAGTTGACGTCGAAAATTTGGCAACGCTTGGGCATCTGATAAATAACGCCTGTCTGAATATCTTGTGCGTTTAATCAGCTGGTTCTTCTTTCATCCCTGCTAGCCGGTATATAATACGTGATATGAAAAAGTCGTCATAAATAATTAAGGTGATTGCAAGATGGATGAGAAACCAAATAATGTGGAAATGAACGGCGAAGAAAATACCATGTCTGATAATTCACCCGTTGATGCCTGTATTGATTATGGGCAAGATGTACTGGCTACTCAGCTTGGGTTCGTCAAAGATAAAAATTATGACTTTGCTCCTCAGTTCAGGGATTTGACAACACAATTGTATTTGACTGGTGTCATGTGGAAGTATGCTGAGGGGTTGGAGCAAGTTCAGGATCCGCGTGAAACGGCATTTGAGGCAATGGAAGCAATGCTAATACGGGATGGAACCAAGCCAAAAGAAGCCGGCAAACGTATAGAGTTTTTGAAACGAATGGCGCAAATGGATGATGGTAGCAATGCTTTGGCTGTCGCCGTTGGTTATGAATCACAACCGAATGATCAGAGCCTGGTAGAGGTGTTTGAACATTATACCGATGATATTCAGGTCTCAGGAGCTTTCTGGCGTCTATATGACCGGGGCAAGAAAACAATGCTTTATGGCGGATTATTTGTTGCGTTTGTTGTAATATGGTTCGTTACACTATTTATGCCAGGTAATAGTACGATAGCCATACTGGCCGCGGGGCTGATTTCAGCAGCGTTATTTGTAATACCAGTATTTTTGATCGGATTATTGATTTATTATCTGAAAATCAAAAAAAACAAGCAATCGACTTAAATTAGAAGCACGGCTGCCGATTAAATGAGCGCATATATTATCGATGGAAAACTGATTGCACAGAATGTTCGTGCAGAATGGAAGAATCGCGCAGCAAAATTAACTAAACAGGGAACAAGGCCTGGGTTGGCGGTCATCATCGTTGGCGATAATCCCGCTTCAGCAATTTATGTGCGCAATAAGGTCAAAGCCTGTAGTGAAATCGGCATTCATTCCGAAGTACATCAATTTTCCTGTAATGCCGAGCAGGACGAGATACTGGATTGTATCGATGCCTTGAATCAAAATAATCATGTTCACGGTATATTGGTGCAATTGCCGTTACCGTCACACTTCGAAAATAACAAAGTAATTGCTTCGATTGGAGTTGAAAAGGATGTTGATGGTTTTCATTTTTGTAACGTAGGCGCTTTAGTTACCGGCAATACTAATTTTACACCTTGTACGCCGTATGGAGTGATGGTGATGCTGGACAAGAGCAAAGTTGCAATTGAAGGGAAACATGCTGTTGTTGTGGGGCGTAGCAACATTGTAGGTAAGCCGATGGCAATGATGCTTCTGGAGCGAGGTGCCACTGTTACGATTTGTACGTCAAAAACCAAAGATCTGGCGCAGTTTACACGATCGGCTGATATTCTGGTGGTCGCCACCGGTCGACCGGGAATCATAACCGCAGACATGGTAAAGGCTGGTGCGGCTGTTGTTGATGTTGGTATTAACCGGTTGCCGAATGGGAGTCTGTGTGGTGACGTCGAATTTGAGACAACTAAAGAGGTGGCAGGTCATATAACCCCTGTGCCTGGAGGTGTGGGTCCAATGACAATTACAATGTTATTATGTAATACTATACTTGCGGCAGAACGTTCTCTACAGAATGCACGATGACTAATTGATGTCTACCAATTGAATAACATGGATTTACATCCCGATATAGATCCGCAAGAAACGCAAGAGTGGCTTGATGCTCTGGAATCTGTGTTGATAAGCGAGGGCCCGGAGCGCGCTCATTTTCTACTGGAAAAACTGGTTGAAAAGGCACGGCGCTCGGGCGCATACCTGCCATATAGTGCCAATACGGCGTACATTAATACTATACCGACAGGAAGGGAAGTGCGTTCGCCGGGTGATAATGCAATAGAACATCGTATACGCTCATACGTTCGCTGGAATGCTATGGCTATGGTGCTCAAAGCCAATCGCTCTACGAATGTGGGCGGGCATATTGCAAGCTTTGCTTCCGCAGCAACGCTGTATGATGTTGGATATAATCATTTCTGGCATTCGCCCAGTGAAGAGCATGGAGGCGACTTAGTGTATGTACAGGGGCATTCATCACCAGGTATTTATGCCTACGCCTTTCTTGCCGGAGAGTTGACTGAAGAACATCTGAACAATTTTCGCCAGGAGGCTGGTGGTAATGGTTTGTCCTCATATCCACACCCCTGGCTGATGCCTTCATTTTGGCAATTTCCGACTGTATCCATGGGACTTGGGCCTATCATGGCCTTATATCAGGCGCGCTTCATGAAATACCTTGGGAGCCGTGGTCTTGCAAATACGGATGGACGCAAAATATGGGCATTCATGGGCGATGGAGAAATGGATGAGCCTGAGTCCCTGGGTGCCATAACGCTGGCATCACGTGAAAAACTGGATAATCTTATTTTTGTCGTCAATTGTAACCTGCAACGCCTGGATGGACCAGTCAGAGGAAACGGTAAAATCATTCAGGAACTTGAAGCTGCATTTCGTGGTGCTGGGTGGAACGTCATCAAAGTAATTTGGGGTTCTTATTGGGATCCACTGCTTGCCAAAGATACCAAAGGATTGCTCCAGAAGCGCATGATGGAGTGCGTTGACGGCGAATACCAAAGTTTCAAGGCTCGAGATGGTGCATATGTGCGAAAGCATTTTTTCGGCAAGTATCCCGAGTTGCTGGAAATGGTAGCAACCATGTCGGATGATGATATCTGGCGTTTGAACAGAGGTGGACATGATCCGCATAAAGTGTATGCAGCTTATGCTGAAGCTGTGAAACACAAGGGGCAACCTACCGTAATCCTGGCCAAAACGATAAAAGGCTACGGAATGGGAGAATCGGGAGAGGCGCAGAATATTACCCATCAGCAGAAAAAAATGGGAACAATATCCTTAAAGGCATTTCGCGATCGCTTTGGTCTCAATATACCTGATGACAATATAGATGACGTACCTTATCTGACATTTGAGAAAAATTCGGCTGAGGATAATTATATGCGTGAACGCCGTGCTGCTTTGGGTGGTTTTTATCATCGCCGCAAGCGCCAGGCTGAGCCCTTGAATGTGCCACCGTTGAGTGCATTTGAATCCGTGTTGAAGGCCAGCGGTGAAGGACGGGAATCCTCAACGACAATGGCGTATGTGCGTATATTGAATATTCTGACTAAAGATAAACAGCTTGGTAAACATATTGTACCGATTGTTGCTGACGAATCACGTACTTTTGGTATGGAGGGTATGTTTCGCCAACTGGGTATCTGGTCGTCCGTTGGCCAGCTCTATACACCTCAGGATGCAGATCAGTTGATGTATTACAAGGAGGACAAAAATGGTCAGATCCTGCAGGAAGGTATCAATGAAGCCGGCGCTTTGTCTTCCTGGATCGCGGCTGCAACTTCCTACAGCACGCATGGCATTCAAATGATTCCTTTTTTTATTTTTTATTCCATGTTTGGATTTCAGCGCGTTGGTGATCTGATCTGGGCTGCGGGCGACATGCGGTGCCGTGGTTTCTTGATAGGTGGAACGGCTGGTAGGACCACGCTCAATGGTGAAGGTTTGCAGCATGAAGATGGTCACAGTCATATCGTGGCATCCACAATTCCTAACTGTGTATCGTATGATCCGGCTTTCTCTTACGAGCTGGCTGTGATTGTTCAGGATGGTCTGCGCCGTATGTGCCAGAATCAGGAAGATGTGTTCTATTACATAACAGTAATGAACGAAAACTATTCTCATCCGGAGATGCCTAAGGGGATGGAACAATCTATCCTTAAAGGGATGTATTTGTTCAGGGCAGCTGCAAAACGCAGTAAAGATCCGCATATACACTTGCTCGGATCGGGAACGATTTTGCGAGAAACAATTGCCGCTGCAGATATTTTGAAACGCGATTATGGTGTAAATGCGGATATCTGGAGTGTTACCAGTTTTACCGAATTACGGCGTGAGGCCTTGAAAATCCATCGATGGAATATGCTGCATCCTGAGAAAAAATCGAGAATCTCACATATTGAAGACTGTTTGAAACAAAAAGAGAGTCCTGTAATTGCTGCGACAGACTATATGAAAACCTATGCAGACCAGATTCGTGAATTTGTTCCCGGTACCTACCGTGTATTAGGTACAGATGGTTTTGGCCGTTCCGATACTCGTGAAAAGTTGCGCCAGTTTTTTGAAGTCGATCGATATTATATAACTGTTGCGGCATTAAAGGCACTGGCGGATGAAGGTAAAGTACCGGCCAAAACAGTCACGCAGGCTATCAAGCAGTTAGGTATCGATCCGGAGAAACCGGACCCTGTGACCCTTTAAGATTTATACTGCAAGTGGCGTAATAATGATATCCGAAAGGTATAATTTCTATGGGCTGTCAGTACCCCAATTTGCTTTTTTAAGAAAAAATCCAGGGAAAGCATATGAGTGAACTTAAAACAGTGCATATTCCGGATATCGGGGACTTTTCGGATATTCCTGTCATTGAGGTTTTTGTTCAGGCTGGCGCTGAGGTAAATGCTGAAGATTCTTTGTTGGCGCTGGAGTCGGACAAGGCAACGATTGATATCCCGTCGCCTTACTCGGGTATTGTCAAAGAGCTCAAGGTCAAAACAGGTGACAAGGTTTCCGAAGGTACACCTATTGCTGTGATAGAAGTGATGGAATCAGCCGAAATTTCAGAGAAAAAGGCGGATTCTGTTAATAACGAACCCGATAAAGTTGAAACAGCCGACAAACAACCCGCTTCCCGGCCTGAGACTGAACAACAGAAAACAACAGAAGCAGAACCTGCTGAACCTCAAACACAGGAAGGATCGAAGAAGGAACAACCGCAAGGAGAACTGACTAAGGAAAAACCTGCGACACCAGATCCGCTTTTAACAGAAGAAACTTTGCCTTCAAAAGCACACGCTGGTCCATCTGTACGGCGATTCGCACGTGAATTGGGCGTTAATCTGGATATGATTACAGGTAGTGGACGCAAACAGCGGATTCTAAAAGAAGACGTTCAGGCATATGTAAAAGCCAAGCTGTCACAAATACAAATGGACAGCAGGAGCGCCACAACGGGTGCGCCGCTGGATTTATTGCCTTGGCCTCAGGTAGACTTTGCCAGGCATGGCCCTGTAGAAGTTAGATCACTTTCACGCATCAAGCAAATAGCTGGTGCCAACTTGCACCGGAACTGGGTGATGATTCCGCATGTAACGCAATTTGATGAAGCGGATATTACTGATCTTGAGGCATTGCGCAAAGAATCTAATGCAACAAATAAAAAAGACACAGTCAAATTAACGTTGTTATCATTTTTAATGAAAGCATTAATTGCATCATTAAAAAAATTTCCAGAATTTAACGCATCACTGGATAAAGCTGTCAATGGCGAGACCAGTTTGATTGTTAAACATTATTATCATATCGGTTTTGCTGTTGATACGGTCAATGGTCTCGTAGTTCCTGTAATACGGGATGTCGATCAAAAAGGCGTAGTGGCTATAGCCCGGGAACTTGGTGAATTGGCTTCTCTGGCACGAGATGGCAAACTTAAACCAACGCAAATGCAGGGTGCCAGCTTTACTATTTCCAGTCTTGGCGGAATAGGTGGCACAGCATTTACTCCCATCATCAATGCGCCCGAAGTTGCCATTCTAGGTGTCTCCAAAGCCAGCCACAAACCGGTCTTCAGAGATGGTCAGTTTGTGCCACGTTTAGTCTTGCCACTTTCGTTATCTTATGATCATCGCGTTATTGACGGTGCCGCTGCTGCACGGTTTACCTCACACCTGGTAGAAGTATTAACAGATATGCGTTTGGCATTACTGTAACCTGTTTGTTGTATGTACGCTGATTTATCATGTTCCAGCGGACGACCAACAGAAAGACCAGTACTTATTGGTATTTATGGCGGAACATTTGATCCCTTACATTACGGACATCTTCGCGTAGCTGAAGAACTGATTGATACCATCTGCTTCGATCAGTTTTTTTTTGTACCCGCCGGCGAACCTCGTTTACGCGATTCACCGGGTGCATCCAAACATCATCGTGTCCAAATGGTGTCGCTTTCCATTCAGAATAATATCCGATTTTCCATGGATGACCGTGAAACAAAACGTTCAGGCGTGAGTACCACAGTGTCAACCCTGCAAGAGTATCATCAGGAATATGACGGTAAAGCCGTGCTCTGTTTTGTTATAGGTGCAGATGCTTTTGTGAAAATTCATTGCTGGCATCAATGGCGTAAACTGTTTCAATTATGTCACTTGATTATTGTTGAACGGCCCGGTTGTATTCGTGTATCAGACTCTTCTCAGCTACCACAAAAGATATTGTCTGAATGTGCATCACGATGGACAACCGATTCGCGAGACCTGGTCAGGCACTTCAATGGTATGATTTATACTGCGAATACAACATTACTGGATATTTCTGCAACTCAAATTCGTAGCCTCGTTAAAGCTGGTAAAAGTATTCGTTATCTGTTGCCCGATATTACTTTAGATTACATTAAAACACATAACCTGTACTCAGGAAAAAATGAATTCAGATAAGCTGGTTAAAATTTCGGTGGATGCACTTGAAGAAGTTAAGGCATCTGACATTAAAGTATTAAGCGTCACCAAATTAACGTCAATGTTTGATTATATTATTATCGCAAGTGCAAGTTCTTCACGGCAGACAAAAGCACTTGCTGACAATATTCAGGAGAAAGTCAAAAGCGCCGGCGGTAGCATACTGTCACAGGAAGGTGAGCAATCCGGTGAATGGGTGTTGGTAGATCTGGGTGATGTTATCGTTCATATTATGCAACCGGAAACGCGTAAATATTATAATCTGGAAGCGTTATGGATGAGCTGATTAAAAGAAGAAGCTTTTTTTGCCCGCTATTCTTAACGAGAAATTTTAATATATCATGATATAAGTCAGTATGTTAATTTGTGCTGTACATTGATCATGGTAGAAGAAAACAATTCAAAACTAGACCATTGTGTCACATTCTTGGCACAGGCTGAGATACCCATTCTAAAACAGACCGCGCGAAAATTGTCTGCTGTTACTGAGAATGTTGATCGTCTCAGCGCCCGAAATATCGCTCAGATTATTAAAAACGATCCATTGATGGTGGTGAAACTTATGCGATATTTGCAGCTTAACAGAGGTCGCTCGCAAATTCATGAAATTTGGGAGGTAGAGCAGATACTGTTGATGCTCGGTCTGGAAAATACTATGAAAATTGTTTCTGCTAAACCATACGTTGAAGATTTTTTGGGAATTACCCATAGGGAAGCCCTGGTTTGTTTGCTGAAAGTAACGCAGCGTAACAGAATGGCATCAGCTTATGCGTATGATTGGGCCATCCGTTTGCAGGATCTGCATTATGAAGAAATACGAATAGCTGCATTAACGTATGATATTGCGGAAATATTGATGTGGTGTTATGCGCCAAAAGCAATGCTGCAAATTCAGCACATACAAACGAAAAATAAAACCATTCGCAGCAGGCAGTTACAAGAAAAGTTACTGGGTTTCTCGCTGTACGCACTCCAGTATGCGTTGATTACACGATGGAAACTACCTGAATTGTTGATAACCCTGATGGATGATAATTGCCACGATCAGCGGCGTGTGAAAAATGTAATACTGGCTGCCAATCTGGCGAGGCATGCTGCCAATGGATGGGATGACGCTGCCTTGCCCGAGGATTATGAACAAATTGGTCAATTGCTGCATTTAGATCCAGAGGAAGTAACAACTGTTATCAGTCTCAAAAAATCTTAGGTCAGCAATGTCATTTTTATAAAATATGTATGGCTGACTGATTAAACACTGCTCATTCATCATCCGGGAATATGTCTTCGTTCGGATCATCAATTTGTATATAGCCATTTGTGACAGCCGGGTTCACATAGATATCTCCCAGTATGTACGCCATGACCGGCTGATCTGCGGGTATTATTCATCCCAGCGACCGGCAAATTGATCCAGTGCCAGCAAGGCTTCTTCCCCGGTTACAGGCTGGTAGATGCGTTCTAAACCGGAGCTTATCGTATAAGCTAAATGCGTTTAAAATAAGTGTGTTTTAAAAAAAACGTATGACTGAGAGTATCGGAAACAGTCAGCACAACTTTTACCACCAGAAAAATTTAACAATTTTCAAAAAAAAGGTGTAAGTTGTTTGTTCGATTGAATGAAAATTTACAATTGAAGTTAGCAAATATAACCATTTTATTGATGACAATCCGGATTAGACCCGCTGAAAAAATAGATTATGATTGGTTGCTGGATTTGCACCATACCGTTTACCGGGAACTGATCATTGAGGAGTTTGGATACTGGGATGATGATGAAGAATTCGGATTGTTTTTAAAATCCTGGGAGACAAAAAAAATCGAGATTATCCTGAAGCTGGAGAAACCTGTGGGTATGTTTATAGTTGAACAGCAGGGAGACTATCTGTGGCTGGATGAAGTTCAAATCGATCCTCAGTATCAGAATCAAGGCATAGGTAGCGAGATCATTTTGCGATTGATTTTTCGGGCGCGTAAACTGGGCCTGCCGCTGAGGCTACGGGTATTGCATGCCAATCAGGGTGCCTTTCGTTTGTATCTAAAGATGGGGTTTCAGCAAATCAATTGTGGAGAACATCACTATCTCATGGAGGTGATTTAGACACAAATTAATCGGAAGCAGATCAAGCTTCAAGTAAAACCACAATGGATAGTGCTGATTGCGCAATTAGAATTGCACAAAATAAGTTTCAGTATTGATTCGTTTAGTTTCCGGCGCCTGATTGACCCACTACGATTTGTAGATGAAGTCTATGCCATGATAACCAATATCGTGGCGCATGCAAGAATTATCAAAGCGGATATGTTTGGCAATATCATAAGCGTGCTGCTGGGCAAGCTTCAGATTGTCACCAAGGGCTGTTACACACAAAACACGGCCACCAGCGGTTACAAACTCCTGCTGACTATTATTCTTTATCAACGCCGTACCGGAATGAAAGATATGGAAGTCGTCCACGGTATGCTGCCTGGTCATCAGGTCAGATAGTCCGTTTATGACGTCGCCTTTCCGAGGATTTTCAGGATAGCCCCCGGCAGCCATAACGATCCCCAAAGCGATGCGTCTGTCCCAGTCTGTCTCAGCTTTATCTAGCGTACAATCGAGTGCTTGTTCGATTAACGTGGACAGATCACTTTTAAGACGCATCAGTATTGGTTGTGTTTCCGGATCGCCCATACGACAATTGAATTCCAGAACGCTTACGTGGTTGTCTTCAGTAATCATCAAGCCGGCGTATAGGAATCCGGTGTATGGAGTGCCTTCTTCTGCCATACCATGAACTGCAGGATATATGACTTCACGCAGAATTTGTGAATGTAAACCGGGTGAAATGAACGGAGTCGGTGAATAAGCTCCCATGCCTCCGGTATTGGGACCTGTGTCTCCGTCATGTAGACGTTTGTGATCCTGACTGGTGGCTAAAGGCAAAACATGCTGTCCATCACACATGACGATGAAACTGACTTCAGTGCCCTGGAGAAATTCCTCGATAATGATTTCTACACCCGCCTCACCAAAATGTTTTGATATAAGAATCTGATCAATTGCATCATGTGCTTTCTCCAATGTTAGTGCCACGATAACACCTTTACCTGCGGCCAGGCCGGCGGCTTTTATAACAATCGGTGCGCCTTGTTGCTCAATATATTGATGTGCAGCTTGTGCGTCGGTAAACGTTGCATAGGCAGCAGTAGGGATGTTATGACGATACATAAAGTCTTTGGCAAAACTTTTAGAAATTTCCAGTTGCGCCGCTTTACGGGTCGGACCAAAGATTTTCAATCCTGCATCAAGAAATGCGTCGACTAGGCCCTCTGCCAGTGGTAATTCAGGACCTACAACGGTAAAAGCTATTTTCTGACTTTGGGCAAAGTCGATCAACGCTGGAATTCCAGAGATTGAAATATTTTCGAGTCCGTGTTCGTTTGCAGTTCCGGCGTTTCCGGGGGCAACGAATACCTTCTCGACGCGTGGTGACTGAACAAGTTTCCAGGCTAGTGCATGTTCTCTGCCACCGCTGCCGATTACCAGTAATTTCATATCTATCAGTTAGGCTGTTTAATGTCTGAAATGCCGAACACTCGTGAAGACCATTGCGATATTTTGCTCATTTGCTGCAGCAATGACCTCTTCATCGCGTATGCTTCCTCCAGGCTGGATGACAGCGTGCGCTCCTGCTTCCACAACAATATCAAGACCGTCCCGGAAGGGGAAAAATGCATCTGAAGCAGCCACTGAACCGGATAAATCCAGTCCCGCTTGGCGGGCTTTTATGGATGCAATTTTTGCGCTGTCGATGCGACTCATTTGACCAGCGCCAATACCGAGCGTCTGATTATTCGAACAGTAGACAATGGCGTTGGATTTGACGTATTTGGCAACCCGCCAGGCAAACAGTAAATCGTTCATTTGTTGCTCGGTTGGCATTTTACGGGTTACGACTTTGAGTGCTTCCCGTGGTAATTGATAGTTATCCGGTGATTGCACCAGCAAACCTCCGCCGATACGTTTCAGATCATACTGATGGCTTGCGTGGTCCAGAGGAAGTGTTAGGACACGGATATTACTCTTTTGCGCTAATAATGTACGCGCATCACTGGTCACATCAGGTGCTATGATTACTTCGACAAATTGCTTGAGTATTGAGGCGGTAGTTTCGGGGTCTAGTGGCCGGTTAAAGGCAATAATACCGCCAAATGCAGAAGTTGGGTCAGTCGAAAAAGCGCGTTGATAGGCTGTCAGTATATCGTTTGCAACTGCGACCCCGCAGGGGTTGGCATGTTTGATGATGACGCAGGCGGGGTCTTCGAAAGATTTAACGCATTCCCATGCTGCGTCAGTATCAGCTATATTATTGTAGGATAACGCTTTACCCTGTATTTGATGATAGCTGGCCAGACCGCCAGGTACGGGGTGTAAATCGCGATAGAAAGCCGCTTTCTGGTGTGGATTTTCGCCATAGCGCATGAATTCCACCATGTTGAAGTTCAGGTTCAATGCGCCAGGAAAATCGTTGTGGTGCCCATCTTCATCAATTGCTGTCAAATAATTGCTGATAGCGCTGTCATAGGCAGCAGTGTGAGAGAACGCTTTTTGGGCGAATTTGAACCGGCTGATAGCACTTGTGGTGCCATTATTTGCCGCTAATTCATTGAGCAGTGCCGGATAATCTTCTGGATCCGTTATGACAGTAACCTTCTTATAGTTTTTTGCGGCCGCTCGAACCATGGCAGGTCCGCCTATATCGATGTTTTCGATCGCATGGTCCAGCGTACAGTCTGGCTTGGCTATTGTCTGTGTAAACGGGTAGAGATTGACGATAACCAGCTCGATATCTGCAAAGCCGGTTTGTTCCATGGAAGATGCATGGTCAGGTGAATCTTTTCGTGACAGTATGCCGGCATGAATTTTTGGGTGCAGGGTTTTGACGCGTCCGTCGAGCATTTCGGGAAATTCGGTGTATTCACTGACCTCGGTGACCGGAATGCCGTTTTCCTGCAATAGCGTGGCAGTGCCGCCTGTTGAAATTATGGTGATTCCTGATTGATGGAGTGTGCGAGCGAGTTCGGTTACCCCTGTTTTATCTGAAACACTGATCAGTGCCTGTTTGATAGACATTATATACCTTGTTTGATTTGATACCGCTTAATTTTCTGACGCAATGTATTCCTGTTGATTCCAAGAAGCTCTGCGGCCTGTGTTTGATTTCCGTGAGTGTATTGCAGAATGACTTCAATGAGTGGTTTTTCCACGCTTAAGATGACCATATTATGGATAGGGCAGGGTTTTTCGCCATCCAGATCGCTGAGATATTTTCCAATTGATTTACGTATACAGCAAGAAATTTCATTTTCATTAATGGTATTCATACAGCGACCGCCCCTTCTTCTTTTATATATTGCAAATATTGATTGTGATCAGATAACTGTGTAAAGAAGCTGTTTGTCTCAGATAGCTGTTCCTCGCAAGTTTTCAATTGATTCATCTTTTGTCGAAATCCCGCTGAGCCTGCCAAACCCTTTGTATACCATGCGATGTGCTTGCGAGCGATGCGCACACCCGCATATTCACCATAAAACTGATATAAATCATTTAAATGCTGCATAAGTACAGCATGAATTTCACTTACTTTGGGCGGCGGCAGATATTCACCGTTATTCAAATAATAATCTATCTCCCTAAATATCCAGGGTCTGCCTTGTGCAGCACGGCCAATCATTATCGCATCTGCCTTGGTGTATTCAAGCACATGGCGTGCTTTCTCGGGCGTAGAAATATCTCCATTAGCTATGACCGGAATCTTTACAAGGGATTTTACGGCTGCAATAGTATCGTATTCCGCGTTCCCCCGATACGCGCAGGCACGTGTACGCCCATGAATGGCCAGCGCCTGAATACCGTTATTTTCCGCTATTCTGGCAACGGTCAGTGCATTTTTATTTTGTAGATCCCAGCCTGTCCTGATTTTAAGGGTGACTGGAATATTTACAGCATCTACAACCGAATGCAGAATTCTATCGACGAGTTTCTCGTTTTTCATCAGCGCCGATCCGGCCATGACATTACAGATTTTTTTTGCTGGACACCCCATATTAATGTCAATAATCTGTGCTCCTTGATCAGCGTTATATTGTGCTGCGGCAGCCAGCATTTCTGGGTCCGCTCCGGCGATCTGTACCGAAATTGGTGAAACTTCGCCATCGTGATTTGCACGGCGTTTTGTTTTTTCGGATCCCCATAATAACGAATTACTCGTTACCATTTCAGAAACAGCCATCCCGGCCCCCATTTTTTTGCATAATTGACGGAAAGGACGGTCCGTGACGCCGGCCATGGGTGCAACAACAAGATTGTTTTTGAGTTTATAAACGCCGATTTGCATGCTGTGAAGATATTGGTTTTACTGAGTAATGAACAAAAGTGGACAGGATAGCAGCTGCGTGAATGGAGATTATCTGAGGTGTTGTATCGCGAGCTTGACCACACATCCATCCGCTATTATATAAAGATAGTTTTTCTGTAAGCAATAAAGCGTATAAAAAAAACAAAATCTTCAATTGATTTAAGCTAAAATATTCCCATTCCAGTTATCGGCCGGTTAAGGTTGAATTCTTCTATGTATCGTATATATATTTTGATTCTGAAGACTGAATCTTGACCAAACGATACCGTCAGTATCTGGTATTACAGCAGGTGGCTTCACTCGTATATTTATGCGTCTTTCAATTATTATTCCAGCATTTAATGAATCACGTTTGATTCTCCACTGCCTTGACTCGGTTTCAAAATCATTGACTGCCAATCAGAGAGCCGGGTTTGGATTTGAAGTGATCGTAGTGGATAACAACTCGACCGACAATACTGCTGAACTTGCCGGGAAGGCTGGTGCCAGAGTCGTTTTTGAACCGATCAATCAAATCGGACGAGCGCGTAACGCCGGTGCTGCCGTTGCAAAGGGTGACTGGTTTTTATTTGTCGACGCAGACAGTTTATTGAACCCGGACATGATTGCAGATATTCTGAAATTGATGGATTCTGGAAAATTTGTTGGCTGCGGCAGCGTTATGCATATGCCCGGCTCTCCATGGCTGGGTACATTAATATTAAAAATCTGGACTGTAATCTCGGTTACTTTTGCCTGGGCGTCGGGTGCATTGATTGTTTGCCGTGCGGATGCGTTTCGGGATGTCGGTGGATTTAATCTGGATTTGTATGCGGCAGATGAAATAGATCTGAGTCGTTTGTTAAAAAAATGGGGGCGCAAGCACGGATTGAAGTTCACTATACTGAAACGCTCTCCTTTAATCACTTCAGCCCGCAAGTTAAAATTGTATACTGCCCGCGAAATGGTCAATCAATTTCTCCAGGTACTTTTTCATCCACGCAAATCTCTGCAAAACAAAAAGAAACTGCCGGTCTGGTATGATGGGCGGCGTTAAATCCAGAATCAGCGCATCACTTGACCCATTACGTTGCTGAATTGAACGCGTTTTGTGCAGGCGGTAACGGATTATCGGGTTTCACTTCCAAGAGCAACTGACCTCGCTTCATGTTAACAGCACATTTGTTTATTTGGTTTAAGTTTCTTTTGTGTGCAGTTCTAATTGGAATAGCTGGCACAAAACTGACGCGGTATGCGGACGTTATTTCCGACAAGACTGGATTGTCAGGTAACTGGATTGGGCTTATCTTTTTATCCACAGTAACGTCCCTGCCTGAACTTATGACCAGTATCAGCGCATTAACTTTGGCCGTAGTTCCCGATATTGCTGTGGGAGGAATCATGGGCAGTTGTGTGTTTAACCTGGTCATTTTGGTGATACTGGATTATCTGATGCGGGGACAGTCAATTTATCACCGTGCCAGCATCAATCACACCCTGTCTGCCGCATTCGGTATCGTACTGATCGCCATTGCCGGGCTGGGGATTTTAGTTTCCAGTTTTAATATTTCATCATTCATAAGTTTCTCGTTTATGAGCGTGTATACCCCAGTTATTGTCGTATTATATCTGGTTGCAATGCGTGGGATATTTATTCACGAGCATTCCCAGTTCGAACAAGCTGTCAAGCAGGTTGCCAGCCGTTATCCACATATCACCATTGTTAGAGCAACAATAGGCTATCTGTTGAGTGCGTTGGTTGTAGTTGTCGTTGGTTTTTACCTGCCATTTGTGAGTACTGAACTTGCCGATGATATGGGGTGGAGTCAAACGTTTGTCGGTACATTGTTTGTTGCTGTTACCACATCACTACCAGAACTGGCTGTTACAATTGCAGCCCTGCGCATAAATGCGCTGGACATGGCGCTTGCAAATGTTCTGGGTAGTAATCTGTTTAATATTGCAATCCTGGCATTTAATGACCTGATTTATTTACGAGGTTCTTTGTTTGCCGATATTTCTCCCTACCATGCGGTATCAGCTTTTACTGCTGCTGCAATGACGGGTTTGGTCATTATTGGACTGGTTTATCGACCCAGATCGCAGTTATTTATGAATATCGGCTGGGTCAGCTTGAGCCTGTTGGCGCTTTATTTTGCCAATGCTTATATTCTGTATTATCAAAACAACAGTTAAATAAACAGCCCTTCGGAAATACCGAGGGGCTGTCGAGTTTGGTTTTTCGATGTAAACGAGTCAGTTATTTATAATAGACTTTCACTGACTTTGTTGTGGTGTTGCCTGCGCGATCACTGGCAGCGACAGCAATCGTATGCAATTGAGTTTTCTTTTTTCTTGCAGTGGATACATTGAGCAGATAATTCAGTGACTCATTATCGCTTAACATAACCGTATTTCCATCAATGGATAAAGCGATTTGAGAAACACCCTGATCATCATTCGCTGATATATTGACCACCGTATTAGATTTAAGTGTCACACCATCGTTGAGGTTAAAACTGCTGATGACCGGTGCAGTAGTATCAGATGCAGAAACATTGTTAACTGTAATGTTTCTGTAGAAAGAGATACCCTTGTTGCCTGCAGCGTCATACGCGTAAGCCTGCAGATAGCCATATCCGTTCACTGATTGCGTGGTATCCCAGTCTATGCTGAATGGAGCATTTGTGCTGGAACCGACGTGAACATCATTGGCGTACAGATCGACACGGACGATACCGACATGGTCGAATGTTTCGAATTCCACGCGGGTAGTGCCCGACACTTTTGCCCCCGATGATGGCGATGCCACCGTAACGATCGGAGCCTCCTTGTCAGTTGATTCTGCAACAGCATTCTGCACAGTTACGGAAACATTTGCGGATACGCCCTTGTTATCGGCTTCATCGAATGCGTGCGCGGTCAGGGTATAACTGCCGTCGGCGACGGTTGTTGTATCGATTGTAAAGTTAAACGGAGCCTGGGTGCTTTTACCCAACAGCTGGCCGTTGACATATAAATCTACCGATACGACACCTACATTGTCAGTGAAGTTGAAATTGACAGGTATGGTTCCCGATACCGTGCCACTGGCTGGTGAAGCGATATTGATAGTCGGCGCTTGCGTATCAGCCGGTGTTGCAGTCTCAGAATTATTGACTGTAACATTTCTGTAGAAAGAAACACCTTTATTACCGGCGGCATCAAATGCCTTTGCCTGCAGGTAACCATATCCGTTCACTGATTGCGTGGTATCCCAGTCTATGCTGAATGGAGCATTTGTGCTGGAACCGACGTGAACATCATTGGCGTACAGATCGACACGGACGATACCGACATGGTCGAACGTTTCGAAATCAACACGGGTAGTGCCCGACACTTCAGCACCCGGAGACGGCGACGCAACCGTAACGATCGGAGCCTCCTTGTCAGTTGATTCTGCAACAGCATTCTGCACAGTTACGGAAACATTCGCGGATACGCCCTTGTTACCGGCTTCATCGAATGCGTGCGCGGTCAGGGTATAACTGCCGTCGGCGACGGTTGTTGTATCGATTGTAAAGTTAAACGGAGCCTGGGTGCTTTTACCCAACAGCTGGCCGTTGACATATAAATCTACCGATACGACACTTACATTGTCAGTGAAGTTGAAATTGACAGGTATGGTTCCCGATACCGTGCCACTGGCTGGTGAAGCGATATTGATAGTCGGCGCTTGCGTATCAGCCGGTGTTGCAGTCTCAGAATTATTGACTGTAACATTTCTGTAGAAAGAAACACCTTTATTACCGGCGGCATCAAATGCCTTTGCCTGCAGGTAACCATATCCGTTCACTGATTGCGTGGTATCCCAGTCTATGCTGAAAGGCGCATTTGTGCTGGAGCCGACGTGAACATCATTGGCGTACAGATCGACGCGGACGATACCGACATGATCGAACGTTTCGAAATCAACACGGGTAGTGCCCGACACTTCTGCACCCGGAGACGGCGACGCAACCGTAACGATTGGAGCCTCCTTGTCAGTTGAATTGTTAGCAGCATTCTGCACGGTTACGGAAACATTCGCGGATACGCCCTTGTTGCCGGCTTCATCAAATGCGTGCGCGGTCAGGGTATAACTGCCGTCGGCGACGGTTGTTGTATCGATTGTAAAGTTAAACGGAGCCTGGGTGTTTTTACCAAACAGCTGGTCGTTGATATATAAATCAACCGAGACAATTCCAGCTTCATTCGAGTAATTGAATTCAATCGGTATAGTTCCGGATACTTTTCCACCAACAGGTGAGGATATACTGATTATTGGTGTGTCAACAGCTGGTTTGTCTGTGGCCGTACCGTTATCAACAGATACCGTGATACCTGACGATCCCTGATTGCCTGCTGCATCCAGTGCTACCGCATTGAGCGTGTTATGACCGTCATCCATGGCGGTTGTATCCAGTGAAAAGGTAAAAGGTTCCTGAGTACTTTGACCGTAGTGTTGCCCGTTTACATACAGATCGACGGATACGACACCCACATTGTCAGAATAGCTGACTTCGACAGGAATAACGCCGGATACGACGCTGTCACTGCCCGGGCTGGTAATCGTAATGCTGGGTGCTTTACTGTCTCCGGTACCTGGGCTGCCGGAGGTATTGTTTAAAAACCAGTCAACCGTGCGGTAGACTTCAGTGGTATTACCGGCCATGTCCTGAACCCGTGCGTAGATTTCCGTATCCGGATCGCTCAGCGCAGCACCGAGATTGACGACGGTAACACCGTGTTTTTCAGCGGTGCCGGCGAGATTGTTACAGCTGCCGCCGGCGCCCAGGACGCATACGACCAGGCTGTTGGGGTTAATGCCGCTGCCAAGATCGACAGTGCCGACGCG
>NZ_FOCP01000004.1 GCF_900110145.1 Nitrosomonas marina | reverse complement strand
TTCCTCTTTTTATTGGTTGATCTGCCGAGATCTATACCAACAGGTTACACCGCTTTCTCTTCCCTTGTCATACACCAGAAATAATCATAGCTCCCACTTGATTCCGGCACGTCAATGTCTGTTTATCCTTTTACACAAACAACCTGTTTTAAGGTGTGCACAATTTCAACCAGGTCAGATTGCGCCGCCATCACTTTGTCGATGTCTTTGTATGCAGCCGGTGTTTCATCAATTACACTTTTGTCCTTGCGGCATTCAACGCCCTCAGTCGCAGTCAGATGTTCTTCCATCGTTACGCGGCGCTTGGCTTCTTCACGCGACATCACCCGGCCGGCGCCGTGACTGCAGCTGCAAAAACTTTCGGCATTACCAAGACCACGCACGATAAACGACTTTGCTCCCATGCTGCCGGGAATGATTCCCATCTCGCCCAGTCTGGCAGAAACCGCGCCCTTGCGCGTTACCCATACATCGCTTCCGAAATGGTGCTCGCGGTTGATATAGTTATGGTGGCAATTAACCGCTTCCTGTTCCGCAGAGAAGGGTTTATCTATGATTTTTTGTAAAGCAGTCAGTGTACGGTTCATCATCACATGGCGGTTTATCCGGGCGAAACTCTGCGCCCAGGAAACTGCAGCGATATAATCGTCAAAATGCTCGCTCCCTTCGGGAATATAGGCCAGATCTTTGTCCGGTAAATGAACAAACCACCGTTCCATGTCTTTTTTAGCTTTGGCAATAAACTCGGAACCGATACGATTGCCGACACCGCGCGATCCGCTATGTAGCATCACCCAGACACTATCTGATTCATCCAGGCATAATTCGATAAAATGATTTCCGGTCCCGAGCGTCCCCAGGTGCTGTATGTTATTGGTGTTCTTCAACACAGGGTGCTTCGCGCACAAATGGTCAAAATCGTCGCTCAACGGCAACCAGGCCTGCATAACATCGTCAGGCAGATTGCCCCAGCTGCCTTTGTCCCGTCCACGCTTTATATTCGCTGATCGTCCGTGTGGCACATTTTTTTCTATTTCATGGCGCAGATGTGTCAATGAATCCGGCAAGTCGTTTGCATCGAGATTTGTTTTGACAGCCATCATTCCGCAGCCCAGATCCACTCCGACAGCTGCAGGAATAATTGCACCTATTGACGGGATGACGCTGCCTATGGTCGCGCCTTTACCCAAATGCACGTCAGGCATAATCGCGATATGTTTATGGATGAAAGGCATGCTTGCGAGATTTCGCACCTGCTCGCGGGCGTTATCGTCAAATGTTACGCCACGTGTCCAAGATTTGACCACTGCGCGATTTTGTTCGGCAATGACTTCGTATGTTGTATTCATTCTGTCTCCTTCTACACTTTGAACCGAGTAGCAGTTTCCATTCCCTGTGACTGATTGCCGGACTATCTGTTCCAGTTAATCAGGGACACCCTGTTGCTGTTTTTATGTGCAATTACTGTGCCAGAATGAAGACAACAATTTGTTTTGACGAATAAAATATAGATATCCCAAAATTAAAATGATTGCTACCGTAATAATTTTATAAAATTAACCATTATTTTAGTTTAGATTGGCGATGATTATTTTGAATAATGTAGTAATCGGTAATTTAGGATCGCAAGCTTTCGCCGGGTATGCAAGTCAATTTATTTGCTGTTGATGATGATCATGTATGCTTGGCGAATCATGTATATTACTTTGCCACAATCTGAACAAGACTGGAGTGCCTATTACGACTTGCGATGGCGCGTGTTGCGGGCACCTTGGCGGCAGCCAAAAGGTAGCGAACGTGATGAGCTGGAGCAAATTGCATATCATGTGATGGTCAAAACTGCAACCGATAGAACCATTGGAGTAGGGCGTATTCATCCTGCTTCGGTGGAAAAATGGCAGATACGGTATATGGCAGTTGAAAAAAACTTTCGCGACCAAGGTATTGGTAAAATGCTTCTTTTGGAACTGGAACGCCATGCCAGAACACAAAGAGCCACGCGAATAGTGTTGAACGCCAGGAATTCAGCCACGGCATTTTACTTGAAGCATGATTTTAAAATTTTCGGTGAGGCACCAACGTTGTATGGTGTAATCAAACACCAGTGTATGCAAAAAATTTTGCCGGCTTAATCGTCAAATTGTTTGGATTGAAAGGGTACAATCATAGTGTCTTGCGTTTAGTTTTGCTGTTTCTGCTTGCGTTGCGCTTCCCACAATAGCAAAGTCCTGCATATTGGTAGTCATGATTTTAAAGGCGTGTCTATTCTTTCCGAGTGGTTTTGCAAGCCCGATTGATTTGTCATAGTTCATAACCCTGCAATCGGGTCTCTTGAGAAATTCTCTTTTCGCTGCTATTGGACAATAAATGAAACTACAAAGGCGGGAATCGAACCCGAGTTAATTCTCAATAAATCAGTCATTTAATATTTGCCTATGTCATTTTAGTGTCAATTTGATATATTCTATAATCACTTTTTGTGAATTTGAATCCAAAAAAACTACGTACACACACATAGTAACAATTTTTGAGATATTCTTTAAAATTTTTTATCAACGAAAATGCAATTAAAGTTATTCTGTATAGATAATGAGTTTTTATAGATGGCAATAATTAATTTGTTTTCGAAAAGACAAAAAGAGCTGCGAGGTGAAATTCCAGATGTTTATACATATGAAGACTTGCCGCGGGGTCTTCGTGTACAAATTTGTCATATATGGGAAGATACATTAGGAAATCATTCTGAATTTCGCAATAATAATAAGGTTAGATCAGCATATCAGCTTATAGTAGATTCTCTTTGTCGTGAATATGGTTTATTTCAACTACCTGCTGCTAATAAATATGCAGATGGGATGTATCAGAACGAACTTATAGATTCTTTTCTACAAGAAAGTGACATAGAAAAACAGTTGGATATTGTTGAGCTTAGCTTTAATGTTATAAATACATATACAAGAAACTATGAATATTTATATCGACCAAATTTTTTAGAAATAGCAAATAATGCAATTGAGGAGCTAAACTGTAGATTTAAAGAGCATGGGATTGGATTTCAATTTATTGAAAATGAAATTGTTAGGGTGGATTCAGAATTAATCCATGTTGAAGCCGTTAAACCTGCATTGAGGTTACTAAATGATAAAAAATACAATGGCCCACAACAAGAATTTCTCAGTGCTTATGAACATTACCGTCACGGTAGACACAAAGAAGCTCTTAATGATTGTTTAAAGTCATTTGAAAGCACCATGAGAGCTATCTGTGATAAGCAGAATTGGTCCTATTCACCGAACGCAACAGCTAAAGACTTAATACAGGTTTGTTTTACAAACAATTTGATTCCCAAATTTTGGCAGCAGCAATTCGCCTCATTGCGTAGCACGTTAGAAAGTGGGATCCCTACAGGAAGAAATAAATTAAGCGGTCATGGCCAAGGAACAACGCCAACAGTGGTGCCAGATTATCTTGTTGCATACATGCTTCATATGACTGCATCAACCCTACTATTTTTGATTTTAGCAGAGAAAAAAATTAAATAAAGTTATTGTATTCGGTAACTTTAAAACAAAATAGGCTCGAGACCGTCAGTGTTAACGGTTTGCCGCGCTTCCTATAGATCATAATGATCTTGCATTAATAGCCAGCTTTCAGGTGATCGTCCTAGTACTTTGGAGAGCCTGATAGCCATTTCTGGAGAAATATCTGAAACACCGTTGATCATACGATTAAAAGTGCTAACGGCTACACCCAGGCGTTTGGCGATTTGATTACCAGAAATATCATCGAACGGATCAATATAAGTTCTTTTAATCAGCACACCTGGGTGTGGTGGGTTATATTGTTGAATAGTCATTAGTGATAATCCTCATAATTGACAACATATGCATCACCGTCTTTGAAATGGAAAACGATACGCCAGTTTTTGCTTACATCAATAGCCCAGTGTCCTTTCAGTTTGCCTTTTAGCTCGTACACTAAGCTGTTTATGCCGGGTGCGTTTCAACAGGTTGCTTTATCAGAGATTCAGCAGGAATACCCAACTCCTGATGCAATTTCCTGATCATTGGAAGCGTCAGTGACCGTTTACGGTTTAATACTTCATAAACGCGGTTGCTTTTTCCGATCATCGGTTCAAGGTCTTTGACGGTTAGACCTTTCTGTTCCATTTCAAATTTTATGGCTTCAACAGGATCAGGTAATTCAAGCAAAAAGTGTTTGCGTTCATAGGCTTCGATCAGCGTTACCAGGATATCCAGTTTTTCACCTTCGGGCGTATTCGGTTCGGCTGACATCAATGATTCCACTTCTTGAAGTGCTGCGCGGTAGTCGGCGTCAGTTTTGATCGGTTTTATTTCCACGATTAGTACCTGTATTAAATAGTTTGTGCGTCAATCTGGTCATACTGGGCATGTGTGCCTATAAAACGGATATACACGACACCATAAGCATAGTTTATCCATACGATAATCCGGTATTTATTGCCTGCTATGTTAAAAACGGCTCTGCCATCTTTGAGAATGCTGGCATTTCTGAAATCTGCTTTAACTTCTGCGGGTGATTTCCAGTCAGCCTTTAATACATGCCTGTACCATGCTAGCGTGGGTTGAATTGCATCGGTGAAAGATGGGTCATTCTCCCAGAATGCTTTCAAGGTCGACAATGCAATGACTCTCATCTATGAAATGATAGTCCCATTATGGGACTTTGGCAACTATTGCAACTATTTTGGTTGAGGAATCCACCGCCCGTAAACTTTAATAATCATGCTCCAATCCTTATGTCCCATTTGCTGAGCAACGAACATAGGGTTTTCACCTCTTGAAAGCAGCATGGAAGCGAAAGTGTGGCGGGTCTGGTACGGATTACGGTATTTGATGCCTGCTCTTTTTAATGCGGGTGTCCAGATGATTTTGCGGATGGCCTGATCGTCTTTCCATGGCTGGTTTGTGCGCGAGTCATGAAAAACAATATCGTTTTGTTCGCCAGTCAATACCTGCTGGTTGAGCAGGGCGTCTCTGGCCTGCGGTTGCAGGGTAACGTCCCGTTTTCCTGATTTGGTTTTGGTACATTTCAAATGGCCGCGAACTTTAGCTGTTCGGACGAAAACACAATTCTTGTTAAAATCAACATCCTGCCAGCGCAGGGCGATCAGTTCGGAAGTTCTGAGGCCGGAATAAAAGGCAAACTGAATCAGGTTTTTTTCCTGTCCTTTGAGTTGCCGCAGGATTCTGGAAATTTCATCGGTATTGAACGGCTCCGGCTCTCTTGTGCTGACTGGGAGGTTTTTTACCCGTTCAAGCGGGTTTTTATCGATAATCTCGTCATGGTAGAGTTCATCGAATACCCGACGAAGCGGAATCAGTATATTGCTTTTTCTTTTGTTGGAAAGGTCCACATCCGCGAGAAAGGTTTTGACCTTGATTGCGGTCAGTTCTGAAATTGCCAGTTCGCCAAAGACTGGAATGAGGTGATGATAAATGGCGCTGGAATAATCGCGGATCGTACTAGGCTGGCATCTGGATTGGTTACGCTGTAACCAGTTTTTCAGGGCCTCTCCGATGGTGTATTGGTCTGGCCGGGTTTTTCGGAATTCTTTTGCTTTTTTGCTGTTGGGAAAGTGTTTGCAATAGTCGAAAGTTCCGGTGCTGATTTCGTATAAAATCATTTGCCGCTTGAGAACCAGTTCCTTTTGTGCGGCTTTGGTCGGCGGCATAGGGATAGTTTCGCGACATCGTACACCCTGATAGGTGAAAGCGATTTGGGCGCTATTGCCACGAATGGTTATGCCCCGGTGCCCTCGATCCATGCGTAAGCAGCTTTTGTGTTGATGAAGATGCGACCGTTTGGCGCTTTATACCAATGAATTTTATATTTCCATTGTCCTTTCTTCATATATTGTCGAATGGCGTTTTCAGTTAAACCGGTCAGTTCTGCAAATTTTTTTACAGTTACTTTGATATGTTCGGAGTGAGTCATTTCTTTTCCTCCTGACCAATTTTGTCTACCGCCTGATTAACTTCGTCTTTGTTGGCAATCATGCCTTTTTCGGGGACTTTGCGTTTACCCATCACAACGGCCCAGAAGCTGCCGAGTTTTTCGGTTATTGCGTAACCGATGCTTTTTTTCTTACCCATTTCAGTGATTTCAGGGCATACGTTCTTGAACTCAATGCCGAGGGCCTTTTCATAGCGTCGGTAAGTGGCCGGGTTGTGAAGCAACTTCAAAACGCGCCAGCCGAAATACTGGCCCAGAATCAATGCACCCAAAGCACTTTCCAAAGTGGTGCCAATACCTCTGAACTCGCGCATTTGCTGTAATATGATTTGTTCGGATTCTTCATCCAGAACCAATAATTTTTTAGGATTGTCTGTCATAGTAAATAGTAACTTTGGTAATTAGTAGTAACTATGATGATATACTATTTACTCTGATAGTCAAATATTTTTAATTCTCGTATAAAAGTACCTCGTTATTAAATTCTTCTTTGGTGAATTGTCTTAGCTCATCATGAAACTTGATAACGATCTCAATCTGGTCATTCATGGTCAGAACGCCGCATATATGGCCGATCTGGGTAATATCCGGTTTTGTATCGGCTGTTGCGTTTTTCTTCAGAATGGCGAGCCGGTAGATTAAGGACACGGCTTCCTCAAGGATGAATTCATTCATGATGTTATTTGCCTTTAAATTTTCAGTGAATAATTTTGTGTTCATGGTGTGATTTCTCATGATGAATTGTGACTGGTACAGTTATTGATACAGGTCCAAGGGAAACAGCTGCGGCATGACATGACGCGCGCGCGGCTGGCGCCTCGCTTCGTGATGTCATGTCCTCGCTGTCGCCAGTTAAGACCCTCCAAAAATGTTTTCTTGCATCGATACGCTTTCCATTTAATACAACGCCAACAGCCCGTTTACTTGCTATGTCTTCATAGCGGTTGTGCTGGACAGATATAATTTCCCCGGTGTTAGGATTGAGTATTCGGCTATGGTCGTAATAGGGCTTCACTGGTTGCTGCCGTACCGGAAAATCCGGGCCGCCCATTGCCAGCATGAACGCGGCCCAATCGCTGGCGGTTGCTAATTTGCGTATAGGTTCCAGTTCCTTGTTATCGGTATGGCCCAGTTTTCGTAATTGACGCCATACCGTAACACTGGGGCCGCCGATTTGCTGAAACTGGCGTATTCCCCAGATATTCGCCCATGCGGTGATCCGTTCAGCAGCTTTCTGTGCATCATTGCCGTATAAATCCTTATCAAGCGCATGGCCGTCTATATTTTTGGCAATGTATTTAGCAATATACCCAACGGCTGAGCCTTTCTCTGGATCAATGGCTTCGGCTTTGAACCGGTGTTTTAAAGCGCCGGGTTCGTCGCCGTTGTCCAGCAGGGCATAGTACTGCATGACTTCGCGAACGGTTTTACAGTGTTTCTTCGGCATGAAAAACAGGAAATGCCAATGCGGTGTGCCGTCATGGTGCGGTTCGACGACACGGAAACCATAAGGCCGTATATTGCGCCGGTGCAGTTCAGCGCGAATCAACGACCATAGATGTGTTAGATATTCCTGTGCTTGCAGGGTAGTCGTGCCGTCATAGCGCGGATTGGGTGCGCCACTGTGCAGGCTGGCGTGCATGCGTGATGGTGTTGTCAGTGTATAGAATTCACCCACATGGCGCAGATGATCAGCGACCATTTCAAAACCTTTGGCGCGAACCATCAATTCAGCGCGGCGGTTCGCAGGATTGGATACCGAACGGTCAGACAATTCCTGTAAAGAGAACTGTTCGCCAACTTCGTTACAAATGAAGGTTGACTCCAGGTATTCGCGGTTTTTCTCTTTTTGTTTGCGTTTGATGTTAACGGCATAATCGCTGACATAAGCTGAACGGTAACGCGTGACCAGTTCAATATTGCGGGATATGGTTTCAATCGTTCGCAAACGCAAAACCTGAATCCTGCGGTGCCACCAGATCGGGCAACACATGCGATTCAATGCAGGTTCTAGATTTTCTGTTTTACTTTCTGGTGGGGTGATTCGGTAGTGCTGAACAATTCGGGTACAGGCTTGGTAGGCATCTTCGCTGGCTTTGTGGCGTTGCCGTACATTCCTGCATTTTTTGGCAAGCCGTTTGGCGGCTTCAAAAAGTTCGTTACCTTCAGCGCAAAGATTCAGATCGTTGATACACAGGCTGTCATGAATGCTTAATAGTTCATGATTGGCTTGTTCATAATCATGCTGTTCGGCAATTCTGGCATAACGCAACGCCAGATCGCCTGCGATAGGGGACAGGGCAGTGAATACATGCCGTCTGAATTGTTTGCAGCTCGGTGTGCCAAAGCTGGAAGTCAGTTCATCAGCCTTAACGACTTGTGGCAAATTTGTGTCAAATTTGTGCCACAATCGAGGCCAATGAGAACCAACCGAGACTGATTGGTGATTTTCCGGAAGGCAACTAAGCCCCTGTTTGTTAAGGGTCTTAGTTGGTCTGGAGTGGTCTGGATTAGACCGCTGTTTGGTGGAGACGGCGGGAATCGAACCCGCGTCCGCAAGCCCTCTACAGGCAGTTCTACATACTTAGCCATGTTTTTTGATTTAACCTGACATCCACCAACTGGCAGGCTGATGGCAGGCGAGTTACCTATTATTTAACACCTTGCAAAGTAACCCTGCAATGCGCGATCCTCGTTAGTGACTCTGCTGTCTGTTGCCAGACCCGGCGTTGAGGCCCACCGGTGCAGAGGCTAGCCTAATTAAGCGGCTAAAGCGTAATTTTCGTCGTTTGCGACTATTGTTTTCAGATGGATTTACGAGGTTATCTGATCCTCGGTATGCCCTACACTGCTTTGCAACCCACGTCGAAGCCAGATCGTCCCCGAATTCTTTGTGGTACTGATAAGATAAGAATGGTTGTTAAAAGTTCCTTTTCCCGAAAGCTATTGGCAGTATTCTATCACTGGTGCTCGATATAGGCGAGCAAGTCCTGGGGTTTGTTTATGATATGGTGTGCGCCCCAGGATTCGGGCGGCAGACCGTCTCCAAGATAACCGTAGCGCGCAATGACCGGCACCATTCCAGCGGCAAGGCTGGCCGTGACATCGCGAAGATCATCACCGAGATATATACAGTCAGCCGGTAATACACTGATTTTGTTGCAGGCAACCAGTAGCGGTTCAGGGTGTGGTTTGGCATGGGGCGTTTCGTCGCCACAGACGACACAGGCAACACGTTGTTGTATCCCCAGTTCCATAATGAGTGGGTGAGTGAAACGCGCGGGTTTGTTGGTGACGATTCCCCAGGGTAATCCGAGTATGTCCAACTGGTCCAGTAAAGTATCTATGCCAGGAAAAAGGCATGTGTCGTGACACAGGCGCTGCGAATAGAATTCAAGTAATTCGCTGCGCATTTCTGAATATACGTGATCATCCGGACCGATATTAAAGCCGAGTTTGAGCAAGCCGCGCGCACCTGCAGACGCGTACGTTCGAATGCTCTTGATTGGTAACGGATCTAGTCCTCTGTGCGTGCGCTGACGGTTGAGCGCGTGACCGAGATCCGGTGCGGTATCGGCAAGCGTGCCGTCAAAATCGAAGAAAACTGCTTTGATTTGCACTGGTTGAAATTGCTGAAAATCAGGACCGGCAGGCCATGATATAGTTTACGTCTGTGTCTGCTTCAAGTGCATAAACTTTTGTAAACGGGTTATAGGTCATGCCGATCAGTCTTTCCTCAGCAAGTCCTGCATTTCGGGCCATTCGCGCCAGTTCAGAAGGTTTGATAAAGCTGGCGTATTCATGCGTGCCACGAGGCAGCAGTTGAAGAATGTATTCCGCCCCAATAATGGCGAATAAATAGGATTTGGGATTACGGTTAAGGGTGGAGAAAAACACCCAGCCACCGGGTTTTGCCAGTTTTGCACAGGAGCGCACGATGCTCATGGGGTCGGGCACGTGTTCCAGCATTTCCATGCAGGTCACGATATCGAAGTGGTGAGGCTGTTCCTTGGCGAGTGATTCCGTTGTTATTTTGCGGTACTCAACCTGATGACCGCTTTCCAGCAAGTGAAGGCGGGCGACTTTCAGGGCTTTTTCACTCAGGTCGATTCCTGTAACAGTTGCACCGCGTGATGCCATGCCCTCGGATAAAATGCCGCCTCCGCAGCCAACATCCAGTACCGTTTTTCCCTCCAGTCCCGCAAGTTCCTCAATATAATTCATGCGCAATGGATTGATGTCATGCAATGGTTTGAATTCGCTGTTAGGATCCCACCAGCGGTGTGCCAACTGGCTGAATTTTTCAAGCTCTAAAGGGTCTGCATTGATACCGTCGTTTTCCATTTCGATTCCTCGGCCGTAATTTGACAGTTATTACCTGTGATAGATGCGTCAAAACGCATTGTCGTAGCGTGCCAGGCTTATATGGATGATTTGATGCATTCTTCCCAATATAAGGCCCGGCGACGTAGATCAGCTTCGTCAAGTGTCGTCAATTGTTTATTCTCAAGCAGTATTTTACCATTTACCCAGACATGACTCACCTGTTCCCGTCCGGCCGCATAGACAAGATGTGAAACGGGGTCGTAGCACGGTGACAGGTGCAAGTCCGAAAAGTCAATTGCAGTTATATCGGCTGCCTTGCCTGATGCAAGGCTGCCGGTAATAGCATCAATTCCAAGTGCGCGGGCGCCGTTGATCGTGGCCATTTCAAGCGCATGGTAGGCAGGCAGGGTGTCAGCGCGTTTGCTAGTGGCTTTGGCGAGTAGCGCGGCCAATCGGATTTCTTCAAATAAATCCAGCCTGTTGTTACTGGCGGCACCATCAGTGCCCAGTGTGACATTGACAGCCTGGTCAAAGAGTAGTGGGGTGGGCGCAAAACCGTTCGCGAGCTTGAGGTTGGATGACGGACAATGTACAACGTGGCACCCGTGCTGTTGTAGCAGCTGAATTTCAGTTTCATTCAGATGCACCATATGCACAGCAATCAAATTGGGCCCCAGCATGCCAAGCTGATGCAGGCGTTCTATCGGCCGCATGCCGTGTGATTTTATGCTGATATCGATTTCGTCTGTGGTTTCATGAAGATGAATATGAATGGGTACTTCAAGCTGTTCGGCGTATGTCAGGATTTGTGTAAGCGTTTGATCGCTGACGGTATATGGTGCGTGCGGTGCAAAACAAAATGACAGCAGCGGATTGGGTTGTAGTTTGTCGCGAAGCGCCATACCTTTAGCCAGATAATCATCAGCGTCGTTTGCATATGGCGTTGGAAAATCAATGGCGATCATACCGATCGAGGCGCGCATTCCGGTATCTAAAGCGCCTTGCGCGATAGCTTCAGGAAAAAAATACATGTCGTTGAAACAGGTGATGCCACCTCTGAGCATCTCGGCACAGGCATGACGAGTGCCGTCGAACACAAAGGTGTCATCGACATGACGACTCTCGGTCGGCCAGATAAATTTGTTTAGCCAGGTCATTAACGGCAAATCATCCGCCAGGCCGCGCATCAGAATCATTGCTGCATGAGTATGTGTATTGATGAGTCCCGGGATTAACGCATGATTTTTCAAATCAACATTTTCTTTAGCGTTATATTTGGCTTGCGCGACATGAGCAGGGAGAATGTCGACTATGTTACCTTGATGGATGGCGATTGCGTGGTTGTCAAGAACAGACTGTCGTGCATCGACCGGTATAACCCAGCGGGCTCCAATCAGTGTGTCAATTTCGTTAGTATCAGACATTAAATCGGTTATAAAAAAGCCCTGTATTTTATGCAGGGCTTTTTTATTCCAGTTATTGGTGTGCCTTGTTCAGGCCATGTGTTTATCGTGTGCCGGCAACTTCGACTTCAACACGACGATCCGGTCTCAGACATTCTTTGAGTGCAGCGCCTGCCTTGCCATCGCAGGTGGTACCGGTAACAGGCTGCGTTTCACCCTTGCCGTCGGTAAAGACGCGGTTTTCAGGTATGCCTTTCGACACCAGATAGGATTTAACAGACTCTGCACGGCGTACTGACAGTTTCTGGTTGTAGTCCGGGTTGCCGATTCTGTCAGCATGTCCAACTGCAACAATTACGTCATAATTAATACCTTCGAGACCGTGGACAAATTCATCCAGTGCGACTTTTCCGTTTGGCTTCAGGACGGCACTGTCAAAATCGAATAGTGCGTCAGCTGAAAAAGTCAGTTTCTCAGGTGGTGCCACCGGCGCAGGAGCAGGTTCTGGTTCCGGTGCCGCTTCAGCAACCTTTTCATAACCATCGCAACCTTCCACAACAGCCAAGGATTCATCCCAGTATCCTGTGCGCCAGCAGTGGTTGCCCAGGTCAGATGAACTGCGCCAGACTACGCCATTTTCATCTTCTACCGCATAACCTACGGCTTTTTCGGTTTCGCTTTCATATCGATCAATCGGATCTGCCTGCGCTGCGACCGTGCCGGTGAAGAACGCTGGCAATAAAACCATTCCGATCAGTTTTTTCTTGGCTGACAATTTATTCATGCTGTTATCCCTTTTAAGTGAAAACTTCAGATTTAATTATTTGTTACTGGTGCCCCCAATAACAAAAGGCCGTCCCACCATTGTTTTCGTTTCACGTATGATGTGCTGACGGGATTATGAATTTATATACAGATACTTGTCAAATACGGGTGTCTCTTTTGCGCAACAATAAAGTTAGTGCATTGAAATTTAATAAGATTGTTTAATTGATATAGTGCACGTGCAAAGCGGTTCCCATGCTGGCTCCGTGCTATTGTGTCGTAATAATCATACAGTACTATGTTTAGTCGCAGGTATATTTGCAATAAAGCTGAAAATCTAGACACAGCCAGCGGTTGTGGGGCAGTTGTGATCGCTTGAGTAAGTATTCGGTGTTTTAACAATGGTCGTCTACAGGTTTGTTATGCGTTTATCGATTAAATCATGAATTTTTACTATAGAATTAGATTAGGAGGCAGAGGAAACGTGTCGTAACATTCAGCGTATCAATTTCAACGAAAACCAATTATTCAATCATTCAATTGCAAACCGTTTTGTTTGATTGCCTTTTACTGTTTTACTTTGGGAGAGTATGCCAATGGCAGAAGAACGCGAGTGCCTGACGCTTTCGGCGCAACATATTCAGCGGTTCTACGGTACGCGGGCAGTCGTTCGGGATTTAACGTTACAGCTTAGAAAAGGTGAGGTGCTGGGATTGCTAGGGCCAAATGGAGCCGGCAAAACGACGACGTTGCGGATGATTACAGGTAATCTTGCTCCAAGCGGTGGAAGTATTGAAGTTTGTGGCGTTGATTTGCTGGATGAGCCTCAAAAAGCCAAGGCGCATATCGGGTATTTGCCTGAGATGCCTCCATTGTATTTTGATATGACGGTGAATGAATATCTGCGCTTTGCCGCGCGTCTTCACCGTATAGAAAAACAGTGCATTGCGCAGGCGGTTGAAGAGGCTAAAAAACGTTGTGGTTTGACTGACCGGAGTAGATATCTGATAGGTAATTTGTCAAAAGGATTGCAGCAACGAGTGGGTATCGCGCAGGCGATTATCCACGAGCCGGACATCATTATTCTTGACGAGCCGACGGTTGGGCTCGATCCTAATCAAATGCGAGAAATGCGCACATTAATCCGGGATCTTGGTGAATCGCGCAGCGTGATTCTTTCAACGCATATTTTGTCTGAAGTTGAAAGTGTTTGCGACCGGGTGCAGATCATGCATGAAGGACGCATGGTTCTGAATGAAATGTTGGCAGATTTCAAGCAGAAAGGCGCTGATCTGGAAGCGGAATTTACCCGTTTGACGCAAAATACGCTAACAACAACTCACTGAATTCATAACGGTATGATTTTTACTATAGCGCGTAAAGAGTTGTACATGATGTTTTGTTCGCCGTTGGCCTGGCTGTTGCTGACATCTGTGCAATTACTGTTTGCCTGGTTCTTTTTGGGGCGTCTGGATGCTTTTTTGCAACTACAGCCCCAGTTAATGCAAATTGCCAATCCACCGGGTTTTACTGAGATAATCGTCACGCCTGTTTTTGCGTTATCTGCCGTTGTACTGCTATTGATGGTACCTTTATTGACGATGCGGCAGTTCGCAGAAGAACGAAAAAATAATACACTCACATTGCTGCTTTCAGCACCTGTGTCAATCACTGAAATCGTTTTAGGAAAGTTTCTAGGGCTTACTGTTTTTTTTCTGGGTGTTGTCAGCTTGATCGTATCGATGTTTCTTACGCTGCTTGCAGGCGGAACATTGGATTGGGGTCTGCTAATCAGTGGAGCATTGGGGCTGTTTTTGTTAATTTGCTGTTTTGTCGCGCTGGGGCTCTATATTTCCAGCCTGACCATACAACCAGTGGTTGCCGCTATCGGCATGCTGGCTGTAATGCTGGGTTTCTGGATGGTAGATCTCGTTATCAGCGATCATGAAGGCTGGATCTACTATTTTTCGATTTTCAAGCAATTCGAACTGTTTAATAATGGGTTGGTGGATACCTACAGTCTGGTATATTGTACATTGTTTACCGTGTTTTTCCTGGTGCTGACCATTCGACGCATGGATGGTGAGCGATTGCATGGATAATGGGATACCTGATCACAAGCAAGTAACCGAAAACGACGGCCACGATAGCCATTTTGATTTGCAACATTGATGCGCACAAATAAATCCTTACGTTTTCAATTAAAAATACAGCACGGCGTTTTTGTGTTTTTGCTGCTGCTGTTGTTTATTTTGCTGGGTTTTCTGGCAACGGAGATACGCTCGCAGTGGGATGTCAGTCAGAATGGCCGTAATACATTGAGCCAGACCAGCATTGGAATTCTTGAAAAAATGACTGCGCCTGTGCATATAACTGCATACGTTACAGAGCAGCATGTGGAATTTGGCGATGTGCGGGAAATTATTCATAACTTTATACAGCTATATCAGCGTATCAAACCTGATATTTCATTGACGTTTATAGACCCGGCCGAACATCCGGATTTAGCCAGAGAGGCCGGTGTGCAAGTCAATGGAGAGTTGGTCATTGAATATCAGAACAAGCAGGCGCGTTTGACAACAATCAATGAGCAGGTATTCACGCAGACGCTTCTGAGACTGTCACGCCCGCAGGAAAAGCTCATTCTGGCGCTAACTGGTCATGGGGAACGTGGTCTGGACGGCATGGCCAACTATGACTTGGGTGAGTTTGGGCGGCAACTGCAAGTGAATGGGTTTGTCAGCGAGACGCTGAATCTTACGGTGACACCTGATATTCCGATTGATACCGATATGTTGCTGATTGCTTCGCCACAGACTGAATTGCTGCCTGGTGAGGTAGACAAGCTGCTCGAATATATTGATAACGGCGGAAATTTATTGTGGCTGATTGATCGCGAATCATTGCGGGGACTAATGCCATTGGCCGAAAAACTGCATTTGATTTTGACGCCGGGCGTGGTTATCGACCCGCAGGCTGAGCAGCTAAAGGCGCCCGTTACGTTTGCGCTGGGAACCGGTTATGGAAAACATGCGATCACACATGGATTTAATTACATAACAGTTTTTCCTTTCGCGCGACAGATCAATTTTGTTGAGAACGAAAAATGGCGCGTTGTTCCACTTGTCGATGTAGCCCATAATGGCTGGGTAAAACATGGTTCTGATGATGACTATACGTTCAACCCGCAGGAAGACGCGGCTGGTCCGGTAACGATCGCGGTTGCGCTGTCGCGTTTTGCCAATGACCGGGAGCAACGGGTGATCGTCGTGGGCAGTGGTCATTTTCTGGCCAACATGTATCTGGGTAACGGAAATAATCTGGATTTTGGGATTAATCTTTTCAACTGGCTGTCGGGCGATGAAGAAATGATCACCATTCAACCGCGCGCGACGCTGGATAGTCATCTGATATTGACCGATTTCGAACTGACTGTGATTGTTGTTTTCTTTTTGCTTGTCCTCCCTTTTGTATTTTTGCTATGCGGCGTCATCATCTGGTGGCGCAGGAAAAAAATGACGTAACAGTCAACAAATACTATGACGTATCATTCACAGATTAACCTGATTATGCTGGCGACCATTGTGGGACTGGCATTTTTTCTTTATTTGACACCGCAATTTCAGTCCGAAAATGATGAAACGTTCCAGGTTTCCATACGTACATCTGAATCCGTGCAATCAATTCGTATTGTGCGGCAAGAACAGGAAATCGAACTTAAGCGAATGGTGGATGGCTGGCATATGGTGGCACCGGTTTTTGCCCGGGCAGATGTCACAGCTATAGAGAAGCTTTTGAATGTGTTGACTGCAAACAGTCGGCAACGCTTTCCATTAAAAGACGTTGAGCGCTTCAACCTGGATCAACCTGTAATCGAATTGTATATAGATGACGATTACTTTGCTTTTGGTGGGTTTGCACCAGTTACGAATGAGCAGTATCTGGCTATCAATGACGATGTGTATCTGGTGTCTCCGCGGTACGCTATATGGATACCCCTGAATCCGTTGGAATTGATTAATTCAACGCTGATGTCAGATGATGAACTGCCGGTCAGGTTTGAATTGAATGGTATGTCGGTTAACTATCAAAACGGTACCTGGCAGATTGATCCCGCAGAAGCAATCGATCAGAATGATGAAACACTCGAACGCTGGGTTCAACTATGGCACGATAGCCGGGCTATCGAATTGATGGTTAAGCCGCATGATTCTGATGACAAGGTGGTTGCAAAAATTGATTTTAAGGATGGACGAAACGTTGTCATCACAGCAGTCGATTATGATGCCGGAGTGGTATTTTACCGCGCAAACGAACAGATTGGTTATTTGTTTCCAGATTCAGTAAGCCGGCAATTGCTAAATCCTGCTGGTATCGGGCAGGAGTAATCCGGAAGAAAATGCAGAACCTGTAACAGGCAATTTATTATGCCAGAATTACCCGAAGTTGAGGTTACGCGTATGGGTATAGCGCCATATCTGGAGGGACGGCGTATTTCACAAGTCATTATCCGGCAGCCAAAGCTGCGCTGGCCGATTCCCAAAGAATTGCCGTATCAACTGCAAGGCCGGGAAGTGGTTACAGTAAAAAGACGAGCGAAATATCTTTTGCTTAATTTTGACATGGGCACTTTGATTATTCATCTGGGTATGTCTGGCAGTTTAAGGATGCTGCAAGCCGATAATCAAACGCTAGAAGAAGTAACAGAAGCTTCGGCGAAATTAGAAAGAATGGAATACGGATATTCTCCAGGCAAACATGATCATTTTGATTTGATTCTGGTAGGCGGCAGCGTACTGCGGTTCAAAGATCCGCGTCGATTTGGTGCTATTTTGTGGCAACCAGACTGTGTTGATCAACATCCATTATTAAGTCATCTGGGGCCTGAGCCGCTCGGCGACCATTTCAGCGCAGTATATCTATACCAGTTATCGCGAGGTCGTAAAACAACTATTAAAGCATTATTAATGAATAATCAGGTGGTTGTTGGCGTGGGAAACATCTATGCCAATGAAGCGCTATTTCATGCGAAGATAAATCCGCGAACGGCTGCTGGCAGAATAGGACTTTCACGATACGAGAAACTTGTGCAAAATGTGAAATCCGTATTGCATAAAGCGATAGAGGCTGGCGGCAGCAGTTTGCGCGATTTTGTCAATAGTGATGGAACTCCGGGTTACTTTCAGCAGCAGTATTGGGTATATGGTCGTACGGGAATGCCCTGCAGACACTGTGGCGAGCAGATAAAGCAGATTAAGCAGGTGCAACGATCCAGTTTTTACTGCCCGGTTTGTCAAAAGTCGTAGAACGTATTCTACCGCTGTTTTAAAAAGATCAAGCGTACAACTCTTTTTAACTTTTACGAAAACGGATAATGAAAATAACATTTATTGGTGGCGGTAATATGGCGTCCGCCTTGATTAGCGGACTGTTGAAACAGGATTTTTCCACTGAACAGATCGATGTGATTGAGATTAATGAAGAAGTCCGTGCCAGAATACAAGCTACGTTTGGCATTGCAGCTGTAGCAGATATGATCGATGGTCTTGCATCAGATACGCAAAACAGTGACTCTCATGTAATTGTGCTTGCGGTTAAACCGCAGCAGTTGCAGGAGTTGGCTCAACGAATGAAAGGATTGCTGGATCGGCAATTGGTGATATCAATAGCGGCGGGTATTCGCAGTTCGGATTTAATAAGATGGCTGGGTGGTTATCAGCGGGTTGTGCGCGCCATGCCCAATACACCTTCTCTCGTCGGAGCCGGTGTAACCGGACTGTATGCTGCGTCAGAAGTCAATGATCAGGATAAACGCACTGCCGAGTCTATCATGCATTCAGTTGGTACGACGTTATGGGTGGATGACGAGGACATGTTGCATACCATCACGGCGATTTCCGGTAGCGGGCCGGCATATGTGTTTTATTTTATTGAATCCATGCAGACAGCAGGGATAAAATTAGGATTAAGTAAGGAAGAGGCACGAAAGCTTTCATTGTTGACATTTCAGGGAGCTATCAAACTTGCAAACGCAGGAGATGATGATGTGGCTGCATTGCGGGCACGGGTTACATCGAAAGGTGGAACCACGGAACAGGCAATAGCAACAATGGATGCAGACGATCTAAAAAACAGAATTATTGCTGCAGTTTTTGCTGCCAATACACGTTCACGCGAGATGAGTGATGAATTCGGTAAACAATAGCTTGATATCAGATAAATAATGAGAGCAGTGTGTATGCAACCGCAAATAACAATTAAAGGGAACGAATGATGACTAACCAGATTATAATTTTCCTGATAGATACGATTTTAGGTCTTTTCTCCCTGGCGTTATTGCTTCGTTTTTATTTTCAGTTGTTACGGGTTCCATATTACAACAATATTGTGCAGTTTTTGATAGCGGTAACAGATTTTATTGTACGGCCTGCTCGTCGTATGATACCCGGCTGGAAAGGACTGGACTTGTCTACACTGGTTCTGGCGTGGTTGTTAGAGTGCATTATTATCTCAACCGTGTATTTGTATCAGGGATTTGAATTCGGCTCAAATATGATTTCTGCGGGAACCGTGATGGGTTTGCTGGGAATGGTCGAAATTATCAAGATGACGCTCTATATTGTGCTGTTCATGATAATAGCCCAGGCGATTATTTCATGGGTCAACCCCTATAGTCCGATTGCGCCTTTGCTTAATACATTCACGCAACCATTTTTATCTGTCTTTCGACGTCGTATTCCCCCAATTGCCAATGTGGACCTTTCGCCATTATTTGTGCTGATTGTTATCCAATTGTTACTGATGGTGGTGGCCGGCGTTCACATGGAAATCAGGTCAATACTTGATTAAAACACTGTCAGTTCATCATGGCCAGATTAATAGTGTGATTAATAACTTGTATGACCTGGTATCAGTATGAAAGCAAGCAATACTGTACTTTAACTTTGTATATACAGCCTGGAGCGAAACGGACTGAGGTTTCTGGGTTGCACGGTGATGCGTTAAAAATAAAGATAGCGGCTGCACCGACTGAAGGCAAAGCAAATGCTGCGCTGGTGAAATATCTTGCAAAATGTTTCGGTGTACCGCGAAATCAGGTCGTGCTAAAGCATGGGGCAACATCCAGACGAAAGGTTGTGCTAGTTTTGCGGCCCAGATATTCTCCTGATACGGCGCTTCAGGTTCAGCAACAGTAAGCGTTTGTTTATAATTTGGTGCGGTAATTGAACGAGTAGGAGGGCACGGAGCAGGCAACAAAGAGTGCAGTTTGGGTTACTAATGACGCTCCCAATGGTGTTCGTGTCTTATCAGTCTTTATTTGAGGACTTTAAAGAACAGCAATCGCATTGTGTGATGATTGGGATATTGTGTGAACGCTGGGGTCAGGTGAAAGTCTAAATCCTAAATCTTTTGTTGCTTACTCTTACTGTTAACTGAACCTGTGGTAGAGATGTTTTTTTTCACACCTGCTCACAGCTTTGTTTCTGAGTATGTGAAGGACTTTTTTGCTTGCCGATGCTGCTGATAAGATGCCGTAGTCAATTTGATGTCACGATTGATATTATTTAACAAGCCATATGGGGTAGTTAGTCAGTTTACCGCGGTTTCTGGCCACTGTTCGCTAAAGGATTTCATATCCCTGTCGGGTTTTTATGCAGCTGGTCGTTTGGACGCTGACAGTGAAGGTTTGTTGTTATTAACTGATGATGGGAGTCTGCAAAACCGGATCAGCCACCCGAAATACAAGTTGCCCAAAACATATTGGGCTCAGGTGGAAGGTATTCCAAACAAAAGCGCTTTAAAGCAACTGCGTCGTGGGGTGATGATTAAGGATTATAAAACGCAACCGGCTACGGCTGAGCTGATGAGTGTGCCTGAAAATCTGTGGCCAAGAACACCGTCAGTACGTTTTCGCAAACATATTCCTACGGCCTGGATAAAACTCGTCATACACGAAGGAAAAAACCGTCAGGTACGGCGAATGACCGCTGCAGTTGGGCACCCGACATTGAGATTGATTCGGTTTGCGATCGGTGATTATTCGTTGAATGATCTGGCAACCGGCAGTTGGCGTTTATGCCATATTTAATAATTGTCAGTGCTTTATGATTCTGTTTTGCAGATCGAATTGTTAGTGACTTGGTTAAATTATAGGTTCGCTTTTACCATGGATTGGATTTAGAATACGTTAAATTCATGTGACAAATTTTGACAGTCGCTGTCATTAAAGTGTTAAGATGTGGAGTGCTAAATATCAATCTGTCAATCAGTTTGACAGAAGAAATGTGGTTTTTAATTAAAATTAAATACGCTTACAGGTATTGAAGATTAAGAAAGAATACTTGTTGACAACTGGATTTGTATAATTTGAATTGCCATGCTTGTGCTGTAATTCATGTTTCAGAAAAAACCAGCAGGTGTCTGGACAAGTAAGTTTTTTCATTATAATAATTCTATTATCAACTTGTTTACAGGATTCAGGTTTTAAGAAGGACGGTCTTTTATGATTTCAGATTTTCTCAATTTAATTTCAGGTGTTGTAGATATGCCTTGGTGGGGATATGTTGTGGTTACACTTGTTGTAACGCATATTACAATTGCCAGTATTACTATTTATTTACATCGCCATTCAGCCCATAGGGCGCTGGATATTCATCCTATCCCCAGCCATTTTTTTCGTTTCTGGCTCTGGTTGACTACTGGTATGGTGACAAAAGAATGGACAGCGATTCATCGTAAACACCATGCCAAATGCGAGACTTCGGATGATCCGCACAGTCCAATGATATACGGTATCAAAAAAGTTCTGACTGAAGGTGCAGAACTATATCGGATTGAATCGAAAAATAAAGAAACATTGGAACGCTACGGTTATGGTACGCCGGATGACTGGGTTGAACGGAATATTTACAGTAAACACAGCGCAAAAGGTATTGTATTGATGTTGATTATCAATGTGATACTGTTTGGTCCGATTGGGTTAACCATCTGGGCTATTCAAATGATGTGGACGCCGGTTTTTGCTGCTGGTGTAATTAATGGTATAGGACACTACTGGGGGTATCGTAATTTTCAGGCGGAAGATGCCAGTCGCAATATTGTGCCATGGGGTATTCTGATCGGTGGTGAAGAGCTGCATAACAATCACCATGCGTATGCAACGTCTGCCCGGTTGTCAAATAAGTGGTATGAGTTTGATATTGGATGGCTGTATATACGGCTACTGGAAATGATGGGGCTGGCGAAAGTTAAAAAAGTTGCGCCCAAGTTAAGATTTAACAGAGAGAAAACACAATGTGATCTGGATACACTGCAGGCAGTAATTTCTCATCGCTATGAAGTTCTGGCCAAATATTCAAAATCACTGAAGGTTGCCTTTGCAGAAGAGATTGTTCATCTGAAAGAGTCAATTTCGCATTACGATATTGATAAATCAACACTAAAACGCTGGCTCCTGGCTGATGCAAAAACACTACAGGCGCATGAACGCGAAACTCTCAGTCAAGTTCTTAGTAAAACCAAAACTCTCGATACAATTTACAATATGAGAGAAGAATTGATCGAGATTTGGCAACGCTCTACAGCATCCAAAGATGAACTGGTCAAACAGTTGGAAGACTGGTGTAAGCGTGCCGAAGAAAGCGGTATAGAAGTATTAAGATCTTTTTCTCAACGTTTGCGTTGTTACGCCTAAAGTAATCCAATAACGCTATTTATTGATTGTTTAAATTACAAAAGTAATGGACAAAGATTCAAGAAGAACGATCTGTAATTTTGTGAATTAAACTGGAAAAAGTATAATCACCGAAAACAAAAAAACCCGTATCAGACGGGTTTTTTTGTATCTATAGTTTGTGCGCGATAATAATGATTAATACGTATTTTAAGTGGATCAATTTTTATATTTTTCATCTGAAACAATCTTAAGAATCATTGAATAATCAATAGCTGTCAAGCAAATCAATCCGTTCAAATTCCCGTTTTTTATTTTTTATTGAGAATTTAATCAATGCTGCATACTAACCAGCGATCTGTGCGGTTGCCCATTGCGGCTTTAATATTTGGTGCTTTTATATGGGGTCTGGTCTGGTACCCAATTCGCGAATTGGAACAAGCCGGGATAAACGGCGTGGTTGTAACAACATTTACTTACCTGATCGCCCTGGTCCTGGGTGTGGTTCTGTTTTATAAAAATATTCGAAATGCCAATATTTTCAATGAAAATGCTCATTTATTGTTTTGGATATGTTTTTTTGCTGGATGGGCGAATGTCGCATATATTCTCGCCATTATTCATGGAGAAATTGTCCGCGTACTTCTATTATTTTATTTAGCGCCATTATGGACAGCTGTTTTTGCCAGAATACTGCTGAACGAACAACTGAGTACGCAAGGGTTCGCTGTTATGGCGCTTTCAGTTGTCGGGGCAATAGTCATGCTTTGGCAGCCGGAAACACTTGTTCCTTTACCTGATTCTTACGGTGACTGGATGGGGTTACTCGGCGGCATGATGTATGCATTGGTTAATGTGCTCATTCGTAAGGATCAGTCGCATTCAATCCAGATTAAATCAATTGCTATCTGGCTTGGTGCGACTGTAATAGGGTTTGGCTGCAGTTTTATTTTAGCGCTGCCGCCCGTTATTTCAGAAATTAATTTGCAAAGCTGGATGGTTTTGCTGTCAGTTGGCATTTTGATGTTTGTCTTAAGTATTGTAGTTCAGTATGGGCTGACATACGTGCCGGCAAATCGGGCAATTATCGTTTTGATGTTTGAACTGGTTGTAGCTGCAATAGCATCCTATGTGCTTGCGGGTGAAACGCTAACATGGAAGGAAATTGTGGGAGGTAGCATGATAGTCTCTAGCGGTCTGTTTTCTGCAAAACTGAACCCGGCTTCTTCACAAGGTGTTGCAAAACCATATCGTTAACGGGCTATTCAGATTGTATTCAGGCACGTAGTTTTACAATTATTCTTACAACCCAAGTGAGGCTCGGAAAGTATTCAGTAAACAGGGGATCGTGACTCACAACAATATATTAAGTGTGGCTTGTAGGCAAACTGTTGTAATATCGGGTCGGACCGGCCGGTGATCGGCCTGGCAGTTGCACCGGTGCTGCGTTTAATCATCAATAAAACTCGTACCTTTTTTATTTTTCCTGTGATACTAAAAGTACCTGATACCAACAATGCCAAGCTACTGTAGCAGTCTCTGTTAAGTTTCTAAATGATTTGCCGATAAATGGGTAAATGAACATGCGCTTTGTCGATTTTGATTCATGGATAAACGTAAATTGTTTGAACCTGAGTTTAATTGGAGTACAGAATGCCAGATAAAAATTTAAAATTCTTGGTTGTAGATGATTTTTCAACAATGCGTAGAATTGTACGTAATCTGTTGAAGGAACTTGGTTTTATTAATGTAGATGAAGCGGAAGATGGCGCTGTTGCATTGCGTAAACTTCAAGATGGTAATTACGATTTTGTAGTATCTGATTGGAATATGCCCAATATGGATGGACTTACAATGCTGCAGACTGTGCGCGCTGATGAGAGGTTGAGCAAAATTCCTGTACTCATGGTAACTGCGGAAGCAAAAAAAGAAAACATTATTGCTGCAGCTCAGGCTGGCGCTAGCGGCTATATTGTGAAACCTTTCACAGCCGCAGTACTTGATGAAAAACTAAACAAAATTTTTCAGAATATGGAAAACAAGGTATCTGCCTGAGGAGATACTGATATCAAGTTTACAAATATACCAAAGAGTCCAGACATGAATACGAATACATATATTCGGGAGGAAACAGGCATGCTATCCTCTAATAACATGCACGAAATATCTGAATCTGCGCAAATGGGCACGCCTGCTGAAACGGATTCAGCAACTATAGAAGATAATCTACAGTCATGTTCTGGTGATAACAATTCCAGTAATAAACATTCGAATTGTGCACCATCAGCTCAAACAACTGAATCGATAATACCGCCGGAGATAGAAAACAATACAGGTGCATCTGAACATGTTGTTCCGGAAACGATATTGATGCAAGCAGTCGATGAAATGTCACATCCAGTCAATACAAGTCCTCTTCAACAAATTGTCGATTCTAAATCTTCCGGCGTGTCAGCGAAACCAAATGAAGAGGATAGGAATATACTTGACCAGGTTGGCTGCCTGACACGTAATCTGCATAATAGTTTGCGTGAACTTGGTTATGATAAACGTATAGAGTCACTTGTATCAGAGGTACCTGAAGCTCAGGATAAACTGGCGTATGTGGCCACTAAAACAGAACAGGCGGCAGAACGGGTTCTGAATGCAACCGAGACTACCATGCCTATTCAAGAGAAACTCTCATTGGAAGCGATCCAGCTTTCTGAAAAGTGGAAGCTCGCGTTCGAAGAGCAACGATTACAGCCAAATACAGAAAAATTCAAACAGTTATTGATCGAAACACTCAGTTTTATTGACAGAGTACCCGAACAGACTGATGCAACAAATGCACAGTTAATGGAGATCATGATGGCCCAGGATTTTCAAGATTTGACGGGCCAGGTGATAAAAAAAATCACGCATACGGTACAACGACTGGAACATGATCTTGTTCAACTTCTGTTGGCAAATGTGCCACCTGCAAATAAGCAGAAAATAACCAATGACGGACTACTGAATGGTCCTGTGACAAACCCTGAGAAATCATCTGAAGCAGTGACTAATCAGGATCAAGTTGATGACTTATTGGCAAGCCTGGGATTTTAGTTATTTTAAAATTCGTGAGTATGACTGGTTGTCAAACTGGTTATACTCATGACTGCTACATAATAATTACATCATATTGTTCCTGAGAATAAGTTTCTTCCACTTGAAGACTGATAGGTTTAGCAATAAAATCAACAAGTTGTGCAAGGCTTTGGGACTCTTCATCAAGGAATAAATCTATAACCTGCTGGGATGCGAGTATGCGGAATTCATTGGCATCAAATTGCCGCGATTCCCGCAATAGTTCCCGCAGAATCTCGTAACAAACCGTTTGTGCAGTTCTAATTTCTCCGCGTCCACTACAGGTTGGGCATGGCTCGCAGAGAATATGAGATAGGCTTTCACGCATGCGTTTGCGTGTCATTTCGACGAGACCAAGTGGGCTGAAATCGTTAACAGTCATGCGTGTCCGATCTTTTGAAAGCGCTTTCTTGAATTCAGTCAAGACTGCTCTTTTATGCTCTTCTGAATCCATGTCGATGAAATCGATAACAATAATGCCGCCAATATTGCGTAAACGCAGTTGCCTGGCAATCACTTGGGCGGCTTCCAGATTGGTTTTAAAAATTGTGTCATCAAAGTTGCGTACTCCAATAAACCCACCTGTGTTGACATCCATGGTGGTTAACGCTTCAGTTTGATCTATGATGAGATACCCTCCGGATTTCAGATTGACACGTTTTGCTAAAGATTTTTGAATTTCGTCATCGACACCATAAAGATCAAACAAGGGACGCTCGCCGGTATATAACGAAATTCGATCGGCTATGTTTGGCATATAGCAACGAGCAAATGCAATCAGGCGCTGGTAATTTTCTCGTGAATCGATCTGTATGCATGATGTATTCTCATTAACAAAATCGCGCAGAACTCTATGGCTCAAATCCAAATCTTGGTAGAGTAGTACAGGAGAAGAAGCGGTTATGGCGGTTTCTTGAATGTTGCTCCAGAGTTTATGCAGATAGTCGATATCTGCTCTGAGATCATTTTCATCTGCAGTTTCAGCCATTGTGCGTATTATATAGCCACCGGACTCTTCCTGCGGCAGCACCTGCATTAATTTTTTACGTAAAAACTCACGATCGACATCATCCTCAATACGTTGCGATACGCCGATATGGGTTTCCTGAGGTAAATAAACAAGCATACGCCCTGCCAGACTGATTTGTGTGGACAGGCGTGCACCTTTCATGCCTATTGCGTCTTTAATAACCTGAACCAGGATATAGTTTCCTTCGAATAATAATTTTTCGATGGGCTGAGTCAATCGACCGTTGTGGCTGGGTTCCCAAATGTCGGCAACATGCAGGAAAGCCGCACGCTCAAGTCCAATATCGATAAAAGCGGACTGCATACCCGGTAAAACACGGCTAACACGTCCGTGATAAATATTTCCGACAATGCCGCAATTGCTGGTGCGTTCAATATGTAGCTCCTGGGTAACAGCTTGCTCCAGGATGGCAACACGGGTTTCCTGAGGTGTAATGTTGATTAGAATTTCATTATCCATAGAAAGAGACAGGCAAATCAAACAACAATAATATAATGCTATGAATGGATTAAAACAAAGATCACTATGCTACATAGCTGTAATTATTTGAAAATTTCTATCCCCACCTCTTCCAGCAATTGTGATGTTTCAAACAGCGGTAGTCCTTTGACGCCACTGTAACTTCCATTGATATCAGCAATAAAAACTGCAGCTAACCCCTGAATTGCATAGGCCCCGGCTTTGTCATATACATTGTCATAATCAATACAGTAGCGGATTTCCTGTGGCGTGATATCACGAAAACGGACAGTTGTAGTCGACAGCTTTATTTGTGTTTTATTTTTAAAGACAATGCCAATAGCAGTCAGTACCTGATGAGACCGGCCCGAAAGAGCGGTTAGCATTTCTTCAGCATGCGCCTGATTCTTTGGTTTTCCAAGAATACAACCATCCAATGAAACTACGGTATCTGCCACCAATACAGGTAGTAATGGTAATTGCCTCTGAGTCAGTCGCAACCAGCTTGCTTCTGCTTTTGTGCTGGTAATGCGATAGACGTAATCATTCGGTGATTCATCTTTTAATGGTGTCTCGTCGATGTCACTGGGGCGGCTTAAAGTCTCTCGCATAAGTAAAATTTTAAATTTAACACCAATCTGCTTAAGCAGTTCTCGTCTGCGCAAACTGCGTGATGCGAGATAAATCTTATTTTCCGGGAACGCCATAATGATAAATATTTCAAAATATAAATTTTAACAACCAATTCTTAAAGTCGTGATTATATGCGATGATAGGGATGGTTCTTAATCAGTGAAACAGCGCGATAAAGTTGCTCAATGAGCATCACGCGAACAAGGCCATGCGGAAAAGTTAGTTTGGACAGAGCCAGGGAGTGCTGAGCGTTTGATTTAATCTCGTCATGTAATCCATCTGCGCCACCAATAACAAATGCATAATCACTGCCTTCAAACATCCATCGCTTTATAGTATTGGCAAGCTGAACGGTCGTCCATTGCTCGCCATGTTCGTCAAGTGCTATGATGCGACATCCTGCAGGTATTGCCGCTTCAATACGCTGCCATTCAGCCTGTAGTACCTGCTCTTTATGCTTGCCGCTGGTTCGTTTTTCAGGCTTTATTTCGAACAAGTGTACTTTTATTTCCTGGCAAAGACGTTTAGCATATTCTGAAAAAGCGGAGTTTATCCAATCAGGCATTTTGTTACCTACGGCAAAGATATAGAGCTTCATGTATAACAATCAAAAAAGTTTTCGGCAGACCGTCTTTGGGCCACACAGGTATCCTGTATCATAAATGGATTATAGAGCTAAAACGGCTTCAATGGATAACATCCTGGTTCCACTTGGGTGCGGAAATTTGATTTTCCAGGAAGTCAAAAAATAAGAATACTATATGTTGGAGTCAGGTGAGGATAAGATAACCGTTTTAAAATATGTAAATTTATTGTTGTTGGCGGCTCTTTTCAATGATCGCTGAAGTCAGTTTGTATAAATTCAAATTTTTTTCCGTATCGACGATTATTTGAAATGGTAGTTCATCTTCGTGTACGGGTTCAGCTGTGCGCAGTTGCTGCTCAAGAACAAAAATATCGGCATCTGAGACACCTTTTGGTCTTGCTTGTATGCGTTGGCGTAGCGTATCGGGAGATGCAATCAACGATAGCATGACGAAAGGTATATTTCGGTTTTGAGCCAGTTTCAAAAAGCTACGCCGTTTATTGTATTTGAGAAAAGCTGCATCGACAATCACAGAAAAGCCGGATGCGAGTGCATCATCGGCCAACTTGTAAAGTTGAGTATAAGTCTCGTCGCTGGCTTTTTGCGAATAAATATGTGTAAATTTCTCAGTTCGGTTATGTGTGAGACCGGTATTCGAATCGCTGTTTATCGTGCCTGTAGTATCGAGAAGACCAAACATTCGTTTTCGCTCTACATCTGAGCGTATGCGAATTGCGCCGATATGCTCGAGCACTATTTCTGATAGCGTGCTTTTCCCTGAAGCAGATAGGCCGTGTACAATGATCAGAACCGGATTGTTGGGGCTGGTGTATGACTGTGCAAGCGTCAGATAGGCATGGCAATCTTTTACAGCTTTGTGTCTTTTCTCAAGTGCGGTGTCTGTTTCTTCAGCACTGATTGCATTCACCATCGCGCGGATGACTGCGCGGTAGACCAGATAGAAGCGAAATACCTGTAGACCGGAGTAGTCACCGCAACACTCCATATAGGTATTCAGGAAGTGATAAGCCAGTTGCGGATGTTGTCTGTCCTGCAAATCCATGACTAGAAATGCAATATCGGAGAGTGTGTCTATCCAGCGTAAATTAGGATCAAATTCAAGACAATCGAAAGCGAGTGGTTTGCCATTTAACCAAAGCAGGTTGCGTAAATGCAGATCGCCGTGGCATTCCCGAATAAAACCGTCATGTTTTCTATTTTCAAACAGGTGTTTATGAGTCGAAAAAAAGGACTCGGCCCAATTTTCCAATTCTGCCAGGTGTCTACTGTGTTGCTGTACTTGGGTGCATAAGCGGATTTTTTCAAATGTCCGTGCAACAGGCTGATAAACATGTTCAGGGTTGCCAAAACAGGTATCTGCACTGGCCGTTTCGGTATTTTGGTGGAATTCCGCCAGCAGGTGCGCGAATGCATCAATATGCTTATTACCAAGTTTACCATCAGCGAGCATGACATCGAGTTGAGCTTCTTGAGGAAACTGAGCCATCTTAACTGCATATTCAATGGTTTCTCCAGGCCCCTGTAAAACTGGGTGCGTAACGCTGCCCGATATGGCAACAATGTCGAGATAAACGGAGGCGGCAAGCCGCTTATTCAGGCGCAGTTCTTCAAGGCAAAACTGCCTGCGTTGCGACAAGGAGGAAAAATCGAGAAACCCAAGGTTGTAGGGTTTTTTTATCTTATAGGCATAAGTGCCAGTCAAGATAACCCAGGAAATATGCGTTTCAATGAGTTTAATGGATTCTACGGGATGATCGTATATTTCAGCCCGCATCATTGAATGAATAAGTGTGTTGGAAGGGTTGCTGTTTGTATGCATAAGCGGCTCACACGCTGGAAACGATCCATTATAATTGGGTCGGTAAGAAACAACGCGTTTATTAGTCTATCGAGCGGATGACAAATCGTCACAGCTGATTCGCAGCTCTCTAATGTAAACTTTACCATTGACGTTCTCAAATAACAAAAAGGAAATTTTATGGAACACAGCCTGATTCTGATAACAACAATTGCGGCCGGCTTTGGCCTTGCTTTGATGCTTGGTTTTATTGCAGAGAAGTTGAGAGTTCCCGCACTTGTTGGTTATTTGCTGGCCGGAATTGCCATTGGTCCTTATACGCCCGGCTTTGTTGCAGACACGCAGATTGCGTCTGAGTTGGCTGAAATCGGTGTAATGTTATTGATGTTTGGTGTCGGTCTGCATTTTTCCCTAGGTGATTTACTTGCAGTTAAACGCATAGCAGTGCCTGGGGCAATTGTTCAAATGACAGTCGCAACCGTGCTTGGCATGATGCTGGCCGCATCGTGGGGCTGGGATATGCCAGCAGGCCTGGTGCTTGGTTTATCGCTGTCATGTGCCAGTACGGTTGTATTGCTCAAGGCCCTTGAGGCGCGCGGTTTGCTGGAAACCATGAACGGCCGTATTGCAGTTGGCTGGCTGATTGTCGAGGATCTGGTTACGGTTTTAATACTGGTGTTGTTACCTTCATTTGCGCATTTGCTGGGGGATTCTGGAGAATCTTCTGCCGATACCACAGTGTCATTATGGCAGACTGTGGCCTATACACTGTTGCAGGTATCTGTTTTTATCGCACTGATGTTGATTGTCGGTCGCCGACTGCTGCCCTGGTTGTTGTGGCATGTTGCCGAAACAGGATCACGTGAATTGTTTACACTGGCTGTTGTTGCTTTTGCCATCAGTATTGCCTATGGTGCAGCGGAATTATTCGGCGTATCGTTTGCTTTGGGCGCGTTTTTTGCCGGAATGGTGATGCGTGAATCAAAATTCAGTCAACGTGCTGCTGAAGAGTCGCTTCCATTACGAGATGCATTTGCTGTGCTCTTTTTTGTTTCGGTCGGAATGTTGTTCGATCCGTTCGTGCTGATAAAAGAACCTTTGCATGTGCTGGGTGTTGCGGCCATTATAATTGTTGGAAAATCCATTGCCGCATTGTCTTTGGTGCTGGTATTCCGTTATCCGTTGAATACGGCGCTGGTGGTTGCGGCTAGCCTGGGGCAGATTGGTGAATTTTCATTTATTCTGGCTGGTCTTGGCTTGTCTCTTAACCTGTTACCTGCTGAAGGAATGAGTCTGGTGCTTGCCGGTGCCTTGATTTCGATTGCCTTTAATCCGATCGCTTTCGCGGTCATTACGCCTGTCAGCGGGTTGATTACTCGTTATTCAGAATTCGCACGCCGCCTGGCTACTCGCGACGATCCGTATGCCGAACTGCCTATGAGTACTGAGCGCAAATATCTTGAAAAACAAGTTGTTATTGTCGGTTATGGGCAAGTTGGCAAGCGTATTGCCCGTGTTTTGAGTCAGCGGGATATACCATATATTGTGGTCGATCAAATACGTGAACGTGTACAGGATTTACGCAATCAGGAGCTGGCGGCCGTTTCCGGTGATGCATCGGAACCATCAGTGCTGATCCAGGCGCACATAGCAGAAGCTTCGATGCTTGTTGTTGCAGTGCCTGATCCGATCAATGTGCGTCAAATGGTGAAAACTGCGCGTACGCTAAATCCGGACATCGAGGTCGTAATACGAACCAATAATGAAGATGAATCAGAACTGTTGCGCAGTGATAATCTCGGTACAGTCTTTTATGGCAAAGAGGAGCTTGCGAAAAATATGACACAGCATGTGTTGAAACGCTTTGACCGTGAAATTACGGAAAAATAAGCCGGTTTTTTCGGAACTGTCTGATAAGTGCGTTTGCTGTGAATACGTGTTATTACACGATACAACAGTGAAGCTGTGATAGAGCGGATAAAATTTATCGCTGTAGGTTTTCTATCAGACGGGTAAGTGCCTTGCCCCGGTGGCTGATTGTGTTTTTGACATCTGAGCGCAGTTCAGCTGCCGTTTTCTTCAACTCCGGGATGTAAAAGTAAGGATCATAGCCAAATCCGCCATCGCCGCGTGGAGTCAAGATAATGTTGCCGTGCCACAATCCTTCTGAAATGATGGGTTGTGGGTCGTCAGCGTGTCGCAACAGCACGATAACACAATAATAATAAGCGCTGCGGTCAGGTGTCTGACTGAGTGTGTCGACCAGCTTCTGGTTGTTTCGCTGATCCGATTTCGGTTCACCAGCGAAACGTGCCGACAGAACGCCAGGTGCGCCATTTAAGGCGTTAACACAGATGCCGGAATCGTCGGCCAACGCAGGTAAACCGGTATGGCGGCTGGCGTGCCTGGCTTTGATGAGTGCATTTTCAATAAACGTGGGATGCGGCTCATCAATTTCTGCAATTTCAAATGCTGATTGCGGCAACAGCTCTAAACCGAATGGATCAAGCAGTGCGCTGAATTCGCGCAATTTACCCGGGTTGCCGCTGGCTATCACCAGTTTTTTTATATCATTTATCAAATCAGTGTGCCCCTAAAGCGGATTTCTGTATTGATATCAGTTCCTGAATGCCGGTTTCTGCCAGATCAAGCATTTGATCGAGTTCGTTACGCGTGAAAGCTGTTCCTTCAGCTGTGCCCTGTATTTCCACAATGCCGGAGCTTCCTGTCATGATCACATTCATGTCAGTATCACACGCTGAGTCTTCCTGATAATCCAGATCGAGTACTGCCGCACCCTGGTAAATACCCACTGAAACTGCCGCAACATGATCCAGAATCGGAGATGTTTCGATAAGCTGCTGGTACAACAGACGTTCTACAGCATCGTGCAAAGCGACGAATGCACCGGTAATACTGGCTGTCCGTGTGCCGCCGTCAGCCTGAATTACGTCGCAGTCGATCTGGATGGTTCGTTCTCCAAGCATATTCAGATCAATGATTGCGCGCAATGAGCGACCGATCAGTCGCTGAATTTCCATAGTGCGCCCAGATTGTTTTCCGCGCGCGGCTTCACGTTGAATGCGCTCATGAGTCGAGCAAGGAAGCATGCCATATTCTGCTGTCAGCCACCCCTGATTTTTGTCCTTGAGAAAAGGAGGCACCTTTTCACTGACACTGGCGTTGCAGATGACTTTTGTATGCCCGTATTCAATCAGCACGGAGCCGTCGGCGTGTTTGATATAGTTCCGGTTAATTTTAACAGGGCGAATCTGTGCGTTGGTGCGGTTATGGCTGCGGGTTATCATGTGAATGGTTGATAATCAAAAACGGTAGGTAGGTTTGAGCGTCGCGCCCTTAGAGACAGTCAGAACTTCATGTCCATCCTCGGTTACCAGTACGGTATGTTCCCATTGAGCAGACAAACTGCCATCTTTAGTGGTCACTGTCCAACCATCGGGCAAGTAACGGATTGCAGCCTTTCCTGTGTTAATCATCGGCTCTATGGTAAACGTCATGCCCGGTTTGAGTTCAAGTCCTGTTCCTGCTTTTCCGTAGTGCAGTACCTGCGGATCTTCGTGAAATTTTTTGCCGATACCATGACCACAAAACTCTCTAACGACGCTATAACCAACCCCTTCGGCGAGTTTTTGAATAGCATGGCCTATATCTCCAAGATGGCTGCCTGGTTTGACCATGTCTATTCCGCGCCACATGGCTTCCAAGGTTACTTCACAAAGCCGTCTGGCCTGAATGGACGGTTCCCCAACATAAAACATACGGCTGGTATCGCCATGATAACCCTGGCTGATGACGGTGACATCAATGTTGACGATATCACCGTTTTTGAGCTTTTTCTGGCCTGGAATGCCGTGGCAAATCTGATTGTTGACCGAGGTGCAGATGGATTTGGGGTAGGGTTTATGGCCCTTTGGGGCATAATTTAAAGGTGCAGGTATGGTCTTTTGCACGTCAACCATATAATGGTGACATAACGAATCCAGTTCTTCAGTTGTTATGCCGGGTTTTACGAATGGTGAGATGTAGTCCAGAACCTCGGAGGCCAGCTTGCCTGCAACACGCATTTTTTCGATTTCTTGTGGTGTTTTTATGGTTACTTGCATAAGTGATTCAATGATATTTCAAGCAAAACGAGTTTAATTTGATTTGTGAAATATTATAAGCGTTCACAGGTGGTCTGTGTCAGCTTGCTGTCCGGAAATTGCTCAATCAACGACTGTAATGCAATATTCTTGCTGGTATCTGCTTCAAAAATTGAAATTTTTTTTTGTTTGATTAGATACTTACTGATAATTGTGCCCGTTATTTCCTGAAGGTTGAGTTTTTTTTGCAGCTTTTGTGCCGATAACTCGTCAGCAAACTCACCAAAGGAAATCGAATTAAACCAGGTGCCCTGTTCCAGTATGCGAAAGCTGCTGATACCAGAATTTCGAAATTTGTTAATTTCTCTATCAGCAGCCTGCTGATCTTCAAACGGAACAGTGTGAACTCGATACTGTGTCAGTGGTGCGGCTGAGGTTACTCGGTAGGGTGTGTTCAGATCTAGCGCCTGCAGGGCTGTCTCAGCGGATTCTATTTCTGTAAGCGAAAAATTTCCCCACACAATGCAGCTTACCTCAGCTGGCAATAAAATGATTTTTTCTGAATTTACAACATGAGTATCGGAATTATTATCCCTTGTCTGCATTACCGGTTGGGAGACTTGCAATGCTAACAGCAGAATATTTGCAGCCAGAAGCAGGAAAAAAATTATTTTCATTCAGTGACTCAATAGAGGCGGACACTTTCAATGAATCTTGTTGTGAACAATGCTATGCCTTGATAAAATAACATGTTATTCCAGGAATTAAGAGTTATCCTTAAAAATAACAGAATTTTAATGGCATAAAAATACGGAATACATGAAATTATGAAAATTTTGAAAAATAGCTTTGTCGTGGCAAGCACTCTGGTTATCGCATTATCGTCACCGGCTTTTGCTGCAGGTGATGTTGCCAGAGGCCAGGAGATCGCGGCGGGTGTCTGTGCAGGATGCCATAATCCAGATGGTAATAGCATTATACCGATCAACCCCAGTCTGGCTGGTCAGCACGCCGAGTATATTACTAAACAGTTAATGGATTTTAAAGCCGAAGAAGGTGAAAAACCCAATCGAAACAGCCCTGTGATGGCATCTATGGTTGCGCCACTTTCACAGCAGGATATGGAAGATGTTGCTGCCTATTATGCTGCCCAGACACCAGAGCCGGCCGGAAACATCAGCAGTGATGAAGATCTCCTCGAAATGGGAAAAATTATGTATCACGGCGGTAATATAGAAAATGGCGTGCCTGCCTGTGCAAGCTGCCACGGACCAACCGGTACGGGAATTCCACCGCATTACCCCGCGTTAGCAGCCCAACATGCCGAATATACATACACACAGCTGGATCTGTTTAACAAGGCCGAGCGTGGAAACGATAACGGTGTTATGCAAAAGGTGCTCACACGAATGAGTGGGGCGGAAAAACGTGCAGTTGCCGAGTATATCCAAAGTATGGATGTGCAGTAATCCTGTTTGTTATATTCCCTGGTTGCGCGTCAGTCGGCTGACGGTTTTGCAGCCCTGGTGGTGAAAGCGGCAAAAAGTGTGTGGTACAGGATATAGATGTTGTGCAGTTGTAGTTTGTCGTGATTTTAATTATTTCAAGCCAATAAAGCGTCAGGCGTATCAGTATCATCAAAAGGTTGATAGCAGGCGCCTGCCGCTTTTTTTGTGTTCTGCCAGTTTTACCAGGCTGCAAAAATATTCTCTGCAGCGCTTAATGTTTCGTTAATTTCCTTGCTGCCATGCGTGGTAGAGACAAAACCGGCTTCAAAAGCTGAAGGTGCAAAATATATCCCTTTATCCAGCATTGCATGAAAAAACCGGTTAAAGGCGTTTTTATCACAGGCCATCACTTCAGCAAAGCTGGCCGGAATATTTTTGCTGAAATAAAGCCCAAACATGCCGCCGATTGATTGCGCGCAAAAATCAATTCCGTGTTTTTGCGCGCAGGTGGTCAAACCGTCTGTTAACTGGCGCGTTGTATCAGAAAGATTGTCATAAAATCCTGGTTTCTGAATCAGTTTCAGCGTTGTCAATCCAGCTGCGACGGCAACAGGATTGCCTGATAATGTACCCGCCTGATACACAGCACCGACAGGTGCCAGACATTGCATGATATCCTGACGACCACCAAAAGCCGCCATTGGCATGCCGCCACCAATCACTTTGCCAAGTGTTGTTAGATCGGGTTGAATTTGATAGACACCCTGTGCACACTCAAGACCGACACGAAATCCCGTCATGACTTCATCAAAAATCAACACGCTGCCATGTTGAGTACATAATGTACGAAGGGTTTCAAGGAATCCAGGTTTGGGCGTGATCAGATTCATATTGCCAGCAACCGGCTCAACAATAACCGCCGCGATCTCTTTACCGATTTGTTTAAACGTTTCTTCTACACCGGCGACATCGTTAAAATCCAGTACAATTGTGTGGCCTGCGATTTCCTGCGGTACACCCGCTGAACTTGGATTGCCGAACGTTAATGCGCCAGAACCGGCTTTAACCAGCAGAGAATCATCGTGCCCATGATAGCAACCCTCAAATTTAATGATTTTGTTGCGACCGGTAAAGCCACGTGCCAGGCGGATGGCACTCATACCTGCTTCAGTGCCTGAACTGACCAGCCTTACCTGCTCGATAGATGGGACCAGTTTACAGATCAATTCAGCAATTTCCAGTTCCGCCTCGGTTGGTGCTCCAAAGGTGAGGCCATTTTCTGATGTCTTCTGGACGGCTTTGACGACATCCGGATGTGCATGACCTAAAATCAATGGTCCCCAGGATCCGACATAATCAATGTAAGACTTGCCGTCGACATCCCATACGTGCGCTCCTTGTCCCCGTTGAAAGAAAACGGGATTGCCGCCAACAGATTTGAACGCGCGTACTGGTGAATTGACACCGCCGGGAATAATTTTTTGTGATAGTTCAAATAATTGTTGATTTCGTGAAGTCATTGAATTGCTCTCAAGAAAAATAAAAAATAAAAAAATTAAACTGAATGAAATCAGCTAAACAACTTTGAAATCGTAGCAGCTGATTCTCGTCCGTCCCCCGTCTGATATATCGCCTGGCATACAGCTAGTGCATCAGCACCGTTTGCGATTAAAGACCGCGCATTGTGCGAGTTAATGCCGCCAATACAGATCACCGGTATATCGAGAACACTTTTGGCGTGCCGCACAATATCAATTGATGCATCAACTGTATCATGTTTGGTGGACGTGGGAAAAAATGCGCCAAAAGCGACATAATCGGCGCTTTTAGCAACTGCTTGTACAGCAAGTTCTATGCGGTTATAACAGGAAGCGCCGATGATTTTATCCAACCCCAGCTGCTTTCGAGCCAAGGCAATGTCCATATCCTTCGTGCCAAGATGAACGCCATCGGCATCAACCTGTAACGCGAGCTCCACATTATCGTTGATTAGTAGGGGAACATCATATTTTCGACAAAGCTGCAGAAGCGTCTCTGCCTGATGCAAGCACAGTGTTTTGTCGGCAGATTTGTTCCGGAATTGTATTAGTCTGGCACCGCCCTCAAGTATTTGACGGGTTTTTTCGAGCAGAATGTCGGTGTCTGCCAAGTCGGGTGTTATTCCGTACAGTCCGGATATTTTATTGTTCTTCAATGTTTTGCTGAGTACAGGTAGTTTGTTCTTTAATGCTATTCCGGAAATGGCGATCGGGAATGTATTGTCCAAGTCCAGGTTGGAAACCAGCGCTTAATGCCCCCCATGTATACGATTGCGCTGCAATAACACTGTCGATTATCGTTTGCCCGGAAGCAATAGACGCGGCAATAGCAGATGCGAGCGTACATCCAGAGCCATGGTAGCTGTGAGGTAACCGTTTCCAGTTATCAGTGCGTATGAGCCTGCCGCGTGTGTATAGCGAATTGGTAACCTGGGCAGTGTGTTCATGTGTGCCAGTAATCAGGACAAAGTCACATCCTGTATCAAGAAGCCTGGAAGCGCACGCATCAAGTGAGTGACTGTGTGATGAAGCAGTGTCGACTTCGTCTGCAAAAGCCAGTCGCCTTGCTTCCAGGCTATTGGGTGTCAGTAGCGTGACCCGTGGTAACAGTAATTTGCGAATTGATTTAATCATGATTTCAGTGGTTAATTCGTCACCACGACCGGAAGCCAGCACTGGATCCATGACGACAGGTATGTCGGGATAATCCAACAAAATTTCAGCAATGACGTTTATGATCGCGTCGCTTCCAAGCAGGCCGAGTTTGAATGCGTGCACAGGTATGTCATTCAGAATGGTTCTGGTTTGACGCTCTACCCAGTCCGGTTCAAGTGGGAGCAGATCATGAACACCCGAGGTGTCCTGAACAGTTAGCGCTGTGATAACTGAAAGCGGATGGCATCCCATGCTCGCAATAGTCATTATGTCTGCCTGGCTGCCAGCACCGCAGCTTGAGTCGCTGGAAGCAAACGAAAGTACATTTGGGGGTGGCTGTGACATGCATTAATACCGTAAAATACCATTTTAACCCAAATGAGAATGACGATCTATTATGTCTACTGAGGAAAATCAAAACTATAATCGGTACATGTGTCTAATCTGCGGCTATATTTATGATGAAGAAAAGGGAGCGCCGGAAGAAGGCATACCTCCGGGTACACGCTGGGAAGATGTTCCAATCAATTGGACATGTCCTGAATGCGGTGCACGTAAGGAAGATTTTGAAATGGTGAAAATGTAATGCGAATTCTGCATACGATGCTGCGAGTCGGTGACCTTGAGAAATCACTGGAATTTTATACCCAAGTGTTGGGTATGCGCTTGCTGCGGCGCAAGGATTATCCGGATGGTCGATTCACATTGGCATTTGTCGGTTACCAGGATGAAGCCGATGGAACTGTTTTGGAATTGACGCATAACTGGGATACTGATCGGTATGAGCTTGGTGAAGGTTTCGGTCATATAGCGATAGAGGTCGACGATGCCTACGCTGCCTGTGAAGAAACCCGAAAGCGGGGTGGTAAAGTAACGCGGGAGGCAGGGCCGATGAAGCATGGCACTACTGTGATTGCGTTTGTAGAAGATCCAGACGGTTATAAAATCGAATTCATTCAGAAAAAAAACCAGTAGTAGCTCACCGGTTGGCATGCAATAAAAAAATGGCGGGTATTTTTTGGAAATCCGGTTGCTTCAGCTTCCACTGTTTGATTGATCGAGTAATGACACGCTCTTCCACGGAAGTCAACTGCATTGCGAGGCACAAATCTGTATCATCACGGCAGGTCTTTACGAGCAAATCAAAGAGATTTTGATTCCGGTACGGAGTTTCAATAAAAATCTGTGTTTGATCCTGTTTGCCGGATTGTTTTTCCAACACAGTGATTGCCTGTATGCGTGCATTTCTATCAATTGGCAGATAACCGTGAAAACAGAACCGCTGTCCATTGAGCCCTGACGCCATTAATGCCAGCAGTATTGATGAAGGACCGGTGAGAGGGATGATTTTGATTTGTTTGTGGTGCGCGAGACGAACCAGGTTGCTACCCGGATCGGCGATAGCCGGACAGCCGGCTTCAGATAACAAACCCATGTCATGACCAGCCAGTAAAGGCTGCATCAGGGTCTCGAGTTCATTTGTGCGGGTGTGTACGTTGAGAACTCCCATGTGAATGTCCTGCAGCGGGTATTTGCATTCAATCTGCTTCAAAAATCGTCGAGCTGTTTTTGGCTGCTCGACGATAAAATATCGAAGTTGTTGAATGGATTGTTTTACCGCGGCAGGTATTATCCAGTCCAGATTGCAGTCGCTTAAAGGTGTTGGAATCAGATACAGTTTTCCTGTCATATCAGTTAGTTTGAATGTTGACCGATTTGCCGGACAAACCGATGTATTGTTTTAGGACGGAGTGTAGAAAGACCTGCAGAGAAAGTAAAGTGCAGAAACTGCATCAGATTCTGCGCTTTTGATATCAGTACATTATCCCAATCTTGTATCGGCTGGCGTTAATTTTAAATGTATGGTTGCTATGCGGCGTTATAATACGCCACTTATTTTTCTGACTTTTTAAGATTATTATATTTTGCTATGAAAATTTCTGCTTTTGAGGTTCGTGTCGGCAATCTGATCGAATACCAGAATAAACTCTGGAGGGTTAATAAAAAGAATCATGTCAAACCGGGTAAAGGCGGAGCCTTCGTTCAACTGGAAATGAAAGCTGTTGTTGACGGTACCAAACTCAATGAACGGTTTCGTTCAGAGGACAAGGTAGAAAAGGCACATGTTGAGCCGCGTCAGATGCAGTTTCTTTATGCTGAGGGCGATTCTTATGTTTTTATGGATAATGAATCATATGAACAGCTGACCTTGCCGACAGATGAACTTGCAGAGCAGGCGCCGTATTTGCTACCCAATACAGACGTTTTGATCAATTTTCATAATGAAAATCCGATTGGGCTCGAACTGCCAACGAGTGTAATATTAGAAGTGACTGAAACCGAGGTCATGATGAAGGGACAGACTGCGGCCAGCGGAGGCAAACCAGCCGTTTTGGAAACCGGTCTTAAGGTCTCTGTGCCTCAGTTTGTCAATATTGGCGATAAAATTAAAGTTAATACGGACACAGGCGAGTATATCGAACGAGCGTGAGTGGAATCGTGGATCATGACAAAAACGAATTGATTGGCTGCCACCCGTTCGCCAATACAGTTCAATTAGTATAGAAATGATCTTGTTATTGAATCGAGACCAGTTCTGTATTTTCAATAATTTGTCGTGAATTAAATCTCCCATACGCCTATAACAGTAAACGGAGTTCCGGTGGAAGTCTGTGACGGAGTCCATCAGGGACTGTTGCCTAAACTGTCAATCACATGCCTTCAGGAGTTTATGTACATTGCTACAAATTATTTTGGAGGAGCATTGATTGAAGCGTTTAATTGCGAAATGTCACATACTGATTATTCCAGTATTGTTCTTTGTCATCCACGCTGACAATGTCAAAGGGAAATTATCTGAAGAAAACGCCATTAAAAATCTCAAAATTGAGAGCGTGTCGAATCGAGAACTTAAATTTACTGTGGATTATGCCTATAACGGTAAATCTGGTATAAGCAATGTTTACATCCATGCCATACCGGTTGAAAGGGACGGTGTTTTTGATCCGCGTACAGTTGATTATGTTGAGGTGCCACTTAAGCGTGGTGTGAACAGTGAGACTCTTCGCATTACTAAGCGAGCACATGGCAGAAACTTCACCAGCGAAACTATTAGAGTCTGTATGTCTACACAAAAAGAAGCTATTTTGTGTAAGGACTTTCCATACATTAAAAAATGGTCAGAAGGTAACTTATGTAAAGTAACACTGATCACACCTGATGACAATGGCACATTGAACCAGCAGAGACTTTCAGATGGGAGGGTTGAGACGGCCTGGAGATTTTCATGGTCGGAATGCCCCGGTGCAACTAAGTACCATTTGTATGTTGTTGGTCCAGAAACCATGAATCCGTTAGTAGATATTAATATACTTGAAGCTCCAATGTATCTTGCAAGATCAACTCATTACGGAATAACATCTTTGAAAGGGTGGACATGGAAAGTAAGGGCCTATGTAAATGGTAAGTGGGGAGACTGGAGTGAGTCGCGAGCCTTCAATGTGAGCCCTGTTGGAATCCCCGAGTCAACAAACACATGTGCTATATCGGGTCAGTTAACAGGTAAGTTGCAAGACCATGGTTTTGCAGTTACTCATGTTGGCGTTTTTGTGCCGGGAGAGTCGAAACCGAAATCTGTGGCAGAACTGGACAATCGCAGGCGCTATATCTTTCAGAAATTGCCTGGAAACGTGGAATACAGAATTGCGCCGTTTGGGAGAAGTGCTGCGGGTTGGCGATTTGATCGACAAAAAGCACACGTGTTGTGCCAGGCAGGAGGTTCTCATACGGTAAATATCCATGTGCAGGGAGTGTTGATGGACTAAGGGCAGGGGACTTTTTCTTGCAAGGATTAAAATAACCACCTGGAGGGGCGTCACAGCAAGCGATATCAGTTTAAAGTGGCGATATGCAATGAGTGGATTAAGCTAACCTGATAATACCAATACCACAGTTTGTATTTTTCTCCTCAGAATGTATGATCAGATACATCAACCAGATTCGATGGCTTGCCAACAGATCGGACAATTTTCTTGAAAATCCCTGTGTGATTGTAAATGGCCGCGCAGTATGTGAAAAGAATTTGATTGAGAGTCCTGGACGTGATTTCACTATAATGCCGTAATGAATCTAGGAGGTTCATATGGAATTGGAGAAGTTTGTAGCGATTGTATCGGGGGCGGTAGCAACGATAGCAACGATTGCTGGTGGTGCCTGGGGATATTATCGATTTCGCAAATCGCGAACTTTCGAGCCACGTCTGACTCTTGGCGTAAAAGCCGATCTCATTCACAGCATGTCCGACAATAGCCTGCTTTGTACATTTGATGTGAAGAACGTTGGTGAATCAAAAGTAGACATTGAAAAAGCTTATATAAGATTAGGTATTATACAAAGCAACGGCAAACGTAAGCATCTGACTACACGGAAGGTACTTCTGGCGCATTCCTGGTTGGAGCCTGGAACGACATTGAAAGAGCAAGAACTGATCTCTTGTCCTGTGTTCCACGGAGCTGTAAAAATTGAATTTAGATTGGTGGCCGTGGGTACTGCCTATAAGACAACACATATTCTTCAATTACCAGGGGTCGATGCGTGTTTAAAGCAAGACGGTTCAAGGTCGGCTGTCCAGTTTACGAAAGGAGATATGAACTCATGATGAGTCAGAGTAATATGTATCGGCCGGTAAGTTCTCTTGTTTTCGTACCTTTTTTACGATTGGAGGAGGAGTATCCCGAGGAAACACAGATTTATGAAATCGAGTCAGAAATAGATGACGCACATAGAGTAGATCGTCCAGTTAAAGATCTGGTTCAAAAGCGTCAACAAATTATCGATTCCTGGGTAAGACGTGTTGAAAACGAACTGTCGACTGAATTCAGCGACGAGCGCAAAAAAGAACTTGAGCGGGAGCTTAATCGAGCAAGGCAATACGAAAACGAAATTATCGCTGATCATTGAGGTCAGCAGCGATTGGTAACGTCACTGATTAACTGTTTCAATACCGCGCATTATGTACTGTTGACATCTATACATACGTTCTATGTGCCTGGTTTTATATTGGGCCAACATCAATCAAAAAACTGGCTGTCCGGTCAAAGTTCAAATCTTTAGAAATGGTTTCTCGGAGTCAAATTTGTAAATAATCTGATTTTCCGTTAATGAACCGCTTGCGTATGGTGCATGATTACCGGTCTTGTCGGTGGACTCGCACTTTTTTTGTGCGGCATGCGCAAGATGACCGAAGCATTAAAAACTGGGGCGGTGGCGGTATGAAAAACGTTCTGGCCCGCTTCACCCCGAAACGTTTAAGCGCGGTCACTGCGGCGCTCTTGTCACTGCTGTCATTCGGTCTTTTTCGGTTACCACTGTAATGGTGGTCAGTTTTGTCAGTGCCGGCGTGATGACCTTCAGTCAATCCATCGGCTTTATTCTTGGCGCAAATATCGGCACAACGATAACCGCGCAAATCATTGACTTCAAGATTACCAAATACGCGCTCGCCATGATTGCTGCCGGTTTTCTAATAGAGACACTGCCAAACGAAGGAAAACGCGATATTACGGAACCATGCTGATGGGGCTTGGGTTGCTGTTTTTTGACATGGTGCTTATGAGCAACGCAGCATTGCCGTTGCGCACCTATCAGCCATTTATTGAGGTGATGCAGGAAATGCGCATCATGTGCTGAAAACCAAGAAAAAACTGAATCGGAATGCCGAGGCGCTTCTACTGCGGCTGGGGCGCGACTTTGCTGTGGGGAAACAGACAGATCTTGGAACTTATAGACTCACCATGGATCATGTTGAGAACCTGAAACGCATTCATGCCTTTGTCAGGCGTGTGGCCCGTCTGGTTCTGAAAACGCTGGAGGCAGAAAATTCAGTCAATCTAAAATAAGATGGATACACCGGAACAATAGTGGCTGCATGTTAATCAGTGTTCAATTTTGACGGATTGTCCTGATAGATCGCTGTAAAATGAAGATAAGGATATTTTGTTAATGCAGAACGCGCGGCACTGTTAACATAAATTCGGGAATAGGAACGTCAAAATGAACGCCATCTTCGGCGGCCATCTGGTAACTGCCCTTCATCGAACCGACTGCGGCGGAGATGACAGTGCCGCTGGTATATTCAAACGTGTCTCCGGGTTTGAGTAATGGTTGTTCACCAACGACCCCCAGACCGCGAACCTCATGTACAGTCCCGTCACCGTTAGTAATGATCCAGTGCCGGCTGATCAACTGTGAGGCAACCGTGCCCTTATTGGCAATGGTGATGGTATAGGCAAATACATGTTGATCGGATTCTTCGTCTGATTGATCCGGTAAATATGCGGTTCGGACACTGACGTTGATTTCATATTTTTTTTCTTCTGACATAAAGCTAAAATTCCACACTATTTTCTTAATTGTATCACGTACAAATTTTGGTGAATCCGTAAATCATTTTGTTTCTCATTAACGCGATAAGATCATTTGCGGTTAAAATAGCGTATTTGATTTTTGAGAGGCAGTTGTATGTATCGTATAGCACCCAGTATTTTATCAGCAAACTTTGCCAAACTCGGTCAGGAGATTACAGACGTGATCGACTCTGGCGCCGATATAATTCATTTTGATGTCATGGATAATCATTACGTACCGAATCTGACCATTGGTCCACTGGTCTGCGAGGCAATCAGACCTTTGACTGATGCAATGATTGATGTGCATCTCATGGTTGAGCCTGTGGATCGGATCGTTCCTGACTTTGCCAAGGCCGGTGCCAATATTATTTCGTTTCATCCCGAGGCATCTTCACATATCGACCGCACCATCGGCCTGATCAAGGATCAGGGTTGTCTGGCCGGACTGGTGTTCAATCCGGCTACTCCGTTGCATTATCTTGATCATGTGCTGGATAAACTCGATCTGGTGCTGATTATGTCGGTTAATCCGGGATTCGGCGGTCAGAAATTCATTCCAGAGGCGCTTAATAAGCTCAAAGCCGTGCGTAAACGGATTGATGAAAGCGGTAAATCAGTCATGCTGGAAATCGACGGCGGCGTTAAAAGCGATAATATTGCAGAAATTGCCCGTGCGGGTGCCGATACGTTTGTGGCAGGTTCAGCGATCTTTAATGCGGGTAAAGACAGTGATCCGCATCGCTATGACACTATTGTGTCTGAGCTACGCGCAGAACTGGGCAAGGTATGACTTGCATGCAGAATATCAACAAACCGGACGTATTCGCTATTTTCTGCTATTGATATGAATAAAGAACTTTTTTCGTATGCTAAAAGTACGGTTGATAGATTGCATTTTCCATTGCCCGTCAAAGTCGTAATGATTGATCTGGATGGTACCCTGCTCGATACAGCTGAAGATCTGGCGCTGGCGGCCAATCTGATGTTACGAGAATTGGGCAGGCCAGAGCACTCGGTTGCAACGATCAAATCCTATATCGGGAAAGGTATACAGAGACTGGTTAAGCGTGCATTGACAGGTGATTTGAATGCCGAGCCGGAGCCGCAGTTGCTTGAAGTTGCGTTGCCGATTTACAAGAAGCATTATGCTGAAAACGTACATGTACATACCAAACCTTTTCCGGGTGTAAAAGAAGGCGTTGAGTTGCTGCACAAGGCAGGATTTCGCCTGGCATGTATAACCAACAAGTCGGAAAGTTTCACGCTGCCATTGTTGCGTGCGACCGGATTCCACGATTATTTTGAAATCATTCTGTCTGGCGACAGTCTGCCGAAAAGAAAACCGGATCCAATGCCATTAACGCACATTTGTAAGTATTTTAATGTGCAACCACATGAAGCGGTTCTGATGGGCGACTCCCTGAATGATGCAACCGCCGCCCGCGCAGCGGGCTGCCATGTTTTCTGCGTTCCCTACGGGTATAACGAAGGACGCGATGTACGTGAGCTGGACTGTGATGCAATAGTGCCTTCACTGGTAGAAGCGTCACAGCTCATTGTCAAAACTCCGTCGCAGTCATGATACATTTGCACATTCTGCGTCTGACAGTTGCATCAATACTTTCCCGTATTTTATTTGCAATAATGCATGTTTTACCTACAGAGCTGTTAAATGACTGAGAGCGAATTTAATCGACTCGCACGTCAGGGCTATAACCGTATTCCTGTGATACTGGATACCTTTGCCGATTTGGACACTCCGCTTTCCGTGTACCTTAAATTGGCAAACAGGCCTTATTCCTACTTGCTCGAATCAGTGCATGGCGGAGAGCGTTTCGGTCGTTATTCATTTGTAGGTTTGCCTGCAAGCACACGTATTGAGGCGCGTGGCAATCATATCAGAGTGGTGAGCGGGGAGCATGTCGAGGAGAAGGAGACCGACGATACACTCGCGTTTATAAATCAGTATATTGCACGGTTCAAAGCCGCACCGTATGAAGGTCTGCCGCGGTTCAGCGGTGGTCTGGCGGGTTATTTTGCATATGATACGGTCCGCTACATTGAGCATAAGCTGGCCGGACACGCGCTGCCGGACACCCTTGATACGCCGGATGTACTGTTGCTATTGTCGGAAGAGCTGGCTGTACTTGATAATCTTGCCGGTAAACTTTATCTGATCACTTATGTCGATCCGTGTACCGATAGTGCTTATCATACGGGTAAAAAGCGTCTTGAAGAGCTGTTAACATTGTTGCGGCAACCGGTAGAAATTCCTGCCGAACGTGCTATCAGTAAAGGTGAAACGGTTTCCGAATTCAAGGAGAGTGATTTTCTGTCAGCCGTGGAACGGGCAAAACGGTATATATATGACGGTGACATCATGCAGGTTGTGTTGTCGCAACGTACCAGTAAACCGTACCAGGCATCTCCGCTTGCGTTGTATCGCGCTTTACGCAGCCTTAATCCCTCGCCTTATATGTTTTACTATCATTTCGATGATTTTCATGTCGTTGGGGCTTCGCCAGAAATTCTGGTACGACTTGAAGACGATCTTGTGACAGTGCGACCCATTGCAGGCACACGTCCGCGTGGAAAAACGCCGCAGGAAGATACGGAACTGGCAGCTGATCTGCTGTCCGATCCCAAGGAGCGCGCCGAGCATGTCATGCTAATGGATCTGGGGCGTAATGATATTGGACGAGTGGCGCAAACCGGCAGCGTCAAAGTTACCGAGAATATGCAGATTGAAAATTATTCTCATGTCATGCACATTGTATCCAATGTGGAAGGCAAGCTGAAACCCGGACTCAACGCTATGGATGTATTGCGCGCAACATTCCCGGCCGGAACTGTCAGTGGCGCGCCGAAAGTTCGCGCAATGGAGATTATTGACGAACTTGAAATCTCCAAGCGCGGAGTTTATGCCGGTGCAGTTGGTTATCTGGGTTTTAACGGCGATATGGATCTGGCAATCGCAATACGCACCGGTGTGATCAAGGACGGTAAATTACATGTTCAGGCCGGTGCTGGAATTGTCGCCGACTCGGTACCGAAAAATGAATGGGTTGAAACTCAGAATAAGGCCAAAGCGATATTGCGTGCAGCCGAAATTGCTGAAGAAGGACTGGATTATAAATTTGAATGAACGCGTAATATAAAATATACAGCCGGTCAGTCCGGAAAATGAAATTCCGGACCGACCATTTTTTTTGGAATTTATTATATTTAATAGGGACGATCGTAGGGATCTGCCTGCGGTGGTGGCGGTGGCGTTTGTTGTGGCGCCGGTTCATAAACGAATACTTCAACGCGACGGTTCATGGCCCTGCCGGCCGGCGTATCATTCGATGCGATCGGTTCATATTCACCACGCCCGTCGATTTGGATACGATGGTAAGGCACGCCACGTTGAACCAGATAATCCCGGGTGCTTGCTGCGCGATTGACCGATAGTGGATTGTTAATAGCATCCGATCCGGAACTGTCTGTATGTCCGATAATTGTCACCTGGGCAGTAGAATTCTGCATCAGACTGGCTGCGAAACTGTCAAGTATCGGTTTCATATTCGGTTTGATTTGCGCCCGCCCGGTATCAAAGGTGATATCACTCGGAATATCCAGCTTGAGTCGATTGTCAGCTGTCTGCGATACTTGAACGCCGGTACCTTGAGTGACTGCCTGCATTTGTCTTTTTTGCTCCTCCATACGTTTCGACCATAAATATCCGCCAGCGGCACCTGCGGCCGCGCCGGCTGCGGCACCAATTGCAGCGCCCTTGCCATCACCGGCCAGTCCGCCAATCAATGCGCCTGCAGCAGCACCTGCCAGCGATCCCTGGGCTGTGCCGCGCTGTGTATCAGACATGCCTGCACAACCGCCGAGAATCAGGGCTGCCGCAATTGTAATCAATAGATAACGTTGCATTATTTTTCCTCCAGAAAGGATTGCTTGAATCTAACAGAATATCCGCGCATAGTATCGAAGTTATGCGCAGCTCTCATTTACGCTGCTACTTTTTTTCGCTTATATTATAGGCTTGGCACGTTACGAAAGGAATAATGATTGTGGAGAAGAATGTGATCGCATGTGAACTGCATGACTACGTCGAGGTGGCATGTATGTATGGGTACCAGCTTAAGCTGACTTTAAAGGATGGGCAGTTATTGGAAGGCAAAGCGGTTGATATTGTCCAATCCGCTGATCAACGTGAAATGCTGGTGATCGACAGTGGAGAACAACAGCACATTGATCTTATGGCATTATCCAAGATGCAGGTATTAACGCCCAATGCAAAATTTGTTGAAGTTGTGTTTTGATGAAGCTGTTTTGAAACAAATCGTCTAATTTAATTGTATGCAACGCTTTTTTCTGTTTGCGTTGGTATCTATTGCAGTACTGGCATGTGTGGTAAGCATACTGATAATGTCGATATTTTTTGTGCCGAATAATTTCAAGCCGCTATTTGAACAATGGGCTAGGATTGGCAGTCAGCGAACATTAACAATTGGTGGTGACGTACGAGTGGATTTTAATAATTCGCAAGTTATCATTCAAGTCAACGATGTGACACTCAGTGAATTTCAGCAGGATACGCCGTTTGTTACCATAGAGGAGGCGCAGTTGTCACTGGCGCCCGGGCAACTGTGGAATCAGCGGATCATTGTCGACAATGTCGCAATTAAAGGTTTGCGGGCTCAACTGATACGCGATCGAAATGGTCGTCTTAATATCGAAGATCTGTTAAGGCAGTCTGAAAACCCTTTGCCATTTGTTCTCGAAATTGTAAGGACCGAAATGACGGGAAGCGATTTTGTTCTCCGGGACGAGGTTACACATCATCAAATTGAATTCAATCATATGAATTTGACAACAAGCCAAGTCACCGCGGCCTTTGTAGAAACACTTGCCTTAACAGTTCCACTGATTGAGGTCGGTCAGGTTGTATTCAAGAACAATGGCGCTTCTATGGAAAACAAATTAGACAGGGCCCTGGCAATGCAGCTGGATGTGAAACAGCTTGAATTCAATGAGGCTGGAGTAGGTAACGGGTCAGCCGTTTTTTTCCTGCGGGACATTGCAACTGACAGTTATATGAATGTTCAATTATCAATACTCGAGACCGATCAATCTGCGCAGACAAACGGACTGCTGGGGAATGTCCGCATGGATGCTGAAATGGCAATGCAGTATGGCTTGCAGACTGTGCACCTATTTCTGGGTACGGTATTTACTGTTGGTAAGAGCGGCAAACAGTGGGTATTTACCGATATCGAATCAGAATTTTCAGATTTCCATCCAGAACTGATACGCAATCCGGTTCATGGTCAATTTGGCGGCAACCTGAAACTTGATATGTCGGCAGAACACGTGCAAACTGAATTGCAAGGCATGCTGGCTGGCAGCAGGTTTATCGTAACCTCGTCGATACAGGATTTTACCAATCCCGTGGCAACATTTGATATTGAACTTGATGCACTGGATCTGGATGCGCTGGTTGCCATGGATAAGCTTAAATCGCCGCAAAATAATACCGATTCGAACGATCTGCCAGATTTTTCGTTCCTGAATGACTTGAAGCTGAACGGTGAAATCACGATTGGATTGCTAACGGCTGGTGGCGCCCGATTCTCTGGCCTGCGGTTTGTCATGACGCCCGATGAGCAAAGCCTGCTAAATTCGATCACGTTCGGGCATTGAATGAGTAAAAAAATACATTATATTGCCGACCAGTTGATACCATGGCAAAAAACAAGCGGTCGTCATGACCTGCCTTGGCAGCAAAGATACGACGCGTATGCCGTATGGTTATCTGAAGTTATGCTGCAACAGACACAGGTAGGTACCGTTATTCCATATTTTCAACGTTTTATTAGCAAATTTCCTGATATTGAAAGTCTGGCACAGGCTTCGATTGATGATGTTCTTGCTTGCTGGAGCGGATTAGGATACTACTCTCGTGCGAGAAACCTGCATCGAACCGCGCGTATGATTATGCAAGACTTTCATGGCGTATTTCCGCAATCCCGTGAAGCATTGCAACAACTACCCGGTATTGGTCGTTCCACCGCGGCTGCTATCGCTGTGTTTGCTTTTGGACAACGAGATGCGATCCTTGATGGAAATGTAAAACGGATTTTTGCGCGCTTTTTTGGTATCGATCGTTATTCGGGGCAATCCAAAACGTTGACAATAATGTGGCGGCTGGCTGAAGAATCGCTGCCACAGCATGGCAGTCCTGAAGAACTGAAGGTTTATACGCAGGCACTTATGGATCTGGGAGCTACAGTCTGCGTTCGCAACAGACCGCTCTGTAGCCAGTGTCCACTACGAACACGATGTGTCGCCTATATACAGGACCGCGTTGCGCAATTGCCGGTATCAAGACCCAGGAGCCAGATGCCAGAAAAAGAGACCGTTTTTATGATTTACCGGCACGAAAATAAGCTGTTGCTGGAAAAAAGACCTGACAACGGGATCTGGGGAGGGTTATGGTGCTTCCCTGAAGATGAGCCAAATCAGAATAAACTGAAACTAAAGAAGAAATCGAGCTCATTAGCGTTGCCGCAATTACGGCATTCCTTTACTCATTTCAAATTATTGATACGACCATCTCTTCAGGATGTGATCGCAAATAATGAAGTTTCAGCCGCATTTGTCTGGAAAAGTCCGGAGGATGCGTTGATGCTGGCGATTCCGGTACCCGTTAAAAAACTTATTCAGCAGCATTTTATTTCATGATTATCATTTCACAATTTCCGCAATCGCTATCAATGACGTGTTTATTGATAGCTCAAACTATCAGACGCATGCCATGAAAGACTGGAAAGCCTGGCGAAAACGCGAGCGTGAACGCATCATAGCAGAACGCTTGGCCATCGCATCGGCACATAATCAGCGGTGGAGTACAGCGATTTCCAGCTTGTTGCAACAAGGATTTCCAAATTTGCGCAAAAAAAAAATAGGCCTGTACTGGCCATTTCGCGGTGAATACGATCCACGTCCTGCAGCGCATGATTTTATGGCGGCGGGCGCGGTACTCGCTCTGCCGGAGGTCGTGGGGAAAAATAAACCAATGCATTTTCGGGAGTGGTGGCCGGATGCACCTATGTGCCTGGGCGCCTACGATATCCCTGTGCCACATGAAACGCGGTGTATCCAGCCGGATGTTCTGATTGTTCCAATGGTCGGATTTGATCAAAAGGGCTATCGATTAGGGTACGGTAGCGGCTACTATGACCGCACGCTGGCAACGTTCTCAGTGTGTCCGATGACCATTGGTGTCGCATTTGAAATGCAGCGACTGGAGAACGTTCATCCTCAGCTCCACGATATTGCAATGCATTATGTAATCACTGAAATGGGTATTTTTCAGGCGGGGCGAGAACTGCTGCAGCAGATTCCGGCCGAGTTGTGTGCGAAGAACAATGCCGTCGTCTGAAAATTAAAAAAAGAATATTATCTGTGTACTATCAGGCGTCCAAACAGCGCCTGGAGCGCTGATAGTATATTGTGTCTGTAGTATTGAGATTACATACTGAAGATAACCATATCTGCTGTAATATCGTTGATATTGACGCCGACGAGGTCAATCCATGCAGCATCTGAACCAAAATGAACGGTCACACCATCATCCCTTTGATCAATATCACTGATGAGCCCAACCAGCGTTCCGATATTATCAATTCCGGTTTTCTCCGCATCGAAAAATAACAGATCTTCGCCTGGAACAAAATCATTGACGCGATAAAATCCCAGATCATAAAAACCGAAAATGTCATTACCTGGCTCACCGCCGATGACACTTCCATCCAGATTGCGAGGGTCTCCCTGTAATTGGTCGCGGTTCAGTTGTGGATTATCCCCCGCGCCACCCGCAAGCAGAATATCATCACCGAGGCCGCCAAATAGTTTGTCGGTACCACCTTGGCCATCCAGAGTGTCGTTGCCGGAATCACCATCGATTATATCGTTGCCGTCACCGCCAAGTAATTCATCATTACCGTCGTTTCCCTCAAGTTCGTCGTTTCCAGGGCCGGCCTGAATGAAATTATCCAGTTCATCACCAATATAAAGAAAATCATCATCACCAAATCCGCCGGAGCCGAAACCTTCGAATTCAAAACCGTCAATAATCTCAATTAAACCCGAAGAACCGATATTCGGGCGATTAATAATATCCACTGCCATACGTGCCTCCTTTCCTCCAATAGAATAAATATTGTTTACAATTATGTGATTGCGGATCAATCTATCGCTGCTGAATTGTAAATCTTTTATAATAAAACAAATAATAATAGGATTGATTCTCAATATTATCAAATTAAAACTATATTTCAAGCATATCAATCAGAGTAATGAAAAAAATTACATTGAATAAAATGGACAGTGAGGCCCTGCTGCAGTCAAAACAAAACATTGAAGCGGGTCGCCTTGAAGAAGCGGGTGACTTGCTAAATGTGTTGAAAAAGAAACTGCCTTTGCATGCAGATGTGGCACGGCTGTGGTGTGCTTGGGCATTGCGTACAGACCGTGCGCAGGAAGTTCCGGTATATGCCAGGCAACTTTTTCTAGCAGCCGGAAACGAAGCAGAGAAAGCACATTGGGCGCACTTGTTAGGTACATCTTATTTCTATACCCTGGATCTGCAGCGATCGCTGGAATATTTTGGCAAGGCCCTGGATCAACTGTCAGAGTTGACGCGTTCAGGGAAAGTGCCGGCACCGAAGAAAAAAAAGAAACCACGGGTTGCTGGTGAAAGTATTTTCGCCTCGGGGCATGCCGAGCAGTTGTTATGGTCGACCTGCGCCATGCTTTCCGGGGAAGGGATTCCTGCATTCCCATATGCCGGAACTTTGCTGGGGCTGGAGCGAGAAGGCAAGCTGCTCGATTTCGACAAGGATATCGATATAGCGGTTTGGTTGCCATTGTTTGAACAATGTTGTGCAGTGCTGGAAAAACATGGCTGGTCAGCAGTGCCACTGCGTATCGGGTACCAGAATTATCGCGACTTTATACATCAGGAATCCGGCATCACCCTGGATGTTTGCGGTCTGGAGAAATGTAATAATCAACAGATTGTCGGCGGTTTTATGTTGCCAAACTATTCAGAAGATTATCAGAGGGTTACGGTTTTTCCGAATTTTGATCTGACACAACGTACTACACCTTTAGGAAAAATCTGGTATCCCGAGCAGCCGGAGAAAATATTAACATCGTTTTACGGAGACTGGCGTACACCGAATCCGTTCTGGGATACGGTGATTTCATCTCTCAATCTAAAGAAATTTACGTCACTGGTACGTTGTTATGGCTATCATCGTCTGGTCAAAAGCTGGTTGTCGGGTGATTTGATCAAGGCATGGAGTTATGCATACCAGATTGCCATCAAAGATCCGGACGATGTACAGGTACTGCGTGCAAGGCAATGGCTCGAACGTATTATAACGCGAACCGGGCAGGTATTACCGCATTGGCCTCAGAACAGGCCGCAGCAAAGAGTTTATACGCGTATGGTGGCTGATCTGTTTCATGTAGGTCATATTAATTTTTTACGGGCCGCAAAATCGCTGGGTACACATTTGACAGTATGCGTCGTTTCGGATCAACGTGTTCTGGAGAACAAAGGTAAATTACCGGTGATGACGCAGACGGAGCGGGCGGCTGCTGTTGCCGCCTGCAGACATGTAGATACCGTAATCACAGAAAGCCCCGTAAATGCGACAATCGAATTTATGCAGCAACATGGTTTCGATATGTATACGTTTGCCTGCGCCGATGAGCGGGAGCGTTCAGATAAATATCGCCAATGCAGTATGCTGCCGAAAACCATGATTAGGGAACTTGACTATACACCAGGTATTTCATCGACAGAAATTGTGCGTCGCATTCTAAAAAATGTGGAAGATAAGCAATGACCGTATAAATTAGCGCAGTTTAGTAAAAACACCTTTAAATACTGCATACTGATTTTGTCTGGCCTTCAATACGTAATATAATGAGCAGTTATCTTTATTCCGATGACGGGAAATTGTTGCATATCAAAACCGGGTGGTAACTCGGTAGAATTGCTAGCAAGCATCTGGTCAACCGATGATAAATTTTGTGAACATGCGATCAATAACAAAATCCAGCAAATTAGCCAATGTCTGCTATGACATTCGTGGTCCTGTACTAGAACGTGCCCGACGGATGGAAGAGGACGGCCATCATATTATCAAGCTTAACATTGGCAATCCGGCCACGTTTGGCTTTGAAGTGCCCGAAGAAATTCTACAGGATGTAATTCATAATCTATCGGCAGCTTCCGGGTATTGCGATTCCAAGGGTTTATTTGCGGCGCGCAAAGCGATCATGCATTATTCTCAGGAGAAAAAAATACCCAACGTCCAGATGGACGACATTTTTATTGGCAACGGCGTTTCAGAGTTGGTGGTGCTGGCAATGCAGGCGCTGTTGAATAATGGCGACGAAGTTCTGATTCCAATGCCGGACTATCCATTGTGGACGGCAGCAGTCGTGCTGTCCGGAGGTGTCGCAAGACATTACGTCTGCGATGAAGAAGCCGGCTGGCTGCCGGATCTGGATGATATTCGATCTAAAATCAATGATCGTACACGCGCCCTTGTCCTCATAAACCCCAATAATCCGACGGGTGCGCTTTATCCCAAGGCGCTCTTGCTCGAACTGATAGAAATTGCGCGTCAGCATCAACTGATCATTTACTCAGACGAGATATACGACAAGATCCTTTATGATGACGCAACGCATACTTCTATAGCATCTCTGGCTGATGACATTCTGTTTATTACTTTTAATGGTCTGTCCAAGAATTACCGTGCAGCCGGATTTCGTTCCGGCTGGGCGATTGTCTCGGGAGAAAAAAATCACGCCGAGGATTATATTGCCGGCCTGAATATGTTGGCGTCCATGCGGTTGTGTGCGAATGTGCCGTCACAGTTCGGCATACAAACAGCACTTGGCGGTTATCAAAGTATTTATGATCTGACACTGCCAACCGGTCGCCTTAAACGTCAGCGCGACGTCGCCTGGGAATTGCTTGCCGATATTCCGGGAGTCAGTTGCTATAAACCTCAAGCAGCAATGTACCTGTTTCCAAAACTGGACCCCAAAATTTATCCGGTTATGGATGATCAGCAATTGATACTCGACTTATTATTAGAGGAAAAAGTATTGGTTGTGCAGGGCAGTGGATTCAACTGGATGAATCCTGATCATTTTCGCGTGGTTTTCCTGCCAAATATAGATGATTTGAAAGAAGCCGTCAGTCGTATTGCCCATTTTCTGCACCGCTATCGTAAGCGGCATGCAACCTGATGCAAATCATGCATTTTTACTGAATGTCATGCATGGGACTTAATTTTTAATTCAATAGGATTGTTCTAGAACTGAAATGATGAAACCGATAAGAGTTGGCATACTTGGTGTTGGTACCGTGGGAGGTGGCACGTACACCGTGTTAAAACGTAATCAGGAAGAAATTGCGCGTCGTGCAGGTCGGGGTATCGTCGTGACCATGATTGCAGACAAGGACCTGGACCGCGCCCGTGGCATTGCCGAAGGAGGTGTAACGGTCACTGATAATGCGCAGGATGTTGTAAACAATCCAGAAATTGATATCATCGTCGAATTGATCGGGGGAACAACCATAGCCAAAGACCTGATACTGGCGGCTATTGCGCAAGGTAAACATGTGGTGACCGCTAATAAAGCGCTACTGGCCAATCATGGTACTGAAATTTTTGCTGCAGCACGTGAAAAAAGCGTCATGGTTGCGTTTGAGGCTGCTGTAGCTGGTGGCATTCCAATTATCAAGGCGTTACGTGAAAGCCTGACAGCCAACCGGATTGAATGGATAGCAGGAATTATCAATGGAACTGCAAATTTCATTTTGTCCGAGATGCGCGCAAATTCACTGCCGTTCACGCCGGTGCTGGAGCAGGCGCAAAAGCTGGGTTATGCTGAGGCTGATCCGACCTATGATATTGAAGGTATTGATGCTGCGCATAAAATTACCATTATGTCTGCAATTGCCTTTGGTATTCCAGTACAGTTTGATAAAGTTTATATAGAAGGGATAACCAAACTGACACAGGAAGACATCAGCTATGCCGAGGAACTGGGTTACCGCATTAAATTACTGGGCATCACACGGCGCGTTGAGCAGGGTATTGAGTTACGCGTTCATCCGGCGCTGGTGCCCGCAAGCCGTTTGATCGCCAATGTGGAAGGCGTCATGAATGCCGTTGTCGTCAAGGGGGATGCCGTTGGGACAACATTGTATTACGGTGCGGGCGCTGGTGCTGAACCGACAGCCAGTTCAGTGATTGCGGACCTGATTGATGTCACACGTATGCAGACAGCCGATCCGATGCACCGTGTGCCGACACTTTCGTTTCAACCGGATTTGCTGTCAGACACGCCTGTGTTGCCAATGGATGCAGTTGAATCAGCTTGCTATCTGAGATTACAGGTCATCGATAAACCCGGTGTTCTGGCCGAAATCACCCGTTTACTGGCGGAATGCGATATATCCATCAGCGCTTTTATTCAGAAGGAAAGTGTTGATGAAGGAAAACTGGTAAACGTTATTATGCTGACCCACAAAACCACAGAAAAGAATACCAATTCAGCGATTCAGTCAATAGAAGCCTTGCCGGTGGTGACGGGAAAAGTGACGCGTATTCGTATTGAAGAATTAAACAACTGATTAAATATATAACCAATCTGCGATTGCTGACGTATCATAATTGCAGTGTTTTAACTTTTTGAATTAATTCAAGATGCGCTATATTTCAACACGTGGTGGTATGCCGCCCAAATCTTTTTCAGAAATTTTACTCAGCGGTCTGTCACCAGATGGCGGACTTGCGATTCCGGAAGCCTACCCAAAAATAGGCGCTGATGAGTTGGAAAGCTGGCGTGGCATGACCTATCAATCGCTGGCCTTTGAGATTCTGTCACGCTTTGCCGATGATATTCCTGCAGATGATCTGCAGGCGATAATCGCTCGTACCTATACGGCGGAGATCTTTGGTAATGACGATATTACACCACTCAAGACGCTGGAACCCGGTTTTCATATCCTTGCGCTGTCAAATGGACCCACTTTGGCATTCAAGGATATCGCCATGCAATTGCTTGGTAATTTGTTTGAATATACGCTTGGTAAAAGCGGCGAAACGCTTAATATTCTGGGTGCGACATCGGGCGATACCGGTTCAAGTGCAGAATACGCAATGCGTGGAAAACAGGGAATTCGTGTTTTTATGTTATCGCCGCATGGAAAAATGAGCCGTTTTCAGACTGCCCAGATGTTTTCTTTGCAGGAAAAAAATATTTTCAACATCGCCATTCGTGGTGTTTTTGATGACTGCCAGGATATAGTCAAGGCGGTGAGCAACGATCATGCATTTAAACAGGCCCAACGCATTGGTACGGTGAATTCGATTAACTGGGCGCGTGTCGTGGCGCAGATTGTGTATTATTTCAAGGGTTATTTTGCAGCGACGCAATCTAATGAGGAAGAAGTGTCGTTTGCAGTTCCCTCTGGAAACTTCGGTAATATTTGTGCGGGCCATGTCGCGCGCATGATGGGGTTGCCAATCCGTCAGCTGATTCTGGCGACAAATGAGAATGATGTGCTGGATGAATTTTTTAAAACAGGTATTTACCGACCACGTACAACACGTGAGACAAAACATACCAGCAGTCCGTCAATGGACATTTCCAAGGCCTCCAATTTCGAACGTTTTGTTTATGATCTGACCGACAGGGACGCAGAAAAGGTTACCGAGCTATGGTCTGCTGTTGACAAGGGGCAGGCTTTTGATTTGTCTAATTCGTCAATGTTTAAAAAAATCAAAGATTTCGGTTTTGTTTCCGGAAACAGTAACCATGCGGCCCGTATCGCTACGATACGAGAGATCTACGATAAATATCAAGTGCTTGTAGATACGCATACCGCGGATGGATTAAGGGTCGGTCAGGCATTGCGCGAGCAGGAAGTGCCGCTTATTTGTATGGAAACTGCGCAGCCAGCCAAATTTTCTGAAAGTATACAAGAAGCCATCGAACAGGAACCACCGCGGCCTGCGGGTTATGAAAACCTGGAAAACTTGCCGCAGCGATATGCAATCAAAGACGTAGACGTGGAAGTTATAAAAGCTTATATCGCTGAACATTCAAAAGATTAAATATCGAATGTAAGCATATGTGCGATCAGGATTTGAATATGCGCTAGACCTGTTGAAATTGCAATAAAGTAATTGATTGAGTGGCCCCGGCGGAATGCTGCAGGGTCAAGCGATATAACGTAACAACGTCACTTTGACGGATGGTTTCAATTTTGTTTGATTTTTCTTGATTGATGCTACCTGAGTAGAGCAAGCATCATCTCGGGGCTCGAGTTTGCCTGTGCGAGGATAGCTGTGGCTGCCTGCTGCATGATTCGTGTTTTTGTCATCGTAGCAGTTTCTATCGCAAAATCAGCGTCCTGAATGCGGGACCGACTTGCTGTCATAGATTCCGAACTGGTCTGGTTATTGGTAATAGTTGATTCCAGGCGATTGAGCTGTGCTCCTATTCTGGCTCTTTCTTTATTGATATGGTCCAATGCAAGATCCATTTTAAAGGTTGCAAAGCCGGCATTATTGATAAGATCAATATCGCTGATACTCATTGCCGCAGTATTGACTGCACCAAATGATACATCAAGTGTTTCATTTTTATTGGCACCTACCTGTAAGGTTTTTTCATTACCTGGTACATTGAGTGCAATATTTTCCCATACTTCATTGAATCCGCTTAATGGATTCGTTCCACCTCTGGAACTGCTGTTTTGTATGACGCTCTCCGCTGTCCTGACGGCGCCGCCATCCACATTAGCACCACCAATTGCGCCGGTATCTTCATCACTCAGATTTAAACCGGCAATATAAGCGGCTCCATTGGCTACGAAATCCGCATTAAATGCATCAGCACTGGCCCATAATCCGCCAGAAGCGGCATTGATGGCGTCGTTAAGCGTTGCGTTTTGATTTTGATTGAGATGGATCATGACATCTTTTATGCCTGAACCCCCATTTGCTTTGATCTGCTGATGCATATAACCGACAGCTGCATAGGCAGCTGAATACTCATCTGAACTGCCACCCCATGCGCCGCCAGCAGAACCAAAATTACCCGCCAGGGCCATGACACCACCAATCCCGATGCTATTTATTGAGGATTGCAGTCTTTCGTCAGCCCCATGAATAAATTCGGCGGTACCCTCAAGAAACCATTCTTGATCTACCGCCGGGTCGAACATTGAGGCGATGTTCATACTGCGGTACATAACCGCATGGACCATTTCATGCGCTATGATCCTGTCATTGTAGATTGGTGCGGTGCCTCCATTCGGTAAATTGGGCGGCGTAAAGTCGCTCATATCAATTTGCAGTTTGACGTCGGTTGCTTTTCCGGTAAAACTGCCGGGTATCATGCCCACAACCTGAGCAGCTACACCACCGGCTCCGTCCGTGAACGTAGTCAATTCGATATCAATGTCAGCGCCATCGGCTGTGATTCCGTAGTATTGCTGAATTAAACTTTCAGCCTGCTCCAGCCAGCCGTTTTGCAAACCGTACATAACGGCGAGCTGGCTGGAATCACCCAGAACGCTGCCTCCCGTGTGATCAAATACTTTTTCGCTGTTAAATGCAGTTGTTGATGAAACTCTTTCTATTTCCTGAATCAACTGGTTGGCTTCTTCCTGCAGTGCTTTTTTGTCGCTGAGGCTGTTGGTAGCGTTTGCTGCCTGAATAGAAAGTTCACGAACACGTTGTATTGAGTCTGATATTGAAGCCAGTGCGCCATCTGCAGTCTGCAACATGGAAACGCCATCGTTGGCGTTTCGTGTCGCCTGATTTAAGCCGCGTATCTGAGAAGTCATTCGCTCAGATATCGCCAGACCGGCAGCATCGTCGCGAGCACTATTAATACGCAATCCCGATGACAGCCGTTCCAGCGCACGATTCAGGTGCGTTTCTGTCGCAGATAAATGGCGCGTACTATTTAATGCACCAATATTTGTGTGGATTGATAGGCTCATTAATTGAGAGAAATTAACTTAATAGTGATTGTGGTTGTATCAACGGAAAACTGGAAGATTTATTTAGCCACAAATGATATCCGCAGTGTGTACTTGAGGATTGATCGGGTTTCGAGAATCTATAGTTGTGAATGAGATGATTTAAAAGATATAAATCATGAGCCTGAGGGCTTCAAAAATTGAATGTTTTCATTACGCAAATGCAGAGTTTATTCAATATCCAGCGGCTGTTGACTGCTATTTAGATACATTCTTCTTTTACCACAGAAGTATAAATTGCAGAATCGGATCTGTAATAGCGATTGGTAAGAACGCTATTGGATTACCGACAGCAAAAAATTGCAGTTGAATATCGAACCTTCTCAGCTTGAATCACTTTCTGGAAAAAATGAAAAATCAGTCAGTTAAATATTGTTTATATCAGGGTGGTTATCGTTAAAAAATTGATATACAGTTTTACTCAAAGTAAAATCCATCAATTGGGTTCGGTGAGATCTTCATTATTGTATGTGAATTGAGCGCACATTTTGATTTGCCTGGACCCGTTTTGTTTATGTAATTATTGGTTAGCTTTACTGATGGCTCCCTGCTAACCATCCTTTTGAACGACTCTTTATCGATATCATAACGGCCAGCCCTAATTTGTCAGGAAATTGTATGGACAGACACATTAAGATTTTAATCGTGGAAGATGAGCAAATTGTTGCACTCGACTTGAAAAGACGTTTGACTAAACTGGGATACGATGTAATAGGTACTGCGGCAAGTGGGGACAAGGCTTTTGCCTTGATCAGTCAGGAATTACCGAGTGTGGTTCTCATGGACATACATATTCAGGGAGAAATGGATGGCGTTGAAGTAGCTGCTAAACTGCAGGAAAAACACAGTATTCCGGTTATTTATCTGACAGCTTATTCCGAAGAAAAAACGCTGAGCAGAGCGAGAGCCACCATGCCTTATGGATATTTGTTAAAACCGTTTTCCGACCGTGAATTGCATGTCATGATTCAAGTCAGCATGGAGCGCTTTGAGAATGATACAAAAATTGCCAAGAGCGAAGAACATTTTCGACTAGCGCTTGAAGCAGCCCGCTTGGGAACGTGGGAAGCAACAGAAGAAAAAAATGAAATTTTTATGAGTAAAAGCCAGAATGGCAATCTTGAACCAATATCTGACTGGAAAAATTTCGATCTGTCAATCGATAAACGTGACAAGCATAAAGTGTCTGACTTTATTCAGAAACTGCGTCTTAATAAAGGTGCTGCTGAAGAAATAGAGTTCCGAGTAAATTCAGATTCAGGCAAGGATTATTGGTATAAATTATACGGAAAATCTTTTATCAATACCAATCCGTATAAAAATCAGGTTATCGGAGTTCTTCAGGAGACGACCGAAATCCGACATGTACAAAACCGCCTGGCACAGGCTGCGACTGTTTTCGAGTGCGCAACGGAAGGAATTATCTTATTGAAAAACAGAAAGTTCCATTGCGCCAATAAGGCTTTTTATGCAATAACCGAGTTCGAGGAAAACGATATTCTCGATAAAGAGTTGATTTTCCTTACAGAAAGCTTTCTGGGTCAAAGCGCTTACAATCGTTTATGGCGATCAGTTGAAGAAAGCGGCCACTGGCAGGGTGAAATAAAGACATATAAAAAAAATAAAGAAGTAATGTATGTCTGGATAAATATCGGCCGGATACCTGTTAAAAATGGTGATGTTGACCAGTCGGTTGTAATGATATCGGATATTACGACCGTGCGGAAAACACAGGAGCAGTTAACCCGAATTGCTTTCTATGACTGCCTGACCAGTTTGCCTAATCGCTTGCTGGTGATGGACCGGTTGAAATTCGCACTTGAAAAAGCAAAGCGGGAATCGTTGATACTTGGAGTCCTGTTTATTGATCTCGATAATTTCAAGCGTATCAACGATACACTCGGACACAAGGCCGGCGATAGTATGTTGCGTCTTATCTCTCAAAAAATACAGTCAGAGTTGCGAAAAAGCGACACGCTTGGTCGGTTGGGCGGCGATGAATTCATTGTGATTGTATCAGATGTTGATTCTAAAGACGCACTGACCAGGATCGCGGAAAAAATTCTGAATTGTCTATCTGCGCCGGTGATTGTCGAAGGTATGGAAATCATACCGTCTTGCAGCATCGGTATCAGCGTGTATCCGGAACATTCCGATCACCACGACGCACTTGTGCAAATGGCCGATACTGCAATGTACCAGGCCAAAAGCAGTGGCCGGAATATGTATGCATACTACCACCCTTGTCTTACCCAAAGGGCAAGTCATTTTTTGATGCGAGAGCGTGAGTTGTATCAGGCTCTTGAGAGAAATGAATTTATTCTTCATTATCAGCCACAATTTTCTTCATCTGGCCGAAAAGTTACAAGTGTTGAGGCATTAATTCGCTGGCAGCATCCTGATAAGGGATTGCTGTTTCCGGCAGAGATTATTCCCGTAGCGGAATCAAGCAAGTTGATGGTAGAAATTGGAAACTGGGTATTGGCCGAAGCATGCCGCCAGCTCAATGTATGGCGGTCGGAAGGACTTTCTGATCTGGGTATTGCTGTCAATATGTCGATACGCCAGTTCTCAGACACAAGGTTAACAAAATTAATCGATCATTTGCTGCATCAATATGAGCTTCCGGCGCACTTACTGGAGTTAGAGATAACAGAATCCTGCCTGCAAGATGATTTGGTTGATAATGCGCATTTGAAGGAACTCGAAAATTCGGGTGTATCAATTTCGATTGACGATTTTGGTACCGGCTATTCTTGCATGAGTTCACTGAAAAATTTGCCAATTCATAAACTGAAAATTGATCGCAGCTTTATAAAGGATATCCCGCATGACAAGAATGACTGCGCCATAGCTGCGGCGATCCTGGCACTCGGCAAGGAACTGAATCTAAAAGTCGTTGCAGAAGGTATCGAGTTCCCGGAACAAGTAGATTATCTGGATACGCACGGATGCGACGAATTCCAGGGATTCCTGTTCAGCAAGCCGGTTCTCCCGGGCAGAATTACCGAATTGATCAAAAATCAAGCGAATTATCATTAAAGGCGACTGCAATAAGTTTCAGGCGTGCAGTTTTATTTTTGAGAGTGAGCGAATGAAAGGAGAGAATATGTCAGCGGTGACTCGATTCAGCGAAGTCAATAATACTTCAGAAATGATGCGTCTGGCAGTGGAGGCTTCTCCAAACGGTATGGTAATGACGAATCAAGAGGGTCATATCATCATGGTAAATTCGGCAACAGAAAAGCTGTTTGGTTATTCGAGAGAGGAATTGATCGGACATCCGATCGAAAAGTTGATACCCCAGCGCTTTCGCCAACACCATCCCGAATATCGCGAAGTCTATATTGAAGAATTGAAATCGCGCCCAATGGGTCATGGATCTGATCTTTTTGGTTTGCGTAAAGATGGAAAGGAATTTCCTGTTGAAGTGGGGTTAAATCCGGTTAAAACTGAACAGGGTATTCTGGTGCTGGCCGCAATTGTCGATCTGACCGATCGAAAACAGGCTGAAGAAATGATACATCTGGCTGTGGAAGCTTCTCCCAATGGCATGATCATGACCAATCAGACCGGCACTATCGTTATGGTGAATTCCGCAACTGAATCGTTATTTGGCTATAGCCGTGATGAACTGATCGGCCAACCGATAGAAATCCTGATACCGGAACCACACCGTTCGATTCATCCGGAATTAAGAACAAAATTCATGGAGCAGCCGACTACGCGTGCGATGGGCCATGGAAGAGATCTCTTTGGCTTGCATAAAAATGGCAGGGAGTTTCCGGTCGAAGTAGGGTTGAATCCAATCAAGGCGCTGCAGGGAGCTATGGTGCTGGCGTCGGTAATTGATATTACAGAGAGAAAGAATCAGGAACAGCAATTAAAAGCCGCATTGAAAGAAAAGGACTTGTTGCTGGCAGAAATTCACCATAGAGTGAAAAACAACCTGCAGATAATCGACAGTTTGCTCGGCATGCAGTCAGATATGATTTTTGATAATTCGGTGATATCCGTGTTGCGAGAAAGTCAGAACAGGGTAAAATCCATGGCCCTCATTCATCAGATACTGTATGAGTCTTCGGATTTTTCTCGAGTGGATTTTGCCGGTGTCATCGTTTCACTCATGAATACGCTGTCATATTCGTATGCTTTGGATACCACTAAATTTCAGGTGAATGTTAATACCGATCATGTATATCTATCGATTGACGTCAGCATACCACTCGGACTGATCGTCAACGAGCTTTGTTCTAATGCCATGAAATATGCTTTTCCAGGACGTGAATCCGGACACATTGATGTAAGCCTGAAGTATCTGGATTCATGCAGATTGCAGTTACGAGTTGCGGATGATGGCGTTGGCATACCGGAAGAATTCGATATTGATCAAGCTTCGACACTCGGTTTGCAATTGGTACAGTTATTAAGTGAGCAAATTTCAGCGGAATTAAGCATTCAGCGAAAAAATCCGACGAGTTTTTCTCTGATTCTTCCTTATTCGACTGAAACAAGTTGATCGGAATTTTCGCAGCGAACGAGATGGACCAGCGTTATGACGCATGACGTTGAAAACGAAGCTAATCAACAATGTCGCTCAATATGCTGCTCCTCGTGCTTCATTACAATTTTATCCGATGAGTCAGAATACGATCTGTATATATCGGTTTGAGTTGAATTTTATCGACTGACTGGGTACTGTGGTCTTCTTTTTACATTATACTGATTCAGTTTGTATCGATATCTGAGGGTGATACCTTGAAAACTTTTAGGTGTGCTTGCGGGAATATTCTGTATTTTGAGAACAGCCAATGTCTGGCATGTGGCCGGATGGTTGGGTATTTGCCTGATCAACGGACATTAAGCACCTTGGAACCTTTAGATAAAGATACCTGGCTGGCCATATCAAATCATCAGCCTTATCGCCAGTGTGAAAACAGCATTGATTACAATGTTTGCAACTGGATGGTCCCGGAACGAGATTCACATATGCTGTGTGACTCCTGCCGCCTGAATCAACTCATCCCGAATCTCACCGAGGCGAAGAATGTGATGATGTGGTACCGTGTAGAGCAGGCAAAGCGCAGGTTGCTTTACACTTTATACAATTTGAATCTCCCTGTAATCGACCGTCAACAGGATCCGGATGGTGGGCTCTGCTTTGAATTTTTGCAGGATATGAACGGGCATGGGGAATTTAATAATGTAGTAACCACCAGCCAAAGCATTGTCACCGGTCATCATTCGGGAAAAATAACCATCAATCTGCGCGAGGCGGATCACAGTGCGCGTATCGAAATGCGTGATAAGATGAACGAGCGTTACCGTACGCTGCTCGGTCATTTTCGGCATGAATCGGGTCATTATTACTGGGGATATCTGATTGAGGGCACGGATAAAATCACTGATTTTCGCAACTTGTTTGGTGACGAACGAAAAAATTATCAACAGGCGTTGGTCGATTATTATCAGCATGGGGCGCCGCCGTCATGGCAGCAGAGCTGGATCAGCGCTTATGCCAGTGCACATCCCTGGGAAGACTGGGCCGAGACCTGGGCGCACTACCTGCATATGATGGATACTGTTGAAACTGCACATGATTACGGCTTCAGAATTCAAGGCAGCAATATTTCGCAACCCGGTGCAGGTGCTCATATGAACGATGATCATTTTGAAGCCGCTGTCTTTGATACGTTGTTAGATGACTGGTGCCGGTTGTCCGTTGCTTTGAACGCGCTAAATCGCAGCATGGGATTGGATGATGCTTATCCTTTTGTAATCACTGATGTGACGCTGGCCAAGCTGCGGTTTATACATAACATTGTAATGAATGCCAGTCTGCGCTCATTACCGGCGACTACTCCCAGTCAAAGCGTGGTAACCGGCTGAAAGCATCGCGTAAACCGTTATTCCATTGTTTCTGGAGAGATTTGTACATCGGAGAATTCAGCGTCAGTTTCATACGGACTGGCTCGTGAAGTTCGTTGATTGTATGGATCGCCAGTTCCAGAGGCGGCCCAACGGAAATATTGCTGCGTATCGTTGATTCCAGTGAAACCAGTGCACACCTCGCAGCATCTTCAAGGGACGTGGTCGGTGTGATAATCCGGTCCAGAATGGGTTTTCCATATTTGTTTTCACCGATCTGTAAAAAGGGTGTTTCCGGTGAGGCACTGATGTAATTCCCTTGTGGGTAGATCAAATAAATTTCCGGTGCCAGTCCGGCAATTTGTCCGCCGAGAATGAAACTGGCCTCTGCGCTGCTGTTACCGCTTTTTTCCAGCGCTTCGGCATGCTCCCGTTGTTCCGCCTGGCTGAGCTGTCCCACATAGTGTGCGACTTCATACAGGTATTTTCCTTTGCGCAGATTCATGCCGGAACCCTGTGCAGCGAGTCCGGTTTTGATGTTGTTAACAACTGCCTGGGATGTGGCAAGATTCCCGGCGGTCAGTAATACACAGATGCGTTCGCCGGGCCAAACAAAGGAATGCATTTTGCTGTATGTCGTTACATAATCAACACCGGCATTGGTTCTTGAGTCGGAAGCAAAAATAAGACCTTTATTAACGCTGATCGCCAGACAATAAGTCATAAGATAATGAGTCGTAAGCTAAATGCGGATCAAAGGCTCGGTTGTCAAAGTATCAATACCGCATGTTAAAATTGAAAATATTATAGTGATTTATGGTGATTTTTAAAATCGCGCATGTGAAAGAAGTGCTGGTTTTTTTCGATATCCACGAAATAAATAATTCTTATGGCAATTCGTTGGGGAAGTTATAAAGTAAGAAATCTGTATGACGAACTGCTTCGTGCAACCGGTCGTCCGCGCTCAGCTGCTCAGGCGTTGTGTAGTTATCTGCGTACGCTCAAAGATAGCGAAATTGAAGAGTATAAAGTCGCGGCTGAGTCTGCCATTCATGTAATGGGCATCACATTTACTGTTTATAATGAAGAGGAAGGGTCTATTGATCGCGCCTGGCCATTTGACATGATTCCGCGCATTATAGATAAGCGTGAGTGGTTGCAGGTTGAAGCCGGTCTTGAGCAACGTGTCCAGGCGCTCAATCTGTTCATCGACGATTTGTATCACCAGCAGCGTATCATTAAGGATGGCGTGTTCCCCGCTGAGTTACTTCAGGACTCTAAAAATTTCAGACCCGAGTGTGTCGGTGTTCAGGCACCGCTTGGTATCTGGGCACATATTTGCGGGTCTGATCTGGTGCGGGACAAGGATGGCACTTTTTATGTGCTCGAGGATAATTTGCGCGTGCCTTCGGGCGTTTCCTATATGCTCGAGAACCGACTGGTGATGAAGCGGTTGTTTCCGGAAATGTTCGAACAGAATAATATTCTGCCGGTTGATGATTATCCATCGCAGCTCTATGACACGCTGGCCGCCTTATCACCACGACCGGGCGATCAGCCGGAGATTGTTGTATTGACGCCGGGTATCTTTAATTCAGCTTATTTCGAACATGCTTACCTGGCGCAACAGATGGGAGCTGAACTGGTCGAAGGTAGTGATCTGACAGTGGAAAATGATATTGTATACATGCGCACAATTGAAGGGCTGACGCGCGTAGATGTCATTTATCGTCGTATTGATGATTTGTTCCTCGATCCGGAAGTGTTCAATCCGGACTCCTTGCTCGGCGTGCCTGGGCTGATGCGTGCCTGGAAATGCGGTAAGGTCGCGCTGGCCAACGCGCCTGGCGCCGGTGTTGCCGATGATAAGGTTGTCTATGCGTTTGTACCCGAGATTATTAAATATTACCTTGACCAGGATGCGATATTGCCCAATGTGCCAACCTATAAATGCATCAATAAACTTGAGCGGCAACACGTCATCGAGAATATTCATACAATGGTTGTGAAACCCGCGAACGAATCCGGCGGTTACGGCATGCTGATCGGGCCACAGGCCAGTAAAAGCGAGCGCGAGAAATTCGTCCGCCTGATCCGTCGGGATCCCCGAAATTATGTTGCACAACCGATGTTGACATTGTCCACTGCGCCCACGCTTGTCGACCATCATGTGGAGCCGCGCCACCTGGATTTACGTCCATTTATTTTGAGTGGTGAAAGAATTAACGTGACCAACGGCGGTCTGACACGCGTCGCTTTACGTAAAGGATCGACGGTGGTGAATTCTTCGCAGGGAGGTGGCAGCAAAGATACATGGGTTGTAGACATGGAGGCGATATGACGATGCTATCGAGCGTTGCCAACCGAATATACTGGATGGCACGCTACCTGGAACGGGCTGAGAACACGGCCAGACTGATTAACGTCAATACGCACCTGCTGCTTGATCTGCCAAAACGCGTGCGGCTGGGCTGGGAACCGATCGTGGATATCTCAAGTCGTCGCGATTACTTTTACAATCTGTATGATGAGGCGGATGAACGCAGTGTGATCCGTTTTATGGTGTCTGATACCCGTAATCCCGATTCGATTCTCAGCGCGTTGAACATGGCACGCGAGAATACACGGACAATCCGCGATATTATTCCGCGTGAAGCCTGGGAACAGGTCAATACCCTGCATTTGAATTCCAAGGTTAACGCTCGAAGCGTTGTCACACAACGACATCGATACGATTATTTGCGTTCGGTTATTCTGGGTGTGCAGACTGTCAGCGGTATGCTGGCCGGAACCATGACGCATGACGAGGGGTATGATTTTCTGCGTATGGGGCGCAATCTTGAACGCGCCGATATGACAACACGTATTATTGATGTGCGTTCCGCCACGCTGCTGCCGGATATGTCAGAAGATTTGACACCGTTCGAAAATCTGCAATGGTTGAGTGTGCTCAAGTCGTTGACAGCATACCAGATGTATCGACGCAACGTGCATCAACGTATTCGCAGAACTGATGTATTAAAGTTCCTGTTGCTGCAGGAAAATTTTCCGCGATCATTTAACCACGCGTTATGCCAGGTTGGAAACTGTTTGAGTAACCTGCCGCGCAAGGAAAAAGTATTAAAGATCCTTGTTCAGTTACAAAAAAAACTGTTGCAGGCCAGGATTCAGGAATTCGATCAGGAAAAACTGCATGCATTTATCGACGAGCTCCAGCTTGGCGTCATCAAAATCAACGATAGCATCAGTAAAAATTATTTTTAGCAGAATCTAACCGCATACTGTTAAAAATAGTGTGATAGTGCTTCCATGTCCTGCTAACTAAATTATCCATACCATGTATGTATGAGCCTGTATCGTATTGCATGCAGCTTCAGCCGGAACCGGTGATAGAAAAAAACACAAAACCTGAGTGAATCCGGGTCTTTGTATCGTCGTTTCCAGTTACAGGTCAGAATCGATCAAAGTGTGGTCGGGAATATTAGAACAACTTCACTCAATAGGGAAACATACGCAATGATAGAACTGGAGAATCCACCGGGCGAAACTGCAAAAATCTCATTGGATCAGATATTCGCATTGCTGCAAGAGCAGGAATATGAACAATTACGTACTTTGCTGGAAGTAATACATCCCGGGCAACTGGCTGACATACTTGAAGCCATGCCACCAAAAAAACGGGTGCAGCTATGGATGCTGGTACCTGAATCGCAAGAAGCTGAAACACTGTCATTTCTGCATGATGAGGTCAGAAACAGTTTGATCATCACCATGAAACCCGACGAGCTGGTTGCGGCTGTAGAGCAGATGGATGCAAACGATCTGGCGTATATTTTCGAAGAATTTCCGGAGCATGTTCGTCAGTCCATAGAAGAAAAACTACCCGATGAAATTCTTGAAAGGCTTGAAACCAATCTTTCATTCGAGGAGGGTACGGCAGGGCGTTTGATGAGTCAGGATGTCATTACTGTCAGAAATGATGTCACCCTTGAAGTCGTACTGCGTTATCTGCAATTACACGAAGAGCTGCCCGATTATACGGACGGATTGATGGTAATAGACCGATCTGGATTTTACCAGGGAAAACTGTTGCTCAACAAAGTGCTGACACATAACAGGGAAATACTCGTTAAAGATGTGATGGAAAAGCAGCAGGCAATTCTCGCAACCGATGATGAACATGCGGTAACACTTTTTTTTGAACAATTTCACCTGGTTTCAGCAGCGGTTGTGGACCAGAACAATCGGCTGATTGGCCGCATCACGATGGATGACGCCATGGAAATTCTGCGTGCCGAAACAGACCGTGCGCTTTTGGGGCGTGATGGTTTGGATGAAGAAGAAGATTTGTTTGCGCCGGTTATCAGCAGCACCAAGCGTCGAACTGTCTGGCTTGGTATCAATCTGATCACGGCTTTTCTGGCAGCGTGGGTGATTGGAATATACACCGATACACTGGACAAGATTGTTGCGCTGGCTGTACTGATGCCGGTCGTGGCCAGTATGGGTGGAATCGCCGGCAGTCAGACACTGACATTGACCATAAGAGGGCTTGCGCTCGATCAGATTACCAGTGGCAATAGATTCTGGCTGGCTCGAAAGGAGATACTCATTGGCATTCTGAACGGATTATTATGGGCAGTAGTAATAGCGGTAATGGCCTGGTTGTGGTTTCAGAATATCGGAATCAGTATGGTGATTGCAGCAGCCATCATTATCAATCTGGTTGCTGCTGCAGCGTCCGGAATTGCCATTCCACTGATTCTGCAGCGTATGCATATTGATCCGGCGCTCTCCGGAGCGGTTATTTTAACGACTGTTACAGACGTGGTTGGTTTTATGAGTTTTCTGGGTCTGGCCACTTATTATCTTCTGTGAACGGGTCTGAAAACTGATGTTAAGTTGATTACCGGTGTTCGATTAAATTTTTTTAATCCAACGACGAAAATCAGTAGAATGTGCCCATCTTGAAATCTTGAGCAGCACGCGGTTGTTCCAAAACACCGCATCAATTCCAAGAGCCTGGATGATAGGTTTTCAACGCGACGAGGTAGAAATGCACGAAGAAACACACATGCACGGTTTAAAAGCCAAGGGACTGCAAAAAGGGTCAGTGTCCAGATGGGCAGCGGTAACCATTGGTCTTGCAGCGACTGCACCGGCTTATTCACTGGCTGGTGCGTTGGGCTATGGCGCTGCCGGCAGTGGTTACCAACTGCCAGTCGTATTTGTTTTGTCTGTGATTCCAATGTTCTTTGTTGCATTGTCGTATAAATATCTTACGGCCGCTGCGCCCGATGCCGGTACCATTTTTACCTGGGGAACAAAGGCAATCGGACCCAAAGTCGGATGGTTTGGCGGATGGGCGTTATTACTGGGCAGTATACTGGCGGGCGTTGCTGCCACTCAGATCACCGTCATCTCAGTCGCTGTTATTTTTAACATGAGTGATACGCCTGTCTGGTTTCACCTGGGTGTGGCTTTAGTTTTTATTTTCAGCACGACCTACTTAACAGCGTTGGGCGCCCGTGAATCGTCGCGAACCACCATGATTTTAACTTTTGCGCAATATGGCATCCTGATTTTACTGGCAGTTATATTGTTTACACGTGTTCAGCAGGGTGAGGCCCTGGAAAGTGCAGAACCGTTCTCATGGGAATGGTTTAACCCGTTTGCAATTCCATCATTCGATGTATTTCTCAAGGGTTTTATGATTGCATTATTTATTTTCTGGGGGTTCGATGCGTCGCTGGCCATGTCAGAGGAAACTGACGGCAGTCCCGAGCAAGCAGGGCGCAGTGGTGTCATTGCAATGAGTATTACAATTTTTACGTATGTTGTCTTTTCGATTGCAGCGCTATCTTATGCCGGAATTGATACAAATGATGAATCCAGCCTGACGCATGCCAACAATATTGATTCCAGCATTACGACACTGGCTACAAATATTATCGGGCCGAATGGTGCTCTGGTTGCTGCGGTAATTATCTGTGTATCCGCATTCTCGGCAACGATGTCTACTATCATGCCTTCAGCGAGGATTGCGCTGGCCATGGCGACGTATCGGGCGATTCCATCGCATTTTGCATCAGTCAATGAAGTGACACATACGCCAAAATTTGCAACCTGGACGATCGGTTTGATGACGTTGATTATTTACACAACGTTGAGTCTGATCAGTGAATCGATAGTAGAAGACACGATTCTCAGTGTCAGTATAGCCGTGTGTACTTTTTATATTGTGGCAGCATCTTCCTGTGCACTTTATTTTTTCCGAACGGCTTTCAACCACTGGCATACGGCGTTACTGCAAGTCATTTTGCCTGCAATTGCTGCCGTAATTCTGTTTGCCGTGGCAGTGCTTCAGGCATGGAACATGATGGACCCCGGTTACGGTTCCAGTGGCTCGATTGCTGGTGTGGGAGCCGTATTTATTATTGGTGTGGTTACGCTGCTGTTTGGTGTGGTCATAATGCTGCTGTGGAATCTGTATGAGCCCAGGTTTTTCCGTGGTGAGACATTACCACTTGAAAGGGCCCATATGGTTCTGGATAGCGAAGATAAGCGTATTGCCGGTCGTGTAATCGCTAAAAACAGGTATTGATTTAAGTAGTCAAAACTGTGAAAGTTTTGCTGATAATTTTCAGCACATCGATGCAGTCAGCAACTGGAACTGGATTAAATTCCTGTCAATTTTTTTCAGTCTGAAATGTTGGCACACATTGCTTTTTTTGCAGGAAAAAAAGATCCAAAAATGGCCAGTAGCCATTTATTCAGATCACGTGCGCAAGCAGCCATCAGCGCACCTGTCGATTGCATATAATGAATGGAAAATGCATCATCAAACCCATATGCTTGGGTATCTCTAAGGCAAGTCGTAACAATAGATCGGCTGGATCACGCTGTAGCAACAAGTCTGTGTCAAACAGATTCGGTTGGTGGGCAAAACTGCCCGGTGTAAGCATCCATAAATCACCCTTTCGACCAGAAAGCATGTAATTATTTTAATATTATCGGTCGATTCAAACAGAAAAAATACAGCTATTTATATGTAATATCAATTATTTGGGTATATTTTCAGGACTGACTGTTTATATAAAATTACTGCAGCAAAAATATCATCTATATTCCGTACCTTATTTTCAATCGTCGAATTATCAAATTTCAACATTCCAGGATTAGCTTCCACATAAAAACCAACTTTTTCAGTTTTCCCAGCCTCTCCAAAATAATCGTTGAACTCGTCAAATACGAATTGAAGGGATAAAACCGCATGCTACAATAATTTTTCCGCTCCACTGTCAGATCCTGTTCAGCAAAGCCAAGTACTGTAAACAGTAAAGTAGTTTCTCACTGTTGCAATTCCTTGTTTCAATACTTCATTATTATTAAATTGTTCGAATTTTTTATCTTTTTAACAATACGTGTTAATACGTATATGCACTGTTTTAAGATAATGATATCTTTCAAATATTGGTAAATTTGATTTTGACGCCTTACGGTTCATACCTATGTAAGGTGCAATACGCACATACCTGCTGCTAACAAAATATTCAAAGTTTTTCACTTCAGCTAATCAGAATATTTTTGAAGAGAGGTTAAAATGACGGTCGATGCAGATTGTAAAAAAATTCAGTTATCCTTTACAGAACGCCGGGCAATAGTAGAAAAAAAAGCGACTTGCCCATTCATAGGAGCTGTAGTAGCGACAGGTGATCTTCCCGTTCGCAATAGCATAACCGAACCGCTTGCAAGTGTTGATGATGTTACACATCTTGGTAATTCAGGCGGTGGTGATTTGGGTGAGGTTCTAAAAATTTTCGCAAAAGGGAACCACGCACGTATGTTCGATGATTCTGGAAAACCGAGTGCGCTTTTACCCGTTGGACTTTTTAGTTTGGATTTTCCAGGTTCACAAGGCTCACATCCAGGACATAGTGGTATTTTGCAAGGCAACCCTGCAAAAAGGGGTTCAGGAAGATTCAGTCAAAGCGACTTTGATCGATTGGTTAATTATGTAACGGACGGCTTTATCAAACAATCCGACGTGGCTGCATTTATTGCTGAAAACTTAGCCAGAGACCCTGATTCGAAAGTCAATAGTAAAGAAGCCGCAAAATTAGTGCTTCAAGATATAAGTGATGTGCACTCACAAGGATGGGACCTTGTAAAAGAGAAATTAAAAAGTTTTTTTACAAATGAGCCCAGCACCGAACAGTCTGATCAAAAAAGAGAATTCGCTGAAACGCTGACAAAAGTTGCAGGAGAAAATAACCTGGTGGGGGCTGCTGGAGAATTTGGACTACTGTTTGCATTTTTTGCTAATAAACCTGATGCAAAGACTATAGACTCGGAACCAACACTGACCGTTGCGGATTTGACTTTGATGTTCAAAGAAAAAAAACTCCCCAAGGGTTGGGATACCTGGGAAAAAACAAAAATTGACTGGATTAAAAACACTGCCCAACTTTTGATCTCAGCTGCTAGAGCATTCGACGATATCAAAAATGGTAATTCCTAATTGAGTTTTGCAAGAGAATCTAATGCAAAAAAATAATCAAAAATTTTTTTTCCCAATAGATGCGGAGGAACCGCTATGTTGTTCGTTACCAACCGAGAGCCACAAGGGTCTATACGTACAAAAGTAAATCGCACGTTCAAGTTTGACTTGAAGATAAACGCGCCATCCAATTCGATATATTGTTGCGAGAGAATTGGTAAGGATAGCTACATTGAGTTGGGTTCTAAAGAATGGCTAGCCAGGCTTAGGGACAGCGATGCAAAGCAAATATTGTTTTTTATTCATGGTTTTTCGAATCTACCTGAACCACATATATTTCCACGAACACAAAAACTTCAAAAATTCTTTGACGTCAAAGAAGAAAATCTGGTTAAGGTGGTCCCTGTAGTATGGCCTTGCGATGATGACCCAGGAATCGTAAAGGACTATTGGGACGATCAGAAATCTGCAGATATGAGCGCATTTTCATTTGCCCGTGCGTTACAGTTTTTTATGAAATGGAGGGATGAAGAACCAGAGGATAACCCTTGCCTCAAACGCATAAATATACTTGCTCATTCGATGGGGAACAGAGTATTTAGAGAGACTCTTTCAGCATGGAATAAATATGACCTGGCAAACGGTGTGCCGCTTCTATTTAGAAATACTATTTTAATGGCTGCTGATATTGTTAATGAATCCCTGGAAGAGGGACAGGATGGTCGTTTAATAAGCCAGTCATCAAGAAACGTATCTGTGTATTATGCAACCGACGACCTTGCGTTAAGATCAAGCAAGATATCGAATTCGAAAAACAAAGTGGCCTCAAGAAGGCTCGGTCATACCGGTCCAGAGAACATGCAAAAAACACAATCCAATGTTTATGAAATTGACTGTGATAATTTTAATAATAGATATGATAAGCCTAAAGGCCATTCATATTTCCTGGGCGATGAAAAGGGGAATATAGGCGTTGTATTTGATCACATCTTCAATTCAATAAAGACTGGCAGAGTGAAAGTTGATGACGAGCAAAACCGTCGACACATATTGTAGGCCATAATACGGTTCTATCACAGCAAGTGTTTTTTATCCAGCTCGCTCATAGAAGTGGATCCGGTTACCTGAACACTGGAATGGGTATGTATCCGGATTCACTTCTGTTACAGTCAACTATAATAAGTTAAATATAATACATTCATCAAACTTTTTAAAAGTTATCAAGGATGTAATTGGAACACCTATGAAATTTCTTGTTTTTCTTGGTACGGTACGAGATAGCACGCCGCCCAATCCTCCACGACTTGGCCTAAGAGTAGCAAAGGCTTGTGTGTCGAATTACAAAGAAGAGCCTTCTGCAGAGCTGATTGATCCATTGGATTTTGATATTGAACCAATATTCAAACCCTATTTTTCCTACTCTCGAACAAAGGCACCGTCCTGCCTGCAATCTTTGGCAGAAAAAATTAAAGCTGCTGACGGATATGTCATGGTGAGCCCTGAGTACAATCATTTCATGAGTCCGGCTTTATCCCATTTACTCAATCATTTCGGAAGCTCTATTTTTTCTTACAAGCCCAGCGCGATTGTTACCTATTCAGCTGGGCAATGGGGTGGGGCAAGAGCTGCGGTTGGAATGCGTACTTTTCTATCGGAGCTTGGTTGTTTACCGGTTTCGGCTATGATTCATATTCCCAAAGCACATGAAGTACTAGCTGATGACGGTTCCTTTCTTGAAAATGTGGATTCTGAAGAATGGGCTAACTATTTTGGCAGAACGTTCATGCAACTCAAGTGGTGGGCATCAGCAGCCAGAAACCATAGGCACGAAATCGATCCCCATACACTAATAAAATCATTCAAAAGAGACCCATCACAAAGAAATACTCCTTCGAATCTCTAGATTAAAAACTTTAGCAACAGAGATATGCACACGGATACATCCCATGGAACTGTATGATCAGTAATGAGTGCAAGGGCTTTGGGATAAACTGCCGACTGTTAATCCGCAGGTCCCAGGTTCGAGCCCTGGTCGGGGAGCCATGCTGAACGGTGACAGATTACTAATTTCTCGTTGCAAACATTGGGGTCGTTTACACGTTCAACGAGACAGAAATACGTCAATTATGGGTAAAATAAAATAAAATAAAATAAAACAAAACAAAACAAAACAAAACAGTACTGCGCGTAATTACTGGATCACTTGCCAGAGCAATAATGCAATCAACAGAATGACGACATAGATGAGGAGGCGGTTTTGTCGCTTTTCTTCTGTAATCAACTTTTGTAATTTTTCTTCAAGACCCTGATTCCGGTTTTCGGCCAGCAAATGATGAAGCAGGCGCGGAAACTGCGGAAAAATGACTGCCCAGTTAGGTGCTTCTTTTTGTATGCGGCCAGACAGGCCGCGCAATCCGATCTGTTCTGACATCCAGTTTTCAAGGAAAGGCTTGGCCGTTTTCCATAAATCGAGATTGGGATCCAGATCGCGGCCTAATCCTTCAATGTTGAGCAGTGTTTTTTGTAATAAAACCAGCTGCGGTTGTATTTCTACGTTGAACTGACGTGAAGTCTGAAACAGCTGGAACAATACACGCCCGAAAGAGATTTCTTTGAGTGGCTTATCAAATATTGGTTCGCATACGGCGCGAATGGCTGTTTCAAATTCATCAACGCGGGTCTCTTTGGGTGCCCAGCCGGCCTCTACATGCGCCTGCGCAACCCGGGCATAGTCACGTCTGAAAAAAGCCAGGAAGTTTTGTGCCAGATAATTTTTGTCTTCATCGCTGAGTGTTCCCATAATGCCAAAATCAACAGCAATATACCGACCGTCGTCGCCGACAAATATGTTACCGGGATGCATATCTGCATGGAAATAACCGTCACGGAATACCTGTGTAAAGAAAATCTCGACACCCATTCGCGCCAGATATGGAATATCAATATGATTTGCGATTAATTCATCGACATGACTGATCGGCACGCCGGATACGCGTTCCATAACCATAACGTTGTTGCGGCAGTAGTCCCAGTAAACCTCTGGAACCAGTAACAAAGGCGAATTCAGAAAATTACGGCGTAGTTGACTGCAGTTCGAAGCCTCGCGCATTAAGTCAAGTTCATCGTCAAGATGTCGGGCAAACTCTGATACTACTTGCCTGAGTTTCAGGCGCCGTCCGTCAGGCCACAGTTTCTCAACCAGCCATGCCCCTGTATCCATCAAATCAATATCATGAGTGATAATAGGAGCAATCCCAGGCCGCAGTATCTTGACTGCTACTTCGGTACCATCGTGCAATACCGCTAAATGCACTTGTGCAACTGAAGCGCTGGCAATAGGGTCTTTATGAAATTTCAGAAAAACCTCATCGACTTTATTTTCGTAGGTTTTATCAAGTATGCTCAGTGCGATATCCGAAGAAAAGGGCGGGACCCGGTCTTGCAGCTTTGCCAGTTCATCGGCAATATCATGCGGTATGAGATCGCGTCGGGTTGACAGCATTTGACCGAATTTGACAAAAATTGGGCCTAGTGCCTCAAGCGCTAAACGCAATCGTTCACCGCGCGGCTTGTCCAGTTTGCGCCAGAAAGTCAACCATCTGATCGGTTTGTTTAAAAAACGCAACGGACCGTGAGTTGTGAAAAATTCATCCAGCCCATAACGAAATGCTACAGATTGTATTTTAAGGAGACGAAATATGCGCATTAAAATGTGTGTGAAATATAACCTATCCGGACACTGGTTATCTTTAGCATAACCGGATTGAACGGTTTTCTGGAGGTTAAGTGGCTTTCATAACATGGCCTAAATAATCATCATTAGACTTGGTCCGCGTTTGCTGCTTGAATAATTCGATTGATTCTGGCTTTCAAACGATCAGTGTCCTGTTGTAATAATTTTATTTGTTCTGAAGTTTTTCTGGCAGCGCCGGATTTTACTAATAACGGTTGTTCCTCCTGCCAATACTCGCCCATTGCTTCTGTCAGATTTCTGGTCAAATTAATATGCCATTGAAAAATGTCATTGCCGGCCTGCACGACCCGGTGTGCGGGAATGTCTCCTATGATTTTGCCGAGGTTCTGCTCAATGCCTGGTCTGATATGTTTGCCGATAGCGATCAATTCATTTTCGAAACCAGAATCACCCGAAATATCAATATTGTCGTAAACCGATTCGTCGCGTGCAATCAATCCTGGCAATAGGGCAGGCATGATCAAAAGCGTGACATCGGCTTCAGGTTGATCATGGCTCTGTAATAACTCACCGTTCTCCTGAATAATCAGTCTTAAATCAAGTATCGGTGGTAATCGAAAATGGATTGTTTTCCCTTTAAATGGTTGTAACCGTTTAAGCGGCCAGTCTTCCCGGCGCAAAATATGATTAAACTGATCTACTGTGAATACTGTTAACATAATCAATATTCAGGTGGTTTTCGATCGATAAAAGAGTACATCCCATCGGGATCCGTAGGTTTTTTAGCAGACTGGATATTATAGAACCTGAACCGGTAATGGCAATTCATTATGCAGACCGTAAATGAATAGTAATTCAATCCTGTGATTCAGCGTTTGTCATCCCGATATTGTATCGCTAATTTGAAGGTTGGATTGAAAAATTCGTCCCGAAAGCAGCCTCAATGAATTTAATAACGACCCAATCGATAAAGGTATACATGAAAAAGTGTGAAACCTGTTCAATTTCCAGATTGGGCCGTCGAAGAAGCTGTCGCAGTATTATCGAATAAAATGAATTTATTCGATACCACGAAACCTGAGTGGGGCTGAATGGTTTATCCGGGTAAGCAACACCGACACGGATTGTATATAAGCTATATAAGCATTTCTATGCTGAGTTTACAAAAAATTTTCAGGGCCTGTAATTAACAGGCAATTACTTGTATATCGGGTTCGATTGTTCTCAGCATATGTTCAATGCCTCTCAAAGTACCGGTAATAGAGCTTGGGCAGGTCCCGCAGGCGCCTTGGTAGTGAATTCTGAGTATGTTGCCTTCCAACCCCAGTATATGCAAATCACCACCATCATGCTGGAGATAAGGGCGCACCTCCTCATCAAGCATTATATTGATTCTCTCAAGGCGTTTTTGATCTTCGGGGCTAAGCTGATCGAGCAGATCGTTAGCAGATGCAACCGCTTCTTCAGTTTGTTTACTTGCAGCGGGTGCTGCACGTATCGGATCGGCAATTTCTCGTGCCAGGTCCTGCCAGTTGGCTTCACCATCCTGTGTAACTGTTATCCAGTGATCAATATAAAATACGTTTGTTACATGGTCGATTTCAAACAGCGAAGAGGCCAATGGATCATCTTTGGCGGCATCTGCGTTGTCAAATGAACGCGCAACGCCCCAGGTCAACGGTTCCTTGAGAATAAATTTTAGTGCGTTTTTATTAGGCGTACCTTCGATATCAGCTATTTTCGGCATAATTTCTTATTGTACTGTTGAACTTTAATTCGCGACGATTCGTAATATGGAACGATGTTTCATTCCGATTAACGTGGTTGGTAGGCTATACGCTATCGGACGCATTTTCTGAAATGTTTTGGACCGGATCATTTGCCGCCTCTGTTGAAACATCGGTCAAATCATTCAATGCAGCATGCAAAGTGTGCCAAGGCAGGATTGCACATTTGACCCGTGTTGGCAGATCCCGTATTCCGGAAAAAACAGTAAGGCGTCCGAGGTGATGCGGACCTTCTAAATCAAGCTCACCCAAAGTCATTTCGCGAAATTCCTGAATAAGGGTTTCTGCGTCAGAACGGGTTTTGCCTTTGACCGCTGTCGTCATCATAGAAGCCGAGGCCTTGCAGATGGCGCAGGACTCACCATGAAATGCAATCTGTTTGATGTGATCTTCCTCAAGCTGTAGTGTAATGTCGAGGTGGTCACCGCATAGAGGGTTATGGCCGACTGCTTTGTGGTTGGCATGGTCTAGCGTTCCGTAATTGCGGGGTTTGCGGTTATGATCGAGAATAACTTCCTGGTAAAGTGATTTTGTACTCATTATAGAAAAATCTTTTGCACGTTCTGAATGCCTTCAATCAAGGCATCCACTTCAGATATGTCGTTGTAGAAAGCAAACGATGCGCGCGATGTTGCGGGAACGTTATACCGTTGCATAACAGGTTGTGCGCAGTGATGTCCAGTACGCACGGCAATGCCATCCTGACTCAGGATGGTGCCGATATCATGCGGATGAACGCCATCAAGTACAAAAGATATGACAGCTGTTTTTTCTGCGGCAGTCCCGAGAATTCTTGCGCCCTTGATTGCATCAATGCGTTCCGTTGCATAATGCAGCAATTTTGTCTCGTGTGCGGCGATCTGGTCCATGCCGATAGAACACAGATAATCAATTGCCGCACCAAAACCGATAGCTGCAGCGATTGGCGGTGTGCCGGCCTCAAACTTGTGAGGGATATCGGCATAGGTTGTCTTTTCGAAAGTGACCGAAGCTATCATGTCGCCGCCGCCTTTGAAGGGTTGCATGGCTTCAAGTAACGACGCCTTGCCGTAGAGCATCCCAACACCGGTTGGGCCGCACAGCTTGTGTGCAGAGAAAGCATAAAAATCACAGTCAAGCGCTTGTACATCTATCGGGATATGTGGAGCGGCCTGAGCACCGTCAATTAATACGGGAACATTATGTTGGTGTGCATAATCGATCATCTGTTTAACCGGGTTGATCGTCCCGAGCGCATTGGAAACATGGATAAGGCCGACAAATTTGGTGCGTTCATTAAACAGGTTTTCATACGCATCGATGTCGAGCTCGCCGGCGTCATTGATGGGTACGACACGAATTACGGCGCCTTTTTCCTTGGCAAGCATTTGCCAGGGTACGATATTGGAATGGTGTTCAAGTGTCGTTAGAATGATCTCATCACCAGCCTGGATAAACCGGCGGCCATAGCCGTGCATCACCAGATTGATCGAATCCGTGGTGCCACTGGTAAAGATAATTTCTCGTTGTTCACGAGCATTCAAAAATTGCTGTATCTTGTGACGGGCTTTCTCATATTCATCTGTAGCCACTTCTGAAAGATAGTGCACAGCACGATTGATATTGGCGTGTTGGGCGGTCTGGTAGTGCACCAGACGATCGATAACCTGCTGCGGCATTTGACTGGAGGCGGCATTGTCAAGATACACCAGCGGGTTGCCTCCAACATCAATGCTCAGAATTGGGAAATCCGCACGGATTCTATTCACGTCGAATTCTGCGCTTGTATCCAGCGCTGCTAATACATTATTTTGGGCCATAATCTAACAGCTTTGAGTTTGGTTAAGTACAATCTGCTCGAGTGTGTGCTTAAGCGAAGCTACAGGAACACTGTCCAGAATTTCAGCGCCGAATGCATATGTGAGGAGATTGCGGGCTGTTAATTCTGATAGGCCGCGGCTTTTCAAATAAAAAATTTCTTCTTTATCCAATTGACCCACGGTTGCACCATGTGCACATTTGACGTCGTCGGCAAAAATCTCGAGTTGGGGTTTTGTATCAATTTGGGCTTTATCGCTAAGCAACAGGTTGCGGCTTGACTGGGAAGAATTCGTTTTCTGGGCATGGGGCCGAACAATGATTTTTCCATTAAAAACCGCGTGTGCATTACCGTCAGCGATACATTTATGTTTCTGATGGCTGGTGCAGTTTGGTTTCAAATGATCAATGCAGGTATGCGTATCAGCCAGTTGTTGATCTGTAATTAACGCTAAACCGTCAATAATGGATTCGGCAGTTTCTGCTTCTAGCCGGACATCCAGATTGTAGCGTGAAATTTTTGCACCCAAGGAAACGCTAACTGCCTGATAGCGACTGGCATGGTCAAGAGATACAGCACAGTTTGCCAGATGAAAAGCGTTCTGGTTTTCACGTTGTAAACGAACATGTTGGATCTGCGCATTGGCAGCAAGTTTGAATTCAGCAACAGAATTAGTGATATATGCATCTTCGGCGTTCTTCTGAAGAGCGACATAATCTTCAATTACAGTTGTTTTGCTGTTGGCCTCTCCGACAATCAGGCAACGCGGATAATGAGTCGTTTCCACCTGCGTGGAGATGAACAATAAATGGACAGGCAGGTCGACAACGTTGTTTTGTGGCACGACAATGACTGCACCATCATGTAAAAACGCAGTGTTCAATGCTGCGAACAGATTTTTCTGGTGCTGAACATGCTGGCCCAAATGCGGCATGATGGTACTGGCATGTTGCGTTGCTAACGCTGCCAGGTTGCCGATAAGCATTTGGCTTTCAGATGCAATACTGGAAAGTTCCGGTGCAAAAAAACCGTCGACGAATACCAGGCGATTGACTGCTTCCTTGATCAAATAGGGCTGAATGTCTGATAAGGCTGGTATTCGTCCAGGCTGTGCCGGTTTGAAAGGCAGTTTGGCTAATGAAGAAATATCAGTAAAACGCCATTCCTCATCCTTTGTTGTGGGCCATTTAAGCTGTCCAGCATTTTCAATTGCCTGTGCACGTAATTGTTTTAACCATGATTGTGGGTTCTCAGGCGATGTGCCCGCGTTCACGCTGTCATCAGTTTTTGCATCCAGCGACTTGAACAGGCATGAAAGATAATCCACATTTGCCGGTTCACTCATGCTGATACTCCTACATTGTTGTGACGGTCATCATGAAGCCAGTCATAACCGTGTTTTTCCAATTCCAGCGCCAGTTCTTTTCCACCTGTTTTAACGATGCGACCTGCTTCCATGACATGGACGTAGTCCGGCACAATATGATCCAGCAAACGTTGGTAATGGGTAATCAGGATCATGGCATTCTGCGAATTACTGAGATGATTGACGCCTTTTGCAACTATTTTAAGCGCGTCAATATCCAGGCCGGAGTCGGTTTCGTCAAGAATTCCGAGTGTTGGTTCAAGCAGCGCCATTTGCAAAATTTCATTGCGTTTCTTTTCGCCACCCGAGAATCCTTCGTTGACACTGCGATCAAGAAAGTCAGGATTCATTTCCAGCAGTTTCATTTTTTCACGAACAAAATCGTCGAATTCTAGCGGGTCAAGCTCGTCATTGCCCCGTTTTGACTGAATGGTATTGTAAGCGAGGCGCAGAAACTGACTGTTGGCTACACCGGGGATTTCAATAGGGTATTGAAACGCCAGAAATATACCTGCCTGTGCACGTTCTTCCGGGGACAGAGCCAGTAAATCCTGTTGCTCGAATTGAATATTGCCCTGTGTAGCCGTATAGTCCGGATGTCCAGCTAATACCTTGGCAAAGGTGCTCTTGCCTGAACCATTCAATCCCATGATGGCATGTATCTCACCGGGTTTAACTGTCAGATTTATTCCTTTGAGGATTTCTGTCGATTGCGTGTTTGCATGCAAATTCTGTACATCAAGAATTGTTTTGTTGTTCTGATTCTTCATCCTACACTGCCCTCAAGTTTGAAACTCAGCAATTTCGTAGCTTCTACAGCAAATTCCATAGGAAGCTGTTGAAACACTTCTTTACAAAAACCATTTACGATCATTGAAACGGCTTCTTCTGAATCGATACCGCGCTGCGCAAAATAAAACAGTTGATCCTCGCCAATTTTCGATGTAGATGCTTCATGCTCAACTTTTGCACTGCTGTTCTGTACCTGTATGTAAGGGAAAGTATGTGCGCCGCACTGATCTCCCACCAGCATGGAGTCGCATTGTGAAAAATTACGCGCATTCGAGGCATTGGGTGTGATACGCACAAGTCCACGATAGCTGCTGTTTGATTTGCCAGCTGAAATGCCTTTGCTGATGATGGTGCTGCGAGTATTTTTCCCAAGATGTATCATTTTGGTGCCGGTATCAGCCTGCTGGAGATTATTGGTGAGTGCGACAGAATAAAATTCACCGATTGAGTTATCACCACGTAAAATACACGAAGGATATTTCCAAGTAATTGCTGATCCGGTTTCAACCTGTGTCCATGAGATTCTTGAATTGACGCCTTTGGCAAGTCCCCGTTTTGTGACAAAATTGTAAATGCCGCCAACGCCGTTTTCATCGCCGGCATACCAGTTTTGTACGGTTGAATATTTGATGTCCGCGTTATCAAGGGCAACCAGTTCAACAACTGCGGCATGCAATTGATTGGTATCAAATTGCGGTGCGGTACAGCCCTCCAGATAGGATACGGAAGCACCTTCCTCGGCAATCACTAGGGTGCGTTCAAACTGACCGGACCCTTCGGTATTAATACGGAAATACGTAGACAGATCCATCGGACACTTAACACCTTTGGGTATATAACAGAAAGATCCATCTGTGAATACCGCAGAATTCAGTGCTGCAAAAAAATTATCGCCGACAGGCACAACTGTACCGAGATATTGCCTGATCAGATCCGGGTGCTTTTGAACTGCTTCTGAAATTGAGCAGAAAATAATACCGACCTCGGCAAGTTTTTCTTTGTAGGTAGTGGCAACAGAAACACTGTCAAAAACAACATCAACCGCTACGCCGGCAAGCGCTGCTCTTTCATGCATTGGCACACCCAGTTTTTCAAAAGTGCGCAACAACTCGGGATCAACTTCATCCATGCTGGACAGCTTTTCCTTCGGTTTCGGTGCCGCATAGTAGCTGATTGCCTGAAAGTCAATTTTTGAATAATGAACGTTCTGCCAGTCAGGTTCTGACATGGTAAGCCATTTCTGATAGGCTTTCAGACGGAAATCCAAAAGCCATTCAGGCTCATTCTTTTTTGCTGAAATTAATCGTATCGTTTCTTCTGTGAGTCCTTTTGGTGCAATTTCCGACTCGATATTCGTGACGAAGCCATGTTTGTATGGTTGGTTAACCAAATTTTGTAATACAGCACTCATAGAGTTTATTCCTTTGTCAATTTGTCTATTAGCTTAGGCTATCTAGAATGTAATTTGCTGTAGTAACAGAATATTATTTTTTATATTAGAATTTATTGATTTTATTATGTGAATTATCTTTCTTCGACCGGTTCATTTAAACTGAAACTTTCGCCACAGCCACATGTGTTGTCGATATTGGGATTACTGAGCTTGTAAAAGCTGTTTAGGCCCTCTTGAACAAAATCAATTTTTGAACCGTTAAGGAAAGGCAAATCATTGGTATTGACAACAATGTTTGTGTCTTCAGATATAAATAATCGATCATCCTCTTTAATTTCATCGGCAAGATCGTACGTATAGGAATATCCGGAGCAACCCGATTTCTGTATACCGATACGCAAGGCAATACCGTGACCATGTTTGGCAATTTGTTGCTTGATGTGCTTAGCAGCATTTTCAGTTAAAGTAAGAGACATAATATATTTAGATTTTCCTTTTATCTATCATTAAACATTGCATCGTGCAGCCCAGAAAATACGTTTAGATCATTTGACAGCTGTGTTGATTGCTTCAAAGTCTGGCCGAGGCTCAAACCTGATTTGTTTATGACATAATTTAACTCTAACCGTTCTGAAATATCCACCAATCCTTTTATCTGGCCGCGGGCAATTGCTGAAAATGCCGTTGAGCTTGTTATACTGAATTGCGCCCGTTCAAGCAGCTGTTGACCTGCGCATATCAAACAGGGGAACAATTTCCCGATCTTTCCTGATGATCGACGAGTTCTTTCAGCGTAACAGCGCCCAGATAATCAAATATCAGATCGTTGAGTTTTGCCCATAAGTCATGGGTCATGCATTTACTGTCGTTATGGCAGTTTTCTTTGCCGCCGCATTGAGTGGCATCAATTGGCTCATCGACAGCCAGGATGATATCGGCAACAGAAACTTGTTCCAGTTCTTTAGCAAGACAGTAGCCGCCACCAGGGCCGCGAACACTGTCAACAAGTTCGGACTGGCGAAGCTTGGCAAATAACTGTTCGAGATAGGACAGTGAAATTTTCTGGCGCTGACTGATGTCAGCCAGCGTTACCGGATTGCTGCTTTGTTGCATAGCAAGATCTAAAAGTGCCGTTACTGCAAATCTGCCTTTTGTAGTCAATCTCATATCTAAACACTCCTTGGTGATTTGTAATTAACAATAAAAAAGCACTACTTCAAATAAGGAATACTTGATTATTTTAGTCAACTATACAATTCCTGATTGAATTAGTCAACTATAATTTTGAACAAGGGTCTGGAGTGTGAAGACAGCGTATCGGAGTTGTTGCCAGAATCCGGTTCAAGTCAAATATGAGGCGAGCAAAACACAAGAAATGAAACGTCAACATATTGTTTTGTATAGAAAGAATAAATTATGGGCTAATTTTTTTCGCCCCAGCGGGGCATCAGCCGATGTTCTATTCTCAGGTGGTCCAGTATGCGTGCTACGATAAAATCGATTACGTCCTGGGTTGTTTGGGGGTGATGATAAAAACCAGGGTTGGCCGGTAAAATGACTGCTCCAGAGTTTGAAAGCTTGAGCATGTTTTCTAGATGCAATGCAGAGAATGGCGTTTCCCGGGGTACCAGTATCAATTGCCGTTTTTCCTTTAACATGACATCAGCCGCTCGTTCAATCAGATTCTGACTCAAGCCTGAAGCAATAGCAGCTAGAGTTCCCATGGTACATGGGCAGATGACCATTGCATCGGCTGGATTGGTGCCGGAGGCAACAGGTGAGAACCAGGCTTCGCGACCAAATATTTCTAATTGGCCTGATGCGGGGCTAAGTAGCTGTTTGAAAAAGGTCTCAGCTTCTCGGGGTTGGGAGGGGAGCGTCATATTCATCTCCTGTTGGGCAACAATTTGCGCAACTTTGGAGTAGAGCAGGTAAACATGTTGCCCACTTTGCAGCAGCAATTCCAGCAAACGAATGCCATAGGCCATACCAGAAGCGCCGGTCAGTGCAAGTGTAACGGTGCGGGGCGTGGACATTTTATGGTTTTCCGGTCAGGTGTATCAACTCGAATTCGCTGTTCTGATTGTTATACTGATAGGTTGCTGGTTATCGGCAACGACAGAAGTTTTCCGCTATTGCTTATTCTGATTTTCAGGTGAATTGGCCATTTTCTGTTCGTGGCGTTCGATAAAATCCTTAGTGCTGTCTATGCCGCGTAATTGCAGAACATAATTGCGTACTGCCGCTTCGACAAGTACAGCAAGATTGCGGCCTGCTGCCACTGGTATTATGACCTTTGGAATATCCACATTCATGATTGTTTCGTTCAGATTACTAATCGGTAATCTTTCCAGCTGGTATGTTTCAGAACCGGTTGTGTTTTGTAAATGTACAATCAGTTTCATGTTCTTGTGGCGGCGAACAGCAGTTTCACCGAAAATGGTGCGAATATTCAACATGCCAAGGCCGCGAACTTCCAAATAGTCACGGAGAATTTCCGGGCATCTTCCTTCCAGTGTCTCCGGCGCGATTCTGCGTAGCTCAACTACATCATCGGCGACAAGTCCGTGTCCTCTGCTGATAAGCTCAAGCGCCAGCTCGCTTTTGCCGACACCGCTTTCACCGGTGATCAATACACCCATGCCGAGAACATCCAGGAGAACGCCGTGTAGACAGCACGAAGGCGCAAGAACACGGCCAAGGTAAGAACGCAGTAACCAGATGACTTCCACACTGGGAAAGGGTGACCTAAGTAACGGGATATGGACTGCATCAGCCATCTGGCACATCGAATCCGGTGCATTTGCACCGTCGGCGACGATTATGCAGGCGAGACGGCTTTGTTTCAGCAAATCAAGTTTTTTGTGAAGGTTTTGGACATCCAGTTTATTGATGTAGTCGACTTCGTTGCGACTGAGAACCTGTATCCAATTCGGGTGGATAAAATTCAAATGACCAATCAAACCCTGGTTGGATTGTGCGATCCAGTCATCACTGAGTATCTTATTCTTGGCAGCCATTCCAGCTACCCAGATCAGTTTCAACTTCTCTTGTTTGTTTTCGTAAAGATCAGATATGCTAATTTGAGACATGAGGCGTCCAATCTGCAATCAGTTGATGAATTTCAGCAGCATCCTTGCTGTGTAGAATTTTTTCACGAAATTTTTTGTCGCTGAACATTTGGGCCAGTTCGCTCAAAATCTGAAGATGGGTGTCGGTTGCTTTTTCAGGTACCAAAAGTATACAGGCGATACTGACGGGTTGCCCGTCAGGCGCATCAAAGGGAATGGCTTCTTTCATTGTGACTAAAGCTGCCACAGCTTCACGCAGCCCTTTTATGCGTCCATGTGGAATTGCTACACCTTGCCCAAGACCGGTAGAACCAAGTTTTTCCCGCGCGAACAAGCTGTCAAAAACCTGGCTTCGGGCAATCTGGATCGTATTTTCAAATAATAAGCCCGCCTGCTCAAATACACGCTTTTTGCTTGCCACATCCAGATCGATAATAACATTCGATTCGGGTAATAATTGTGAAATTAGATTCATGGATTTCCAGTGTTAGATGAAATCTTAAGTCGCAAGGGTTAGCGACCGCATCAATCAAACTCTTGATCTTTCAATGTTTGGTGATTTCTTTTTTCAAGGTTCTTTTCTTTGTGTTTGAGGACCTGGCGGTCGAGTTTGTCTACCAGGCTGTCGATAGATGCATACATATCAGTGCTGTCAGCTTCAACAAATATATCCTTGCCGCGGATATGCAAATTCGCTTCGGCTTTTTGTTTATGTTTTTCAACAGACAGAATAACGCTGACATCGATGACATGATCGAAATGACGAGTAACTTTGCTGATTTTGGTATTGACATAATCGCGCAGAGCTGGAGTTATTTCAACATGATTGCCTGTTAGTTTCAAATTCATAGTTTTTCCTTTTAATGATTAAAATGTCTTGCGTAGATTTGCGGGAAGGATCTGCATGGATTCCCTGTATTTGGCTATTGTTCTGCGAGCAACTACAATACCTTGTTCTTCAAGGATACCTGCTATCTTATTGTCACTCAGGGGTTTTTTCGGGTTTTCCTTTTGTATGAGCTGTTTGATTAATGCCCGTATGGCTGTGGCCGAACAGGAACCGCCCGTGTCTGTGGTGACATGACTGCCAAAAAAATATTTAAGTTCAAAAATACCGCGAGGTGTATGCATGAATTTCTGAGTCGTAACACGCGAAACGGTCGATTCATGAAGCTCCAGAGACTCTGCAATTTCACGGAGGATTAGCGGCCTCATAGCAATCTCACCATGCTCAAAAAATTGTTGCTGTCTTTCAACGATTGCATTTGATACTTTGAGTATGGTACTGGAACGCTGTTCCAGATTCTTAATCAGCCACTTTGCTTCATTTAACTGATTTGACAGGATTTTTGAAGACTCGTCGTGCTTTTGTCTAAGAATATTCGCGTAATAATGATTAATGTTTAATTTCGGAAGGGCGTTGATATTCTGATTGGCAATCCAAACGCCATTAACTTTGCTAACAATAATGTCGGGTATGATATAGCGCGTATCTGTCGAATTAAAATCCGAGCCTGGCCTTGGATTCAAATTAACGATCAGTTTCTGGATTGCACGTAAACTCTGGTCGTCGCATTTTAATAATTTTTTTATTAATGCATAATCATGAGAGGCCAGCATGTCCAGGTGCTGCGTTACTACGCGGATAGCCTGTTTTTTGTGTGCAGTATTCTCAGGCAGGCTTTCCAGTTGTAATAAGAGGCATTCCTGTAAATTTCTCGCACCAACACCTGGGGGATCCAGATGTTGAAGACAGGTGAGTGCCTGATTCAAGTCTTCAATTTCAATACCTAGTTCGTCGGGCAGAATGGATAATAATTCATCGAGATCCTGTGTCAAATAACCGTCATCATTCAAACTGTCCACCAACAGGCCGGCAATTTTTTTTTCTCGATCCGGCACCTGGCTGAGCGATAATTGCTGTGTCAGGTAATTTCTGAGAGTAGTCGGTTCGGCAGCCAGCTGGGGTATTTCATAATCTTCATTCTGGGTAAAATTCGATGTTGAACTGCTTTCAAGCCATTCAGTATCCTGCTCGGTTTGTGTCGTATTTTTTTCGTCGAGATCATGATCAGGGTGAGTATCATTTTCAGCTTTCTGGGTTTCAAATGGCTTGGTGTCCCAGTTTTCATTTAATTCTAATAATGGATTCTCTTGAATGATGCGCTCAAGCTCCTGATTTAATTCGAGCGTGGATAACTGCAGTAATCGAATTGATTGCTGTAATTGAGGGGTGAGATTTAACTGTTGCGATAGTTTTAGCTGGAGCGTGGGCTTCATAATTCCAAGATACAGATAGGCGTTTATCAAACTATAAATATTGTATGAGGCTTGTCACAACTGAAAATGCTCACCTAAATAAACCTTCCTGACATGCTCATTATAAATGATTTCATCTGGCGCACCTTGTGCCAACACTTTTCCATCATTGATGATATAGGCACGGTCACAAATACCCAGTGTCTCGCGAACGTTGTGATCGGTGATCAAAACTCCGATATCACGTTCCTTCAGAAAATTAATGACTTTTTGGATATCCATGACAGCAATGGGGTCGACGCCCGCGAATGGTTCGTCCAGTAAGATAAATCTTGGTCGAGAAGCCAGTGCGCGTGCTATCTCTACACGTCTTCGTTCACCACCAGATAGACTCATCGCAGTATTGTTGCGAATATGACTAATGTGCAAGTCATGTAATAATTCATCAAGTTGTTGCTGTAACTGGTCGTCATTCAGGCGGTGTAATTCCAGGATGGCTAAAATGTTTTCTTCAACTGTCAGTCGTCTGAATATTGAGGCTTCCTGAGGCAGGTAACTCAATCCCAGGCGTGCCCTTTCATGCACTGGAAGCTGAGTTAAACCGCGGTCATCAAGAAAAATGTCACCGTGATCGTGCGGAACAAGCCCCACAATCATGTAAAAGCAGGTTGTTTTTCCTGCGCCGTTGGGGCCTAACAGGCCAATGACTTCTCCACTATTCAAGGAGAAAGAGACATCATGAACGACTGTACGTGATTTGTAGCGTTTCTTTAAATTTTGGGCTCTTAATATACTCATGGGCGCCTATTACACAGTATTTAAACGCTTATTCTGAACTGGATTCGGCGGATTTGTTTTTGGGCTGAATGATGATGCGTACACGGTTATCGGTGTCTGTTTGCTCCCCGCGCTCGTGGCTGCCGATGACCTGAAAAAATTCGCTATTCATGTTGTATGAAATATAATCGCCATTCACTTCGTCTTCTCCACGCCTGAGGCGCGCCTGTTTAAATAATTCAATTTTGTCTATTTTGTTATCATATTCGACACGTTTGCTCCAACCTTCAACATATTCGTCAACACCATCCCGTTTCTGGCGGAAACTGACCAGATTGCCCGTTGCTGTTGCATGGCGAAATCCATTGATATCTTCTTTGATGACTACTTTGTCGGCGCTGATGCGTAATGTGCCCTGTGTCAGAATAACATTGCCGGTGAAAATACTCACACGTGTGGAATCTTTGCGATTAATGTCTTCAACTGTTGCACGGTCGGCTTCGAGATAAATTGGTTTGTCACGATCAGAACGTTCGGCAAAGACGCTGAAAGAAATGATAAAAAATAGCAGAAAAACAAAGGAATGATTCTTCATGAATGCTCGCGTCATCGGTCGACCGCGCGTACGCGGGACAAAAGTTCGATTTTGTTGGTATTGTTATTAAATTCCAGGCCTGTTCCATGAACGGTCGTGTTAAGCCGTGTGATTACGACTTGCTGGTCTGTTTGAACAAGCTCTCTACCCGGAATAAGATGAAGTGTTGTTGTTTCCATGATTATTTTTTTATCGTCATCATCATTTCCGCGTATAACGTTAACGTTGCCTGCTAAGTAAATATCCTCACCATTGTTATGAATTTCGGCTTGATTGGCAGACACTCGAAATGGAGGCGTGTCCGGTTTGAGGTGCATGAAATGAATATCACTGAGTTTTGTAAAATCATGATTTATAAAGTGTAACATTTTTTGTGCATGAAATACGTGCTGGATTGATTGCGCGTGTTCCATGCGCAATCCGGATATGTTTTCAACGATGTAGTCTGGTTGCTGGTATGGCTCGTCATCAGCGCCCGGTGAGAGTGGCTCAGTAATATTGTCAAGCCATAACGCCAGTGCTGCCAGACCAATTAATGCGATAAAAGAAAAATTGAAGTTTGAACGCCGAAACATGAATTTAAACTCGAATGACAATTGGTGTCATAAATCTCATAGAAGATTCACATAGTTAAATGCAAATTCAGATGTGCTAATTTGTGCGGGTGAGTATTCGCTGAGTTACCATGCTTAATTGATAGTAAATTATATCAGAACTATCCGTAGTAATAGCATGTCATTATGTTTAGAAGCGCTAACACATACTGTTTTATGTTGCACAGACAAGACGTCTGTAATGGTCTGTGCTGTTGTGTGTCTTGATTTTGTATTTGTCTCGTGCAAGTATCATGCTATGGTTCCAAGATGAATCGGTCTGGTTTGTTATTTAAGGACTATTATACCGGCGCGGGAATTTCGTTTATCTGTATATTAATGCAGTTATTTTTTATTAATTAATTAGAAAAAAAGAATAAATTTGTATGCGGGCAGAAGCGATAGAATTTGAAAATTTCGATCACATGCAGGATGAGGCATGTGCGCAGCGTATAGAAACTGCAAAAAAGACTTTGGGCAAACAGGTCGTTTTGCTGGCACATCATTACCAGCGGGCGGATGTATATCGTCATGCTGATTTGACTGGCGATTCGTTGAAATTGGCCTACCAGGCTGCTCAAACGGATGCAGATTACCTGGTTTTTTGTGGCGTACATTTCATGGCAGAAGTGGCGGATATCCTGTCGAGTGATGAGCAGACCGTGATTTTGCCGGATATGGCTGCAGGCTGTTCGATGGCCGACATGGCAAGCTTGACAAAGGTAGAGCGTGCGTGGCGGGAGCTTGCAGAAGTTTTGTCACCCGATGAGACGGTAACGCCGGTCACATACATTAACTCTGCCGCTGACCTGAAAGCCTTTTGCGGAGAGCATGGCGGTATCGTCTGTACCTCCAGCAATGCAGGTAAGATTCTTGAGTGGTCTTTTCAGCAGCGTGAAAAAGTTTTGTTTTTTCCTGATCAGCACTTAGGGCGCTGGAGCGGCTATCAGCTTGGCATACCGCTGGATGAAATGGCCGTATGGGATTTTGATGAGCCAATGGGCGGTCTGACACCTGAGCAGATCAAGCGAGCCAAGATTTTATTATGGAAAGGGCACTGTTCAGTGCATCAAATGTTCCAGCCACAGCATATTCTCCGTTTTCGTAACCAACATCCGGACGGTATTGTCATATCCCATCCCGAATGCAGTTTTGAAGTGTGCAGCGCATCTGATTACGTCGGGTCAACTGAATACATTATCAAAACGATTGCAGCGGCGGAAGAGGGTACGCGCTGGCTGGTGGGTACAGAGCTGAATCTGGTTAGCAGAATTGCTGAAGAATTTAAATCCCAAAATAAAATCGTACAATTTATGTCACCTCTGGTTTGCATGTGTTCGACAATGGCGCGTATCGATCCACAACATTTGACATGGGCATTGGAGAACCTGGCCAATGGAACTGTTGTAAACCGTATACAGGTACCACAAGCCGAAGCCGTGCTTGCGAAACTGGCGCTGGAACGGATGCTTGCCATCTCATGATCATGAAATACAGTTTCATGGTATTTTTGCCACTTATACATATTGGCCGTATGTATATCAACATTTTCGGTTATCGCGGTGGTTGATTCTGTATCGCCAGTATTGTCATCAATTGAGGCGCGTGTGCTGGGCGTATTGGTTGAGAAGCAGCATACCGTACCAGACAGCTATCCGCTTTCAATAAATGCGCTGATTTCAGGTTGTAATCAAAAGTCCAACCGGTTTCCGGTGATGCATGTTTCCCAAACGGATGTTCTCGAAGCAATTGAAAAACTGGAACAAATGTCTCTGGTTACAGAATCAAGTGGTGGGCGTGTAACACGCTATGCGCATCATTTCGAGGAGGTGTTTAATATACCGATACAATCTGTTGCGTTGATTGCCATGCTCATATTGAGGGGGCCACAAACTGCTGGGGAACTTCGCATCCATTGTGAACGGCTGCACAAATTTGCTGATATCTCGTCGGTCGAAGCTTTTCTTGAAGAGATGGCTGTGCGTACGGGTGAAAGTCTGGTAGTGAAGCTGCCGCGAAAACCGGGTGCCCGGGAAAATCGCTGGTTTCATTTACTTTCAGAAGATTCAGACAGTGAGGATTCTATCGATACATTTTCTCTGCCTGACAGACATGACGCTGTGTCGTTTGACGATTTTTATGCGCTTAAGTCCGATTTTATCAAACTCGAAGCCGAGGTGGCGGTTTTGCGCAAAGCCGTTGATCAGTTGAAGGCTCAAATCCTGTTACAGGAAAAACACATGGAAGAATAAAACTGAACTGTATTAACAGCTTCAGAATAACGTCCGATAAAACAAAAAAACCCGTACTAAACGGGTTTTTTATATTTCAAATACTTTAAGAAACTTATACTTATTTTAATTTGGTTTCTTTGTATTTAACATGTTTGCGTGCGACCGGATCAAATTTCATAATTTCCAGCTTTTCAGGATTTGCACGTTTATTTTTTGTTGTTGTATAAAAATGCCCAGTGCCCGCCGAAGACTCAAGCTTGATTTTATCACGCATTGGTAGTTTCCTTTTTATTCATAGCTTCAGATTAAATGTTTTTACCGAGCGAGCGCATTTCGGCAACAACTACGTCAATTCCTTTCTTATCGATTGTTCGTAATGCTGCATTTGATAATCGCATGCTGATCCAGCGTTTTTCACTTTCCAGCCAAAATTTACGTCTTTGTAAATTTGGCAAGAAACGCCTTTTAGTCTTGTTGTTTGCGTGAGACACATTGTTCCCGGTCAGCGGTTTCTTTCCAGTAACTTCGCATACTCGTGCCATATCTGTACACCCCAAAATTGCAAAACGTAGATTATATCTCTTTTTTTATTTTTTCATCAAATATATAACAACTCAACAGAATCGCCTGCTGTTGATTTGAAACAGCTTCTTGCTTGATCGTCTGAAAAATATTGTTACTGTGTTGGTTTGTTTGGTTTCGATGATGCTTACAACAGATGATGTTCTGCGAATGACAGCACTTCATTTTTACCGACGATAAAGTGATCGAGCACCTTGACATCAATTAGATCAAGCGCTTTTTTTAGTGTAAGTGTCAGCAGTTTGTCGGCCTGGCTTGGTTCGGCGCTGCCGGAGGGGTGATTGTGGGCGAAAATAATAGCAGCCGCATTGTGATATAAGGCACGTTTAACGACTTCACGTGGATAAACGCTGGCCTGTGTGAGCGTTCCAGTGAATAGTTCATCTGTTGCAATCATATGGTGTTTTGCATCCAGAAAAATAGCCATAAAAATTTCGTGTTGTTTATTCGCGAGACTCAGATTCAGGAAATCCCGGACGAGTTGGGGTGTGTTCATCACATGGCCGAATTCGAGTTGTTCGCTTAGTGTACGGCGTGACATTTCAAGAATTGCCTGCAGTTGTGCATATTTTGCTGTTCCAACACCATGAAAATCACAAAGGGTTGTTTTATCCGCAGAAAAAAGATTGCTGAGACTGCCAAAATGGTTTAATAGATTTCTGGCAAGTTCAACGGCACTTTTGCCTGTAGTGCCTGTGCGCAGAAAAATGGCAAGTAATTCCGTGTCAGACAGATTCCTGGCACCAAATCTCAGTAGTTTCTCGCGCGGGCGTTCATAGACAGGCCAGTCTGTAATTGTCATAGATATCAAATGTTCGGTGAATTTTTATTTGATACGGCATCGGAATGAATACAATTGAGTTAAAATTCAACTGGTCCGCGATTATGCTTCATGTGGTTATAAAAAGGTTTTGAATGTGATTTTCGGTTTTGCATGGTCAACACATACACAGAATTATCCCTGACAGGCAAACGCCTGTTGCTTGGAGTGACAGGGGGAGTGGCGGCCTACAAAGCTGCTGAACTTGCGCGCCTGTTAACGCAGGCCGGATGCCTGGTGCAGCCCGTGATGACTGAATCAGCGTGCCGGTTTGTCGGCCCTGTTACTTTCCAGTCATTGACCGGCCAATCTGTATTTACCGATTTGTGGGAAGCAGACAAATCAAACTCAATGGCGCATATTGATCTGTCGAGAAATGCTGATTTAATCGTGATCGCGCCGGCAAGCGCTGACTTTATTGCAAAATTGGCATGTGGTATGGCTAATGATTTGCTGTCGACGCTTTGTCTGGCGCGCGATTGTCGATTACTGATCGCGCCAGCGATGAATCGAAAAATGTGGGAGAATCCGGCCACGCAACGGAATATCACACGCCTGCAGGAAGATGGTGTCGTCATAGCAGGCCCCGATACCGGGGAACAGGCGTGTGGAGAAATTGGGGTGGGACGTATGCTGGCAGTCGATACGTTGCTGGCTGTTGTGCAGCAAAACCTGTGTGACGGTGTGATGCGGGGCATAGACGTGCTGATAACTGCGGGACCGACATATGAGGCGATTGATGCTGTGCGCGGTATTACCAATATCAGCTCTGGTAAAATGGGATATGCGCTTGCGCAGGCTGCGCTGAATGCCGGCGCGACAGTGACGCTGGTTACCGGTCCAAGCTGTCAGCCCGTACCCGTGGTAAACAGACTGATCAGAGTGATGAGTGCGCGAGAGATGCTGAGCGCTGTAGAGGAAGTCATTGACAGAAAAAAACCCGATATTTTTATTAGCGTTGCGGCTGTGGCTGATTACCATGCAATAAATGCTGAACCGGGGAAAATCAAGAAAACAGACCAGAAGCTGGTTCTTGAACTGGCGCCGAATCCGGATATTTTGTCAAAAGTCGCGCATTTGGCGAAAGCGCCTTTTTGCGTTGGTTTTGCCGCGGAAACAGATCATCTCGAAAAAAATGCATTACGCAAGCGCCGCCAGAAAAAATTGCCTTTGCTGGTTGCCAATTGGGTCCAGGAGGCCATGGGTTCTGATCAGACTGCACTGATTTTATACGATGATGCAGGTAAGCATATCCTTGAAAAAGCGTCAAAACAGATACAGGCAGAGCGGTTGATTGGACACATTGCACAGTTATATGCTCGACAACTACACGATAATAGTCCGGACACGACATGACACAAATTGACATGAAAATTCTTGATGAACGCCTGTACGAATGTATTCCGTCGTATGCCACGCCGGGTTCAGCAGGTCTTGATTTACGGGCATGTATTGATCAGCGTGAAATAATAGACGCAGGTCAGGCAATTTTGGTTCCAACCGGGATCGCCATTCATATTGCCGATTCAAGTCTTGCGGCCATGATATTGCCTCGCTCCGGACTTGGTCACAAACATGGGATCGTACTAGGGAATCTGGTCGGTCTCATTGATTCGGACTATCAGGGGCAGATATTTGTATCCTGCTGGAATCGTGGCCAAACATCATTCGAGTTGAACCCGATGGATCGCATTGCACAACTGGTTGTTTTTCCCGTCGTCCAGGTCGGTTTCAATGTTGTTAAAGAGTTCGACACCAGCCAGCGTGGAGAAAATGGTTTTGGCAGTACCGGGAAATACTGACTATGCGATTCATGTCACTTGTCTGTAGTGGTTGTCTGTTTCTGCTGACATTCAGTCAGACGGTTGCCTCCACCAATCTGCAGTATGTCTCGCTGCAGATAGCAGGTCACACATTGTCAGCGGAAGTTGCCGATACGCATGCTTCCCGTGCGCGAGGGCTGATGTTTCGTGAATCTCTGGATGCTAATACCGGTATGTTATTTGTATTTCCAAAAAATGCATATCTGAGTATGTGGATGAAGAACACAGTGATACCGTTAAGCGTAGCCTTCATCGATGATGAAGGAATTATCATCAATATTGCTGACATGCAGCCCAATACGCATACTGCACACTATTCAACCAACTTAGCGAAATATGCTCTTGAGATGAATATCGGCTGGTTTTCTCGCAGAAAAATAGATACGGGCGATCGGGTGATCGGGCTCGAGCTGATTTCGGCAACAAACTGAAGTGCATTGCAACTTATGTGTCAGAATTGAAACTAACGCATACGTGGAAGCATCCCCTTCAAACCACGCATCATTTTTGACATGCCGCCTTTGTTCATCATTTTCATCATTTTCTTTGCCTGATCGAATTGTGATAACAAACGGTTGACCTCCTGAACGGACACACCCGAGCCTGCTGCGATACGTCTTTTACGCGAAGCCTTGAGAATTTCAGGCTTTACGCGTTCCTGCGGCGTCATTGAGTTGATAATGGCTTCTGTTCGGCCGATTACTTTGTCATCCACATTGACGTTCTGCGCAGCCTGACTTAATTGAGCAGGCAGCTTGTCGAGCATGGCGCTCATACCACCCATTTTTTTCATTTGTTGAAACTGAGACTTGAAGTCATTTAAATCAAATCCTTTGCCTGACTTGACTTTTTTTAACAGTTTTTTTGCTTCGCGCTCATCGGTGCTGCGTTGTGCTTCTTCAATTAATCCCAGAACATCACCCATGCCGAGAATGCGCGAGGCCATGCGGTCAGGGTAAAAAGCCTCTATACCGGTCAGTTTCTCCGCTATGCCGGTAAACTTAATGGGCTTTCCGGTTACATGTTTGACCGATAATGCGGCACCGCCGCGTGCATCACCGTCCAGTTTGGTCAAGACGACACCTGTCAACGGCAACGCTTCTGAGAAAGCTTTTGCCGTATTGACAGCATCCTGTCCCTGCATTGCATCGACGACAAACAGCGTTTCAATTGGATTCAGCAATCGTTCAAGTTCACTGATCTCATGCATCATTGCTTCATCGATACCTAATCGACCTGCCGTATCAACAATCATTACGTCATGGTGATGTTTGCGTGCAAAATCCAGTGCCGCAGTTCCGATTTCGCCTGGTTTTTGACCATTCTGAACAGGAAAAAAATCTGCACCTGTTTGATTGGCCAGTAACTCCAGCTGGTGGATGGCGGCGGGACGGTAGATGTCGCAGGAAACCAAAAGAACCTTTTTCTTTTTATGCTCCATGAGCCATTTTGCGAGCTTGCCGCTGCTGGTTGTTTTGCCGGCCCCTTGCAGGCCTGCCATTAATATGACGGCTGGCGGAGTCGTCGAAAGATTCAGATCCGCCTTGTCACCACCCATGATCGTGATAAGTTCCTGCTGGACAACGCCTACCAATGCCTGGCCTGGCGTCAAGCTGCTCATGACTTCGTGTCCGACCGCTTTTTCCTTAACACGCGCGATGAATTCTTTTACGACGGGTAAGGCAACATCCGCTTCGAGCAATGCCAGCCGGACTTCCCGTAGCGCCTTCTGGATATTGTTTTCTGTGAGCCTCGCTTCGCCTTTCAGTGTTTTAATAACATCAGAAAGTCGGCCTGTTAGATTTTCAAACATACAAAAACCTCAGTGAATAAATAGATATAGGAAATGCTGTTGTGTAAAATTCATGTATTGTGCAGGCTTGCACTATGAATTTCTCAGAGTGCCATGTAGACTAAATAACTGTTTGTGTATTTAAATTAATTAACGATCGCACCAATGATTGACATTTTAACTTATCTTGCAGCTTTTTTGCTTTATTGTCTGTCTGGCTGGCTGATCTGGCGCAATTTATATGGGCGTTCCACATCGCCCGCAAAGCATGACGAGGAAAGCGCGCCTGCGACTTTCAGTTACATCCATTATGTTATGCTTTTGCCGTTGATGCTTCACGCACTGTTGCTTTACAGGACGATATTCGCTGGTACAGGACTGAATCTAGGCGTAAGCAGTGCTGTTTCATTAATAGTCTGGCTGACTGCTTTTATATACTGGTTTTCTGGGTTTTTCAGCCGGTATCAGGGAATGCGCACTTTGCTTGCGCCGATAGCGGCCGCCGCGGCTATTGCTGTTGTCCTGCCGCTTGTTTTCCCTTCGTTGAAGCCATTACAGAATACCGAATTACCTGCATTTAAGGCACACCTGGTTGTGGCTATGTCTGCGTACAGCCTGCTGACAATTGCGGCATTGCACGCTGTTCTGATGACAGTCGTTGAATATCAGCTACATCATCCGGCGCAACATCCATTGTTTACCAATTTGCCGCCATTGCTGGCAATGGAAAAGCTGTTGTTTGCTGTAATCTGGATCGGGTTTATATTACTGACACTGACGTTGCTAAGCGGTGTTGTTTTTTCAAAAGAAGTTTTTGGTCAGCCTCTGACATTTACACATAAGACATTATTTGGTTTTATTTCCTGGGGTACGTTTGCGGCCTTGCTGATTGGCCGACAGTTTTATGGTTGGCGCGGCAGGATAGCCATACGCTGGACATTGGTCGGTTTTGTCATGCTGTTATTGGCTTATATTGGCAGTAAATTCGTCCTGGAAATTGTATTGAATCGTTAAAAGAGGTGGTTTGCATCGAATTCGCCTGATGCCTGGCCCGCATGGACTGCGCGTTGATATTGAAAATCTTTAAACCCGGTGAATTACTGAACTCTGATAAATACAGAGAAAATAGAAAAATTCAAGCAAATATAAATTGTACCGATTCTAATTTGCAAGAACTTCATGTTGAAATCATTTATATCCGCAAATATGCTAATTCAATTGCAAATGTCAGATCGGGTTCAATCCGCGTTTTCAGCCCTCTTTTTATCGGGTATTTTTTTATCTGGATGCGCCATGATAAATGAACCTGCCAAGATCGAGTTTTCGCATTATGAGGAACAGATGCCTGTTAGGGTCCATCAGCAGGAACTCGAGAGTATGAAAATAAAAATTGAATACTTGGAAAAGCAGTTGGCTGATAAAGACGCGCAAATCAAACGCATTTCAACACGCGAACTTGATCAAGCGCAGGTGGTAAAAGCTTCGAGTAAAGAAATAGCGCGGACCCAGGTCAGGCTGTACAGGCTGGCAACAAAACCGAGCACTGCGTCGCTGATTTCGGAAGCCGAGGTTGCCATGGAGTATCTCAAGATGCAGTTGACTGCGCAGGCTGATATTGAACTCCTCAGGGAAGCAGAGTTGTTGCTGGATGCTGCAGCTGTGAAATTTGCAGAAGGTGATTACGCAAATGCAACATATTATGCTTCGCAAGCGCTTGAATTTATAAACATGGTTTCTGATAAGGAAAGGGAGCTTCCTAACCGGCCAACGGTAAGATTTAATACGCCAATAATCATGCAAACTACAATCGATGCGAATCTGCGACGTGAGCCGGGTAGAAATACATTTGTTGTCAGTGTGCTGAATGCGGGTACAGTTTTGACAGCGAATGCCTATCAGGGGAATTGGCTAATGGTACAAACAGATGCAAATTTACAAGGCTGGGTGTTCAATTCATTAATTAGTGTAGTCGCTAACGAATCACATTAGACGAAATTTTTTTCAATCTCAAGATCAAGCAAACTAACAGGGTGAAGACCGTCTACGATATCAAGACAGAAACAGGTTGAACCGCGTATGCCTGATTTCTGCCCGCATGTTTGGCTTTGTATAGCGCATGATCAGCGCGGGAAATGATGGTTGTGGGAGATTTGTCATCCGGTTCGGACTGGATTATACCAATACTAAGTGTTACCTTGATGTTGGTGTCTGTCGATTTGCACTTTATTTCTGAAGTTCTTGAGCGTATGCGTTCGGCAGTAATACTGGCTTCTCGAACGTTGGTTTCAGTCAAAATGATGATAAATTCATCTCCTCCGTATCGGGCGGCGAAATCGATATTGCGTATGGATTGTGATAAATTTCTGGCAACTGCGGCCAGAATTTCGTCGCCGGCAACATGACCCAGTTTGTCATTAAGCTCCTTAAAAAAATCGACGTCAATCATGAGTACAGAAAAAGGCCGTTTATTTCGCTGATATCTGTGCAGTTGTTCCTTGATAATCAGGGTAAGCTTGTTACGATTATATAACCCGGTTAATCCATCTGTAATCGATAATTTTTCCAGTAACTGGTTTTTTTCATGCATGGCCTTGTTGGCGGCTAATATTCTGGACTGACTATGACGTAATTTTTCCGTCATCAGATTAAACATGTGCGCCAGTTTTCCAACCTCGTCTTTTTGAGTTACATCCGTTATTGGAATGTCCAAATTACCTTTCACAATTTGTCCGGTTGCGTCAATGAGCCGGTGTAATGGTATTACAATTGAGTGACCCAGATAGATTGCAATTACCGCTACTATAAAAATGGATATTCCAACCAGAATAATGAACAGGTTGCGCTGCTCCAGCCATGCTGCATAAACATCACGGTGATTCTTTTCGGCAATGACTGTAATTGGCAGCGTTTTTGCTGAATAGGCGAGCGCGATAACATGTTCCTTAAGAAAATTCTGGAAGGTCATGAATTCGCCCGGATGCTTGTACAGATAGTCAAAAACGGAAGGTGCAATAACCGTCGGATGTGTGATATCGCTGTTGCTGGCAAGCAGTATATGACCATCCGAATCAACCAGAAGTATTTCTCCACGCGGTGATTTGATTGTGCTTTTCAATACAGATTTGACATTATTCAAGTCATACGTGATTGCCAGCTGACCCAGAATATAATCATCGTAAGAAACAACAGGTAAAATAATACTTACCGTAACGGTCTCAAAATAATCATGTAGTTGTGGTGGAGAAATGACGGGTTTGTGCGTTATTTTTTTCTCTAGCCAGTCGCTCTGAAATGGCTCTTTTGGAACATATCGGGATGAACTGCTGGCAACAACATGCCTGTTTGTATCGAGTACTGTAAGCTCCAGTATTGTATCTAGCTTATTTTGTACAGAAACAAGATACTGTGTCAGGATTTCCGGCGAGTTTTTCAGTTGATTGCTCTGCTGATTGGCAGCACTGGATAACGAATCAATGATGATTTTAGCCGAGGTCAGTGAATTGGCTTCGTGAACATTTAGATTGATCCAGGCATCGACCTCCCGGCTCGCATGACTGGCTAAAATCCGCAGTTCCCGTTTGACATTATCGTTGATGAGTTCTTCGTTCTGGCGAAATGAAAGGAGCCCCAGCACAAGCGAGGGCACCAGTGTCGATAATAAAGCGAAAAAAAAGATTTTGCTTTTGATGCTTTTCAATAGATTTCTCTGTTATGTGAAAACTTTTTTAAACATAATAACTTTAAATCTTAAGTTTGAATTTTCAATCCAGAAAAAAGCGGAAATAAATCGCTCTGTTCTTTCGTTAATTATTTCTATTCACACAGCACCCAGTTCGACCACCTGTTTGTCAGGATAATGACTCATTTGATACCCTTGCCAAAGCCGGTTTGCAATAAATGTCGCGATCATGTTGGCGTGCTGTTCTAAACCGGTATTGCCCAATTCCTTTGTCGTTTGCTTGAACAGCGCGAGCCAGCGTTCAAACAGGTTGGCAGATAGCTCGGGCAAAGCGATATGCTTTGGCATTGGTGCGCCACGAAAACGACTTGTCCCGCGTAATTGAGCGGACCAGAAATTGGTCATCTGGACAAAATGAGCATCCCAGTCGATAACATGCTCTTCAAATATTGGCCCAAGTAGTGGGTCTTTTCGTGCCTTGGCATAGAATTCGTGAACAAGTCTTGAAATTTCATCCTCTGTATACAAATCAGGGTTGGGCGTAGGAAAAGGTGATTGTCTCATACTTGAAATCCTATATTAGTTAATAAGATATAAAATTAAACTCAATATTGTTACAACTGCATATAGCCTGTAAAAAACAACAGGCTACTTAAGGATAAGCTTTCAGCGCTCTAAAAACTTCCTGGGGTATCGTGCATTATTTTGACAGTTAGATTGATTATACTGTGTTCGCATAATTTCCGCATGTTCGCATCCTTCATTGTAAAGGGCTTGGATGGACATGCAGTATCGAGTGTAAAATACATGTTTAGTTCAATATCAAGCAGATCGGGTCGCCCAGCATGATGGACTGATCAGGACCATGCAGACCCTCGACTGTACAAGCTCCAGGTATCCTTGGTTGTTCGCAGGGGTTGTGTATGAAAACGCTTGATGAGTTACGGTTTCCAACAGAATAGGCGGCTTCTTAATAATATACATCCATATAATAAAACTCTGACGGAATAAGTGTATTTCCTTCTTCAGGGCGATCATCAAATCGATCAATACAGAGGTAGGCATCATGAAAAATTTATTTGGAAAAGCACTGCTGGATGATCCGGCCTGTACCAAATCAACCGCATTTACGCGCGAAGAACGTAAACAGTATGGCTTACGTGGATTGTTACCCTATGACGTGGCGAGTATCGGCAAACAAAAGGAGCGTGCGCTTGAAAACATGCGACGTAAAAACAGCGCTATTGAAAAATATATTTTTTTAAGTGCTTTGCTGGATCGTAATCAGCGTCTGTTCTATCGTCTCATGATTGACCATATGGAAGAAATCATGCCGCTGGTCTATACGCCAACAGTCGGTGAAGCCTGTAAGGAATTCGCACATATATTCAGGCGGCCTCAAGGGCTTTATGTCACGCCGGAAGACCGTGGTGAAATAGAATCGGTTCTTGGTAACTGGCCGGAACGAGATGTGCAGATCATTGTAGTAACTGATGGAGAGCGTGTGCTGGGTTTGGGTGATCTGGGTGCAAACGGAATGGGAATATCTATAGGGAAAATATCACTGTATGTCGCCTGTGCGGGCATTTATCCGGCGCGTTGCATGCCCGTGATGCTTGATGTAGGGACAAACAACCAAACTTTACGTGAAGATCCGTTATATCTGGGCTATCCATATGCCCGACTGCAAGGTGATGCGTATTTATCCATGGTCGATGAATTTGTCAATGCAGTGCAAAAACGATTTCCAAAAGCCTTGATTCAGTTTGAGGATTTTTCGACACCCAATGCATTTGAATTTCTGGAGCGATATGGTGACAAGGTTTGTTGCTTTAATGACGACATACAGGGCACAGCTGCGGTTACGCTGGCGGGTGTTTACACTTCATGCCGAATCACAAAAAAGAAATTTTCCGATTTGACAATTATGTTTCTTGGAACGGGATCCGCTGCAGGCGGGACAGCAGAGTTAATGGTGGCTGCATTTGGTGCAGCAGGTCTTGGTTTGCAACAGGCTCGTGAGAGGTTATGGTTTGTGGACCGGAAAGGGTTGGTGGTATCCACCAACGAAACTGTCAAGCCACGTATCAAGCCATTTGCACACAACCATTCTCCCTGTGATTTCGTCGGTGCGATCGCAGATATCAAGCCTGATGTGCTCATTGGTGCCACAGGTGTGCCCAATACATTTACAGAATCAGTTGTGCGACAAATGGCCGCAGTCAATGACAGACCGGTAATAATTGCGTTGTCGAATCCAACATCACATACGGAATGTACGGCGGAAGAAGCTTACAGGTGGAGCGACGGGCGTGTTGTTTTTGCCAGTGGCAGTCCGTTCGAACCGGTTCAGTTCCGGGATAAACGTTTCGAGCCGGGGCAGGGTAATAACGCCTACATTTTTCCAGGAATCGGTCTGGGTATTACGGCCTGCTCGGCGCATCGTATTACACAAACAATGTTTTTGGCTGCAGCGAAAACTTTATCAGAACGCGTGACCGACGATGAAATCGCTAAGGGCGCGGTGTATCCATCGCTCAATCGTGTGCGCGAGGTATCCCGTTCAATAGCGGTATCAGTTTGTCAGGCGGCGGCGCATGACAGACTGGCGCAAGGAGAGGTACCTGAAAACGTGGATGAGCATGTTCAGTCTCTCATGTACGATCCCTTGTATTAGTCATACATTAATCATACGAATTTACCGATTAAACAGATTGATGACACCGTCCAGCCCGACATGGTTAAGCGAAAAGGTTGCCTGTTGCTGTACCACAGGTTTGGCGTGGTAGGCGATGCTGATCCCGGCAGCAGCAAGCATGTCCAGATCATTGGCACCATCACCGATGGCAATGACCTGGTTACGGGAAATTCCTAATTTGTCGCAGACATTACTTAACGCTTCAGCCTTGCCCTCCCGTCCAAGTATCTTCCCCAGTACTTTGCCGGTGAGTCTGTTTTCCTGAACCTCAAAAGTGTTTGCGGTTGCAAAATCCAGTTGGAGCTTTTCCTTGATACGATCTGTAAAAAAGGTGAACCCGCCTGAAATGACCATCGTTTTCAGGCCGGCAGTTTTTGCTTTCTTAAGCATGATCTCGGCGCCCGGACTCAGCCGCATACGTTCTTCATAAACCTTTTGCAAGGCGTCTATATGTACACCGCGAAGCAACGCGGTACGCTGCGTCAGGCTCTCCTCGAAGCTGATTTCTCCGCGCATGGTTTTGAGGGTGATTTCTGCGACCTGCTGTTTGGTGTGATGGATGTCTGCTATCTCATCGATAGACTCAATTGCAAGCAGCGTTGAGTCCATATCCATCGCAATTAATTTGAAATCTGTTAGATTTAAATCGTGCCCGACTACCGCATAGTCAAGTTTAGCCTCTTCGCAATAGTCGCTGATACCGTCCTGTTGCTGAATATTTTTCAATCTGAATGCCTGGCCGGAAACTTTTTCAATTTCATCAGCGCCTGCCAGTTTTGCAAGCGCTCTCAAGTCATAATTTCCAACGTCAAGACCTTGAATAATAAGATGCATAAAGTAATGGTTGTTGTTTTGATTGATATGATTACGTGTTTTGCCATTCAACGATTTGGTTGCGTCCTTCACTTTTTGCCGTGTACAGTGCGGAATCAGCAGCTTTTATAAGATCTGCCGGTTGTTTGAACAGGCTGATGTCCTGCAAGTAGGATGCAACACCAATTGAAGCCGTTATGTTAATCGTTGAACTATTTTCAGAATGATACGAAATGGCTGCAATTGCTTCTTTCAGGCGGTGTGTAACTTGTCGCGAAACGGCCAGTGTCGTGCCGGGCAATATCAGCGCAAACTCCTCTCCACCGTAACGGCAAAGTGTATCATCCTGGCGTATCTGCCCCAGGATTGTTCTTGTAACGGTCACCAGTATGCCGTCGCCAGCAATATGCCCATAAGTATCGTTTATTCTTTTAAAATGATCAAGGTCAATCATGACGATAGTGAGTGGCAACTGATGTTGAAGGGATAATTCAAATTCCCGTTTGAGCGATTCGTCAAAGAATCCTCTGTTATATGCTCCCGTCAAACCATCCCGGTACGATTTTTCCTTCAGTTCCTTGACTTTAGACAGAGAATGAACAGTCAGCAGTTCCTTGGCCGCGGTGAGAATCTCTGATACCTCGGAAGGCTGATGAATGGTTACATCAAACAGATCCTCAACTGCGTGCAGACCCTCCTTCATGATGTCGATTACGTCTATCAGGATTGTCTCATCAATGTCCAGCCATAAACGGGCTGCCTGTGACAGTTGCGCGAGTTTTTCAGGTGCATGCGGATTTAGAATATAATCTGCCAGATACCGCGATGTTGCGGCACATGCCTGCAATGTGGGTTCGAGTGCTTTGGGTTCGGGCTGACCATGGCTGGACAAACAGACCATTGCTATGTAATCAGGAATATGACATTGCTTGAGCAGCGTATAACCCAGTTCGTCATGTCCGGCCCCGAATATTTCACGTTCTCTCATCAACAGTGTGTCGTGGTCATTTGTCGATGAGAAGACGGGCGCATATTCTTCCGGCATAACGGTACAAAAAACAAGAATACCGATTTCCTGCAGTAATCCGACCAAAAACAAATCATCCAGGTAGGATTTTTTTAATTTTTCTCCTAATGCCCGGCAAGCCAGGGCTGTTGCAATTGAACGGCGCCAGAACAGGTGACTGTCAAGTACAGGAAGATTGTCGGATTTTTTTACCAGCGAATCCGTCAGAGAAAAAGACAGTGAGACAACAATGATCGTGTGTGTGCCCAGTAGGCTGACCGCTTGCCGAATATTGGTGGCAGACCGGCGGGATTTGTATAACGGTGAATTGGCTATTTTGAGAATTTTTGCTGAAAGTGCCGCGTCATAGGCGATATATTCGCACAATGTGTTGAGATCAGTGTCGGGGTCGTTCGCCAGTTCTATAATTTTTAAAGCAATAGCCGGGAGACTGGGGAGTGTAGTACAGAAGCGTATGCGTTTGGCTAAATCAGCATTCACAGAGTAATCTCTTTTGGTTCAGATTCTTGCTTTAAACGGAGCTGTTTGAATATGTTTCACTATATGACAGTAAAAAGCCTGGTAGTTCGAACTTACTGCTTGGATATTGCATTATTCATCCTTACACTGGCAAACGCCATGTTATATTAACTGATAAGCGGAGAATTTGATATAAAGCAAGCATAATTATTGTTAAAAAACGTCTTAGCATTTATGTTTAACAACTGTAAAGATATAAAGGAGTAGGATGTGGAATTTGGAATCAAAGTAGCAACTACAGATAAACAGCGAGGTGCCTGCGTAGTAGTGGGTATTTTTGAATCAAAAAAAATGACAGAAGCTGCAAAAGAGCTGGATCGCTCATCAAATGGTTATATCAAGGAAATTATTGATCAGGGTGATTTGGAAGGAAAAGCGAATACTGCGCTGTTGCTGCATAAAATTCCTAACCTGCAATGCAAACGCGTGCTTCTTGTCGGTCTGGGCAAGGAAGACGGGTTTAATGGCAGTGCTTTTATAGCCGCTGTTCAGACAACATTCCGTACGCTACAGAATACCGGGACTACAGACTGTGCACTTTTTTTATCGGATTTGCCGGTTCAGAAGCGGGACTCTGCCTGGAAGGTAATGCAGATTGCAAAGCTTGCAGTTGAAAGCAATTACCGTTTCGATCAGCTCAAAAGCAAGCCGGAGACAACTAAAAGAACATTGCGGAAAATCACCATTTGTATTGGAGACCGTGCTGATCTTGCTGCTGGTGAAGAAGCGCTTAACCAGGGAGCTGCAATAGCGCACGGTATGAGCCTGACCAAAGACCTGGGAAATCTGGCTCCCAATATCTGTACGCCCACCTATCTTGCAGAACAGGCAAAAGAACTGGCCAAGGCATACAAACTCAAGGTAACCATCCTCGACAAGAAAGATATGGAAAAGCAGGGTATGGGCGCCCTGCTGGCGGTGGCACGCGGCAGTCACCAGCCGGCAAAGCTGATCGTGCTGGAATACCAGGGGAAGGGCAAGAAAGAAAAACCAATCGTGCTTGTAGGTAAAGGCGTGACGTTTGATACCGGCGGCATTTCATTGAAACCGGCTCCTGAAATGGATGAAATGAAATACGATATGAGTGGTGCAGCCAGTGTACTTGGCACACTTAAGGCTGTTGCCGAAATTAATTTGCCGGTTAATGTCGTCGGGATCATACCGGCAACAGAAAATATGCCGGGCGGTAGTGCAACCAAACCCGGTGATGTGGTGACCAGCATGTCCGGACAGACGATTGAGGTTTTGAATACTGATGCGGAGGGACGTCTGATTCTTTGTGACGCATTAACGTATGCGGAACGCTACAATCCGAAGGCTGTGATTGATATTGCGACACTAACAGGTGCTTGTGTCATTGCACTGGGTCATGTGGCGACAGGTTTGTTAAGTAATAATGATGCATTGGCGCAGGCGTTGACCAAGGCTGGCGAGCAGGCTGCTGATCAGGTCTGGCAACTGCCCTTATGGGAAGATTATCAGGAATTATTAAAAAGTAACTTTGCGGACATGGCTAATATTGGAGGCAGGGCAGCCGGGACAGTAACCGCTGCATGCTTTTTATCCAGATTCACCCAAAAATACCACTGGGCGCATTTGGATATCGCGGGTACGGCCTGGAAATCCGGTAAGGAAAAAGGCTCTACTGGTAGACCGGTGCCATTGCTGACCAATTATTTGATTGCGCAGGCTGGGACCACAAGCTAGCGGATTTGTAGAAACAGAATCAGGTGCGGCATGACTGACATCTATTTTTATTCTGGTGCTGAGGATAAATTGCTGGTGGCCTGTAGGCTATGCGCCAAGGCATTAAGTCAGAATGCGCGAATAGTCGTTTTTACCTCGAATCAAAGCATGCTGGAGAAACTCGACAAGATGCTCTGGACATTTCAGCCAACGAGCTTTCTTCCCCATTGTTTTATACATGACGAAACGGCGCTGGTCAGATCAACTCCCATTGTTTTGAGTAACTGCGTGACCCAGGAAAACGGCAGCAGCATATTGTTGAATCTGCACGATCAATGTCCGCCTGATTTTTCGAAATTCGAACGTGTAGTTGAAATCGCGAGCCTGTCGCCCGACGACAGGTCCTCGGCGCGTAAACGTTATCGATTTTACCAGCAGGCTGGATGTGCATTGCATCATCATCAGCTTCAGCCTAACTAGGTTATTTACAGCATATAAACACTATGAACGATACAGTCGAAACAGAAGTGGATGCGGATAATGACAGAATCCTGAAGAAATTTGATTTTCTGATTGACAAATATCACCACAGTGCCAGAACGGTGGTTACTCCTGAGAACATCGAAGACATTGACAAAGTTCCTGTTCTTACCGAATGTGTGGCTTTGCGATCCAAACACATGCAGCCCCAGTTTGATGAATTGTCTCCTTTACGCCTGTTGCTGGACGCAGCGCTAATCGACGCCAGAATAGAGCTTAATCAGGCTGACAGGCAAGCTCTGGTGCACGCTCTGGAGAATCGTATTATCGTTCAGGAGAAGGCGTTGCTGGAGCAGCAAGACTGATGACAGCGTTCAAGCTGTTCTGCATAGATGCGTGCAGCTTGTTGTAAATATCAATTACCTGCCCGGACTTAGCATCGTACTTGAATATCCAGTATGCAAATGCGCAATTCAACGACTCTTACATTATAATAAAAAGATTTTATTTCCTTTCAAAATATACTAACCATCTACAAATTTCATGGAGCTTGAGAAAAGTTTTGATCCCAGACTGATAGAGAATCAATGGTATTCAGTGTGGGAGTCCGCCGGGTATTTCAAACCAGATCATGCAGACAATACAGCTGCCTACTGTATTATGCTGCCGCCGCCGAATGTAACCGGCACGTTGCATATGGGTCATGCTTTTCAGCATACCTTGATGGATGCGCTGACGCGCTATCACCGTATGAAAGGCGATAATACCCTCTGGCAACCGGGAACCGATCATGCCGGAATCGCAACACAAATTGTCGTTGAACGGCAACTTGATCAGCAAAATATCGACCGGCGCGATCTCGGCCGGGAAGCCTTTTTAGCGCGTGTGTGGCAATGGAAAGAAGAATCGGGTTCAACAATTACCCGCCAGATGCGGCGTTTGGGTACATCGTGTGACTGGACGCGCGAACGGTTTACCATGGATGCTGAGCTTTCTCGCGCCGTGACTGAAGTGTTTGTCCGTCTTTATCGTGAAGGGCTGATATATCGTGGCAAGCGGCTGGTGAACTGGGACCCTGTTTTACAGACTGCGGTGTCCGATCTAGAGGTGATTTCGACAGAAGAGAACGGTTTTCTATGGCATGTCCGTTATCCTCTCGAACAGCCCGACGGCAGTCTTTCTGCCGATGAAGCGGTGATTGTTGCGACCACTCGACCGGAAACCATGCTTGGTGATGTTGCGGTTGCTGTGCATCCGGAAGATACACGCTATCAGCATCTGATCGGAAGACATGTGCGCCTGCCCTTGTGCGAACGCAGCATTCCGGTCATTGCAGACAGCTATGTTGATCCGGAATTCGGCACAGGCTGCGTCAAAATTACGCCGGCACATGATTTCAATGACTATCAGATGGGGCAGCGGCATCAACTGGTGCCGATCAGCATATTTACACTGGACGGCAGAATCAGTGAGCTGGCGCCGACCCAATATCAGGGCATGGATCGTTTCGAAGCAAGAAAGAAAATTGTATCCGATCTTGAAAGCCATGGTTATCTGATTGAAACAAAACCGCACAAGTTGATGGCGCCTCGCGGTGACCGGACCAATACAATCATCGAACCCATGCTGACAGATCAGTGGTATGTGTCCATGGAAGGAATGGCCAAGCAAGGTTTGGAGGTCGTTGCGAATGGCGATGTCAGATTTACGCCCGACAACTGGGCACATGTTTATAACCAATGGCTGGAGAATATTCAGGACTGGTGTATTTCACGTCAACTCTGGTGGGGGCATCGCATACCTGCCTGGTATGATGAAGACGGCAATATTACAGTCGCCCATAACCTTGAAGAGGCGCAACAGCTCTCAGGTAAAACCGAACTCAGGCAGGATGATGACGTACTGGATACCTGGTTTTCCTCAGCATTATGGCCTTTTTCGACATTGGGCTGGCCGGAGGATACCCGGGAGTTAAATACGTTTTTGCCGACTTCGGTGCTGATTACCGGGTTTGATATTATTTTTTTCTGGGTCGCGCGAATGGTAATGATGTCACTGCACTTTACCGGTAAAGTACCATTCAGGGAGGTATATATCACCGGACTGATCCGCGATGCTGAAGGCCAGAAAATGAGCAAGTCCAAAGGCAATGTATTGGATCCTCTGGACCTGATCGACGGCATTTCACTGGACGATCTCATTGCCAAACGAACAGCGGGATTGATGAATCCAAAAACCGCACCGACAATCGAGAAAAATACCCGTAAGCATTTTCCCAAGGGAATTCCGGCTTTCGGCACTGATGCCTTGCGATTTACCTTTGCCAGCCTGGCTTCGCATGGACGGGATATTAAATTCGATTTGCAGCGCTGCGAGGGCTATCGTAATTTCTGTAATAAGCTGTGGAATGCCACTCGCTATGTATTGATGAATTGCGAGGGCAGGGATACCGGTCTGGATACGCAGCAGGCATATATATATTCGGATGCGGACCGATGGATTGTCAGTCGTTTGCAGCAGGCCGAGAGGGCAATTGAGAAATATTTCGCCAGTTATCGTTTCGACCTGGCTGCAAAAGAAATTTATGAACTGGTGTGGGATGAATATTGCGACTGGTACGTTGAACTGGCAAAAGTACGTTTGAACAGTTCCGATGAATCCGAACAACGGGCAACACGCCGAACGCTTGTTCGTGTACTCGAGGCAATGCTGCGTCTGGCGCACCCGATCATTCCGTTTATTACCGAAGAGCTTTGGCAGAAAGTAGCGCCGCTTGCTGGAAAAAATGGTGCCAGTATCATGTGTCAGCCGTACCCGGTCGCCGATCTGAAAAAAATTGACCAGAAATCGATAGCAACAATACGGTTGCTCAAGGAAATGATCAACGCCTGTCGCACACTGCGTGGCGAAATGAATATATCTCCGGCACAGAAAGTGCCGCTGCAGGCTGTGGGCGATCTGGCGGTGTTGACTGACAACAGGGACTATCTGATGGCTTTGGCCAAATTGTCCGAAGTAGAAATTCTGGATCAACTGCCTGATGCTGATGCACCGGTTTCCATCGTGGGTGATTTCAGGCTGATGTTGAAAATCGAGGTCGATGTTATTGCCGAACGTGAACGGCTGAATAAGGAAATAACTCGTATTGCGGCAGAAATATCCAAAGCGGAAACAAAACTGGCTAATCCTAATTTTGTAGAACGCGCGCCGGCTACTGTGGTGGCGCAGGAAAAAGACCGTCTGGCCGGATTTAATGCACGGCTGGAAAGTTTGAACGAACAGCTGCAAAAATTGCGTTAATCAGCATTGAAATATCCGCATCGCCATTATGATCGGCAGTTGCCGCTGCCACATTGGCGATGCGGATAATTGATTGGTGTTCCAGCTAAATCGTATATTCGATTCCAGTAGTTGATAACCCGACCAGATCGATGTTTGCCGCGTTTAAATCGGTTTCCGCAGCCAGCACACCCAGTTCCCCGGTTGTCATACCGCTATTGAGCGCATCAATAAAGGGCTGTGCCTGTTCCGTTGTCGGCGGTGATCCAACGACGTTGGTCCAAAGCCGTGTAACAATTGCCTGCGAGGTGTCAAGACCGGCTGCCTGGATCGCCAGTTCTGCCAGTTCCTCATAAGTCATCCCGTCATCGGCCGATTCCAGGCCGATACCGACAATGCCGGAATTGCGGACATGGGCTGCGCCGAACACCGCGCCTATCAATCTTGCCACCTGGCCAGCGCTGCTGTCCAGATCAAACGCAATTCCAATATCGGAGAACTGTAAACGTTCGATACTGGTAAGTGTGTCCTGGCCATCATCGTTGACTGTGTCTGAAATTTCAATATTGCCGCCACTGCGTGTGAATATATAGTTAGCGCTTGGATAGGAGAAGACCGCCGTGTCTGAACCACCTTGACCGTTAATAATGTCATTACCCTGTTTTCCTTCAAAGACATTAACGCCGTCATCACCGTCAAAAAGGTCATTACCGGTTGAACCGACCAGTGTGGCGGCACCTGCAATAAATTGCTCAATGCTACTGAATGTACCACCAACCGATTGAGTCTCGGTAACGAAGTCAATTGCCAGATCTGTGTCAGAACCGTTCTCTGCCTCAGCTGAGTTGAGAACGACATTCAGCGCAAGGTCCTCGGTTGAATTCGAGAATGTCGCATCCGCCTCCAGGACATCCTGCGGCGTGAATTCAATTCCGTTTGAAGTGCGTGGTGCAGTCCCCGAATCGCTTTTCCAGACAGGTTTGTCGAATTCAAGTTCGGCTTCGTATGTGCCCGAAGACGTATCGATCCGAATGGTTCCTTTCAGTGTGCCGAAATCGAGCGTATCGATACCATCGCCACCATCAATCGTCATATCACCCAGACCTATGACAAAGCGGTCGTCGCCCATGCCGCCGTTGGCTGTGTCATTACCGTCCAGTACCAATACATCATTGCCTCCACGTCCTTCGAGCAGATCATCGCCTGCACCGCCTGCCAGCATATTATCGGAGTTATCGCCGCGGAGGGTATCATCGCCGTCGCCACCAATGATATTTTCAATATTGACCAATGTATTATTCTCCTGGCCGCCGGAAAATAATCTGAATACCGCGTTGCCCGAATCCAGATCGGCTTCCAGGTGGCCGAAGCTGCTGCTTTCGACCTCGCCTTTCTGCGGGCCTGGTGCCGCAAATGCCCATGATGCTGTATCGACCCCGCTGCCACCGTCTATGACATCGCTGCCGGCGCCACCATGCAACAGATCATCGTCATCGCCACCAAACAGATTATCGTTTCCTGGGCCACCGTACAGCGAATCCTGCCCGCCGCGACCGCGTAGGGTATCGTTGCCCCCGCCGCCGATGAATCGTTCTCCGATGTTGCTGCCCTGCAGTAAATCGGGGTATTCATTGGCGCCGATGAGCTCTTCGACATTATTGACGGTACCGGAGAATCGTTCTCTGTCGTCAAATGTTCGAATTGTTCCAGACTGCAGATCGACATCGAGCCCGGCAAAAATACTGCGCTGGTTAGCGGACAGGACATCCCGACCCGCGCCGCCATCGATACTGACATCGCCACTCCGCAAAATGAAAATATCATCGCCTTCATCACCCGAGGCCTGCACGATTTGACTTAGGCCGGCGTCGATTTCGATCGTGTCGTCGCCGTCTCCGCCAGAAGCAAGCCCGGCTTCCTTGATTACAATTTCATCATCGCCGGACTCGCCGTACAGTTCAAACGATGGGTTGTTGCTTCCCCCGTTGTTACCCAATACGTAATCATTGCCGTCACCTGCATGAATGGTAATTAGGCCGCGATCTCTGATATCAAAGTAATCGTCCAGATCGCCACCGTAGTAAACGTCAAAATTCTCTACGTTGCCTGATGCGATTACTGAAGGACCGCTTTCATTTTGCAGACTGCCGCCCGGCGTGGCAAGTTCATTGCCCTCGAGTGCATTGAATACGCGCAGCGAGGAGCCGAGAGAACCGTCAATACGAACCAGCCAGCGAACATCCGGAATTTCTGTCAGGTACAGCGTATCGAAACCGCCACCACCGTCATATCTGGCGCCGCCTGTGCCTGCATAGACGGTATCGTCGCCTTCACCACCGCCGACGTAGCGTCCTGCCTGCTCGCCGTATAACGTATCATTGCCCCCTCCACCGTGTATTTCAGTGTAACTGCCAGAGCCACCGTACAGTGTGTCATTAAAGTCAGAGCCTGAAAATTGCTCGATATTGACTGCGGTGTCTGTAACGATAACGGTGTTGCCGTCCGCGGATAGTCGTTCGATTTTACCTGTTTCAGCGAATATGCGTACCGGGCCCGAGGCTTCCTGAGATCGGGCTTTTAAGCGGATGCCATCATTAATATATTCCCGCTGCAGGACGTCGCGAATGTCGGATGCGTACGTCAAGGCATCAAAATCGCCTTCGCCGCCGTCATAGAAATTGGAACTTCCTGGCGTAGTCAGGTCCCCCGCAACCAGAGTATCGTTTCCTTCACCACCGAACAACGCGTCACTTCCAGGGCCACCGATCAGGATATCCTGACCGCCGCCGCCATCGAGATAATCGTTTCCGGCACGGCCGTCGAGCACATCCCGGTCGCTCGAGGCGACCAGACGGTTGGCTGCCGCATCTCCAAATTGAAAGGACTGGCGATGGTCTTCAACTACAATATTTTCTATGGAAGAAAGAGTAGAAGTATTATTACTGCCCGCAAAGATTGTGCCGCGCTCGATATCGGCGTCGATGGTAGAGTTGCCGGATTCATTGTTAATCGGGAATCGCCAGGTATCGCTTCCGGAACCGCCGGAGAACGTGTCCTCACCGCCAGTGAATACAAGCAGATCATCGCCGGCGCCGCCATTCAGAAAATCCCCGCTGGCAGGACTGCCGGCCAGCATGTCATTGCCGCCGAATGCATTAATGGTGATGGCCGTAGAACCACCAAACAGAATATCCCGGTTGTCAGTGCCATCCAGTACGTTTTGTCCTGTTATTGCCCTGAATACGCTGTTCAGAAGGATGTCAGGCGTCAGAGCGATATCGGCAAATACATACAATTCGATGTTTTGAGTTTCATCTGTGCCGTCGATAAGGTTCGGGTTGACAGGATACAGATGATTGAAGGTTATCGATTCGCCATCTTCGGACTGGGAATAGTTGTATTCCAGGAAGCTGCCACGAAAAACAGCGATATCGGTGCCGGTACCGCCAGCCAGGAAATCGTTGCCTGCAGCGCCGACCAGAATATCGGTACCCGCTTCCCCAACGAGCGTGTCGTCACCCTCGCCACCATACAGCAGATTATGGTCGCCGGTGCCTGTCAGCGGGTCATTCAGAGGTGTGCCGATGCCGATCGGGCCGGTCTGTGCGTCGCCTACGGGTTCAGCGACTTTCTGGTTCAGTTCGTCCAGCCAGTTCGAGACACCGAGATAGTCGTCCAGTTGACCCAGCGGATCGATTTCCAAAAATGCAGTGTCAAAATCTTCCAGTATATTGTCGAAAATACCGGGATCAGGCAGCAGTTTATTGATTTTTTCGGAAACCGAGTTGATGACACGATTGATGCCAAGGGTTTCCATAATGTAATCGATAATCGGCTCGATCGTTACCTTGAAAATAAATCCGACTGCATCGAGTATGCCCTCGACCGGTTTGAGCACTTTTGAAACCGCGTTGAGCGGGCCGCGTAAGAAACTCAGTGAAGATGAGATGCCGTCAAATGCAATCCGTACGCTGAGCACCGGCAGGAACGTTGCGCTGGGCACTGCATTATCCAGAATCTGCGTTTTTTCCTTGACTTCGGCAAAAAGCGTATTAATGGCTGCTACGGCATCATTCGGAGGTGCTACCAAAGTGTCGGCGCCTGCTGCGGCAGGCGCAGCGGGGTCGCCGTCCGGATCGAATTCGTCAATTTTGTCCAGTGCATCAATCAGCTGGTCAACAGCAGTGATATTTTTGAGCAGTAGATTTTGCGTGCCGACAAGCTTCAGATCATAGTTTTCCAGTTTTTCCTGGGCCGCGTCGAGTTTATCTTCCAGCTTGCTGTCGTCAATTTTTTTGGCCAGTTGTTTGGCCTTGTCCCGCACTTTGTTGGTGACGTTCTGTACGCTGTCGAGTACTTTACCAGCTACTTTGGCCAGAAATTTCAAAGGACCGGCCTTGTCCATCAGTTTCAGATTGAGTTTCAGTTTGGATATGGTGTCGCTGAATTCATCAGCCTTTTGCTCGACGGCATCCACGGCATCTATGGCCATTTCAACCCTGTCGATTTTTTCGTCAATATTATCAATTAAGCCGCGTATATCGCGGACATTCGTATTGGCCTGTGTTAAGTTGCTGCTGTATGAGCGCAGCTCCGGACCTGCAGACATGTCTTTATCTCCGTATGTTAATACGGCGCACCCATTAGACTGAACCGGTTGTGGTGATGTTGAATGGACGTGCTAACGCGCTGTATTTTATTGTTATTTATATTGTTATCAATATGTGGTGCATGGAATGTGGTGATGTAACCGCATTGACGACCACTTTCTTATCGTTATCTTTACAATGAAAGCAAAATATATGCCAGAAATATAATAGAATGAATTATAGTTAATTTTATGTGACTGATATACGTTCAGGCAATGCAGTGTAAAATAATTTTACACTTTCGGGCCGCTCGGAAGCTGTTCAATACGCGATGCTGTCATTGTTCTGCCGGTCAGGGTGACACGAGTGTAGATTTTATGAACAGCGGGGTGAAGTGTATTTCTTTGTTATCTTCCGGTAGATTTTTTCCATGACCGCATTATTGTGCGCCTGCACGATAACCTGTGATCTGAACAGTGCGTACAGTTCAATGACACTGACAAGCACCATGATCAGAATACCGATCAGGGCAAGCGGTGTAAACAGCATAAATATCCCGGTGACAAATATACTGATATTCAACAGTCCGCGAATCCATTTGCCCAGATAGAAATGGTGCAGGCCGGCGATAAAGATATAGTTCAGCGTTGCATAGGTGTCGGGATCCTTCAGTTGTTTTTCCGTTTGCTGGTGAAAGGCAAGGCGTTTGTCGTCAGGCAGGTCGCGGACGCATTTGCGCAGACGTTCTTCTTCGTCAAGGACGTCCTGTTCGGATAGTTTAACTGTCATGATTGAACAGTTTCAGCGGCCGAGCGTAATGATCACGGCCTCGCGTTTCCAGAATAGCATGAAGCGTTTTTGTTCTACGAGTTGAAATACCAGCTGCCAGCCATCCGTGGCTTCTTTATTGAGAACCGATTCCAGTTTTTTGAGCGGTAAACCCGAGGCGCCCAAAATGATCGTACCCAGTCCACCTTCGGCAATATGCAGTATTTTATATTCCGAGAAAGCCATACAATGATCTTCCTTTTTCAGTTATTCATGCGATAGCGCTGAGAACAGCGCAGTAGAATGCAACAATCCAGAAATCAGGCAGTGTAATTATAGAACCGGAAAACATGGTCTGGCGAACTACTCGCGGACGTTACAACAATCGAATCAATCCGGCTGCTTCGCTGCCCAATAATCAGCGATTGTAATATATTCTTCAACGGTCAGGTTTTCCGCACGCAGAACGGGATCAATCTCCATGTGTCTAAAATCTTCAACGGTAAGATAGCCGGACAACGTGTTGCGCAGCGTTTTGCGCCGCTGTGAAAACGCGGCTGCGACAATACGGAAAAGTGCCGCTTCAATGGGCAAGGCCAGTGCCGGTTGTCCGGTCGGGCGCATGCGAACGATTGCCGATTCGACTTTGGGCGCCGGTCGAAAGGACGCGGCTGAGATGGTCAGCAGGTAATCCATTTCAAACCGGTATTGCAGCATGACCGACAAACGGCCATAGTCTGCAGTGGAAGGCAATGCAACCATGCGTCTGACTACTTCCTTTTGCAGCATAAAGTGCATGTCTTGAATCGATTCTGAAAATCGGGCAAGGTGAAACAGCAGCGGTGTCGAGATGTTATAGGGAAGGTTGCCAACGATGCGCAGCTTCCTGCCCAACGAGAAAAAATCAAACTTCAGCGCATCGGCAGAATGAATCGTCAGTTTATCCTGAGGGTGATCGTGCCTGAGTCTCTCGACAATATCCCGGTCCAGTTCTATGACAGTCAGGTGCTTCAGCGTTTGCAACAGCGGAATAGTCAATGCACCGAGTCCGGGGCCTATTTCGACCATGCGGTCATTTGGCTGCGGCCCAATGCATTCGATAATTTCCGAGATAACCTGGGGATTGACCAGAAAATTCTGACCAAAACGTTTGCGCGCCCTGTGAGCCGTATGCGCCATCTGTTTCATGGCGTTTGTACGGCTTGTTTGCCTGTCGCTGCTTTTGTGTTATTCGACAGTTCAATCGCCAGTTCAATAGCGGCAAGCAGACTGCCGGGATTGGCTTTGCCAGTTCCGGCAAGGTCCAGTGCAGTGCCGTGATCTACCGACGTGCGTATAATTGGCAATCCCAGCGTTACATTCACACCTGTACCGAAACTTGCATGCTTGAGTACGGGCAGTCCCTGATCATGATACATGGTAAAAATACAGTCGTAATTGGCCAGCTGAACCGGGTTAAACAGCGTGTCTGCAGGCAATGGTCCGTCAAGCAGTAACCCTTCCTGGCGCAATGTGTCCAGCGCCGGAATAATTGTGTCAATCTCTTCCGTGCCCAGATAACCTGATTCACCTGCGTGCGGATTCAGGCCTGCGACGGCGATGCGCGGACGGGAAATATTGAATCGATTGACCAAATCAAGCTGAATGATTCGCAGCTGGACCTCCAGGCTTTGCCGCGTGATTGCCGCCGGTACGTCTTTAAGCGGCAGATGGGTTGTCGCCAGCGTGATACGCATACCGCCGCCGACGAGCATCATGACGGTTCGGCTGCGCGTTAATTCCGCCAGGAATTCGGTATGCCCGGTAAATGCAATTCCTGCATCATTAATCACCCCTTTGTGAACGGGTGCGGTGACCATGGCGGTGTACAGTCCGTCGCAACAACCGGAAACGGCATGCTGCAGCGTATCCAGAACATAAGCTGCATTCGCGGGATACAATACGCCAGTCTGGACGGATTGTTGAAGCGGCCGGTGGAAAACCTGCAGGCAACCTTTACGATGCGGTGCGGGCGGGGCAGCGGTGATATCAGTAAGTTCGACAGCTATGCCGAGTTGCTGCGCGCGCGCTGCCAGTAAATCATGGTCGGCGATGATCACCAGTTTGCAGGATAACGGGTGCTGCGCCATTTGCAGGCAGATATCCGGTCCGATGCCGGCCGGCTCACCAGCTGTCAGTGCAATGGACGGTAGCGGTTCAGCAGTCATCAGATATCATCTGCACGGTATTCGACATAGGCCTGATCGCGAAGCTGGCGAAGCATTTCCTGGACGACGACTTCTGCTTTACGGGACCGGATCGCCTGCCGTGCATTTTCGCGCTGATGCTCGTCGCTGACATCCTTTTCGCGACGCTCGATGACCTGAATCAAATGCCAGCCAAACTGGGTTTTTACAGGGTCGCTGATTTGTCCGGGTAGCAGTTGATTCATCGCTTTTTCAAATGGCGGCACAGTATTGCCCGGAGACAACCAGCCAAGATCACCGCCCGATGAAGCGCTGCCGTCTTCGGAATGCAGTTTGGCCATTTCAGCAAAATTGGCACCCTGTTCGATACGCGATTTCAACTGCAGGATTTCTTCTCTGGCATCGCTGTCCGAGGTTAATTCATTGACTTTGATCAGAATATGACGGGCATGGATCTGGTCGATCACAACGGCACTATTTTCCTGCTCGCGCCGGTCGATGAGTTTGAAAATGTGAAATCCGTTCGGGCTCTGCACGACGGGTGTGATTTCACCGGAGTCGAGCGGCGAGAGCAGTTGCGCAAATGTCGGTCCCATTTGTGTGATGGGCCGCCAGTCAAGCATGCCGCCGTTCATGGCATCCGGTGCATCGGAAAATTCGGCAGCGACGTGTGCAAAATCAGCGCCTTCCTGAATTTTTTTCAGCGCCTGCTCAGCGCGCAGACTGCGATCGTGGATTTGCGCGGGGTCCATGTGTTCGGTAACGGAAATCAGAATATGCGCTAGCAGGAATTCTTCATTGCCGGCAGCCGAAGCTTCCTGCGTGCGCAGGAAATTGTCGATTTCGCCATCGGTGACATTGACCTGGCTGTTAATCTGCCGTTCTCTCAAACGGGCAAGAATAATTTCGTCTCGGATTTCCTTGCGGAATTTATTGAAACTGATGCCGTCCTGTTCAAGTACCGAGTAAAATTCCTGTAGCGACAGTTTGTTTTCATCGGCAATGCGGCGGATGGTTTCGTCAAGTTCGCTATCACTGACGGACATGCCGATTTCCCTGGCATGCTGCAGTTGTATCGATTTAATCACCAGCGTTTCCAGTACCTGACTCTGCATTGAACTCAGTTCCGGCGGTTCAATGCCTTGCTGCTTAAGATTTCGGGTTGCGGTGACAACCGCGTTGTCAAGCTCCCGTTGCGTGATGACATCTTCGTTCACAATTGCCGCGATACGGTCAAGCAGGTTGCTATCGGCTGCGAGACTGCTGGATGAATCGTCTGATTCGGATTCAGGGTCGACAGATGTCTCGTCGTCACCGATAAGCGGCATATCAATCGATAAATTATCAGTAGACAGGCTGATATCATCGGTTTCGGCTGCCGTTAGCAACGGCGACAAAATCATTAAACCAATAATAAGTGTAGACAATATTTTTTTTGGCATAAGCATCTATGAATCACACTGGGTTCAAAATTAATACTGACGGGTTTTCTCAATAAATACTTGCATAACCCGGAATGCTTTGTTCCAGTACACGTAACGGATTGGAACCGATATTCATCAATCCGTTCAATTCAAGCTGTACGAACACTGCCGTCGTGCTTCGGCTTGTTGTCGTTGTCAATTTTTGGACCACGACACGGAATTTATAGCAGCAGGAGATATATTCAAATCCGGCCAGACCGGCAAGCAGCCGGTCGTCGCGCAACGAATAGTTCACGCGGGCGACAGTATGCCAGTTGGAAAAGAACGGCCATTGAATCGAGGTGTCCACCTGCTTGATCGCGGTATTGAGCTGATTGTCCGGTATATCGAGACGCTCCTGTACATCACGCGTATACCGGTAGCCCAGGTTAATGACCTTGCCCAGTTCAGGCCGGTAACTGATACCAGCGCGTATTTTTTCCGTACGCAGCGACTTCTGGTCAAGCTGAATATTGACGTCCGTGCTGATTTCGCGGGTAATGCGACCGGCCAGCGCCGCAATAAAATCGGCCCTGCGGCTGGTGACCTGCGATGAATCAAGAATAACGCGGCGGTCGATGAAACGGAACTGCTGACCGACCGCGGCTCTGAGCCGTTCGATTCCGGTCGATGGTTCCAGCAGTCGGGAGGTCAGTGCCAGCGTGATCTGATTGGCATCGTTGATACGGTCATGACCGCTGAAACGGTTTTCCGTGAGCATTTGCGCAAAACTGAAGTCCGATTCCGCTGAATCGAAATTGGGCAGAAAGCTTTGGTCCTTGAAAGGGGCGTAAACATAAAACGCACGCGGTTCCAGCGTCTGAATATAGTTATTGCCGCCGATGGATACATTGCGGTCGAATATCACGCCGCTGTCGAGACTGACGATCGGTATTACCCGGTCGGTATTGCTGCCGACCGTGCCGACATTTTCGGACAATGCGTATTGAGTGTAGTGCAATCCGAATTTGGGTGTGATGAAACCGTAGGAATTACGAAACGGGACACTGACTGTAGGGTAAAGCGTCAACCGTCTGCCTTCAGTACGGTCCGCGCTTGAATGCGCGAAATTGGTCCAGGTTGCGTTCAAACCGAAATCCATGCCGGCAACATTACGTTTGATGGCGTTCATCGTCAGTTGCGGCAAACGCTTGTAGGGCGAGATGATCAGCAGGTTGGAATTCTGCGGCAGAAACGGGTCCTGCAATGTCTGGAAGCGTTGCGCTATTGCGGAAAAACTGACCGTGCCGTCAAGCCCCAGATCGCCATGGTAAAACAGACCGGCCTGTTGCAGCAGGTTTGTACGGCTGGTTTGCGACAGATTATTGGACAAATCGCGCAAAAAACGGTCGTCCGATACCCGGTTATAGTCCAGCTGGCCGCGCCAGCCGTGTCCCAGGTATTGTCCATGCTGAAAGGAGATTCCGTAACGTGTTTTGTGTGTGTCGAAATCGTCGGGCAGTACGTCGGCCTGAACGCGGCCATGCACGCCATGGCCGATGTAACGCGCTTCATTACTGAGCATGAATCCGCGTTCCGACATGACGCGCGGTGCGATGGTCGCGTCCATGTTCGGAGCGATGTTGAAGTAATATGGTATTGCCAGATCGGCGCCACTGCGTTTTGTATGGCCGACAACCGGCGCCAGAAAACCGCTTTTGCGCTGGCCGGTGTATGAAAAATCCAGCCAGGGGGTATACAGGATGGGCACACCTTTGAAAACAACACTGACGTTGCGTGCTACTCCGACTTCTTTTTCGCTGTCGATCTTCAGATCGCTTGCCCGAATATACCAGTCTTCGTCGTCGACGGGGCAGGTGGTGTATTCGCCTTTTTTCAGGCGATACTGGTTTTTGCCTTCAAAAAAAAGCCGCTCCCCTGTGCCGCGCCCGTCGCCTTCTTTCATGGTATAGCGGGGTTCGGTTAGAAAGCCGACCTGGGTGTCGAGATTCAGTTTGAGATAGTCGCCTTCGATAAAATCATTTTTCCTGTCCAGATGTAGATTACCGGTGACTTCGGCATCCTTGGACTGCGGAAAATACTTCATACGGTCGGCTGTCAGCGTCATGTCCGCATGGCACAGCGTGGCATTCCCGATTGCTTCCATTTCCTGCTCATAAATGCCTTCCACGCGGTCGGCCTTGATCGTCACGGTGTCCGGTCCGGTTTTGGCGGCTGTGTCATTGCCTGCTGGAACTGTTGCCGATGATGCGGGTTTCTGACGGGGTTTGACGATGGTGTCTTCTGCCAGCAAAGCCGAGGACAGGCAGCAACTGAAGACCAGGTAAAGGATTGAACGGATAGCGTGTTTTTTTTCTTTTTTCATGCTTGTGTTTTCAACACCGGCTGCTGCGCGTCTGCCTATATCAGGTATATCAGATCAACACGCTTTTGAACGATTGACAGTATCATAGCGATTCCAGGTGAATTCCAGCCTGTCGTGCCATACAGTGAATCATGCGAATCTGAGCCTTTTCTTTTAATTGTCTCAGCGTTGCGTACAGTTTCTCCTGCGTCCTGCCAAAGCCTCGCTGTCCCTTTATTGCCGTTTGGTTTATGGTGATTCCGGTTGATGAAGGCATCAAAGCCCAACGCCTGTTAATTCAAACACGCAATTATATGATAAAGCCGGTGAATAACACAGATATGCAGTGAAATTAACGATGAATCAGGGTGCGGTCATGTTTTTTGCCTATATGAAAACTGTGATTGTTGCGAATGTAGAATGATTGGGCATGGGTTTATAAGCATCAATGCTGAATTATAATCGCGCGTATGCTTTATCGTAGATATCGTATTTCATTCAATTGTCATCATACCGGTTTATTATCGATGGATTTGTGTGTACGCTATTGCCCAGGGGCAGGGTAGACAGTTACCGTGTGAATGTTAAACAGTACATTTTGACAGGATACGTTGAAAACCAGTTGAGGTTGCCATGTTAAATCCCAGAGAAGTCAAAACCATTGAGGACGCGCGGCAGATTGTTAATGAACGCAATCTGTCGCATGTCAAAATCGGCATCTTCGATATCGACGGTGTGATGCGCGGTAAATATCTCAGTGCGGACAAGTTTCTCGCGTCGCTGGAAGACGGGCTTGCGTTCTGCGACGTGGTGCTGGGCTGGGACTCAAAGGACCAGCTCTACGACAACACTGCCTATACGGGCTGGCACACCGGTTACCCCGATGCGCCGGTGCGTATTGTCGTTGACAGCTGCCGAGAGATTCCGTTTGAAGAAAACACGTTGTTGTTTATCTGTGAATTTGCAGGGGAGGCAGCGTCGATCTGCCCGCGCAATCTGCTTAAACGCGTCATTCAGCGTGCAAGCGACATGGGGTTTGATGCGTTTGCCGCGTTTGAATATGAATTTTTCATGTTCAGGGAAACATCCGAGAGCGTACGCGAAAAAAATTTCAGAAATCTGCAACCGTTGACGCAGGGGTGGTTTGGGTATTCGGTGTTGCGCAGTTCGGTCTATGCCGGCTTTATGGAACAGGTTCTGTATATGGCAGAGACGATGGACTTTCCGATTGAAGGACTGCACGATGAAACCGGCCCGGGTGTGCTCGAGGCGGCATTGGCGGTGGACAGTGCCGGCGATGCGGCGGACAAGGCGGCGCTGTTTAAGACATTCATGAAAGTGCTGGCACAGCGAAATGATCTGATGGCAACCTTCATGGCCAAATGGTCGCCGGACTGTCCCGGCCAGAGCGGCCATATCCACTTGTCGCTACGACATCGCAAAGACGGTTGTTCGGCGTTTTATGACGCGAACCAGGCGCATCATATGAGCGCAACCCAGCGTCAATTTCTCGCCGGTCAGCAGCGCCTGATGCCCGAGTTTCTGGCCATGATCGCACCAACGGTGAACAGTTATACACGGTTGGTTCCGGGCGCCTGGGCGCCGACCGGTGCGACCTGTGGTGTGGAAAACCGTACTACGGCCCTGCGGGTGATTCCCGGCAGCGACAAGTCGCAGCGTATCGAATATCGTATCGGCGCGGCTGACGGCAATCCGTATATAGCGCTGGCCGCGGCGCTGGCTTCCGGTCTGTACGGCGTCATGCACCAGTGGGAGCACGATCCGTTTGTCAAAGGCGATGCGTATCAGCATCCGTTACCGTCGCATCTGGCGCTGCCTGCGACTTTATGGGACGCAGCGCAGCGGCTCAGGCAGTCCACCGCCGCGCGCGAGCTGTTTGGCGATGCGTTTGTCGACCACTTTGCGGCGACGCGCGAATGGGAAGAGCGCCAGTTCCGCAAACATATTACCGAGTGGGAGCTGGAGCGGTATTTCGAAATCATCTGAGACTATGACAAAGACACAACAAACGATCAGTCCCATCGACGGTTCCGTATATGTCGAGCGCAGACTGGCAAGTAACGAACAGGTCCATGCAGCACTGGCAAAGGCGAAACATGCGCAAACAGGCTGGCATGATACGCCGCTGGAACAACGCAAGGCGATATGCAGCCGTGCTGTCGAAGCAGTTGTCGCCAATAAAGCGGCGATTGCCGAGGAGCTGTGCTGGCAGATGGGAAGACCGATCCGTTATGCCGCTAACGAAGTTGCCAGTTTTGCAGAACGGTCACGCTATATGATCTCCATTGCGGATGGCGCGCTCGCACCAGTACAGACCAGCGACAAACCCGGTTTCATCCGCTACATCAGCCGCGGGCCCGTGGGTACTGTACTGGTAATCGCACCGTGGAACTACCCGCTGCACACGCCCATTAATTCGATTATTCCGGCATTGCTGGCGGGAAATGCGGTCATACTCAAGCATTCCGCGCAAACACCGCTATGCGCCGAGCGGATTTTTGAGGCGTTTCAGCAGGCCGGTATTCCGGAAGGAGTTTTTCAGTATTTACATATGTCGCATGCGGCTGCAGAAGATGTCATTCAGTCGGGGCAGGTTGATTTCATCGCTTTTACCGGTTCGGTATCGGTCGGCGCGCGGATTGAACAACTGGCTGCAGGGCGTTTCATCGGCGTCGGACTGGAGCTGGGCGGCAAGGACCCGAGTTATATCCGCGCAGATGCAGACCTGGATGATGCCGTAGAGAATACCGTCGACGGCGCTTTTTTCAATTCCGGCCAGTCCTGCTGCGGGATCGAGCGTATTTATGTACATGCATCTGTGTATGAGTCTTATGTCGGGAAATTCGTGAATCTGGTACAACAATACCGGCTGGGCCGTCCCGACGACCCTGAAACCACGCTGGGACCGCTCGTCAGTGCCCGGGCGGCTGCACTCGTGCGCGACCAGGTCAACGAGGCCGTTGCGCAGGGTGCCGTGGCGCACATCAATTCACTGGATTTTCCGCTGGACAGAATTGATACGCCGTATATGGCGCCACAGGTGCTTACAGAAGTGAATCACAGCATGCGTGTGATGACCGAGGAGACTTTCGGACCGGTCGTCGGAATAATGAAAGTGGATTCCGATGCGCAGGCGGTAAAGCTGATGAACGATAGTCCTTACGGGCTGACTGCATCGGTTTTTACACGGGATATCGAAGCGGCCGAGGCACTGGGGCGACAGATCGAGACCGGCACCTTTTTTGCCAATCGCTGCGATTATCTCGACCCTGAGCTTGCCTGGACCGGCGTTAAAAATACCGGGCGCGGCTGTACGCTGTCGAAACTGGGTTTTAACGCGTTTACCCGCCCCAAATCTTTTCATATCAAAATCATACCGTAAGAGGCGCATCATGCCTGATTTTCATGCCAACTGGAATTACCCCACAGCAATCAGTCTGGGCAGCGGCCGTATTGGTGTGTTACCCGAAGCCTGTAAGCAGCAGGGCATGGTCGCGCCGCTGCTGGTTACCGATCCGGGTCTGGCGGCGTTACCGTTTGTTCAGGGAATTGTCGACCGCTGCCATACAGCCGGTGTATGCTGCGCAATATTCAGCGGCATTCGTGGAAATCCGACAGGCCAGAATGTCACCGATGGTGTGGCTGCTTATCATGCAGGCGGTCACGACGGGGTTATTGCGCTGGGTGGCGGTTCGGCGCTCGATGCCGGCAAAGCGGTCGCATTGATGACCGGACAGCAGCGTCCGTTGTGGGATTTTGAAGATTGTGGCGATAACTGGCAGCGCGTGGACGAAGCGGGCATGGCGCCCGTGATTGCCGTACCCACCACCGCCGGGACCGGTTCCGAAGTGGGGCGCGCGTCCGTGATCACCGATACCGAACAGCAACGCAAACGCATCATTTTTCACCCAAGAATGCTGCCCATTCAGGTGATTCTCGATCCGGAGCTGACTGTGTCGCTGCCCGCCAGCATAACTGCCGCAACCGGCATGGACGCGTTGTCGCATAATCTGGAAGCGTATTGTGCGCCATTTTACCATCCGATGGCGGACGGCATTGCCATGGAAGGCATGCGTATGGTAAAGCAATACCTGCCGACCGCTTTTGCGAACGGACAGGACCTGGAAGCACGCACGCACATGCTGTCCGCGTCAATGATGGGCGCGACCGCTTTTCAAAAAGGACTGGGCGGCATGCACGCCATCGCGCATTCATTGGGCGCCTTATACGATGCGCACCACGGGCTGCTCAACGCCATTCTGATGCCGTACATTCTAAAAGCGAATGAGGCGGCAATCGAAAACCGGATCGTACGCTTAGCCCGTTTTTTAGCGCTCGATACGAATTCTTTTAACGGTTTTATGGAGTGGGTGCTGGCATTACGCGACCAGTTGGGCATACCGCACAACCTGTCCATGATTGGCATCGATACGTCACAGGCTGAACGGATTGGAGAAATGGCTGTTGCCGATCCATCTGCAGGCGGTAATCCGGTCGACCTTAGTGCTGAACATTACAGCGCTATTTTTGTCGATGCCGTCAATGGCAGGCTTTAGTGTTGGTTGTTAATTTGAATACAATACGCTATCGAGTATGAAAGTAGGTATTTTGCAGTGTGACCATGTGCGCGAGGAGTTGCAACCGAGATTCGGCGATTATCCGCAGATGATTGCCAATCTGTTTGACGGTGTAGCGCCGGACTGCAGGTTCCGGGTGTTTCGCGTGCAGGCGTTCGAGTATCCCGACAGTCTGGATGAATGCGATGCCTATATCACTACCGGCAGTCGTCACGGCGTCAACGACGGTCATCCGTGGATTCTGCGTCTGGAAGATTTTGTTCGTCAGCTGCACCAGGCGAAAAAGCGGTATGTGGGTATCTGCTTCGGTCACCAGCTAATGATCAAGGCGCTTGGCGGTGAAGTCAGAAAGTCCGACAAAGGCTGGGGAATCGGTGTAACGGTCAATCAGTTGCTGCACACCAGACCCTGGATGCAGCCGGCGCAACCGGCGCTGAATCTGATAGCCAGTCATCAGGACCAGGTCGTCTCGCTGCCGCCGACTGTCGATATCGACGTGCTCGCCGGCAGTTCGTTCTGCCCCTATTACATGCTGGCCTGTGGCGATCATTTTTTCAGCGTTCAGGGGCACCCGGAGTTTATCAAGGCGTACTCCAATGCACTGATGGAAATCCGCCGCGCCATCATTCCGGCAGAGCGCATCGAGCAGGGGATTGCATCGCTGCAGAAAACGCTTGATGATCAGTTGTTCGCGCGCTGGGCGGTCAACTTTTTCAATGCGCCCAGTCGCTGATGCCTGTAACTTTATACAAATACTGCTTGTTCGACCGGCCGGCTTTGCCGGTCGGGTTAATCCATGAATAACACTGGAGGTGTTGTATGCAGAATCCTGTTGGTTGGTTTGAAATTTATGTGGACGATATGGCAAAAGCAAAATCCTTTTATGAAGCGGTGTTTGAATGCGAACTGGAGCAGCTGAGTAGTCCGGACGTCGAGTTATGGTGTTTTTCCGGCGATCAGAATGCATACGGCGCCATGGGCGCGCTGGTCAAAATGGAGGGCTGTACGGCGGGAGGTAACAGCACGATCGTGTACTTTGCCTGCGACGACTGCGCAATCCAGCAGGCCCGCTCAGCCGAACACGGCGGCAAGGTGCTTAAGGAAAAATTTTCAATCGGCGAATACGGTTTTATTGCCCTGGTGGCAGACACCGAAGGCAACATGATCGGTCTGCACTCGATGAAGTGATGCGGGTATACTGGTGTACATCAACCTGTCAAAAAAGTGAATGGAATGCAGTTGCCAAAATTATTCCATCGATATTACAAATAGTTATGTTGTGATGAAGTTTGTAAATGCTTTGTTGTGCCGTCATCAGCTGACCAGTTGCTGATAGATTAACGGCAGCACCTGGGACAGGCGGTCGGGCCGGTTTACGATGGTGTATCCGCCCTTGCCGAACAGATAGGGAAAGTAATCCTGCGCTTTGCGGTCGACGGTGATGCCGAATACGGACAGTCCCGACTGACGCACCTCGAGAATGGCGTGCCGGGTATCTTCAATACCATACCGGCCCTCATAATAGTCCAGATCGTTGGGCTTGCCGTCACTGAGCAGCAGCATCAGGCGATTGCGTTCGGGGCGACTGTTTAGTAATTGTTGTGTGTGCCGCAGAGCGGCACCCATGCGAGTGTAATAACCGGGACGCAATGAGGCGATGCGGCGCAGCGTTTTGTCGTTGTAGGCTTCGTTGAAATCCTTGACGGCGGCAATGCGCACGAAATCTCTTTTGCGCGAGGTGAAGGTATAGATGGCAAATGTGTCTCGGCAGGCCGACAGTCCGGTTGCCAGTGTAACCAGCGCCTCTTTTTCAACATCGAGAATGCGCCTGCCGCCGATCCAGCTATCGGTGGATAGGGAGACATCCACCAGGATGGCGACAGCAAGATCGCGGGCCTGCCGCTGCGATTTCATGTAGATCTGGTCCGAGCAGTTGCCGTTGGCAAGCAGATCGCTTTGCGAGCGCACCAGCGCGTCCATGTCCAGTTCGACGCCATCCAGCTGGTTGCGTAAAATCTCGCGTCTGGGACGGATCGCTTCAAATTGACGACGAACTTTGCGAAAGCGCCGTCTTGTCTGGAGATCCGGCGTCCACGTTTCTCCTTTTTCTTCGGCCTGCTGAAAAATGATCCGGCATTGGCTGGCATGATAGCTGGCGCGTCGGTAGTCCCATTCCGGGTAGGTTAATTCATCAATCAATAACAATGGGTTAACATCGCCAGGCGCCAGATCGAGATCGAATTTCAGTCTGGTTGCGGCTGGGCGCTGATGCGTGCTGAGCGCGATTTCTTCCATGTCTTTGGCGGCGTTTTGCGCGCTATCCGCATCGTCGTCCTGGACGGCGCGATTGATATTGAGCATTTCGGACCAGCTGAAGAGTTTCTCAAACCGGTTTAACAGCAGCGGATCATCACGCTCGCTTTGTTCGAACCGCTCCCTGCGGCCTTTTTTTCTCTGATTGTCATGCATGTCCTGACTGCCGCCGTCCTGGTCGGCATGATCCTTTTCTGTAGCAGGTGACAGGACGGATGAACGGATTTTTCCCCAGAGCGGGACTGGCAGAAATGGCTGGTAGTGTTTTGCTGCTTGCCAGTGGCTGAAATCGGGTGTGGACTGTTGGACTGTCTGTAACATCGCATGCGCTAACGGATCGTTACACGGCTTCCCCAACAGCGTTCGAACCACATTCTCGACAGCCTGTTCCTGCCCGGGCAGCGGGCGCCGTGGCCGCTGTGCGATTAATGCGTCGCAAAGATGCTGATAATCGCTGGCAAGAACGGGAAACCGTTCGCTGATTTGAGCACAGGTACGGTAAGCGTGGTGCAGATAAGCGAGATCGGCCTGCAACGGATCATGCGGTTCAGTAAAGGCCGGTTGTCTGGATACGGCGAAATAGCCAGCCAGCCAGAAATAAAGACGCCGGTTCAGCTCGCGGGTAGGAAAGTATGCTACCGTTTCAGGCAGTAAAATTCTTTCCGAATCGCCTTCGATGAGCGACATGGATTCTTTCTCGATACCCAGGCGCTGTGTCAGTTTAAGACGGTGTCCTGACGATTGCCGGGCGGCAACAGCAAATGTAATGCCGGGTGCGCCACCCAGTCCACGGAAATAAACACTGAGCGGTGTGCGGATCGAATCGAGCGAGACGGCGGCGTCCGCATAGTCCGGGTAGCTGCCGGCCTTGCCGACAAGCCGATGCCAGCAGCGGCCGACCAGTTCCTCCAGTTCAAGAAAATCCCAGTGACTCACGTGCGCTAGCCGTATGTCGCGCGTACCAGTTCAAGCAACCCCTGTTTGACATCCTGATCATCACAAAGCGGTTCGATCAGCGCGGTTTCGGCTGCCTGGCAGGGGGGCAGTCCGTTTTTTATCAGTATCGCGCAATAGACCAGCAAACGCGTTGACACGACTTCTTCCAGATCTATTTCCTTTAGTTCGCGTAGTTGTCTGGCGAGATTGACCAAAGGAACACACTGTTCATCGGGGAGACCGCTTTCGCAGGCGATAATACCGGTTTCGATTTCCGGCGGTGGAAAATCAAAGCTCAGGGAAATGAAGCGCTGGCGCGTGCTTGGCTTTAATGATTTGAGAATATTCTGGTATCCCGGGTTGTAGGATATGACCAGCATGAACGTGTCGGGCGCGTGCAGTATCTCTCCGGTTCTTTCCAGCGGCAGTATGCGCCTGTCGTCTGTTAGAGGATGCAGGACCACGGTGACGTCCTTGCGTGCCTCGACCACTTCATCGAGATAACAGATGCTCCCTTCGCGCACGGCGCGAGTAAGCGGGCCGTCCATCCACGCCGTCTCGCCTCCTTTGAGCAGATAGCGCCCGGTCAGGTCCGCCGCTGTCAGGTCATCGTGGCAGGAAACGGTATGCAGATTACGGCCCAGCCGGGCGGCCATGTGGGCGATAAAACGGGTTTTACCACAGCCGGTGGGACCCTTGACCAGTAATGGTAGCCGTTGCCGGTATGCCATTTCAAACACCGTACATTCATGACCGACCGGCTTGTAAAACGGCAAGGCATTCTGTGTTGACAGACTGTGTATATCCTGCGGTTGCGTTCGGTTCATACGCAGTTGTTACGACCGGCGTGCAACTGCAGCCTGCTCCCGGACAGATCCGAATGCAGAATAGATATACAGCATTGCGCCAATCAGGAAAAACAGGCCCGATCCTAGACGGAACCAGTAAAACAGTTCGATCTGCGACTGGATTTCCATAAAGCCCATTGCCAGAACGCGCTGCAGATGTGTCTGCAATACGCCTGCAAAGGCCAGCGTGAATGTCATGATCGTCATTGAACCGGTCATCAGCCAGAAACTCCACATATTCATAACCTGATTATAAGGCTGCAGTTTTCGCAAAGCGGGCAGGGCATAGGTGAAAAACGCGAGATTCAGCATGACATAAGCGCCATAAAAGGCAAGATGGCCATGGGCCGCGGTGAGCTGGGTGCCGTGTGTGTAAAAATTAATCGACGGAAAACTGTGCAGAAGACCGAGCACGCCAGCGCCAAAAAAAGCCATCACCGGGCAGCCAAGGCTCCACAGCATGGCCGCCTTGTTGGGATGTTCACGTCCGCTTTGATATACCAGATAAAAAGCCCATAGAACCATGGCGAAGAAGGGGACCACCTCAAGAATCGAGAACAGCGCACCGATCCAGTGCCAGTACTGGGGCGTGCCGATCCAGTAGTAGTGGTGGCCTGTTCCCAGCAGCCCGCTGAACAGGGAGAAGCCAACGATGACATACAGCCATTTTTCGATGATTTCGCGATCGACGCCGGTCAGTTTGATTAACAGAAATGCCAGCATGGCGGCCATGATCAATTCCCATACACCTTCAACCCAGACATGTACGACCCACCACCAGTAAAGTTTGTCGAGCGCTAGATTGTCCGGGTTGTAGAATGCAAACAGGAAGAACAGCAGCGCGCCCCACAGTCCCAGCAGCAGAACAATGGAAACCACCGTCTTGCGCCCCTTCAGCACGGTCAGGGTTATATTATAGATAAATACGATAAAGGCTATGGCCATCAGAATTTTGACCCATAATGGCTGTTCCAGAAACTCACGACCCTCGTGTATGCCGAAAAGATACGAAACGACCGCCGCCAGCGCGGCGAACACAAACAGACCAAGCTGCAGCCAGGCCAGTTTGGGACTGTGAATGTCACGTTCGCATTCTTCAGGAATCAGAAAGTAGCTGGCACCAAAATAGCCTAACAGCAGCCATACCAGCAGCGCATTGGTATGAATCATCCGAATGATATGAAACGGGACGGTTTCAGATAAAAAATTGGGAAAAACGTATACGGTGCCGGCCAGCACGCCTGCAAGTACCTGAACGAGAAACAATGCAAGTGCGGCAATAAAATAGGGGTAGGCAAGCGCCTGAGTATGATATTTCATGTATGCATCTCCTCAGTGAAATCAGCGGTGAGCGGTTGTGGTGTGGAGTACCCTTTGGCCATCAGCCGGCATCATTGGGCGGCCATCCCAACGTGTCGATACGACTTGTCCATTCGAGAAAATCTATCAGGTCATCCAGTTCCTGTTCAGTCAGATTAAACTGGGGCATTTGACGTCGTCCCGGCACACCGGTCGGTTGCGCGCGCATCCACGCCTTTAAGCCCATGCGTGCGCCTTCAGCGCTTTCACGACCGCCATAGCGCACCCATACGTTCCCTAATTCCGGTGCAAAATAGGCGCCTTCACCCAGCAGTGTGTGGCAGTTAATACAGGAGTGACGCTCCCATACATGCTTGCCGCGTGCTACTGACTCGGTGAGCGTGGATTCATCCGTTGAAACATTCTGAATATAGTAATGACTGTGCAGCGTGAGAATCGTGAAAAGCACCAGAAAAAAAATTGTGCCGCCGTAGAAAATATTGCGTGCCGCCGATTTGGTCAAATACTCTGCCATACTTCCCCCTTTTGTTTACAAATGGTTAGCAAACGTACAACAGAAGATGTCTTCAATTGCCATAATAATCAGGTGGATATATGGTATTCTTGAAGATATATATGGATTCTAGCGCATCTTGCCCTGTTTGAGAAGGGTGCTGGTGATTCGCACCGGAGAAACAGCGTTGACAAGTAATATCGGGCCAATGAACAGAATTGTCGCATACACAGGTTTATTTTAAATTGTCTGTACAGTATGGGTTATGAACAATCCATGGTTGCTTGAAATAAGATTAATCAGTCAACAGGAACATTTTGCGCAACAACAGAAACTCATGAATGTGCTGATCATAGAAGACAACCAGGACATTGCCGCCAGTATTTATGATTATCTGGAGTCGCTCGGGTATACAGTCGACGCGGCAGGTGATGGCGTAACAGGACTGCACCTGGCAATCACAAAAAACTACGATGTTATTATTCTGGATCTGGGTTTGCCTGGAATAGACGGGATCGAGCTGTGCCAGCGGCTTCGTCAGGACGCGCATCGAACAGTACCTGTAATCATGCTTACTGCAAGAGATACACTGGACAATAAACTGGAAGGTTTTCAATCGGGTACGGATGATTATCTGATAAAACCGTTTGCCCTGAAAGAGCTGGCAGCACGGGTAAAGGTTCTTTCGGAACGCGCCAGGCACGCGACGGTTTCCAAGTTGCAGGTTGGGGATTTGTGCCTGGATCTGGAAACACACGAAGTGTCACGGGCCGGCAAGTATATATCGCTGAATCCAACGTTGTTCCGGTTACTTGCGTTTCTGATGCAGAACCCGCATCGGGTGATTAAACGGGAAGAATTGGAGCACGCTGTCTGGCACGAAAATCCACCGGACAGTGATGCTTTGCGCACACATTTGTCGAATTTGCGCCAGATGATCGACAAACCGTTTGGTTACTCGCTCATACACACAGTGCGCGGTTTTGGTTACAGGCTAACGGACCGGTATGCAGAAGACTAAGCGACTCAGGCATCGCATCATGTTTGCTTTTTTATTTTTTGGCGCGACCATAACGCTGATGTTCGGTGTGAGTCTGGTGATTGCCCTGAAATCTGTCGAAACGAATGTGCTCGACGATATATTGTATTCCGAATATTTCGGCTTTCGACAGCAAACTGATAGCAGCGAACATGTATCCGATTCATTTCGCTCGCACTCAACAATTATGATTCATACAGTGTCACGGGATGATCATCTGTCTGGTATGCCGGCGCATGTGCGCGGTCTACCGCCAGGTATACATGACGTCACCTACAACAACAGAGATTACCGGGTTTTGATCGCGCATGCTGATAACCTGCGCTATATCGTGCAATTCGACGATACCAGTATCCATCAACGCGAGCGGGATTTTATTCGACTGGTATGGTTGTGTGCTTTGATCACATTGATCATTGCGTTTGTGATAGGGCTGGGAGTCGCCAATCATGTGTTCCAGCCTATCAAGAAGCTTGCTTATCAGGTGATGGCGTTCAAAAATCAACCCGGCGAGTCTTTGGATATGACTGAGTTTGGAGATGACGAAGTCGGTGTGCTGGCGCGCAAGCTGCAGCATTATCATGAACAATTGCAGCAATTGCTGGTTCGGGAGAAAGAGTTTGCGAGCAACGTCAGTCACGAATTGAGAACACCCATTACCAGTATCAGCATGGCGGCAGAAGTACTGGCCAGTAAAACAGGATTGTCGGCACCGGAAAATGCCAGAATTCAACGGATCCAGCGCGCTGTCGGCGAAATTTCAGAATTGATCGATACGTTTCTGATACTTGCACAAATCAATGATGACTCGACAAAATCGCACATCAGCTGTGACATGGCCCCGATAGTTGACAAGGTAATTGAACAACAACGCGTTTGGCTGGGAAATAAACCGGTAGATGTCATCGTGAAAGCGAAGGAAGCATTGAATGTGGTGGCGCATCCGGGGATTCTTAGCGTGCTGGTGGCCAATCTGGTACGGAACGCATTTCGTTATACCGATCAGGGTATGATAGAAGTGGTATTGACAAAAAAACAGCTTACAGTCAGCGATACCGGTGTTGGCATCGACTTGCCTACGCAAGCGCAAATTTTCAAGGGACGGGTAATAAGCAATACAGGAAAGACTGACAGAATCGGATTAGGGCTGGCGATTGTACAGCGTATCTGTGAACGTTATAATTGGCGCGTTTCCTTTCAAAGCAAGAAAAACCAGGGTTCTCAGTTCACGGTCACTTTCTCAGATTGAGAAGCCGTCCAGTCTCCTTTGAGACTGGTGGAGTGGATTATATACGGAGCACAAATCGCGTCTGGTTTTTTTATGTAGACTGGGGACGCACCAGAAGTATGGATGCGCTGACTTTGGCAACAAGCTGTTCTGCGACAGAACCCACAAAAAAGCGTTCCAGTCCGCGACGATTGGCTGTACCGACGACCAGTAAATCCGCTTCCCAGTCGGCTGCAGCATCGGCAATAGCTTCGGCAATGCCATTCAAACCATATTCAATATTAGCTTGTACCAGACGGGTTTCTATTTTCTGTGCGCCAGCTGATGATTTGGCTTTTTCAAGGATGTCTGTACCGGTTTGTTTGTCCGCTTCCGTATCTCCCTGGACTGCATGGGCAATACAAAGTATAGCATCATACGTATTGGCAATATTTTCTGCTTCTGTCAGCGCCTGACTGGCCGTTTCACTGCCGTCGACTGCTACCATAACTTTTTTGTACATATCTGAACTCCTAAACGCGAAATGAAATCACCGAAATCTAAGCTATCAAAAATTTACGTGCAAAACAATAACCGGTAATGGATAATGGAGGAAAAAAAAGACTATGTCAGCAGTTTGCAGTTGAATCGGAATTGGGGATTGTTAACCGATGGGCTGATCAGGCAATTTTAACTGAGTATCTGCGTATTCTTATAATTTTGGTACGCTTTCTCACAGTGCATTGTACTGGTCAGTTCCACCGGTCAGGAGTAAACAACAGCTACATATGACATAGTCTGGAAAGAGTGCAGCAACTTCTATTGCAGGTTGCTGCTGTCATTCTTCAGGTTATCAAAATAACGTTTGACAACCGCTCTGCCTGGCATCTTGTCATGCTTGGTATAGACCATGAAATGAACGCCGCCATGGACAGCCATAGCGATCAGCAGACCTTCGAAAATACCCACCAGATATACCAGCCCTGCGGTAATAAACGAAAGCATTAACGCGTATGGACCATAATGCGTGACATGGGCCAGCCCGGCTACCATTTTGTACCCGGTAAACATCATGATCGCTGCAAGCGCGAATTTAGGTAGAAAATCCAGGTACTGCGTATTGAATGTAAAAAAGCACACCACAAAACCAATAACCAGCACAGAAAATTTCGTCATGGCGCCAGCCAGTTTATTGGTTGTGCTTTTTGCCAAACCGTCCAGATTGGTCATGCCATGAAAAAAGCTGGAACCCATATTCGCGATCCATATAGCAAGCAGGCTGTTGTTACTATTGGTTTTGCGATTGAGCGGATCAATTTTTTCGATTGCAGCATTGCTCATTACCTGTTCGATGACGTCAACGATGGCCAGCATCGCGCAAAATAAAAACATCATGATCAACAGCGTTATCGTGACGTCCGATTCAGGCAGTGGCAGCTTGATATGCAGATCGATATCTTCTACGAATATCATCGGTACATTGACAAACTGGGCCAGCAACACGCCGCCGATAATCAATACAAAGTAAGGAATTGCCGGTTGGGTATCCTTGAATTTTGAGAAGAGATACAGGAACAGACCCAATCCAACAGCTGAAATCATGACCATCTGAATTCGCGCACCATTCCAGAATTCCGCTGCAACAGCTTCTTCGGGTATTTCGTAGGTGAATTCAGAAAACTTCAACAGGATTTTCAAACCCACGCCGGCCAGTAAGCCTTCAACCAGGTAAACGGGTACGGCAATAAGCAGATATCGCTGCCAGTTGAATTTCCAGATAATGGCCTGCATGAAGGCCGTCAGGAAAATACAGAATGCCATGTTTTCCCAGCCAAAAGTTGCAACACCCAACGCCAGTACGGGTGCCAGGCCGGCTGCGATTCCGGGAGCGCCGATAAAATTCCCTGGTTTGAACCATGCATTGATCCAGCCAACAAGGCAGGCAAAGGCGACGGTCGCCAGGCCAACCTTGATCGGATAATCGGACATGATGGCAATACCGATAGACAGTGGTATTGCCATGGCGCCGGTAATCAGACCGGCGGCGGTATCGCGCAGAAAATATTGTGCTTGAAAAGCAGCTGAACCTTTTGATGTTACAGGTGCAGCCTCAGGTACTTGTTGGCCACTCGCAGATGGCCTGCTTTCAGTTTGCGTATTCATTTTTGACTCTTTCTCCAGTTTGGTAAAGATTGAAAATTGCTTTATTCAAGCAATCAACTTTTAACCAACTATTAACATAGATAACGTTAAGGCAATGCAAACTGAATGTTAACGTTTTGTTAAACCTGTTAATTATCAATCGATTATATTTGCATAAAATTCGATATTTATGAGCTTGTGGAGCCAGTCGCGAGCTCGAATTACAGTCGGAAAAATCACGGTGACACGGGATGTTTTTCGTGTCTTTAACCGCAATTCATTCTACCGGATATCGGGTTGCAATGCCGTTTTATCAGTCCGGTATCTTGAACATTCACCCCCCCAGTACTGATGGTTCGGCACGCGCAATATGCATCAGATTTGTTTTTACGGGTATGTTAGTGCCTTGGCCGGCATATAACTCCTGAAAATAAATTCATAAGCTGTTCAGGCTGTTTATTGCTGAATCAGCAAGGGCAGGAGAGCGTGTATTGATGAGAGATTTCGGTTACAGACCAGCGGTACGGCAATTTTTGTTGCGATACCACTGGTTGCGGCTAAGTGCACAGGTTTGCGCGGTTCATCTTCCGCAATTTAGCAGTTACGAAAGGCATGCGTTTTCAGTGCATTAAACGTTTTCTTCCTTTGTTTTTCTTTTTCCCAGCGCGATCATTCTGATAAATAACGGCGCACAGACTAGACCGAATAGCAAGCCAATGAGTGACATCCCTGAAAGCGGAACGTTATCGTTGTAAAAATCGGTAACCTGTTTTGTAAAGGAATCTTTCTTTTTGCCATTATCCTCGTCCGAGACTTGAGGCAAATCTTCCGCTTCGTACTTGTCGTTGATGATATAAGGTGTCAGCCCGGGAATACTTGGTATATCCTCTCCGCCTTTTCCGACGACGAGTTGCGCTTTCATGCCTTTTTCCATGTGCTGTGCGATGTCGCAATGCACCAGGTAGGTTTCATCCGCTGCGGGCACAATCATGGTGCCAGAGACTTTTCTTGGCCCTGTATTTTCTAGGTGAAACATACCAAGCGGGTATAGATACCGGGGCAACCCGTGCATCATGAACTGATGGCGGATATTGTCTTCGTTGACAAAATGCCAGGTGATCTTGGAGCAGGGTTCGACGTGCCATTCCTGCTGGTCGAAAGCGAATGCGGTTCCCGGGAATTTCTTGGCATATTTGGTTCCTGCACGCACGGTAATTTCGATTTCTTCCGAAATGCTGGTACAACTGCTGGGCAATTTGTCAAAATTCTGCCCCATAATATGGGTGCCTTCATGGTCCATGATATGGCCGTCATGATGGTGGTGATGGTCGCCGTGATGTCCCCCATGTCCGTCACCTTCGCCATGAAGCTCCGAATGGTCGCCGGGAGCATCCATCATATGATCATCCCCATGCGTCATGCCGCTATGGTCTCCCATGTGATCGTGCCCGCCGTGATCATGTGCACTGTGATCCATGTCATGACCACTGTGATCCTGGGCGCTATGGTCATGAGCGCTATGGTCCATTTCATCATGGTCGCTGTGATCGTGTTCGTGAGCGCTATGGTCCATTTCATCATGATCGCTGTGATCGTGTTCATGAGCACTATGGTCCATTTCTTGATCGCTGTGACCACTGTGATCATTCTGTTGCTCATGTTCATGCTGACTGTGATCGGTTTCATCCTGCTGTGCATACGCGTGAGAAGAGAACGCAATCATACAGGCTAGTATGGTAAGAAACTGCTTATTCATTGGTTTTACTCCCTTTAGAGCCTTTTAGCTTCGATACGATAGCTGCTGCGGCTCCTTTGATGTGTTGCTTTCTGGCTAAGGCTGTATAAATCAACAGTCCAATAATGAATCCAATTATCAGGTTTGTGACGGTCTCCTGTGTGTCGGCATCAATACCTGAACGTACGCCGGGTGCGCCCAGGCTGCCTGCTTCATCTAGATCCTGCCAGATAGGAAGTCTCCTCTCGTAATATTCCTTGGTAAAGAAAACTGATAAATCGATCCCGTGTGCGACTTTGGGCAATCCGGTGTCGTCAAGATAGGATTTGTATGCAATCATACTCATGCTGCCGCCTTCGCTCATGCCGTCGGTTGTAATGCCTTTTTCACGATGATCGTGAAAAAGCCATGCACCGGCACCGTAACTGTGCAGTCCGTCGTTCGTTGTGTTCAGTAGCAGATCAAGGCGCTGGGCGGGTGCCATGTCAAAAACATCGCGTGTTATCCGGGCTGCCGGATTCTGCTCGATGCCATCATAGTGGGTGATGGTTGCTTTGTGCCCATGCGTATGTACCGCCATGAATTCGCCGCCGCTATTGAGCATGCGCAGCTTGATTTTCTGATCGGGTTCGACAACGATCATTGATTCACGCAAGGTATACGGAAAAGACAGCCCGTTCAGTGTGTAGTAGTCCTCGCTAGAGTCGGTCAGATCATAGCGTCTGTTCATTTCGCGCGCTATCAGCCGGGGATCGTTATATTTTTGAATAATGCTGGTCAATTCCTTATCCATGGCATGGTAATGCAAGTCATATTCTATATCGTATTGCTCTTTCACAGCCACGGATGGATGTCTTACATGGCCTCCGCCGACATTCAGCGTTTGCAGCCAGTTATTCGGTCGATTCTCCTCTACGATAATCATGCCGGCCAGTCCCATGGCCAGGTGCGTATGGGTTTGAACATGACAATGGTAGAACATTGTGCCGGCCTGGCGCGGCTGAAATTCATAAACTCGCCTTTCGCCGGGCATCAGATTGATTTCGCTGGTTTGCGTTACACCGTCATTGCCCTGTTTGCCGCTGCCGTATTCATGGTGGGAGAACGGGTGGTCCACGCCATGCAGATGAATAGTATGTGGGAAATAGTGCGTATTCTCCAAAACAATTTGAACGATATCGCCAACTTCGACGCGTATCACCGGAGAGGGCAGCCGCAGCAACGAATTGGCTCTGATGCTTTCAAAATTTTCCGTTGACATACCGCTGGTCTTGGGAGCGAACACCCAGGCGCCCGGCTGAATGCCCGGTGCAATATCGAATGTTGGGATGACGCCTTCAAAATCAGGCGTGCGCCCGTTCAACTCAATTACTTCGAGTTTGATAATAATACGGTCCGGGTCTCCGTCGCCATCGATGTCATCGGTTTTAATGATCGTGTCGGGTGATAAACCGGTTTCCATTAATGTGGCCATGGAAATATTGTTGGTTCCCTTGACAGCCGCCGCAATCAGATGTGGATTGTCCGGACTGCAAATTTCAGAGGCCTCGATTTTGACGCCCTCTATGACCTGTGCCTTGCGCCAGGACGGTGAAATTTTCGGGTCGCACATGGGTTCTGCATTCAATGCTGCAGGGTTGACTTTTATGGTTTCAGGCAACTTCAGTGAAGCCAGCACATTCATCGGTAAAACGATGCAGCAGGCTGCCAGAACGGCCATCAAATTACGGATTGGCATTTTTTTAAGCACCTTTTCTTTTGAATTGATTTTATCTAACAAGCGTATTACGTTTATTGAAACTTTCAATCTGCCTCGTCCCGAATTTAACGCGGCACAATTTTTGTTGATAGTTGTCGCGATGTTTTACCGGGACTTACCGATTGATTAAAATTTCCCCATACTTCCTTATAATTAATTTTAGATACCTTATTCGTCAAAAGGTTTTTTAAGAATTATTTTGAATTGTGATTTATGTTTAATTTGTTTTATTCAGTTTGCTGCAGAAATTTGATATTGTGTGCATCCGTGCATGCAAGAGAAGCGTCCCTGCCGATGCAAATTTTTTAATTATACAGTACCAGTACCCATTCGGCCATGTAAGCTTTTCTTGGAATGCCATTTGCCACTGATAGACTCTTGTCGCTAATTCGGCGTGCCAATTCAGAATCAGCTTTTAAGATGTATTGATCAAACAAGAATTGAACAATAAAATATTGATAATGAGAATTGTTTTTGTTTCTTTAATTGTGGCGACTGTATCGCTGTTATTTTCTGCCTGCAGTAGTGATACCGCCGATCCTGAATCATCCTCTGAGCCCCTGGCAGTCGGGGTGTTGCATATGCAGCCAGTCAATATGCGTTTGAGTGCAGAAACAATCGCCCAGACGGAAGGTGCAAAAGAGATTGAAATTCGCCCCAGAGTCGGCGGTATTGTACTTAAACGCCACTACCATGAAGGAGCTGCGGTTAGAGCTAATGAGCCGTTGTACTTGATCGATCCGGATCCGTTCCGAAAAAACCTGGCCGAGGTACAAGCGGAATTTCTTGAACAGAGTATTCGAGCCATGAAAGCCAAAACCGAAAAGGAGCGGCAGGAAAAGCTGGTTGCCGAAAATTTTGTCAGTGAGCGGTCGTACGATAATGCGGTAGCCGACCTGATGATTACCGAAGCCGCACTGCACGCGCTGAAGGCACGTGTGCAGCAGGCTGAGCTGGATTTGTCATATACTACGGTCAAAGCGCCTATTGACGGTATTACAGGGCGCTCCCTGATTTCCGAGGGGGCGCTGGTGGCTGCAAACAGCAGTGTGCTGACAACGATGACGCAGATATCACCGATATGGGTGCGATTCAGTTTTTCCGATAATGAGCTTGCCCGCTTTAACGGCCGACTTAGCGAAGATAATGTTGAGGAAGTGATTTTAATCTTGCCTGATGGTACCGAATATCCCATTAGCGGTGCTATCAATTTTGCCGCGAGTGAAATCGATCCGTTGATTGGGACGCAGCAGCTCAGGGCAACATTTGAAAACCCGGACCGTCGGCTATTGCCAGGCCAGTTTGTCCGTGTTCGCGTCATTTCGGGAAAAACAGACGACGTATTTCTGTTGCCCCAAATGGCGGTTATGACATCCGATCTGGGGCGGTACGTTTACGTGATCGGCAATGACAATGTCGTCGCTGCGCGCCAGATAACCGTTGGCGAATGGATTGGCAAAGACTGGATCATTTTGGATGGTTTGTATGCAGGTGATCAGGTTGTCGTCAACAATCTGATACGGCTGAGTCCGGGGATGGTTGTCAGCCCCGAGCGGCTCGACGCCTCAAAGGTGTTGTCTTCCGGGCGCTATTGAAAGCAGCTACCTGGTATGTACGCATAAACGATCTTAAGACAAAATGACCAAGTTTTTTATAACACGTCCCATTTTTGCGTCTGTGCTGTCGATAATTATCGTACTTGCCGGTATCGCAGCAGCATTTCAATTGCCCATCGCACAATATCCTCAGATTACACCGCCCGTTGTTCAGGTAACAGCGAGATTTCCCGGTGCCAGCGCAGAGACGCTGATAAAAACAGTTGCCGCACCGATAGAGGAACAGCTGAGTGGTGTCGATGACTTGCTGTATTTCAATTCGAGCGCTGATTCGAGTGGTCAGTTGACCATCACTGTAACGTTTGAGATCGGGACAGATATTGATCTTGCGACTTTCAACATCAGCAACCGGGTCAATATCGCGTTGCCACGCCTGCCCGATGAAGTCAGGCGGTCAGGTATCACTATTCAGAAGCGCGCCAATGATTTACTGCTCGTATTTGCAGTTACCTCGACTGACGAAGCCCATACACCGCTGTTTTTGAGTAACTATATCACCAATCATTTTCTTGATGAGCTCAAACGTACAGCTGGCGTCGGCGAAGCGCGAATTTTTGGATCGCAGGACTACTCTATGCGCATCTGGTTGCAACCGGACAAAATGGCGCAACTGGGGATCACCACCAGCGATATTGCAGCAGCGATTCGTACCCAAAACGCGCAATATGCAGCGGGTAAAATCGGCCAGGAGCCAGCTCTTGCAGATCAGCAGCTGGTTTATACTGTGACCGCTAAAGGCAGACTTTTAGAAACGGAGGAATTCGGCAATATTATTCTGCGTGCAGACGGGCAGCGTGGTATTTTGTTCCTTAAGGATGTTGCGCGCATCGAACTGGGTGCGCAGGAGTACAACATTCAAAATCTGTTAAATGGCAAGCCGGGCGTCGGTATCGGTATTTTTTTACAAACCGGCTCAAATGCGCTGGATACGGCTGCCGCGATCAAGGCCAAAATGGCAGCGCTACAGCCGACGTTCCCGGAAGGCATGCACTATGTTTTGCCGTATGACACCAGCGAATTCGTCAAGGCGTCGATATGGGAAGTTGTCAAAACACTGCTGGAAGCGATGGTGCTGGTTGTGCTGGTTGTCTACATCTTTTTGCAAAGCTGGCGTGCGACGATCATTCCGATCATAGCCGTACCGATTTCTCTTATCGGGACGTTTGCTGGATTATGGCTGTTGGGTTATTCAATTAACACCATGACGCTGTTTGCCATGGTGCTGTCTATCGGTATTGTCGTGGATGATGCGATCGTGGTCCTGGAGAATATTGAGCGGCTGATTTCCGAGGAAAAACTCGCGCCGATAAATGCTGCCATCAAGGCCATGCAGCAGGTGTCCAGCGCCGTGGTTGCAATGACGCTGGTTCTGGTGGCGGTTTTTGTTCCGGTCGCGTTTCTGGGCGGCATGGCTGGCGAGTTATACCGTCAGTTTGCCGTAACGGTTGCGGTGGCGGGTGTGATTTCCGGAGTTGTAGCGTTGACACTGACCCCAACCCTGTGCGCCATGCTGCTACATGCCACTCAACGGCGTGCGGTTTTTTTTGATTGGTTCAACCGCACGTTCAATCGGCTGCGCAATTTTTACGTCAGCATGGTCGATGCAGCAATACGACATGTTCTGGTCAGCGTATTGATATTTGCCGCGTTTATCGGTGGCGTGAGTTTACTGTTGAAAATCATACCGGGCAGCCTTGTCCCATCTGAGGATCAGGGTTATGTGATTACTGCGGTTATTCTTCCTGACAGTGCGTCGTTGTCACGCACGATTGCGACCAGTGATGCAATTCGTACCGAAATTGCGAAAAACCCGGATGTTGCTTTTCAATTCGCCGTAAATGGTCTGGATTTTATCGGTGGCGGCAACAAGACCAATGTGGCGACGGTTTTTACACGAATGACAGACTGGTCGGATCGGGAAACGACTGCCGATGATCTGGTGAATCAGTTATTTGCCGTGGGCGCGCAGCAAACCGACGGCCTGGCCGTGGCATTCAATCCGCCTGCAATCCGTGGACTCGGTAGCACCGGGGGCTTTGAGCTTTACGTGCAAAGCCGTACAAACACTGATCCGCAGCAGCTTGCCAGGGTTGTGGATGACTTTATGCAGGCATTGAAACAGGAACCCAAACTGGCAACTGCCAATACTTTCTATCGATCCAAGGTGCCGCAGTTTTTTGTGTCGGTCGACGAAGCCAAGGCGGTTTCACAGGGCGTACCCATAGCACACATTTACGAGACGCTGCAAAGCACGATGGGGTCGCTTTATGTGAACGATTTTAATCGTGCCGGCCGAACCTACCGTGTGCAGTTACAGGCCGAAGCTGCCTATCGCATGAAACCCGAAGATATCGGTAAGGTGTATGTGCGTTCAAACTCGGGTCTTATGATACCGTTGTCTGCACTGGTGCAGGTCAAACATATCGTTGGGGCCGAACAACTGGAGCGCTTTAACGGTTTGCTGTCAGCCAAGGTTATAGGCAGCGGTGTGCCAGGCTTAAGTTCGGGGGATGCAATTACATTAGTCGAACAGGTGGCAGAACGGGTTTTGCCTGACGGCTACCAGGTCGCATGGACCGGTAAGGATTTTCAGGAAAAAAGAACAGGAGAGGCTGCTGTGTTTGCGTTCAGTCTGGCGATAATCATGGTGTTCTTGATTCTGGCGGCTCAGTTTGAAACCTGGGCGCTGCCGCTGGCAGTGATCATGGCGGTGCCTTTTGCCATGGCGGGTGCGCTGATAGCCGTGCTGTTACGGGATATGCCGAATGATATTTATTTTCAAATCGGCATGGTAACGTTAATCGGATTGGCGGCGAAAAATGCGATATTATTAGTTGAATTCGCCAACCAGAAAATGAAAGCGGGCATGGACGCCAAGCGTGCGGCGATAGAGTCCGCTCATCTGCGTTTCCGACCCATTGTGATGACCTCAATGGCGTTTATTCTGGGTGTGGTGCCATTGGTCATTGCGACCGGCGCGGGTTCGGCCGCACGTCAATCCATGGGCACAGGCGTTTTTGGAGGCATGATTCTGGCAGCGTTTGTCGCTACTGTGTTTGTGCCATTGTTTTTTTCGTGGTTTGTTTCAAAGCATGAACCGCCACGATCAAACATGCGCTGGAAAAAGTATGAATCGGATAATGCAAATGGTTTGCGCTATAACACCCTTCGGACGTCAACTGGATATGGAAAAACTGAATAGGCTGACGTTGAATTTTTCGTTTAACTCCAATGTTTGAGTTGCCGACAGTTTTCCGTGGCGGGCTTGATATAATCAGGCTATGAATACACGTAATAAAGCTGCTGGTTCGGACAGAAAGCTCGTGCAGTCTCTGAACAACCGTAATATCATTCTGGTTGGTATGATGGGGGCTGGAAAAACGACCATAGGAAAAGCGCTGGCCAGCTATACAGGCAAGCAGTTTTTCGATTGCGATCATGAAATTCAAAAATGCACCGGCGTAAAGATTCCGGTCATATTCGAAATCGAAGGAGAAGAGGGCTTTCGCAGACGGGAATCGCAGGCATTGAAAAAACTAGTCTGCAAAAACAATGTTGTTTTGGCAACCGGCGGTGGCGCTGTACTCAGCCAGGAAAACCGGGATGTGCTGAAACAAAGCGGAATCGTGGTGTATTTAAGAGCATCGATTAATGATTTATATCGCCGGACGCGGCATGATAAAAACCGGCCATTACTGCAGACAAGCAATCTGCGCGATAAACTGACTCAACTGTATCAGCAACGGGACAGGTTCTATCAACAAACGGCTCATATTATCATTGACACAGCAAGGCAGAATATCCGTTTTCTGGTCAAGGAACTGGTCAAGCGGCTGGCAGCTTTCCAATTAACTCAATCCATTTCATATACAGATCAATCTATGCGAACCATAACGGTCGAATTCTCCTCATCTTCAGAGACACGGAATTATCCAATCCACATCGGTAACGGTATTCTGGGTCAGTCGGAGCTTGTTGCGTCCTGTCTCAAACAGAAGCGTGTGGCCATTGTCAGCAATACCACAGTCGCGCCCTTGTATCTGGATAGTCTCTCTGCTGCGCTTGAGCAAAAAGGCGTACAGTCGATTCCCATCATTTTGCCCGATGGTGAGGCCTACAAGAACTGGGAAACGTTGAATCAAATCTTCGATGCCCTGTTAAAGAATCATTGTGAACGTACTACAACCATCCTGGCACTTGGCGGCGGAGTGATTGGCGACCTGACCGGGTTTGCCGCAGCTACCTACCTGCGCGGTGTGCCGTTTATCCAGATACCGACCACATTGCTGGCGCAGGTCGATTCCTCTGTTGGCGGCAAAACCGGGATTAATCATGCGCTGGGAAAAAACATGATCGGCGCATTTTATCAGCCGCGCATGGTACTTGCCGACAGCGCTACGCTGGATACGTTGCCGGACAGGGAATTGCGGGCGGGCATTGCGGAGATCATAAAATATGGCTTGATTCGCGATCCTGCATTTTTTGAATGGCTTGAAAAAAACATGCAGCGGTTGCTTTCACGCGATCCAGCAATTCTGAATGAGGCAATTCAACGCAGTTGCGAAAACAAGGCTGAAATTGTCGCAGCAGACGAAAAGGAGAGCGGGGTGCGCGCTCTGCTGAATCTCGGCCACACATTCGGTCATGCGATCGAGAATGGCATGGGTTATGGTGTCTGGCTGCATGGTGAGGCCGTTGCGGCTGGAACCGTGCTGGCTGCAGATCTGTCACGGCGCATGAAATTAATCAACGAAGCTGATGTGGCGCGTATTCATGCTATTTTTCAGCAGGCTGGTTTGCCGGTTAAAGCTCCCAGGCTCAAACCGGAAAGATATCTTGAGTTGATGGCGCTGGATAAAAAGGTATCCGCCGGAAAAACCCGTTTTATTCTGCTCAACCGTATTGGCGAAGCCGTGATGCGCGCGGATATTCCACCCGAGCTGATTATTGATACACTGAATACCTGTATGACGCATGAGTGAACTTGCACCGTATGCTGTATCCGAAAAAAACTCCCGTGGCCGAACGTTTGGCGAATCACCACCTGTGGGTCGTGGTGAGTTCCAGCGCGACCGCGACCGAATAATTCATTCAAAAGCTTTTCGGCGACTCGAATATAAAACCCAGGTATTTGTCAACCATGAAGGAGACCTGTTTCGCACGCGCTTGACGCACAGCCTGGAAGTGGCTCAAATTGGACGTTCGATCGCGCGCAATTTGTATCTGAACGAAGACTTGGTGGAAGCGATCACGCTTGCGCATGATCTTGGGCATACTCCGTTCGGTCACGCCGGACAGGACGCATTGAACGTGTGTATGAAGGAATATGGTGGTTTTGAACATAATTTGCAGTCATTGCGGGTGGTCGATATTCTGGAAGAGCGTTACGCCGCGTTTGACGGGTTGAATCTGTGTTTTGAGACCCGTGCGGGCATCCTGAAACGTGCGTCAAAAAATAATGCCCGCAAGCTGGGCGCTGTGGGAGAGCGTTTTATTCAGAATACAAGGCCGTCACTAGAAGCGCAGCTGGCTAACTTTGCCGACGAAATTGCTTATAACAATCACGATGTTGATGACGGGCTGCGTTCAGGACTGATTTCACTTGAGCAGCTAATGGAGGTCAGTATTTTTTCCCGGCATCTGAATGAAGTCAGGAAAACCTATCCCGGGCTCACAGAACGACGGTTGGTTTATGAGACCGTGCGCAGCATGATTAACACTCTGGCTATCGATTTAACGACACAAAGCAGACAGAATATAGCCAGGGCGCAATTGCACGGTCTGGATGATGTGTATCTGGCGCCGCCGCTGATCGGTTTCAGCGATCCCGTCAAAAAAGAGCAGCAACAGCTGAAAAAATTCCTGTATGACAACCTGTACCTGCATTATCGTGTAATGCGGATGAGCAATAAAGCGTCGCATACGATCAGGCGGCTGTTTGAAGCGTTCAGTTCCAATGTACGCCTGCTTCCCGTCAAATATCAACACAAATTCGAGCAGGAAGGCCATCAGGCCATCGCTGATTATATCGCGGGCATGACCGACCGCTACGCCATTCGCGAGTATCAGCGGTTGTTTGCGATCACACAGGATTAATAATTGGTATAAAAATTTGAAGTCCTGTGCGCTTAAATCGGGTAGAGAACCGGCAACCTATTCGCTAAAATATGTTCCAAAACTGAAAAAGACAATGTTGTTTTTATGACATGTGACTACCAATTGAGTCGTTTTTGAGGTAAATACAATGCGAGATACATCACTTCATACCATAAAACATGGATGGACTGTAGTGATAGCCTGTCTGGTTTTTTTCGTTTATACAACAACTGCACATGCCGCAGAGCGGGTGATTCACGAAATAGATTTTACCGGAAAGGGTGAAGGCAGTGCGCTTGCCTGGCTTGAACAACAGGGGTTCGAATTCGAACTGGACGCCAAAGCGCTGGCACCACGATTTGAAAACGATGCTCTGGTCATCAGCACGCAGACGGAGACGGCGGGTTTATTTGGCCTGAGATTTGCAGAGCAGGATTTTATTCACAACGTTAAACGTGTGGAAATTGTGTGGGGAGTCAATCAATATCCCGAGGGTGCAGACTGGAATAATGGTGTCAACGGCGTGCCGATTGCGGTCATGTTGTCGTTTGGTACGAAGAAGCTGTCAAGTGGATTACCATTGGGTCTCAAGTCCGCGCCTTACTTTCTGAGTCCGTTTATCGGCAAGGAAGAAGAGCCAGGTAAAATGTACATCGGTAAACTCTGGCGCGAAGGTGGCCGCTATTTTTGTGTGGCTTCGGGTGATCAGTCGGGCAAAACCATTACCACGGATTTTGAAGTAGACGAGCGATTTAAAACGGTCTTTAACCAGAAGAAAACACCGCCTATTACCGCGTTCGCTTTCCAGAAGAATACCAGTAAAACACAGGGTGCATCGGAAGCGTTTATCAAGAAAATCACATTCCTGTCTGAATGACTGTCAATGGGCGGGACCTTGATAAGCATAAATTTGTTCAATATTTAACTGTGAATCATCGGTGAAGAAGATCAGCTTTTATGTGACCGGCAATGTCCAGAATGTCATGTTCAGGCAGACGTTTATTCGCGGCGCACAACAGCGCAAACTCGAAGGTGGCGCCTCAAACGATGCTGCAGATACGAACCGTGTGCATTGCTCGCTTGTGGGCGATGCAGCTGCGATCGATGAAATGATCGGGAAACTGCAGGCTGGTAAACCCATCAACTCGTGGCAGGCCCGCGTTGAATCGCTGCATGTCTGCGACCATTTTATCGAGTTATTCGAACATCAGGTGACCACCGATAATGTCAGCCGGTTTAACTGGTCGCCCAATGTCGAATTTTATCTGTGATGCTTACGGCAGCACGACCAGCGAATCAAACCAGGCGTTACCGCTGAGCAGCGCCGGAATTGCACAGTCCGAGTGCCCTCCGAAAAACAGCGTTTCCAGGCTGACATCAGCGCTCACGGCGATAAAGTAATCCATGGCGACCAGAGCGTTGGCGTAGGGCACATGTTCATCATCCTGGCAATGATACAGGCGCATTGGTGAAACCGGCGTCCAGCGATACACGTCGTTGTGCGCCAGCGCTACTCTGAGCGGGTGGTTACCGCCGTTCTCCAGCGCGGCAAGCAGAACGGGCGAAAACAGTTCTTGTGCCGTTGCTGGCAGCGCGTCATCGATCATGTCGCCGTCGTTTGAGCCGTCAAACAGGCCGGGCACTGCAGAGGCAATGTTTTCATTGAAAAGATTTTCAAGGTCATCTTCAAATCCGTAAATCTGGTTGTAAGCGAGCAGCACGTAAGGAAAATACATCGGCTTGGGCAAGGGACCGCCCGACAATGCCTGCTGGAGCATGGTGCCGGACAAATCGTAGGCACCCGCCATTGGTGCTGAAGCGGTGATGATAAGCTCGTCGGCATGGTGGGTTTCGATTTCGCGCTGTGCTGCCATGGTGGCATAGCCGCCTTCGGAATAACCAGCCAGAAACAGTTGCCCGTTCAACGGAAAACCGCTATCTGCCGCCAGGGAGCGCACGGCGCGGATCAGGTCGATCGTCGACCAGGCCAGTGTTTTGGCGTGCATGAACGGGTGCAGGCCGGTATTGTCGCCAAATCCCAGATAGTCCGGCACCAAGACTGCATAACCACGTGCGGCCATCAGATACAGCGCCAGGTCGGCGCCTGTTTCCTCAGGGTTGATGCTTGGCGCCTGGTCGCTGCGGGTAATGGTGCCATGCTGGAAGCTCAGCAGCGGCGCACCCGCCGGTATACCCACCGGCATGCCGACAACGCCGGACGCAGAAACAAGATTGCCAAATGCATCCTGTGTCTGGTATCCGATCCGGTATACGGTAACATCATAGCGCAATTCTAGTCCGGCGAAGGCGGCTATCGGGTATTCCAGCGCAATCTGTTCGACTGTTCTGGTCTCCATCAGTGTCGCCGAAAGCAGAGCCCCTCTGCCTGCCGTGGCGGATACGGGCGTGGCATTCGTAACCCGGAATACATCGCCACCGTCATGATTCAGCGTTGCGCGGTATAGTTCGCCACGAAACCCGACCAGCGGAATTGCTATGGTCAGGTCGTCGTCGACAATTGCAAGCACGGATTCAAACGTACTGACGTCGCGCGCTGTCGTACTGTTCAGTCGGAATGCCTGTGCATTTTCGGTCGCTGGATTCATTTGTACGGAATAGGTCAGTCCGTGATAGTGCGTCCAGGGCAGATAGAGTTCCAGTTTGTCGGAGAGCAATGCGACGGCATGCAGTGGTGTGCAAGTGGTAACTACCATTAATGCGGTTAAAAAACGTAACAGATTTCTTAACCGAAGCTGGTGATGTGTGCAAATGTCATGGTTCATAATGGTTTGTCTTTTCTTTCCATACACAGGTTTGTTTTGATAATTTTTTGAATTTTTTAGTTTTTGTGAAAAAAAATATAAATCTCACGTTAACACAAAAAATGCCAATCAATTTGTTCTTTTGAAACCGCTTTGCACGGCGCCTGTGTGTACTGGTTTTGCATCCGGCGCAATGCAGGAGGCGGTTTATTGGTGAGACTGAAACAACAGCGTTAACGGGTGTTAAAATATTACGCTAGTTATAACAGTTTTATTGAATATCAATGAAATCAAGCAATCAAATGTTTGTGGAGGCTATGATGTTTGTTCAATTGAAAATGCGTTTGCTGGTTCCGGTCGCTGGATTGGTTTTTCTGCTGGCCGGTCAGCCAGTGGTGGCTGACGCGCCCGATTCCAAAAAGGCCGGGCCGATTTTGCTATTGCTTGGCAAGGAACAGGATCTGACAGGTTGCAATCCGCTTGGCAAAGTCACAGGTGCATCAGAGGCCGAGGACAGCGATATGACCTATCCGGAACGTCTGATTATCGCCCGCGACAGGCTGCGTGCAGAAACAGCAAAGCTGGGCGGTAATACAGTGCATATACTACAGGCCTATAATACTGCGCGTTATGCAATCCCTGGAGTCGAACAAAGGATTATGTTTACGGGAAACGCGTATGTGTGTGAATAATTCGACTGAGATATTGTTGCAGGAAAATACCGACAGCGATTTTGTTTATCGCCCACATTAAATATTGAAAAGACAGCAGAATGCGCGTTCGTAATTATCCGGCAATGAGTTTGTGATGTATACAATGAGGGCAGAATGGACGAAGCATCGATTAACGTATATTGCCTGGCCTGCCAGATCCGGTATCTGGCAAGACAAGTACAATGATGCGATAGAAACTTATATGGCACTGGTCAGAGAGATAGCGTGTTTTGAACCGGTGCGCCTGCTGGTGCCACCGGCGGATTATAAATCAATTGTTAATCGGCTGGATGTGCAGGAACCGAATGTTACCGTTATTCCGGTACAGATTGACGACGGCTGGGTACGGGACAGCGGGCCGATCTATGTCAGCGATGATAACGACAATGCACAGAAAATCCTGAAATGGAAGTTCAATGCGTGGGGCGAGAAGTACACCCCTTATCATAACGACGCCCGACTTCCTGACTATATTTCACAGCTGGATAACATGGGTCTGATTGAAGCGCCGCTATATCTCGAGGGAGGCGCTTTTAGCGTTGACGGCGAAGGAACATTGCTGACAACCGAAAGCGTCGTGCTAAATACTAATCGCAACCCGGGTTTGGATAAGGTTGAAGCAGAATCGTATTTTCAGGATTTGCTTGGCGTGACAAAAGTGATCTGGCTGCCGTGGGGTCTTTGCGACGATGAAACGGATGGTCATAGTGATAATGTCGCAGCGTTCATTCAGCCGGGCATGATCGCAGCTTTATGCAGTGATGACGTTACCGACCGGAATTACGAGATTTTGAAAGAAAATCTGGCTATTCTGAATCGGGAGACGGATGCGCGGGGGCGCAGCCTGCAAGTGGTGCCAATTAATCAGCCATCACCGATGTACGCTGGTGAAAGACGGCTTGCAGCTTCATACATCAATTTTTATTTTGTCAACGATGCGCTGTTGTTTCCGGTTTTTGGACAAAAAAACGATATCGCCGCCGTCGATGCTATCAAACGGGCTCTTCCAGACAGAAAAATTGTTCCGTTTGACGCAAGCAATCTGGTTGTCGGAGGAGGAGGTATCCATTGTGTCACTCAACAGTGGCCGTTCTGACGGGTAGTTGGAATACTGTTGATAGAGCCACAGCCCCGTTCGTGGCACGGGCATAAACCGGTTTTTCGAGTATAGGCTAAATGGATCGGGCCAGGTAGATGAGTCTCCGGCTTACATGGCGAGTACGAAAATTTGCGTTATACTGGCTGGCATTATTCATATTTCCAATCTTCTATCAGAATCCGTGTTATGAAAATTCATGAATATCAGGCCAAGGAAATTCTGCGGCAATATGGAGTGGCAACGCCACGCGGTATTGCCTGTTTCAACGTCGATGAGGCTGTAAACGCCGCGCAGCAACTCGGTGGCGATACCTGGGTTGTAAAGGCGCAGATATATGCCGGTGGGCGAGGCAAGGGCGGTGGCGTCAAGATCGCACAATCGATTGAGGAAGTCCGAGAATTGGCCGGTAACATGTTTGGCATGCAGCTGGTAACGCATCAGACCGGTCCGGATGGGCAGACTGTTCACCGGTTGTTTATCGAGGAAGGCGTGAGTATCGTCACTGAATATTATGTCGGTATGGTAGTCGACCGTGACAGCCAGCGTGTATGCATGATGACGAGCGCTGAAGGCGGTATGGATATTGAACAGGTGGCGGCGGAAACGCCGGAAAAAATCCACAAGCTGATGATTGATCCAATTGCCGGGATATCGGACGATGAGGCGTTGGACATGGCGGCAAAAACCGGTATTCCTGATGCGAGTCGTGGTGCAGCTGCAACGTTGCTGAAAGGACTGTATAAGGCATTTGACGACAAGGACGCATCGCTTGCCGAGATTAATCCGCTGGTGTTGACGGCAGACAACCACATACTCGCACTCGATGCAAAAATGAACTTTGACGATAATGCGCTGTTTCGTCATCCAGAAATCGCCTCTTTGCGTGATCTCGATGAAGAGGAACCGCTCGAAATCGAGGCTTCTGAACACGATTTGTCGTATATTCCGCTCGACGGTAATATCGGTTGCCTGGTTAACGGCGCCGGACTTGCGATGGCAACGATGGATATCATAAAACTTTATGGCGGTAATCCGGCCAATTTTCTGGATGTTGGTGGCGGTGCAACAGCGGAGAAAGTGACCGAGGCATTCAAGTTGATGTTAAAAAACCCAAAGCTTGAAGCGATTCTAGTCAATATTTTCGGTGGCATTATGCGTTGTGACGTGATCGCGGAAGGTGTGGTGCAGGCGGCGCGTGAGGTTCGGTTGACAGTACCGCTGGTAGTCCGTCTGGAAGGGACTAATGTGAAGCTTGGCAAACAGATACTTGCAGATTCAGGTCTTTCCGTTATTGCTGCCGGGAATATGGCCGATGCAGCGCAGAAAGTTGTCAGGGCGGCTGAAAACGCCTGATTTGTCATGTATTCGATTAATCTAGTGAAGGAGCTGTGATTCATGTCCATCCTTATCAATCAGAACAGCCGTGTAATGACTCAGGGAATAACCGGTAAAACAGGTCAGTTCCATACCCGAATGTGCCGTGAATACGCGAATGGTCAGTCATGCTTTGTGGCAGGTGTCAATCCGCGCAAGCCGGGCGAAAACTTCGAGGGCATACCGGTTTACGGTACAGTCAGGGAAGCCAGGGAAGCCACGGGCGCTACTGTCTCGGTGATATATGTGCCACCGCCGTATGCCGCTGCAGCGATTGATGAAGCGGTCGAAGCGGAACTTGATCTGGTAATCTGTATCACCGAAGGTATCCCGGTACGTGACATGATCCGTACGCGCTATAAAATGCGAGGCAAAAAAACCCGTCTGATCGGTCCGAATTGTCCCGGTATCATCACACCTGATGAAATCAAGATTGGCATTATGCCCGGGTATATTCATAAAAAAGGGCGTATCGGTGTGGTATCGCGATCGGGCACACTGACCTATGAAGCGGTTGCCCAGCTGATGGAGCAGGGGCTCGGACAATCAACCTGTATCGGCATCGGTGGTGATCCGGTCAATGGATTGAAACATCTCGATGTGATGCGGTTATTCAATGATGACGATGAAACCGATGCAGTGCTTATGGTCGGTGAAATAGGTGGTACTGATGAAGAAGAAAGCGCGCGCTGGATCAAGGACAATATGCGCAAACCTGTCGTTGGGTTTATTGCCGGTGTTACGGCACCGCCGGGAAAGCGGATGGGGCATGCCGGCGCGATCATTTCGGGAGGCAAGGGCACGGCGCAGGAAAAGCTTGCGGTTATGGAAGAATGTGGAATACAGGTAACGCGCAATCCCGCTGAGATGGGAAAATTGCTGAAGTCTGCGCTGGGTTGATTGCGGTGAGTACTTTATCCATGTGATTTTGTCGGGTTCGGTAAGCAGTACCTTAAAAAGGAAAGCATCTCTCGTGCCGTGCTGTATCTTCCGGCATGACAGCGTAGTAACGTTGTACCTGACAATAACACATGGATAGAGTTCTAGATTCATTTTTATCTGTTTCGCGTACGGGGATAGTAGATGCAAACAAAGATCCATTTTAAATATTGTGTTGCTGCGTATGTTTTTTTAACGGTGTCAGGCTGCGCTCTGCTGGAACCGGTCTTGCAAACCCCGAAACCACCCAAACCGGCCGCCAAACCGTCTATAGAACGTCCGGCAGGTCCATTGCCGCCAAGTACCCGGCCAACCTATAATCTGATGGGTTATCCACCCGGTTCTCAAGAGGGTTATATAGACGGTTGCGAAAGCGCCAAAGGCTCCAAGTGGGGCTTTAAAGACCGTGAGCGGTATGAAAGCGATGGTCAATACCGGACCGGCTGGGATGACGGCTATGCTATATGCGGTAAAAAGAAATAATTGTCAAAACGTATTGACGGATTGAAGCTGTTTCTATGAAATACATGCAATTGGGCATATTGACGGGAGTCTTGTTGTTGATCTGTATGCCGTTATCGCTGGCCGCCGAACAGCAAGCTGATCCCGCAGCGATAGAACAACTTCCTGTAACAATCCAGCAAAAACTGGGCAAAGCCGGTATCCCGCTATCAGCTGTCGGCATTTATGTGCATAAAATTGGAGCGCCGCACCCCGTTCTTGCATTGAATGCTGATGCCGTCATGAATCCGGCGTCTGTTATGAAACTGATCACGACTTATGCCGGGCTCGAAATTCTTGGGCCCGCATATGCCTGGCAAACTGTTTTGTCTGCGCACGGTGAAATATCCGATGGCACCCTGCATGGCGATCTAATTATCAAGGGATATGGCGATCCAAAGCTGGACCTGGAGCATTTCTGGCTGTTGATTCACCGTCTGCGCCAGACCGGGTTGGCACAGATTACTGGCAATCTGGTTCTGGATCATAGCTATTACGATATTCCACAAAGTGATCCCGGTGCGTTTGACGGTGAGCCATACCGAACATATAACATTCTGCCTGAAGCACTGCTGGTCAATTATCGTTCCACGGCGCTTCATCTCATGCCGGATATCGAAAAGAAAGGAGTCAGAGTGGTTGCTGATCCGATACCCGATTCGTTGCACGTTGTGAACAATTTGAAGCTCACCGACAAAGCGTGTGGGGGCGGCTGGCGCAATTATCTTGACGTTGAAATTCAGCATGGTGAAACAGTCAACAATTCACTGCAAATAATACTAAATGGCAGTTTTTCTGCGCGCTGTGGCAGGCAATCTATCATGCTGGGCCTGCATGACAGCGCAACATACACACGGGATTTGTTCAAGCGTTTCTGGTCGCAGCAGGGCGGCGTTTTTGATGGCGAAGTCATTATGGCAGAAGCGCCTGCAGATTTGTTGCATATCAAGACCTATTATTCACCGCCTCTGGCTGAGGTGATACGCGGCATTAACAAATTCAGTAACAATATTGCTGCACGCCAGTTATTTTTGACACTTGGAACGGCCGGTTCGACAAATCGCACACGCTCCCCGGCTACACTCGACAAATCCGAGCACGCCCTGAAACAGTGGCTGGCATCCAAACAGCTGTTTTTCCCCGAACTGGTTATCGAAAACGGTTCTGGGTTATCGCGAATTGAACGGATTAGCGCAAGGCACATGGGAGAATTGCTGTTAACCGCTTTTAACAGTCCGGTGATGCCTGAATTTATTGCATCTTTACCGATTGCAGCGGTTGACGGTACCATGAGAGGCCGACTTGCCGGTACGGTGGTCAGTGGTCTTGCGCATATGAAAACCGGGACACTGAATAACGTCCGGGCGCTGGCCGGTTATATGCTCGATCAATCCGGACAGCGTATCGTTGTCGTCGTTTTTGTTAATCACCCGCAAGCTGTAAATTCTCGCGATGCAATGGATGCACTGCTGCAGTGGGTTTTTGACCGATAGCGTGTGTCAAGATACCGTCAAATAAGGAAATTAAATGATTAACCTGGCAATACAGCTGCTGGCGGGACAACTCAATCAGCATTTGAAACGAACCTATGCAGTTAATGAAGATGTGGCGATTGTTTCCAATCTGTTAGAAATGGATGGCAGCGTTGCGCCAAATATACATAACAAACTTGTAATCTTTTTAACTAATATTGAAAAAGATGCTGTGTCGGCCTCACTGGGGGGAAACCAGGGCTTTGGCGAAAGGGCCCTGCAACGCAACACCGCACTGCATTTCAATCTGTATGTCATGATGACTGCAAACTTCACCGGCAACAATTACGCCGAGGCCTTAAAGTTTTTATCCAGTACGATCAGTTTTTTTCAGCGAAACCCGATGTTTAGCCATCATACGGTGCCAGAGATGGACAAACGAATCGAGAAACTGGTCTTGGATATAGAAAATTTGTCAGTACAGGATCAGAGCAATTTATGGAGCACTTTAGGCGGGAAATATATGCCTTCGATATTGTACCGCGTGCGCATGGTTACATTCGATTCGGAAGACATCATCGGCCGCCAGCCAGTTGTGACTGTTCCGGAATCTTCGGTCCCGCCTATGGGTAATAATTGACAGCTGGCAACATTTGCATTTACAGTGTGGCCAAAAGAATCTCAGAGGGTGAGCCAAAGTTACAATGGAGCGTGAATCAAACCGATGAATGCCTACCAGTTGCTTTTTAATGTTTCTGTAGAGCATATGTATTTCACCGATCATGTCTGCAAGTCACTTAATTTTGTTCCAACGGTGAAAACGGTCCACCTTCTCAACCGCCCCGGGTTTCTGTTAAAAACAGTTGCCAATCGTCTTTCTGTTTTTTTTGAAACAGACAAAATCGATCGCCTGCATTTGTACGCTGAAGACGAATTGTCATTTACCTTCAAGGTATTTTCGAGAGATCCAAGTTTTTTTTGGTATACAGCACCCGCCAGGCCATCCTCGAACGCGTTATTGTTTTTTGACAATCAGCAGTCCGCTATAAAAACGGATGGAAAACAACTGTTACATCGTGAACGCTTTGTGTCCGAGCGTGATTATCAAGATTCAGGTTCGGACCGGATAAGACAATGCCTTGAATCGCGAGACTATCATGTGCCCCCCTGCTTCATCGTTCAGTTCACCATGCTCACCGAAAGTTTATTACTAACACCGGGTCAGGGCTCCGAGGCCGTGCGTAATTTTGTTATTTCGTTTACAAGCAGCAAGACACTCTGGAAATATTATCTGATGGGGGACTTGTCCCGACGCAGTCTGTATATTCGGGATCTGGACAGTAAGTTAATGTTTGAAGAAATCGGAAAAATCATATTGCCCGGCAATCACCCGGCCAGAATGCTTCAATCAACACGAGCAATACAGATGCACGAACTGCCGCAACAGCGATTGCAACTCAGAGAGTCGCAGAATCGAGGGGACAAGATACTGATTAATAGATTGCCGAACGCTTCAGTCAATCATTTGCATGGCGACACGGTGAACGGAAAAATGCATCATATTTCAGAAATTTACGTACATTAAATAACATGGTAATGACCGGATTCTCGGCTGCATGCTGTTTTTTGAAATCAGTCCAGGTTAATCAATGTAAGACGTAGACAAAGGCGCAGTTATTCAAACTAGAGGAGCAAATCATGGGGCAGTACAAGACACCAGGTGTTTACATTGTTGAAAAGAATGCGTTTCCTAATTCCGTAGTGGAAGTTGCGACTGCGGTGCCTGCATTTATCGGGTATACGGAGCGTGCTGACAACCAGGGAAAATCGTTGTTAAACAAAGCATGGCGTATTTCTTCAATGTCGGAGTTCATCAGTTATTTCGGCGGTGCACCCAAATCGCAGTTTGAAATTCAGGAAGAAAAACCCGAGGATGAAACATCGGCAGAGGCGGATTTTTCCAGTAATGAAAAGGAATATTACCTGGTGCATCAGAAACAAAGGTTTTTGCTGTACTACAGCATGATACTTTTCTTTCAGAATGGCGGTGGGGCATGCTATATCATTTCAGTTGGCAAGTATGGGGAAGGTGCCATCGATAAGGCCAAGCTTGAGGGCGGTGTCAAGGTACTGCTAAAAGAGCAGGAACCTACCATGGTGGTCATTCCAGACGCCATGTCAATCGACAAGGAAGATGATTGTATAGCATTGCAGCAGGCGGTTCTTAAACACTGCGGTTACGCGATGAAGAATCGATTCGGAATACTCGATGTCTATAATGGTTACAGGGACCAACAGGATCCTGACGGCAACTGCATCGATAATTTTCGTAATAAGCTCGGGACCAGTTTTCTGGATTTTGCCGCGGCTTACTATCCCTGGTTGAATACATCAATTGTCCAGCCTGGCGAATTAAGTTTTACTAATATTGCCAATCCGGATGCGCTAAAAGAACTCCTGGATGCTGAAGTCGACAACAGTCAGTTGATCGACGCAAAAAAAACCGAAATCAAGGCGGAAATCAAAAAAATATCAACTGCAGACGATCCAGAATTACACAAGACCCTGAATGTTGTTAGTCCGATTTACGGAACAATCCTGCAGGCCGTCAGAAGCCGTTTGAATTTGCTGCCTCCTGCTGCTGCCATGGCGGGTATTTATTCAATGGTAGACAATTCCCGCGGCGTCTGGAAGGCACCGGCGAATGTCAGTATAAACAGCGTGGTTTCACCATCGGTGGAGATTACTCATGACGAACAGGAAGATTTGAACGTTACCACGGCTGGTAAATCGATCAATGCCATACGCTCGTTTATCGGTGAAGGAACACTGGTTTGGGGAGCGCGGACACTGGATGGCAATAGCCTGGATTGGCGGTATATCAACGTGCGCAGGACCATGATCATGCTGGAAGAATCGATCAAACTGGCCACCAAGGCTTATGTATTCGAACCAAATGTTTCCAATACCTGGGTAACGATCAAGAGCATGATTAACAATTTTTTAATCAGTATCTGGAAACGCGGTGGATTGGCCGGCGCAACACCCGATGACGCATTCGGTGTTTATGTTGGTCTTGGAGAAACCATGACGCCGCAGGATATTCTCGATGGTATGCTGCGTGTTACAGTGCTGGTTGCTTTGAGCCGCCCGGCTGAGTTTATTGAGATTACGTTCCAGCAGCAAATGCAGAAATCATGAGATGTGTATTCACAAAAATTGATTAAATAGCAACGTACATTATTTTTATATTTTAAAGACAGAGGTGAACTATGGCAGATGATGGATCAAGTCAGTCAACATCAGTTTGGCCCATGCCAAAATTTTATTTTCAGGTTAAATGGGATTCGCAGGTCATGTCATTTCAGGAAGTAAGCGGTCTTGATATTCAATCCGAGGAGATCAAATACCGGCATGGCGACAGCCCTGAATTTTCAGTCATTAAGATGCCCGGTATGAAAAAAGTTGGCAATATCACCATGAAGAAGGGTGTATTCAAGGGTGATAATAAATTCTGGGACTGGTTTACACAGATTAAAATGAATACCATCAAACGGCTACCGGTAACCATCAGTTTGCTGGATGAGGGTGGCAATGCCACAATGGTGTGGACACTGACGAATGCTTGGCCTACCAAAATCACTGGTACTGATTTGAAATCGGAAGGTAACGAAGTGGCGATTGAAACCATTGAGATTGTTCATGAAGGACTGACAATTGCCAATGGCTGATCAATCGACAGCGCGCTTACCTGTTTTACGCATGGCAAGGCGGATGAACTGAAAAATGCAGGATGCATCTTCGAATACAATTTATCCGCCTTCTGCGTTTTATTTCAAGGTTATGTTCGGTGGCACGCATGAGAACGCAGATACTTCTTTTCAGGAAGTGTCCGGTATAACTACGGAAATTGATTTGGAAACAGTAGTAGAAGGTGGTGAAAACCGCTTTGCCTATAAATTGCCGAAAGGAATCAAACATCCCAATCTGGAATTAAAGCGTGGCATTGCGCCAAAAGATTCACCACTGGTGAAATGGTGTATCGCTGTTTTGGAGGGTGATTTCGTGTCGGCAATTGAAACGCAGGTTATCCGTGTATTTTTAATGAACGAGGACAAGACACCGATACGCGGCTGGCTTTTTGATTCAGCTTTTCCCGTGAAATGGGAAATTGAAAACTTTGGTTCGACCAAAAACGAGGTGGCTATCGAAAAGATAGTATTGAACTATAATTTTTTAAAACGAATTGTCTGATGTGAGCCATAAAGATGCCAATAGAAATCAAACAATTACTTATTAAATCGAATATCGTGCAACGTACTGTAGACACATCGCAGGATTTTGACGAGGAACGCAATGCATTAAAGGAAGAATTGATGGTTGAATGCCGTCATTTGATTCAGGATATCATGCGCGAAAGAGAGGAGCGCTAAATGGCGAATCAGAAAAAAGCGCTGTTGACGATATCGCGTTGTACAGTCAGTTCAGACGGCAGGATCAGTGTTGACAGCTCCAAAAAAAAGTTTGAAGCAATGATTAATCCGTCCGGCTATGAACATGTTTTAAGTCTGAGATACGCAAAGAACAAAGTACTGGGCCAGCCAGGAACTGAAACGAAATATGATGTCAGTCATCCGGAAAAAATTGTTCTAAGGGAATTGATACTTGACGGTACCGGTGTTATCAGGTCATCGGATAATCAGCCTGTTTCGGTTAAAAACCAGATAGAGCTGTTACGTAATGTGATCTATACCTATGACGGCAGCAAACACGAAGCGCCGATTGTTCAGTTGAAATGGGGCAGTTTTCTGTTTTATGGTCGGGTAGAATCTTTGAAGTTTGATTATACGCTTTTCAAACCCAATGGCGTTCCGCTGCGCGCCAAGGTGACATTGACGTTTATCGAGTACCAAAGCAGTGAAGAAATTGCCAAGGAAGCTGATAATCAGTCACCGGATCTGACGCACCAGGTAGAAGTCAAGGCAGGTGATACGCTGCCACTGCTCTGTTATCGGATTTATCAGAACAGTGCTTATTACCCGGAAGTCGCGCGTGTCAATAATCTGACTCATTTTCGAGACCTAAAGCCGGGAACGCTGTTACGGTTTCCGCCACTTAATTAAAATCCGCCATGGCCGACTCTCCATTGAAAGATAGTACGGGTATAGTTTCTCTCTCGCTGACCAGCAACGGGAAAGCGGTTGCAGATACAATCCAGATTGTTTCGGTAGAAATTGAGTATTGCGTTAATAAAATCCCATCGGCCAGAATTGTTATTCTCGATGGAGACATGCCGAATAATGAATTTCCGGTCAGTAGCCAGGACGTATTCAAACCAGGTGCTGTCGTTGAGCTGGCCTGTGGTTATGACAACAAGGAGACCAGGATCTTCAAAGGTATTGTCATCAGGCACAGTATCAAGATCGATGGCAATAACTATTCTCGACTGATCGTATACTGTAAGGATCAGGCCGTAGCGATGACAGTTGGTCGAAAGAATGCTAACTATGTCAATGCCAAAGATAGCGATATCATGACACAGATGATTAATGGTCATCAAGATGTGTCGGCAGATGTTTCTGCAACCAGCACACAGTTCAAGGAGGTAGTGCAGTTTTACTGTACTGACTGGGATTTTTTACTGACGCGGGCGGAAGTAAACGGCTGTCTGGTGGCAGTCGATGCTGGCACCATCAGTGTCAAAGCGCCACAGGTGACAGGGGAAGCCCAATTGACACTGACTTATGGAATCGATTTGATGGCATTTGATGCCGACCTCGATGCTTTTGCGCAATACGGTACGGTTAAGGCAACCGCATGGGATCCTGCTACGCAGGCAGTTACGGAAGCACAGTCCGGCCCGGTCAGCCTGAACAGCCAGGGAAATATCGACAGCGCAGAACTGGCCAAAATTGTCGGACCGGAGTATTTCCGTTTACAGACCGATACACCGCTTGACAATACTGCGCTTTCAGATTGGGCCAATGGTCAGCAGATCAAATCCGGGCTTGCCAGAATTCAGGGTAGCGCCTCATTTCAGGGCAGTGCCAAAGCAAAAATTGGCACACTGATCGAAATCAAGGGCATAAATGACCGGTTTAATGGTAATGTGCTTGTGACACAGGTCAGGCACAGGATTGTCAGTGGAAACTGGGTCAGCGAAATACAGTTTGGTCTTTCTGAAAAATGGTTCACCGAGCAATATTCTGTCGAGGCGCCATTGGCCGCAGGGCTTGTGCCGGGTGTTCGTGGTTTGCAGGTAGGTGTTGTGAAAAAGCTGGATACCGACCCGGAAGGTCAATACAGAATACAGGTATCGATACCCGTAATGCAGGCTGAGAATGAAGGTGTGTGGGCACGATTGGCCGGTTACTACAGCTCCACAGGTTTTGGCGCTTTCTTCATACCTGAGATTGGCGATGAAGTCATACTTGGTTATCTGAACAATGACCCGGCGTATCCGGTTATTTTAGGCAGTATGTATAGCAGCAATCGAAAACCGCCCTATGAGGTAACGGCGGAAAACAATATTAAGGCAGTTGTTACACGCAGCAAGCTAAAAATCGAATTTGATGAAGAAAAGAAAATAATTACGCTGATTACACCGAATAATAACCAGATAGTGATCAGTGATGAGCAGAAATCAATACTGCTACAGGACCAGAACAGTAACAAAGTGGAGTTGAATACCGGCGGTATCACTCTCGACAGTCCCAAAGACATAAAAATCAGTGCGAAAGGCAAGGTAACTATTGATGCCGTCAACAATGTCGAAGTGACTGCACAGGCAGATATTAACAACACAGGGCTTAACATTAACCATCAGGCCAATGTCGGTCTTGTTGCTAAAGGCAATGCAACGGCAGAATTGTCGGCAAGTGGTCAAACAACGGTTAAGGGGGCCATGGTGATGATTAACTGAAACAAAATAATAAGGTCAACTGAAATGCCACCGGCTGCAAGAATTACAGATATGCATACCTGTCCGATGCAAACACCGGGTGTGCCGCCCATTCCACATGTGGGCGGACCGATCAGCGGCCCTTGTGTTGCAACTGTATTGATTGGCAATTTGCCGGCGGCGGTGACGGGCGATATGTGTGTTTGCGTTGGTCCGCCGGACAGTATAGTCAAAGGGTCAGCAACCGTAATGATCAGCGGCAGGCCCGCTGCCAGGATGGGGGACACGACAGCCCATGGAGGCAGTATCGTAACAGGCCTTCCAACTGTAATGATCGGCGGTTAGCTTGCCGGCTTAACGCGATACAACACCATTGTTCAGGTTTGTTAGTGCCTGAACAACGTAATGTAGCGAGAACAAACATGGCGACAGACAAATCCTTTCTAGGTACAGGATGGGCTTTTCCTCCGCAGTTCAATATCAATGGTAGCGTCAAACGGGTGTCTGCAGAAGAGGACATTCGTGAAAGCCTGTATATTTTATTATCAACGCATCCAGGCGAACGCATCATGCAGCCCACTTACGGTTGCGGGTTAAAAGCACATGTGTTTGAGGAAATCGACGAGACGGAAATTACCGTGATAACCGACCTTGTCAGAAGAGCGATTTTATTTTTTGAACCACGCGTCATTGTTGAGCATATAGACGTGGATAGTGAAAATGAGAACGATCGCGCGAATGGTCTGATTCAGATTTATATAACCTATATCGTTCGATCCACCAATAACCGGCACAATATCGTGTATCCGTTCTATTTTACCGAAGGTACCAATGTACGTATCTAGGTACAAGGCTACAGGCATTATTGACCAAATGGCAATCGACCAATATGCCGACAGGCTGTATCTTGTGCTTAGCGGCCTGTCCTGGCCCGGTTTTATCAATCTGAAGACACATGGTTCATTGTATCAATGAAATATCGTTCTGATCTGGTGGCCGACATTCGTCTGCGTATCCGGGACGGAACAAGTCAATCCTGTCGCCTGTTGCAGGCGCTGGATCAGGATTATTTCCAGCTATTTGATTTGCGTTTTCATGCGTTGCTGGCTATGGCTGTCGATTACGCCGAAATGATGAAATTTTATCATTTGAATAATGAACCGGACGATAACTGGAAAACTTTTTTCACAGCCGATGAGACTGTGATTATTGCGATGATTCTGTCAACCGATACGAACAGGCTGGGGTCAATGTACAGACCGAGTCAGTTTCCAGCTAAAATGATGCAGAATCATGTGATAAATTCTCTTTATACGGCATTGCCTGCAGCATATCGGTATCAGTTTATAATGGCCCATTACGCCACTGGATTGCTGGATCGTTGGCTGATCTCACTCAAATCGGCGCAAAGCCGTATAGGTCATGAACTGTATCAACTGGTTGAAGGAATAGTCGCCGGGCTCAAAACTGACTTGCAATTATTGATACGGCATATTGCTTATTCATTGCCCGAAGAACCACTTGATCAATACTTCTCCAGTGATTTGATCAACCTGGTGAATAATTCAGATGCCGATCAATATAGTTCGGACTCGAACTATATGATTGATGAGTCGTCAGTACCAGTCCGGCTGCGTTCAGGTTTCTTTTCAATAGTGAAAGCCATAGAAATGGTTCAGGATAGAGCGGCCGCTTTGCTGTCAGTTTCGCTGCACAGCCAGCGTCACGATCCGGGTGCAGGTCTGCTGATAACATTTTTGCAGTTATTTCAAAGGCTGCAAAAAAAAATCAACCGGTTTACATCGAACTTTATCGATTTTTATTATGAGCAGATCCTTGGCGCACAGACGCATCCGTTTGTGCCAGACCTCACCTACGTCGTCGCCCGTTTGAATAATCCCAGACATACAGTATTTATTCCCAAAAATACTGTTTTTCTCGCTGGTCTCGACCAGGATAAACGGCAAATACAGTATGCCAGCAATCATGATGTCCGCATTCACGGTGCCCGGGTCAGCGCTATTCATACTTTGTTTTTCGAGCGCGACTTACTCAGTTCACCGGAGAACGTTCTGCAGGAAGTCGTTGTTTTACCCCATAAGCGCAAACAAAAAACCAGACAATTGGCAACGGCATGCTGGCTGAATGCAATTCCTGCAAGCTGTGAAGAGACTGCCATATCGTTCGGCGACAAACTTGCTTATCCTATACTGGGCGCATCCAAAATAACCGAAACAGAAACTTTTTCTGCAACACATGCGCGTATCGGTTGTGCACTTGCAAGTAAAATACTGTTGCTCAAGGAAGGAAAAAGAACGGTTTGCATCACGTTCAATTTTACCGAACCGGATGCTGGAATGGAACAAAACACACTCAGGCACTGGATCGGCAATATTGCAAAGACCTTGAAATCATCAGGTATCCAAGAGGCCGATACTGATTACAGCGACGCAGAAATACAGGATATTTTTTTTAAAGTATTTGGAAATCTCTTTGTTGTTGCCGTATCCGGTGAGGAAGGCTGGTTACCGGTTGATGAGTATATTCCGGTCTATGCAGGCGTTGACAGCACAATGAATGAAAACAGTCTGCGGATTATCTTCACGCTGACAGCGGATATGCCGGCCGTGTCGCCTTATTCTTCAGTGGTGCATGGCGAGAATTATGACACGGAGCTGCCTGTGATCAGGTTGCTGCTCAATCCGCGAGGTTATCTGTATCCATACAGTATCCTTAATAAGCTGTCGGTAGACTGGATCGATATTGATGTATCTGTCAGTGGTCACCGTACCCTGACATTGCATAACCAGCTTGGTCAGCTGTCAGCACAGGCATCTTTCAATCCCTTTGGTCCGCTGCCAGAGGTTGGTTCTTACTGGCTGGTTGGTTGCGCCGAGGCTTCTATCAAGCAGTTGACACATTTCAACATCGAATTCAAATGGGGAGGGCTACCCGCTGGTATCGGCGGGTTTGAGTCATACTACCAAGGCTATGACGGACCGGACAAGCACACTGATTTCCTTGTAGGCATGACTGTCTTGACTGATGGTCAATGGCTTCCGGGCAACAGGGTACCTGTTATTACCGATACCCTTTTCAGGGCTCAGGAAGCGCGTCAGGCATCAAATGCGCTTGATGATTCCAGACAGATTGTCTGTGATTCGTTGATACCTTACTGGAGCCCGATGGATTACCGTCAGGTGTTAACCCAGTTCAGTTATACACCTTCCAGTAAAAAGGGATTTTTTAAATTTACGCTGGTTTCACCTGCCGATGCTTTCGGTCATAAGAAATACCCGCAGCTGCTGGCACGTGTATTGACACACAACACCCGGCAGCGCGTTCCCAAACTGCTTAAAAAAGAGCCCAATGCACCTTATACGCCTGTGATTACATCCATACTGGTCAATTATAAGGCGACAACGCGGCTGACCATTGGCAATCCGGATGACGGTGCTTTGCCGGTGCACCAGGATAAGCTGATTCATCTGCATCCACTGGGCTGGGAGGATTCAGACGCTATACCGATGCGATTTGTCTCACTGTTACCGCAGTATGTCTATTCCGGTAACCTGCTAATCGGATTGGACGCATTTGAGCAGGGCGGCCTGCTGACACTTTATTTTCATTTGCGTGAAAACTCGTTACCATCAGGAAACAATTCAATCGAACAGCTGCAATGGTACGCTCTGTCCTCAAATCAATGGCTCCCGTTAACGGTCCGGGATGTTGTGTCGGATACGACTTTCGGATTTATGACCTCCGGTATCGTTACCTTAAATGTACCTGCAGAGATCAATACGAACAATACTGTTCTGCCAGCTGGTGTGTGCTGGCTACGCGTTTCAGCGGATCACGATATGGAAAAATTCTGCAGCCTGTATTCGATACATGCGCAGGCAATCCAGGTAAACCGGCAGGTTGATTCCGCTGTTTTCCGGGAAATGATGACGTTCAGCCCGCTGCCTGTCGACAGCATTCAACAGACCAAACAGTCTATTCCAGGACTTGAACGTGTCTGGCAACTGCAATCTTCAGTTAACGGACGCTCGGCAGAAAGTAAAACTGATATGCGAACGCGCCTGAGTGAACGGTTGCGTCACAAGAACCGTGCGTTGCTGCCAAAAGATTATGAACAACTGATACTGGCGAATTTTCCACAGATTTTCAAAGTGAAATGTTTTGCTAATTTGATGCCTGAATACGATTCCCGATATCGCCAAATCCGACCCTGTCTGAAAGCGGGACACCTGACGATTGTAGCGCTCCCTTTTCCGGTCAAACAGGTGCATTATGGCAGGCAGTTATGGCTGAGCGGTCACCGGGTTAATGAAATGAAACGGTTTATTCAGCAGTATGTGCCGCCATTTGCCAGCATTCATTATGTCAATCCTGTATACGAAACCATACAGGTTCGGTGTACGGTCAAATTCAGAGACGGTCACGCAAGTGGTCTGCATCTTGCAAAATTGAATGAAGCAATTTCTGATTATATATCTCCATGGCATGATACAGTCGGATATACCAAGCATTTTGGGTGGTGTATCGGCAAGAATGATATGCAATCTTATATACAGCAGCTTGAATACATTGACCGGGTTACGAATTTTTCCATGTTACGGATTACACCTGATGGCGATGCATTATTTGATTTGTTCGATAGTGCGGCAAAGCCTGCGCCGCAGGATACGTCTGGAGGTATTGTGCCGAAATATCCCTGGAGTATTGCCGAGCCGATGCGACAGCATTATATCGAGGTCGATGACAGCTTTGCGACTATAGAACCGGAGGTTACCGGTATTGGTGAACTGGAAATCGGCAGTACATTCATAGTTCTGAACAGAAATGGCAAAACAAAACAGAAAAACACTTGAAGCCAAATTCAAGAACGGCAGCATGCCTTCAGAGACTGCGTTTGCCGACTTGATTGATTCGACACTTAATTTAATTGATGACGGTTTTGATAAAACAGTCAAAGACGGGTTGAGAATTTTTCAGCTTGGAGACGGAAAATTAATGAGTTTCTATCAGAAAATGGAGACGCTCAGCCCGTTATGGTTTGTGGGACTTGATAAAGCAACATCCAATCTCAGAATTGGCAATCAGTTCAATCCGAATGTGCTGACGTTGCACAGCATTGGAGAAACGGAAGAAAACTCCGAGGCGGTGCGCGTAGGCGTCGGCATTAATACAGAGCGTCCTCGATATGAGCTGGATGTGGCCGGTACAGTTGCTGCCCATGGCAGAGTAGGGAAAAAGGACGAATTTGCAGTGCCTGCTGACAGTGAATGGTACGATATCAGCGGTGTGTTGACAGGCTGTCAGGCATTTGAGGTTGTTGCGGGCGTCGGTGGTCGTGATGCAGATGGAAAATACGCCCTGATGCACGCATTTGCGCTGTGTACGTACCATGCCAGAAATCATATCAGTTATCATCAGGCGCATTACGGCGCCAAATGCAATCAACTGGAGCTGCGTTGGGAGCCTGTTTCTACTGAGAGTGACAACTTTGAATTCGTTTTGCAATTGCGTACAGGTATTTCCTACGGCAACGGTATTTGGGTCAGATATCATTTAACCCGGCTTTGGGAAGATACAGCAATGTTCGAAAGTGAAGTGAAACCCGAAACAATGCCTGTATCGACTTCGAGAAAGAAACCATAAAATGAAGAGCAGGATGTCAGACCGGATTGTGTCGGTAAAAATTACTATGGAAGAGGGTAATCTGATACTGACGGCATTGGCAGAATGTCCGTTCAAAACGGTATTCGAATTAATCGGTAAGCTGAATCAGCAGGCGCATCATCAATTCGCTGAGGCTACGGATAAAACAGCGCAAAAACCGTTTATGTTCACCGAGCAGGAGTTGCTCTTGACAATCAAAGCGCTTGGAAAGCTGCCTTACGAACACGTTCACCAACTGCTGGACAAACTGAATACGGAAATGGAACACCAGCATCGGACACACAACGACAAAGCGGGCTCTGTTTCACATAGCTATGCAGACCGCTGAGCAGATTAATCGTAATCAAAGCGACCCGGATGCGCTTGATTTTGAAACGTTCAGAAAAGACGCGCTTACAATTATTCAGAATTTATGTGGCGACAACTGGACCGATTATAATCTTCACGATCCAGGCGTAACTATTCTGGAACAGCTGTGTTATGCGCTGACCGATTTATCCTACCGTTCTGAATTTCCTGTCTCGGACTATCTGACAGGTCGTGACGGTTCGATTGATTATGCACGGCAGTCACTTTTTCCACCGTATGAGATTTTTCCCAGTTCAGCTGTAACCGAAAATGATTTTGAAAAAGTCTTGTATGACGCGGTACCCGAAATCGACCGCATCTGGTTCAAACCTGCACAATACGAACAAGATCCGATATCCGGATTGGCAGGGCTTTATACTGTATATGTGAAAATTGATCCTGCAATATTGCAGGTCAGTAGCGAAGGTGTTGTTCAACAATCATTAAAGAAGCTTGAACCGATCGTAGAACAGATTACTAGGCTGAAGGTTAGCGTAATGCACTGGCACAGTCTGAATAAACAGATCGGTACAGGCCTGCAGACAAGGTTAAACCTGTTGAAGCGGTGGCGTAAGCGGCTGAGCCGTACCGGTGATACATTCCATCACGGTCAGAGTGAGTCAATCAAGGGCTATCTTGTTCAATCCAGTGAATTATTGTTGCGACTGGAAACGCAACTGACAAGTTGCCTGGTTATTCATGAGGAACTCGGTTTAGTTCACGGACTCTTGTACAGACAGGTCTTCAGTCTGGAAGGCATCAAACAGCTTGATTCGCAATTGTCTGAGCTTCAAAAATATTTCGAAGCACCGTTGCCGCGCCTGGAATATGAGCAGATATATGCAATACTGGATATGCCGCTCAATAAACCGGACGATTTGATTTCCGTAATGCAAAACGTGTTGCCACGACTGACTGTTACGCTTGCTGAAACAGAACGTATCCTGTGCGATGTGACGAATTGCCTTAAAAAAGTGCAGAACGACATCAAGGGTTTTTTTGAAGCGGGTGTGATGAAAAAAATACATGCAGTGTATTGCGCGCAACGCAGCCTTTGTGAGGACATACATAAAATCCGGATGGTCGAAACAAAACCTTTTTTTTTAACGGGAGAAATCGAAGTCCGCCCACAGCAGCATCCGGCTAAAATTTATGCTGAAATTTTTTTCAGATGTTCGCGTTACATTTCATCGAGTATACAGATCGAACATTACGGTGATGTGTTAGCCAGAAATGAACATTATGAAACAATTTTTTCCGGGCCATTGACACAGCATGGTTATATCCGTGATGCGTCAATGACAATACCACGCAATATCATCACAGTAGTTGATTTGATGACATGTATTCGTGAAATTAGCGGTGTTGTGCAAATCCGCAATCTTGGCCTGTCAGATGAAGCCGGGAACCAGTTAACAGATCTGAATGACCAGTTGTCGCAACATGTTTTTCCGGTTCTGTATTATTCCCACGCAAACGTCAACAATCAGATCATGTATCTTGCGCTGCCGTACGATGAGACCGCCGGTCAATTAGCGTCGGCGAGCACATTCAAGACGGCCGTTCACTGGAAAGATACTGTTTTTTTTGATGAGTTTCAGCGAGAACTGAAAAAACTGGTCTTTGAATACCAGGCATTCAGGCGCAACGCTCAATCTGTTAAACAATTTATTCCACAGCCAAATGGCCGGTCAAGGCCACTTAACCACTATTATTCGATACAGCATCAGTTTCCGGCCATTTACGGAATTAACAAAGAAGGCGTGCCACGTTCGCAACCGGCGGACGTTCGTGCAAAAGCCAAGCAACTGAAAGCCTATTTGTTTCCGTTCGAACAGCTCATGGCAAATTACCTGGAGGGTCTGCAGCAGATCCCGGTTTTGTTTTCCCCCGACCAGCGTGTCCCGAAGACTTATTTTTCTCAGTTTCTTGACAATAGCAAAGTGCCTGATATCGAACCGCTTTACACCGGGAAAACAGCCACCGGCGGTGTATCTCTACCGATGATCATAAATGATATTCAAAGTCAATATGATGACCCCGTCGAACGCAAAAACCGCATACTTGATATTCTGCTGGCACTTTATGGCGAAGTCTATGAACACCAGCAGTTGCTTCGTTTCAATTATTACCGTCAGGAAGATTCATCCAGCTGGATTCTTGAATTGAAAATAAGCTATCTGAAATCGATTGACCGTATCAGTAAGGACAGATGCGTCGGATTTGATTATTCACATTCCGGCTCAAGGGATTACACAGCCGATATGTTGGAAAATTCACCCGCTTTGCATTTAAAAATTGGCTTGTTGTTAGGGCTGCAGCTTGCCAAGAGTCCAGTATGGATATCCGATATTCTGGTTGATAGAAAGAGTCGCCTGGTAGCCGATCAAATTATGGCTGACAAAATCAAATCGGTAAGCGATACCGGACAAAGCGAGGCCGTTCCCGATAAGACAAGCGATTATCCTGAAGAATTACCCGATCCGGCACTGCCGTCACAGTTGCCCATTTTCAGTTATTCAATTTTCAAAGAAGGCATACAACTGGAAAATTACCGGTTGCTTCGCCTGGAGCAGGGCAGGACGGCTGTGTGTTTCAAATCCGGTCACGATGCCCGGCTTTGGATATTGACCAAGGAACCTTCTTTTGAAGAAGCTGTGATTTATGTTCACCGGTTTTGCAACATCATGCGGGTACTGAATCGGCAGTGCGAAAATTTTCATATCATCGAGCATATACTGCTGCGCCCGCGTAAAAACCAGTCATTGACCCGACCGGGTGTCGATGCCACTTTCTTTAATTGTCGTGTCAGCATTGTTTTACCATCCTGGACAGCGTGTTTTTCTGATACCGCATTCAGGTATTTTGCCGAGGAAATCATACAAAAAAATTTGCCTGCACATGTCTTTGCAGATTTTTACTGGTTAAATTTTCTGAACATACGGAGTTTCGAGGAACGCTACAGAATCTGGCTGCAATGTCTCCAGCAGTATAGTCGTGACCAGGATGACAAAATTCTGCCCAGGCTTGACCAGGCATCGGATTCGTTGATTGCTTTTCTACTGAAATACAAACAGGAAAAAGATGGCGACTATTGGTTATGACAGTGCTTCAGTACATGTTATTGAACAGGTTATTTTCGATTTTTCGTTTGCTGCCGATACCGTAGAGCCCGAACATGAATCGCAATTGAGCGACTGGATCGTACGTACATTACTGCCGGCCATGGAAGTCGTGTTGAACGAGCATGATGAGGCAGACAAGGTGCTGCGAATTAATCAGGTGACTCTTGACCTCGGGGCGATTTCCGAAGCCAATTTTCCAGACCAGATTGTACAAATACTTCAGGAACAATTCGGTCTGCAGCTGAAACAGGCCAGGGAATCCAGTTATCACCACTTAGTGACGCTACCTTTATTGCACATACCCACCACATCAGTATCAGGTAAAACAGATAATGTAATCCCTGTCAGTTTGATCCAGTCTGGCTTTGAGGAATTGAAACAATTTATGCTGACCGGAAGTCTTCCCTGGTATATCGATACGAACGATGTACATTGGCATGAAAAACTCATGGAACGCGTGCTGAAGGAAGCTGTGTCAACAAGCGCGTTGCGAGAGATGCTGATGCAAATGCCACAGCAAGATCGCACATTGTTTGTATGGCGAATGGTTCAGCAGTTTTCTCCGGCAGTGCTCAGGTCTGTGTTGTATCAAATGGACCCGCAACATCACAGGTTGCAGCTCGGTCTGATTGAATCAATCCAAACGATGCTGTCTAAATCAGCATTGCCCGCTGAGCGATACAACAAAGTAATGACGGCACTGTGGGCGTGGATCATTGATGATGTTACAAGTCAGTCGCCTCTGCCTGGATCAACGCGTTTCTCGCGGTTGATTCGGCAATATCTGAAAATGATCGTTGTACCAATGTTACATGAAGAAGCAGGCCTCCTGCTAGACAGACTGATCGAGACCGCACGTGTTCATGACGATTCTGAACAGCTGTCGGTGATTCTGTCGCAAGCTGCAGATCACGGTTTCCAGGAGGACTGTCCGTCTGCAATACAACGTGCGACAATTGAACATTTGACTGAATCCGAACAGATCAAAGCAACACATACAGGCAATGGTCAGGATGAAATATACGGATCCGGCAACGAAAAAGATACATCAGTCGCCGGAAGCCTGTCACTGTCTAGGTGGTTATATCGCCGTATTTTCACAGCGATGCAGCATGCCGGCATAAGTGCACCGTTTAGTGATTCGGCAAATGAACAACCGCTGGATATATCGGGCCTGCAACAACGATTGCGAACCATTTTGCAGGATACCAGGGCTCGTGATCAGATAATAGCCAGACTGCCTCAGACAGTTTTGATGGATATCTTATTTGCGCAGTCTCCGCAAATTGCATTTATCGTCGGGCAGTTTGTTCTCAAAGCCGAACGGTTTTATCGATATGCCCAGAATCAAAGGCACAGTATCTCTGTTTCGTTTGACGACTGGATAAACTGCTTTTGGAAGAGTGTACTGCGTTTTGTGACCACGGTGTCTTTGGCAGGCACTTCAACAGATACGCTGGCTGCAGCCGGTATTGCGCGCGCACTGACGCAGTGTTTGTACGACGAGCCAGACAATACAACAATCCTGCAAACCTGGTATCAAGCGCTGGAACTGACCCATTCCAGCGAAGACAGATATTCTTTACGTATTCTGCAGATTATCGTTGCTGATGCCATGGCGTATTCGGCATTTGAGAAACATTTCTTGCCAGACGGCCAGGCGGTACATCATTTGCACGGTAAACAGCAGTCGAGACAGGCTCAAATTTCAACGAGCGCTTACAATCATGTGTCAACATCAGCAGACCTGGGCTCCGTAGATTCTAATTGGGCAGGCGATGCAAGTGATCCCGTTACCAGTGGAATTGTTTCAGCCCTGAAGTCCGCAGCAATCGTCGAAAAAGAACCGTCTGTTGCGCAATTCCGTTTCGCGGATGTGCTGGCAAACCGGGAATGGTTGCTGACACTGCTTTCCGATCAGTTGGCCCGTGCCCGAATAGTTGCTGAGCTGCCTGAGCCCGCTCTGATTGATATGGTTTACAGAATATCGCCGTACGCCGCACAAATCCTGGCACAGACACTGACATATGCGAATACGCTTTACCAATCGACCGTTAATCCTCGGGATGCTGATATTTCAGCCTGGAGACAACGATTGTTCGACAATGTTCTGGATTTTATACAGCGTACACAGAACTTTGATTTCCCGGACAGCGATTTTGATGCTGTAGACTTCTGCCTGGCAATGACACAGGGAATGTCGCAAGATAGTAACGGCGCAGCGATATTGACGTTCTGGCAATACGGATTGCGCCGTCAACGCGAACAGCAAGGTGAATGTATTGTAGAAATGGACCCTGATAACAGCCTGATTGATATTCTGTTCGCCGCATCGACTGAGCGGCCGGCAATCAAGGTAATTGCGGAAATACGCCAGATAGCGGTGCTTCTTAAAGATGATTATACGCAACAACTGCGGCGACTTAGGACATTGTTTGAGTACGGCCGTTTGCATACGGGAACAGTACCTGAAGTCGATCTTAAATCTATGATACACGGAATACTGAATCTGTATCCGGGATCTGACCGTGCAGACCGTATTGCACTCGCCGAAGCTATCGACAGCCATGCGCGACATATCGATAATAGTGCCGGTTATTATTTTCAGGTGCTGAAAAAGCTTGTGTATGACGAAGATATCGATCTGGAAGCTCTGGTTTCTTCAGCTGCAGAGAAAGAACCGGAAATTCAGCCCGAGATTCCAAAACTGTTTACTGAAAATGAATTATTTATACAAAAGCCGTGTGAAGAGATCCTGTTGAGCCGTCTGCTGATAACGCTGCGACAAGCCGGAATTAACAGGCTGGATTTAAATCGGTTTGAGGCAAACCAGATCGCATTCGCCAGACAGCAGCTAGTCGATTTATTGCTCGAACAGGATGAGCGGCAAAAGCTGATTGCCCGTTTACCCGAATCTACGCTTCTGGACATAAGCTATGTATTGTCACCCCAGGCTGCTTTCATCCTTGCGCAACTGATTCGTCACGCTGATACGCTACTGCTGTATGATGAAAATGTGCAATACAGGCCGGACGCAGCGTGGTTGAATCAGCTATGGAATCACGCGTTACGTTATTTGGCAGACACGTCGTTACATAGAAATTTTAAGACGAATCTTTTTTTTCGGGCGCTGGCGCTAGGTCAGTCGGAAGGCCAAGATGCAGTAACGATATTGTGTTCCTGGAGTGAGACGTTAAATAAACTGCAGGATGAGCGGTATGCGTATGCAACAAATGTGTTTTATAACTTTGTGCAGGATGCGATATTTTCGCTTCGATCGCCAGAACAGTGTAACTTCCCGACAGATGAACAGATTGATCTGATTCAGCAATTGCAGACGACTGATCCCCATACTTTGAAGCGAGACTTGAGGTTGGCCCTGGAAGACGGTCGGCTCGTGATTGCCGCATTGACGGAGACCAGGGCCAGAGCGTTGGTACAGGAATTGCTGGAATGCAGTTCTGAGTTGAAGGATGAAGACCGCCGACTGTTCATTAAAGCAATCGAGTCGCATTTGCCAGAATCTGGAAACAGCGCTGTATATTTTCAGCTCATACTTCAAAAACTGTTATTTGACGATACGGTCGATCTGGAAGCCGTTGTCACACAGTCCGAAACCACAAATAGTGTCATATCTGTCGAGACGGTAGCTACAACTGCGAAAGAACATGTCATCGAACCAATCAATAAACGGATTCGTTCGGCACTTCAACAGGCGGGCATCGCTGGAACGGAACAGTATGCCGGGCAATTCATAGGTTTAAGTAAAAGCGATGCAACACTGGCACTGCGCGAACAGCTACTGGCATTGGTGCACAATGCAGTGTCGCGTCAAAAACTAATTGAAAAGCTACCTGAATCTATCCTGATCGATGTCGCATATACCGTCTCGCCGCAATCAGTCTTCATTCTGGCTGACTGGTTATCGCATGCGGAATTTTTCCGACAATATACGAAAAATATTAAACAGCCAGGGCCTGATGTATGGAGGCAGCAAATATGGGATAGCGGGCTGAAGGCGTTATCTGAAATTTCGCATGCCGGTAAATCTGATGAAACGGTTGAAGAAACGACGGTCACTTTTGAGTTTGTATATGCCTTGTTACAGGATCTGGCTGGCGACGGAGATGCGCTAGGACTGGCACGAATATGGAATCAGGCGCTGTTAATCGAACAGCAGGGATATGAGCAGAAAGATACAGTAAGGAAAATACAGCACACTAGCGTACTGCAGCATTTATTACAGGGTGTTTTGATTCAGTACGGCAGCGTTTCGGGTAATCAAGTCAAGAAACCCGAAAATTCCCCCCTTTTATCACCAAACCTCGCTCAGGATGTTCAATTCAAGCGACCTGCTGTGTTCGATTCGAATAGCGGTAAATTAAAAGATGAGTGCGGCGATGAATACTTTATTCAGAATGCCGGACTTGTGCTGGCGGCACCGTATCTGCCGCATCTTTTTGGAAGACTGGGATGGCTTGACAATGATGGGCTAATTAATGCGCCTGCAATAGAACGCGCCGTACATCTGTTGCAGTTCATAGTCAATGAGGCATCGCAGTTTCCTGAATATCAACTGATTCTGAACAAGATTTTATGTGGTCTTCCTGTGGTCATGCCTGTCAGCCGTAACATTCAGTTGAACACACAGGAACGGGAAACAGCAGAAAGTCTGCTGAACGGTATCATCCAGAACTGGAAGGTACTGGGAAAAACTTCGATGAGCGGTCTACGCGAAACTTTTCTGCAGCGAAGAGGGCGGTTGCTGCTGCAGGAGGATATGTGGTCCCTGACGATTGAGCCCGGGCCTTTTGATATGCTGCTTGATCAATTACCATGGAGTTTTTCGGTTATTAAGTACAAATGGATGACACGGGCGATTCAGGTTGCCTGGCGATAAGCATGGAAGCGTCTTTGTCAATGTCGAATAAATTAAACGCTGAATCGTTAGAAAGGGAGGTCAAATGGTTCAAGGCCATAGTTAAAGCACGCTTCGATCTTTATTTCGGTCGTGAAACCGACATCGATGAAATATACGCGATCAGCGCCCCTGACTTGTTGTCAGATCAGTCCGAGTTTGCGCAAATTATCCGGGAAACCGGTATGGGCTTCGAGGAACGACTGATTGTGATTCTGGCATTGCTGCCGCATCTGCAGCCGCAGGCGCTGGATTTTTTTATGATGAATAATCAGGATCTTGCGCGCGGTTTTACAGAATTTGGAGGATGGCGTGGCAAGTTTCACAGTGGTTTTCTCCCAACGTGTGAAACCGCAGTTTTTTTACTGGCTGGTGAGGATCTGTCAAGACGGTTTGATGTCTTGCAACTGTTTCAGGCCGATCACAGTTTGTCAAAAAATGGAATTATCAAAGTTGCCCAGGTGGCGAATGGGGAGCCTTTTTTAAGTGCATCGCTAACAATCACGGCAGAATACCTTGGGCGCATGACAACCGGAAAAAATCAGAAGCCCGATTATACAATGCATTTTCCGGCGAAATTGATTACCACCTCATTGACCTGGCAGGATCTGGTTTTAAGTGCAGAAGTGATGGATGAAATCGAAAATATTAACGCCTGGCTGCAGCATTCAGCAAAGATATTGCAGCAGTGGGACCTTGGGAAAAATATCAGACCAGGTTATCGCGTATTGTTTTACGGTCCGCCGGGAACCGGGAAAACGTTGACTGCAACACTTATCGGTAAAGCGGCGGATATCGATGTGTACCGGATCGATCTGTCAATGGTCGTCTCCAAATATATCGGTGAGACAGAGAAAAATCTGGCGAATGTATTTGACCAGGCAGGTAACAAGCGCTGGATTCTGTTTTTTGATGAGGCAGATGCGCTGTTTGGAAAGCGGACGCAAACCAGTAGCGCGAACGACCGTTATGCCAATCAGGAAATCGCTTATCTGTTACAGCGTATAGAAGATTATCCGGGCATTGTGATTCTGGCAACCAATCAAAAAACGAATATGGACGAAGCCTTTGCGCGCCGTTTCCAGACTTCTGTTCATTTTGCGTTGCCTGATGCAGAACAGCGCCTGCGATTGTGGCAGGGTATGTTTACAGGGAACAGCCGCTTATTGGAAAATGTTAATTTAAATGAACTGGCGGATAAATACGTACTTTCCGGGGGAGGTATCACCAATGCGGTACGGTACGCCGCAATTCAGGCGGTACGAATGAACCGGGAAACAATTTTCCATGATGATCTGGTAAACGGCGTCAGAAAAGAACTGTTAAAAGAAGGAAGGACGCAATGAGATTGCAATTCTTCAGAATCTTGCTCCTCTGGTTACTGTTGATAACCGGCAGCAGCGTCACGCTTTATGCTTATGATGTACCCTATGTGCTGGATCGCGATCAGCACTTCGACCGGCTGCTGGATCGATCCAGATTCAACCAGCTCGAGCATTCCGCCATTTATAGCATTCAACAGAACCTCGCTGTTATTTATCAACAGGACCTGAACTGGAAAAGAGATGTCCAGTTAAGTAACCAGCCGCTGACAGACGGTCTCCTGGGTCCGGTGACTTTGTTCTGGCTGCAACGGTTTACCCACGATTTTAAAATCGAACCGATCGGTGATTACGCCGATGAACTGATTGTCCGGATTGAAAGCATTGCTGAATTTGCCAACTTGTTTCCACAAGAAACGGCGATTCTTCTGAGTGCTGAATTCGCCGACTGGAACGACAGGCTGCCCGGTTATCAAAGAGATCTGGATTATTACATCAGGCGACAGGGCTCTCACCAGGCATTGCTGGACCTTGTGTATCGCTATCGATCATTAAGTGAGCCATTTTCTATCGGGGTCAATCCCGATTACTCTGCATCGCCCATGTACTATTATCAGTTAACAGCCGATGATTTCGTGCTGTTGCAGAGCAAGGAACAGATAATGGCTGCGCTGCTTAAGCTGGAAAACAAACAGTACGAGAATTACGCATTACTCGAAACGGCTGTCTCTAACGTCCTGGCAGCCTATCCGGATCTGTTTCAGCGATTGTCCCCATTGGTAAAACGTTACTACCGTAACAGAACGCCGGTGATTACACAGGATTTTATAAAATTTCTTGACCAGGCAATGATCGGCGATCCTTTCATGGCTTCCCTGAATCCTGTTCTTGCTGAATTGCTTGAAAATGAATTTGCCGGTACAGTTTATCCACGTCCGGAACTTTTTGACAAAGCGGCGCAGGCTAAAATTTTTGCGGGCATTGGAGTTTGTCAGGAAGCACTCTTGCATAACCAGTACACGCTGGGCATCAAAATCAGCGATGAAGCGTTTTTGGCGCTGGAAACCGATCTGCTCAACAATCAGATGTACCATGGAATGCCCGAGATTCGCAAACATCTGAAATTAATAAATGCGTTACGTGAGCGATCCGGAACATGCAACGAAACAGAGAAGCGCGATGTCGATGCATTTATCAGCAGTCTTTATGAGCATGTTGTGCGTCCGGCAGTTGCGTTGCTATATAAAAAAAGACCGGTTTTTGATGCTTCCGCTATACTGGATTGGGACGGCGATGGCTGTGGATGTGTGCTGGATGAACTGTCTGGTACGGTTTACGGTCTTTATCCTTACTGGCTGGCAAGTGATACCCGGCAAATAGTCAATTTCAGTGTTTTGTCACGGGTGGCTTATCATGGATTGTCTTTTGATGCCGGCGGGGCGATTAACCATGTCAATGATGATAATAATACATTCGACCTGAAACAGTTTCTTGATAAAAATTCATTTATCCAGACGGCCCGCCGACACAACAGTAAAGTGGACTGGGTTATATACAAAGATCAGTCATACTGGGCAAAAGAATGGCAGTCACTCGATTCAAACCAGAAGGCGAATATCTTTGCCACACTTGCTGATGACATTTATCAATTACTCACGCAACCGTTGAATGATCTATATGCCAGACTGACATTTGGCGCAGTTCACCTGGCAACGCAAGGCGATGGCGTCACGCTCGATTTCAGAGGATTCCCGAACGATGCAGTGTCGATCGACCTGTTTAACAGTTTTTATGATACGTTGACAAAACGGCTACAGGCAACGGGTGATAATTATTTTGTCAACATTATGGTGTCGCAGTCCGAGCTGGGAGATGGGTTTTATCAGTATTTTAATCTGCTTGAACGTATTTCGGGTATTCAAGCTAATGATGCTGCCAGCTCGTATCAGCAGGTTGATATCCGCGACGATCTTAATGCCAAAATTCTGGTGCTACTTGAAGAACCGACGACAAAGGCCAAGAAAGGACTGAGGCTAGATATTGAAAATAGCGGGTTGTATGGTATTTTACGCGGCCTGTTTTTGCGCAATATCATTCCGGTTATCGAATTTGACGGCCGAAACTGGGAACAGCTGGAAGATGATATTGTTTATTTCAAGGACAATTTTGGCGGCGTGGGTTTCTGGCCGTTACCGCTGAATGAACCGGTGCTGAAAACGGAAATGTCCGGACGGTGCGAGGAGATAAAGGGCATCAGCAGTTGCCTGGTCAGACATTTTCAACACCCCGACCGCAACGGTCAGCCGGACACCGCACTTGACCGGTTTGTCTGCGAAAATCGGAGCTTTTTCTGGGTTGCCCTGATTGTGTTGGGCGTGTTGTCGTTGATTTTGCTGATCAGTTATTTGAATTCGTGCCGTTTTCACGGAAAGCACAAAAAGATTTTTATTATCAGCCTGTTTGTGACGATTATTCCGACTTTGGCTATTGCGTTATTGCTGTTGCTGTTCGACCCCAATCTCGAAACGATTGCAGAAGGCAACATTCCGCTGATCACGGTGATATTGCTTGGCGTTTTGCTCAGTATTATTGTATATAGAAGGCAGCAATCAGCCGCCAGGAAACCCTCCAGACCGATACGTAGAGTAGCTGCATAATTTGAAATCAAGGGTTGAATGGATATCAACAGGACGCTCCACATGATTACTAGCAGGTCTGGTTATATTACGATCAAATGTTCATGTAAGGTTTTACCATAAGAGCCAGACTTAAAAGCGTACGGCTGATTAGCGTCGGGAACAGCATAATGTTGTGGTCCTGCGAACTCGACACACGGTGGCAGCTCTGTACATGCTGGCATAAAGCTTATTTCTGGCTGTGATGTAATACGCTTCGTAGCGATGCCAAACGTTGTTCACGCAATAGCGCTACGCTTTCCCAGGTAATGACTTTAGCCTTTTGAATACGGTGTTTTCTCGACCAGATGACGGTACCGGTTACAGACAGTATTGCTACGATTAAACCTGCCATACAGATCAAAATTTGTATCGGCAAGCCGAAAACGCGCGCGGTGTGCAACCAGGTTATCCAGCGATGAACGACATCGCCGATGGAATCGGTAACAGGTGTGGTTAGCGTGACTAACTTGCCAGTACCAGCATTCAGCACCACAATTGTTGCGCCATTTTTTCCGTAGTCATGATCGGTTTTAACCCTGTAGTGATACACACCGTGCACCCGATCAAGAAACAGCGACAGCTCGCGCTCTACTACAAATCCGTATTCTTCAGATGCCCGCTGGATATACTCGTGTCCGAATTGATGTGCAGCTCGCCAATCGAGCCCGGGTGTCTTAAGCGGCTTATCCAGTCTGGGTAATGCATCCAGGTCACGCATATTCAACACAGAGCTCATTACTGGTTGATATACTTCTTTCAGATTGAACGCCACCCCCGACCAAGCCAGCGCCAGTAGTACAGGCCACAACCACAAGCCACAGGCACGGTGCAGATCGTAGTTAAACCGGCTTGGTTTGATGTGCCACGCGGGTTTCCAGCGTTGCCAGTACTGTTTGTACGGTAAGGACTGCTTCATTCGTTGCTGCGGAACAGTCAAATAGAATCCAACGAAGCTATCCAGAAACCAGAGCAGCGCAATCACACCCAGAATGGTCATGCCAAACATCGCGAGATGCTCGGGCAGTGCCAGCGCATAATGCAGCCGATACAGAAATGAGAGAATATTTTCTTTTGCGAGTGATACTTCACCCCAGGTGCGCGCCCCTGTTTGTTCTCCCGTATACGGATTGAAATAGATTTCATTATAGGGAAGATCGTAAGGCAAGCCACTGTGCGGATTGATTCGCGGCAGCAGAAATAACCGATAAGCCTGCCCCGGTTCAAACGTCAGATCGAACCAGTCAACTTGCGCATGCGGCGTCTGATTTTCCGCACGCTCGTGCAGTGCAAACGGATCAAATGGCAAAACCGATGACGATTGGGGAACCGGTACCGTCAGCATCGATGGATTCAGCCAACGGTCCAGTTCATGGTAAAACGCCAGAACGCTGCCGGTGAGTCCCACAATCAGCAGAAACGGCGCCAGCAGCAGACCGGTATAGCGGTGAACAATGGTAAGTAATCGACGCATAGGCACTACAACATGAAATTGAAACAGTAGTTATCTTCTAAAATAGTATTTAACTCGTCACATTGCATAATTAATCGAGCCGACAAACATGCGTGGGATGCCGACATTAATAGAATTCCGGTCACCCAGCGTGCCGCCAAAAAGCGTGCTGTCCGCCAGATTGTACGCATTGAGCTGCACGCTCAAGCGTGATTTCATCAGCTTGGAACGGTAGCGCACCATGGCGTCGACACGCGCCTGCGATGGCAGAATGAAGGTATTCGCCGGATCGCCCGGACGCTTGTCCTGTACGAAAACACCGGCGCCGAAACTGAGGCCGTGCAGCGGTTCAACCGGCACATCGTAACGCGCCCATATACTTCCCGAGTGTTTGGGTACGTTCCACAGCCGGTTGCCCTTGTTATCGCCCTCCAGTACTTCGGCGTCGGTATACGCATAGGTCAGAATCAGGCTCAGTCCATCGGTGACCTGCCCCGAAACGTCTACTTCCACACCCTGACTGCGCGCTTCGCCGACCGCAACTGAAAAGGGTTGTCCGGGAACGCTCACCGCGAGGTTTTGCCGGGTCAGATGATAATACGCCACGTTGGAATTCAGCCGGCCGCCAAACAGCGTAGTCTTGAATCCGCCCTCGAACTGCTCGCCGATTTGCGGTTTGAGTACGTTACCGTCAATACCGAAGGCCCTATTGGCGGAACCCAGCGATTGCACGTAGTTACCGTAAAACGACAGCCATTCCCATGGCTGATACACAATCCCCGCGCGCGGGCTGAAGCGTGCGTTATTGACTTTCCGCGCCGCCGCTTCGGCATCGGCCAGCGATTGATCCTCACCGAAAGCCAAACCTACTGCATTGGTAGCCCAGTCATATCGCCCGCCGCCCATCAGATGCAGCTTGTCAAACAACGTAATTTGATCCTGAAAAAACACGCCGTTCCACTCGTTCGTCTGATCGATGAAAAAATTTCTGGGTAATGACCCCAGATTCTCACGGCTGTACTGCGGACGGAATATATTGATCGGGCTGGCATCGGCCGAAATTGATTGAACCCCGCCAAATGACCCGTAGTATTCCCATCCCGCCAGCACGTTATGCTCGATGCCGTAGGTATTGAAACGCCCCGTGACGTCAACCGTACCCTGATAGGCAATGGTGGACGCATCGCCTCTATAGTATCCCCGTTGCAATACGCCCGTCATTTCATCGAGATCGAACCCAGTGGTTTGCGGATCTCTAACATCCCGGTGAAAATAACTGAAGCGCGCCCGCGCCCGCCAGTCGTCGTTAAACGCATGCGTTAATGTCGCGGCGGTATTGTAAATGTTTTCATGCGTCTTATCCGCCGGCTCACCCAGGAAGCGCGATCGCGGCACCCTGGCCGGGCGGTTTCCGAGCGCGACAATACCATAATCTTCACGCGTCTCCAGATCCTTATACGTAAAATCCACATCAAACTGGGTGCTCGGTGCATTTTCCAGGTGACCGACGGTGCGACGAAAATCCGGTCGCTGAAGCCGAAATCGCGGAATGAATTCTGGTTGAGGTATTCGAAATTCAGGCGGTACAGCAGCGTGCCGCTGTCGTTGATCGCACCGGTGGCGTCAGCCAGTGTCTGGAACTGGCCGTACGACCCGAACTGCTGATTTAACGCGTAATAGCGTTCCGCCTGCGGCCGCTTGGTAACCAGATTGACCATGCCGCCCGGTTCGATCCGGCCGTATAAATTTGTCGTGGCGCCTTTCAATACTTCCACCCGCGCGATGTTCGCCAATGAAAAACTTGTAGCGAGCGGAAACCTGAATCCGTCGCGGAAACTGGCGAAACCCATTTCAAAACCCCGGATCATGAATGACTGGCTCATCCCCCCGAAAGTAAACCCGGGAGAAACGCCGCTGACATTTTTGACTGCATCTTCGATCTGAATGGCTTGTTGATCCTCTAATACTGCTTGCGGAACGACTTGAACGGAAGCCGGCGTGATCATCAGCGGCAAATCGACTCTGGTCGCGGTTGACGCATTGGTGCGCGTATAACTCGGGTTGCCCGACGCGTCCGGGTCCGGGTCCATGAAGCCGGTGACTCTCGCCTCAGGCAGTTTGACGGGGTCGCTGTTACTGCTGGTATCCGATGTCGCGATTAGCGTGTATTGCCCCGGTGCGCTTTCAATGGCAGAAAGCCCGCTGCCCTTGAGCAGCTGCATGATCGCTTGCTCCGCTGTATATCGTCCATTGATCTGTGGCGCCTGCTTGTTGGCTACCAGGCTTGCATCCGTGCCGATCAAAATGCCTGCCTGTTCGGCCAATTGCGTGATCGCCTGGTCGAGCGGTTGCGTATCGATATAAATATCTACGCTTTGTTGTGTTGCTTGCGCACTTGCATGCGTTGCTGCCAAGATCCAAAGAGGCAGTATGCAGCCGATTAACATACTGATATTGCGAAAGCCCATTATCGTTTTTATCAACATTTTTGTTCCTGTTGTTGTGTTATAGATCTTTTATTACCTATGACACGCGAGCCGGAAAATCGGGTAGTCCCGAAAGCAAATTAAATTAATCAAAAAAAGACGCCTGTCACGCAAAAGAACATTGCGGAACAGGCGTATATGGCAGGAGGTTGAGAGAGGTCAGGTAGGATCTGGTTATGATATGTGCATACGAATATTTTTTACTGGTTTAGTTTGAAGTTTCAATCCGGACAATCCAATCACCGTATCGGGTTATGCTGACCGGCAATGCATTTTTCAGAATATTCAGCGCTTCTTCAGGGGCGTCTGCCGGTAAAACACCAGTGAAATGGAGCTGTGCAGCCTGTTCGTTCACGCCCAGGTAGCCGCTTCGATAGCGTGTCAGATCGTGAACGACTTTACCGAGCGGTGTGTTCTGGTAAATCAGTCGCGCCTGCGCCCAGCTTGCAGCAAATGATGGTGCTGCTACGGGTTGTTGCAGTTCCTCGCTGCCGAAGCGGATGCTTTGACCGGCCTGAAGGGTAACGAATCGATGCGGCCTGGAACGATTTGCAACAGTTACTTGCGACTCGAGCACAGTAACTGTACTGCCTGTGCCGGTTCGGTTCACGATAAAGCGTGTTCCCAATGCCTGCGCCGATCCGTCGCGGGTTTCAACTATAAATGGCGGTCGTTTGATTGAAGATTCGGGTGCTACATATGCGAGTATGCGGCCACGGTGTAAGAAGATACGCCGCTGGTGTGAATCGTACGCAATGTCTGCCGCGCTGTTACTATCCAGTGTGACACGGCTGCCATCGTTCAGTGTGATGTGCCGGATTTCACCGGTACCGGTACGTTCATCTGCCAGCCATACGGAAAACGGCAGACCATACAGGCATCCAAGCAGCAAAGCAATGCCCAGCAACGACTTGATAGTCGAATTGTTACGGTGTTTTTTGGGGGTAATACTGTGCCAAAGCGTCTCGACCTGTGCGTATGCTTCCCCATGGCGTGAGTCCTGCGCCAGCCAGGCCTTGAAATCCGCCTGCTGTTGAGGACTGACATGTTTGCCTGACATGCAAACAGCCCATTCGGCAGCCTGTTCGCTCAACGAGGGTACATTCGAACCGGCTGTCTGATCTGTCTGTGTTGTTTCAGTCATGCAGTTCAGCCTTGAATTGATGTAACCGCTGATGGCAGTATGCCAGTGCCTTGACGAGATACTGCTTGACACGATTCTCGGAAACATTCATGGCAAGTGCAATTTCTGCGTAAGTCATCCCGTCAACACGTGACAACATAAAAGCTTTTCTGGATCGACCGTCAAGCTCTTCAACAAGCATAAGCAGCACACGTTCAAGCAATTGTCGGACGGCTGAGTCATGCGCTACGTCCTGGCTTGATAATCCGGAGATCAGCATTGCCATGCTGTACAGCGTTTCTTCTTCAACACGACGCCTGCGATTCAAATTGATCATCAGCCGATTGGCGGTGACCAGCAGATAAGCACGCGGTTCTTTTAAAACGGGCAATTTCGGCTGCAATAATAAGCGAATAAACGTATCGTGCGACAGATCGGCGGCATGATGCGGGCATGCCATTTTCTTTTTGAGCCAGGCCGTTAGCCAGCCATGGTGTGCGCGGTACAGTGCGTCGATAAATGCAGGACTGTTATTTGCAGTGGATGACATAAGGCATGGAAAAATGCTATGACCCGTTAGGGCCGTTATGATAATTACATGCCGGTCATTATCGCTAACATGTGTGCGTCTGTGAATGTGACAAATTGTCGCGGTCAGTGCCGAGTTTGATTCTGATATTAAAATAACGAAAAGTGTCGTCAGGATTTGCCCGGGCGAAGGAAAGCACGGGGGTGTCGTAAAAAAAATTGCTGAATATCGGCAAGCACCGCATAACAGGTGGGTACCAGTATGAGCGTTGCAATCATGCCGAAGCTGAGTCCTGCTGCAAGCGACAATGTGACCGGTACCAGGAAGCGTGATTGCTCGCTGGTTTCAAACAGCATTGGCGCGAACCCGGCAATGCTGGTCAGGGCCACCAACAGAATCGGCCGGAAGCGGGAGACGCACGCGTCGACGATCAGGTCGGCCAGGTTTAAGAATTCGCTCCGTTTTCTTTGTATGAAATGTAACAGAACGACGCTGTCATTGACGACAACACCGCTAGCTGCCACCATGCCGATCAGCGACTGAAAAGAAAAATTCAGTCCTGCGGCCCAATGGATCAGTATCGCGCCCAGCCATGCAACCGGAACTGCCAGCAGGAAAAGCAGCGGCTGTGTATAGGAATTGAATGCTACAGCCAGCAGAGCATACATAATTGCCAGCGCTATGAATGTGTTGCGTTTCAGATCATCCATGATTTCATCCGCTTCTTCAGCTGCTTCACCACGGGAAACCTGGATTCCCGGATATTGACGCTCAAGCGCAGGAAAGAACTGTGACGTCAGGTCCTGATCGATTTTGTCAGCACTGATTGGCGGTGAATCTATCAATTGTACGTGAAGGGCTACCACGCCCATACGGTCGGCTCGTTTCAGCGCACCGAAACCTGGCGCAAAATCAATTTCGGCCACTGTGCCAAGCGGTGCCTGCCCACCGTTTGGCAGCAGTACGGGCATTGTCAGTAGATCTTCTATCGCTTCGCGTTCCAGACGCGGATGTCGCACCTGGATTTTAACTTCAAAGCGCCCGCGCATGAAACGCTGAGCTTCTTCACCCTGGTAAGCGTGCCGCACCTGCTCGGCAAGATCTTTGAGGCGCAGCCCAAGCCGCTCGCCTTCGGGTTTTAGCCTGAACCTGAGTTCGGATTTTCCAGGTTTGCGCGAATCGGTGATATCGGCAATGCCCGGGTAATGCATCAGGTGAGTTTTTACCGTGTCGGCAGCAGCGTTCAGTATATCCGGATCCTGCGCCAGCAGTTCAATTTCCAGGTCGACCAGCTCCTTCTCGGTCGGTGTATGGAAATCGGGTTGGAAGTCCCCAAAATCGCCGATATGCTTATACCAGCTCGTGACGATTTCGCGTACATGAAAGCGTTTGCGGGCTGCAGATTGACACCGATATAACCGCCCTTGACGACGGCGTACCCGATGATCAGCGCTGCGATAAAAGCAGCCAGCGACGTGTAGCGCCAGTCTATCAGGCGATGCAGCAACGGCCGATAAACCCGGTTGATAAAAATATCCAGTTTTAGCTGGACAGCGATGCGAATTCGGGTTAATAAATTATTTGTCGGAGGTTTATGAAGCGTTGTCAAATGGGCAGGCAGGATCAGCAGGGATTCAAACAGTGAAAATGCCAGCGTGAGAATCATGACAGTTGCGACGGGTTTCATAAACCGGGTGGCCCAGCTTGGCTCAACAAAATAACCGGGCAGGAATGCGATCAACGCGATGCATACGCCAACGGCAACGGGAACGGCAACTTCTTGCACACCCTGTATGGCCCTCGGCAGTCCGGGATTGCCTTGTGTCTGAACAGCATGGATACGTTCGCTGACGATGATGGCATCGTCCACGAGTACACCCACCGCCAGTACAAAGCCAAACAAAGTCAGCATGTTCAGGTTGACGCCGGTCATCGGCAGCAGCCAGAATGCGCCGAAAAAGGCGACAGTAACACCCATTGCCGTCCAAAATGCGATATGTGTGCGCAGAAAAAGCATGAGTACCAGCATGACCAACCCAAAGCCGGTGATGCCCACGGTCATCAGCCGCTCCAGCAGTTCATTGAAAGACCGGGCGTTATCGCGTCTGGTGTCCGATTCTGAACAGATATGTCTCGGGCGTTTTGATGGATGTCTGGTTGCCGGTTACCAGCAACCGAATATACGCTTCCTGGGCCAGTTCCGTAGCTGTTTCGTGACAACCGGTCAGACGTGCAATACTGGAGATGAGTTGTGACCGGTATTTTGCGTACAGTTCTATGAGTATGGATGAGTCGATGTGAAAACATGACAAGAAAAACCATGCGGCTTTGGCAGCGCGCATACCAAATTGCGCCAGATTATCCCGGTAAATTATAAAAAATAAAATGTGGCAAATTGTCGTAGCAGCGCAGTAATGCAGTGACAAAAGTGAGCTACTGTCTGCGTTATAGTTTTCGTTATGCTATGCTGATCAATTAAGAATTTTCAAAAGGAGGTGTCATGAAGAAAATAACTATGTTGATCATCATTGTGTTTATTTTGGCCGCATCCGCTGCTGTAGCGGACGATTCACAAGGTCATTTCAAAGGCAAGTCGTCCGAGACGCTTGAGCAGGCGCTGGTCAATTTTTCCGAATATAACCAGAAACTCTCTGAAGTTTTGAAGCAGGAGACACTGAGTGCGCCTGATATGCAGCAGATTCATGAATTGACATACACACTTGAAAACGCACTTGAAAGAATCAATACCTCAATGCTGGAGCTGGCTGAAACGCTTGAAGCAGTGCATGTCGGTTCAGAAACTGGCGACACTGAAGCTACCCGGTCAGAAGGATTGCGCTATCTTGAGACGGCACGCCAAATCGTTAAGTGAGCCTGATCGGCCACAGCAGATTCAGGGTGGCTGGTTACGGTCAAGGTGTATTTTGAGACAGGCATGAAGGGAAGCAAGTGGCGCCGCCAATTTATTCAGTTAATATTCTATCCGAATTGATCCGAGGAAAACGCGCGGCGTGCCTACTGTAATACGCATGCGGTTAAAGCCACCGCTGCTTGGGAAATATTCTTTATCAAACAGATTATTGACATTGAATTGCGCCGTTAACCGCGCTTTTCCCAGTTTTATCGCATAACTGGTCATCAGGTTAAATACTGCATAACCGGGCATCTGAAAATCATTATCCAGATTGCCTTCGCGCTTGCCTCTTAACGTGACCCCGCCACCGATTTTCAGGCCGCGCAAGGATTCATTCTGAAAAGCGTAGGTCGACCAGATATTTCCGGCGTGTTTGGGAACGTTGGGGAAGCGATTGCCCAGTGTTGCGTCATTAGCTCGAGTAATGTCCGAATCAATATAGGCATAGTTGGCTATGACATTCCAACCCGGCAGCAATTCGCCGTTAATGTCCAGTTCAACGCCTTCATTTCGCGCTTCACCGGTCAATACAGAGAAACCTTGTGCGGCCAGTTGCGGATCCGGGTGGCCAACAGCCATATTTTGCTTGGTCAACTGAAACCAGGCTGCAGTCGCACTCAGGCGTCCATCAAAAAATTCTGTTTTAATCCCGGCTTCCCACTGTTGTGCAGTTTCCGCTCTGAGTGATTGACCATTTATACCAGTGGCAAATAAATTGGGAGCGCCAAAATTTTCAACATAATTGCCGTAAAAAGAGACAAACGGTACCGGCTGCCATAGCACACCGACACGCGGCGATATCCTGTCTTGCTTGCTGTCTAGAAATGTCGTTACACCGCCAAATGTATTGTCGGCCTCGATCCGTGCATTATCGTAGCGAAAACCTGCCAGTATATGAACGTTATAGGGTAATTTAATCTGGTCTTGAAAATACAGACCAAACCAGTCTTCACGTGTCGCAAAAAGAAAATCATCGAGTGGATCGCGAGCTGCTGTTCCCCCATGTATTGGATTTAAAATATCAATGGATGGGAAATTAAAATTATCGATCAAGAGACCGCTGTTTTTAAAATTATAATAATCACCCCCCATCAGCACCGTATGCCGAATGCCAAATGTTTCAAAATTCCCGGTAATGTCTACATTGGTTGTATAAGTTTCGACATCATTGTTTCTGAATCCGGCGAAAAACCGGTCCAGTATTCGATTGTCAGTACGTAATCCTGACGGTATGACAGCATTGTCCTCTTCGTCTGTGCGTTGCAAATAAAAACGGTGTTTAATTTCCCAGTTGTCATTCAATGCATGCGACCAATGGAAACCCGCTGTAATTTCGTCATAACTGCCTTTGCTAAAGGATTCCCCCAGGTTCCGGTTGACTGGTAAATTGGCCGGCCGGTTGCCGATTGCAGGAAAACCGTAATCCGGTGTGAATTTTCCTGTTTTATATTCCATTTCAGCGGTTATCTGCGTACGGTTTGATATTCGCCATTGAATCACTGGCGCGACAAAAAAATGATGATTGTTGACAAACTGGCGGAATGAGCCTTTGTCTTCGTACGCAAAATTCAGGCGATACAAGAGCGAATCATCCTGATTCAAGCCACCGGTGGCATCCAGGGTAGTACGGTACAGGTTGTACGAACCGAATTGCTGTTGCAGCGAATAATATGAGTTGGCTTGTGGCGCTTTCGGTACCAGATTGATCATGCCGCCCGGTTCAATCCTGCCGAATAAAATGGACGCGGGGCCTTTCAGGACTTCAATCCTTTCCAGGTTGGCGATTTCTCTATTGCCAGTTTGTGTCAGCGCTGATTGAAACCGCACGCCGTTTCGATAGTAATCAAAGGTATCAAACCCCCGGATATTAAACGTTTCGACGCCGTTAAACCCGAGACCAGGGAAAACACCGCTGATATTGTTCAACGATTGCTCTAACGTAATGGCCTGTTGGTCGTTGAGTACCGATTTGGGCACCACTTGAATGCCCATCGGGGTTTCCATGATCGGTGTATTCGTTTTGGTGGCGGTTGTCGCACTGGGTACGTTATAGCGTTTACTGTAGGGCGAGTCCGGGGCAATCATACCCGTCACCTTGACTTCCGGCATTAGATGTGGTTTTTCTGTCGGCGCTGCTTTGATAACATAAGTGTTTGCGCTGCTTGCCTCATACGTATAGGGCGTATCTGCAAGCAGGCGGTCCAACGCCGTTTCAGGGTTCATAGAACCTTTTACGGATCGGCTTTGCAGGTTTTTCATATTTTCGGCATCAAACAGCAGTTGTATCCCTGTCTGACTGGACAGGCTGTACAGGGCATCCTGCAGCGTCTGCGCCGGGATATTTAATGTTGTACTTTGTGCAAGTACTGGCCCGGCTAGCAGAAAATAAAACACGAGCGCCCTTGATACATTGTTCATTCTTTTTCTCCGTTATTCTGTTTATAGTAGAGCCGGTCAGGCCGGTATATTGAGTAAAACGAAAAACGGATCAATCACCTGACATTCAGATGATGAAAAAATCAAACGACGGGCAGGGGGTATTCGTAGCATAAGGAAACTGTGTCGCCCTTAAAATAGTCTTGACTAAGTAGACCGATAACGCAGGGCGTTTGCACACTGAAACTATCACGATTTTAAAAACGAAGTGATTGTATGTTCAGAACCATTAGTGCGATTGATCAGGGTGACGTCCGAAGAACGATTGAAGTACGCATAAAAGCATGGTGCAGTAGGCTGATGATGGATTAAAAGCAGCGATAGCGATTTGAATAGGAATATTGCTGATGATTGGACTGATATCCTGCTACTTGCTTATCGGTATTTGCCAGGTGTCCCGGTCGCTGGTGCGGAATCATTGTTGCTGCAGGAACCGGAATGGGCTGCGCTCATATTGTGACGTTGCGAGGGACGGAACACGCTGGTCTGGATTTACGACGAGTATGTCTGAATTAACCGCATGTCAGAACAATTGAGAAGGGGTCCAAGAGCCTGATGGCGGAGTGTGAATTTAAAATCGATTCGGCGAGTCAATTGGCATTTGTGCACGACATTGACTGTTTGGTCGCATCAACGCGAATCGACTCGTTGATGCAGTGGTTTTGTTTGACCGGTAACGGTGTCTGTTTTAGCAATACGTAATGAGTTATGGCATTCCGGCTTTAAGCTGTTTTTTAGCGTAAAGTACTGTCATATCATCCAGTTCGCTGGAATTTAATCCATATAATGTTTTTAATGCGACGATCAGCCCGTCGCGATCTGTTGTATTGAACTCACCGCTGACCTTATGGCCATGTAGCTGCGGTTCGCCGAGTCTGACGGGACGGGTATGATAGCGGTTAATCTGGCGTATAGCTTCGTTCAGTGGCGTGTCCCGGAATATCAGCCTGTTTTTGCGCCAGGCGGTTGCGGTTTCTGCGTCCGTGTGGGAGATATCCGATAGGCCTTGCCCAGAGTAAGACAGCTGCTTTCCGCTATGGACGATCGCCTTGGCATTGTCCTGATCCTCCAGAGTAATCTCTACAGCGCCTTCCAGCACGGCAACGGTCGTTTCGCCATTCTCCGTGAGGACATTAAATTCTGTACCGATATCCCGTATTACACCGCCTCCTGCGTTAACCGCAAAAGCGCGAAGGCGTTCGCTGCCTGTGTTGAACAATACTTCGCCGTGTTCAATGGTAACCGTGCGCGTGAATCCGAATAATGCCAATCGTAGTTTCGTATTTGTATTGATGTCGATGGTAGTACCGTCAGCCAGAACAATACGTTTGTGCTCCCCAACGGCGGTAACGATTATCTCTTCTATCTGGGTGACCCACTGAAAAATACCGCATATCAATACCAGAACCAGTATTCCAGCAACTGTGGCGCGAAATTTTTTTCGGGGTTTCGGTTCCAGGTAGTCAAGGTTGTGCCAAAGCCGGGCGTACTGCTGATATTCCGCACGATGCGCCTCGCTTTGTGACAGCCATGCCTCAAGGGCTTGCTGTTCGCTGTCGCTGCGGTTACTTTGCTGCATACGCAGAAACCAGGCTGCCGCTTCTTCGGTCAGTGAGTCATCTTTCGGCGTATGCTGTGACTGGCCGACAAATTTTGGCTTGGACATTACAGCAATTATGCCAATACTCTTCGTAGCCGGACAAGCGCACGGATCAGCAGTTTTTCGACGGCATTACGGGTGATGCCCAATTGACTGGCTATATCTGCATGGGACAAGCCATCAAATTTGTGCAACACAAACGCGCGATGGCATTGTGGTGGTAATTCCTCGATAACATTGCACAGTTGTTCAAGGATCTGGCGTGCGAAGACAATTCGGGCGGGGTCGGATGCGTCGCTGACTGGGATTTCGTGTACGGACAGTTCGTTGATGGTTGTATGGACAGGTTGCCTGATTTGCATACGGTGATAATCGACAGCCAGGTTGCCGGCAATCTGATAAAGTAATGCGCGAATATTGTGTAAGGTATCAGTGTGTTGATAATACATTATCCGGAGAAAAGATTCCTGTGCCAGTTCTGCAGCAATTTCACGGCAACCTACGCGTCTTACCAGAAAGGCACGCAACTCAAAAATATGTTTCAGGTATATCTGGGTGAGAAAAACGCTGGAACTCATACAACGGGTTGAGAAAGCTTTGAAGTGTACTATCGGTGATGTCGTCAGCATTATGCTTGAGTACCCGGTAAATGGAAATGCGACATAATGTCGCACCAGTCGACACGTGGTGAAAATTTCTCGGCTTTGTCCGACTCCAGCTTTTCTGCAGGAAATCCTCTGAGCTGGTTGGTCGTCGCATGGTCGTACCGGAAACCGGCCAGTAAATGCAGTTGCTTACGAAAGGAAATTTGGTCCTGCACGAAAACGCCATACCAGTCTTGCCTGGCGCCCCATTCGAAATCATGTGGCAACTCTTTGAACTGATCGGTAATTGTCCCATAAACCGGATTGAAAATATTTATTGGGCTGGCGTGGGGTGGCGTATCAAGAAAAACATCATTTTCCAGATATTTATACCAATAATAATCCGTACCTACGAGCACATTATGTCTGATACCCCAGGCCGAAAACTTACCATTGAAATCCAGTGTTCCGAAATGACTTTCCTGTTTGAATGGTGCAAAAAATGACCAGCGGTCGATGCCACCCGTTGATTCATTAAGATGGCGCGACCATGATACGGGCGGCACCTACAAAATCGCGAAAATTGCCCTGGTTGAGGTATTCGAAATTGAGCCTGTAACTGAGTGAACCGTCGCTGGTCACAGCACCGGTTGCATCCATAAGCGTGCGGAATGTGCTGTATGATCCGAATTGCTATGAAAGAGCATAGTAACGCTCCGCCTGGGGACGTTTGGTCACTAGATAATCAAACCGCCAGGCTCGATATTGCCTACAGGATTGCTGCCGGCCCTTGAGAACCTCGACTCGGGAATCCTTCCCGGTAACCGAAACCAAACTGAGGAACGACACCACTAACGTTTTTAAACAGCATCGGCAAGATCAAAATCCTGTTGATCTTTGAGAACTTGCTGCGGTATTACCTGAACTGAAACCGGATTCTCCATGATCGGCGTGTCGGTGGCGGCATTATTTCGTTGATAACGTGTATCATTAGGAGAATCCGAATTACCCAGTCCGGTTACAGTAATTTCGGGAAATTAACCGCTTCCTGTTTGTTCAGTTTTAGCGCAGGAGTGTCAACCAGTACATAACCAGCAGCGTTTTTTTCAAATGTAAATCCTCTGTTCTTCAACAGTGTCGCCAAACCGGTTTCTGTACTGTGATTGCCCTCAAGGCCGCCTGTGTTCAGGTGTTTTATTTGATCTGCATCCATTGAAATGGTGATACCGGCCTGCTGTGTAAACCGGTTTAATGACTGTTCCAGTGGACCGGGCGGAATGCTGTAATGCACTGTTTCAGTCGACTGATCCTGGCCATGCAAAGCGGAAGGCATGATAAGCGCGCCGATTGTTATTGAAGTTGCAGTTACAATAACCGTAAAGACAGCGCGTTGAAATAAACCCGGAATTGTAACGCTTTGTTACTCGATTGTTTTCTACGAGGCATTGTGAGTTCCTGTTATTCATTCTTGTCAATCTGGATATGTTGTTTATTTAGATGAAAAAAATGAAATTACGGAACTCATGCCGACAACAGACCAGAAGGGCTCAACCGATTCGGGTTTTATTCAGTGTGTTGAAACGCCTTTTATTTGGCCTTTGGCTCAACGACGACCAACCAGGGTGTAATGGTGTGGGTTTGTATCGGGAAGCTTTTAGTCAACAGATGCAACGCCTTATCGGTGTCGTCAACCGGCAGCACAGCGCTGACCGTCATCTTTTCGAGTTTCTGGCGGTTATAGCGAATAAAACCGGAGCGGTACCGCGAAAGCTGGTCGAGCACATCCGGTAACGGAATATTGCTAACGACAAGATGTCGGAATTTCCAGGCATCTGAAATCCCGCGAATGTCGATTGTTTCAATGTCGCCGATCCATCCGTTGGAAAATGTTACCTGTTGGCCCGCGTTAAGTGTCTGCGTTATGGTAGTAGCACCGCTTTGGGTGAAGTCTGATTCAGCCAGATGAACAGCTGCCTCGGATTCAAGCATGGTCAGCGTGGTCGTATTGTCACTGAGTTCGACGATAAAACGTGTACCCAGGGCTACAATCGTGCCATTTCGGGTTTCGACCCAGACTGTGTGAAAACTCAAAATCTGTGTTTTTGTAGCTGAACTTGCAATCATAGCGGCGTATAAAAATAATCTAAGCGGTTAGAACCAGCCGT